>NZ_CP159218.1:1200000-2400000 GCF_040438885.1 Nakamurella sp. A5-74 | reverse complement strand
CTGCAGGATTCGGAGTGCTTCGTGATCGATCGTGCAGGCCCGGGGCAGCGGGTAGCGAACAGGCCACCGCTCCACCACCAGAACGCGATGACCTCTGCGGCCCAGCAGCATCGCGGTGGTGAGGCCGACTGGTCCCGCGCCGACCACCAGGAATTCGAACCGACCGGATCCGTCATCGACCGAGGCGCGGGCGCCCGCGGGTACGACAACAGTCATGGTCGCTCCCTCCGGGTTCAGGTTGGCTCTGGTCGCGCCCTCGCGGCTACGATAACATCGTAACCATTCGCATGGTTTAGGGCAACGGAGGCCGACATGACGACAGCATTCGACGCGGGGCTGTTCCGAGAGACGCTGGGTCACTACCCGACCGGTGTGGCTGTCGTGACGGCCATCGGCGAGGACGGCAATCCGGCCGGCATGGTCGTCGGCACCTTCTCTTCGGTGTCGATGGATCCGCCGCTGGTCGCGTTCTTCCCGACGAAGACCTCGGCCAGCTTCGCCATCCTGCGGAACGCACCGGCGTTCTGCATCAACGTCTTCGCTTCGGATCAGGAACCGCTGTGCCGCCAGTTGGCTACCGGCGGGGCGGCGAAGTTCGACGGTGTGCAGTGGCGTCCTGGTCCGCTCGGGTCTCCGGTCCTCGATGGGGCCGTGTCCTGGATCGAGTGCACCTACGCGGAGATCCGTGAAGCCGGTGATCACTTCGTCGTTCTGGGGCTGGTGCACGAGTTCGCGGTGCAGCGTTCGACTCTCCCGCTGCTGTTCTTCCAGGGCGGTTACGGACGATTCTCGCCAGGCTCGTTCGTCGCTGCACCCGGTCCGGAACTGATCCAGGCCGCACAGTTCGCCGAGTCGGTCCGTTCGCAGGTGGAGGAACTGGCCGAACTTTTCGCTGTCAACTGCAGCGTGCTGGCTCAGATCCGATGGGACGCAGTGCAAGTGCTGGCCGCCAATGCCAGCACCGTGGCCGAGTCCTTCCCGCTCGGTCACCGGCAACCTCTCATCCCGCCCTTCGGTGCTGTCTTCATGGCCCAGGCTGCGGAATCAGACATCCAGGAGTGGCTCCTTCGAGCTCCGGACGCGGACCCGGACCGTCGTGCGCTCAACGAAGCGCTGCTGGCAGCGGTGAAGACCCGCGGCTACTCCCTGCTGACCGCGACACCCGAAGCACTGCAACGGCACGAGGCGTTGCTGTCGGCGTTCGAACAGTCCGACAGACTGCCCCGACAGGAGCGTGCTGTACGGCAGGCGACGTCCGAACTCGCTGCGCACTTCACCCCGGAACTGATCCCCGGCCGGACCTACGATCTGACCACCGTCGTGGTCCTGCTGGAGACGGGCCCGGATTTGCCGCCGATGGCACTGCGAATGACCGGGATGTCACCCGGAGCATCTGCTGCTCAGGTGCAGACCTGGATCCACAGCCTGCAGCAGGTGGCGTCAGCATGCAGGAAGCAGACCGCCTCATCATCCGAGCTTCTGTCGGCGTCGAAAGGGCACCTCTGATGTCGTTGAACCGCAACCAGAGCGAGGCGACGCGTGCTGAACTCCACAGCAACACAGAGCTGTCCGGGTTGTCCGCTGACGCCATCGCGAACGCCCTCGGTATGAGCCTCGAGCGCGTGCAGTCGGCCTTGGGCGTCTCCGGGGCTGCACCACAGGACGTCTGGCTCGTCCGTGACTTCCTTGACCGGACGATCCGTCGCGCCGGGGGCACGCCGTATCCCTATACCTCGCTGACCGAATCGGCGAGAGCCGCAGCTCAGGGCTGGTTCGGTCTGAGGGACGTCGAAGCTGTCCTGGGAGAGCAAGGACACTGACGGTGACCCGACAGAGGGGCCGTGGGGTGCTGCAAGAGCCCGGATCTGCACGGGGAGCTTGTGATGACTGGCCCGGGTGGCCCCGGGCAGTCCGGCTGCTGTGCCAATCGGTCAGTTCGACTCGAGGGTGCCGAGCAGGGCGCGTGTCTCGCTGACCACTCGGTCCTGGAAAGCGGGATCGCTCACCTGGTCGGATCCGGTCATGGGCCGGCCCTTCTCGTCGAAGTAGACACCGCTCGCAGTGCTGTCTGCGACAAGGATCGAAGTGATGACCCGCGCAGCACGTTTGGGGGTGCTCCAGTACTTCACGAGCGGCGCGATGGGTGAGAGCACGCACTTCGACAGCAGGCGGATTGCGATGTTGGCGTCCCGACCGAGGTTGGAGCCGGGGCTGAAGCCGGGCTCGACAGCGTTGATGCGCAGTCGTGGGTTCTCACGGGCAAAGGCGAGGGCGGTGGCGAGATTGCCTTGCTTCGAGGTGGCATAGGCGTCTGCGCCGGGGAGCTTCGATCCGCCGGGCGAGAGCCATACGCCTCTGCTGCTGGCCTCAGTGGAGATGTACCGGGCGCCCCGGAAGCCTGCCATCCTGGCTGGTCCGCGATTGGGGTCTTCGACGGCTGACGCGATGAACAGCACCTGGGCGTGATCGGGAAGATGGGGGAGGAGTGCTTCGGTGAAGGCGAAGGGGCCCAGATGGTTGGTGGCGTAGGTGCCGTCCCAGCCCTGGGGTGACCGGAACGGGACTGTCGGTGAAGTGCCGGCGTTGTTGAGCAGGCCCGCGATCGGCAGGCCCAGCGCGACGATGTCGGCGGCGGCCCGACGGACGCTGGAGATGTCGCCCAGGTCGCACACAACGCTGATGGCGCGCCCTCCTGCGGCGAGGATCTCCTGTTGAACTTCGTTGAGTTTGTTCGTGCTGCGTCCGACCAGGACGACTGTTCCGTGCTTCGCCAGCTGCAGAGCGGTGCGGTGGCCGATGCCGGACGTCGGCCCGGTGATGATCCACGCCTTGTCATTGGGAGATCTTGCTGCAGGGGTGGTCATGATGGGTCCTTGTCGTTCTGTGGGGTTTCGGTCAGCGGGTGGAGTGCGTCAGCCCAGGACGCGCCAGAGAGCGTCGAACGCGATCCGGCTGTACTCCTCGGCGTGGTCGGGGTGCCGCTGGATGGCATCGACAGTCGCGTCGGCCATCGCGTTCATGATTTCGAGCAGGAACCCGAGCGGGGCGTCACGGACCGGCCCGCGTTGCCTGCAGCGGTCCAGGAGTTCTGCGATGCCACCGAACCCGGAACGCGCGGCCTGTCGACTCTCAGCGGTGATGTCGTCCGAGACGGCTAGTTGGGCGAGGGCACGCCGCTTGTCAGGATGTGATGTGGCCCAACGCATCCACTGGTCCCACAGGTGACGGACCTGATCGTGAGGATCACTCCCGTCGGGCAGCCCGTCGACTGCCATTGCCCCCATCTCGGTCTTGAGGGACACGTAGAGCTCGTTCAGCAGGACCGACTTGGTCTCGAAGTAGACGAACAACGAACCGTTCGAGACGCCGGCTTCGCGGGCGATCCCTGACGTGGACGCGCCGAGCCCTTCAGTGGCCACGACCCGGCTCGCCGCTCCCAGGATGGCGTTGCGGCGGTCCTCACTTCGTGGTCTGGCCATGATCCAACAGTATAAGAGAGTGATTACTCAGTCAAGCAATCCTGTTGGACTTCCGGAGGCCCGGTGCGTCTCAGGGGTGACACGAGCGTCGGGCGCTCGGGATCCCTCGATCTGACGAGCGATGGCCTCGAAATTTTCGGGAGCCGCGGGGTGCGCGGCTGGGGTTGACGTCTCCGCGAGGGGGCGGTGTGTGCCGAGCTCTGCTGCGGGCGTTGCGAACGTCTCCCGGCCGAGAGCCACTGAGATTCCAGCGATCAAGCAAATCACTGCACCGAGGCCTGCGGCGGCCGCCCAGCCATTCGCGGATCCGCCGGCGAGGGCAACCGCGATCGTCGGGGTGAAGCCCGCCAGCGGGAACGCGAACTGGGTGCCGACCGCGATGCCGGACAACCGGACCCTGGTCGGGAAGATCTCGGCGTAGGTGGCGGGCCAAGCTGCGTTGACCATGGCGAAAGTCAGACCGTTGAAGACGATGCCGGTGATGAACACCAGGGGCAGGCTTCCGGTGGTGATGGCCCAGAAGAAGACGGACAGTGACACTGCGGATCCCGCGATCCCGGTGATGAAGATCTTCTTGCGCCCTATCCGGTCGGACAGCCCGCCGAACAGCGGGATGGTGAAGATCGCCACGAAGTTCGAGACCAGTGACAGCCACAGCATGCTGGTGATGCTGATGCCGTTCCCGTAGGCGGGTCCGGTGGCGAAAGCCAGGCCGAAGACGTTGAACAGGGTTCCGACGGAGCCGATGAAGGCGGCGAAGAACACTCGCACCAGGCCTCTGCGGTGGTCGCGAAACAGCACCTTCAGGGGAACTGCGGCGACCTTTCCTTTCTCGGCCTGCACCTCGAAGGCGGGTGTCTCGGCGAGTCGGCGGCGGATCAGGAAGCCGACGAGGACGACGACTGCGCTCAGCCAGAACGGGATCCGCCAACCCCAGCTGAGCAGCTGGGCGGGGGAGAGGTTTGCCGACAGGACGAGGACCACGGCAGTTGCCAGGACCTGGCCTCCGACGGTGCCGGACAGGGTCCATGAGGTGAAGAACCCGCGGCGGTGATCGGGTGCATGTTCGAACGACATCGAGCTGGCGCCGGCCTGCTCGCCGGCAGCAGACAGGCCCTGCAACAACCGCAGGACAACGAGCAACGCCGGAGCCCAGATACCGATGGTGCCGTAGGTGGGAAGACAGCCGATCAGGAACGTGGAGATGCCCATCAGCAGCAAGGTGCCAACCAGGACCTTCTTGCGACCCACCTTGTCGCCGATGTGGCCCAGCAGCAGCGATCCGACCGGCCGGGCGAGGTAACCGGCGCCGAAGGTGGCCAACGAAGCCAGGGTGGCAGTGGTGGGATCGGACGGGTCGAAGAAGATCTTCGGGAAGACCAGAGCGGCGATGGTCCCGTAGAGGAAGAAGTCGTAGTACTCCAGCGAACTGCCGGCCCAGGCGGCGACGGCGGCCTTCCTCGGTTGCTTCGTGTGCACGACTGCTGTGGACATGAGGATCTCCGCGTCATTGTGGGGTCACGTCGAGGTGGTGGTGCTGAACGCCTGCTGCACACGCGGGCGGATGGATGCCGTCCGGGTGTGCGCAGCCGAGAGCGCTGGGGCGCTGGTGTGAGCAGCGGCATACAGGTGGTGCTGGTCCCGTTCCTGAGAGTCGGGAGGACGGCACGAACTGCAGCGAAACAGACAGCGACTTCTGCGGCGCATCCAGTCGTCCAGGGCGAAATCCGCTGTGGCGCAGCCTTGTGCCGGCGCGTGGTGAACCGAAGGTCAGTGCGGCAGGTCAGGTGGTGGCGCCGAAACCCCCCCGAGCCTTGACGGCATCGAGGAAAGCAATCCGACCATCGGCGGCGAAGTCGTGGAGCACGTTCATCTGCATGTCGGGGTTCTGGGTGCCGATGGGTTCGGGCACGCGCGGATTACCCGACCAGGACTGCAGCTTGCAGACCCGGTGTGAGATGCGCCAGCCTTGTTCGGTTCGGATGAGAACGTCGTCGTACCAGCCGGTTCCGGTCCAGGTGGGGCCACCGTCGGCAGCATGTCGGACGAGCAGCCAGTTGCCGTAGCTGAAGGCGTGGGCGGTGTCGCCGTCGACGGTGACGAGCTGCCCCAACATCGTGTGCTGGTGGCTGTCGAGGGTGTCGTGGAACTCTGCGAATCCTTGCTTGAATGCCGTCAGGTCGCGCCACCCGGTGCCGGCCGGGCCGAACTCTGCCCGCACGTCCTGGGTGAACACCAGGTCGAACAGGTCCCACTGGCGGGCATCCAGAGCGAACGCATACAGGTTGAGCGCTTCGATGATGGCGGCCTTGTCGTGCTCGATCATGCTGGGATTCCTTGCATCTCGGGGAGGGAGTGTCCAGTTGGGTGCGGTTGGTCAGCTGACCTTGGTCACCGGTGTCGGGGCGAATCGGTCGAGTGTGGTGATGCCGGCGAAGTTGTGCGGTGCGAGCCTGGCCATCAGTCGGCCGTAGTTCTCCGACAGTGCCTCCAGATTCAGCGCACCGTGCAGGGTGATGATGCGAGCATCGCGCCAGGACCGCTGGATCGGTTCGAAGTCCATGATGGCGGTCGACCCGGAGTTGCGTTGCAGCAACTCGATCGCTTCCGCACACCACTTCGCGCAGTACGCGGTCTCGACCAGGACCCGGGCGCTGAACTTCTGCAGGTACTCCGGATCGGCCGGAGTACCGGCAGCGGCCAGCTCGCCGAGTCGGTCTGTCTCGGCCGCGTTCGCCTCCGCCATGAGCGTGGCCGACTGGATCTTGGAGTGCACCTCGGAGAGCATCAGGTGCGTCAAGGGCGCTTCGAGCTGGTTCTTGTAGGTGGTGCCGCGGATCGGTCGCCCGTCGGAGCGTTCCAGGAACCGATCCAGTGCACCCTGTGCGATGCCGATCGACATGCCGGCCATCAGGCTGAACGCCCATCCGAGCGTCGGTGCCTTCCAGATCGAGCCCCGCAGACCGTTGTCCAGCTTCTGGCCCGTCACGTCGCGGAAATCCACGCCTCGGTACTCGGGGACGAACAGCTCACCCTTGGCCAGCTTGCAGGAGACGCTGCCGGTCGCGCGCATGCCGGCGACCTTCCAATCGTCCAGGAACTCCAGCTCGTCCCGCGGAACCTGCACGCCGACCAGGTACTGGCCGTCGCCTTCATCGGCGATGCAGCCCAGGTTGGTGTACGGCGCCCACAGTGAGTCGCTGCCGAAGGTCCATGGTCCGCCGGAGATCAGCCATCCTCCCTGGACTCGCTCCACCCGCCCGCGAGTGGCGGGGAAATGGCTCGAGCCGGCGACCCGCGGGCCGACCCACGGGTGGCCGTAGACCTCTTCGACAACACGTGCACCCGATCCGGCCGGGATCCAGTTCGTCGAAGCCCCGACCCACACGGTCCATCCGGCCGACCCGTCCCATTTCGCCACCTCGGTGACGACGTCCAGTTGCTGACGGACGGTCAGCTCAGTCCCGGCGTACTCCGCTGGGCTGCCGATGTCGAAGACGCCGGTCGCGTCCAGATCCGCGATGGTTTCATCGGAGTGCCTGCCGGCTTGCTCCGCCTCCGGTGCTCGCTGACGGAGCGTGGGACCGAGAGCCCGCACCTTCTCCAGGATCACCTGGACGGTTCGGTCGGTGTCGTGCTCGACGTAAGTGGCAACCATCGTGTTCATCTCCTGGTGGGCGGGTTCGATCGGGCTACGCGATGCGCCCTGGCGTGGCGTGGTGGCGGCGGCCGTGGTGCTCATCGGTTCGGCACGATCGGCAATTGCAGATAGCTCGGATACTCGGGACCGGTGTACACGGTGTTCCTGGCCCCGACGTGGTAGCTCTCGTCGTAGGCGCGGGCCGGCACCCCGGCGGCTGAGTAGGGCTGCACATCGATCCTGAGCCGGCATCCCTTGCGGATCAGGGCGCTGCTCGGGTTGAGACCGATCTCGACGGCCACGATCTCATCAGGTGTCAGCGGTCGGTGGTCTGCTTCCAGGTGGGTGTGCACCGGCCAGTAGTCGGTGGATCGCGACTCGTCGAGCTTGCGGTGCGACACCTTCAGCAACCCGTGGCCGACCGGGTGGATGCTGGACGGGTCGACAGGGGGGACCAGGGATTCGTAGCGGATCTCGCGGTCGTTCTCATCGAGCACACGCAACGACACGAACGCATCCATGTCGGCGCTGGTGGAGGACACCCACAGCCCTACCTTCAGGTAGCCGGCGAGCACCAGGTCCTGCGTCATGGGGTCGCTGATGAACGAGACACCGGTGGACCAGCGAGGTGTTCCGCCGATCGATCCGACCGGTGCCATGGACGGTCGGCCGATGTCCAGGTGGGCGTCGTAGTCCGCGCTCGCTGCGGCAGTCGGCGCCTCGGTGGTGATGCGCAGGAAGTCCTGCCGGCGGTCGTCGCCGCTCCAGTCCGACGGGGTCGCGTCGAGATACCAACGGGGATAGGTGGTCCGGGCGATCGGCCATTCGGACTCCTCGGAGACGAAGTGCCCGCCGTTGCCGGTCCTGACCTGAACCCGGACGGGGGCCGCGTCCATGATTGCGTTGTCCGCACCGCCCAGCCAGTGGTCGAAGAACTGCTGGTGCTCGGCGATCGTGGACTGCTGGTAGCTGTGGGTGAACCAGGCGTCCACGAAGTCGAACCGCTTGGCTTGAGCGCCGGTGGAACGCAGGAAGGTTTCGCTGCTGCCGAGCTGGTGGATCACCACACCCGTCTGCGGGCCGACGATCCACACGGGGGCTGTGGCCTTCTCCAGCTCGGGGCGCATGAAGATCGAGCCCTGGGCGCCGTAGGCTGCCGGGTCGTTGAACGGAGTGGCCAGCATCTGCGCCATCCAGTCGGTCTCCTGCCGTTCGCCGGTGAAGTTGGTGCCTGCCATGGCCTTTCGCCACCAGCCCCAGAATCCCTCACCGTAGAGGCCGCCACCGTAGAAGGCTTCGTTGTAGAGGTCGGCATCGGTACCGATGGCGACCATGGCCTTGAGGTGTGGTGGCTGCAGGCTGGCGACGGTGTGCTGGGTGATGGCCAGGTACGACATTCCCCACAGGCCGACGTTCCCGTTCGAGAAGTCCTGGGTGCCGGCCCACTCGATGGCGTCGTAGTAGTCCTCGGCCTGCTGCACGCTGAAGGGGGCTTGCAGGCCGGGGCTGTTGCCGACCCCGCGCGCGTCGACACGGATGCACACGTAGCCCTCGGGCACCCACACCGAGGAGTCGACACTTTCGTGGTTCTCGTACTGCAGGCCGTCCGGGTTGCCGGAGAAGTAGCGGTCCTCGAGTATCTCCTTGCGCTCGGCGTCGGCAGCATTCCCGATGCAGCCGTGGTCGAACGCTTTGCCGTAGAAGCCCTGGTTCATGACGACCGGGTGCTGGCTGCCGTCGTCCGGTCGGAAGACATCGGCACACACGTAGGAGCCGTCTCGCAGCGGGATCTGCACATCGGTCGCCTTGATGATGCCGCGGATGTTGCGGCGCAGCTCATTACGGGATGCTGCCGCGTTCTGCAGGGAGCGGGGAGAGTTGCCACTGAAGGCGCCTTCGGTTGCGTTCAGCGTGTCCAGCAGGGCGACGACGGCCGGGTCGGCGGCGAACGCAGCGGATCGATCGCCGCTGAAGGACACCATCCGGGTTGCGGTTCCGGACTCGTCAGCCGAAGGTGCCACGTCAGCAGCGTCGGTGTCTGCCTGGTTGAAGTTGAGGACCATGGGCCCCACGACTTCGTGGACAGCGGGCGCGATGGTGACCCCCGACTCCACTGTTCCGTCGTGATCCAGAGTGTGCACGAGACGGGCGAGGTTGGTGACGATGGGATCGCGGAGCCGCTCCATCTTGCCGTCCACCCGGTTGACCAGTTGGGCCAGGTTCACCCGCGGTGCGCCCACCGCATTGCCGAGGACCAGGCCGCCGACCAGGAACGTCACAGATTCGCCCTGCCGGTAGCGGAAGCTGCCGCGCTCGTCGGTCAGACCTCGCTCGGTCGGGGTCCGGAAGGCCAGACCGCGGATCGGCCCGGCGAAGACTCCGGTGAGTGACTCGACCACGGTGGAGACCTCGACGGCCGCGGTCCCGGATGCAGCCGAAGCCTGCTCCGCCGCTCCGTTTCCCGGGTGATGGATGGTGTCTGGGGTCGCGGTCATGACAGAGCTCCCGATGGGTTTCGGTGGAGGTTCGACTGGCGATCGCCCGGCAGTACAACGAGCTTGACGTGCGGGGAGGACGCCTGGGCCTCCCAGGCTTCGGGCAGATCGGCGAGGGCAACGGTGCGGACGTCGACGTACAGGTCCCCGCGTCCGAGCGCGGCCCACAGCCAGGCCAGGGCACGCTGCTTGTCCTTCAGCTCTGTGTGCAGGCCGGCGAAGCCCGACAGCTGGATCTGTTTGCCGCGCAGCAGGCCCGCGGGAATGGTCGCTGTCGACCCGGCCGAGTTTCCGATGTTGACCACCCGGGCGTGCTGTGCGCACAGTGGCAGCACAGCCTGGAGCGGAAGGCCGTACAAGCCGTCCAGGACGACGTCGACGGGCCCGGCAGTGGCTTCGGCCATCCGCGCCGACAAGGCAGCTTCGCTCTCATCGGGACGCAGATCGACGACAGCGTCCGCGCCCAGGATGAGAAGTCGTTGCAGTGCAGCCTGATCGCGACCGACGCCGATAACTCGACCAGCACCGTGTCGGCGGGCGATCTGCACCGCGAGCTGTCCGACAGCACCGGTGGCGCCGAGCACGACCACGGTCTCGCCGGTACGGAGTCCGGCGGTCTCGATCAACGGCAGCCAGGCGGCCACACCCGAGTTGCCGACAGCGGCAGCGCGCACAGCATCGACACCGGCCGGCAATGGCAGGACGTCCGCGTCGCGCACCAGAACGCGGTCCGCGAATGTGCCCGGCGTTGTTGGTGAGGCACGGCGTTCGGCGTACACCAACGATCCCGCCGGGTGGATGTCCGACTCCTGCACGACTCCGACGCATTCGCTGCCGGGAACGTAGGGGACCTCATGCCGCGCGGAATGGAAGGCGCCTGATGCGATCAACAGATCCAGCGGGTTCAGTGGGGCTGCAAGCACGGACAGCAGCGTCGTGCCCGCGGTCCGGGGAGCCATCGCGATCGAGTCGAGTCGAGGTGCAGCTCCGGGGCGGTCGACCACGGCGGCAGCTGTTTCGGCGGCTGCTTCGTCGCGCGACCGCACGGCGTCCCGGAGGCTCACGCAGACTCCCTTAATACCTAAATGGTTATGATGGTTTCTCGAGTATGCGACGGAGCTGTACCGCTGTCAAGGGCGGTCGCCAACCTCGTCGTCGGCGGTGCAGTGCGCGCTGTCGGTCGCACCCGTCTTCCCCCAAACCATGCGAACGGTTATGATGCTTTGATTATTCGACGGAAGGTCAGCCGTGACGCCCAGTTCCGATCCGCCCGAGCACCTGCATGAGGACGCGCACACCATCCAGAAGCTACTGGTCGGCGTCATCGGTCTGCTCGACACGTTCTCAGCAGATCAGCGAGCAGGTTCCCTGTTCGCCTTCGACGATCCGCGCCGGCTCGACTGGGACATCATCCCCAAGCCGGACCGCATCGGTGTCTCTTTGCATCAACTGGACCGGCACCAGAAAGTGGTGCTGCTGGACCTGATCCGGCTGACCGTGTCCGAAGAGGTCTTCACCAAGATCCTGGCCATCATGCAGCTGGAGCACGTGCTGCGGGCGCGGGAGGCGCAGTTCCTGGGTGTCGCGGCACCGCTGTGGCGCACGTCCGATTCCTACTTCTTCTCCATCTTCGGGCGGCCCGGGTTCGAGGACACCTGGTCGCTTCGCTTCCTCGGTCATCACGTGTGCCTCAATGTCACGATCGTCAACCAGCGCTGGATCTCCATGACACCCAGCGCGTTGGGGCAGCAACCCGCGCTCGATGCGGGCGTGCTCAATCCGCTGGCAGAGGACGAAGGTCTGGGCTTCCAACTGCTGGAGACCCTCGATGAGCGACAGCGCTCCACCGCGGTCATCCACGACACCGCCCCCGCGGACTTCGTGTCGAGGCAGGTTCCCAGAATCGGCGCCCTGGAGTACCCCGACCACTACGACCTGGGGATGCCGCAGTACCAGATCACCACCGCCGATCGAAAAGCGTTGGCACTGAACCGGAACCAGCCGTCCGGGATCCGCGCCGATCAGCTGGAGGAACACCAGCTGGACGTCCTGATGCAGCTGATCGACACCTACCTGCAACGCGTGTCGGACTCGGTCGCCGCCGAGTACCGGACCGGGATCGACGCCGACGGTCCCGCGACGATCCACTTCGCCTGGGCGGGCGGAACGACCCGGGGCGTGCCGCACTACTTCCGGGTGCAGACCCGAGCCCTCCTGATCGAAATGGTCAACGCAGTCGACAGCGGCAATCACATCCATTCGGTGATCAGGGACTTCGATCAGGATTTCGCCGCCGCTGCGCACGAGAAGTATCTCGCGCGCATCGCCGAGCACGGCGATCACCTCACCAGTCGTACGACGTCGAGCGAGGGCACCGAACTGATGGCCAACGACTGGTCCTGGTGAAACACATGCCGACACGGACCCGGGCCGCATTCCTACCGCAGCCGCAGAAACACGAGCAACGGTTATGACCGTTGCTAGGCTCCCGACATGACCTCCTTCGTGGCACAGACCCGCGCTCAGGTCCTCGCCGGCGAGATCGAGCAACAGATCCTCGACCGAGAGTTCAAACCCGGCGAACTCATCGGCACCATCGATGCACTCAAGACCCGCACCGGCTTCGCTCGCTCGACCGTGGCCGAAGCGATCCGCATCCTCACCGATCGCGGCCTCGCCGAAATCCGGCCTGGGCGCAGCGGGGGACTGTTCGCGACCGCCGCCGGCCCGATGGTCCGCATCCGACACACGCTGCTCGCTGTCACGGACGCTCCAGCTTCGGTGGCCGAGGCGGTCGCCGTTCGTGAAGCACTCGAAGTGCTCATCGACGTGGACGCCGCCGAGCACAGGACCTCGCGGGACATCACCGCCATGCGCAAGCTCGTGCGACGGCTGCAGGTTGCCGCCGGCCGAGGACGTACCGAGTTCCTCCTGGCCAACTGGGACCTGCACGAACGGATCGCGCAGATCTCGCCGAACCAGACCGGGTCAGCGCTGTACCTGTCGATGATGCGGTTCGTCCGCGAACATGCCGTGGCCGCCCGGCACGACGACGATCCTGTCTCTGCTGCCACCTGGCTCAAGGATCGCTTCGAGATCCATGAAGAGCTCGTCGAAGCCATCGTTTCCGGAGACGTACCCCGGACCAAGATCGCCGTCGAGCAGCATGCGGGTCTCAGCAACTTCTGAACCTCAGCGACACAGCTGACTCTGCGCCACGGCGTGGTTCTCGGTACGGCCTGGGAGGTTCGGCTCTGCTGCGAAAGCCAGCAGCCACCACGACGGGCTCCGTGCCGTCAGAGCGACATGGCGTCGTTGAACTGGCGAGTCGCTTCGATCTCGCGGGGACGCAGTGCGTCGCGGCGCTCACGGGCACGTGCGACATATGCCTCTGGGCTGTCGGTTTCGAGGACGACGATGGTCTCGGCGATGAACTCATCCAGCGGCATGGCCCTGGGGTCCGTGAGGTTGACATCCATCAGCGGGGTGCGGGTGTAGGGCGGCGCGATCTCCACGACGTCGACAAACGTCTCCTCGAGCAGATGTCTGAGGGAGAGGGTGTAGGAGTGCAGACCCGCTTTGGTGGCGCTGTACTGAGCGGACGTTGCGAGCGGTGCATATCCGAGCATGGACGTCACGTTGATGATGGTGGCGGTCGGCATCGTCTTCAGGTGATCTATCAGCGCAGAAACCATACGTATGGGACCGAGGAGATTCGTCGACACGATGTCGGCGAGTTCGGCGTCCCGCAGGGGTCCGGTGATGTCGTCACCGACCATGATGCCGGCGTTGTTGATCAGCACATCGAGGGTGCTGTGCCGGGCCAGGATTGCGGGCACGACCGTGGCGATGCTCGCGGGATCAGACACATCCAGCAGGAACGAGGTCATCCCCGGGTGTGTCGAGGTGACCGCGTCGAGGGCCACACCGCGTCGACCCGCGATGATCACCTGGTTGCCACGTTGGTGCAGCTCGTGGGCCAGCGCACGACCGATGCCGGATCCGCCGCCGGTGATCAGGATGGTGCGCCCATCGAGTTTCATGGTGATTCTCCAGGTGCGGCCGTGGGGTTGTCGGTGCGGAACTGTTCGAGCTCTCGGCGGACGTACTGCTCGAAAGTGGTCGGTGCCCGGCGCAGTAGCCAGTTCAGCACGTTGGGGTTTCCGACGAAGTCGTGGCTGCTGTATCTGGTGGAGATGGCGCGGAGCATGCGCGCCTGGTGGGGGAAGGCAGCTGGATCCGCGTCGCCGAACCACGCGGCCAAATAGGTGTCGGCGTCGATCTCACGGACCTCGATCGGTTGTCCCAGTACGGAAGAGATGATGGCACCGAGTTCGTGCGCTGTGTAACGACCCGGCCCCGCCAGCTCATACGTCGCTCCGACATGAGCAGCCGCATCGGTGAGTACCAGTCGTGCGACGTCGGCCACGTCGGCGAGGTCGACCAGGGACTGGCGCCTGCTCAGTGACCAGGAGAGCTCGAAAACCCCTCGCTCGAAGGCCGGCTTGAGTTTGAGGGGCAGCATGTAGTTCGACGGTTGCAGGATGGTGAATTCCAACCCCGACGACAGCAGGTGTTCCTCGACGTCGCGTTTGATCTCGTGTTGGACCAGATCGGTGGTGATGGCGTGCAGGACCGAACTGAACACGAAATGGCCAACGCCCGCCTCGCGTGCCGCATCCACCAGGCCCATCCCCATCCGGCGCTCCAGCGGGTGGGCGGTCGGTCCGACGTGATAGACGCTCCGGACTCCGCGTACCGCCTCGACCTGGACCCGTGGATCGCCGAGGTCGCCGATCAGGACCTCGCTCACTCCGGCCGATCGCAGGCGCCGGGCGGAGGCTTCCGATTGCACACAAGCACGGACCTGCTCGCCGGACCGGACCAGCTTCGGGATCAGCTGCCGACCCTGGTTGCCGGCCGCAGCGGTCACCAGGATCATCGGTGCCCGGCGGTGATGAATCGTTGCACCAAACGCCCTATGCCGTCGATCTCGGTGGTCAGGACATCTCCGGGCGTCAGAAACCTCGGAGGCTTCCTGGCCGCTCCGATACCCGGCGGGGTGCCGGTGAAGATCAGGTCTCCGGGCAGCAGTTCCACGATCTGGGAGAGCCTGCTGACGAGTTCTGGAATCGAGAAGATCAGCTGTTCGGTGGATCCGTCCTGAACGGTGGTGGTGGAGCCGGCGGAATCGGTGATGGTGCAGGACAGATGGAGGCGAGCCGGATCCTCGAACTCGTCAGGGGTGACCAGGAAGGGCCCCGTTGGGGCAAATCCGGCGAAGGACTTCCCGACGCTGAACTGTGCGGGTTCACCCTGCCATTGGACGGTCCGCTCTGAGATGTCCTGCCCGACGGTGTAGCCGGCGATCCGGGCTGCGGCCTCGGGTACGTCGATGTGTCGGCCGCCCTGACCGATGACCACGACCAGTTCCGCCTCCCAGTCGACCGTGTCACCGGGGAGCTCGACGTCGGTCTGCGGGCCGGTGACAGAGGAAGCGAACTTGGTGAAGACCAGCGGTTGCTGCGGGATCGGAAGACCTGCTTCCGCTGCGTGGTCGGCGTAGTTCAGTCCGATGCCGAACACCTGTCGCGCACTCGGCGATGGCGCACCCAGCCGGCTCGGATCGAAGGCCACTGCTGCTGTGGAGTGACGGACGTCCTGACGGGCGGCCCAGGTGGCGAACTCGTGCCACCGTGCGTACACGGCCGCGGGATCGGCCTCGAACGTCGAACTGCTGGTGGTCTGGACGTCGACGGCGAGTGGACCGTCGACCAGGTTCAGTCGGCCGGCGATGTTGGCGATGCGCATGTTGTTTCCTTCAGCTCGTCTGGCGGCCGCCGCGCGCTCAGGGTGTCGCGGCGGGGGTCTTCGGGGGGTTGAAGCCGCGGAGTGCCGTTCTGATGATGTCCCGCGGGTGGCACTCCGATCGGTCGTCCGTGTCGGGTGCGGACGGCTGGCCGACCCAGGCGATGTGTTGGTCCGGCCGCACGAGCACCGCCCTGGTTCCGTCCACTGCGGCGAAGTGGTTCTGCTGCGGATCCACCTGCATCAGGGGGACCCCGAGCTGTGCAGCCGCTGTGACCAGCGGCCCGGCCGCCTCCGCTGGACCGAGGACGGTGAATTCCGGGCCGAGCAGGTCGTACAAGGACTGCCCATCCATCGATCGTTGGTGCGGCAGCCTGTTTCCCGGTTGTACCTGGGGTTGGTAGATCTCGGTGCTGGAGGAGTGGGCCGCCGGATCCGGCCCGTAGGTATGGCCCAGGACCAGACCCAGGCTGTAGAACTCGGAGCGCTTCACGCTCTCGATGGCGGTGGCCGCAGCCTCGCGAGCGGCTTGGCCGGGGAGGCCGGCGGTGGTCATGGCCGGGTTCCCGAGTTCGATCGGCAGTGCCCGCATGTTGACGGCGGCCAGCTCGATGGTCCGTTCGGCCACCGGGCGGCGTTCGGCTTCGTAGCTGTCCAGGAGCTCCGGTGGTGCCCAGCCGTTGAGCACCGCTGCGATCTTCCAGGCAAGGTTCACCGCATCCCCGACCCCGGTGTTGAATCCGTGGCCACCCCACGGCGGATTCTGGTGGGCCGCGTCACCCACCAGGTAGGCGCCGTCGCGGCCGTAGGAGTCGCTCAGCAGCAAGCGCGCCTGCCAGGGGTCGGTGGCAATGATCCGGACATCGATGTCGTCGCCGACCAGTGCTCGGACCAGTGCGGCTGCCTCGTCGTCGTCGGCGATCGATGCGGTGCCGGTGGCGATGGCCCACCAGGTGCCGGCCAGGTCAAGAGCGCCCACGACGCCGGGAGCGGCGGGATTGAGCACCCAGTGATGCACGGCAGGCGTGCCGGAGAGCCGGTCTCGGAGCTGCTCGGACCGGAACGTGATGTTGACGTTGGGTCGACCGCCTGGTGCACCGACATAGTGGGCCCCCAACGCCTCCCGGACGACGCTCCGTGATCCGTCGGCGCCGATAAGGTACCGGAACTCGATGTCGTCGGACTCACCCGACCCGTCCAGCACCCGTACCTGGCGGCGGTCTCCGGCCAAGGTGATCGTGTTGGCCTGCCACCCGAACAGGGTCCGCACCAGGGGTTGCTCGGCGATCACTGCTCGGAGTGCCTCCTCCACTACGGGCTGGGTCACCTGTTGCGCGGACTCGGACGTGAGCGGGGAATCGATCAGTTCCAGACCGAGGGTGTGGCTCATCCGGGTGACCTCTGCGCCCAACACCGTCGTGCAGAAGCGGATCTCGTGCGACCACGCTGCGGGGAGCGCGGCTCGCCGCCGGATCTCTGCTGCCACCCCCGTTCGCCGGAACAGCTCCATGCTGCGCGCGGACGTCGTCTTGGCCCGGGGCCGTTGGTGGTCAACGACGACGCGGGGTTCCAGGACCACACTCGCGACGCCGTGGTGCGCCAGTTCCAGGGCCGCGGTCAGTCCGACGGGACCCCCGCCGACCACCAGCACCGGGGTACTGATCATGCTCCGCTCACCGGACTCTCTCGCCGGCGATCCAGACGCCGCGGATGTCGCGAGTCGCGGCGATGTCGACCGTCGGATCTGCGGCCACCAGCAGGAGGTCAGCCCGTAAGCCGGAGCGGATCGCACCGCGATCGCTGAGCCCGAACCGGTTCGCGGAGACCTCGGTTGCGGCTCGGAGGGCATCGACCGGGGTGAGTCCCGCCTCCACCATCAAGGCGAGTTCGTCGTGCAGGGATTCGCCGTGGGGCACCCGAGCAGGGGTGGCCGGGTCTGCATTCGCGTCGGTCCCGGCCACGATGCTCACCCCGGCACGGTGCAGGGCCCCGACCCACGCCAAAGCGTTCTCGAAGGCAACCTCGGGCGGACGCACCGGAAATGGCCAATGGTCAGCGAGCGCCTTCATCATCGACAGGGTTGGAACGGCGACCGTGTCAGCATCCACGATCTGCTGCACCAATTCGGCGTCGGGTGCGCCGGCCAGCGGCGAGTGGGTGAAGACGTCTGCGCCGGCGGTGACGGCGATCCGGACGGTGTCCACGGTCGTGGTGTGCATGACGACCCGTCGACCGCCGGCGTGGGCGGCGTCCACCACTGCCGCGGCAGTGGTGGGGGAGAGCGGCTCGGGCTGCCCGGGGATCTGAGGCTCGAGCAGCACCTTGATGTAGTCCGATCCTTCCGCTGCCCGTTGAGCGACCCAGCCGACGGCGTCATCAGCCTCGGCGATCGCGATCCAGGCGGGATAGCCGAGCCGAGCTATGTGGGTTCCGGTCACCGGCCCGGCCGGAAATCCTGCGCTGCGCAGCGAGGTCCGACCCGTCTGGTCGCGGCATTCTCTGATCAGACCGGGGTCCTTGGCCCCCATGTCCAGGGCGGTGCTCACACCCCATCGGGCCAATGTGAGGGTCTGGCCGGGGTCGTCGATGTGGACGTGCCCGTCGATCAGACCTGGCAGAAGTACGCCGCCCTCGGCATCAACAACCTCGTCGTGAGCTGCTCCGGCGCGGGACTCGTCGATGAGCCCATCGATGATCCGCACTGACCGTGGCTCGCTCAGCCGGGTTCCGTCGAAGACTCTCGCGTTGGTGATCGTCAGTGCACGCACTCAGCTCACCAGACCTCGGGCAGGAAGATGTCTTCGGGAATGGTCGCCGGCAAATACTCGCCTGCCCGCGTCCGCTCGTGGATCTCCTGGAAGGACATGCCCTCCTCGCGAGCGAGCACGATCTTCTCCGGGTCGAAGAAGATCCCGATCGGGTTGGCGGCGAACTCCCGCGCGGTCGCTATCCACTCGCTGGACGCGGCCCAGTCGCCGAATCCGTCCACCTGGATCTCGACACCGTTGCCGTCGGGATCCTGGTAGTAGACCGACATCGTGATGCCGTGGTCCAGAGTGAGGAACGGCAGGACGCCGTGGTCCCGCAGTCGGATGTAGTTGTTGAGCCACATGTCGAACGTCGCGAACTCGAATGCAGTGTGATGGATCCCCGTTTCGTGACCCTTGTCGGTGGGATGCTTCAATCCCGGGGGGGACAGCAGCGCGATCCGATGGTTTGCCGCATCGTTGGTCATCCAGGACGCCTCATCGCTCTGGAAGACGGGGCGGAGCCCACACACCAGGCCGTACCACTGGACCATCTGGTCCATGCGGAGTGTGGTGAAGGTGGTGTGGTGCAGCTTCGGTGGGTTGACCGGGTAGTTCGTGGCCTTGTTCTCGGGCATCGATTCTCTCCTTCGAGGATTCAGCGGGCGGTGTCGGCGGATGTGGACTGCGTCGGGGGGTCCAGAAGATCCAGAGCGGCACCGACGATCGCATCGGGACCGATGCCGTGCAGCCGGTAGAGCTCTTGCAGGGTCCCGGTCTGGCCGAAATCGGTGACGCCGAGGTTGATGCTCGGCACTGCGTGCACCGTGGCGAGGAACGACAGGGTGTGTGGATGTCCATCCAGGACGGTGACCATCGGCACGGCTCGATCGGCCGGAAAAGCCTGCCACAGCACCGAGGGATTTCCGTCGCCGTAGCCGCGCACTGCACGCGATGCACGGTAGAGGCGATCGGCACTGGTGACACAGATGACGTCGGCGGCCAATCCCAGCTCTTGCAGGCGCGCTGCGGCGCTCAGCACCTCGGGCATGATCGCCCCCATGCCGACCAGGGTGATGTCAGGGCGCGGTGCCCTCCGGAGCGCATAGCCGCCGCCGACGACCTGCCGGCGACGTCGTTCACGGGCGGCGGGATCGACCGGCACTGCCGCCAACGTCTGATCGAGAACGCGGGAGGAGAGGCGCAAGTAGCTGGAAGATCCGTCCCGGTGTCCCAGGCGGCTCAACGCATCGAGCATGCACCACTCGACTTCGTGTGCGAAGGCCGGTTCGAACGCCACCACCCCGGGCTGCTCCAGACCGATGGACGGGGTGATGATCGACTGGTGCGCGCCGCCCTCGGCGGCCAGCGTGACTCCGGAAGGAGTTCCGACCATGATGGACTGCCCGCCCGCGTACACGCCGAACGACCACGGCTCCAGCGCCCGGGTGACGAACGGGTCGTACAGCGTGCCGATCGGCAGCAGGGTCTGGCCCCACCGACTCCAGGTGGATCCGAGCTCACCGAGCAGACCGACCAGATTGACCTCGGCGATACCCAGTTCGATGTGCTGACCACTCGGGCGCTCATCCCAGTGGAGCAGGGTTTCGGCGTCGTCGGCGAACCAGTCGGTGCGTGCGGCCGGAGACCAGACTCCTACCTTGTTCAGCCATCCCCCGAGGTTGGTGCTGGAGGCCACGTCCGGCGCCACCGTCACCACCCGGCGGGCTACGTCGGGGGCCAGGCGGGACAGGTCGAGCAGGAACCGACCCAGTGACTGCTGGGTCGAACTCCGGCTGCCGGGGGTGCGGCCGAAATCGGTGGGGACCACCGGCGGTGACGGCGGGGGGACGGTCGGTCGCTGCAGCCGGGCACTGACGTCCTTGCACACCAGATCCGCGGCCGATCCGGGTGTGAAAGCCCGCCAGGGGTCGTCGGTGTTCTCACCGAGCGCACGGGAGAGCAAGGACAGTTGATCCGAGGTGAGCAGGTTGGAGTGATTCTGCGGGTGTCCAGCGCTCGGCAGTCCATAGCCCTTGATGGTGTAGGCGAAGATGATGGTGGGGCGGTGGTCCTCGATCTGCTCGAAGGCATCCATCAAGCCCGCAATGTCGTGGCCACCGAGGCCGGTGATGACGTCGTGGAGGGTCGCGTCGGCCACCGTTGCCAGCAATTCCTTGATCGCCTCCCGCCCTTCGTCGGCGCCGGGGAGTCGCTCGCGCAACTCGGCGGGAGAGCAGCGCAGCAGCCGCTGGAACTCCGGGTTGGACATCTCGTCGATGCGCCGCTCGAGCAGCTCGCCGCCCGGCCGACGGAACAGCTCTGTCAGCAGCCGGCCGTACTTGAGGGTGATGACCTGCCACCCGGCCGCACGGAACATCGCCTGCAGCCGGACGGCCGAGATGTCGGGCACCACGCGGTCCAGTGATTGCCGGTTGAAGTCGACGATCCACACAATTTCGCCGAGATCGGAGACCATCGGATCGAGGATCGCCTCCCACACGGCACCCTCATCCAGTTCGGCGTCGCCCACGATGCTGAACTGACGTCCGACGATCGCGCTCGTCACCGGTGGTGCCGCGCTGCTGACCGAGTGAGGAACAGTGGCCACGGAGGCCGCGTAGCGACGGGCTATCGCTCCCCAGAGAGGTGCCGTTGCGCCGATCCCGACGGAGCCGGTCGAATAGTCAACGGTATCGGGGTCCTTCGATCGGCTGGGGTAGCTCTGCAGGCCGCCCAGCGCGCGCAGCGTCTCGAGTTGCTCGGCACGCAACTCGCCCAGCAGATAGTTGATCGCATGCAGAACGGGGGAGGCGTGAGGCTTGACCGACACGCGGTCTGCTGCGGTGAGCTCGGTGAACCACAAGGCGGTCATGAGGCTGACCGCTGATGCGCAGGACGCTTGGTGGCCGCCGACCTTCAAGCCGTCCGGGTCTTTCCGGGCCATGCCGTTCGCGGCGTCGATGACAGCCGTGGAGATCCACAGGATCTTGCGCTCGATCTCCGACAGCACGTCCTGCTCGCCTGTGGACCGAGCTCGCACGGACGGATACACGGCCGCCGATTGCTCCGTGGGACTGTGCATCGCGACTCCCTCGTCGAAGATATACGCTATATCCTAGCCAGCGATCTGCGGGGTCGCAAGACTGAAGCATGCAATCCTGACGTCCTCGAAGGAGGTGGCCCCCGGTGGCAGACCAGCAGGTTCGATCCGTTCGACCGCAGAACAGTTCGGCGGTCGATCTGGTGACCGCTGAGATCCGGCGTGCGGTACTCACCGGATCGCTGGCGCCCGGTCAGCAGTTCTCGATCCGGAACCTGGCGGTCCAACTCGGTGTCAGTCACATTCCGATCCGTGAAGCGTTACGCCGATTGGAATCTCAAGGCCTGGTCATTCTGCGCCCTGCCCGGAGCGCCGAAGTGGCGTCCCTGACCGTGGCGGACTTGCAGGCCATCTACCGACTGCGATACGTGATCGAGCTGCCGCTGGCGGCCGCTTCGGCCGGCCATCACGACCCCGCACGCCGCGCAACCCTCCGGAGGCTCCTCGAGAGCAGCCGCGACGAGGATCCCGAACTCGCCTGGCAGGCGCACTACGACTTCCACGCAGCCTTGGTGCATCCGGCCGCCACTGCGTGGGACGACCGGATGTTGGAGACCCTGTGGACGGCAGCGGAGCGATACACCCACTTGGTGTTCGACCCGACCCAGATCACCGACGAGGAACGGGACCGGCGCCATCAGACGCACCAGTTGCTGTTGGATGCGGCACTGGGAGCCGACCCGGACGTCATGACCCAAGCTTTGACCGCTCATCTAGAAGCGAACGAGCGACGCATTCTCCGGCACATCCGCCAGTGGGAGCGCGCCTGACGCAAGGTATTGCTTGGATTCGGGACAGCATCTAGAGTCCGAGGATATATCGTAGCGAGGCACCGATAGAGAGGCGGAGACGACGATGCAGATGCCGGCGCTCGGTGAGATGGTATGACCGCGATGATCGGCTGTCTCCCGTGCGAGCTCGAGGACTCAGCTGCGGGTGCTGTGCTGTTCCGCGACGAACGGTGGTCGTGCGAGGTCGCTGCAGGCTATGAAGTGCCGGGGTGGTACATCCTGCGAGTGCGCCGCCACGCCGAGGGCTGGAACGAACTCACCGCCGACGAGCTTGCTGAGTTCGGTGGCCGCTGCGCCCAGCTCTCTGCCGCCATCAAGAAGGCGTTGGCCGTTGAATTCGTGTACTTCATGAGTTTCGGCGAGAACTTCTCGCATTTTCATTTTCTGGTGATTCCCCGCGGCGGGGACATTCCGCCCGAGTCGCGCGGCGCCGGCATTCTCAAGCTTCGCGACGCGCTGCGCGACATGCCGGCCGCCCTCGCGTCGCTGCAGCATGTGCGCGCCGCGCTGGATCTCCCACCTGCGGGCGCCGTCAGCCCTCCGAGCCCCGCATCATCTTGACAGGAGCCTGCCATGACTGCACCGACATCGTCGTCGACGCCACTCACCCACACGGTCACCGGAGCCGGTCCGGCCGCCGGATTCGTCATCAGCGGCCGATCCAACCGGCACCTCAGGCGGGCCGCACGCCCTGATGTACCGCTGGTCGTCGCGCTCCACGGAGGCACGTACACCTCGGAATACTTCGACATCGCCGGACACTCCCTGCTCCGTCGCGGCGCCGACCTCGACATTCCCGTCATTGCCCTGGATCGTCCGAACTACGCAGGGAGCAGCCCGTTGGAAACCGACGGGTCGATCATCGTGGCCAATGCGGACGTCCTGGGTGAGGTGCTGGGTGAGATCTGGGCCGAGTACGGAGCGGACACCAGCGGAATCGTTCTGGTCGGGCACTCCATCGGTGCCGCAGTCGTCACCGCCATCGCGGCCCGTCCGCAGAGCTGGCCCCTGCTCGGCATTGCGATCTCCGGTTGCCTGGTGTCGGTGCCTCAGCAGTCCCGCGCAGCGTGGGAGTCACTTCCCGACATTCCGATGATCGACCTGCCCACCCCGATGAAGGACCAAGTGATGTTCGGGCCCGCCGGCAGCTACGGCCCGGACATGCCTGCCGCCAGTCACCCGTCAAATGCGCTGGTGCCCAAGGCGGAACTGCTCGACATCACCGGCACCTGGATCGCCGGCCGTGCTGCGTTCTGTGCCGAGGTACCCGTTCCTGTCCATCACCGGCAGGGCGAGTTCGATCACCTGTGGATCACTGACCCAGGTCAGATCGACAGTTTCCGCACCGGGTTCACCGCCGCACCTTCCGTGGACAGCCGCATCCAGCCCGGTTCGGGCCACTGCATCGACTTCCACCGGGCCGGCGCGGCTTTCCAGGTCGGGCAACTGTCCTTCGCGTTGGAATGCTGCTTGACCTGAAGGCACCTCGGCTGAGCCTTCCCAGGGCAGCCTGTCGGGAGCCGAGCGGTCGGTGTCTGCGGCATGTCCCGAGAGTCTGCCTCCGGTCTTCGAGCAACCCACACCCCGCACAGAGGACAGCCCGCCCCCAGGCACGATTTCCTGTCACGAATGCTGTTCTCGCACATGTGGCGCGAAACCAGTCATGTGCCGCCGTCGGCCACGGACACATCGTCGACGCTCCACGCCTCCACGCCTCCACGCGTCGAGCGTCAGTCACCGCGGACCGACACTGCCGTCGAGCAGCCTGCGGGTCTCAGCAACTTCTGAACCCCGCCGACACAGTGCAACCGGGCTGGTGGTGGCCCACCCTCGAGCGGGCGCACCATCAGCGTCTGGCAGTTGATCAGTTCTCCTGTACCGGCAGTTGCAAGTAGGAGGCTCGGTCGCCTCCGGTGTGGATGACATGCGTTCCCGCGTTCGCGCCGACGTACTCGCGGATGCCTGGCATCAGGGTGCCGAGCAGGTTGCGGGAGCTGACGATGAACCGCAGCTGATCGCCGGCGCGGAAGAGCAGACCCAGTGGCAGCAGGTCGATCTCGATGTCGACGACCTGGCCGTCCGTGAGCTTCTCGACCCGGTCGAAGGTGTGGGCCGGGACGTCCGCCGTCGCCAGGGTCTCGTCGAGGTGTCGGGCCGATACGCGGAGACGGCCGTCGGATCCCTTGTAGCGCAGGATGGTCGCGCCGTGGTCGGTCAGGTCGTGAGCCATCGGGCTCCGGTTCGACACGGTGAAGGCCTGCAGCGGGGTGCCGTGGGCGTCGAGCTTCTGGATGAGTACGAACAGGTCCATGTCGTCTGCACCTCGGGCCTCGACCCACAGGTGTGCCTTCGGGTATCCCGCAAGCATGGTCTCCTGGTCGAAGCGGGTGATGAAGGAGGCAGCGGCAGGGTTCCCGTCCGCCTGGTATGCCACCGGGACCTCGGCGGTCGGAGCAGTGGTCGTCAGTGCCCGGGTGCGACCGTCGAGGTAGTACTTGGTCGACGTGACATCGGCGGGTGGGAACGCCTCGGCCGGCAGTGCCACCCGGTCGCCTCCGCCGAGGTCGAGCAGCGAGTAGCGAACGACAGGCGTTGTCTCCCAATCGTTGTCGACACCCTTGAGGTAGTGGTCGAAGAAGCGGCGGAGGTCCTCCACGTTCGCCTCGTCGTAGTAGTCGGGCCACTCCTGCGTGTTGTGGATCCGCAGCCACTTCTGTTCGGAGGCCATCCGGCGCCAGGCCCGGAACGTGCCGGCGGTGTGCAGGGTGTTGGAGTAACTGGCGACCACGTAGGCAGGCACGGTGATCTTCTCGAACGCGGGGATCTTGTTCTCCCACAGATCGGTCATCAGCGGGTACCGCTCGACTTCGGCGAGGATGTCCTCCTTCGAGTTCTTTCCGAAGAAGCTGCCGTCCTGCAGCTGCTGGGCGAAACCGGTGTCCGGCATCCCGCCGCGGAGGACGAGGTCGCGGTAGACGTCGCTGACACCCTCCCACGGGTTGATCGCGACCAGGTGCGGCGGCTGCTCGGCAGCGGCGAACCATTGGGCGACAGCCAGATAGGAGGTGCCGCTCATGCCGACCTTGCCGGTGCACCAGTCCTGGACGGCCAACCATTCGATGAGGTCGTAGCAGTCCAGTCCTTCCTGCCGGTCCCACAGCACGCTGTCACCCTCGGAGTCGACCACGCCGCGGATGTCCGGGTTGCAGACGGCGTAGCCCTGGGCGCACCAGTACGCCGGATCTGGAGCTTCGAACTTCTCCAGCCCCGAGACGATCTCGTTGCCGAGACCGACCAGTCCGAACACGCCCATCACACTGACCGAGCTGCCCTGACCCTTCCCGTACGGGCTCCACGCCACCAGCACCGGCACCGGCTCGGTGCCGGCCGGGCGGAACACATCGACGTGGATGGTGACGCCGTCCCGCAGCTGCACCGCGACGTCCTTGTCCAGGACGATGTCGACCGGGAGCGGCTTGAACTGGGGGGCCAGCTGGAACCCGGCCTCCAGGGTGCGGGTGCCCGGCTCGAAGGGGGTCAGCTGCCCGGTCCTGGGCGCCGGCAGCGGATGCGAAGCGGTGTACAGCTTCTGGTCGTCAACCATGACGTGCTCCTGGGTGTCGAGAGTCCTCAGCGGGCTCTGCTACATCCGAGAGTAGGACCGAACACGCAATAACTCAACAGATGTTGAGAAAACTGTGACTGGCAGTACCGTGAGGGGATGAAGTCATCCGGTGCGCCGCGGCCGTCCCGCGTCGGGCGACGTCCCGGAACTGCCAGCACCCGGGAAGCCGTGCTGGCAGCCGCCCGGGCGAGATTCGCTGCCGACGGGTTCGCCGGGACGACCATCCGCGGTGTTGCTGGTGACGCCGGAGTGGATGCATCCCAGGTCATGCAGTTCTTCGGCTCCAAGAACG
This sequence comes from Nakamurella sp. A5-74, assembly GCF_040438885.1. Classification (NCBI taxonomy): domain Bacteria; kingdom Bacillati; phylum Actinomycetota; class Actinomycetes; order Nakamurellales; family Nakamurellaceae; genus Nakamurella; species Nakamurella sp. A5-74. The sequence continues at coordinate 2,374,020 of NZ_CP159218.1, read as the reverse complement.
GCCTGTTCGCTGCGGTGATGGAAGTGCCCGCCTCAGCGCTGCAGCGATTCGACACGGCTTTCGAGGGCCCCGACGAGCACCTGGGGGAGCGGGTTGTGCGCGCCTACCTGCAGGCTTGGGACGGACCTGCTGCAGAATCAGAACCATTGATGGCGATGCTTCGAAGTGCAGTCGTCACTGTTACCGCACGGGATCAGCTGCGCGAGTTCATCCAGTCCCGGTTGGTACACGGTATGGCTGGGCGCGGGGACGAGGCAATCCTGCGTGCTGGCTTGGCGGCGTCGCTGCTGATCGGCGTCGTGGTGGGTCGACGGGTGGTGGGCGTGCCTGCTCTGGTCGATGCCGAGATGGAAGTGCTGGTCCGAACTCTCGGACCCTCGTTCCAACGGCTGCTTGTGCCCGAGCCCGCACTGTCCTCGCCCGACCATGAGGCGAGTCAGTCGCGGCGCCGGGACCACCCGTGCGCTGATCAGATCAATGGCACGGGATCCACCGGGACCCGAGAGGACCCGCAGGGTTCACTGATGTGAAGAACGTGCTTCTCTCCGACCTGGGTTCAAGTCCCCCTGTCCGCAGGGAGCTACCGACAGCCGGCGGGTCATCAGGTGTCGCGTCTGATTCAGACGGCGGCGGGAGCGCGCGGCCGCGATCGGGTCAACGCTGCAGGTGATGTCGAGGCAGCCGCCGCAACAACCAACGCCAGCACTGCCAGTGCCGGAGTCAGCAGGGTCCACCAGGTCAGAACGGCGAACGGGAGAGTTCCGGCCGCGACCAAGAGCATCCGGACCGGACGCCGGACGGGCAGCCAGGCACCGGTCATCACCACCAGCCCGCCGATCACGCCGACGATGGTGGTGACCGGCGCCGCTGTCAACGCCATCATGAGCACGAACGCACCCAGCAGCGTCAGCAGAGCACTGAGCCAGTCGGAGGCGATGGCTGCCCGCAGGGCGTGCCGATCGCCGGCAAGGACGATGAGGACCGTTGCGGTGAGCAGCACGATTCCGGGCAGGTACCACAGCGATCCGACCGTGGTGAAGCACAGCAGCGCAGGGATTCCCAGACCGGCCGACACACCAGCTCGCCGCTCCGGTGACGGCAGGGTGGGGGATCGACGTCGACCGCCGACCAGGACCAGTGCACTGGCGACCGCGACCGCCCCGAGCATCATGGTCAGCAGGCCCAGACCGACCGGATCGGTCTTCTGCCCACCCCAGGTGCCGATCCGGCTGCCGAACGAGAGCTGGACGAGGCCGGCGAGGATGCCGAGAACACCGCCGGCGACGCCCAGCACGGCGGCCGACCGGTAGGTCCGCGTGGGGGTCATCGGATCACCGCGGCGAGTGTCCGTCGTGGGCTCGGCCGGCCGAGCCCAACGGGATGTCCGGCACGGAATGCGCACAGGCCGGCCAGCCCGGGCTCGCCGATGAGGGCATCGAACCGCGGCGCGAACGTAGCTGCGACCCCGATGGATCGTTCGCGACCGATGCGTTCGGTGATCTGGTTCATGTGTTGCAGGCCAAGCCCTTCGGCGGTTGCAGAAAGGTGTGTCCGCTGTAGCAGTCGACCACCTGCCAGTCGGGTCCGGACGTCCGAGGGGTCCGCGGCGAGCAGCACGCCGTAGGCCGCGGCGGTGGCGGTGTGTACGGAGCGAGTCTGCTCGAGCCAGAACTGGTCTCCGGCGACGCGCGAGGACGCGGGAAGTATCTTGCCGAGCGCGAGCGTGGTGTCGGTCATTCCCTGGCCGTCCAGCGTGAGCCCGTCGCGGAACCGATCGATGTCGTCACGGTCGTTCCGGAACCAGCCGAAGCCCTCGGCAGAGGACCTTTCATCGTCGACGACAGCCTGCGCAGCGTCGAGCATCAAGGCTCCCAGTGCTGCCTTCTCGCTGTCCGTGGTGAGCCAGCGAACCGTGAGCCCGGACAGATCGGCGGCCAGGTCGGAGAAGCCGGCCAACGTGGCCTCCGCCAGCGGCGTGCTCGTGTAGGGGCCGCGATTGCTGTGGCGGCTGCCGATGGCCTCGTGCAGGGAGGAGGATGCTGCCGGGCGGGTGGTCGTCGTGACGTGGGCCAGATGCAGCGGGTCGCCCGCGGTCGGCAGGAGTGTCACCGCGGGCTCCAAGCCGCGGGCTCGAGCGGCCAACACCAGGTTCTCCAGCGCGCAGCCGATGCCGACGTGGTGCTCCCGTCCGAAAGGATCCGTCTCCGGCATTCGGCGCGACTGGTCGGTGAACACATCCACGGTGGTGTCGGTGATCTCGAAGATCCACGGCTGTGTGTTGTGCGGGTTGGCCGCCAGGATCGCGGCGCCGACCGCACCCGTCAGGGTGGCATCTGAGCGCCAGTGCGTCCAGGCCTCGTACGGATCACCCGAACCCGAGTCCAGCACACCGTTGTCGAACACCCGATAGCTGAGACCTCCGGCACCCGCCACGACGATCGTCGCGCCGGCCAGACCCAAGCCCCTGAGCATTGCCCTCCTACCGATCTGCCGCTGCAAGGCGTCGTCGGAGGCCGGGTCGCCCGCAGCGGACGGCGGTGGAACCACGGGAGTCTGGACGGACACGGATACCTACCCTTCTCACCTGATCGGGAGGTGGAGCCACGGGGCCGTCTCTCGGATTCGACCAGCGTCGCACCGGCCGGCTGTCGCGCTGCAGAGCCAAAGGTCCCGTCCTCCAACAGGTTGCAGACGCCGCAGGACGGGACCTCTGACCCTGTCGAGCCCATCACGCGTGGCGTTCGCTGGGTGCATCCGGCCCACCCCCGGGGGAGACCCCCGATCGGGTGCCGCGAGATCCAGTCGAAAGGGATCGTCATGACCATCCATCCCGCTCAGCCCGCACCCGTGCTCACTGCCCCGGTGCGAGATGTCCCCGCAGGCAACAGGTCGACCGTCGCTGCTCCCGCCCGAGGTCCGGCCGGAACGGCCCTGGCGCTGCTACGCATCGGGCTCGGGTTCATCTTCCTCTGGCCGTTCCTCGACAAGCTGATCGGCTTGGGCTACAGCACATCCGGCGCGAAATCCTGGATCAGCGGTGGGTCGCCGACCAGCGGATTCCTCGGCCACAGCGACGTCGGCCCGTTCAGCGCCATGTTCCGCTCGTGGTCGGGCGCCGTGCTGCTCGACTGGGTGTTCATGCTCGGGCTGCTGGGCGTCGGTGTCGCCGTCCTGCTCGGCATCGGCCTTCGAGTCTCCGCCGTGGCCGGAACCGTGTTGATGGCCTCGATGTGGATCGCCGAATGGCCGCTGGCCCGCTTCACCGATGCCGGCGAGCCGTCCGGCTCGACGAACCCGTTGATCGACTACCACGTGATCTATGCGCTGGGGCTGATCGTGGTGGCTCTCTGTGGCGCCGGGGAACACCTCGGGCTGGGACGTCGATGGGCCGATTCGGACCTCGTCCGTCGCCTTCCGTGGCTGCGTTGATCAGATAGCCGGCGATCGCCGGTCGACCCACGGCCCCCTGGTGTTGCTCGACGAGCCGACAGCGGGTCTGGACGATGCGGCCGAGGCCCAGGTCATCACCGGCCTGCGGACCCTGCTGTCGGGTCGGACCGCCGTGATCACCACCCACCGCCCCGCAGTGCCGGCCCTCGCGGACGAGATCGTCGGATTGGGCCTGGTGACCGTGTGATCGCCGTGCTGAAGTTGTTGCGGCCGTGGTGATCTCGACTGGGTCGCCGCAATGGCCGGGATCGGGGGAGCGGCGTTCTCGGTGGTGCTCACCGGCACCGCCGGCTGGTTGATCGTGACGACGGCGGGCGGGGTGGGTGCTGACCCTGATGGTGGCCATCGTGATCGTGCGCGCCTGCGGGCTCGGGGACCGCGACCGGACGGTGGCCGAGATGCTCGGCGGGATGGACGATCTCGTGGCCACCGGCAGGGTGCCGCGAGCAGTGCAGGACGTCGCGATCCACGATGCCCAGCTGACGAGGATCAGCCGTGCGCGGGCGCTGTCGGCCGGGATCCGGGCGTCGCTCGCCCTCGCGCTGACCGGCGCCGGATCGGTGGCCGTTGTCCTGATCGGGTTTCCGGCCGTCCGGGCGGGACGTCTGGACCCGGCGCTGTTCGCCGTCATCGTGCTGCTGCCGCTGGCGCTCGGCGATGCCGTGCGTTCCGTCTGCTCGTCGCCTCGCTGGGGGCGCTGATCGCAGGGGCGGCTCTGGTGACGGCGGACCTGCGGCCGCCTCGACGGTGGTGTGGACCACCGGAACGCTGGTCGGACCGGTCGCTGCGATCGGATGGACGGTGCTCGGGTGGTTCCACCGTGGTCCGGGCGTGGACGTGCTGGCCGCGATGGCTCTGGCGGGCACGTTGCTGATCGGACAACCGTAGGCGGGCAACATCATCGCGGTGGTGGCCACCGGTGACCGCACGGATCTCGCCCAGCCCCCCGGGGAGCTCATCGGGGTCGACCTGGTGGCAGCGGATCTGGATCCTGCAGGGAAAATGGCAGCGGGAATCGGCGGATGCGCTGACCATCATGGTCGGCGACGGCATCAACGATGCGCCTGCGCCGGCCGCCGCGGGCGTGGGTGTCGCGCTGGCGGCCCGGGGCGCAATTGCGTCATCGGAGACCGCCGTCGTGCTCGCGGTCGATCGGATCGACGTCCTCACCGAGGCCATTGTGCTGGCCCGCCGGACCAGGACCATCGCCCGGCAGGCCGTCGGAGCAGGAATGGGACTCTCAGTGGCGGCCATGCAGTGGCGGCCGCCGGACTGCTCGCTCCCGTGGCGGGTGCCACCGTGCAGGAGGATCGACCTGCTCGCCATCCTGACGGCCCTGCGCAATCCGTGGCCCGGACGATCGCGACGCTCTTGACGGCGATCGTCCGGGATCGCTGATCACCAGACTGGCATCACGGCATCTGCACCGACGGCGGCCACCGGGGCCGGCGTCACGGTGACCTTGCCGTCCCCAACCACGACCACGGAACAGCGCGCGCGTCGCACGCACCCGTCGGACACGTAGCCGAGCAGACGCTCCTTGAGACCGGTGTACCCGCGGTCGCCCACGACGAGCAGGCGCGCGTCGCTCGAACGCGCGACCAGGGTCGACACCGGACGCCCGTGGACGCTCAGCGTGCGCACCTCAGGTGCCCCGTCGAACTCATTGCGCGCCTTCGCGACCTCGTTCTGCAACATGCACTCCGACCCGGTCCGCATCTCCGCGCCGTTGCCGAACACTGCATCCACCATCGATCGCGGATACCAGCAGTGCACGACCTCGACGACCTCCGATCGGCGCGCGCCCTCAGCCAACGCCCATCGCAGCGCCAGCAGGCTCTCGTCGGATCCGTCCACGCCGACGACGATGCCCGCCTGGGCCGCACTCGTGTTCACGCTCATGTCAACTCCTGTCATCCGGATCGGGGTCACGACGACCTCGTCACCGATGAGTCTCCGCACCCGGTCGCGCACCGACTAGGGCCGAAAGACGCATGCCGGCGCGGGTTTCGGGAAGAGTGAGAGCTTCGCGTCGACGTCCCGGACGCAGCCTCGCGAGAGCAGGGTCTTCGGACTCTTCACCGGCGCCTCGGTCGCTGCGAGTCTGAGGCAGGCAGGCAGGCAGTCCATCCCGAAGCCCCGAGGAGCACCGCATGAGGATCCGTGAGCTGGTCGAACCGTCCGCCACCTGTGACACCCGGAGCCATGGTGCCCTGATGACCGCCGACCGCACTGCCATGGCGCAGTCCACCTCCATCGATGCCGACCTGCAGAGCGCCGCCGCGGAGATGATCAGGCTGGGTACCTGCTCGCTGGTGGTGAAGGAGGGCGACGATGTCGTCGCTGTCATCTCTGCCCACGACCTGCTGCGTGCCGCGTTGGCCGATGACGATCGACAGCTGTGCATCGATCTGGGCGATCACCTGGTCCGGATGCGGGAGCAGCACGTCGCCGCCGAGCGCTGAGCCCGTCACCCCGCAGCGGGTCCGCCGAAATCGACGACGTCCGCGACGGGGCGGCGGGCGGTGGCCGGTGTCTGCCCTCCGTAGCCGAGACGAAGGACGACCTGCGGCCGCAGGGCACCCCCGATCAGGCGACGCAGCTCGCGGCATGTCGAGGGCACCTCGATGAGCTGGGACAGGAACGACGCGGTGACACCGTCGGCCGCGGCGCGCAGCAACACCCGCTGCAGGGCGGCGCCGGCCTGGACCTGCGCATGCGGGCCTTCCACGAAGGTCGCAACACAGAGCAGGTACGGGTCGGACTCGAAGTCCCGGCCCGGTGCCCGGACCACCCCGTTCCCACCGCTGAAGTCGCGGAGCACCCAGACGTCCTGTTGCTCCGGCAGGGGGCCTGCGGCCGTTGCCGGCACGCCGTCCGGCGAGCCGGCCGGGCGACCGGTCCACGACCGCCACTCCTGGACGAAAGCAGGATCGGCGTGCTGCAGTCGATGCGCTTCACCGACCAGAGTCCGCAGCTGCGACAACTGCTCCTCGGGGAACCCGACCAACCACGCGTGCTCCTCACGAGCAGCGTCGCGGAGAGCTGCGCGGAGCAGATCGGGAACCCGACTGTCGAGCATGGGTCGCCGATAGGTGTGGCGCAGTGCGATGGCCGCGACCAACCGTCGGGTCATCGGGTCGACGTGGGCCGGCTGTCGGCACGATACGGAGGCCACGTGCGACGGGTCCGCTGCGTCGGGGAAGAGCCGAACGTCGGGATGGACACCCAGGTTGCTCACCATGAGCCGCAGGTTGAGCAGTGCCGCCCCGCACGCCAGGTACACCGCCCGGTCGTCGGGATCGCAGATGCGCGGGCCGCGTTCGGGATCGGCGAACACCTCGAAGGATGACGCGGTGGTGCCGAATCTCCACGGCTGACTGTTGTGCAGGGACGGCGCCGCGACGGCGGCCCGCAGTACCTGCACCACCTGGTCTCGATCGAGGCGGCCGACCGCCCCCGACGGAAGCGGGTCTGCATTCATCGATGAGCCTCCCACGCGACGGTCCTGGCTGGACGGGTCCGGACGTCGAGCCTCCGGCGCCGGCCTCGCCGACGCCAGGGTCGGAAGACCCCCCCACGGCCAGGATTACGGGCGCTGCCGGCCGCTGTGGCGCGACGGATCCGGTCGTGACCTTCGCCTCTGTCGAGCGTGGCGGGGACGGCGGACGCTGAGGTCAGGGTGTGCGCCAGCACATTCCAGGAACAAGGAGATCCAGCGATGAGTGAGTTCGTCGACAGTGTGTCACCGGAGAACGTGATCGTGGTCGGGGTGGACGGCTCCCCGCAGTCGACCGCCGCCGTCGATTGGGCCGCCACCGAGGCAGATCGGCGCCGTGCCGACATCCGTCTGGTGTACGCATGGTCCCCCGTGGTCGGAGCATTCTCGGGCGCGGAGGCCATGCAGCCGGCCTACGTCGAGACGCTGGAGGAGTACGGCCGGACGATCCTCGATCAGGGAGCCGCCCAGGTGACCGCCGCCTTCCCGGCGCTGACCGTGACCACGGAGCTCTGCCGCTCGCAGCCGGCCGTCGAACTGCTCGAGCAGTCGGAGCGGGCGCTGATGACGGTCGTCGGGGCGCACGGCAGCAACCGGATCCTGGGAATGTTGGTCGGCTCGGTCGCTCTCCGGCTCGCCACCCACGGAACGGGACCGGTGGTCATCGTGCGGGACGAGCCACCGACCGGACCCGGTCGGGAACACCCGGTGATGGTCGGACTCGACGGATCGGACTCCTCCGAGGAGGCACTTTCGTTCGCCTTCGAGGAAGCTTCCTTCCGGCACACCCGGCTGATCGCCGTCCGGACCTCGCCCGGCGCCCCCGGCGACAGCTACCTGGTTCCGTACCTGACCGAGACCGACCTCCAGGACATCGAGGCGGAGCAGCACCGGTTGTTGGCAGAGCAGCTCGCCGGTTGGTCCGAGAAGTACCCGGATGTGCCCGTCCACCCGCTGGTGCTGCGTGGCCCGGCTGCGGCAGGACTGTTGGGGCTCGACAACGAGAACGGTGCGCTGCCCGCCACCCCGGCGCTGCTGGTCGTCGGCAGTCGGGGCCGTGGCGGATTCACCGGCCTGCTGCTGGGATCCGTCGGCCAGGCGCTCGTCGCCCACGCCGTCGGGCCGGTCTGCATCGTCCATCCCCGGGCGCGGTGATCATCCCGGCGCGGAGGGACCGACCTCGGCGAGCTCGCGTCGCAGACGCGCGGCGAGCCGCTCCAGATGGCCGTCGGTGAGAATGCGGGTACGCATCGCGATTTCGAACAGATCCGTTCCTGGGCAACCGACATCGCCGGCACACTCGCCAGGACGGTCCCGCAACGACGGTGACCTGGAAACGGCCCTCACCGATCGGCTGCGGTCAGCGGGCCGGTGATCAGGCAGTCCTCGACCGGCCGACGCCCGCTGGGCCGGACCGGACCGTCGAAGCCCAGCCGCACCAGGGCCTGCGGGAAGTCCCCCGTGCCGAGCATGCAGCGGATCCGATCACGCGCCGGGGCGAACTCGACGAGCTCCGGGAGGGTCGACATCGACAGGCCCAGTGCAGTGGCGGACAGCAACGTCCGCTCCAGCGCGAGCCCCGCGGCGACCTGTCCACCGGGTGTGTCGGTGACGGTGGTCAGGACCGCGATCAGCGGCTGCTCGTTCGCACCGTCGGGGGGGTCATCACCATCCACCGACCGCGGCACCTCGTCGGTGGTCGGTGTCCAGCGGTGACCGTCAGCGCGGAGGTCGGCCGCTGTCGGTTTAGGTGACCTGCCTGCTTCCGCCCATCGGACGCGTTCGGACACCCGCTCCGGATCCGCACGATCACGACGCCGGGCGTCGACAGTCCACGTACGCAGACTGACCAGCGAGTGGGGCTCGGTGACGAGGTGCAGGGTCGCACCCTCGCCCGCGGCCGCCTGCAGCAGCACCTGTTGGAATGCGATCGGCACCGGTACGGCAAGGAAGGGCCGAGGGTTGGACCGGCGGTGCGGGATCGCTCGCGCAAGCTCCAGCAGCCGGTGACGCGGCCGGGCCGGAGCGCCACCGCTGACCCGTGCGAGCGGTCCGTCCGGGCCGTCCGGCCAGATCCGCTCGTCCACCCGCACCCCGAGGTCGACGAGCGCCAGGCGCAGGTTGAACAGGGCGGCCCCGCACGCGATCAGTGCCTGGCGTCGTTCCGGATCCGCAGACCGCAGCAGCCGCCGGGTGTCCAGGTGCAGCTCGATGTGATCCGCCCCGAGCATGAACGCCCAGGGCTGGGAGTTGAGCAGCGACGGAGCGCGGCAGGCGGAGGAAAGCGCTCCTCGTACCTGCTCGGGATGCAGGTCCAGCACCGATAACACCACGCTGCGCCCCTGACAGTCGGAGAGATGGTCGAGGTGAGCCTGCTGCGCAAACCTGCCGGACCGCCACGGCCGAAGGTCCTCGAACGGTCGGCGGCGATCGCCGGGAGCGTCGCCGGCCACCTGGCGGGCATGGAGGATGCGGAGTCCACGCCCGCTGGCGGTTCGGCGCCGGGACTGGGACCCTCGGTACGTCGGCCACCCCGCCCGGCCACGCATCGGGAAGGTGTCACTTGGCACACGATCGTGCTCGAACGCCCCGCGGGCCGGCGAATGCAGGTGACCAGGGGGCCGGCACCGGTCTCGGCCCGTTCGTGTCGGCGGCCGACCTGCTGGCGGTCCACGGTGACGTGCTCGCGCAGACGTCCGTGGAATCGGCGCTGGCGTGTGTGGTCCGTAGCGCCTGCGAGCTGACCGGCGCGGCCGACGGTTCGGCCACCGTGTTCGGGGCGGACGGGTTGATCGAGCTCCTGGTACCGGGTGAGTTCGTCGGCGACCAGGTCGCGTCGGCGGACATCATGCTCCGGGACGAGGTCCTGGGTGTCCTCCAGATCTCCGCGACCGCAGCGGGCGACCGCGACCGATCCGGCGCGATCCTGCAGTTCCTGGCCGCGACGGCAGCGCTGGTCATCGAGAACTTCCGGCTGGCCGCAGATACCGAGCGCAGCGACACCTGGGTCCGGGCCTCCACCGAGATCACCAGAACGCTGCTCAGACGGGGCAACGACCACACGCTGCGCGACATCGCGCGACGCCTCAGGGAACTGGTCGACGCCGACGTCGTCAAGGTCGTACTGCAGGTCGAGGGACAGGAACGGATGCGCGTCGAAGTTGCGCTGGTGCCGGACGACGAAGACGGCGGTGGCGAGGAGTATCCGAGCCTCGGGACGCTCTCCCGGGCGATCATCGAGACCGGGGAACCGGTGCGGTTGGCCGACGCCGATCAGGTGGCCGGCCTGGAGGTGCACGTCGATGACACCGTCCGGGTGGGCCAGGTCCTGGGGTTGCCGTTGATCGTCGCGGGTCGGCCGCGAGGTGCGCTCCTCGTCGGACGCCTGATCGGCCGACGGGTGTTCACGCTGGCGGAGCTCGACATGGGGTCTGCTTTTGCGGGCCAGGCGGCGCTGGCCCTCGAGCTGGTGGACACCCGTGAGGCCCAGGACCGGATCGCCCAGTGGGAGGATCGCAGTCGCATCGCCCGCGATCTGCACGATGTGGTGATCCAACAGTTGTTCGCGGCCGGCCTGACGATCAGAGGTGTGATCACCCCGGCCGTCGACCCTGCACTGTTGCCGGTGCTGGAGCATGTCGTCGGCGAGCTGGACGACGCCATCGCCCAGATCCGGACGTCGATCTTCGCGTTGCAGCACCAGGGAGCCGGCACCCGCAGCGTGGTGCTCGACACCGCGGCCTCGCTCGCCGACACGCTCGGCAGAGCCCCTTCGGTGCGGTTCTTCGGACCTGTCGACACCCTGACCCCGCTGTCCCTGCGCCAGGACATCCGGGCCGTCCTCGGTGAGGCGCTGACCAACGTCGCCAGGCATGCCCTGGCACACCGGGTGGACGTCCGGGTGGGGGTGCGCGACGGCTGGTTCCGGATCGAGGTCGTGGACGACGGCGTCGGTACGGGTGGTGCCACCCGCGACAGCGGTCTGGCCAACCTGCGATCCCGGGCCGGCGCGTTGGGCGGCCGGATGGAGCTGGACTCCTCGGCCACCGCGGGGACCTCCCTGCTGTGGACCGTTCCTCTCGACACCTGACCCCCAGGACATCGAACGAGGCTTGATTGTCTGCGCCGGAGCAGCGCACCGGTGTCCCCGGCCCCGGTCACCCGGGAGGACGGTTGTCGGCTCCGTACACGGCCGCCTGGGTCCGCCGCACCATCCCGAGCTTGGACAGCAGGGACGACACGTGGTTCTTGATGGTCTTCTCGGCCAGGAACAACCGGTCGCCGATCTGACGGTTCGTCAGCCCCTCGGTGATGAGCGCCAGCACGGCCTTCTCCCGCGCGGTGAGGGTTTCGAATCTGGGATCCCGTACGTCGGAGTCGCGAAGTCGGTCCAACAGGGGCCCGGTGATCCGTGGATCCAGCAACGAACGCCCTGCGGCCAACTCGCGGATGGCCCGGACCAGACCGTCCCCGCGGATCTCCTTCAACAGGTAGCCGTCGGCCCCCGCCAGCACGGCAGCCACCAGCGCGTCGTCATCGTCGTACGAGGTCAGGATGAGACACCGGATCTCGGGATGCTCGGATCGGAGCTCCCGGCAGACGTCGATGCCCGACCCGTCCGGGAGCCGAGCGTCCAACACGGCGACGTCGACTGTCGTCCGGGACAACCGCACCCGCGCTTCTTCCGCGCCGGCCGCTTCGGCCACCACCACGATGTCGGTCTCGGCGTTGAGCAGGGCAACGATGCCACGGCGCACGATCTCGTGGTCGTCCAGCAGGAACACCCGGATGGTCTGCACGAGGGCTCCTCTCGACGGGACCCGGCCGCCGGATACCGATCCTCGGTACGGCAGCCGACCTGCTCCCGAACACTAGTCCGGCTGCGCCGTCGTCAGGAACGGATGATGAGCAGGTTCTGCACCGTCGAGGCCCCGGGGCAGGACCACGCGGCGTCCTCAGCCTGTCGCCGCTCGACCGCGGACCGCACCGTCCCGCTGAGGGTCACCTCGTTCCCGGCGACGCCGACCCTGATGGTGCCCGCATCAAGTGACGCGGTGCGGTCAAGGGCGGCGGTGATGGCCACTTCGGCCGCCGCCGGCGACGCAAGGCCGCGGTGGGTGATCGTCATGGTGCTCCACACGCCCACCACACCGGCCAACGAGGCGACCGCATGACGTGCGGCAGTACGCTCAAAATCCCAGGAAACGCTGCCGGACAGCGTGATCGCGTGATCGTGGACCATTGCCTGGACCGTGTCCGGAACGGAAACCGCACTCCGCAGTGCCTCCGATGCGGCCACCGCGATACGACTGTCGGACGGAAGATCCGAGCTGCGCACCACGACCAACTCGTCGGCGACCGCAGTGACACCCCGGACGCCGAGCGCGGCAGCGAGGGCAGCCCGCTTCTCGGGGTAGGTCCGGACCTCACCCGAGAGGGTCACTGTTCCGCTCAGCACGCCGACGCCGACAGCGGCCTCCTCGACCGCAGGCGTCCGACAGAGCTGGTCGGTGACGGCTTCCTGCAGCGCCTGGTCGAGCGTCCGTTCGGTCTGTGTCATCGCCCCAGTCTGCTGACCGTTCCGGTCAGGGACCAGAGGCGTTCGTCCTCGAACTCTCGGCCGCCCCCCGGCACGGGAGAGCTGCAACGGGACCTTGGGCCCTGTGTCGGCAGGACGCGATCGGGTGGACTGGTGTTCTGCTGTCCGTGGTGTGAGGAGATCGTGATGAACGTGCTGGGTGTTTCCCCCGTCGTGCCGGTGGTGGTGCCGGTGCTGCTCGGCCTGTCGGTGCGGGTCGTCAAGCAGTACGAGGGCGAGTCGCCGGCCGCCGGTGCTCCCGGCGAAGCTGCGGACATCACCACCACGCTCCGGCGCCGGTCGTCGACGCACGGCCGGAGCCGACCGATCCCGGAGCACACCCTCCGGAACGCCCACTGACACGAGAGGTTCCGTCATGCCAACCGCCCCGGTACTCCCCCCGAGCATCACCTCCGCTCTGCCGACCGCCAGGACGACGAAGACACCCGACCGGGGACCGCTGCCGACAGGTGGCGTGGTGGTCGGCGTCGACGACTCGGCCAGCGCCGTCCACACTGCCGTCTGGGGCGCGAGACATGCTGTGCAGCAGGGGGTTCCACTGACCATCGTGCACTGTGCCGGCATCGCCTCGAACCACCCGCTGGGTGAACTGATGGGGATAGCCGGACGGGTCACCGCGCTGCTGCCGGACGTCCACGCACGGTTCGAGGTGCGCACCGGCGACCCGGTGGAGGTCCTCACCGAGATGTCCCGGCGAGCAGCGATGATCGTCGTCGGGACGGCCGGCGGAGACGCCTTCGAGCCCGACGGCTCCGTGCCGGTCCGGCTGGTGGCCAGATCGCAGGCGCCGGTCGCGGTGGTCGCGGGCGGCGGCCGGGTGCACGGACCGGTGCTCGTCGGGGTGGATGGATCGCCCCGATCGCTGGCCGCGCTGGAGTTCGCGGCCCACGAAGCCCGCCGTTCCGAGGTCGGCCTGATCGTGCTGATGGCCTGGGTGGAGGTGGTGCTGGACGAGAGCTCCGGAGGTCTGCAGATGGTGCAGAACTGGACGGTCGAATCGTCCCGCTGGGAACGCGAGCTGACCCGGCTGCTGACCGGACTGCGGGCCCGCTTCCCCGATCTCGAGGTCACCGGGGAGCTGGTGCACCATCGCGCGGCCGGTGCCCTGGTGGATCGGGCCGCTGATTGCAGCGAAGTGGTGATCGGTCGTCGCGGATCCGGCCGGATCCATTCCCTGGCAGCGGGTTCCACGAGCCGGGCGCTGCTCGCCGCCGCTGCGGGGGTCGTCGTCGTCCTGCCCGACACGGCGCACCTGACCGGATGAGCGACGCTGCCCCGCCGATTGCCGCGCAGCCGACATCCGCGGGGCTGTCGTCCGCTGCCGCGTCCCGTCTGTTGCTGTCGGACGGACCGAACTCGCTGCCGCCACCGCGGCGCCGGCACCCTGTGCTGCAGTTGGCCCAGCAGATGGTGCATGCCTTCGCGGTGATGCTCTGGGTCGCCGCGGCGCTGTCGCTGGTGGCTGGGATGCCGACGTTGGCCATCGCCATCGTCGCGGTGATCGTGATCAACGGGGTCTTCGCCTTCGTGCAGGAGTACCGCGCTGATCGGGCAGCGGAACGCCTCGGCGGGATGATGCCCTCACAGGCGCTCGTCCGACGTGACGGTGTCGGCGTGCTGGTGGACGCCACCGAGCTCGTCGTCGGTGATGTCGTCGTGCTGGAGGCCGGTGACCGGGTGCCGGCAGACCTGGCGATCCTCGGCGAGGCGACGCTGGGCATCGATGCCTCGCTGCTGACGGGGGAGAGCCGTGCGGTCCGTCCAGGGACGGGGGAGTCGTTGTACGCCGGCACCTTCGTCGTGCTGGGACACGGGTGGGCCACCGTCACGGCGACCGGTCCACGGACCCGGCTGGCCGGCGTCGACCGGGCAACCCGGGACGCAGCACCACCGCCCAGCCCGCTGGCCGTCCAACTGCGCCGGGTGGTCCGGACGATCGGCCTGGTCGCCGTCGGCGTCGGTGTCGCCTTCTTCGGAGTCTCGGTGCTGCTCGGCAGGCCGTTGACGGACGGTCTGCTGTTGGCCATCGGTGTCTGCGTGGCCCTCGTGCCGGAGGGCCTGCTGCCCACGGTGACGCTTTCGTTGGCCAGGGCTGCCCAGCAGATGGCCCGGCAGCACGCGCTCGTCCGCCGACTCGAATCGGTCGAGACCCTCGGGGCCACCACCTTCATCTGTACCGACAAGACCGGAACCCTGACCCAGAACGCGATGGCCGTTGTCAGGGTCTGGACGCCGTCCGGGTGGGTCGACATCGACGGTTCCGGCTATGCACCGACGGCCGCAGTCCTCGGGGATCCGGTGGCCAGGGCTGCCGCCGCAACGGCCCTCGACTCGGCCTCGCGGTGTTCGCCCGACAGCCGGGCAGCGCGGCACGAGGACCGGTGGACCGCGGTCGGCGATCCCATGGAGGTGGCAGTGCACGTCGCCCGCGACCGACTGGGCGCCGACCCCGCCGCTGACCCTGAGACGTTGCGCCACAGCCCGTTCGATCCCGCACTGCGCCGGGCGAGCGCGACCGATGTCGACGGTACCCACCTGGTGGGAGCGCCCGACGTCATCCTCCCGCTGTGTGGCCGGGGAGCGACCCCGGAGGCCGCCGCAGCGGTGGAGCTTCTCACCGGACAGGGCCTGCGGGTGCTCGCTGTCGCCCGCGGCGCAGCGGATCCGGCCGACCGCGCATTCCCCACCTCGCCGGCGCTCGGCGTGGGCCCGGAGTTGCTCGCCGTTCTGGCCCTGCAGGACCCACCCCGACCCGACGTGGCCGAGGCGATCGCCCGCTGCCGGGTCGCGGGTATCAAGATCGCCATGGTCACCGGGGACCATCCGGCCACGGCCAGGGCTGTCGCCGCGGAGGTCGGGCTGCTGGGGCAGGCCGGGATCGTGTTGCGCGCCAGTGAGCTTCCCGCGGACGACACCGCGCTTGCCGCGATCCTGGAGCGGGACGGTGTGGTGGTGGCGCGGGTCGAGCCGGAGGACAAACTGCGGATCGCCCGGGTGTTGCAGGAGGCCGGCCACGTGGTGGCCATGACCGGCGACGGCGTCAACGACGGTCCGGCGCTCCGCCGGGCCGACATCGGGGTCGCCATGGGCGCCTCCGGCACCGACGTCGCTCGTCAGGCTGCCGACATCGTGCTGCTCGACGACCATTTCGGGACCATCGTCAGCGCGGTCGAGCTCGGCCGGGCCACCTTCGCCAACGTCCGGCGATTCCTCACGTACCACCTCACCGACAACGTCGCCGAGCTCGCCCCGTTCGTTGCCTGGGCGCTGTCCGGCGGACAGATCCCGCTCGGGCTGACGGTGTTGCAGATCCTCGCCCTCGACATCGGCACCGATCTGCTGCCGGCGCTGGCCCTCGGTGGTGAACCCGCCGATCGGCGCACCATGTCCGGGCCGGTGAGGTCCCGATCGCTCATCGATCGTCGGCTCGTGTTCCGGGCATTCGGTGTGCTCGGACCGGCCGAGGCAATTGCCTCACTGGGGGCGTATCTCGCCGTGCTGGCGCTCGGCGGATGGTCCTTCGGCGAGACGGCGAGCCCAGCGCTGCTCGCGCTGGCCTCCGGCAGCCTGTTCGCGGCGATCGTGCTGGCACAGTTGGCCAATGCCTTTGCGTGTCGCAGCGAGACCCGCTGGATCGGTGCCGTCGGTTTCGCCGGCAACCGTCTCCTGCAGATCTCCGTGATCGTCGAGGTGGCGTTGCTGTTCGTCTTCCTCGCAGTTCCACCGCTGCCGTCCTTGCTCGGCGCGGCCATGCCTGATCTCCTCGGTTGGGCACTCGCCCTGCTGGCGGTGCCGATGCTCTGGGGAGCCGACGCCGCGCAGAAGTACCACCGGTCGCGGCGCTCGCCCGCCGCCGGAGCCGTACCTCCTCGTTCCCCCTCCCGCGACACCAGTCACGGGACTCCCGCCCGATCCTCCGGAGCTCGCCGATGACCGCCATCATCACCCCACCCGCGCACCACGTGGTGCCGACAACCCCGCCAGGGCCGGATGCCGCAGTGCCCGAGGACTTCTCACTGCTGCACCGGTACTGGGAGGCGGCCAACTACCTGGCGGTGGGCCAGATCTACCTGTTGGACAACCCGCTGCTGACCGAGCCCCTGCTGCCCGAGCACGTCAAACCTCGCCTGCTCGGACACTGGGGGACCACGCCAGGGTTGAACCTGTTGTACGCCCACCTGAACCGGGTGATCCGGAACCGTGATCTGAACGTGCTGTTCGTGACCGGTCCGGGACACGGCGGGCCGGCATTGGTTGCCAACGCCTATCTCGAGGGCACCTACAGCGAGACCTACCCCGACATCGACCCGTCGACGGACGGCATCCGCCGGCTGTTCCGACAGTTCTCCTTCCCCGGTGGCATCCCGAGCCACGTGGCGCCCGAGACACCCGGCTCGATCCACGAGGGCGGCGAGCTCGGCTACTCGCTGTCCCACTCGTTCGGTGCAGTGCTGGACAACCCGGATCTGCTGGTGGCCTGCGTGATCGGCGACGGTGAGGCCGAGACCGGTCCGCTGGCCGGCAGCTGGCAGTCGAGCACCTTCATCGATCCCGTCACCGACGGTGCTGTGCTGCCGATCCTGCACCTCAACGGATGGAAGATCGCGAACCCGACGGTCTCGGCGCGGATGCCGGAGCACCGGCTCCTGGAACTCATGCGGGGCCACGGCTACAGCCCGCGGATCGTCTCCGGCGACGAGCCGATGGCGGTGCACCGACAGCTGTCCGCCGTCCTCGACCAGGCCGTCGACGACATCGCGGCGATCCAGCAGCACGCTCGATCCGGCGCTCCGGCCGACCCCGACCACCCGCCGGCCTGGCCGATGATCATCCTGCGCACCCCGAAGGGCTGGACCGGCCCGAAGATCGTGGACGGCAAGCCGGTGGAGGGGACGTTCCGCTCGCACCAGGTCCCGCTGGCCGAGGTCAGGACCAACGACGAGCACCGACGGCAGCTCGAGACGTGGATGCACAGCTACCGGCCCGAGCGACTGTTCGACTCCGACGGTCGGCTCCGGTCGGAGCTCCGCGCGTTGCCCCCGCAGGGACCCCGTCGGATGAGCGCCAACCCGCACAGCAACGGCGGGGTGCTGCGTCGGGACCTGGTGATGCCGGACTTCCGCGCATACGGCGTGCCCGTCGACCGGCCGGCCACCACGTTCTCCGGAGCGACGGCTGTCCTGGGCGCCCTGCTGCGGGACGTGATCAGAGCAAACCCGGAGACGTTCCGCATCATGGGCCCGGACGAGACGGCGTCGAACAGACTGCAGGCGGTGTTCGAGGCAACCGACCGGGTGTGGGCGGCCGAGATCCGCCCCGGCGACGATCATCTCGCCCCCCGGGGCCGGGTGATGGAGGTGTTGTCCGAGCATCTGTGCCAGGGCTGGTTGGAGGGCTACCTGCTCACCGGACGGCACGGCCTGTTCAACTGCTACGAGGCGTTCGTGCACATCGTCGACTCGATGCTGAACCAACATGCCAAGTGGTTGAGCACCACCCGCGCCATCTCCTGGCGGCCCCCCATCAGCTCGCTCAACTACCTGCTCACCTCACACGTCTGGCGCCAGGACCACAACGGACTCTCGCACCAGGACCCGGGATTCATCGACCACGTGCTGAACAAGAAGCCCGAGGTCGTGCGGGTGTACCTGCCGCCGGACGCGAACACCCTGCTGTCGGTGGCCGATCACTGCCTGCGCAGCCGGCACTACGTGAACGTGATCGTCGCGGGCAAGCAACCGGAGCTCAACTACCTGTCGATCGACGACGCGGCTGACCACTGCACCCGCGGGTTGGGCATCTGGCCGTGGGCCGGATCTGAGGTCGACGGCCGCCCGGACGTCGTGCTCGCCTGCGCCGGTGACGTGCCCACCCTCGAGACCCTGGCAGCAGCGGAACTGTTGCGCCGGCATCTGCCCCAGCTGTCGGTCCGGGTGATCAACGTCGTCGATCTGATGCGGCTGCAAGCCCCCTCGCAGCACCCGCACGGCATGGCGGACAACGACTTCGATGCGATCTTCACGCCGGACATGCCGGTCATCTTCGCCTTCCACGGCTATCCGACACTGATCCACCGATTGACCTACCGGCGGACCAACCACGCCAACTTCCACGTGCACGGCTACCACGAGGAGGGCACCACCACCACGCCGTTCGACATGGTCATGCTCAACGAACTGGACAGGTTCAGCCTGGTGATCGACGTGATCGATCGGGTGCGCTCGCTCGGTGCCAGGGCAGCGGTGCTGCGCCAGAGCATGATGGACGCCCGGTCGGCGGCACGTCGGTACACCCGGGTGCACGGCGAGGACGATCCGGCCATTGCCGGCTGGCGGCTGAGCTGAGCGCCGGAGGGCGGGGTGGTCAGCCGGTCGACGCCGGAGCCGGCGGATCGCTTTCCCGGTAACCGGAGCGATCCACCACGACCACCGGGCAGTGTGCGTGCCGTACGCACCCGTCGGCCACCTCGAACCCGGACCCGCTGCGTGCACGGGCGCCCACGACGAGTAGCTGAGCACGTTCCGACGCCGCCACCAGGGTCGGGACCGGGCGTCCGTGGGCGCTGGTCAGCGTGAGCGCCGGGAGTGCCGGGAACCTCCGGGACACCGCGGCGATCTCGCCACGGAGCATGCCCTCGGAATCGCTGCGCAGGTCCCGCAAGGAGATGACGGCGACCGGGGTCCCCTCGGTGGTCCGGGAGTACCAGCAGTGCACCACCTCGAGCCGGCAGCGCCGCCGGAGCGCTTCCCGCAGCGCCCAGCGCAGGGCTCGCCGTCCGGCGGCCGACCCGTCCACCCCGACCACCATGCCGACCGCACCTGGTGGCAGCTGATCGTTCCCGGTGGGCACGCTGCCGTGCCAGGGGGAAGGCTTTCTCACCGGATGTCCGAGACGGCGGCAGGCTGCGGTTCGTGCGATCCGTCGGCCGCCGGTGTCCGCCGAGAGGGATACCGGACGCTCAGGACCGACTGCGGCCAGAGGCCGCCGCCGAGTCGTCGACGCAGGGCCAGCCGAGCGTCGTCGCCGGCGATGAGCTGCGGGACGGAAGAGACGCTCACCGAGGCGGCCAGGGCGCTCAGCGCGACGCGCTGCGTCGCCTGGCCGGCGGTGATGTGGTCGAGGGGCTGGTCGGTGAGCGATCCGATGGACACGAGCAGGGGACCGGTCGAGCGGTCACCGCCGGGCACGGATCGCAGCAGGTGCTCGACGCCGGAGCGGTCGTCCTCCGTGATCTCCGACAGCCAGGCCAGCTCGACCCTGGCCGCGGCGCGCAGCTCGCCCAGCAGCGCGGCCGGCAACGGGGTGCCCGGGGAGCGATCCGTCAGCGTGCCGTGATGGATGACCTCGACCAGCCGGCGCTCGCTCGCGGCCATCGGGCCGGCCAGGATCGTGCACCCGACCGAGGCGACGAAGTCTGCCCGTCGCGGGTCGGGCAGCAGCCTGACGTCTGCGACGACGCCGGCAGCGCGGATGGCCAGCCTGAGGTTCAGCAGGGCAGCGCCGCACTGCAGACGGATCGCCCGGTCCCCCGGATCTGCTGTCCGGGCGTGTCCGCCGAGTTCGGAGTACAGCTCGATGGATCGCTCGGTGCACCGGAAGCGCCAGGGCCGGTCCCCGGCAACCGGAGACGCGGCAGTGGCTGCCTCCAGGGCGAAGCGGACATGCACCTCGTCGAGATTCCCGACCGGTCCGATCGACATCCACCTCAGCGCCTTTCCGGACTGGTGACCGCCGGACCTGTCCAGCGGTGTTCGCTGGATGCTCCTGGTCGGCTGCGTCCGATCGACAGCTCGTGATCGTCCGCTCCTGTTCGACGATGGACCCACCCGTCTCGGGGACACAGGGCCGAAGGTCACCACCCACGGAGCGCCCAGTGACCGCGACCGATCGGGGACCTTGGTCCCTGGTCGCGTCGACCGTCCCGAGGCAGGCTGGGGCCGACATTGATCGGCAGGTCCGGACGGGCCGGTCGCCGACAGCGGAGGCATGGATGAGGGTGTTCCTGGTCGACGACCACGAAGTGGTGCGTCGTGGGGTCGCCGAACTCCTGGAAGAAGCCGAGGAGCTGACCGTCGTCGGCCAGGCCGCCACCGCACGGGAGGCGTTGGCGCGCATCCCCGCAGCGATGCCCGATGTGGCCGTCCTCGATGTGCGCCTCCCGGACGGCAACGGAATCGAGCTGTGTCGGGAACTGCGCTCGTCGATGCCGGAGTTGCACTGCCTCATGCTGACCTCCTATCCCGAGCAGCAGGCGATGGCCGACGCGGTGATGGCCGGGGCGGCCGGCTATGTGGTGAAGGACATCATCGGCATCGACCTGGTGAGTGCCGTGATCCGAGTCGGACACGGCGAGTCGCTGATGGACGCGCGCGCGAAAGCTGCGCTGCTGTGGCACCTGCGGGACCAATCACCCACCGTCGACGACCCGACCGCCGGCTTGTCGGACCAGGAGAAGATCGTCCTGGAGCTGATCGGTGACGGCCTGACGAATCGACAGATCGCCGAACGCATGTTCCTGGCGGAGAAGACCGTGAAGAACTATGTCTCCCGGCTGTTGGCGAAGCTCGGCATGGAACGCCGGACCCAGGCAGCGGTGTTGTCCGCCAACCTCCGACACCAGGCCGGGAGGGCGCCGCGATGAGGTCCAGGCCGGTGAGCGAGCTGATAGCCGACACTCCGCCCGAGGAGCGGGCCTCACCGGCCGGCCTGAGTCCGATGCAGCGGCTGCTGTCCGCGGTGGCGGCGGTGTCCTCGAACCTCGAGTTGGAAGTCACCCTCCGGCAGATCGTGCACACCGCGATGCAACTGGTCGGCGCCCGGTACGGAGCTCTGGGTGTGATGGACGAGGAGGGCCACCTGCGGCGCTTCATCCACGCCGGCATCGACGACGACGTCGCGACCAGGATCGGCCCGCTGCCCACGGGCCACGGCGTGCTCGGAGTGGTGATCGAGGAGTCCACCCCGCTGCGTCTGGACCGGTTGGCCGATCATCCGAGCTCGGTGGGCTTCCCGGAGCACCACCCGACGATGGACACGTTCCTGGGAGTACCGATCAGGGTCCGTGGGGCGACCTACGGTCGGATCTACCTCACCGAGAAGCCCGGCGGGTTCACCGATGACGACGAGATCGTCATGCAGGCACTTGCCGGCGCGGCCGGCATCGCGGTGGAGAACGCGCGGCTGTACGACGATGCCAGGCGACAGCAGAGCTGGCTGGAGGCGGCCACCACGATCACCACCGAGCTGCTCACCAGTCAGGATCCGTCGGGAGCGTTGATCCTGATCGCTCAACGTGCTCGCGAGCTGTCCGATGCCGACTACGCGGTGATCGCGCTGCCGGACCCGCTCGCCGCGGACCCGCATGACGTAGATGCGCTGATCGTGACGGTGTGTGTCGGTCTGGATCCGGACACCCTCACCGGATCGGCAGTCCCGCTGGCCGACTCCACCGCGGGCGCGGTGTTCCGTGACCAGGTCCCGCGCAACGTCGACCGTCTCGCCTTCGACCTGACCGCCCGCTTCGGGCCGGCGGTGGCGGCTCCGCTGGGAGCAGCCGAAGGGATCCTGGGAGTGCTGATGGCGGTGCGCACCGCCGGCGCACCGCGGTTCACCGACGAGGAACTGCAGATGGTCAGCTCGTTCGCGGACCAGGGAGCGTTGGCCCTGCGACGGGCCGACGAGCTCGCCACCCGTCAGGAGCTGGAGGTGATCGCCGACCGCGACCGGATCGCCCGCGATCTGCACGACCAGGTGATCCAACGGTTGTTCGCCGTCGGACTGGCCATGCAGGGCACCCATCGTCGGTCGAAGGCAGCGGACGTCTCGGGCCGCCTTTCCGACCACATCGACCAGTTGCAGCGGGTGATCCAGGACATCCGCTCGGCGATCTTCGACCTGCAGGCGCCGGTCGGCGCGCCGCGGCCGCTGGCGGAGATCCTGCGCGCCGTGCTGGCCGAGGTGACGGACGATGTCGACATCCGCACGTCCCTGGTGACCGCCGGCGTGCTGTCGACCGTCCCACCGGACCTGCGCCGCGCAGCTGAGGCAGTGATCCGGGAAGCGGTGAGCAACGTGGTCAGACACTCCGGCGCCACCGCGGTGGCGGTGAGTGTCGCCGTGGGCGTCGAGCTGATTCTCGAGATCGCCGACGACGGAACAGGTATCCCCGAGGGCGCGCACCGCAGCGGGCTGTCCAATCTGGTGACCAGAGCGCACGACGCCGCCGGGCGGTGCGACATCTGGTCGGGTCCCGCCGGTACGACCGTCCATTGGTCCGCCCCGTTGGACCCTGTCCGGTCACGCAGTGCGTCCTGATCGGGCATCGGAGCCGGCAACCGGCCTCCGGGACCTTCTGCCCTGTCAGCTCTGCGCCGGGCGGACGAGGATCGGAAGTGGCGCAGACCGCCCCCGACGTCCCCGGTCGTCGGTGCAGAGCTGACAGGAGACCACGATGAAGATTCGAGACATCATGACGAGCCCCGCAGTCACCGTGAACAGCTCGACGCCGGTGACCGAAGTGGCAGAGCTCCTGGCCCGCAGGGGATTCACTTCCGCACCGGTGGTCGACGACGACGACGCCTTGATCGGCATCGTCACCGAGGCCGACCTGATCTCCGGACGCATCCGGCCGGATCCACGCGTGCACGGACGGGTCGCGCCGCCATTGGTTGCACCGGCGGTGGAGGTCTTCCACGTCATGACCACCCCGGTCGAATCGGTGACAGCCGGCGCGGACGTCTCCGACGTGGCGGCGATGATGCTCGACGAGCGCATCCGATGCTTCCCGGTCGTGGACGGCCTGACGATCGTCGGGGTCGTGACCCGCCGCGACGTGTTGGCTGCGGTCGCGCGCCCGGACGGCGCCATCCGAGCCGAGATCGACGCCCTGCTGCTCTCCGCGCCCGACCTGGCGCCGGCTCACCGCTGGCAGGTGACGGTGCAGGGAGGAGTCGCCGACATCGCAGACTTCCAGGACCGCGCCGACGATCGGCTGCAGGCCGGGGCTCTGGCCGAGCACGTCCGTGGAGTCGTCTCGGTCCAGGTCCGACACCAGACGAGTGATCCCTCCTGACACCGCATCGTCCCGCCGGGAAGCCCGGGAGACGCAGAGCAGAAGCGCCGACGCTCGTTGCGAAGCAGGAACATCCGGTGGTGACGAAGATGCGTGCGCACCGCGCCGCGGACGCGCAGCTGCGGGTGGCCGACCTGATCACCCGATGGGCCGGGTCCATGCCCTTCGTCTACCTGCACGTCGTGCTCTTCGGCGTCTGGATGATCTTCGTCGAACGCAGCCCGTGGCCGAGCCTGACGCTGATCGTCTCGCTCGAGGCGATCTTCCTGTCGACGTTCGTGATGATCGGCCAGAACCGGTCCGCAGTCTTCCAGCAGGCCAAGGCCGACCACGACTTCCTGGAGCAGGAGACCGAACTCAAGACCAACACCCAGATCACCCGTGAGATCCACGCTCTGACCGTCGAGCTGACCAGGCGGACGGACCTGCTGGGCGACCCGTCGGACCGCGGTCCGACGGGGCCGACAGTCGCGACAACGCCAGCGTGACAGCCATCCGCTGAAGGTCCTGGGCGTGTATCGATGCCCGCAGTTCGTCCAGGGCGAGGTCCAGCTGCCGCTGAGTGTGCAGGTCGTGCAGGATCACCACGGATCAGATCCCTGAGAGATGCTCGGCGATCATCTGGTGGTCGCCCAGCTGACGGATCTGCCAGATCCGCACATCGCGACCTTCGTGGTCCGAGTCCTTCTGGTAGAAGTGCACGCCCGAACCTGACGGGTCGAGCTGACCCGCTCCATGGATCTGCAGGTGCTGATCGGCATGGTGGATCAGAAGTGTTGCAGGGCCGACGAAGTCGTCGACGGCATCGGGGAGCCGTCCGTCAACACGGGTGACCCGGTACTGGCTGCCGGAGGAGATGCCGTCGAGCATGGAGGAGGTCATGACGCCAGCGTGCCCAGCGGGATCGCCGCCGCCCAGAGCACTTGGTCCCCAGTCATCTCCAGGGGCGCGCACCGTGCTGCCTCGGGTGCGTCGTGAACTCTCGGACGGATGAGACACCGGCAGTCCCACGAGCAGCTCCTCGGTCTGCTGGCGCATCTCGACCCGCCGGACGTCGACCGGGCAGTGGGGATCTGACATGGAGTTCCTCGTGATGAGCGTGCGCCGCTCCGACGCGTTCACCCCGGACGAGTTCGCGGCCGCGGGTCCCGCCGGAGGCGCCAGGGTCCGTGAACTCCACGGTCAGGGCGTGATCCGCCGGATCTGGCATCGCGCGGACTCCATCGGCGCTTGCTTCCTGCTCGAATCCAGCGACGCCGAAGCTGCAGCCGCTGCTGTGGCGAGCCTGCCGATGGCCAGGGACGGCATGTCCGACTTCACCGTCGTCGCTCTCGTGCTCTATCGCGGCTTCTCCGCTGGGTGAGCGCCGCATCAGAGTTTGACGACCTGCTTGGTGATGGCGCTGCCGTCCGCGAGGGCCTGCTGCGCTGCGGCCGCGTTCTCCAGTCCGGCCAGCACGGTGACCTGCAGGTTGATGCAGCCCGTCTCGAGGTGGGTCAGCACCGACGCCATGGCCTCCGCAACCACCCGTGGATGGTGATGCGCCAACCCGGCGAGGCTGAATCCGCCGATCGCGCAGTTGCGGGCGAACAGCTG
This sequence comes from Nakamurella sp. A5-74, assembly GCF_040438885.1. NCBI lineage: Bacteria > Bacillati > Actinomycetota > Actinomycetes > Nakamurellales > Nakamurellaceae > Nakamurella > Nakamurella sp. A5-74. The sequence continues at coordinate 2,348,805 of NZ_CP159218.1, read as the reverse complement.
CCCCAACGGCGGGAGCTCGGTGAAGCTGTCCCCACCCGCGTTGCCGAACACGAACACCTTGCCGCCAGGAGCCAGGGACTCGAGGTCCTGCTCGAGCCAGGCGGTCCCTTGCGGGTCGAAGACGACATCCACTCCGCGCCCACCCGTGTGGGCCAGGACAACGGTGGCCAGCCCGGCGCCCCGGGTGATCGCTGCCTCGTATCCTGCTTGCAGGGCAACGGATCTGCGTGAGTCGGCACCGACCACGCCGATCAACCGGACGCCTGGTGTGAGCGTGGCGAGCTGGGCAATGGCACGGCCGACAGAGCCGCCGGCACTGTGGGCGAGGACGACGTCACCCGATCGGATGCGGGCGAAGTGGTGCAGCAGCAACTCGGCGGTGGTGAGCGCCCCCGGAACTGCGGCGGCCACAGCGTGCTCCACACCGGCCGGAACGCCAACTGTCAGTGCGGCTTTCGCCGTCGCCACCTGCGCGAGGCCGCCGGCGTTGGTCAGCGCGAGCACGGGCTGCCCCACCTCGACATCCGTCACCCCAGGGCCGACCTCCCGAACGCGGCCGGCCACCTCGATGCCGGGGACGAACGGCCAGTCGGCCACGTACCCGGGATCGCCGCGCCGGGACATCACGTCCTTGAAGTTGATCCCGGCGTACTCCACCTCGATCGTCACCTCCCCGGCTGCGGGGCGCGGGGTCCCGATCCGGGCGACCTCCGTCGCCGAGGTGTCCGCTGCGGGGTGCCGGAAGACGAGTGCCTGCATGAACCGTTCGGTCTTCGGAATCTCTTTCGAAATGTCTAGTAGGTGGATCGCACGGTACATTACCTACGACGAACTACGAAGGAGCGCTCATGCCTGCAGATCCGCGGCCATCGCTGCACCACCCACCGGCCGACGAGTTCACCTTGGTGTCCGTCCTGCACGCCCTGGCGGACCCGACGCGGTTGACGATCGTGCGAACGCTCCACCGCGACGCGGAACGGGCCTGCGGGACGTTCCCGGTGACGGTCGCCCCGTCGACGCTCACCCACCACTTCCGGGTGCTCAGGGAGTCCGGCGTGATCCGTCAACGGGAAGAGGGCAACCGCCGCTGGACGACGCTGCGCAGCAGCGAACTCGACGCGCGCTTCCCGGGCCTGATCGACGCGGTGATGGGCGGAGCCGACTGAACTCCCGCCTCCGGATGGAGCGGGTGTCCTGCCCGGTGTCGCTGGAGTCGGTGCACACTGACGTGATGCGTCCGTTCCGCTTCCTGGCCGATGTCCGCAGTCCCACCGACAATGCCGGGTTCATCGATCGCATCGCGCACGCGGAATCCGCGGGCTACCACGGGGTGGCCGTTCCGGATCACCTGATGGACCAGCTCTCACCGGTTGCGACGATGGCGGCCGTGGCGATGGTCTCGTCCACACTGCGGATCAGCGCATTCGTCCTCAACAACGACCTGCGGCACCCGGCCGTGCTCGCGCAGGATCTGGCCACCATCGACGTGCTGTCATCGGGGCGGCTGGACGTGGCGATCGGCGCCGGATGGAACCAGGTCGAATACGACGCGATCGGACTGCCCTTCTCGCCCGCTCCGGTGCGTCAGGCGCGTCTCACCGAGGCGATCGCCGTGCTGAAGGGCTGTTTCAGAGGCGAGGAGTTCGCCTTCGCCGGCGACCACTACTCGATCTCGGGGTACACGGCCGGACCCGCCAGCCACCAACGTCCGCACCCGCCGTTCTTCATCGGTGGCGGCGGAAAACGCACCCTCACGCTCGCCGCAGCAGAGGCGGACACCGTCGGACTGGCGCCGCGGATCCGCGGCGGAAAGCTCGAGGCGTCATCGTTGACCTGGGACGCGACCGTCGAGAAGATCGGCTGGGTCCGCGCCGCCGCCGGCGATCGGTTCGACCACCTCGAATTCAACGCCTACCCCTCGGCGAGCTCACCACTGATCACCGACTCACTGCATCGGGAGCTCGCGGCGACCGCCGATCGGATTGCCGCCCAGACGGGCGTGCGGTTGACCGAACGGGAGCTGGAGGATTCACCGCACGTGTTCGTCGGATCGGTGGACCGACTCGTCGAGAAGTTCGAGCGCCTGCGCGCCGAACTGGGGATCTCGTCGTTCCTGGTCGGTGAACCCGGTCCGCTGGACGCGGTGGTGCAGCGCCTGTCCGGTCATTGAATCCCTGCCGGTCTTGTCAGGCCCGGCCCCGCGTCGTTCCACCGTCAACCTTCCCGCGGGGCGCCGGGTGCCCGCCCTGCCGGTGTCATGTCGGCAGCCGTGCATGCTCGACGGCCGACTCCAGCGAGCGCAGCGCCGGGAGATTGAACAGCAGTGTGAGGAGAAATCCCAGGCCCGCGACGATCCACACGGCCGAGTAGCCGATCAAGGCGGCCAGCACGCCCCCGGCTGCGAGGCTGAGCGGCACGACCGCACTGCTGACGATCCGGTTGACCGCCCCGATCCTGCCGAGAAGTGCTGCAGGAACGAGGGTTTGCTGGAGTGATCGGATCGTGGCAGCACAGGCGATCAGCGGCAGTCCCTGGAGGAAGAAGATGCCGGCGACGATCCAGCCGTTGTTCGTCAGCCCGACCGGGATCAGCAGCAGACCATAGGTCGCGTAGGTGCCCACGAGGAGCCGGAACAACCCGACCCGGCGGGCGAGACGACCTGCAGCGAGGCCACCGAGCACCGCTCCCAGAGTGGTGACGCCGAGCAGCAGGCCGAAGGCTGTGGGGCTCAGCCGGAGTTGCTCGCGCGCGAACAACACGAGGGTGGCCTCGGGCATCCAGCCGAACAACCCGGACGAGGCGGACAGGATCAGCAGCGTCCGAGCGGGCCGATCACCGCCCAGGTGCCTGATGCCCGCTGTGAGCTCTCCGCGTCGGGTGGCTCGCCTCGCTGGACGGTCATCGACGGGTACCCGGGTGTCGGAATGACGGACGAAGGAGCCGATCGTGGTCGACGAGATGAGATAGGTGGCACTGTTGACGGCGAACGGCAGGAACGGTCCGGCTGCGTAGGCGAGGCCGCCGAGCGCCGGTCCGACGACACCGCTCCCGGTCTGGCCGGCGACCGACAGGTAGCTGTTGGCGCGCATCAACTCTGCCTGCGGAACCAGAGCGGGCAGCAGGGCGAAGGTGCTGGTTCCGAAGACCAACTCGGCGATGCCGACGGCTGCTGCTCCGACGAACAACATCCAGAGTCTGATGTCGCCCAGCGCAACGAATGTCGTCAGGGTGATCAGTACCAGGGCACAGAACAGGTCGCTGCCGACCATCAGTCGGCCGCGATGTGTCCGGTCGACCCAGACACCGATCGGCAGCGCCAGGATCAGTCCGGGAATGCTCGCCGTCAACGCGAGCGCTGCGACGATGCGGGGATCGGAGGTGAGGGTGCTGACGAGCAGTGGGAACGCGGCCAGGTGCAGACCGACGCCGAGCTGGGACGTGGCGTGGGCTGCCAGGACGCGGTGGAAACGGGTACCGAGGTTGGATTGGTTCGAGGTCATCTGGATGTCTCCGGGACGGGGGAAGCCGCCGGGGGACCGTCAGGTCACTCACCGGCTGCACGACCGAAGGCAGGATGTTCGAAGTGGCCTGACTGTAGCGGAATCCGCCGCCGGCGCCATGCGCACAGCGGGTGGGAACTCGAACATCTCCTGGTGCAACCCCATGCTCGCGACGGTAGCGACAATGCCCGGGTGGTGCGCTCGTACTACCCCCGCCAGGTCAGCTGCGCGACTCGCGACGAGCGGCCCCGTTCGAACCGCGCGAACGACCAGCCGATTCCGGGTCCGGCCATGGGGCATCATCGTGGGATGGACCAGGGCGACGGGAGCAGGGACGCTCTGCTCCATCATCGGGTGGTACTCCTCGGTGAGCTCACCGCCACCGATGCCGCTCTGGACCGGGTGCGCGCCATCCGCTCCGGCGGTCAGGACGACGACGAGCACGACCCCGACGGTGCGCCGCTGTCGGGTGAGTGGTCCCGGCTGGAAGGAAACCGTCGAGCGACCATCACGCGCCTGGCCGAGATCGAATGTGCACTGTCCGATCTCGCGCACGGTTCGTACGGGATCTGCATCGACTGCGGCGCAAGCATCCCGGAGGGACGACTCGAAGTTCTCCCCGCCACCCGGCAGTGCGTCGACTGCAGCAGCCGGGCCGGCTGAGCTGTCGGCCATAGACGACAGCGAGTTCGTGCATTCCGTCGCCGACGTGTGCGGATGGTCGGTGCGCGGAGTCCGGTTCATCGACAATGCCGGCTCCGTCAACCAGGTGGCGCGGGTCAGCATCTCCAGCGGCAAGGTGATGGTGCGGTTCCATCGAGATCCGCCGCGGGCGAGTGGGTTCGCGGTGGAGAGCTGGTGCTCCCGGGCCGCGGCGGCGGTCGGCGTACCCACTCCAGCGGCCCTGGCAGCCAGGACGATCCGATGGTCAACGGCGTGCCGGCTCGGGTGTCAGAAGCGGGCAGCGGTGGCAGTCAGCTGACTTCGGATCGGGGTGCTCCGAAGGTGTTGCACGCACTGGGTTTGCGGTGCTCGTACCCACGATCCGACCAGAGCTTCTGATTACCGATGCTCCCGTGGTTGGGGAGCCGGGTGATGAAGCGCCAGTACTGTTCGTCGGCGAAGGCCCCCGAGGAGATCGGGTAGGCGGAACTCTGCGAAGCCAGGAATGCGTTCCCGAAGCAGGTCGCCTGCAGTTCGAGTTCACGCTCCGACTCGGTACCCGGCCAGTCGGAGCCGAGCGCGCCGAAGATGCCCGTCAGGTGCTGGATGTGGTGGCCGTACTCGTGGGCGATCGTGTGCAGCGCAGCCAGCTGGGTGTTCCGGCGCCCCTCGTCTGTGGGAACTGCTGCCAGGGGGTGATCATCTCCGGGGCGTACATGTAGATGGTCTGCTCGCTCGGGCAGTAGAACGAATACGCCAACGCACCACAGCTGGAGATCGGCTCGCCGCTGTGGACGATCAGGCGGGGAGCCCGGAACGGCAGCTTCGAGGAACGCACCTGTGACCAGGCCGCGTCAAGACACGGCATCACGGAACTGTAGAAGGCGCGCACGCCTGCGACGCTGTCGAAGGACGCCTGCGCACCCGCCGCGCACCCGGCATCAGCGAGTGCCGGGATCTTGTACAGACTGTTGCGTTGCAACAGGTCAGCCGGATTCTCCCGAGGAGTAGGCTTCACCGTCCGGGCGGTCGTCCGGGGGGTCGTCGCCCGGGGACGGGTGGTGGAAGGCTTCGGGGTCGCTGCTCGGGGACGGGTGGTCTTGGACGCGGTGGTCGGCTTGACCTGTGCGGCAGGCGAGCTGGTCCCTGACTTGACGACATACACCGTCACCCCGACCGCGAGCACGACGACCAAGCCGATCACGATTGCCAGCACCGTCCCGGATCGACGCCGCGGCGGGGTCGGGAGCGGACCCTGCGCAGACCAGTACTCCTGCGGACGACCCGGTCCAGTCATTGCATCCCCCTGCTCGTTGCTGCGGGCACCGAGTGCCGCACTTCCGTGGTGTGACGCCAGCGCGGACGGACGTCGTGGATCGGCGATTCGCGAACGGCCCGCGGGTCATGGGGCACTGAGCCCACGCGCTGAACCGTGCACTGGACGCCGGCGTGCCGGGTGAACTCCGATTCCCACTGCTCGGCCTCGATCGGGCGAACCTCCCGCAGGAAAGACACCCCGTCAGCCGATCAGGACCACCAACCGCTGCGTCGCCCGCGTCATGGCCACGTAGCGGTTGACACCGCCGGCGACGCCGTCGCCGAAACGCTCAGGGTTGATCAGCACGACCAGATCGAACTCGAGTCCCTTGGCGGTTTCTGGGGTCAGCGACTGCACCCGCCGAGTCCGCGGATGCGAGGGATCGCCGATCACGCAGGCGATCCCGTCCCGATCGGTGGCTTCCCAGTGGGCCAGGACCTCCAACAACTCCGAGCGGTGACCGTGGTGCACCGGGACACCGGTGCTGCGGATCGATGTCGGGACGTTGGCGTCCGGGAGCACCGCGCGGATCACCGGTTCCGCCTCGTCCATCACCTCCTGCGGCGTGCGGTAGTTGATCGACAACGCGGCGAGTCGGACGCGGTCGAACCCCACGCGCTGCAGTCGCTCCGACCACGACTCCGGGAACCCGGCGGCGGACTGGGCGCGATCGCCGACGATCGTCACACTTCGGGACGGACACCGGGAGAGGACCATCTGCCACTGGGCGTCGGTGAGCTCCTGGGCCTCGTCTACGACGATGTGCGCGAAGGTGCCGGCCAACCGGTCCGGATCCGGCAGCGCGTCGTCCACGCCACCTGCGGCCAGCAGGTCCTGCAGATCGCTCTGCCGCAGCGAGGACATGAGCTTCAGCTCGGAATCGTCGTTCGCGATCAGGTCGTCGACGACGGCGACCATCTCCCGTCGTCGGCCCTCGACGGCCGCACGCTCCCGCGCCGCAGCCCGCTCCGCACCGGGATCACCCAACCGCTGACGGGCGGCGTCCAGCAGCGGCAGATCTGCCTCGGTCCATGCCCGCGGTTCCGCGCGCTGCAGCAGGTGCACCTCCTGGGGTGTCAGCCAGGGTGCGGCGAGGCGGAGGTAGGCCGGCACCGACCACAGGTCACCGACGACGTCGTCGGCACCGATCACGGGCCAGGCCCTGTTGAGCACGCCGTTCAGGTCCTTGTTGCGCCGCAACGCATCGGCAAGCTGCTCCGCACCGTCGGCGACATCTGCACGATCGGTCAGGGTCTGCACCAGAGCGTCGAGGATCACCATCCGAGCCTCGTTGTGCGGAGTGCCGGCGTCCGGGGTGGCGAACGCCTCGGCCCAGTCGCGAACCCGTACCGTCACGTCCGCCCACGGGGTCGAGACAGTCAGCCGACCGGTCGGCGGATCCTCGTGGAAACGCACCGCTGCATCGATCGCGCCGACGAGCTCCGTCGATGCCTTCAGTGCGGCCACGGCAGCATCCGGCTCCTGCACCGCGTCCAGACCCTCCGGCACCAGATCCCGTAGCAGACAGGTGACCACGCCCTCCTCGCCCAGACTGGGCAGCACGTCGGAGACATAGGCGAGGTAGGGGCGATGCGGCCCGATGAACAGCACGCCACCGCGACGATGACCCAGCCGGGGATCGGAGTACAGCAGCTGTGCGGTCCGGTGCAGCGCAACCACCGTCTTGCCGGTGCCGGGGCCACCGTCGACGACCAGTGCTCCCTCGGAGCTCGCGCGGATGATCGCGTCCTGATCTGCCTGGATGGTGCCAACCACATCCCGCATACGACCCGACCGAGCTCCACCCAGACCTGCGATGAAGGCCGACTGGTCGTCCAACGCCATCCCTTCCAGGAGACCTTCCTGGGTGAAGACCTCGTCCCAGAAATCGACAACCTGCCCGTTCGACCAGCGATAGCGCCGGCGGGCCGACAGGCCCCGCGGATCTGCATGGGTGGCCGCGAAGAACGGCTCTGCCTCGGGGGACCGCCAGTCGATGAGCAGCGGATCTCCGGACGGTCCCCACAGCCCGAGCCGACCGAGGTAAACCGGTTCCGGATCGTTGGTGCGAACCATCCGACCCAGGCACAGGTCGATGCCATAGCGATGCAACGACCTGAGCCGGGTGGTCAGACGATGGATCTGGGAATCACGCTCGACGGCCTCCGCGCCACTGCGGCCGAACATCCTGCGCTGCAGCGCGAGCTGGTCCGTCGTCCCGGTGATCGACGTCGCGATCGTGGTGCGCACCAGCGCGAACTGCTGCTCGTCCCGGTCGGTCAGAAGTTCTGTCTGCTTGTGCTGCAGGTGCTCGGGCAGCGCAAAAGCGCTGGTGGAACGGGTCATCGGGGTGTCTCCTGGGTGCTGGTCCGGCTCTCGGCGGACGATTCTGCAGGAGGTACGAGGTCTTGCCGCAAGACCCTGGGTGCGCTGTAGATTGAAGTGGGAAGGGAAGTGGTGACGCGCACTCGTGCCGGTATCGCCGTCCCGTCCGTCGACGCCGGCCTGGTCGTCCTGGTCGAGGGCGAGAGCGATCGAGCAGCTGTTGAAGCGGCCGCATCGCTCTGCCGGGTCGACCTTCGTACGCTCGACGCCGTTGTCCTGTCGATGGACGGCGTGACCTACATCCGTCACCACCTCCGCAGGCATGGCCCGGCGGGTGATCGGCGACAAATCCTCGGTCTGTGCGACAGTGCCGAATCCTCGGTCGTCGGCCGCGCCCTGGCCGAGAATTGCGACGGATCTGCAGAGAATACCCACCGACTGCGTGCTGGTGATCCGATCCTGTTGGCGCACCACGGTTTCCAGATGTGTCGCCGAGATCTCGAGGACGAGCTGATCCGCGCGATCGGCACGCGAGGCGTCATCGACGTCATCGAAGCGACCGGCGAGCGGCGCGCCTGGCACTCGATGCAGCAGCAGCCGGCCCAGCGCGACCGGCCGGTCGCCGACCAGCTCCGGCGGTGGCTGGGCAGCGGTGCTACCCGCAAGATCCGGTACGCACCGCTGTTGATCGCGGCGCTACCGCCGGAACGTCTGCCGGAGCCGCTGAGCGCCCTGCTGACCGCGATTGCCACAGCAGGCCTCGGGGGACAGGGATCGGCCATCTCGGACGCGAGTGCCCATCGGATGCGTGCTTCTGGTTGTATGGAGCCATGAGCGCGATGATCCCTCTGGTGCGGCGACTGCACGTCGACCTGCAGCGGGTCGGCACAGCGGCCTGTCCCAGCTCCCGCTGACGCACCGCAGCACACCGACCGCAGTCAGCGCTGGCCCTGCGGTCCCCGATCCGCCACCTCCGGCCGCTTCGTCCGAACTTCCTGTCCGCCCATCACGGCTCCAGCCGGTACCGGCTGATCCCACTTCGCATCAGCCGTGCCCACCGAACCAGAGGAAAACCAATGCCACTCGTCCCCTTCGCCGTCTCCGGTCAGGGCACCGGCGTCGCCCAGACCGTCTCCGTGTCCGGTGCCTCCTACGTCATCCAGACCGACGCCTACCCGGCGTTCGGCGGCGAGGACAAGCACCCGAGCCCGCTCGCCTACACGCTGGCGTCACTGTCCTCGTGCAACCAGGTGACCTCCACGATCGTCGCCCGCGAGCTGGGCATCACGGTGGAGAGCGTGAAGTTCGACGTCACGGCCGACTTCAACCCGACGACCATGACCACCGGAACGTATCGGGAGAGCGAGACGACTTTCCAGAACCTCAAAGTGGTCGCCACCATCTCGACCGACGCCGACGCCGCGCAGTTCGCGACGCTGCAGTCCGAGACGGAACGTCGCTGCCCCGTCACCGAGCTGTTCCGGTTGGCCGGCGTGACCTCGACATCGGAGTGGCGCCGCACTCCGATCGGCGCCCCGGTCTCCTGAGTCCGCGCTCCCGCGTGGGCTCGTCCTCGCCGCCACCCCGGGGTGACGGCGAGGACGGACCCGCGTGATAGACCGGAGTCATGACCTCCATCCCGGAACAAGAAGTCGTCGAGTTCTGCAGCGAACTCATCCGCATCCCGTCGGTGAACACCGGCGACCCGGCCACGATCGGGGACGGTGAGGCGATTGCCGCGAAGTACCTGCAGGGCAAGCTCGAAGAGGTCGGGTACGAGACCGACTACATCGAAGCCGTTGCAGGACGGGGCAATGTGGTCGCCCGGCTGGCCGGTGCCGACCCGGACCGGGGTGCGTTGCTGATCCACGGTCACGTCGATGTCGTTCCGGCGAACGCGACCGAGTGGACCGTCGACCCGTTCTCCGGAGCCGTACAGGACGGGTACGTCTGGGGCCGCGGCGCCGTCGACATGAAGGACATGGTCGCGATGACCCTGGCGGTGGCCCGCGACTTCAAGCGGCGCAACGTGATTCCGCCGCGGGATCTCATCTTCTGCTTCGTCTCCGACGAGGAGGCCGGCGGAGTGTTCGGGGCGGAATGGCTGGTGGACAACAAGCCGGAATGGTTCACCGGTGCCACCGAGGCGATCAGCGAGGTCGGCGGGTTCTCGATCAACATCGACGACACCCGGCGCGCCTACCTGGTCGCGGCTGCCGAGAAAGGCGTCGCCTGGGCGACGTTGACGGCGACCGGCCGGGCCGGGCACGGATCGATGATCGCCGAGGACAACGCGGTCACCAGCATCGCCGAGGCCGTTGCCACCCTGGGCCGTCACGAGTTCCCGATCGTGCGAACCGCCACCGTCGACGCGTTCCTGAGCGCCATCACCGAGCTGACGGGGCTCGAATTCCCCGAGGACGACCTCGAAGGCGCCATCTCCAAGCTCGGGCCGGTGTCGCGGATCGTGAACGCGACCCTGCGCAACACCGCCAACCCGACGATGCTGACCGCCGGCTACAAGGCGAACGTGATCCCGTCGTCCGCTCAGGCTACGGTGGATTGCCGGATCCTGCCCGGGCAGGTGGAGAGCTTCACCGCCGAGGTGGAGCGGCTGGTCGGCGACGGGGTGAAGGTCGACTGGTTCCTCTCACCGCCGCTGGAGTACCCGTTCGAGGGACCATTGGTCGACGCCATGAAGGATGCTGTGCGCGCCGAGGACGAGCACGGGCATCCGATTCCGTACATGCTCTCCGGCGGTACGGACAACAAGGCGTTCTCCCGACTGGGGATCGCCGGGTTCGGTTTCTCGCCGCTGCAGCTGCCTGCTGATCTCGACTTCTCGTCCTTGTTCCACGGCGTGGACGAGCGGGTTCCGGTGGACGCGCTGCAGTTCGGAGTCCGGGTGCTGCAACGGTTCCTCACCACCTGCTGAGCCGGGTGGGGTCTCGACTCGTTCCTCGCTCGACCACCGGAGTTGACGCTCGTCGCTCGACCACCGGAGTTGACGCTCGTCGACTCGTTCCTCGCTCGACCACCGAACTGACGCTCGACTCGATCCTCGCTCGACCACCGAACTGACGCTCGTCGACTCGATCCTCGCTCGACCACCGAACTGACGCTGATCGAGCGAACGGAGTGAGTCGAGATCCCGTCAGGTCAGGACGCGGGTCTCGGTCCGCGCGCCGCCCTGGCGACGGTCGCGCTCAGGCGGTCAGACCGGGAACCAACCCTCGAGGTCGCCTGCGGCGCAACCACACCCGACGGCTGCCGTCGGAGAATCGGAGCACCCGTGCGAGCTCCCAGCCCGAATACTCCGCCTGGATCGTGAGCATGGTGGTGGCCGCCGATCGGGACATGGCGGGGTCCAGCCGCAGCGGGGCGTACTCGTAGTCGTCCTGGGGAAGATCGGTACCGTTCCGAGTCCCGCTCACCCAGCTACCACCCTTCGCTCCTGGTTCCGCATCCACCACTGCCCGACCAGTGTGCCCTCAGTCCGGCCGCGGCGGCGCCAGCACGCCGGCCAGCAGTACCCCGAGCTGGGTCCGTCGGGGTCGTTCGCCGACCTGCTTGACTCCGCGAGCCACTGCGGCGCCGGCCGCATGGACAACCGACAGATGCCGACGGGCTCGGGTGAGGGCGGTGTAGACGAGCGGTCGGGAGAGCATGATCCCGGCCTCCGGTGGCAGCACGGCAACAACGGCATCCCACTCCGAACCCTGCGCCCGGTGCACGGTGATGGCCCAGCCGTGCAACAGGTCTCCGAGAGACTTGCCGCTGATGTCTGCTTCACCCGTGCTGAAGGCCACCCGCAGACTCTTCTCTCCGGTCGAGACCACGGTGCCGACCTCACCGTTGGCGTAACCGGTGGGAGAGGCGTCGAGGTGGTTGGCAGTGGCGACCACCCGGTCGCCGACATCGAACCCACGCACGGTTCCCGATCCGGGATTGAGTTTCTTCTTCAGTTCGCGGTTCAGTGCCTGGGTACCCGCCGGGCCGCCGTGCACCGGCGTCACCACCTGGAGCTCTGCCCCCTGGACGCCGAAGACCCGGGGGATCGAGTCGGTGACCAACTGCACGACCCGGTGCGCAGCCTCGGCCGACGCTGCCGCCGGGATCACCACCACCTCGTGCTCCGGGTCGTCGACGGCGGGAAGTTCACCGGCCCGGACGGCAGCGGCCAACCGGGCGATCGCCCCACCCTCGGCCTGCCGGTACAGCTTGACCAACGACGTCACCGGGATGCTGCCCGCGTCGATCAGATCGCCCAGCACCCGTCCGGGGCCGATCGAGGGCAGCTGCGCCGGGTCGCCGACGATCACCAGGTGGCAGTGTTCCGGGAGGGCTGCGAACAGCGCGGCCGCGAGCTCGACGTCCAGCATGGAGGCTTCGTCGATCACCACCAGATCGACTTCCAGCCGGTTGTCGGCGCCGAAGGTGAAATCCGCGATCCCGGGTCGAGCACCGAGCAGCCGGTGGATGGTGGTCGCCGGATGGCCGGCCAGCTCCTCGAGTCGCTTCGCGGCTCGCCCGGTGGGCGCCGCCAACGCGAGTTCCTTCTCTGCTCGAGCGCAGAGCGCGACGATCGCCGCGACGGTGCGACTCTTGCCGGTACCGGGACCACCGGTGAGCACGCTGATCGCGTTGGCGGCCGCGAATCCGACCGCACCGGCCTGCACGTCGTCCAGTTCTCCGGTGACGGCCTTCACGGCGCGCGCGCCGGCCAACGTCCGCACTCCGAGCAGCATCCGCTGGACACCCTCGGCGATGGCGTACTCGGCTTCCCACAACGACTTCCGGGCGATCCATCGCTCGTCGTCCCCGGCCGGCGCGGCAACGGCGGCCACCGCTCCGGAGCTGATCGCGGAGTCGACACCGGCGGCCAGGTCGAGTCCGTAGGCGCGCAGCGCGTCCTCGACGACCAACAGCGGGGCGCAGGTGTGCCCGTCCCGGGCGAAGCGCGCCAGCGCCCAGTCGATCAGTGCAGCGCTGCGCCGCGGATCGTCGCGGCGCACGGTTGGATCCAACTGTCGGGCGAGCCGATCCGCTTGCGGCACAGTGGCTTCCGGGATCACCAGCAGCCGCCACGGATTGAGCTGCAGCGCGGCCAGCGCTCCGTCGCCCAACTGGTCGACCAGGCGGCCCGCCCAGCGGGCCGGCAGATCCAGCGGGATCAGGATCTGGGCCAGCTCCCACAGGTGCCCGACCCCGACCCAGGAGGTGTACACCCGATCTGCCCGTTTGGCGGTGAACTTGGGCAGCCCGGCGAGCCCGGCGACGCTCACCTTCCCGGCGGAGGTGATGCCGGCCTGCCGCAGCGTCGTCAGCACCGCAGGTCCGACTCCCGGCCACAGACCGGCAGCACAGAACTCGGAGAAGGCGTCGGGCACACCGGGATCACCGGAAGTCATCGGATCACCACGCTCAGGAGACGGGTGGGCCGGACGGGCCGTCGAGATCGGGGGAGTCGTCGAGCGGCGCGCTCACGTCGACGAAGTCGTCGTCGGCACGTGGATCGGAGACATCCTCGAGGGCAACCCGGATCTCGTCGGGGAGTTCCAGCTCTTCGGCGCCCAACACGCCGAGCAACTGCGCCGGATCCTTGGCGCCCACAACGGCGGACGTGATCCCGGGCGCATCGCGTGCCCAGGCGAGCGCGACTGCCAGTGGCGAGGTGCCGAGTCCGTCGGCGGCGGTCGCGACGGCCTCGACGATCCGGCCGGCGAGGTCGGTGCGGTGCCGTCCGACATAGCGGGCATAGTGCGGCGAAGCGCCCCGCGAATCGGCGGGCGTGCCGTGGCGGTACTTACCGGTGAGCACACCGCGCCCGAGCGGCGCCCAGCCGAGCACCCCGAGTCCGTGACGACGCGCGGCCGGAACCAGCTCACTCTCCGCCGAGCGTTCCACCAGTGAGAACTCGTGCTGCGCAGAAGCGAGAGCCCGTCCCCTGGCGGCGAGGGTGGCGGCCGTCCCAGCCACCTGCCAGGCGGACTGGCCCGACAGACCCACGTACGCAGCCCGACCGGAGTCCAGCGCCCACTCCAACGCCCCGACGGTCTCCTGCACCGGGACGCTGTCGTCGAATCCGTGGATCTGCCACAGATCCACGCGATCGGTGGCCAGCCGCCGCAACGACGCATCCAGGGATCGTTGCAGCGCACCGCGGCCCGATCCGACTCCTACGGTGGTCGTGGACAGCACCACCTGGTCGCGCCCGATCACGTCGGGGATGAGGGTGCCGATGATGGATTCGGCGTCACCGTCGCCGTAGATGTTGCTGGTGTCGATCAGGGTGCCGCCGGCGCCCACGAACGCCTCGAGCTGCCCGGCCGCCGCGTCCGCATCGGTGTCGCGGCCCCAGCTCATCGTGCCGAGCGCGAGACGCGAGACGTCCAATCCGGTGCTGCCGAGCCTGCGGGTGCGCATGGGCTCCAACCTACGACGCGAGCACCGGCGCTCGGCCCAGCCCGACACCCTGCTGGGTACCGTGTCGTGAGATCGGCGCGCGCTCGCGCGACGCCGCGTGAGTGAGGACATCGATGAACACAACCGTCGTGCTGGTACGGCACGGACGATCGACGGCGAACGTGGCCGGCGTGCTCGCCGGAAGATCGGAAGGCGTCGGACTCGACGACGCCGGGGCTTCGCAGGCAGCAGCCCTCGTCGACCGCTTCGACGGGGTGCGGATCGCGGCGGTCGTCAGCTCGCCGATGCAGCGGTGCCGCGAGACGATCACCCCGCTGGCACAGGCGCACGACCTTCCGGTGGTGCTCGACGACGGTCTGATCGAGGTCGACTACGGCACGTGGACCGGACGTCCACTGGCAGAGCTGGGCGGCGAACCGTTGTGGAAGACCGTCCAGCAGCACCCTTCCGCAGCCGTGTTCCCGGACGGTGAGGCACTCGCGGCGATGGCCGCACGAGCCGTTGCCAGTGTCCGCGCACAGCTGGCGACCCACCGCAAGGGTCCGGACCGGGACACCGAGGGCGACGCCGCAGACACCGTCGCCGACGATGATCCCGACGGCGTGATCGTGCTGTGCAGCCATGGTGACGTGATCAAGGCGATCCTGGCCGATGCGTTGGGCAGCCACCTCGATCTGTTCCAGCGGATCTCGGTGGCCCCGGCCTCGATCTCTGTCGTCCGCTACACCGATCACCGCACGTTCGTCGATCGTCTGGGCGACACCGGGACACTCCGCGGCCTCGGTGCGGTCCCGCCGGCCGCTGCGCAGCGGCCGAACAGCTCCGCTGCGGCGGACAGCACCTCGGACGCCGTACCCGGCGGCGACCCGGGCACCGATGCCCCGACCACGGCGGTACGTCCTGCATCCGTGCGGACCGGGGCGGACCGGCCGCTTCGGTCGCCGCCACCGGCCGCGACTAGTCTGGAGGTGCCATGACACGTCAGATCCACATCTTCCGTTCGCCCGAGAAGTTCGTTGCGGGGACCATCGGCGCACCCGGCGAACGCGAGTTCTACCTCCAGGCCGTCGAAGGTCGTCGCGTGGTCTCCGTCGCCTGCGAGAAGCAGCAGGTCGCAGTGCTGGCCGATCGTCTCGGCACGTTGATCGTCGAGGTCGCCAAGCGGTTCGGTGCCGAAGCCGATCCTTCCGCCACCGGCGGGCCCGACCGCATGCTGTCCACCCCCGTCGACAGCGAGTTCCGGGTCGGCACGATGGGGCTGGCCTGGGACGGCGAGGGCGCCCAGGTGATCGTCGAACTGCTTGCGGTCACCGAGGAGGAGGTCGGCGAGGACGTCGTGCTGGAGGACTCCGAAGAGGGTCCGGACGCGCTGCGGGTGTTCCTGACGCTCGCCGAGGCCCGATCGTTCGCGGATCATGCCGGGGTACTGGTCGCTGCCGGCCGCCCGCCGTGCCCGCTGTGCAACAACCCGCTCGATCCGGAGGGTCACATCTGTCCGCGCCTGAACGGCTACCACCGCGGGTCCCTCGGCTCGTGACTCGCTCGTCGGAGCCCGCCGTGGGCGCCACCGGTATCGCACCGGCGGACCATCCGGAGATCATGCGGCTGCTGCAGAACGGTGAACTGGACGTGGTCGGCCGGGTGCAGGACGCCTCCAACCTGACGCTGTTCGGCTCGGTCAGTGGCGACGGAGTCAGCCTGCCGTGTGTCTACAAGCCGGTGCGGGGCGAGCAGCCGCTCTGGGACTTCCCCGACGGCACGCTCGCCGAACGCGAGGTGCTGGCGCACGACATCGCCGTCGCGGCCGGATGGTTCTGCGTGCCCCCGACCGTCCTGCGCCCCGGTTCGCTCGGTGTCGGCATGGTCCAGCTGTGGGTCGGACCGTCGCCCGATGACGATGACGATGACGATGACGAGGTCGATGACGAGGTCGAGCACGGGGACGATTCCGACGACCTGCTCCGGGAGCCGGTGGACGGGTCGGGCGAGCGCAGCTCCGACCTGTCAGTCCCTGACGAGCTGGTGGCCATCCTGCCGGTCGCCGAGATCACCGAGGGATGGCTGCCGGTGTTCCGGGCGAGGGAACCGGGCGGTGGCGTGCTGGCGGTGTGCCACCGCGACGATCCGCGACTGGCGCTGCTGGCCGGCTTCGACGCGGTGGTCAACAACGCCGATCGCAAGGCGCCGCACCTGGTCGCCGCGGGGAGCCGGATCTACGGCATCGACCACGGACTGACGTTCCACACCGAGGACAAACTGCGCACCATCCTGTGGGGCTGGGCCGGTCGGTACATGCCCGACGACGTGGTGAGCGGCCTCGAGCGGCTGTCCACCTGGCTGCGCGAGCCACCCGCGGAGGGCGGCCCCGACGACCGGCTGACCAGGGCGGAGGTCGCTGCCCTGCGACGTCGGGTCGAGGCGCTGCGCAGGGACGCGCGCTTCCCGGAACCTCCGACCGATCGGACACCGATCCCGTGGCCGCCACTGTGAACCTGACCCGGCTCGCGGGCGGCGCCGTGCGCAACCTCGCCGCCACGTCGAGAGCCGCCGTGACCGATCTGGTGGCAGCGAGCGGGGCGCTGGGGGAGTCGGTCGGGGACGTGGTCCTGGGCCGGGAGCGGGCGGAGTCCGTCCTGCGGGTGGGAGTGCTCCTGCTGTCCGACGGGAACGGACCGCTGTGCAGCGCGGACGACGTGGCATCGGCCCTGCGTGCAGCCGACGAGATCTTCCGCACCGGCGCAGGGATCAGGGTCCGCGTCACCGATATCGAGGTGGTGACCGAACTGGCCCCCGATCGTGCGCTGGACCCGGGCGCGAACCAGCGCCTGCTGCTCGATGACATGCTCGGTCACACCGCGTTCTTCCGGGACCGGTTGCCCACGCCGGGAGCAGTCGGCGCGCCGGTGACCGTGGTCGTGGTCCGCGACATCGCCGGGCGCACAACAGGTTGCTCGCTGGGGATGACCGCCGACTGGGTCGTGTGCCAGCGGTCCCTGTTCGACCCCACCGACGACCGCGCCTACGACGAGACGGTGCTCGCGCACGAGATCGGGCACGCGCTGAACCTGCCGCACCACGGGGACCGGTCGAACCTGATGTTCCCGAGCTCCTCACCCCCGGACGGGGTGCGCGGAACGGCGTTGCGGCCGTGGCAGCGCACGGTGCTGCGAGCGAACCGTCACACCCTTCCCGGTCAGGCACAACCACGCTGACGGCTAGGCTGAAGACGTGCATTCCTGGCCAACAGTCGAGGTCCCAGCGCTTTCCGCGGTGACCCAGCCCCTTCCGCAACTCCGGCTCCACGATTCCGCGTCGGACACGGTCACACCGGTGAGCCCACCCGGACCGGAAGAGCCGGCGTCGATGTACGTCTGCGGGATCACCCCCTATGACGCCACCCACATCGGGCACGCCGCCACCTACGTCACCTTCGACCTGGTGAACCGGTACTGGCGGGCGAGCGGACGCACCGTGACCTACGTGCAGAACGTCACCGACGTCGACGATCCGCTGCTGGAACGCGCCGAGCGCGACGGGGTCGACTGGCGTGACCTCGCCCGGGAGCAGACCGACCTGTTCCGCAGCGACATGACGCACCTGCGGGTGATCCCGCCCGAGCGCTACGTCGGTGTCGTCGAGGAGATGGATGCCGTCTCCGCAGGCGTCGCCCGGCTGCTGGAATCCGGTGCGGCGTACCGGGTCCCGGACGACGAGTACCCCGACGTCTACTTCGACATCTCGACCACGGGCCGGTTCGGATACGAGTCGCGCTACGACCGCGGGACGATGCTCACCTATTCGGCCGAGCGGGGTGGGGATCCGGACCGACCGGGCAAACGAGACCCGTTGGACCCGTTGCTGTGGCGGTGCGCGCGGCCCGGAGAGCCGAGTTGGGAATCTCCACTCGGAGCGGGCCGGGCGGGCTGGCACATCGAGTGCGCGGTGATCGCCGGGAAACTGCTCGGGGAGCGCATCGACCTGCAGGGCGGTGGCAGTGATCTGATTTTCCCGCACCACGAATGCTCAGCGGCGCATGCCGAAGCGCTGACCGGAGCTGCCCGGTTCGCCGGCCATTACACGCACACCGGCATGCTGGCCTACCAGGGCACGAAGATGTCGAAATCGTTGGGCAACTTGGTGTTCGTGTCCCGGTTGATCGCCTCAGGGGTCGATCCGGCAGCGATCCGCATCGCGCTGCTGAGTTTCCACTACCGCACCGACCGCGAGTGGACCGACGTGATGCCAGCGGCCGCCACCGAGCGGTTGCACCGATGGCGGGAGGCGGCGCGCACTACGGGTCAGGGCACGGCCGGCCCCACTGTGGACGCACTCGTCGCCGCCCTCGCCGACGATCTGGACACCCCGACCGCGTTCCGAGTTCTCGACGACTGGGCTGCGTCCCCGGGCGATGACAGCGACGCAGTGGTCACCGCCGTCGACGCCCTGCTCGGCATCCCGCTGCGCTGACGCGTCGTGACCTGACGGGGTCTCGACACGCTCGTACCTCGCTTGCTCGACCGGCGGAGTTCTTCGACGATCGAGCGAACGGAGTGAGTCGAGATCCCGCCGATCATCGACCGGTCCTGACACGACGGGGTCTCGACGCGCTCCTCCGTCGCTTGCTCGACCATCTGAAAGTGCGGTGATCGAGCGAACGAAGTGAGTCCAGATTTCCCCTCCGAATGACCAGCGTAAGTGGACGCGGCGGCGCCCCGGGTCAGGGATTGGCTCGGGCATGGGTGGGCATCCGCCGGGTGAGCCTGCGAACCCGCGGATCCCACCGGGCGAGACCCGGGGCGCCGCGGCGGCCGCCACCGGGAGGTCAGCCCTCCTGGGGGCCGCGGCGGCGCAGGTAGCGCTCGAACTCGGCGGCGAGCACGTCGCCGCTGGCCGGCCGGAGCGGGACCTCCTCCTCGGTGGTCTCCTCGAGGGTCTGGATGTAGGCGCTGATGTCCTCGTCCTGGGCGGCGATGTCGGTCACCTCGACCTCCCAGTCCTCGGCCTGGTCCGGCAGGGTGCCGAGCGGCACCTCGATGTCAAGGATCTCCTCGACCCGGTTGAGCAGTGCCACGGCTGCTTTGGGATGCGGTCCCTGGGCGACGTAGTGCGGCACCGCGGCCCAGAACGAGAATGCCGGGATCCCGCGCTGGACGCAGAAGTCGGCGAAGACGCCGGTGATCCCGGTGGGTCCTTCGTAGGACGATGTGGTCAGGCCGAACCGGGCCGCGGTCGTCGGATCGGGCGCCGAGCCGGTCACCTGCACCGGACGGGTGTGCGGGACGTCGGCCAGCAACGCACCCAGACAGATCACCGTCGACACCTGGTACTTCTCGGCCAGACCCACCAGCTCGGTGCAGTACGCCCGCCACCGGAAGTTCGGTTCGATACCTCGCACCAGCAGGACGTCGTGCTCGCTGGACTCCGCGGGCAGCCGGACCTGCGAGACCCGGGTGGTCGGCCATTCCAACTGCCGGGTGACGCCGTCCACCAGCTTGCTGTAGGGCCGGGACACCTGGAAGTCGTAGTACTCCTCAGGATCGATCTCGGCCAGCGGTGCGGAGTCCCAGGCGAGTGCCAGCTGCTCCACAGCGGTGGTGGCCGCGTCGCCTGCGTCGTTCCAACCCTCGAACGCGGCGATCATCACCGGCGAGCGCAAAGGGCGGCCCGGCTGTGCTGCGAGGTCGTCGATCATCCGTCCAGCCTACGACCGAGCGGCAGCAGGGGTGGGCAGGAAGGCGGCACGGTGCAGTCCGCTCTGCGCGAACCGGACACCTGTCGGGGAGTGGACCAACTCAGTCCTCGGGCTCGTAGCCGAGGTTGGGGGACAGCCAGCGTTCGGCCTCGGCCAGCGTCCAACCCTTGCGTTCGGCGTAGTCGACGACCTGGTCACGCGCGATCCGGCCGACCACGAAGTACTGCGCCTGCGGATGGGCGTAGTACCAACCGCTGACGGCCGCTCCCGGCCACATCGCCATCGACTCGGTCAGCTCGATACCGGTCTTCTCCTGCACGTCGAGGAGGTCCCAGATCGTCTGCTTCTCGGTGTGTTCGGGGCACGCCGGGTAGCCGGGGGCCGGCCTGATTCCGGCGTACTTCTCGGCGATCAGGTCGTCGTGACCCAGGTGCTCGTCGGAGGCGTGGCCCCAGAACTCCGTGCGGACCCGCTGGTGGAGCCGCTCGGCGAAGGCCTCGGCCAGCCGGTCGGCGAGGGATTCCAGCAGGATGGCGCTGTAGTCGTCGAGGGCGTCCTTGAACTCCTTGACCTTGTCGGCCGATCCCAGTCCCGCCGTCACCGCGAAGGCGCCGACGTAGTCGCGCAGGCCGGTCTCCTGCGGCGCAACGAAGTCGCCCAACGACTTGTTGGGCACCCCTTCGCGGTGCTGTCCCTGCTGGCGCAGATTGAACAGAGTGTGTGCGACCTCGCTGCGCGTCTCGTCCGTGTAGACGACGACGTCGTCGCCTACGGCGTTGGCCGGGAACAGTCCGAACACCCCGCTGGCCCTGATCCACTTCTCGGCGATCATCGAGTCGAGCATCTCCTGGGCATCCTCGTACAGCCGGCGGGCAGCCTCCCCGGTGGCCGGGTTGTTCAGGATGTCCGGGAAGCGACCCTTCATCTCCCAGGCATTGAAGAACGGCATCCAGTCGATGTACTCGCGCAGCTCCTCGAGCGGGTAATCGGTGAAGACTTTCGTGTACTGGGAAACGTGACCCATCGGGTGGTCGCAGGTCGGCCCCTCACAGACATCCTTGGCCTGCTGCAACAACATCCGCGGACGGACCGGTCGGAACGAGCTCCAGTCGATCGGGGTGCGGTTGTCCCTGGCCGCCTCGATGCTCGCAAGTGGACGATCGTTGCGCTTGGCGGCGTGCCGCTGACGGATGGACTCGTAGTCGGCCTCCACCGCGGCGAGCAGAGCCGGCCGGCGCTCGTCGGACAGCAGCGCGGACGCGGTGGGCACCGAGCGCGATGCGTCCTTCACCCACACGACTGGGCCGTGGTACTTCGGCGTGACCTTCACCGCGGTGTGGGCCCGGGAGGTGGTGGCACCGCCGAGCAGCAGCGGGATGTCGAAGCCCTGCCGCTCCATCTCGGAAGCGAAGTGCACCATCTCGTCCAGCGACGGGGTGATCAGGCCGGACAGGCCGATGATGTCGGCCTTCTCCTCCCGCGCCGCATCCAGGATCTTCTGGGCAGGCACCATGACGCCGAGGTCGACCACGTCGTAGTTGTTGCATTGCAACACGACTCCGACGATGTTCTTGCCGATGTCGTGCACATCGCCCTTGACCGTGGCCATCACGATCTTGCCCTTGGCCTTCTTCGCACCGCCGGCGGCCTCGTGCAGCTTCTGCTCCTCCTCGATGTACGGGATCAGGTGCGCGACAGCCTTCTTCATGACGCGGGCCGACTTCACCACCTGCGGCAGGAACATCTTCCCGGCACCGAACAGGTCGCCGACCACTCCCATGCCGTCCATCAGCGGACCCTCGATGACGTCGAGCGGGCGGCCGCCGGAGTTGAGCAGCTCGAGCCGGAGCTCCTCGGTGTCGTCGGTGACGAACTCGTCGATGCCCTTGACCAGTGCGTGCGTGATGCGATCCCGCACCGGGAACGACCGCCACTCGGCGGTCACCTCCTCGACCGGGGCCCCGGCCACGTTGAACTTCTGCGCGATCTCCAGCAGTCGTTCGGTGGAGTCGGCCCGCCGGTTGAGGATCACGTCCTCGATGCGGGTCCGCAGGTCGGGGTCGACGTCGTCGAGCACGACGAGGGCGCCGGCGTTGACGATGCCCATCGTCATCCCGGCGCGGATCGCGTGGTAGAGGAACACGGCGTGGATGGCCTCGCGGACCGGGTTGTTGCCGCGGAAGGAGAACGAGACGTTGGAGACGCCACCGGAGATCTGCGCATGGGGCAGGTTCTGCCGGATCCAGCGGGCACCCTCGATGAAGTCGACCCCGTAGTTGGCGTGCTCCTCGATACCCGTTGCCACGGCGAAGATGTTGGGGTCGAAGATGATGTCCTCCGCCGGGAATCCGACCTCGTCGACGAGGATCCGGTAGGCCCGCTCGCAGATCACCTTGCGCCGCTCCAGGGTGTCGGCCTGGCCGTCCTCGTCGAAGGCCATCACGACGATCGCTGCGCCGTACTTGCGACACAGCCTGGCCTGCGCGACGAACTTGTCGATGCCCTCCTTCATCGAGATGGAGTTGACGATCGACTTGCCCTGCACGCACTTCAGGCCGGCCTCGATCACCTCCCACTTCGAGGAGTCGATCATCATCGGGACCCGGCTGATGTCGGGTTCGGAGGCGATCAGCTTGCAGAACCGGTCCATCGCCTCGAGGCCGTCGATCATCCCTTCGTCCATGTTGACGTCGATGATCTGGGCGCCCGCCTCGACCTGCTGCCGGGCGACGGCCAGCGCGGTGGTGTAGTCGCCCGCCTTGATCAGGTTGCGGAACCGGGCCGAGCCGGTGATGTTGGTCCGCTCGCCGACGTTGACGAACAACGAGTCCGGGGTGACGGTCAGCGGCTCGAGGCCCGACAGCCGTAGAGCCGGCTCGATCTCGGGAACGGTCCTGGGGGAGTGCACGGCGGAGGCGGTGGCGATCGCCTCGATGTGCTCGGGGGTGGTGCCGCAGCAACCACCGAGCAGGTTGACCAGGCCGGCGCCGGCGAACTCGGACACCACCGCGGCCATCTGTTCGGGGGTCTCGTCGTACTCGCCGAACGCATTCGGCAGGCCGGCGTTGGGATAGCAGGAGACGAAGGTGTCCGCGATCCTGGACAGCTCGGCGACGTACGGCCGCATGTCGGCGGCACCGAGCGCACAGTTCAGGCCGATCGCGAGCGGCCGCGCATGGCGCACGGAGGCCCAGAACGCCTCGGTGACCTGGCCGGACAGCGTGCGGCCGGAGGCGTCGGTAATGGTGCCGGAAATGATCACCGGCCACCGGCGACCGCGTTCCTCGAACAGCGTCTCGAGCGCGAAGATCGCCGCCTTCGCGTTCAACGTGTCGAAGATGGTCTCGATCATCAGCAGGTCGGATCCACCGTCCACCAATGCGTTGGCCTGCTGCAGGTAGGCGGCGACAAGTTCGTCGTAGCTGGTGTTGCGAGTGCCGGGGTCGTTGACGTCCGGCGAGATGGAGGCGGTCCGGTTCGTCGGACCGATGGCGCCGGCCACGAACCGGGGGCGATCGGGGTTCTGCGCCGTCACCTCGTCGCAGGCCTTGCGGGCGAGGCGGGCCGAAGCGAAGTTGAGCTCGTAGGCGAGCTCCTGCATGCCGTAGTCGGCCATCGAGATCACCTGGGCGTTGAAGGTGTTCGTCTCGACGATGTCGGCGCCGGCGACCAGGTACTCGCGGTGGATGCCCTCGATGATCTCCGGGGCGGTGATGCTCAACAGGTCGTTGTTGCCCTTGACGTCGGACGGCCAGTCGGCGAAGCGGCTACCTCGGTAGTCGGCCTCACCCAGCCGATGCCGTTGGATCATGGTGCCCATGGCACCGTCGAGGAACAGGATGCGCTCGGCGAACAGGGCGCGGAGCTGGTCGGTGGCATCGGGACGGACTGCTGCGCGGGCAGCATCGGTCTCGGGGGAGGGGTGGTTCACGGTGGGATCCCTGTGCGTCGGCTAACGGCTTGGAGGGCTGCGCGGAGGGGACCTGGCGGTCACCGACTCCCGGACGTCCGCGAGGGCAGGCCTGCCGGAACCGGACGTCCCACCATGCTACTCGGCGCCGAGCACGAGCATCGCCGCCATTAGGCTCGTCCCGGTCGATGGTCATCGCCGTCGTCACCCGATCGCGAGGAGTGGTGTGTCCGAGCTGCGAGCCGTTCTGTTCGACATGGACGGCACCCTGACCGACTCCGAGAAGCTGTGGACCATCGCCCTCGACCGCACCGCTGCGGAGTTGGGCGGCAGCCTGGGCGAGGAAGCACGGCACGAGATGGTCGGTCACGACATGTGGTCGTCGGTCGACATACTGCAGACCGATGTCGGTTCGTCCCGGCCACCGCAGGAGGTCGCCCGACTGCTCACCGACTACACCGCCGAGCTGTTCGCCGAGCCGCTGCCGTGGCGTCCCGGCGCGCAGCAGCTGCTGGCCGCCGTGAAGGAAGCAGGACTCGCGATGGCATTGGTCACCGCGACGCACCGATCGCTGGTCGAGCTGGCGTTGGACACTCTGGGGCACTCCACCTTCGGAGCGATCGTCTGCGGCGACGAGGTCGCCCACGTGAAGCCACATCCCGAGCCGTACCGGCGGGCGATGGAGCTGCTCGGGGTACGGCCGGAGCAGTCGCTGGTGATCGAGGACTCGCCGAACGGGTCTGCGTCGGGGTTGGCCGCCGGATTGCCGGTGCTCGTCGTCCCGTGCGACACCGACGTCCCGCCGCGGGACGGGATGACCTTCCGGGACAGCCTCGAGGGGCTCACGGCAGCGGACCTGCGTGCCATCCATGCCGGCTCCGCGGGCTGAGCCGGTCGCACAGTCCGACCCGACCCGGACTCAGGGGGCGACGCCGGGGGCCAGCACCAGAGCGCTGAACGGCGCGAGCTGCGCCGAGGACGCGCCGACCTTGGCAGCGGCGGCCGTGTCGAGCAGCACCTCTCCGTGGGCCACCAGCGGCACCGACCGCGGTTGGTCGGAGAAGTTCACCGCGATCTGCAACCCGCTCCGGTCCAGCACCAGCCACCGTTCGTCGTCGTCGAAGCTGACGTCGGTCCGATCGAAGCGCGGATCGGTGAGCTGCGGCCACTCCCGGCGCAGCACCGCCAGCCGGCGGTAGAGCGAGAGCACCTCGGCATGACGACCGGTGTCGCGCTCGGACCAGTCGAGCTTCGAGCGCCGGAACGTCTCAGGATCCTGCGGGTCGGGGACCGACGCCGGATCCCAGCCCATCTTCGCGAATTCCGCGATGCGCCCCTGCGCCGTGGCCTTCCCGAGGTCGGGCTCGGGGTGCGAGGTGAAGAACTGCCACGGCGTCGACGCCCCCCACTCCTCGCCCATGAAGAGCATCGGGGTGAACGGACCCAGCAGGACGAGCACCGCCGCGATCGCCAGGTCCTCGGGCCCGAGGCTGGCCGTCAGCCGGTCACCGGTTGCCCGGTTCCCGATCTGGTCGTGGTCCTGGCTGTACCCGACGAGGGCCCAGCTCGGCACTGTGCGGGTGTCCAGCTGGCGCCCGTGGGTGCGACCTCGGAACGAGGACCACGAGCCGTCGTGGAAGAAGCCGCCCGTCAGCACCTTGGCGATGGCGCCCATCGAGCCGAAATCGCCGTAGTAGCCGACGGTCTCGCCGGTGAGCGCGACGTGCAGGACGTGGTGGTAGTCGTCGTTCCACTGCGCGTCGAGGCCGTAGCCGCCGGCCTGTCGGGAGGTGATCAGTCGCGGGTCGTTGAGGTCGGACTCCGCGATCAGCGTGAGCGGACGCCGCACGTGCGCCGAGAGCGCGGCCACCTCGACGGCCATCTCATCCAGCAGGTGCACCGCCCGGTGGTCGACGAGTGCGTGCACCGCGTCCAGGCGCAGACCATCGACGTGGTTGTCCAGCAACCACATCCGGACGTTGTCGAGCACATAGGCCCGCACCTCGTCGGAGCCGTCCTCGTCCAGGTTCAGCGAACTGCCCCAGGTGTTCGCGTGCCCGCCGTGCAGGTACGGCGCGTAGAGGGGCAGATAGTTGCCGCTCGGGCCGAGGTGGTTGTAGACGACGTCCTGGATCACGCCGATCCCCTTGCCGTGGCAGGCATCGACGAATCGGCGATAGGCGTCGGGGCCGCCGTAGCTCTCCTGCACGGCGTACCAGAGGACGCCGTCGTAGCCCCAGTTGTGATCACCGTTGAAGGCATTGACCGGGAGCACCTCGACGAAGTCGACCCCGAGCTCGACCAGATGGTCGAGCCGCTCGATCGCCGAGTCCAGGGTGCCCTCGGGCGTGAAGGTGCCCACGTGCATCTCGTAGATGACTCCGCCGGCGAGCTGTCGCCCGGTCCACGACTGGTCGGTCCATGGGAACGCGGCTGGCGGATCCAGTTGGGACAGACCGTGCACACCGTCGGGCTGCCGGCGCGAACGGGGATCCGGTCGCGGGTCGGCATCAGCACCGTCGTCGGAATCAGCACCGTCGTCGGAATCAGCACGGCCGAGCAGGAAGCCGTAGCGGATCGGCGCCTCCGGATCGATCCCGGTGTCGACGACGGCACCTGGCTCCGGCGCCCACCAGCCGTGCTCGTCCCGGATCAGCGGCAGGTCCAGTGAGAGGTCCCCCTGCGCAAGCCGGAGTTCCACCCGGTCGGGGATGGGTGCCCAGACCCGGAAGCCGCGGTGGGTCTCAGACATCGGTGTTCTCCTCAGTGCGGGGGGCATGGTTGCCGATCACGGCCGCGGCGCGGTCGGCGGGAACGAGCAGCGCGACCGGGAAGTTGCCGAGCACTGCCTGCACGGCGACCGAGCCGGCCACGACGGTGACAGGACGGCCCCTGATCAGGTCGATCCAGTCGCCGTCCGGGACCGAGAGGGTGGTGTCCTGCCACCCACCGGCCGCAGCGAGGCCGATCGGCAGTCTGGTGACGACGGTGATCGCCCCGCCGCGGTCGAAGGCCATCACATGGCGGGCGGCCGGGCCGTCGACAGCCACCGGCGTGTACCTGGTGAACAGATCGGCGAGGTCCCGGCGGGCGCGCAGCGCCCGCGAGGTGACCAACAGTTTGGCGGCTCCCGAGGAGTCGATGTTCGGGCGCCAGCCGTTGTCGATGCGCTGCAACAAATCCTCGATGGCTGCGTGGTCGACGCGTCGCCGGTTGTCCGGGTCGACGAGCGAGTTGTCCCAGATCTCCGTGCCTTGGTAGACGTCCGGGACCCCGGTACCGGCCAGCTGGATCAGCTTGGCCGCCAACGAGTTCGACCGCCCCGGCCCGGTCAGGCGGGTGGCGAGCGCCTCGACGGCGGACGCCAGTCGAGGATGGTCGTAGCAGGCGTCGACGAACGCATGCATCTCCCGCTCGAAGTGTTCGTCGACCGCCAACCAGTCGGTGGCGGTCTGCGCTTCCCGGGCGGCCTTCTCGGCGTAGGCGTGCAGCCGCTCGCGTTCGATCGGCCAGGCACCCACCGCGGCCTGCAGCAACAGGTTCGCGATCGGTCCGTCCGCGAGCGGAACCCACTGCAGCGCACGGGTGACGAAGTCCGCCCAGTCGTCGGCAATCTCCGACAGCAGCGTGATCCGGGCCCTGACGTCCTCGGCCCGCTTGGTGTCGTGCGTCGAGAGGGTTGTCATGGCCCCGGGGAAGGTGTCCTGACGCCGGGCGAACCGATCGTGCGCGGTGGCGACGTCGACGGCGAACTCGTTCGGTTCGGCGCCGACCTCGGTGAGCGAGGTGAGCCTGGTCCACCGGTAGAAGCTGCAGTCCTCGACGCCTTTGGCCATCACCATCCCGGAGGTCTGCTGGAACCTGACGGAGACTTCGCTGCCCACCTGCTCCAACCGGCTCGCGACCAGTTCGATCACCTCGGCGAGGTCAGGCCGTCCTGCGACGGCGGCATCGACCGCCTGCCGCAGGTCGTCTGCTCCCTCGGGGAGATAGCTGCGATACACCGGGAAGCACGCCAGCAGTTCGGCGATCGCATCGTCTGCGCGGTCGATCTCCGGCACCAGCCGGGCGAGCCGCAGGACCTCCGACCGCAAGATCCCGTCGGCCACGGCGCGTTTGGCATCGTGCACCAGAGCGTGCCAGTCCGCGGGCGCACCACGGAGCTGGGTGTCCAGCTCGTCGAGGACTTGCTCGCCGGCCGGGTCGACGAGCACCCGGTCGGTGATGGCGAGGGTGTCGTAGCCGGTCGTGCCGGCGGTCTTCCAGGACGGCAGCAGATCCTCGCCGTTCTCCAGGATCTTCTCCACCAGCACGTACCGGCCACCGGTCAGCTCGGCCAGGTCGTCCAGGTAGCCGCCCGGATCGGCCAGACCGTCCGGATGATCGACGCGCAGACCGTCCACCCAACCCTGCTCGATCCACCGCCGGATCTCGACGTGCGAATCCGCGAAGACCTGTGGGATCTCCACCCGCACCGCGGCCAGCGTGCTGACGGCGAAGAAGCGCCGGTAGTTGAGGTCGTAACCCTCGCGTCGCCAGTTCACCAACTCGTAGTGCTGCCGGTCGTGGACCGCACGGGCGTCGTCGCCCGATGTCCAACTGCCCGCGGCCAACGGGTAGGTGTTCTCGTAGTAGCCGAGACGGTGCTCCCCGTCGACGTGCACGATCTCCAGGGCGCTCAGGTCGTCGTCGCCGAGCACGGGAATCCGGATCCGACCGTTGCCGAATGCCCAGTCGACGTCGAAGGCCTCGGCGTGCACCGAGTCCCGGCCCTGACCGAGCAGGTCCCACCACCACACCGACTCGGTCGGCGCCGAGACGCCGACATGGTTGGGAACGATGTCGACGAGCACCCCGAGACCGCGCGCATGCGCGGCCTCCGCGACGGCCCGCAGCCCTGACTCCCCGCCTCGCTCGCGATCGACCGCGGCGTGGTCGACGACGTCGTAGCCGTGACCGGATCCGGACGTAGCCTGCAGCAGCGGGCTGAGGTAGACCCAGTCCGCCCCGAGTCGGTGCAGGTAGCCGATCCTGCCGGTGGCCTCCTGCAAGGTGTCATCGGCCGTGATCTGCAACCGGTAGGTGGAGCGGGGGATACGCACGCAACTTCTCCTCGAACTCGAACACACCTGCAGGACAACGGGTTCTGGTCACCTTCAGCTGGTGTCCGACGCACCCCTTGGGTCGGCCGACGTCCCGGCGGCCGGCGCGGACGGCGCGGGATGTTCCCCGTCGGGATCGTCCTGGTCGATGACCAGTGCGGCGTCCTGGTTCTTCGGCTCGGGGGCACCATCCGCAGCGTGGCCGGTTCGCACCCCCGGTCCTCCCGGGTCGAGCGGGACGACAGCGCCCTGTCGGGCCGGCCCGGTGACCGGAGCCGGTGCGATCGACGGCACGGTCGCTGCAACATCGCCGGGCGTCGCCCGTTCCGCGGTGGTGCGCACCGCTTCCAGGACGATCAACGAGCGCGCGGACGAATTCACCGTCTCGCCGGCCCCGATGGTGGGCGAGACCTCGGTCATCCCGTTGGTGTCCACCACGATGCTCCAGGCCATCGCGTACTCCTCGGGCGGCAGCTTGAACTCCAGGTCACCGTCGTGGGCATTGAAGATCAACAGGAACGAATCGTCGACGATCCGCTCGCCCCGCATGCCGCGTCCGCGGATCCCGTCCCCGTTGAGGAACACGGCGATGGACTTGCCGAAACCGGAGCCCCAGTCCTCGTCGGTCATCGAGTCGCCGGCCGGGGTCAGCCAGACGATGTCCGGCAGCGGCTCGCCCTCCCCGCGGGTCAACGGCCGACCGGAGAAGAACCGGCGGCGGCGGAACGTCGGGTGCTGGCTGCGCAGGCGGGTGATCGACGCGGTGAACTCCATCAGCGCCTCGTCGGCGGTCGACCAGTCGATCCAGCTGAGTTCGGAATCCTGGCAGTAGACGTTGTTGTTGCCCTGCTGGGTCCGCCCCATCTCGTCGCCATGGGCGATCATCGGCACTCCCTGCGAGAGCAGCAGCGTGGCGAGGAAGTTGCGCTTCTGCTTGGTGCGCAACAGGTTCACCGCAGCGTCGTCGGTGGGCCCTTCGACCCCACAGTTCCAGGAGCGGTTGTGCGACTCCCCGTCCCTGTTGTTCTCGCCGTTGGCGTCGTTGCGCTTCTCGTTGTACGTGACGAGGTCGTTGAGGGTGAAGCCGTCGTGTGCGGTGACGAAGTTGATCGACGCCACCGGCCGCCTGGCCGAGTGCTCGTACAGATCGGCCGAACCGGTCAACCGCGAGGCGAACTCGCCGAGGGTGGCCGGCTCACCGCGCCAGAAGTCACGCACGGTGTCGCGGTACTTGCCGTTCCACTCGGTCCACTGCGGGGGGAAGTTGCCGACCTGGTACCCGCCGGGGCCGATGTCCCACGGCTCGGCGATGAGCTTGACCTGGGAGACGATCGGATCCTGCTGGACGAGTTCGAAGAAGCTGGACAACCGGTCGACGTCGTAGAACTCCCGCGCGAGGGTCGCAGCGAGGTCGAACCGGAACCCGTCGACGTGCATCTCGGTCACCCAGTACCGCAACGAGTCCATCAGCAGCTGCAGCGAGTGCGGCTGACGGACGTTGAGTGAGTTGCCGGTGCCGGTGTAGTCCATGTAGTGCCGCTCGTCACCCTCGACGAGGCGGTAGTAGGCAGGGTTGTCGATGCCACGGAACGACAGTGTCGGTCCGAGGTGGTTGCCCTCGGCCGTGTGGTTGTAGACCACGTCAAGGATGACCTCGATACCGGCCGCGTGCATGGCCTTGACCATGCCCTTGAACTCCTGGACCTGTTGGCCGCGGTCGCCGTAGGCGGAGTACTCGTTGTGCGGGGCGAAGAAGCCGAGCGAGTTGTAGCCCCAGTAGTTGCGCAACCCGTTGTCCAGCAACGTGTTGTCCTGGACGAACTGGTGCACGGGCATGAGTTCGAGCGTGGTGACGCCCAGTCGGCTCAGGTGGTCGATCACCGCGGGATGGGTCAGACCCGCATAGGTACCGCGGTGGTTGTCGGCGACCTCGGGATGCAGCTGCGTCAGGCCCTTGACGTGCGCCTCGTAGATGACAGTGTCTGCATAGGGGATCCGGGGATGCCGGTCGCCTGCCCAGTCGAAGAACGGGTTGATCACCACGCCCCAGAACATGTGCGGCGCAGAGTCGTCGTCGTTCGGGGTCTTCTCGTCGCCCAGCTGGTAGGCGTACAGCGAGGGATCCCAGTCGATCTGGCCGCAGACGGCCTTGGCATACGGATCCAGCAGCAGCTTGTTGGGGTTGCAGCGCAGGCCCTTGTCGGGATCGTTCGGGCCGTACACCCGGTATCCGTAGCGCTGGCCGGGCTGCACCGTCGGCAGATAGCAGTGCCAGACGTAGGCATCGACCTCCTTGATCTCCACCCGGCGCTCGACGCCGTCGTCGTCGAGCAGACAGAGCTCGACCTTCTCGGCGATCTCGCTGAAGAGCGCGAAGTTCGTTCCGCTGCCGTCGAAGGTCGCCCCCAGGGGGTAGGCGGATCCGGGCCAGACATCCATCGAGTGGGTCCTCACTGTTTCTGTGTCACTGTGTTCTCGCGCGACGCTGCGACGAAGGACGGGTGGAGCGTGGTGGGGCGGGCCCGACCGTTCGACGGTGGGTCCCGGCGACGGCCAACAGTATCGGTCTGCTCGCCCGGCCGGTTCTCCGTCGAGTTCGGCAGTGCCCGAGGTGCCGGCCCCCGGAGGTCCTCTTCCCGTCGGACCCCGCGTCTACTCTCGGGTCCGTGCCTGATCCATCCAGCTACCGACCCGCGACCGGGACGATCCCCGACTCGCCGGGGGTGTACCGGTTCATCGATCCCGCAGGTCGAGTCATCTACGTCGGCAAGGCCAAGAGCCTGCGTCAGCGACTGAACTCCTACTTCGCGGATCCATCGGGCCTGCACCCCCGCACGCTGCGGATGGTGACCACCGCCGGCAGCGTCCAGTGGACGGTCGTCTCGACGGAGGTCGAGGCGCTGCAGCTGGAGTTCAG
This sequence comes from Nakamurella sp. A5-74, assembly GCF_040438885.1. Lineage (NCBI taxonomy): Bacteria > Bacillati > Actinomycetota > Actinomycetes > Nakamurellales > Nakamurellaceae > Nakamurella > Nakamurella sp. A5-74. The sequence goes on along the minus strand of NZ_CP159218.1, from coordinate 2,316,952 downwards.
CTGGATCAAGGAGTTCGATCCCCGCTTCAACGTCCGCTACCGCGACGACAAGAGCTTTCCCGAGTTGGCCGTCACCCTCGGCGAGGAGTTCCCCAGGCTGCAGGTGATGCGCGGGCCGCACCGCAAGGGTGTCCGCTACTTCGGGCCCTACGCCCACGCCTGGGCCATCCGCGAGACTCTGGACCTGCTGCTCAGGGTGTTCCCGGCCCGCACCTGCTCCGCGGGAGTGTTCAAGCGGTCGGCGCAGATCGGGCGGCCCTGCCTGCTCGGCTACATCGGCAAGTGTTCGGCACCGTGCGTCGGCCGGGTGAACGCGGACGAGCACCGCGCCATCGTCGACGACTTCTGCGACTTCATGGCAGGCAAGGCAGATCCGCTGACCCGCCGCCTCGAACGCGACATGCAGATCGCCTCCGACGATCTCGACTTCGAACGCGCGGCGCGGCTGCGTGACGATCTGGGTGCAGTCCGCCGGGCTGTGGAGAAGCAGGCCGTCGTGTTCGGCGACGGCACCGATGCAGACGTGATCGGCGTCCGTTCCGACGACCTGCTCGCCTCCGTCCAGGTGTTCCACGTCCGGGGCGGCCGGGTCCGCGGGCAGCGCGGCTGGATCGTCGACGTCGACTCCGAGGTGGCCCTCACCGAGAACGAGTCGCAGCGCACCGGCGCGCTGGTGGAGAACTTCCTGCTCACCTTCTACGGCGACCTCGCGGAGGATCCGGCCGAACCGGGCGGCACCGTCGTGCCGCGGGAGATCCTGGTCCCGCAGCTGCCACCGGACACCGAGGAGTACGCGTCCTGGCTGTCCGGGCTCCGCGGGTCGCGGGTCTCGCTGCGCATCCCGCAACGGGGCGACAAGCGCGACCTGGCCGACACCGTCGGGCGCAACGCCGCCGAAGCCCTCACCCAGCACCGGCTCAAGCGCGCGAGCGACCTGACCGCACGGTCGGCGGCGCTCACGGAGTTGGGCGCAACGCTGGCGATGGAACGCGCGCCGCTGCGGATCGAGTGCATCGACATCTCGCACAACCAGGGCACCGATGTGGTCGCTTCGCTGGTCGTGTTCGAGGACGGGCTGCCGAAGAAGAGCGACTATCGCAGGTTCATCATCCGCGATCGGCCCGGCGACGATGTGGCCTCGATCGCCGAGGTGGTGCGTCGACGGTTCTCCCGGGGTGCCGGCGACCCGGCCGACCACGACCCGGACGTCGCGGACATCACCACCGGCCAGATCGACGCTCGGATCAACACTGCTGGGATCAACACCGACGACGGCGACCGGCCACCCGGGATCAATCCCGAGACCGGCCGTCCGCGGCGGTTCGCGTACCCACCCCAGCTGCTGGTCGTCGACGGCGGCGCTCCCCAGGTGAACGCCGCCGCCGCGGTGCTGGCCGAGTTGGGGATCACCGACGTGACGGTCTGCGGGCTGGCCAAGCGGCTCGAGGAGGTGTGGATCCCGGACGACGACGAGCCGGTGATCTTCGCCAGGACCAGCGAAGCCCTCTACCTGTTGCAGCGTCTTCGGGACGAGGCGCACCGGTTCGCGATCACCTTCCACCGCGCCACCCGATCGAAGTCGATGACGGTGTCCGCGCTGGACGGGGTGGCCGGGCTGGGGGAGACCCGGCGCAAGGCGCTGCTGCGCCACTTCGGGTCCGTGAAGAAGCTGCGGACGGCGACGGCGGAGGAGATCGCCGTCGTCCCCGGCATCGGACCGGCCACTGCGGCCGCGGTGGTCGAGGCGCTGGCCGTGACCCACGGATCGCCGGAACGGGGAGCCGCCGCTGCGGGCCGGACTATCCTGACCGGACCCGGCTGATGCCGGAACCCCGCTCCGCCCGAATGCCTGAGTACCTGCCGGGAGATCCGATGACCGAGAGCCCGAGCGACACCTCCGCGGTGGACGCCCACTCGGAACGGGACAGCAGCGACCGCGGCGGTATCGAGGTGGCGATCGTCTCGGGTCTGTCCGGCGCCGGCCGGTCCACAGCGGCGAAGTGCCTGGAGGATCTGGGCTGGTTCGTCGTCGACAACCTGCCGGCCGAGTTGATCCAGACGATGGTCGACCTGGGAGCGCGCTCCCGGGGCGCCGTGACACGGATCGCGGTCGTCGTCGACGTCAGATCGAGGGCGTTCACCGAGGACCTGGCGATGGTGATCCGCGATCTCGATTCGGCCGGATATCGGCCAAGGGTGCTGTTCCTGGAGGCCGACGACGCCTCGCTCATCCGCCGGTACGAGGCGAACCGCAGGCAGCATCCGCTGCAGGGCGCCGGCCGCATCTCCGACGGACTCGCCGCCGAACGCGCGCTGCTGGGTCCGCTCCGGGACGAGGCGGACGTCGTCATCGACACCACCTCCACCTCGGTCCACGACCTGCGCCGCCGGATCGAGACCGACTTCACCGCAGCCCCGCGCAGCTCGACGCTGACCGTGGTGTCCTTCGGCTTCAAGTACGGGCTGCCGCTGGACGCCGACCTGGTGATCGACATGAGGTTCCTGCCGAACCCGTTCTGGATCCCGGAACTGCGTGAGCTCACCGGCCTCGATCCCGCGGTGTCCGACTACGTACTGACCCAGGAAGGAGCGACCGAGTTCCTCGATCGTTGGCTCGAGTTGTTCCAGCTCACCGGCGGCGGGTACCAGCGCGAGGGAAAGCGGTATCTGACGGTCGCCGTCGGCTGCACCGGTGGGAAACATCGGAGCGTCGCCACCGCCGAGGAGATCGGACGTCGACTCCGGGCCGGGCAGCAGTCCGCCGCTGTCGGCGAGGCGAGCGACATCAGGGTCAGCCACCGAGATCTGGGCCGCGAATGACGAGCGACCACAGCAGGTTCCGGGTGGTGGCACTCGGCGGCGGGCACGGGCTGTACGCGATGCTCACGGCACTGGTGGAACTTGACGTCGACATCACCGCGGTGGTGACGGTGGCCGATGACGGCGGGTCGTCCGGCCGATTGCGCCGTGAGATCGACGGGAGCCTGCCGCCCGGCGACCTGCGGATGGCACTTGCCGCATTGGCCGACCCCGGCCCGGACGGTGCTCTGTGGCAGCGCGCGTTCCAGCACCGGTTCTCCGGCGACGGGGCGCTGGCCGGGCATCCGGTCGGCAACCTGGTGCTCACCGGGCTGGCCGAACTGCTCGACGACCCGGTGGCCGCACTGGATGCCGCGGGTCGCCTGTTGGGTGCCAGGGGCAGGGTGCTGCCGATGTCGGGCCGCCCGCTGGAGATCGTCGGCCGGGTCGCCGGCCTGGAGGACGACGTGCACACCGTGCGCCGGATTCGCGGACAGGTCGCGGTCGCCTCGACTCCCGGCCAAGTGCTCGGCGTGAGCGTCGAGCCGGCCGATGCGATCGGCTGCCCCGAGGCCATCGCTGCCGTGCGCGACGCCGATCTGGTGATCCTCGGTCCGGGATCGTGGTTCACCAGCGTGCTGCCGCACCTGCTGCTCCCGGATCTCGGCGAGGCCGTGATCACCACGCCGGCGCATCGCCTGGTGGTGTTGAACCTGGCACCGCAACCGGGGGAGACGGAAGGCTTCTCCCCTGGTCGGCACCTCGACGTCCTGCGGGAACACGTCCCGGCTCTGACGGTCGACACCGTGCTGGTCGACGTGGAACCTGCCGACAGCCCTGATGCCCCGCCGTCCGGCTCGCTGACGGCGGCCGCGGAGCGGCTCGGTGGCCGGGTGCTCGAGGCGGCGATCTCCGAAGGACCCGGGATCCCGCGGCACGATCCACACCGGCTGGCTGCGGCTCTGCGCACGGTGATCGCCGGCTGCGTCTGCGCGCGCGCGACGCCCGGCACGGCGACCGCCCCCGATGGACGCAGGACCCCCGCACCGAGACCGACCAGCGACGAACGGGAGAACGAGAACGCATGGCGATGACATCGTCGGTCAAGGACGAGTTGTGTCGTCTGACGACACAACTGGATCCGACCGCGCCGGACCCGGACAAGCCGAGGCCCCTGAAGGTCTCCGAACGCAAGGCCGAGGTGGCCTCGCTGCTCCGGTTCGCCGGCGGACTGCACATCGTCGGCGGACGGGCCATCGTCGAGGCCGATCTCGACACCGGCGCGGTGGCGCGCCGGTTGCGGGCCGAGATCGCCGACCTCTACAACCAGAACGCCGACGTGCAGGTGTTGGCTCCCACCGGATCTCGCAAGAGCACCCGGTTCGTGGTGCGGGTGATCCACGGCGGCGACACCCTGGCCCGGCAGACCGGTCTGATCGACCAGCGCGGGAGACCCGTCCGCGGGCTTCCCCCGCAGGTGGTCGCCGGCAGCGTCACCGACGCGATCGGTGCCTGGCGGGGAGCATTCCTGGCACAGGGCTCGTTGACCGACCCCGGCCGTTCGGCGTCGCTGGAGGTCATCTGTCCCGGCCCCGAGGCAGCGTTGGCCCTGGTCGGCGCGGCCCGTCGGATGGGCGTCGCGGCGAAGGCTCGCGAGGTGCGCGGCGCCGACCGGGTGGTGGTCAGGGACGGCGACGCGATCGCGCTGATGCTCCGGCTGCTGGGTGCTGCCCGCACCCTCGCCGGCTGGGAGGAGCGGCGGCAGCGGCGCGAGAGCGTGCAGACCTCCACGAACCGGCTGGCCAACTTCGATGACGCGAACCTCCGGCGCTCGGCTCGGGCTGCGGTCGCCGCGTCCGCCCGGGTCTCCCGGGCGCTCGAGATCCTCGGGCCGACGGCGCCGGGGCATCTCATCCAGGCGGGTGACCTGCGGATCGCGCACGGTCACGCATCGCTGGAGGAGCTCGGACAGCTGGCCGATCCACCGATGACGAAGGACGCGATCGCCGGCCGGATCAGGCGTCTGCTGACGATGGCCGACAAGCGGGCGCAGGAGCTCGACATCCCGGACACCGAGTCCGTCGTGACCCCGGAGATGCTCGAGGGCTGACCGGCCCGGCGCGGCCCCGACCACTGTGACCTGCAGTGCAAGGGGCGGGTCCGGTGCTTCCGGGGGTCCGGTCTAGAGTGGGAGCCATCGTCCCCGGTGATGTGGGCGGTATCACTGGATCGATCCGGTAGACCTGACAGCGCGGACCTCATGGCCGCAACCTGTCCTCGGATCACAATCATGGAGGCCTGGCAAACGTGACTGTGCGTGTCGGCATTAATGGATTCGGCCGGATCGGCCGCAACTTCTGGCGAGCGGTGGATTCCCTCGACCACGACATCGAGATCGTTGCGGTCAATGACCTCACCGACATCAAGACCCTGGCCCATCTGCTGAAGTACGACAGCATCCTGGGCACGCTCAAGCACGAAGTCACCGCGACCGATTCCGAGATCGTCGTCGACGGCAAGGGCTTCAAGGTTCTCTCCGAGCGCAACCCGGCCGCTCTGCCGTGGGGCGATCTGGGCGTGGACATCGTGGTGGAGTCCACCGGCATCTTCACCTCCGCCGAGAAGGCCGGTCAGCACCTGACCGCCGGCGCCAAGAAGGTCGTCATCTCCGCTCCCGCGACCGACGAGGACCTCACCGTCGTCATGGGCGTGAACGAGGACACCTACGACGGGTCGCAGAACATCCTGTCGAACGCGTCCTGCACCACCAACTGCGTCGCTCCGATGGCCAAGGTGCTGCACGAGAACTTCGGCATCGTCAAGGGTCTGATGACGACGATCCACGCGTACACCAACGACCAGGTCATCCTGGACTTCCCGCACAAGGATCTGCGCCGCGCGCGGGCCGCTGCCCTGAACATCATCCCGACCTCGACCGGCGCCGCCAAGGCCACCGCCCTGGTGCTGCCGGAGCTCAAGGGCAAGCTGCACGGCTACGCGCTGCGCGTGCCGGTGCCGGACGGCTCCGTCACCGACCTCACCGTCGAGCTCAGCAGAACCGTCACGGTCGACGAGGTCAACGCCGCCTTCAAGGCCGCCAGCGAGGAAGGCCCGCTCAAGGGTCTGCTCGTCTACTCGACGGATCCGATCGTGTCCTCGGACATCGTCGGTTCTCCGGCGTCCTGCACCTTCGACTCGCCGCTGACGCTCGTCCTCGACGGCAACATGGTCAAGGTCGTCGGCTGGTACGACAACGAGTGGGGCTACTCCAACCGCCTGGTGGACTTCACCGCGCTGGTCGGCTCCAAGATCTGATCCGCGAGCGGGCCGGACGACGCACTCCGCGTCGACCGGCCCGCTTTCGGTTGTCCTGCGTTCTTTCGTGCCAGGTTCCCGCACGGTGTGCGGAGGACCGCCCCGCTCACATCCCCGACGCACCAAGGAGTTCCCTGCGGTGAAGACCCTCGACGATCTGCTCACGGAAGACCTCGCAGGTCGCACCGTGCTGGTCCGTGCCGACCTCAACGTCCCTCTCGACTCCTCGACCATCACCGACGACGGTCGCATCCGCGCCAGCGTCCCGACGCTGCGGGCGCTCACCGGCGCCGGCGCGAAGGTCGTCGTCACCGCGCACCTCGGGCGGCCGAAGGGTGCGCCGGAGGCGAAGTACTCGTTGGCACCGGTAGCCGTCCGGCTCGGTGAGCTGCTCGGCGCCGACGTCGCGCTGGCCGACGATCTGGTGGGGGAGAGCGCACACGCGACCGTCACGGCGCTGCAGCCCGGTCGGGTGGCGATGCTGGAGAACGTCCGCTTCGACGCCCGCGAGACCTCCAAGGAGCAGAGCGAGCGGTCCGAGCTGGCCGCAGCGCTCGTCGAACTGGTCGGCAGCGATGCCGCGTTCGTGTCCGACGGGTTCGGAGTCGTGCACCGCAAGCAGACGTCGGTCTACGACGTCGCGCAGCTGTTGCCGCACTACGCGGGCTACCTGGTCTCCGAGGAGACCGCGGTGCTGAAGAAGCTGACCACCGATCCGGCCAGGCCGTACCTGGTGATCCTCGGTGGCGCCAAGGTCTCCGACAAGCTCGGCGTGATCACCGCGCTGCTGCAGAGCGTCGACCGGGTGCTGATCGGTGGCGGCATGGCCTACACGTTCCTGGCGTCCCAGGGTCACGGCGTCGGCGGTTCGCTGTTGCAGCAGGACATGGTCGACACCTGTGGCGCTCTGCTGCGTGAGCACGGCGACAAGATCGTGCTGCCGACCGACATCGTCATCGCCGATGCGTTCGCCGAGGACGCGAACACCCGGGTGGTCGCGATCGACGCGATCCCGGACGACTGGCAGGGGCTCGACATCGGCCCGGCGACCAGAGAGGCGTTCGCCGCCCTCGTCGCCGAGGCCGGCACGGTGTTCTGGAACGGCCCGATGGGCGTGTTCGAGATGGCGGCCTTCGCCGAGGGCACGAAGGCCGTCGCAACCGCCATCGCCGACTCGTCCGCGTTCTCCGTGGTCGGCGGCGGCGACTCCGCAGCGGCTGTCCGGCAGCTCGGGATCGACGAAGCCGGTTTCACCCACATCTCCACCGGTGGCGGCGCGTCACTGGAATACCTCGAGGGCAAGGAACTGCCCGGCCTGACCGTCCTGGAGTCCTCATGAGCACCGCACAGTCCCAGTTCCCCGGCAACCGCTCGCTGCTGATCGCCGGCAACTGGAAGATGAACCTCAACCACCTCGAGGCGATCTCCGTCGTCCAGAAGCTGGCGTTCACCCTGCCGGAGAAGTACCTGGACCGGGTCGAGGTCGTCGTCCTGCCGCCGTTCACCGACATCCGCAGCGTGCAGACGCTGATCGACGGCGACAAGCTCAAGCTCAAGCACGGCGCCCAGGACCTCTCGCCGCAGGACTCCGGTGCGTACACCGGCGACATCTCAGGCGTGATGCTCGCCAAGCTCGGCTGCTCCTACGTGACCGTCGGTCACTCCGAGCGGCGCGAGATCCACTCCGAGAGCGATGCGGTGATCGGCACCAAGGTGGTCGCCGCGCTGCGCAACGGCCTGGTGCCGATCCTCTGCGTCGGCGAGGGTCTCCAGGTCCGCGAGGCGGGCAACCAGGTACAGCATTCGGTGGCCCAACTGCTCACCGCGCTGGAGAACGTCACCCTGGAGAACACCGAGCAGGCGCAGAACCTGGTGCTGGCCTACGAGCCGGTCTGGGCCATCGGCACCGGACGGGTCGCGACCCCGGCCGATGCACAGGAGGTCTGCGGTGCGCTGCGCGCCGCGCTGGCGACCCAGTACTCCCCGGCCGTCGCCGGCGCTGTGCGGGTGCTCTACGGCGGGTCGGTCAAGTCCGGCAACGTGGCGGAGATCGTGGCCCAGCCGGACATCGACGGTGCCCTGGTCGGCGGCGCGAGCCTGGATCCGACCGAGTTCGCCACCCTGGCAGCCAACTCGGTCGGCGTGCTCGCCTGACGACCTGCACCCGAGCCGCTAGACTGCTGGACGGCCCGACCCTGATGACCTCGTGGCGAAGCATGCGGGTACCGCTCCCCGTCCGTTCGCGGTCATCGACGAGATCCCGACGAACAACAAGGCGATCATGATCCTCACGCTCCAGATCCTGTTGGTGCTCACCAGCCTCGCGCTGATGGCGCTGATCCTGCTGCACCGCGGCAAGGGCGGCGGTCTGTCGACGATGTTCGGCGGCAGCATGCAGTCCTCGCTCTCCGGCTCGTCCGTGGTGGAGAAGAACCTGGATCGCCTGACGTTGTTCGTCGCCGCGATCTGGGTGATCTCGATCATCGGCGTCGGCCTGCTGCTGAAGGTCGGCGCCTGAGCAGCGTCAACACGGACTTCGACGAGCCCGGTTCCCCGCGAGGGGAGCCGGGCTCGTTGCTGTCCCCGGTCTGATACGACCTGGTGATTGATCTGACGGGGTCTCGACGCGCTCCTTCGTCGTTTGCTCGACCAGCGGAAATCACGGCGGTAGAGCGAACGTGAGCCGGAACGCCGTCCGACCTGCTTCGCCGGCTGCTCGACCAGCGGAAGTCACGGCGGTAGAGCGAACGGAGTGAGTCGAAACGCCGTCCGATCCACAGCGGGCCCCCAGCGCTCAGAGGACCTTGAGCATCCTGGTGTTGCCGAGTGTGTTGGGCTTCACGTAGGGCAGTTCCAGGAACTCGGCGACGCCGCGGTCGTAGCTGGAGCGCAGCTCGGCCATCGCTTCGGCACCGAGGTCGAGCTCTCCGATCGTGCGGAAACCGAGTGCAGAGAAGAACGTGACCTCGAAGGTCAGCACGAACAACCGGGTCACCCCCAGCCGGGCGGCCTCCTCGGCGAGACCGCGGGACAGCGTCCCGCCGATGCCCCGCCCGCGGTAGGCCGGGTCGGTGGCCAGCGTGCGCAGCTCCGCCAGATCCGCCCACAGCACGTGTACGGCCCCGCATCCCACGACGAGACCCTCGGTCTCGGCGACCCAGAACTCGGTCAACCCCTCGTAGATGTTGACCAGGGTCTTCTCCAGCAGGATCTCCGGTGCGTAGATGTCGATCAGCGCCTTGATGCGCGGGGCGTCGGTGACCCGTGCGCGGCGCACGACCACCTCGGGGACCGAATCCGGCAACGTGCTCATCCGTGGGAGCCTACGACCGCCGGTCAGGGCCAGGACGACGGCGTCCCGGTCCGTGACGGCTCCCGCCGCAGCGGCGTCCCACGGCCGTTCCGGGCGATAGGCTGAGGGACGTGCCGAGCTCACCCACCGTTTCGTTGATCAGCCTCGGGTGCGCGCGCAATGACGTCGACTCCTCCGAGATCGCCGGCCGGCTCGCCGCCGGTGGCTATCGACTGCTCGAGGATGCCGCCACGGACGAACCGGCCGAGAAGGCCGACATCGTCGTCGTCAACACCTGCGCCTTCGTCGCCAGCGCGAAGAAGGATTCGATCGACACCATCCTGGCCGCTGCCGACACCGGTTCCAAGGTGGTGGCCGTCGGGTGTCTGGCCGAGCGGTACGGCGCCGAACTGGCGGCCGAGCTCCCCGAGGCCGACGCGGTCCTGGGTTTCGACTCCTATCCCGAGCTGGCCTCGCTGTTGGGCGACGTCCTCGACGGCCACAAGCCTGCCTCGCACACACCGGTGGATCGGCGGACGCTGCTGCCGATCACTCCGGTCGCGCGTCAAGCGGCTGCCGCGAGCATCTCGGTGCCCGGCCATGCCGCTCCGAGCGGCACCGCTGCCGGTCCGGTGCTCACCCGGCGGTTGCTGCATTCCGGTCCGGTCGCGCCGCTCAAGATCGCCTCCGGCTGCGACCGCCGCTGCACGTTCTGCGCGATCCCCAGCTTCCGCGGGTCGTTCGTCTCCCGCAGCCACGACGAGATCGTCGCCGAGGCCGGCTGGCTGGCCGGCCAGGGCGTCGGCGAGCTGGTGCTGGTCAGTGAGAACTCCACGTCGTACGGCAAGGATCTGCCCGGGGACCGACTGCTGGAGAACCTGCTCGTCGAGCTCGCCGCCGTGCCGGGCGTGCGCAGGGTGCGGGCCAGTTACCTGCAGCCGGCTGAGACCAAACCCTCACTCCTGCAGACGATCGCACGCACCGCCGGGGTAGCCGACTACTTCGACATGTCGTTCCAGCATGCTTCCGAGCCGGTCCTGCGTCGGATGCGCAGGTTCGGCTCCGTCGCCTCGTTCCTGGCCCTGGTCGACTCCATGCGTGCGCTGGCACCGGAAGCCGGCATCCGCTCCAACGTGATCGTCGGCTTCCCGGGCGAGACCAACGACGACCTGGAGGCCCTGCGGGCATTCCTGGTGGGCGCGCGGATGGATGCCGTCGGCGTGTTCGGCTACTCCGACGAGGACGGCACCGCCGCTCTGGAGCTCGACGGCAAGATCGACGAGGACGAGATCGCGGCCAGGGTCGAGTCGATCACCTCGTTGGCGGAGGCGATTGCCGCCCAGCGGGCCGAGGACCGCGTCGGCACGGAGATCGTCGTGCTGGTGGACGACCCCGAGGGGGGCGTCGACGACTACGGAACCGACAGTGTGGTGGGACGAGCGGAACACCAGGGGCCCGAGGTCGACGGCAGCACCACGATCGTCGGCGCCGATGGCATCGCGCTCGGTGAGCTGGTGCGCTGTCGGGTGGTCGACTCATGGGGGATCGATCTGGTGGCCGAGCCGCTGGAAGTGCTCCCCGGCGGATCCACCGGACGGTGATGGCGGCATGAGCGACCCGTGGGGACCGACGCGAGGGCACGACCCTGCTGGTGTGCCGCCCGGCGGGAACGAGCCCGCGGCAGTACCGCCCATCCCGGTGTCGCTGATGAACCTGCCCAACCTGCTGACGGTGCTGCGCCTCATCCTGGTGCCGGTCTTCCTGCTCGCCCTGTTCAACCTGGGTGGCCACGACGCGACCTGGCGGTGGATCGCGTTCGTCGTCTTCGCGGTCGCCGCGATCACCGACCGGTACGACGGGCGGATCGCCCGCAGCCGCGGTCAGGTGACCGACTTCGGCAAGATCGCCGACCCGATCGCCGACAAGGCGCTCACCGGATCGGCACTGGTCGGACTGTCGATGCTGGGGGAGCTGCCCTGGTGGGTCACCGTGCTCATCCTGGTCCGTGAGATCGGTATCACCCTGTTGCGGCTGGTCGTCATCCGATACGGCGTGATCGCCGCCAGCCCCGGCGGGAAGGCCAAGACGCTGGTCCAGGTACTCGCCATCGGGCTCGCTGTGATGCCGCTGCCGTCCTCGTTCGACTGGCTGATGGTGGGCACCATGGGACTGGCTGTGCTGTTGACCGTCGTGACCGGGATCGACTACCTGATCAGGGCTGCCCGGTTGGTCGCCGGCGGGCGTTCCGGGACCGGGAAGGGACGCTGACGGTGCAGTCCGGGCAGCAGCGAGCCGCCGCCGTGATCGAGGCGCTGCGCGCTGCAGGCCAGACCGTGGCCGCTGCCGAATCGCTCACCGGTGGCCTGTTGACGGCGACCCTGACCGCAATCCCCGGTTCCAGCGACGTGGTGCGCGGCGCCCTGGTGGTCTACGCCACCGAACTGAAGCACACCCTGGCCCGCGTCCCGCAGGATCTGCTCGATTCCCGCGGCCCTGTCGATCCCGAGGTGGCCGCCGCATTGGCGGTGGGGGCCCGGGACGTCTGCGGCGCCTCGCTCGGCCTCGGACTGACCGGCGTTGCCGGACCCGCCGCGCAACATGGTCACCGTCCCGGCACCTGGTTCGTCGCCCTGGCAGACAGGGCCGGGCACGTCCTGGTGCGCAGCGCCGTCGCGCCGGCGCCCGGCAGCGCGGAAGCGGACGCGTTGACCCGGGACGACGTGCGGTGGGAGACCGTCGACGCGGCCCTCGAGCTGCTGGCGGAGATCGCGACCGGAACGGGCCCCGAAATCGGCTGAACGTCGCGACCGAGGTGCACGCCGGAAACGTCCGGACACGTCCGGGAACATCGCACCCGCCCGCGGCGTTGGACGGGTAGCTTGGCGAACACACCGCACGAGCGGCGGTCCCGGGTTCGGGACCGTTTCATGGGACACGAGGACATCCGGCGGATGTGTTCGGGAGGGACGGACCCGATGCTCTTGAGAGACGCACTGGGCGACACCCTGCGCGATGCCAGGACCAGCCAGAACCGGACTCTCCGCGACGTCTCGACGGCTGCGAACGTGTCGCTGGGATACCTCTCCGAGGTCGAGCGCGGTCGCAAGGAGGCCTCCAGCGAGTTGCTCGCCTCGATCTGCGAAGCCCTCGAGCTCAATCTGTCCGACGTGCTCGTCACGGTCAGCGACACCATCCGAAGCGGACGGGCACCTGCCGTCCGCTCGCGCGCATCGTCGGCCGAGAAGATGGCGGCCAACTCGGATCGTCGCCCGTCGGCACCGGTGGGCCTGGACAAGAACCGCGTTCCGAGGCCCGTCGCCACGGGGCGGACCGAGCTCCGACCCCGTCAGCAGCTGCGCATCGTGGTGCCGTACGAACACCCCGAGACGCCTGTCCGCTGATCCGGCGGACCCGACCCTGCTCGTCGCTGTTCCCGGCCATGCACCACACTGGGTGGACCGCCGAGATGTGAGGACGCCCCGTGGATCTGTTGACCGAATCACGTTCGTATGCCGATGAGCTGTCGGCGCTGCGCCGCGAACTGCATGCCGTTCCCGAGGTGGGGCTCACCCTCCCGGTGACGCAGCAGCGCCTGCTGGAAGCTCTGGCGGGTCTCGATCTGGAGATCAGCACGGGCGACGCCGTCACGTCGATCACGGCGGTGCTGCGAGGCGGTGCCCATGACGGCACCGGCCCGGTCGTGCTGCTGCGCGCAGACATGGACGCGCTACCGGTGATCGAACGCACCGGCGAGCCGTTCGCCCCTGCCGCGGATTCTCCGCACCACGACGCCATGCACGCCTGTGGCCACGATCTGCACATGGCAGGCCTGATCGGCGCGGTCAAGCTGTTGGCCGCCCACCGGGCAGAGCTGCCCGGCGACGTCGTCTTCATGCTCCAGCCCGGCGAAGAGGGGCTGGACGGTGCGCGGTACATGATCGAGGAAGGCGTGCTGGACGCCGCCGGCCGCCCGGTCGCCGCCGCCTACGGTCTGCACGTCTTTTCCGGCTACTTCCCGACGGGCGTTGTCGCCGCCAAGGCCGGTCCGTTGATGGCAGCGTCGGCCGGTCTGCGTGTCCGCGTTGTCGGCCGCGGCGGTCACGGCTCGTCGCCGCACAAGTCGGCTGATCCGATCCCGGCCGCCGCCGAGATGGTGATCGCCCTGCAGACCCTCGTCACCCGCGCCTTCGACGTATTCGACCCGGTGGTGATCACCGTCGGCAGTTTCCACGCCGGCACCAAGCGGAACGTCATCCCGGACGACGCCGTGTTCGACACGACGATCCGGTCGTTCTCGGCCGAGGCCGCCGAGAAGGTGGCGACCCTGGCCGTGCAGCTGGTCGAGGGTATCGGCGCCGCCCATGGCCTGACGGTCGAGGCCGAGTTCCAGGGCGAATACCCGGTGACCGTCAACGACGATGCCGAGTACGCCTTCGCCGCAGAGGTCGCCACCGACCTGTTCGGCGCCGATCGGTTCCACGAGATGGCGTCCCCGCTCACCGGTTCCGAGGACTTCTCCCGAGTGCTCGATCTGGTGCCGGGTGCCTACCTCTTCGTGGGGGCGTCGCGGGATGATCCGGCGACCGCCGCGTCCAACCACTCGCCGCTGGCCGCCTACGACGACTCGGTGCTGCCCGATTGCGCGACCTTGTTGGCCGAACTGGCCGTCCGCCGCCTGGCCCGCGGCTGACAAGTCACCTGCCGGGATCTCGTCACGCTCGTTCCTCACTTGCTCGATCGCCGGAACCGGTGGTCTTGCGACGCAGGAGAGGAGACCCGGTCAGACTGCGATCGGCGCCTTGATGGCCGGATGCGGGTCGTAGCCCAGCACCGTGATGTCGTCGTACTCGACGGTGTCCAGATCGGTGACGCCGTCGGCGATCTGCAGCGTCGGCAGCGGGCGGGGATCCCTGGTCAGCTGCAACCTGGCCTGCTCCAGATGGTTGGAGTACAGGTGCGCGTCGCCCAGGGTGTGGATGAAGTCGCCGGGCTGCAGACCCACCACCTTGGCGACCAGGTGCACGAGCAGCGCGTAGGAAGCGATGTTGAACGGCACCCCGAGGAACACATCGGCTGATCGTTGGTAGAGCTGGCAGGAGAGCTTCCCGTCGGCGACATAGAACTGGAACAGCGAGTGACACGGCGGCAGCGCCATGTCCCGCACCTCGCTCACGTTCCAGGCGGAGACGATGTGACGTCTGGAGTCCGGGTTCGCGCGCAGCGACGCGAGCACCGCGGCGATCTGGTCGATGTGGCCGCCATCGGGCGTCGGCCAACTGCGCCACTGGTGGCCGTAGACCGGACCCAGCTCACCGTCCTCGTCGGCCCATTCGTCCCAGATCGACACGCCTCGGTCCTGCAGCCACTTCACATTGGTCTCGCCCCGCAGGAACCACAACAGCTCGACGATCACCGACCGCAGGTGGACCTTCTTCGTGGTGACCAGCGGGAATCCCAGCGAGAGATCGAAGCGCATCTGGTGACCGAAGACGCTGCGGGTGCCGGTGCCGGTCCGATCGGACTTGTCGGTGCCCTCGGTGAGGATGCGCTGCACGAGATCCAAGTATTGCTGCATGAGGATCAGCGTAGTTGGAGGGGGCCACGGACATGGGCGATGCTCCGCAGGCTTCGCTCGGGCGCGCCGGTTCGCAGGCTCACCGGCGCGCCCATCACTGCAGAGGGCTGCGCATCGCCCACATCCGCGACCCGTCAACGTGTTCCTCGATGACGGTGATCGACGGGACGATCAACGAGTGCGACGAGATCTCACGCTGATGGCTCCATCGCCGGAGAATCAGACGATGCGGAGCCGGATCGTCTCAGGCATCGCGGCCAACTTGTCGACGACCTCGGCCGGGAGTCCGTCCGGACCGGCGGCGACATCCGTCACCGCATAGCCGTTCTGCCCCAGGGTGTTGAGCGCCTGACCCTCGATGTTGACGCCGGCTTCGGCGAGGATCCGGTTGACGCTCGCCAGCACACCGGGGGTGTTGGCGTGGAAGTGGATGATCCGCTGGTTGCCCGCACGCTGGGGGAGTCCGATGGCCGGCAGGTTGACGCTCAGCGTGGTCGTTCCGACCTGCACGTAGTCGCGGAGTTTGGTCGCGACGAACCGGCCGATGTCCTCCTGCGCCTCCTCGGTGGACCCGCCGACGTGCGGGGTCAGGATGACGTTGGGGATCCCCTGCAGGGGTGAGCTGAACGCGTCGCCGCGGTTCTTCGGCTCGGAGGGGAACACGTCGACCGCCGCACCGGCGATGTGGCCGGAACGGAGCTGCTCGGCCAGCACGTCGTAGTCGACGACGAACCCGCGCGAGAGATTGAGGAACAGCGACCGGGGCTGCATCCGGGCGAACTGTTCTGCGCCGAAGAAACCGGCGTTGCCGGCCCGTCCGTCCACGTGCAGCGTCACCACTTCGACGGCGTCCAGCAGCTCCTCGAGCGAGGAGCAGCGCCTGGCGTTGCCGAGTGCGAGCTTGTCGTCGGTGTCGTAGAAGTAGACCTGCAGGCCCAGGGCCTCGGCGACCACCGACAGCTGGGATCCGATGTTGCCGTAGCCGACGATCCCGAGCCGACGACCGCGGATCTCGTGGCTGCCCTTGGCCTGCTTGTCCCACACGCCGGCGTGCAGGGCAGTGTCCTTCTCGGTGAGGCGGCGGGCCATCACGATGATCTCGGCGAGCGCGAGCTCCACCACGGAGCGGGTGTTCGAGAACGGTGCATTGAAGGCGACCATGCCGCGCGAGGCGGCCGAGACCAGGTCGATCTGGTTCGTGCCGATGCAGAAGGCGCCGATCGCCTGCAGCGCAGGCGCTGCCGCCATGATCCGGTCGGTGACGTGGGTCGTCGACCTGATGCCCAGCAGATCGATGCCCTCGAGTGCTTCGATCAGCTCGTCCTCGTCCAGTGCGCCCGCGCGAGCATCGACCTCGATCCCGGCGGCGACGAGGATGTCGACCGCGAGGGGATGGATGTTCTCCAGCAACAGGGCTCTCATGCGGACCATGGTCCCATCCGGCCATCGCCGACCTGCGCGGGGGAGTCTCGCGCGCCCCACGCTCCACACTGCTCAGCTGGGGTCCTGGACGAGCTCCGGATCCGGCTTCGGGGCCTCTGCGTTCGAGGAGAAGTGTGCGACGGTGACGGCGCCCCCGACGGCCAGCACAAAGCCGATCGCGGCGGCCGCCACGAAGCCCTCCCGGATCCGGTCGTCGAGCACCAGGAACCCGATCGTGGCCGGTACGACGGTGTTGGTGGTGAACAGCACAGCACTGACAGCAGTCGCGCTGCCCAGCTGCAGGGCGCGCGCGAAGGCGATCATGGCAACGAAACCGTTGACGACGATCGCCCAGGCCGCGGGTTCACCCAGGACGTCGGACAGTTCGTGGACAGGGGGCAGTGTGCGGGCGGAGATCGCGACCGCCGCGAAGCCGAGCCCGGCGCCGAACGCCGTCGCCACGGTCCGGAGGGACGGGACCCGGATCCGCGGTGTGAACAGCACGATGACCGCGACCAGCAGTGCGACGAACAGCAAGCCCACCCGCCAGACGGCGGGCAACGGCTCTGCCGGGCCCGGTTGTGCGGACAACCCGAGGGTCACCAGCCCCACGGCGGAGAATCCCAGTGCCCACCATCCCGGCCTGGGCATCGAGATGCCCATGGCGCGAGAGATCAGCGCGGTGATCCCGACACTGAACGCCAGTACCGACTGCACCAGGAACAGCGGCAGCCGGTGCAGGGCCACGGCCGCGCTGAAGAAGCCGGCGATGTCCACCAGGATGCCGGTCCAGTAGATCGGTTGTCGGGCCACCTTGCCCAGATCAGTTCGGTTGCCGCCGTAGGCACCTGCCTTGCGCACGCCGAGCGATTCGAGCACCGAACCCGCCCCGGATCCGATCGCACCCAGCACGGCGAGGACGTAGCCGATCAGCATCTGCTCACCGGTCCACGATCCACCACGCGGTCAGCGGGGGGATCCACAGCAGCCCTTGCGGATCGGCGCGCAGCGCGGCATCGGTCAGTACCTCGCGGGATGCGTCGGTGAGCACCTTCGCAGCGGGGTAGGGGCGCCATTCACCGGACACGTTGTACAGCCCGACCATGCTGCCCACCGGATGGGTGCGTTTGATCGGCAGCACTCCGGGGCCGTGCAGGGGCAGGATCTCGGTCTCTACCGCGGCATGCAGGTGCGGCAGCGTCGACCGGATCCGGGCCGCCCGCGCCAGGCCGCCGAAGAGCTGCCCGGCGACAGTCCGCGGGTTGGTGCGTTCCGCCTGGGTGTGCGGGTCCAGTCGGGGACGGTGCGCCCAGCGGTTGTCGCCGGCGTGGTCGGGGTCGGAGTCCCAGTGCGGGTCGTTGGGTTCACCCAGTTCGTCACCGGACCACAGCACCGGGATCCCGCCCCAGCCCATCACCAGATGGTGGGCCAACAGGATCCGGGAGATCGCCGTCTGGGTGGCGACCGGGTGGTCGCCGGCGGAGGTGAGACCGGCGAGGGCGGCCGAGGTACCGCTGATCCGTCGGTCGCCGGTGGCCTTGTTGTGCTGGAAGACGAGCCCGCGCGCGGGTGAACCGGGGAACTGTCCGGAGAACCAGTCGGCGAGGAAGGTGCGATGGCCGGGTCCGGACAAGCCGACGGCTGCGGCGTCGGCATCGCTGATGGCCCAACCGATGTCGTCGTGGCTGCGCACGTAGGTGACCCAGGCAGCGGTGTGCGGTTTCGTGGGCAGCGTTCCCAGCGCCTTGGCTGCCAGGGTGACGTCGCCGGTCGCCAGCATGGACCAGATCTGCACCATCAGGCTGTTGTGGTACGCGATGTCACTGACCTTGCCGTAGTGCTCGCCCTGGCCCAGGTACTGCACCAGCTGTTCCGGCGCGACGATCGCCTCGGCCTTGAAAACGACTGCGGGACAGACGATCTTGGTGACCGCCCGAAGAGCCTGGGTGATCGCGTGCACCTCAGGCTGGTTCTGCGAGTCGGTACCGGACCGCTTCACGAGGAACGCGATGGCGTCCAGCCGCAGCACCTCCACGCCGGCGTTCGCCAGGAACAGCACGATCTCCGCGTACTCGGCGAAGACGTCAGGGTTCGACCAGTTGACGTCCCACTGGAAGGAGTTGAAGGTCGTCCAGATCCACCCGGACATCTCGTCGTCCCAGGTGAAGCTGCCCGGAGCGAACTCGGGGAAGATCTCCGGCAGGGTCCGCTCGTACGCGTCGGGTTCAGTGCGATCGGGGTAGACGTAGAAGTAGTCGCGGTAGCGCTGCTCGCCGGCCCTGGCCCTGGCTGCCCACTCGTGCTCGCGGGCGACATGGTTGAGCACCAGGTCGACGACGAGGCTGATGCCCTTGGTCCGCATCCGCCCGGCCAGCGAGCGCAGATCGTCCATCGTGCCCAGATCGCTGCGGATGCTGCGGTAGTCCGCCACCGCGTAGCCGCCGTCGTTGGCGCCCGGTCGCGGCCGCAACAACGGCATCAGGTGCAGATAGGTGACCCCGAGCTCCTCGAGATAGTCGAGTTGGTCGGCGACTCCGGCCAGGTCGCCGGCGAAGCGCTCCGTGTAGGCGGCGTAGCCGAGCATGTCCGGGCGCTGGAACCAGTCCTGGGTGAGCAGGCGCCGTTCGTCGAGTTCCCGGAGATCGTCCGGCCGCTCGATCGACGCCTGTGCCGCGATCCGGACCAACCGGGAGGCCATCTCGTCGACGTCGTCCGGGTAGGCGACCCGCAGACCGTCGACCAGATCGTTCCACCACCTGTCCAGACGCAGCGCGAAGCTGCGCCTGTGGGGAGCAGGCTGCGTTGCCAGGAGCTCTTCGGCGAGGGTGTGCATCTCCGGTGGGGCCGCCGGCATGGGAACTCCCTGATGCTCTGCCGCCTCGGCGGCTGGGTGCCTGGTCCTACCGGGTGAGGCTACCGGCCGGGATCGGCCCCGCTGCACCGCCCGGGCTACCCGCCGGTAGCCCGGCCGCGGCGGCCGGACCGACGAACCCCACGGCTGTGGAAGGCTGATGCGATCCTGAGAGGGGACCGCTCCGATGGAACTGATGGTGTTCGCCGGTCTTCCCGGCACCGGGAAGACCAGTCTCGCGCGGCGGCTGGCCGAACTGATGCCGGCCACGTTCCTGCGCGTCGACACGATCGAGGCGGCCATCTCGACGGTGCTGCAGCCGTTCAGCCACAATCCGGTCGGATACGTCGCGGCCGAGTGGGTGGGCGAGGAGCAGCTCAGGAGCGGCCGGGACGTGGTGATCGACGCAGTCAACGACGTGCACATCGCCCGACAGGGCTGGATCGAGTTGGCTGCGCGCACCGGTGCCAGGTTGACCTTCGTCGAGGTCGTCTGCAGCGACCTGGGCGAGCATCGGCGCAGGCTCGAGTCACGGACGCCGGACTGGCCGGGCCAGGGGGATCCGACCTGGTACGACGTGGTCTCGCGGGCCTGGGAACCCTTCGGCGTGCCGCGGTTGCTGGTGGACAACCTCGGCGATCCCGAACAGCACGCGCAGCAGCTGCACGGCCTGTTGACCGCGCACCCCGACCAGGTTCTCGGAGTCCTCGACCCGAACATCGACGTCGGTCCGACTCCGGCCGACGGCCCGCAGCTGATGGCGCCGGCGACCTCCGGCCCACCCGTCGGCCCGGTGCCGACCACCGGACGGGTCCCGCGTGCCGAACCGGTCACCGGCCCGGTCGGCGTCCGCCGAGGGCCCTGACGCGACCAGCTGCTCTCCCGGCCTGCTGCGCCGGGTAATCATGTTCGGCCCGATCTCAGTCCGTTCGGTCCAATGGAAGCTCGCGGGCCGGACCGCGCCCTGCCGACGTCATGCCGCTCCGTGTCCGAGCCGGGTACGGCTGTCCGGACGGGGTGAACGGGGGCCATCAGCCACCCGTTCGGGCACTGTCCCGATTCACCCAGCGCAACCACCACGGGCGGGGCGGGTGAACTTTCGTTCCGGCCATTCCGTCATCCGGCCACGGACGGTTACTTTTCACCATCCGCTCAACCGAGTGCGTAGGTCGTTCCCACATCAGTCCGAGGAGCCCGCACCATGCCCGTTCTCTCCAGAGTGTTCGCCGTCGGGGCCACCGCCGCCGTCGGAGTGTCGCTCACCCTCGCCGTCACCCCCGCGGCGTCCGCAGCACCGGCAACCACCCTTGCCCCGCTCACCGTGCACGCCGCGGCCGAGGCTGTTCCGGGTCACTACATCGTCATGCTCAAGCAGGGACTGGCCGCTCGCACGTTCGGCGTCGCGTCGACCGCGCGATCGCTCGGCATCCGGATCGAGCGCCAGTACCTGAAGGTGGGTGGCTACAGCGCCGCCATGAACGAGGCGCAGCTGGCGAAGGTCCGCCAGGATCCTTCCGTCGCCTACGTCGAGCAGGACTCGGTGTTCCGGGCCGACACCACCCAGACCGGGGCGACCTGGGGACTGGATCGGATCGACCAGCGGGCGTTGCCGCTCAACTCGACCTACATCTACACACCGACGGGCGCGGGTGTGAAGGCGTACATCATCGACACCGGCATCCGCACCAGCCATTCCCAGTTCACCGGCCGCACCGCTGCCGGCTACACCGCGGTGAGCGACGGCAACGGCACCAACGACTGCAACGGTCACGGCACCCATGTGTCCGGCACCGTCGGCGGCACCACCTACGGCGTCGCGAAGGCTGTCACGCTGGTTCCGGTCCGGGTGCTCGGCTGCGACGGCTCCGGCTCCAATTCCGGCGTCATCGCCGGCATCGACTGGGTGGCGCAGAACCACTCGGGGGCCTCGGTCGCGAACATGTCACTCGGCGGCGGCGCCTCCACGGCCACCGACGACGCGATCACCCGACTCACGTCCTCCGGAGTGACGGTCGCGGTTGCCGCCGGCAACGACAACACCGACGCCTGCAACAGCTCTCCCGCTCGAGCGGCCTCGGCCATCACCGTCGGTTCGACCACCAACACCGACGCCCGCTCGTCGTTCTCCAACTACGGCAGCTGCCTCGACCTGTTCGCGCCGGGTTCCAACATCACCTCGTCCTGGAACACCTCGGACTCCGCCACGAACACCATCTCCGGTACCTCGATGGCCACGCCACACGTCGCGGGCGTCGCGGCGCTGTACCTGCAGGGCAACCCGTCCGCCTCTCCGTCCGCGGTGACCAGCGCCATCCTGGGGAGCAGCACCGCAGGCGTGATCACCAACCCGGGCTCGGGCTCGCCGAACAAGTTCCTGTACTCGCCACTCACCAGCGGTGGCGGCACCGACCCGACGCCGACCACCTGCG
Source organism: Nakamurella sp. A5-74 (assembly GCF_040438885.1). Lineage (NCBI taxonomy): Bacteria > Bacillati > Actinomycetota > Actinomycetes > Nakamurellales > Nakamurellaceae > Nakamurella > Nakamurella sp. A5-74. Next base: position 2,295,269 of record NZ_CP159218.1, on the reverse strand, counting down.
CCACCACGGTGACGGGCTCGGTCTCGTCCCGCACCTACGCGGTCGCCACCAGCTTCACCACGACGAATTCGGGAACGATCACCGGATGTCTGACCGGGCCGTCCTCGACCGACTTCGACCTCTACCTGCAGAAGCTCAACGGCAGTACCTGGAGCACCGTGGCCTCGAGTGAGGGCAACACCGCGACCGAGAACATCACCTACACCGCAGCGACCGGTTCGTACCGGTTCCGGGTCTACGCCTACAGCGGCTCGGGCAGCTACACCCTGAAGTACTCCAAGCCGTGATCGATCGCACCACGTCCATCGGCTGACGACGCCCGGACGAGGCCCCCTCCGCACACTCCTGCGGAGGGGGCCCAGTCGTTGTCCGGGTCGAATCAGCCCAGACCGGGCAACGACCTCAGCGGACGTTCCAGGAAATCCGGCAGCCAGGTCGGCACCCCCGAGATCCAGAACAGCAGGTAGAAGGCGAGCAGCACGACGAGCAGCGTTCCCAGGCCCACCAGGCCCTTGACCCACCAGGACTGCTTGCCCACCCACGAGGTCCAGCGGCGGACGTGGCCCTTGGCGAACTCCAGAACCCGCTGCGCCCACTCGAACTCCGAGGCCAGCACACCGAGGCCCGCGAAGATGATCAACCAGCCGGGACCGGGCGCCGGGAGCAGCACGATGCCGAGCGCCACGACGCCGACTCCGACTACCCCCACCACGATGCGATAGATCAGCTTGGTGGTCGGGTTGCTCTTGATCTTGGCGCGCCAGGCCCAGTCGTCCTCGTCGGTGTCGAGGGTGATGTTGCGATCCCCGTAACGCTTGTCCAGAACGACGCGGTCGTCCGCTGCCTCGTCGGTGACGTCCTCTGCGGGCATCGCTGGGTGCTCCTGTTCGGTCCGGTCGCGGGGGAGAGTCCCTGGGGCGAACAACCCGATCATGCCTGGTGTTCCCCGACTGCCACCACGGGTGACGTCGATCAGGTCGATCACAGAGGCCGAGATGGTCGCACAGGATTCGGACGCCGATCAGGATGAGGATGACGCCACCGGCAATCTCCGCAGGCTTGCGGAGCGACCCACGGGCGACCGCCACGGCTCCGACGGTCACGCTGCACCCAGTGATCGAACTCAGCGCACGGCGCGGGACCAGTTGATCAGGGTGCCGTCTTCTTCCGACCAGCCGGAGCCGACCCGCTGGAAGTGGTTCTTGCTCAGCACTCGGCCGCTGGCTGCGTTGTCGACACCGGTGGAGGCAATGACGGTCTCGACGTCGGGGCGGGCGGACAACATCTCCACCGTCTGCCGCACCGCCTCGGTCGCGAACCCACACCCCCACGCCGACGGGTTGATGCCGTAGCCGATCTCCACGGCGCCGGCGTCGAGGTCCACGTCCACCACCCCGATCATGCCGACCGCTTCGGCGCTGTCGACGTGCACCACGAGGTGGGTGTCCAGGTCTTCGCCGGCCTGCAGCATCGTCAGGAATCGGGGGAAGAGCTCGACGGCCACTCCCGGCCATTCGGCGCCGAAGTGGACGAGAATCGACTGGCCGGCGACCGGGATTGCCTGCTGGAAGGAATCGTCCTGGGAGAGCCGTTCCTGGACCATCCACTCGGTCATCGGGACGAGGTGGACGGATTGCGGCATCGGTCCAGACTAGAGCCCGCGCTCGGTCTCGGCAGGGAAGATCGGCGGGGTCGGCAGGTCCCGGATGCGACGGTCGATCTGGGTGGCCACCGTGCCCGCGCGCTCAGCTGCCTCACGGGCGATCTCGGCCGACCGGCCGATGTGCCCCAACGGATCGAGCAGGGCGTCCAGTTCGTCGTCCGTCAGGTGGTCGGTCACCCGGCGGTCCCGGCGGAGGGTGTCGGCGAAGCTCAGACCGGGATGCACCTGGCGGGCAGCCTGCCGCACCACCTCGTGTGCCTGTTGTCGACCGATCACCGCACCCAGGGCCAGCATCACGGCCTCCGAGGAGATCAGACCGTTGGTCAGCTCCAGGTTGTGGCGCATCCGTCGGCGATCCAGTTCCAGCCCGGCCAGGATCATCCGCATCCTGGTGAGCAGGTCGCCCGAGAGCACACAGCCGCGTTCGAGCGCGTCGTCCATCATCTCCGTGTACGCGCCGGACACTTCATGGTCCTGCAGCATCGCCTCGAGGGCCAACGGCACGAGAGCGCGCACCTGCGCTGAGATGGCGATGCAGTCGTCGGTCAGCTGCGGGTTCTTCTTGTGCGGCATCGTGGACGAGCCGACCGTCGCCGTCGGGGTCGGCTCCGCAGCCTCGGCCAGTTCGGTCGACATCATCGCGAACACGTCCCGCGCGATGCGCCCGATGGTGCCCGCCAACACCCCGAGCACGCAGACGTACTCGGCAAACGCATCCGCGGTGGCCCGCATCGGCACCGTCATCGGCAGCAGATCCAGGCGGGCGGCGAGCTGCGCCTGGACGGCCGGGCCCACGTCGCCCAGGGACGCGAAGTTGCCGACCGCACCACCGAGCATCGCGGTGAACAGGCGGGGTTCGGTCTGGCGGAGCCGGTCGGCGCTGCGGCAGAGTTCGTCGATCCACGCCGCGACCTTGAAGCCGAAGGTGATCGGCACCGCGTGCTGACCATGAGTGCGCCCGGCGGCCACCATCTCGGCGCCGCGTTCGGCGAGCTCGCCGGCCGCGCGCAGGACATCGCTGAGCACCCCGAGCAGCAGTACGTGGGCGTCCCTGATCACCAGCACGTCGCCGGTCTGGGTGATGTTCTGGCTGGTGGCACCCCAATGCACCCAGCCGCCGTACTCGCGGCCGGCCTCCTGGCTGAGCTCCCGGACGAGAGCCATCACCGGATGCGAGGTGGCCAGGATGCCGCGCGCAACCTTGTCCAGGTCGATGCGGTCGAAGGTCGCGGCCTCGGCGATCACCGCACCGGCCCCCGGGGGGATGACGCCCAGGTCCGACTCGCTCAGGGCGAGCGCGGCTTCGACGTCGAGCCACCGCTGCCAGCGATTGGCCGGGGCGAACAACCGTCGGATGCCGGGGTCGGGTACCCGCCCGTCGGTGAAGCGCGTCATCATCGGATCACTGAACCACGCGTGTGTGACCGTCGTGTGGCGCACGAGTCCTGGGGTGGCGTGCCGGTCAGGCGACGTCCTCGTCCGCAGTCGCGATCCGTCGCGCCAGTCGGTCGAACACCTGGGCCCGATCGAACTGCAACGCGTACTCACGGGCCCGAGTCCGCCAGGCCGCGTCCATCTCCGGAGACATGGTGGCAACCATGTCGATGGCGTCCCGCAGCGACTCCGGTGCGAACGGCGGTACCAGCACCGCGGTGTCGCCGACCGCCTCGGTGATCCCGCCTGTCGGACAGGTGATCACCGGGCCGCCACCGGACAGCATCGCCTCCACGAGGGCGATCCCGAAGGTCTCCACGAACTCCGGCTGCGGACGGCTGGGCAGCACGAACGCTGCGCTGCCCGCCATCAGCGCCGGCTTCTCGTCGTCATCGACGTCGGTGAGGATCTCGATCCGGTCCGCCACTCCGGAAGCAGCTGCCCAGGAACGGATCTCGGCCTCACGTGGACCGCGACCCACCAGCACCAGCTTCAACTCGCGCCGCGCGGTGCTGCCGCGGTAGGCCTCGATCAGATCGTCGACACCCTTCGCCGCGGCCAACCTCGACAGGAACAGCAGGTACTTGCCGGGTTCCAGGCCACGGCGCTGCAGCACCCGCGCGACCTGATCCCGATCCTGCTCCAGGTACGGGGCGGTATGGACCGCGGGGAAGCTGATCCCGATGCGCTGCCGACATTCCTGCGCGAAGTGCGTTCCCAGCCGCTCGTCGAGCAGCAGCGCCGACTCCTCGATGAGGTCCTTGGTGAACTGGGACACCGCGACGCAGTGGTCGGCCTCCAGGTAGGTGGTCATGATGTGCACTGCAGCACCGAACCGGTTGTCGTCCAAGCAGTTCCGGACGACGTTGGTGATGTCCGAGCCGACCGCCTCGGCTACGGTCACCAGATCGCGCGCCCCCATCGACCTGGCGATCCGAGCGGCGTCCTGGACCGCAGTGGTGTGCGGGCTGAGGTACAGCGACATGGCCACCGTCGGTACGCCGTCGGTGAACAGTTCGATGAGGCGTCCGGTCAGACCGGCGAGGTACCGCCCGTCGATGACCCGGTAGTCGCCGACCGGATCCGGGCGCTCCACGGTGATGCCGGGGGAGTACGGCTGCACGGTGGCCAACGGCTTCAGGGGCAATCCGCTCTCCTGCAGACGGTCGATCGGCCAACTGACGATCCGCACGTCGTCATACCCCCGGGTGAGCGCCACCTCAGCCAGGCATCGGGCCTCTCCGGAATGACCACAGATGACGGGATCGGCGCGGACGACGATGACCAGCCGGCGGCGTGCTCTGCCCGTACGTTCCGCGAGCCCGGGGAAGGCAACGGTGGGCGGGAGCAGGGTTTCGATGGGCGGGAACAGGGTTTCGGTGGGCGGGGTGCTGTCCATCGGACACCTCCTGGGCGATCATCGGTCGGGGGGCGCCGGTCACCGGGGAGAGTGGATCGCCCCGGACAACCTTCCACTGGTGCCACTGTGCAACATGCGCGCCGCACCTGCGCCCTCTCACATGAGGAGTTCACACACTGGAAACCTGACGCTGCAGCAGTTACCGACGGGACCTGTCTGATCAGACCCGGTCCAGCAGGACCGCGACCTCGACATGGGTGGTCTGCGGGAACATGTCGAACAACCGCGCCTGCCTGGGTCGCAGGGACGGCATCCGGGCCAGATCCTGCGCGAGGGTCACAGGATTGCAGCTGGAATACAGCACGTGCTCCGACGGCGAGGTCTCCAATCGGTGTGCCAGACCTACCCCGATCCCTCGCCGCGGTGGATTCACGATCACCAGGTCGGCCTCCGGGGCCAGATCCGTTGCGGCGTCGCCTGCTTCGAAGGTGAATCGCTCAGGGGCGGCTGCCTGCAGTGCGCTGGCGCGGGCGGCGACCACGGCGTCCTCGGACAGTTCGACGCCGCGGATCGAGCGCGCGGAAGCAGGGGCGGCGAACAGGGCGAAACCACCGACGCCGCAGTACATGTCGAGCACAGAGCTGGGCCTCACAGCGGCCGCCCAGTCGGCGGCCTGCCGGTACAGAGCGGTGGCGACCGTGGAGTTCGTCTGGAAGAAGCCCTGCGGGCCGAGGTGCAGCGTCACGTCGTCGAGGCGCATCGGGAGCGTTCGACGATCGGTGAGCACCACTTCCTCCTCACCCTCGAGCACCGCCTTGTGTTCCGGGTGGAGGTTGACCGACACCACCGCCGCTCGGGGCAGCACGGCCAGCAGTTCGGGCAGTGCGCGCCTGATGACCGGCAGCTGGTGGCGCGAGCGGAGTACGAAGCGGACCATCAGCTCGCCGTCGGGGGAGGCGGTGACGATCAGGTACTTGAGCTCACCGGTCCGTCTGCGCACGTCGTACGGGACGAGGCCACACGAGGAGATGAACGCGGCCAGTACCGGGAATGCGGCGACGAGCGAGGGCTCGCAGATCCCGCACTCTCTCAGATCGATCCCTTCGCGGAACTCGTCGAGGATGCCAATGGTCGGGGAGTCGGAGCTGCCGCCGACGACCCACTTCGCCTTGTTCCGATAGCCGGATTCGGGCCCCGCGAAGGGCGCCAACCACTGCACCCCTGGCGTGACCTCGTGCAACGTCTGCTCGGCAGCGGCCTGCTTGTCGGCGACCTGCCGGCGATACGGGACCCCCATCAGCCGACACGAGCGGCACGCGCCGGAGTCGAAGTAGTGGCACTGCACACCACTCAGACTAGGCGGGCGACGGCGCTCAGGCCGCAGTACCGGCCCGAGCCCTGCTGAGGCCGCCGCCCGCCGTGCCGCACGGCGGCCCGCACTCGACCCACATGCGGGGTCCGATTTCCGCCGGTGCTCGCCGCGAGCCGCGGGCAGGCTGGGGACATGACAACCCCACATCCGTCGACACTGCGATCCACCTACCTGGTTCACGGGACCGATCCCGATCAGCTGGAGACGTTGCGGCGCAGCAGGATCGATCATCACGGCTTGCCGGTGCAGCCGTTCAAGGACGCTGCGGGAGATTGGCCGCTCCGGTGTTGTCTGGCCGACTCCCGGCCCGGCGAGATGCTGGCGATCATCGGCTGGTCGCCCTTCCCGTGGAACGGCGCATACCGGATGTCCGGACCTGTCGTGATCCACGCGGACGGGTGTCCGACCGCACCGAACGGCGCTCTCCCGCCGGCCTTCCAGGAACGTCGCCAGATCCTGCGCTGCTACGACGGCAGCCACCTGCAGATCTACGACCTCGCCGTACTGGTCGAGCCCGGTGACGGACTCGGCGCGGCATTGGACGCGATCTTCGCCGATCCCCGGGTCGAGCTCGTGCAGTCGTTCAACGTGCTGGCCGGCTGCTGGTCGTTCACCGCCGCGCGCCACTGAGTGCTCGTCCGGTTCGCTGTCACGGCTGGGCATTCAGCCGCGCCGCCTGGCGGACGAGATGGTCCCGCTCCAGGGCGCTCGACGCCCGTCGTGCGGCCTCGGCGTACAACTCGGCGGCCTTGGCTCGCGCTCCGTCACGCTCGTGCAGGTACGCCGACACCGCCGTCCAGCGGGGCAGCGCCGGATCGAGCTGCGCCAGCGCGGCGAGGCCCGCGCGTGCTCCGTCCGCTTCACCGACGGCAACGGCACGGTTCAGGCGGGCGATGGGGCTGTCGACGATGCGGATCAGTTCGTCGTACCACCCGACGATCTGCACCCAATCGGTCTCCCGGACGTCGGCGGCGTCCGCATGGAGCGCCGCGATTGCTGCCTGGGCCTGGAACTCTCCCAACCGATCACGGGCCAGGGCTCCCTGCAGTATCTGCACCCCTTCGGCGATCAGTGCAGTGTCCCAACGGGAACGGTCCTGATCGGCCAAGGTCACCAGCCTGCCGTCGGCGGCGATCCTGGCCGGACGCCGCGCGTGGTGCAGCAGCATCAATGCCAGCAGTCCGGCCACCTCGGGATGGTCGACGGCGGCAGCCAACTGCCGGGTCAACCGGATGGCCTCGGCCGCCAGATCCAGCTCTCCGGAGTAACCCTCGTTGAACACCAGGTACAGCACCCGGACGACGGTGGCGATCTCACCGACGGTGTCGAGCGGGACGTCGCTGATGGTCTTCTTCGCGCGGCTGATCCGTTGCGCCATCGTCGATTCCGGGACCAGGTACGCCTCGGCGATCTGCCGGGTGGTCAGGCCGCCGACAGCGCGGAGAGTGAGAGCGATCGACGATGCGGCCGAGAGCGCCGGATTTGTGCAGAGGAAGTACAGCTGCAGCGTGTCGTCGGTGCTCGCCACCGGACCCGGCGCCGGTTCGGTGTCGACGGTGTCCTCCCGCCGCCGCCGAGCCGCGGCGGCGCGCACGGCATCGAGGTACTTGCGCCAGGCCGCAGTGATCAGCCAGGCCTGGGGATCCCGGGGTGGTTCGGCCGGCCAGCTGCGTACGGCCTCGACGAGAGCGTCCTGGACGGCATCCTCGGCCGACGCGAAATCCGCGCCACGGCGGACGAGGACACCGATCACCCTGGGCACGAGGGTCCTGAGCAGGAGCTCATCCACCGCCGCTACTCCGTGACGGTCGGAGGAGCGGTCAGGAACGGGCGCACCCCGAGCCATTCGTGGATCGGCTTCCCGCCTGCACCGGGGGCGGCGGACAGTTCCCCGGCGAGTTCGACTGCCCGATCCCAACTGTCGACGTCGATCGCCATCCAGCCGGCGATCAGGTCCTTGGTCTCGGCGAAGGGTCCGTCGGTGATCGGCGGCCGGCCCTCGCCGTCGTAACGCACGAACGCACCCTCCGGCGAGAGCGCCTGCCCGTCGACGAACTCGCCGGTGGCCCTGAGCCGGTCGGCGAAATCGTCCATGTACTGCAGGTGGGCCGAGATCTCGTCCTGGGTCCACTGGTCCATCGGGACGTCGTTGACCCCCGCCGGAGCTCCGCGGTAGTGCTTGAGGAACAGGTACTTCGCCATGATGTTCTCCTTCTCTCGTCGCCGCCGTCGTCGGCCGCGTTCACTACCAGGACGACGCCGTCCGCCCGTTCTCGACATGGTTCCCGATGTGATCGACCGAACCGTGCGGGGTGATGCCCGGTCATCGGACGATGCCGTAGACGGCGACCTGGCCGCCACGCAGTTCGACGAGGTTGCTGCCGATGACTCGCAGGTCCACCCGCGTCGGCTCGTTCGGTCGGGACACTGTCAGGTTGCGCACGGTGGTTCCTTCGATGCGGTTGGCGACGTCGATGCCGGTCGCGGTGGGGATCAGCACGTTCCCGCTGACCGTGCCGGGCAGGCCGATGACGCCGTTGCGTTGCCAGGCCAGCGCGGGGGTGTCGCGTTCTTCGTCGGTGACGGTGGGTGCGGCGCTGCTGGAGCCGGTGGGCAGCAGCTCGGCGGTGGTCGTTGTGGTTGGGGTGGTGGTCACCTTGACGGTGCGGTTTGCGGTGGTGAGGGCCATCAGGGTGGTGCCGAGCAGGGCGTACTGGACGTCGTCGAGGGTGGTGCGGGGGGTGGGTCCGGTGGTGTCGAAGGCGCCTGCGGGGGCGGCCGTGGGGGTGCGGGAGACGACGGTTCCGTCGGCGTCGTAGACGACCAGTGCGGTGACGGGGGCGTTGACCAGCACGGCGACCCTGTCCGGGGTGATCCCGAGGATCCTGGCAGCGGTGGCACCGGTGTCGATGTCAGTGCGAGGTTTGCTGGTGTAGACCGTGCCACCGTTGTCTTTGTCCTGCGAGGGGTCACCTGGATCGGGCCAATTCAGCACCAGCCGCAACGTGAAGCTGAGCTGCGGGCAGTTCTCGACGGTGGCGAACTGTCTGTCGGTGATCGCCGCATCCAGGAAGGTGCAACCGGTCCGCGCGGAGTTGGGCTCGTTGGACGCCGGCTGGTTGCCGTACTGCCGGGTGCGGATCAGTGGGTTGCGCCAGACATCGAACAGGTCGTGGCCGAGCCAACCGGCGTAGGGGCCGCCGCTGATGAGAGTCCCGTCAAGTTGGCCGGAAAAGGTGCGCTGGTAGAGGCGGGCACCGGTGCGGGGGTCGAGGGTGACCATTTCCTGGCACAGGTTGCCGTGCCGGTAGATCGCGATGATCCCGCGCACGCCCGGACCGGCCGAACTCTGGGTCCCGGCGGTGACGTCGCTGGAGTACACCGCGCACAGGTCGCGGTTCGAGCGGGAGTAGACCCAGCGCTGGACACCGGTGGCCGGATCCCGGCCGATCAGACCGTGCTCGTCCGTCGTCACCACCACACCCCGGGCGGAGGCCACGGCGCCGAGCGTGCCGTCGGTGGGCTGCGTCCAGAGCGGCTTCAGGGAAGTCGGTGCGCTCGCAGCGTTCTTCGGCAGCGCGGTCTTGGGAGCTTCGGTCGAGGTGACCGCGCGGATGTCACTCGTCAGATAGATCGTGCCGGCGACCACACCGGCCACCAGTGCGATCGCCGCCGCGATCACGATGTCCCGGCGGCGGCGCCGCGCGAACTCGGTCGAGCCGGTCTTGGTGGACACGGCGCGAGCGTAACCGCGATTCTGGTCCGGTGACGTCCAGTGGAGCGGCCCGGCAATCGGGTCGGGACATCCTGGACCGCAGATGTTCGGGCTCCATCCACTGCGGTGGGTCGCTGGGAGGTCGTCCGCCGAACGCGGGAGCCCTCTGGCACCGGTGGACAGACAGCGGGCACAGGCTGATGTGCACACGGGCCCGGGGTCGAGCCCGGTCGACCCAGCCGAGCCGACAGGGTGCCAGCCCGCTGACCTGACTACCTGGGCTCATCTCGACCCTCGACGCGGGCATCCCCGAGCTGCGTACGGAAGAACCCAGCCACCGCCAGTTGCAGTGTGCGCGCCTCGTCGAGCACTGCGTCCATCCACCAGAAGCCGTGGATCATGCCTGGGAACCGTTGTGCCGTCACCGGAACCGCTGCTGCGCGCAGTCGGTCGGCGTAGGCCTCACCCTCGTCACGCAGCACGTCGTGGCCGGCGGTGGCGACGTAGGTCGGCGGCAGAGCGGCGAGCGACGGCGCTCGCAGCGGCGAGACCCGTGGGTCGCGCCGGAGTTCGTCGTCAGCGCCCGGACCCAGGTAGTGCCCCCAGAACCAGGCCATGTCGGCGGCGTCCAACCCGTGGCCCTCGGCGAATTCGCGGTAGGACCCGCTGTCGGCCACCGCATCCAAGGCCGGGTAGAGGAGCGCCAGAGCAGCGACGGGTCGCTCGGCGACGGACCCCGTCCCACCTGGTGCGGACCAACGGTCGGTCAGCACCGCGGTGGCCGCCGCTGCCAGATTGCCGCCGGCGCTGTCGCCGACGACTCCGATCCGGTCTGCTTCCACTCCGAGCTCCGCAGCGTGCTCACGGACCCACTCGATGGTGGCGATGCAGTCGTCGAGCGGAACCGGGAAGGGATGTTCCGGCGCCTTCTGGTAATTGACGGTGATCACGGTGAATCCGGTGTCGGCTGCCAATCGACGAGCCGGCTCATCGACGACGTCCAGGTTGCACGCCACCCAGCCGCTGCCGTGCAGTACGACGATCGCCGGGTGCGGCCCTGGCTCGCCATCAGGTCTGATGATCCTGATCGGCAGATCAGCAGTCGGCCCGGGGATGAAGCGGTGCTGCACCGGCAGATCGACGCTTTCCCGTTGCAGTGCCAGGTATCCGAGCGTCGCGAGGCGCGCTTCGGGGACGGTCGATCCGGCGATCGTCTGAGCTCCGGCCGAAGCTCGCAGATGTGTGGCCGCCTGCGGATGGAGGGTCATCGTCCGTCACCGTTCGCCATGCTGCCGACCGCATCTGCAGCGTCGTTGCCCGGGGCAGCACCGGCGTTCTCGTGTCGGTTGGCCAGTGCCAGGCAGGTGCCGATCATCGCCATCCCGACGCCGACCCAGATGGGGGAACGCCAACCCCAGCCCAGCGAGATCGCCAGACCGCCCAGCGCCGACCCGATCGCATTGCCGACGTTGAACGCCGCGATGTTGGCGGCAGACGCCATGGTCGGCGCGTCACCCGCGAAGCGCATCACCCGCAGTTGCAGGGGAGGCGTCGCCGCGAAGCCGACGAATCCGATGACGAACAAAGAGATGATCACCGGGATCCTCCACTGGGCTGTCGCCCCGTAGACCAGCAGTACCAACGGCAGCAGGACGGCCAGCACCCGCAACGTACGGGTGAGGTTCCGGTCGGCGGCGCGCCCGCCCACGATGTTCCCGAAGAACAGGCCGAGGCCGAAGACGACGAGCAGCCACGGCACTGCGCCGGCGCCGAAGCCGGTGACCCGGGTGACCAGCGGCTCAACATAGATGAACGCTCCGAACAGTCCGCCGAAGAGCGTCAGCGTCAGCAACACCGACACCCGCACCTGCGGTCGGCGGAGCACTGCGTACTGCGAACCTGCGGGCAGTGGGGGAGCGGGACGTCGCGGCACCGCCGCTGCGATGCCCAGCGCTGCAACGATTCCGATCCCGCTGATGATCCAGAACGCTGCCCGCCAGCCCAGGTGCTGACCGACGAACGTGCCGAACGGGACGCCGAGAACGTTCGACAGGGTCAGCCCGCCGAACATCACGGCGATCGCGCCCGCTCTGCGGTCGGCCGGGACCAGGTCGGCGGCCAGCACGGCGCCGATTCCGAAGAAGCCGCCGTGACACAGGGCCGTCACCGCTCGCCCGAGGACGGCGAGCGCGAACGTCGGCGACAGCGCGGTGAGGACGTTGCCGAGCACGAACAGGGCCACCAGGACCAGCAGCGCACCCTTGGGTGGGCGGCGGCTGAGTGCGGCAGTGACGGTGAAGGCGCCGACGGCCACCGCCAGGGCATAGCCCCAGATCAGGGCTCCGGCCGTCGGCACGGTGACCCCGAGGTCGGTGGCGACGTCAGTGAGCAGGCCGGCGATGACGAACTCGGTCAGGCCGATCCCGAAGCCGCCGAGGGCCAGTGCGATGAGTCCGGGGTGGGGGAGTCCCCGGCGCCCGGCAGCCGGGGCGTCGGGAGCGGATGAGGGCATGGCAAAGCTGTCCAAGGGAGGTCTCCTGGAGGATGTGGGGTGGGTGGGGTTGACTGGTCGGTCAGGAAGTGAGGGTGGAACTGGCGAGCAGTTTCAGCGCCGCGTCATCGGTGGAGCCGGGCTCCGCGTAGTGGACGAGCAGCCGATGTCCGTCGTTCTCGGGGGCGTGGAACACCTCGAAGGTCAGGTCGAGCCGGCCGACGACGGGATGGTGGAATCGTTTGACCCCTCGCGTGCAGAGCTGAACTGGCTGATCAGCCCAGATCCGCGCGAAGTCGTTGCTGCACAACGACAACCCGCCGACCAGGTCGGTGAGTGCTGGGTCCTCGGCTCGCCGCCCGTTCACATATCGCAGCGACGCGACGGCCAGAGTTGCCTCGTACTCCCATTCGCGGTGCAGCGAACGAGAATGCGCGTCGGTGAAGATCATCTCGACCTTGTTGGGTCGGGGTGTCCTGGAGGGTGCCGAGAAGTCCAGGTGGCCGGCGAGCAGTGCGTGCCCCAACCGGTTCCAGCCGATGATGTCCTGGACCGGCGAGAGCATCACCGCGGGAACATCGGGCATCCGGTCCAGCAGCGCGGTGAGCGATGCCGCCGGTGGCTCCGGCGAGCGGCGGACATCTGGTTCGGCCCCGGCGAGCCGGTGGAGGTGTGAGCGCTCATCCTGGTCGAGGCGCAGGGCGCGGGCGATCGCATCCAGCACCTGCGAGGAGGGATTGGTCGCGAGGCCCTGCTCGAGTCGGGTGTAGTACGTCAGGGAGACGCCGGCCAGCTCGGCCAGCTCTTCGCGCCGCAATCCCGGTACCCGTCGCGCGCCGTAGCTGGGCAGTTCCAGGTCGTCGGCGCTGACCGCTGCCCTGCGGGATCGCAGGAAACCGCTCAGTCCGAGTTCGGTGAGCAGCTGCTGGGTTCGTGCGGTGTGGGGCGCCATGTGGTTCATCGTGCTCCAGCACAGCGCGACCTGCCTGTCCCTGTCAGGAGTAGGGGGCGAGGGCGGCCCGTGCTTCCGGGACCGTGCAACGATCGGTCGATGGAAACCGACTGCACTCGCTGCGAGCTACCCCTGTCGATGTGCGAGCACGGTCTCCGGGACAGGACCGCGAAGACCGCCGGCGCGGGTGCCGAGAAGCTGCTCATCTCACCGACCGGACTGGCGCACTTCGGGGGTTGCCCACACAAGGGCGATGACCCTGACCTGAGCAGGTGGGCAGAGATCAGGGATGAGAACGCCTGGCTGAAGCTGGCGAACGGTGAGAGCCTGCCGGCGACCGATGGTGCGGATCTCGCCCTCGTCGCACGGGCCCGTTGTCTGGACTGTGTGAACCACGGCCCCTGGCGATGAGTCGAGGGGTTCCGGAGGAGTTCCGTCCGCATTGCCGCCTACTTTTCCGGGACAACCTCCGAGAGAACGGGCCGGCCATGAACCACAGCACTTCCACGGTGGCGGACGAAGCGATCCGCGGCTTCGACTTCGATGCCTTCTTCGCCGCACTCGACCAGCAGCGCCGGCACCACGATCTGAACTGGTACGAGCTGGCCGACCAACTGTGGGACCAGTCGTCGGACCTCAACGCCGTGCGCGAAGACCACCCGCTCTGCGGTGGAGCAGTATCCAGACTGGGCCGGCGGGGGAAGACCTCCTGCCAGTACGCGATGTTCATGCTGCGCTGGCTGGACCGCGCTCCCGAGGAGTTCCTCGAGGGCGGGGGGACTGATGCGGCCGCGGCACTGCCGCCGGCGGATCCTGCGCACCGACTCCGCTGGGATCTGGCTGAGCTGCACGGCGCCGTGGACACCCGACGCTGCGCACAGGGGTTGACCTGGACCGAGTTGGGACGGATTCTCGGGTGTACTCCGAACCGTTTGACGAACCTGCGGTCTGCTCGGGAATGTGACCTCGACCTTGCGATGCGCGCTGCCCAGTGGACGGGGCACACCCCGTCGGCCTACATCCACCCCGCGTCCTGGTGAGCCGGAAGAGGCGCACCATGGACAGATGAGCTCAGCAACGCGACCGCAGCCGGATCCACTCCGGCCAGGGCAGGAGTCGGTGTGGGACTATCCACGGCCACCGGCTCTCGACGCCTCGGGGGAACACGTCGAGGTGTTCCTCGGGGGGCGGATCATCGCTGCGACCGATGATCCGATCCGGGTCCTGGAGACCAGCCACCCGCCCACCTACTACCTGCCGCGAGCGGCCTTCCTCGACGGCAGCCTGCGGCCGGCCACCGGGAGCTCGTTCTGCGAGTTCAAAGGCGACGCGTCGTACCTGGATGTGCTCGCCGGCGACACGGTGGCGCCCCGGATCGCGTGGTTCTATCCGCAGCCGTCCCCTGGTTACGAGAGCCTGGCCGACCACATCGCGCTCTATCCGGGACGGGTCGACCGCTGCACGGTGGATGGTGAGCTGGTCCGTCCGCAGCCGGGGGAGTTCTACGGCGGCTGGATCACCGATCGCATCGCCGGGCCCTTCAAGGGGAGTACCGGGACCCGTTTCTGGTGAACCGGCCCCTCGCGGGTGCAGGATGGGCTTTCCCCCGCTGGTTGAGGAGAACTCGGATGACGGCGACCGGCAACGGAACCCCGGACGAACCGTGGCAGCTCACGACACCACCCGGCACGGCCGGCTACACGATGTACCGGGACGAGAGCACCGACCCACCGCGGCTCGTCTGCACGGTCGGCTCCACGACCCTGCACTACGACCTGCGTGCCATCGAGGACCTGCACGCCATGCTGGTCCAGTCCGGCGACTGGGTCCCGTTGGGCAGCGCCGATGAGAACAAGCCGGCGAAGGACGGCACCGTCGAAGCCTTCGGGCGATCCGGGTCGAACCCCATCGGCGGCTGGTACGGACTGCGGAAGGGCTACCGCGGCCGATTCGGCATGTACCTGCCGCCACTCCTCGAGGCACTCGGACTGGCCGAGTTGGAGCACCTCCCGCGCAACAACCGCATGCGGGCACGCTGAGCGCACGGCGCTCACCTCCCGTCACTGCCGCAATCCGAGTCAGGACGCGGCCTTCTTGACGAGTTCGATGACCCTCTTCTGCACCGCCGGGCTCCACTTCAGGAGGGCGAACGAGCACGGCCAGATGTCGCCTTCGTCGAGGTTCGCCGCATCCTGGAACCCGAGGGTCGAATATCGGTAGCTGAACTTGCCCGAGTCCTGGAAGAACAGCACGACCTTGCCGTCCTCGTTCGCGTAGGCGGGCATGCCGTACCAGGTTCTCGGCTGCAGCTCGGGTGCGTGCGCGGTGACCGTCGCGTGTATGCGTTCGGCGAGCGCCCGGTCGCCCGGAGCCATCTTCTGGATCTGATCGAGCACCGCCTGGAGACCGTCAGCACGTTTCGCGCCCTTCTTCCCTTCGGCACGGAGCTCGGCGGCGCGCTCCTTCATCGCGGCTCGCTCTGCGGCGCTGAATCCGTCGGACACCGTCTCGGTCTTGTTCGTGGGCATCTGCGTGCTCCTCCCGATCATGGTCGGCATGGGGTGCCTTCCCGCCCAGAACGGTATGGCTGCCGCTGCTGGGGAGCTTCTCGAATCCTGATCGATGGCGCGACAGCAGCAATCGCGTCCCAGCCCTCATTGCGTCAGAGCCTCGACAGCAGATCCCACCGGTTGCCCGCGATGTCGACGAACACCGCCACCCGGCCGTACGGCTCGGTCCGGGGTTCCCCGACGAAGTGCACGCCGGCATCCTGCATCCGCCGGAGCTGCGCATCGAAGTCGTCGACGCGGAGGAACAGCCCGACCCGGCCGGCGAACTGGCTGCCCACCACCGCTTCCTGGGTCGGGCCGTCCGCCCGTGCGAGCAGCAGGCCGGTACCGCCGCCCGGTGGGCGCAGCACCACCCAGCGCTTCGGTCTGCCGTCGTTGGTCAACGACGCTGCATCCTCGGTCAGTTCAAATCCGAGGACCTCCGTGTAGAAGGCGATCGCCTCGTCGTACTCCGACACCACCACGCTGATCAGATCGAGCTGCATCGACCCAGCGTAGGTGGATCCCATCTGTCGTTCTCTTGCACGAATGCCTCAGAGCTCGAACTCGGTCGGGTCGATGCCGAGTGCGAAGCAAGCCTCCTTGACGACCTTCTTCTCGTCGGCGTCGAAGTTGCCGTCGGCGCCACCGATGATGATGCCGATCTGGATGACGGCGCGGGCTTCGGTCGGCTTCTTCTTCGTCTTGGAGATCTCCTGGATCAAGGAGACCTTGCCGAAGTCGAAGTCGGCCGTCAGCTTGTTGCAGTAGTCGTCGAACTTCGCCCGCAGATCATCGGCGGCGAAATTGGACAGGACTTCGTTCGTGGTGACCAGGCCGGCGACCTTGCGACGTTCGTCGACGTCGATGGAGCCATCGGCGGCGGCGACCAGGGCGCACATCGCCATGCTGGCGTCACGGAAGGCGCCGCTCTTGAGGTCGTTCTTCTTGGCGACGAGTTGCGTCTGCATACCCTGTGCGGCCTGACGGAGCTGGTTCCAGATCGGCATGATGTCCTCTTTCGTGTGCGGTGCTGGTGCGGTGACTGCGGGTCCGAGATCCGGACACGTGCCTCAGCAGAACGAACGAGCGGCCGGAGACGTTCCCCTCCGGCCATGAGACCGATCATCGGCGATGGTGATGTCCTGACCAGCGGAGTCGGCCTACCGAGCTGTTCCGCGGTCCCGCGACCCAGATCCCGCGGTTTCACCCCGGCGTCGAGTTGACGCTGCTGCTCGGCGGAGGCGAACGCGACCTCTTCCGCGGCCAGGACGGAGGAGGCGGTCGCGATCAGTCGCTGCAGGGAGGCGATCCGGTCGATGCTCTCGGCCTGGGTGGACGCCGGCCCCAGGTCGAGAAGTTGGCCTTGCAGGTCGTCGGTGACGAGGCGGATCCACCGGTCCTCCAGGAACTCATCGACCTGCTGCAGCTCGTCCATGTCTGCGGCGTCGACGAGGTTCTCCTCAAGCCACGGAGGCGGAATCGTTGCTGACATGGATCCATCATCGAACGTATGTGCGTCCGTTTGCACCGCCGGATGAGTGAAGAACAAACCACCCTGAACCGCCGATCGAGCGAGCTCAGTGCAGAGCCCAGCAGTGCCTGCATCCGACCGCCGAACTCTGGCCGTCAAGCTGGGCCTTCCAGCACGAACTCGCCGGCCGCAATCCGGCGACGCAGACCAGCGGCGGTGCCGACCGGATCAGTACCCGTCGAGTCGACGATGTGTCGAGAGAGCAGCGCCCGGTGGGACTCGAAAGCGCGGTGCAGCTCGGAGACGGGTCCGGAGTCGCGCAGTTGGTCCTCGCCACGGCCGCGGGCCCTGGCCACCGTCGTCGACAGATCAGGAAGCAGCACCACATAGACCACCCGCAGCCCGGCACGGTGGATCGGTGTGCGGTAGGAGGGAAGGAACCAAGGCCCGACGACACCGTCCACCACCACGTCGTACCCGCCACGGGCGTAGCCGATCGCGGCCTCCGCGCACACCCCGGTGACCACGACGTTCTGCGATGCCGATTCCGGCAGATACGGCGCGACATACCCGGTGCGGATCGCTCGGTAGAACTCATCGGTGTCCAGCAGGATCGTCGGCCGCGCCCCATCGGTGGCCAGAAGTGTTGCCACTGTGGACTTTCCGGCACCCGGCGGGCCTGACACGATCACGATCGTGCCCGGTTCGTCGGCCACCTTCGGCCGCGCTGTGGTCGGATCGGTGACCGCACCATCGGACGCCGGCAACGCAGGCTCCGCCGGCGCGGATTCCGTTGCGCGAGAATGACTGTCGACGCTGGCGTCGTAGTAGGCGATCTTGTCCCCCAGCACCGTCAGCGCACGAAGCGTTGCCTCCTGGCGCTCGAGCAGCGCTGCCCGGTGCCGCCGCAGGAATTCGACGGGGTCGGTGGGCTCCGACCCACTCGTCCGCAACAGCTGCGTGAAGCCGCGCAGGTCGGCGATCCCCAGGCCGGCGTCCCGCAAGCACGTGAGCAGCCCGATCCACGACAGGTCACCCTCGGTGTACCGGCGGCGGCCGTTGACGGTGCGGTCGACCGGGCCGATGAGGCCCTCCCGCTCGTAGTACCGCAAAGTGTCGAGACTCAACCCGGTGCGCTCGGCGGCCTCGTGCGGCTCGAACACGTTCTCGTGGTGTGGATCGGATGGGTTCATACGTCGATCGTGGCACGACCGAGCACCCGATCGACATCGTCGAGTTCACCCGGCGTCAGCGGCGCGGCGGTGAGCGTTCCCACCGTGTCGATGACCTGACCGACCGTGCGGAAGCCCGGAACGACGACGGCATCCGGATCCGTCGCGAGCACCCAGGCGATCGCACCCTGCGCCAGCGATCGGCCGCTGCCCATGAGGATGTCGCGGACCTCGGACAGCCGGCGCCACGCCGCGGGCGCCGGAACACCGTCGACGAACCAGGTCAGCCACTCCGGTTGGGTTCGGCGGACGTCACCTGTCGGCAGCTGGGTGTTCGGGGTGTGCCGGCCGCCCAGCAGGCCCATGGCCAGCGGCGACCTGCACAAGACGCCGAGGTCGCGCTCGTGCGCCAGCGCAACGGAAGCAGAAGGCCCGTCCAGCACGTTGCACTGTGCTTGCAGGATCGCGCAGTGCGGACCGTCGAGGAAGGGCTCGAGCTGCACGGGCGAGTCCGTGCTGACGCCGTACCAGCGCACCGTTCCCTGTGCCACCAGGTCTTCGAGCACCGCAACGAGCTCCGCGGCCTACACCGCTGGGATGTCCGGGGCGTGCAGTTGGTAGAGGTCGACATGATCGCGATCGAGCCGGCGCAACGACGCGTGCACGGCCGCTCTGACGTACTCGGGGGAGGTGTCGGACCCGAGCAGCCGCCGGGTGGATTCGTCGAAGGTGTTGCCGAACTTTGTGGCCACCAGCACCTCGGGGTGGCATGCGAGCGCCTGTCCCAACAAGCGTTCGCTGTGTCCGGCGCCGTACACGTCAGCCGTGTCGAACAGCGTGACCCCGAGCTCGACTGCGGTGGCGATCGCGCGCAATGACTCCTCGTCATCGACGCCGGTGTACCCCAGGGCCTGCCCATCGAGGCCCATGGCGCCGGCGATCGGCCAGGTACCCAACCCGATGGCCGACGAGGAGAGCTCGGACCGGCCCAGCCGGCGGATGGTGGTGGACGTGGGATCGGTGGGCGAAGTCATCATGTGACCACCCTGCGACCTGGAGCGCGCACCAGGTCAAGCCCCAGATGGTTCGCTCAGGAAATCTGTGCGTCGATGGGTGTTCCTGTTGCCAGCTGTGCGACCCGGTGCCAGGCGTCGACGACCAGACCGGCGGAGCAGGGACGGTGACGTTCAGCGTGGTGGCGGACGGTCGGGTGCTCACCACCACTCCGGTGGTCAAGGGGCGCCAGGCAGCGACCGCGCTGGACTTCGATGTCACTGGCGCACAGGTGATCAGCCTGGTGGTCGGCGACGGCGGCGACGGCAACGGTCAGGACCATGCGGACTGGGCCATGCCGACGCTGAGCTGCACCTGAGGCCCGTGCCCGCCAGCGCGACTCAAGGCCCACCCCGGCGGCCGTGCGTCCGGGGTGGGTCGTAACCGCCGGGTGGTGGCACCATCTCCGCCCGCACCCCGAGCAGCCGGATCGGTCGGTCGTCGGCCAGTTCCCGCAACAGTTCGAGCGCCGTCGCGGCCAACACCGATGCGTCGAAGGTGGGCTCGGCGAGCTTGCGCACCCTGGTGACGGTGAAGAACGGCGCGAACCGCACCTTGAGGTGCACCCTCCTACCGGCTCGACCCTCGGCACCGATGTCGCCGGCGACCTGGTCGGCGAGAGTCCTGATGGCCACTGCGATCTGGTCGGGGGACCGGAGGTTCTGCTGGTAGGTCGTCTCTCGACCGTGGGCCCTCGCGATCCACGGGGTGTCGTCGACGACGGCGCTGCCCTCGCCGCGGCCGAGACGGCCGAGGTGCGGCCCGGTGTTGGGTCCGAACTCGGCGGCCAGCGGAAGGTCCGGCGACCCGGCGAGCTGGCGCACGGTGGTCAGCCCCAGACCGGCCATTCGCTGGGCGATCCGGTTGCCGACGCCCCACAGTGCGGAGGTCGGCCGGTCGCCCATCACCTCCATCCAGTTGTCGCGGGTGAGTCGGTACATCCCGCGCGGTTTGCCGAACTCGGTCGCGATCTTCGCCCGCACCTTGGTGTCGCCGATTCCGATCGAGCAGTGCAGCCCGCTCGCCTCGAACACCGCTGCCTGCAGGCCGCGGGCCGTCGCCTCCGGATGGTCGGAATCGATACCGACGAACGCCTCGTCCCAGCCCAGCAGTTCGACGACGGCGCCGGGAAAGGCTTTCAGGGTGCTCATCACGACGGCGGATGCAGCCTCGTAGACGGGGAAGTCCACCGGTAGGAACACCGCGTCCGGACACTTCCGGACGGCGAGTTTGAGCGGCATCCCGGAATGCACCCCGAATGCCCGTGCCTCGTACGACGCGGTCGACACCACCGCTCGCTCGGTCGGATCACCCCGCCCACCGACCACCACCGGCAGACCGGCCAGCTCGGGGTGGCGCAGAATCTCCACCGCCGCCAGGAACTGGTCCATGTCGACGTGCAACACCCAGGGCGTCATCGCATCATTCTGACGGCAGGTCCCCAGGAACACGCACAGTCGGCGAGGAGGTGGGGGAGAGCCGGGGCTCGTCCCCGATCAGGCAGGACGTTGGACGCGAAGCTGCCGGCGACGGCCAGCACCACGATCAGCACGACATCCAGCATTCCCACCCCTCGGGTACCCGGTGCATCGTGGTGCTCCGACGACCGGTTGCGGACCGGCACGTTGCTGCCCAGCGCCGGCTCCCGTTCTGCAGTCAGTTACGAACCCAGAACTCGATGGAGTCAGCCGGCACCGTGATGTTGAGTACCGGGCCCGGCTTGCTGCCCAGTGGCTGCGTGTTGGTGGTCGGGCCGTAGCGGAATCCAGAGAATCCGCTCGAGGTGGACGTGTCGACGGTGTAGCTGAAGGACTGCGTGGTGCTGCGATTCGTCACGGCGAACACAGGTTTGCCCTGCGGGGTGGTCCAGGCCATGATCCGCTGGTCCTTGAGGACGGCCGGTTCGTCGACCTGGATGCGCCGTGAGTCCCAGGGCATGAAGCGCACGAAGCCTGCGACGGCGTTCCAGTTGGCATCGTTGAAGACCCAATGACCGGGAGCAATGTCGGGGAAACGGCTGAAGTCGGTGTCCGAAGGTGGACGCCAGTAACCGAGTCCGTAGCCGGGTGACTCGCTGTTGGTCGTGGGTTTGAGGGCGTGCAACCAGAACCAGGTCGGTGCGCTCTGGAAGGTCATCCAGTTCATGATCGACTGGGCCGTATTGACGCAGCGAAGGTTGTTGTCCAAGTACTCGAACTCGTTGTTGAACACCGTCTTACCGCGGGCAGGGCCGACGAAGTCGTGGTCGATCTGGTAGTTGCTGTCATAGCCGATGCGGTGATAGGTCCAAGCGTCGACCTGCGCGAGCGTGGTCGGGTCGGCGAGGATCTGGGCGGATCCTTTCCCGGACCACCCGTTCGAGCTGTCGGCCGTGACGATGATGCTCGGGTCGATCGCGTGAATCTTCGGGGCCGCCCGGCGGAACGTCTGATGATAGAGCTCGTCGGTGTAGGTGCAGCTGCTGTAGGACGTGGAGTACTCCGGTTCGTTCTGCAGGCCCCACATGCGAACGGGAATGCCGTGGTCGCGGAGGTAGCGGACGTCAGTGGCCAGCGCGGAGGTGAACTGATCCAGGAACGTGCCGTCGGTAGCTCGCAGGGTTCCGCCGATGAATGAGTTGTTGCTCTTCCAGGCGGGGGCGGGAGACCAGTACTCGGCCGAGACCCCTTCGATGTTCGCATCGGCGATCAACGAGGCAAGTCCTGCTGCCTGACCGGAGAACCGCTCGGTCATCTGGGTGCCGGCGGCGTTGGTGCCCCGCAAGTACAGGCCCAGGGCCAGGCGGCAATAGCGAAATCCCCGGTCGGGGCGCACCTTGAGCATCTGCTCGACCAGACGGTCCCGCTCGGCCGCCGTCAGGTCGAAAGGAACCGAGCTGGTCGAAGCGGGCAGACCACTGCTACCGGACCCGATGGAGTCGGACTGGATCTCGAATCCCAAGCCCCACAGAGTTTGTCGCGGCTGGTCGAGTCGTATCCGGTACATGTCGGCCGCGGCAGCCACGCCGACGCCGCCGAGGGAGGTCGCGGTAGCGAGCCCACCTACGGCCGCACCTCGCAGGACGGAACGACGGGACAATCCACGCTGGTCATCGGTCATCGATTCATAGTATCCGATATCTGACTGACCGGCTATCGCTCGAGGGGCCGGACGGCTGCGTAGAGCCGCCGGATCCCATCGTGACGACCACCGTCGAGGGTCCCATGGCCTCGAGAGCCTGCAGCAGGGTGATGGTCATCGTCGGTACACCGTGTATCGGTCGACGACGTTCTCGTCGAGTTCGATGCCCAGGCCAGGACCGGTCGGGACGTGCAGCTGACCGTCGGCGAAGGTCGGCGGGTTCACCAGCAGGGCCTCGCGCAGCGCGTTGGGCAGCCGGTTGTACTCGTAGGTCCGCAGGTTCGGGGTGGCCGCGCACAGTTGTAATGCCGCGGCCAGACTGACGCCCGAACCCACACCGTGGGGTGCGATGTCGACGTGATGCGCCGAGGCGAGCGCAACAATGCGCTGGGCCTCGGTGAACCCTCCGCAGCGTGCGATGTTGGGCATGTACACGTCGATGGCATTGTGCGCCAAACACTCTCGGAGATCGAACCGGGTAAAATTGGTCTCGCCGTTCACCATTGACAGGCCCGTCCGGCGTCTGAGTTCGGCCAGCCCTGCCAGGTCGTCGACCGGAAGCGGTTCCTCGAACCAGCTGATCCCGTTCTCCCGCAGCACTCGGCCGACAGCGGTGGCCGCATCC
Source organism: Nakamurella sp. A5-74 (assembly GCF_040438885.1). Lineage (NCBI taxonomy): Bacteria > Bacillati > Actinomycetota > Actinomycetes > Nakamurellales > Nakamurellaceae > Nakamurella > Nakamurella sp. A5-74. The sequence continues at coordinate 2,272,289 of NZ_CP159218.1, read as the reverse complement.
AAGGTGTAGGCGCAGTTCGCATCGACCAGAATCTCGATGTCCTCGCCGACAGCGGCGCGGACAGCGCGCAGATGACGGCCGTCCTCGCGGGCACCCCGACCGATCTTGACCTTGATCGCCCGGAACCCGTCGCTCACGTATCCGCGAGCCTGTTCAGCCGTGACGTCGGGATCCTCGTGCAGTGCAACGGGACTGGCGTAGCACGGGATCCGTTCCCGCACCGGGCCTCCCAGCAACCGGTGGACGGGCTCGCCGAGCAGTTTGCCCTTGAGGTCCCACAGGGCGATGTCGACCCCGGCCATCGCCTCGAGGTAGAAGCCGCGGGTGTGACCACCGGCCGCCTGCCCCTGGTACATCCGCTCCCAGACAGCGGTGGTCGCGAGCACATCCTGATCGAGCAGCAACGGGGTGAGCACCTCCGCGACGATCGTCGCGGTGACCTGTGGTGAGGGCAGGCCGTAGCACTCGCCAATTCCGACGGTGCCGTCGTCGGCGTGCACCTTGACCAGGGTGGCGAACTGACCGCGGCGCGGCAATACCTTGTGGCTCGCCGCCGGATACCTCAGCCAGGACGGAACCTCACCGCCGCCGGAGTACATGTCGTCGAAGGTGGCCGTGAGTGCGATCGCCTCGATCTTGGCGATGCGCACCGGGTCGATGGTCATGGTGTCCTCTCGTCCGGGTGGCGTGCCCGGTCAGTCGAAATAGAGCCCGCCGTTGACGTTGACGATCTCGCCGGTGATGGATGCTGCCCCGTCGGACACCAGGAACGCTGCGGTCGCGGCGATCTCGGCGGGGGTGGTGAATCGGCCGACCGGCAGCCGGCGGACCAGTTCGGCCCGTCGCTCAGGGGTGTGGGCCTGTCGGAGCAATGCGGTGTCGACGATTCCGGGGGCGATGCCGTTCACCGTGATGCCGGAGGGTCCGAACTCGACCGCGAGATTGTGGATCAGTCCGGTCAGCCCTGCTTTGGAAGCGGCGTAGGAGGCGTTGTCACCGTTGACCGGTGCGGACTTGGCGTTGAAGGAGGAGATCATCACCACCCTGCCCCAGCCCGCGTCCTGCATGGCCGGCAGGCACGCTCGCGAGCACAGGAACGGTCCGGTGAGGTTCACTGCCAGCACCTGGTTCCAGTCATCGAGGCCGGTGTCCAGAGTGGCTGCCGGCCGACTGATACCCGCGTTGTTCACCAGCACGGCGGGTGCTGCCCATCGTCGGGTGACGGTGGCGACCGCGTGGGCAACGGATGGTTCGTCAGTGACGTCCATGGTCACAGACATGACCTCGAACCCGCTGTGCTGCAGCGCCTGTGCCGCTTCCGCCGCGGAGTCGCCGAGATCAGCCAGCGCAACCAGCATTCCGGAACGGGCCAGTTCGGCTGCGATCTCCAGCCCGATGCCGCGGGCCGCTCCTGTCACCAGTGCCACCCGCTGGTGCGGTCGGTTCATGATGTGTCCTCCCGGAACGCGGTCGTCGTTCTTCAGCGGGCAGTGTCGAGAGCCTCACGGGCTGCGCCACGCAGGGACCCCCGCGACGTCTCCCTACCCAGGAGCACGGCCACCAGGGTCACCACGCAGGCCGCCATGATGTAGAAAGCGATGGAGTCGGTGCTGCCGGTGGCGGCGACCAGGGCGGTGGCGATGAAAGGTGCCGTGCCGCCGAAGATCGCGCCTCCGACCTCGCGGCCGGCGCTGACTCCACTGAAGCGCACCTGGGAATCGAACTGCTCCGCCACCAGGGCTGCTTGCGGTCCGAAGACCATGTCCTTGGCTATGGGCAGGGCGATGATCAGCGCGAGGATGATCAGGCCCGGTTTGCCAGTTTCGAGCAGGGCGAAGAACGGCAAGATGTAGGCAACGGTGAACACCAGGCCGATCGAGACCATCACCTTGCGGCCGATCTTGTCCGAGAGCCAGCCCCAGAACGGGATGGCGATGATCTCCAGCGCGGAGGCCAGCGCGATACCCCACAGCATCAGGCTGCGACTGACGCCGACGGTCTTCACCGCGTAGTTGACCGCAAAGGCCTGCACGCTGTAGCCGAACACGAACCCGGACACTGTGATACCCATCGTGCGGAGTACGGCTGAAGGCTGGGTGCGGATGATGGTGAGCAGTGGGAAACGCTCGCGGGTGTCCGTCTCCCGTACCTCCGAGAAGGCTGCGGTCTCCTCGATGCCGCGCCGCAACCACAGACCGAACACGACCAATCCGATGCTGACGAAGAACGGAATCCGCCAGCCCCAGGTCAGGAACACATCATCGGGCAGGAGCGACACCAGTCCGAACACCGCGCTCGCCAGTACGAAACCGGCTCCGGTGCCCATGGCGGGGATCGATCCGAACAGACCACGGCGTCCGGGAGGCGCGTTCTCGATCGTCAGCAGGGTGGCGCCGGCGAACTCGCCGCCGACTGCGATGCCCTGCCCGATCCGCAGCACCACCAACAGGATCGGAGCGAGCACTCCGACCTGGGCATGTGTGGGCAGCAGTCCCAGAAGTGCGGTGCTGATGCCCATGCCATACATCGTGAGGATGAGGACGCGTTTGCGTCCGACGCGATCGCCCAGGTGGCCGAGGATGACGCCGCCGATGGGCCGAGCAGCGAAGCCAACGGCGTAGGTGGCGAAGGAGGCCAGAGTGCCTCCGACCGAGGACGTGCCGAAGATCAGCGGCCCGAAGATGAGCGCAGAGGCCAGACCATAAAGGTTGAAGTCGTACCACTCCATGACAGTGCCGATCGTGCTGGCGACCATGGTTCGTCGGTCCGGGCGCGGGGGAGTGGTCCCCTTTCCTGCCGAGCGCTGCGCTGCTGCCGTCATACCGTCTACCTCCTTGCAGACTGACGTGAGCCCTCACGTCTCGGACGATAGTATCCGATATACGTCTCGGGTCAAGCCGCAGCGCATCGTATATTGATCGCATGGCGTCATCTTCAGCACTACCGGTGCTTCCGAGCAAGACCGATCAGGTCTTCGACCTGATCCGCGCCAGGATCCTGGACGGGCGCCTGCAGCCGGATCAGCGCATCAGCATGGACGAACTGTCCCGCGAGCTCGGAGTCAGCAAGATTCCGGTCCGCGAAGCAATCGGTCGACTGGAAGCGCTCGGCTTCGTCACCAACAAACAGCACGCCGGCCCCGCCGTGGCGGCGGTGGACATCCGTCAGCTCAACGGTGCCTACCTCGCCCGCGCCGAGCTGGAGCCGCTCATCGCCAGACTTGCCGCTCAGAACGCGTCGGTCGCGAGCGTCCGGAGCCTTGCGGTCGTACACAAACACATGAGTGCGGCGCTCGCCAACGGCCGACACCAACTTCTGGCAGATCTCAACTCCGAGTTCCACGCCGGGCTCGCGGCCATGACCGGATACGCGATCCTCGGCGAGATCGATGAAGCGCTGTTGCTGGCAGTGCGTCGCTACCGGGTCATTGATCCGCTCACCACGGACAACTGGGCCCGCGTGGTGCGAGAGCACGAGATCATCCTGGACGCGGTCAGAGCCGGGGACGGCACTGCAGCCGCCGCAGCCGCTCGCCATCACGCTGAATCGCAAGCGGGCCTCGAGTTCGACCCTCAGCCATAGGTGCACACGCCCGCAGCAGGGCGGATGCGTCTGTGGCGGGCTCGGTAGGAGATGAGGAGGGGAGTGGGCGTGACGGTGAGAGAACAGGGCTTCGATCGTCTGGCCGAACCGTTCCGCCGGGAGCTGCTGGCGTACTGCTATCGAATGCTCGGCTCATGACGCCGAGGACCTGGTCCAGGAGACCTACCTGCGGGCATGGCGGGCGCGTGAGCAGTACGACGACACCCGCAGCTCACTGCGCACCTGGCTCTACCGGATCGCGACGAACGCCTGCCTGACCGCCCTGGAGGCCCGCGGCCGCCGGCCCCTGCCTTCGGGGCTGGTGGCGGCGTCGGACCCGCTCGGTCCGCTCGTCCCTGGAGAGAACGCCGCGTGGCTTCAGCCCTTACCTGACGCGATGCTGGAAGCGGGCGATCCGGCCGGGGTGGTGATCGACCGCAGCGGCCTGCGCCTGGCATTCGCCGCCGCCTTGCAGCACCTGTCGGCGCGGCAGCGCGGGGCGCTGATCCTGCGTGACGTGCTCAGCTTCTCCGCCTCCGAGACAGCGGAGATCCTCGGCACGACGGCCGTGTCGGTGAACAGCTCCCTGCAACGGGCGCGCACCCGGCTCCGGGGGCTCGAGGTTCGGCAGCAATCTCTCAGCGAACCTTCCGCGGCCGAGCAGCGCGCCTGGGTCGATCGCTACATGAAAGCGTTCGAGCACGCCGATATCGAGGGTCTCAAGCGGCTGCTCACCGAGGACGTTCTCATGGAGATGCCGCCGGTGCTCAACTGGTTCGTCGGCCGCAGCAACTACGGACTGTTCATGGAGTGGGTCTTCGAGAAGGCCGGGACGGACTGGCACCTGGAGGCCGTCGCGGCCAATGGCCAACCCGGATTCGCCGCCTACCGACGCGTCGGGGCCGGGTACGAGCTGCACACGCTCCAGATCTTCACCGTCACCACCCAGGGCATCAGCCGGAACTCGGTGTTCCAGGAGCCCGAGGTCTTCGCATCGTTCGGTCTGGCGCCCCGACTCGACGCCCCAGGCGACGTCCACCTCGGGGACGGCAGGTAGTCCACGCTCAACATCTCTTTCCGCCGACGCGATGAATTCCGACTGCACGGCCGGTACGTATTGGTGAGTTCGCCGGACACCTCGGGCGAGCCGCTCACCAGGGAGAATTCGATGTCAGACAGTCGTGCAGAAGACCGGGCCGCGATCAAGGCCGTGATGGTCGACTCCTACAAGGCATGGGAGGCCGGGGACGCCGACGGGATGGTCGCCAGGTACACCGCCGATGCGACCGCCATCGTGACCGGATCGCTTCGCAACAGCCGTGACTCCATCCGCGAGAACATGGCCCTCGGCTTCGCAGGGCCCCTGAAAGGCAGCTCGATCTCCAACGATCTGCTCAGCATCCGATTCGTCGGCCGCGACGGCGCGATTGTGGTCAGCGAGTCCGGCATCCTGTTCGCGGGCCAAACCGAGGTCCCGGACGCGGGCAAGGTGAACTGCACCTGGGTTCTCGAGAAGCGGGATCGCCGGTGGATGATTGCCGCCTATCACAACAGCCCGGTGCTGTCGCCTGGCCAGGTCGGGTCCGCGCTGGTCGGGAGCTTGTGAGTGCTGACGATCTCGGCGGCGACGGCGCTGAGTTTGGTGTTCGACTGTTGAGACAGGCGGCGGAGCACGTCGAAAGACGTGCTGGAATCGACACCGTGGGCTCTCATGATGATGCCCTGGGCCTGGCCGATGAGGTGCCGTGCGTCCACGGCTTTCCACACGTGCGCGTCGTGCTCGACTCGTTCGGTGACATCCACCTGGTAGCCGATGAGATGGCTGATGCGGCCATCGGCGTCCTGCACCGGAGTCACAGTCACCTCGTTCCAGAACGGCGTGCCGTCGCGTCTGTAGTTGAGCAGGACAGTGCACACCTCCCGCCCGGCGTGCACCGCCTCGGAAAGCTCGGCCACCGCGGCTGGGTCGGTGTCCGGACCCTGCAGGAACCGGCAATTGCGCCCGAGTACCGCGGAGGAGTCGTATCCCGTCAGCTCCAAGAACGCCTTGTTGGTGTACACCAGCGGGGCGTCCGGTGAGCCGGCGTCGGCAATGGTGATGCTCTGAGCCGCGGCGACCGCGCGCATCAGCACCAACGGCAAGGCGTCGGGCGGGATGGTCGACCATCCTGCAAGTTCGGTCACGAGGCACAGTGTGCATCCGCAGCGGCGGCTCGCCAACCCCAGGACCTGTCGCTCCGGCAGAATCCGAGGCGTCAGTGGTACCGCTCCGCGCTGAAGGGCGTGCCACCCAGGCAGATTTCAGGCGCCACCCGACACAATCGGTGATGCCTCAACTGTGACGCTTCCGCCTGCAGCGCCATCGTCCACGCCCTCGTGACCGGGATCGGACTGCTGGGGCTCGCCTGACAGTCCGACCAGAGCTTTCGGATGCCTTCCATGAGTCCCTGAACTGGCCTCGAGCGACAGTGCGACCTCGAACATTGCCGGTTGCCAGCAGGGATTCGTCGACTCGACCACGGAACGGCTGCGGGTCGGGTCGATCTGATTCGGCTTGCGGGCTGCGGAAAGCGGGGCCTTGTCCGGTGGCGACGAGCGCGTTGGCGATCGCGAGCGCAACCCAGAGCCCCGCTCCGGCGCCGAGCACGATCCGAATCCTGGATTCACGCTGACCATCGGCGCCGCAGCTGGGCGGACGTGCAGAAAGGCTCCCAGCGCCCCTGCGTCTCACCGGTGATACACTCGGGCAGATGGAGTCAGTGAGTGTCCGAGACCTGCGCAATCACGGGGGAGAGGTCCTCGACCGCGTCGTCCGCGGCGAGGCCATGGTGGTGACGCGCGATGGCGCCGAGGTTGCTGAGTTGCGGCCACGTACCCGCCGCAGCCCATCGCCGGCAGACCTCATCGCTCGGCGACGTCACCTGCCGGTCGTGGATCCCGACGCCCTGCGGGCCGATCTCGACGAAGTGCTGGACGCGACGCTGTGACCGGCCGAGGCATGTTGGACACGTCGACGGTGATTCTCCTCGGACGGCTCACCGATGCGTCCGCCCTGCCGGACGACTCGGTCATCAGCGCGATCACCTTGGCAGAACTGTCAGTCGGCCCTCACGTCGCCCGTACGTCCAGCGAACGCGCTGCCCGTCAAGCACATCTCCAGCAGGCCGAATCCGACTTCGACACCGTGCCTTTCGGACCCGAGGCGGCGCGTGCATTCGGCCGGGTGGCAGCGTCATTGCGCTCCGCAGGTCGGAAGCCCGCAGCGCGTGCGTATGACGCATTGATTGCGGCCTCGGCTCTGGCGGAGAACCTTCCGATCCACACCTGCAACCCGAACGACTTCTCGGGGATCGAGGGCCTCGAGGTCCGGGTGGTGCCTCATCCGGACCGTTGACACTCCGCCGTCACTGTCAGACCATGTCGAATCTCCAGGTGCTGGAATTGATCGGGGAGACGGCAGGCGCCTCACCCTGCTACTTGACAGCAGGCCACCCCATATCAGTTGTCCGTCAGGTTGCTGGAGACAGTGGTGGGCCAGTGTTCATACGCGGATATGCGTTCGGAACTCACGTCGCCAGGAATCATGGAGACGATTGCTATACAACAACGAGGTATGCGGCGTATCAAGTGGCGTGGGACGAGCTGAACGAACTCAATGTTCACTTAGCCGGCTGATCGGACAGGATTGTTCCGATTCCGCCCACGTATGAGACATCGTAAAGAGATCGCCTCGTCGGTCAGGGCCACGAGGACAACGTCGAGCAGCTGGACCGTGACGCGGGGAGAGGCGCAGCAGAGTCCATCAAGTTGCATCAGATGCAATACGCAGAGCTTTGGTTGACATAATGTACATTATCGGCGATGGGCTCAGGTGTGGTGACGCACGATGTTGACCACACATCCGTCCGGCGACCTCACGAGGAACCGCCGCACACCCCATGCCTCGTCGGTCAACGGATGCACGATGTCGTAGCCGCGGGTCTGCGCCTCCGCGTAGGCTGCGTCGACGTCGTCGGTCATCACCGAGATCACCGAGTCCTCGGGTGACGTGAGATCGCGCGTCACCAGTTGGACCTCGGAGTCGGAATCCGGCGATGTCAGCCGGGTCACCCAACCCAGGTCAAACTCGACGTTGCTCAGACCCAGGAACTCCCCGAAGAACTCCTGGGCCTGCGCCGCGTCATGGACCGGAATGTTGGGGATGACTCGGAGTGCTTTCATCGGTACCTCTCGGTTCGACGGCTCTTGACCCAGGATCCTGCACCCGCGGTGAATCTGTGTCGACCCGAAGCGTGCCACTACTGGAACAGCCGATCCCCGTCATCCTCCTACATTACGTCACAGTGACGGAACTAGGGTGGGTAGCGGCGCCATCGTCCGGACGGTACCGACGTGACTCTTGTTGCCCTGCAGCAGATCTCAGCGGTTATCGTCCGTTCACCACTGCAGACCTGTCATCGCCCGAGTTCGGTCCGCGCGGCGAACAGCTCCGGGAAGAAGGTGAGCTCCAATGCCTTGTTGAGGTATCCGACGCCACTGGACCCACCGGTACCGCGCTTGCCGCCGATGATGCGGGTGACGGTCCGCACGTGACGGAACCGCCAGAGCTGGAAGTTCTCCTCGAGATCGACCAGCTCCTCGAACGCCTCATAGGTCTCCCAATGATCACCGGGTCGTTCGTAGACATCGATGACGAGCGGGAGCAGTTCGGGCCGGAGCGTCCAGGGCTCACGGACATCGCGTCCGAGCACGGACGCCGGAACAGCCAGTCCGGCCCTGGCCAGGTGACGCCAGAACGCGTCGTACAAGGTCGGCGCCCCGATGAGGTGCGTCAGGTGCGCGTGCGCCGTCGGATCGTCCTCGAACACGGTCATCGCCCGCGGGTCCTTGTTGCCGAGGATGAACTCCACCGCCCGGTACTGCGCGGACTGGAACCCCGATGACGCGCCGAGCGAGTCGCGGAACTCGAGATATTCGCTCGGGGTCAGCGTGGCGAGCACGGTCCAGGCCTCGGCCAGCGTGCGTTGGATGTGCTTGACCCGTGCCACGCCCTTGAGCGCGCGCCCCAGGTCGTCGGCGTCGAGCGCCTCGACGGCGGCGCGCAACTCGTGCAGCACCAGCTTGAACCACAGCTCGGTGGTCTGGTGCTGGACGATGAACAGCATCTCGTCGTGGTGCTCGGGGTGGCTCACCGGACGCTGCGCGCTCAGCAGCGTGGGCAGTGCCAGGTACTCCGCGTAGCTCATCGAGCCGGACAGGTCGGTGACGACGCCGTCCTCCATCGGACGGGTGCCGGCGCCGGAATCCATGGACCGCACCATGTCACGGAGGGACGTCGAGGACAAACTCCCTCACCGGTTGCGACGGAGCTTCATCCTGCGGCGATACATGTCGGCGTCGGCCGCTTTCAGGACGGTCTCCCATGCCGACAGCAGCCCGGTTGCACATCCCACCGACATGCTCGCAGACCCCGGACGCTCGGGCTCGACGCCATCGATCAAGCGCTCCAGGAGTCCCTCCTCTGCCTGCGCGTCAGCGGTGTCGGGTACCACCACCACGAACTCGTCTCCGCCCCAGCGCACGATGACCGCTTCGGGGCCGCACTGCTGCTGGAGGTGGTCGGCGATGGTGGTGATCGCCCGATCGCCGGCCGCGTGGCCGTGGGTGTCGTTGATGAGCTTCAGACCGTCGACATCGGCTACCAGGATCAGTGCGGTACGTGGTCCAGCCGGATCGGACGACCAGGCCGAGATGTGTTGCTCGAGCGCGCGTCTGTTGCCCAATCCCGTCAGTGGATCGGATCTGGACAGCTGGTCGGAGATGTGCACCTGCATGGCCACCCGCTCGTAGTCCATCGAGGCCCGCGCCGCACTGACCAGCTGTTGGCGGTCCCGCCAGCGGTGGCGAGCGATCGCGAAGGCGTAGCTGAGCAGATCAGCGGACCTCTGCGACGGCGGGACTGCTGAGGCAAGGGCCTCATAGGCCTGGATGGACGCCGGTCCGCCGACCTTGTCGCCGGTGAGGGCCACAGCCTCGCGGGCCCACCGCAGCGCGGCCTCGTGATCGCCGCGCCGAAGATGCGCATGGGACATCGCTACCTGCAGAACGGCCAGGTGCGCCGTCGGCACCCATTCGTGACGCGCGAGGTCGGTGAGCTCTTCCAGGATGCTGCTCGTCGGGGCGTACCGGACAGCTGCAGCCGCCTCGAACAGTCGGCCCCGGCGCTGCATCTGGTGCAGCCCGTGCTCCTGTGCGATCACGTGGCTGCGGCGCGCCAGCCCGGCGGCGACCTCGTACCGTGGCAGGGCCGCTGCCTCGTCGTTCATCTGCTTGTGTTCGTTGGCCCATTCCAACTGCATCATCGAATGGTTCAGCAGCGCCTTCACCGACAAGTTCGGTTGGTGCTGCTGTCCTGCGACGGCGGCTGCGTCCGCGAAGTGCGGTTCGGCGAACTCGAACAATCGGAGCAACCAGAACCCGTTGCCCAGAGCGTTGTGTGCGGACGCCACCACCCGAGCGTCCGTTGCACCGGACGACGCGAGCATGAGTTGCGTGGCCCTGGCAAGGTCGTCCAGGGCCGAGTCCGCTCGCCCCGAGGTGGCGATCTCCACCTGCCCGAGCGAAGCGAAATGGTTCACGAGAGCTCGCCAGGACAGACCAAGGGCCCGCCAGTGCGGTGATGTCGCTGCTGTGATCATCCGTTCGACCTCGGCAGTCGCCTCACCATGGCGCTGCAACAGGTGCAGGCTCGAGATGCGTACGAGCATCCACCCCAGGTCCGCCGCGGGATCACCGCCCGGACGGGACGCCGCCAGTGAGCGATCAGCTCTCAGCAGGGCTGCCTCGTAGGACCCAGTGGTGTCTGCTGCGAGCAGCACGTCCCAGGCATCGTTTCCGTCCACTGCCCCTCTCGTTCCGTCATTGGAGCGCGATGCACGGACGAGTGAGATCCTGCGCCTCTCCGGACAGACACGGTACCGCCGCCGCTGCGGGCGCGTGCCCAGTCACGAAGACTCGTTGCAGTCTGGGTCATGAGTTGCGCGGGCCGCGGGGTTCGTCTGCGCGGCAGCTCGAGGCGTGCGGGGCACCGATCAGCTGACGGTGTCCTCGGACCCGGCCTCGATGGTCTCGCCCCCGCGCGGTGTCGGTGCGGACTTGAGGAACACCACGATCACCGCGGCGACCACCATGCTGATCCCGATCGCGATCAGCCCCCACTTCGGATCGCCGGTGGCCTGCTTCACCTTGCCCACCAACGTCGGTGCCGCCCAGCCCGACAGGTTGCCCAGCGAGTTGATCATCGCCAGCCCCGCCGCCGCCGCGGCCCCGGTGAGGAATGCCGACGGCAGCCGCCAGAAGCCGGGGAACGTCATCACCACGGCGATCGCGCAGATGCACATGCCGACGTACCCGACCCAGGGGTTCGAGGACAACAGTGCAGTCAGCATGAGCGCCAGACCCCCGACGCCGCACGGGATTGCGGTGCGCCAGACGTACTCATTGCTGCGGTCGACCACCTTCCCCCACCAGATGATGGCGGCGGTGCCGATGACGTACGGGATGGCGGTGTACAGCGAGATGACGAAGTTGTCGTTCGACAGGTGCCCCTTGATGATCGTCGGCAACCAGAACCCGATCCCGTAGAGACCGGTCACCAGCCCGAAGTAGACCAGCGACAGGAGCAGGATGCGCGGCTGCACCAAGGCCTGCCGCACAGTGTATTTGAAGGTGCTCTCCGTGCGCCGGTTCTGCTCGTCGAGAGTTGTTGTGAGCCAACGCTTCTCCTCCGGCTCGAGCCAGTCGGCCTGCTCCGGTCTGTCGGTGAGCAGCTTCCACAGCATCGCGCCCAGGATGATTGTCGGGATCCCCTCGATCAGGAACAGCCAGCGCCAGCCGTCCAACCCGAGGAAGTCGTGCATCTTCAACAGCAGTCCGCCGATCGGTGCACCCAGCGCCGTCGACAGCGGCACCATGGCCATGAACAACCCGACGATCTTCGCCCGCTGCTGCTGGGTGAACCAGTACGTCATGTACAGCAACATGCCCGGGAAGAATCCTGCTTCGGCGACGCCGAGCAGGATGCGAATGACGTAGAAGCTGGTGGCGCCGGAGATGAACGCCTGACAGCAGGCGACGATTCCCCAGGTGACCATGATCCGCGTCATCCAGATCCGCGCACCGAAGCGGTGCATCGCCATGTTCGACGGGACCTCGAAGACCAGATAGCCGATGAAGAACAGCCCTGATCCCAGCCCGAACACCGCGTCGGTGATCTCGGGCGGAAACCCTTCGCCGATCTTGGCGATCGCCACATTCGTCCTGTCCAGGTAGGACAGGAAGTAGCAGAGCCCCATCACCGGCAGCAAACGACGGGTCACCTTGCGGTAGACGCGGTCGCCGATCTGTGGATCAGCGCTGATTCTCTGTTCGCTCACGTCCGGGTGCTCCTTCGAGTCGATCGATCGCCGGTGATCGCCCGCACCGTCGAGGGACAGAACTGGGGTTCCGACAACGTGGGCCGGTTGGGAAGATACCCCTGTGCGGTCGGTCTTCCCACCCGCAGCGGTCTCCCGGTGAGCTCCTGCCGGCGATGCGCTAGCGTTCACCCCATGCGCGACATCGCCGTGTTCTCCGGCAGCGCCCACCGTGAACTCGCCGCCGAGATCTGCGCCGAACTCGGCATCCCGCTCCAGCCGTCCACCCTGACCCGGTTCGCGAACGACTGCCTCGAAGTGCAGCTGAACGCCAACTGCCGGGAACGGGACGTGTTCCTGATCCAGCCGCTGGTCGCTCCGGTCCAGGAGCACCTGGTCGAGCTGCTGCTGATGATCGACGCCGCCCGCGGAGCTTCCGCGGCCAGGGTCACCGTCGTCATGCCGCACTACGCCTACGCGCGATCGGACAAGAAGGATGCGCCGCGCATCTCGATCGGCGGCCGGCTGATGGCCGACCTGATGACCACCGCAGGTGCGGACCGGGTGCTGACCATGACGCTGCACTCCCCCCAGGTGCACGGATTCTTCTCCATCCCGGTGGATCACCTGCATGCGCTGCGCGAGTTGGCCGCGCACTTCGTCCAGTACGACCTCCGCAACACCATCGTGGTGTCCCCGGATCTGGGAAATGCCAAGGAGGCGGCCAGCTTTGCCCGCATGCTGGGGTGCCCGGTGGCTGCCGGCGCCAAACAGCGCTTCGCCGACGACAAGGTGGCGATCACCTCCGTCATCGGCGACATCGACGGTCGGGACGTCATCGTGCTGGACGACGAGATCGCCAAGGGCAGCACGGTGATCGAGCTGCTGCGGGTGCTCAAGGCACAGGGCGCGGGTGCCATCCGGATCGCCTGCACCCACGGACTGTTCGCCGCCGGAGCACTCGGCAGGATCGCCCAGCATCCCGAGGTCGCAGAGGTCGTCTGCACTAACACCGTGCCGCTGGCGGCGACCGAGGTGGCCGCAGGGAACGGGCTGCTCACCATCCTGTCCATCGCACCGGCGGTCGCCGAGGCGATGCGCCGCATCCACGACGGCGAGTCGGTCAGCGCGTTGTTCAACCAGCAAGGACCGATCAGCGGGCAGTCGCTGTTCTGACACCGATCGAGATCGGATGGGATCTCGTCGCGCTCCTTCGTCGCTTGCTCATTGATCCACCATGGTGGGTGTCGATACCCGGATGGTGTCGATAGCTCCTGGTACCACCGGATCATCGCCGTTGCTTGCAAGACCCGTTGTTCGAGGTCCCGATCGAGTGTTGCGAGGTCCGGTGGCCCAGGACGCCCAGACCGGCTACAGGGCTATGCGCCGCGAGCGCCAACCAATGAGCCACCGGCTATGGCGTCCCGGGACCACCGGGTGTTGCTCACTGCTACGAACAGCGAGGAACCACACATGACTACCACTTCGCATCCCTCGACCGAAGGGGTCCAGGACCGCCGATGGGCCGGGATCGACTGGTCCAGCACCGACCACGCGGTGTGCATCATCGATGAGGCCGGCACCGCGATCGACCAGGTGGTGATCACCCACGATGCCCCCGGCCTGCGGAAGCTGATCAAAGTCCTGCTCGCCGCCGGCGTGGAAGAGGTCGGTATCGAACGAGGTGACGGACCAGTGGTCGAAGCGCTGCTGCAAGCTGAACTGACGGTGCTGGTGATCCCGCCGTCGCAGGTGAAGAACCTGCGTTCCCGCTACCGCTCCGCCGGGAACAAGGACGACCGGTACGACGCGTTCGTGTTGGCCGACACGATCCGCACCGACCGGGCCAGGCTCACACCCCTGCAGCGGGACAGCGCAGCGACCGGCGCGATGCGCACCACGACCCGTGCCCGCCGCAACCTCGTCGCGCACCGCATCGCGGTGTGCAACCAACTCGCCGCGCACCTGCACCTCGTGTTTCCCGGCGCCGCAGGTCTTTTCAGCAAGCTGGACTCACCGATCAGCCTGCAGTTCCTCACCAAGTTCACGACCCAAACCGACGCGGACAAGCTCACCGAACGACGCCTCGCGAGCTGGCTGAAACACATGTCCTACAGCGGCGGCACCGATGTCGCAGTACTGCACGAGCGCCTCACCACCGCGGCCCGCGGTGTCACCGGACCGCAAGCCGCCACCCATGCCGCCACGACCCGCGCCTACGTCGCGATCCTGCAAGCGCTGATCACCCAGATCGCCGCCCTCGAAACCGACCTCGCCCAACAGCTCACCCTGCACCCCGACACCGCGGTCTTCGCGTCCCTCCCACGAGTGAAGACACTGCGCATCGCCCGCCTGATCGGCGAGATCGGCGACGCCCGCGGCCGCTTCCCCACCCCCGACGCATTGGCCGCCCTCGCCGGCGTCGTCCCATCGACCCGCCAATCCGGGAAAGTCACCACCATCAGCTTCCGATTCGCCTGCAACCGCGAACTACGCGACGCACTGTGCGACTTCGCCGACGGATCCCGCCACGCCAATCCCTGGGCCGAAGACACCTACCGCCGGGCCATCGCCCGCGGCCACGACCACCCACACGCCATCCGCGTCCTCGCCCGAGCCTGGACCAAAGTGATCTGGCGATGCTGGCAAAACCACGAGGCCTACAACCCCACAAAGCACGGCGCGCTACAGAAACTCACCCAACAACAAGCCGCCTGACAACCAGAGGTAGACACAGGGCACTCGATCACCGGAGTTCTCGCTCATCGAGCGACGCAGGAGTCGAGATCCCGTCCTGTGTCGAACGGCCCGCTCAGTCTGTCGGCGCCCGCAGCAGGGCCGGGAGCAGGATCGCGCCGTTAGCTCCCGGGGTCCGTGCCAGCGCGTCGTCGGGGTTGGACAGCACACACGCCTTGAGCGACAGGCAGCCGCAACCGATGCACGAGGTGAGCCGTTCCCGCAGCGATTGCAGCGCGACGATCTGCTCGTCGATCCTGGCGGACCAACTCCGCGAGATCTGCGCCCAGTCCTGCGCGCTCGGCGGACGTCCGCCGGGTAGGCGCCCCAACTCGACCCCGATCTCCCCGAGCGTCAGACCCACATGACGGGCAGCACGGATGAACGCCAAGCGGCGCAGCACATCCCGGCGGTAACGCCGTTGACCTCCGGAGGTCCGATCGGCCTCGATCAACCCCCGGCTCTCGTAGAACCGGAGCGCAGAAGGTGCGTGCCCGCTGCGGCTCGACACCTCGCCCATCGTCAAGGACGATTCCATCGCAGCAGCATAGTTCAAGTCGACTTGAACGACGCGGGTGGGCGGCTCGCTAGGATCTGTCCATGGATCCGATCGAAGCGCTCCGCCGGGTGTCGTACCTGATGGACCGGGGGCGACTCGACTCCCGACGCTCCGAGGCGTTTCTCAAGGCGGCCACGGCGCTGGAGGCGTTGGATCCGCAGGAACTGCGGACCAGGATCGACAACCGGACCATCACCTACGTCCCCGGGATCGGGCCCAGCACGGCCAGCGTCATCGAGCAGGCCGCCGCCGGCCGGGTGCCGGACCGGATCGTCGAACTCGAGGAGCAGACCCGGGTGCCGCTCGGCGATGGCGCCGAGCTCAGGCAGCAGCTGCGCGGCGACTGCCACAGCCACACCGTCGCCAGTGACGGCGGCGCCGACATCGCCACCATGGCCTCGTCGGCGCGGGCCCTCGGGCACGAGTTCCTGGTGATCACCGACCACTCCCCCAGGCTCACCGTCGCCCACGGGCTCACCCGCGACCGCCTGGAAGCGCAGCTCGACGAGATCGCAGCGCTGAACGAACACTTCGCCCCGTTCCGGATCCTGACCGGGATCGAGGTCGACATCAACATCGACGGCACCGTCGACCAGGACGACGATCTGCTGGCCCGCCTCGATGTCGTTGTCGCATCGGTGCACAGCAAGCTGCGGATGGAGTCCCGGGCCATGACGCGACGGATGATCGCTGCCGTCAGCAACCCGCTGGTGGATGTCCTCGGCCACTGCACCGGGCGCCGGGTCGAGCCGATGGCGCTCGGTCCCCGGGTGATCCGACCGCAGTCGGAGTTCGATGCGGACGCGGTGTTCACCGCCTGCACGGAGTCCGGTACGGCCGTGGAGATCAATTGCCGTCCGGAGCGCCAGGATCCGCCGGACGATCTGCTCACCCGCGCCGTCGAGCTGGGCTGCCTGTTCTCGATCGACACCGACTCGCACGCCCCCGGACAGCTGGAGTTCCTGAACTACGGCGCCGACCGCGCGGTCCAGCACGGCGTCACCCCGGAGCGCATCGTGACCACCTGGCCGATGGACTCCCTCCTCGAGTGGAGTCACTCGGAGTGACGGGCTTCCTCCGCGAAATCGGACGGTGCACCGTCCGGGTGGCGGGTGTCGGTGACTGAACGTACGGTCGGACCCACGGATGGGGGGCCGACGGGGCATACCTTTGGAGATCCGGGTGAACAGGCCGGTCGCCGCACGCCGAACGGGTCCGACGACCCTACGATGATCCCGGCGGGAGGGCGCGGCATGGACAGCATTACCAAGAATGTTTCCCGCACGGCTCTGCCGCTGGGGACCGCTGTGGCTGCCTCATTCGTGTCGGTCACGGGTACCGCGATGACGGCCATCGCCGTCCCGTTGCTCGTGCTGGGTGTGACCGGCAGCGGCCGGGACGCGGGTGTGGTCGCGTTCTTCGAGCTCGCGCCCTACCTGTTGGCGCAGTTCTTCGGCGGGCCCTGGGCCGATCGGCTCGGATTCCGCCGGGTCTCGACGGTCGGCAACGCGGTCGCCGGTGCGGTCGTGTGCCTGGTCCCCTGGCTGTTCCTCGGCGCCGTTCCCCAGCTCTGGGTGCTGTGCGTGCTGTTGGCGCTCGCCGGCCTCGCGCGGGGGCTCGCCGACCTCGGGAGCGGTGCCCTCGTCCCGGTGCTGGCTGCTGCCGGCGCGGTGACGATGTCCAGGGCGTCCGGTTGGAACAACACCGCCCAACGAGCTGCTCTGGTCGTGGGCGGCCTGCTCGGTGGACTGCTGCTGACGGTTGCCAGTCCGTCCGTGGTGATCCTCGGGGACGGCATCAGCTTCCTCGCGGCCGCCGCGATGTTCGCCTCGATCCGCTCGATCGGTGTCCGCGACTCTTCCGGCACCCGCGGCCGCGCCGACGACGGGGAGAACTATCGCACTCGACTGCGAGCCGGCTTCGCGTTCATCGGTGGGGACCGTCTCGTCCGAGCGTTGGTGCTCGTCAGCGCGAGCACCAATCTGTTCGCCGCGGCGTTGAGCGGCGTCCTGCTGCAGGCGTGGTCGCTGGACCGGGGGGTGGCTGCCGGCGCCCTCGGAGTCATCTTCGCCGCGCTCGGTCTGGGTCAGGTCGCCGGGAGCATCATCACCGCGACCTGGGGATCGCGGTTGCCGCGCTTCCGGATGTTCGTCATCGGGTTTCTCGTCGGGGGCCCGCCGATGTTCCTGGCTCCGGCGCTGTCCGGGATGCCGTTGGTGGTGGGAGCCATCGTTCTGCTCGGCGGCGTGGCGCTGGGAATGGTGAACCCGGTGCTGGGCGCGGTCTACTACGAACGCATCCCGGTCCCTCTGCTGGCTCGCGTACTGGGCACGATCCGCGCCACGGCATGGGTCGGGTCGCGGTCGGACCACTGCTCGGTGGGGTCCTGCTCAGTCTCATCGGCGTCACCGCGACGCTGCTGGTCTGCGCTGTCGGCTACACCGCACTCGCCCTGACGCCGGTGGTCGTTCCGGTGTTTCGCGGGTTGGCACAAGTCGGAGTTCGGGACACCGCTCCGACGGGCGATCGCGCCGCCGAGCCCGCCCGCGCGGCGGCCGCAGACCCTGTGCCCGCCGGTCCCACCACCGACGCACTCGCGACACCCCCCGATACCGACCGGGTGGCGCCGCCGCAGTGCGAGCAGGCGGGGCCGAGGTTCAGCGCAAGACCTCGGCTTCCCTGGCAGCGGTCAGCAGAACCTCGACCAGAGCCGACAGCTCATCCGGACCTGCCCGCTCGGCCAGCGCTGTAGCTACGTCCTCAGCGGCGCACCGCACCTGGAACAGCCTGTCGCTCAACGAGTCCCGCTCATCGGCGCTCAACATCACCGCATCCTCGGGGATGCCCGTGCGCTGCATTGCGGACCGGTTCTCGTAGGCGCGTTGCCGACAGGACTGCCCGCAGTAGCGCCGCCGCCTGCCGACGCTGCTGCCGGCGGCCACCTCGCGACCGCACCACAGGCACCGTTGCGGACCCTGGCGTCGGATCGTCGACACCGTAGAGGTCTGCTCGAGATCGGGCCCGGCAGGTCCGGTCCGGGAAGCGCTGCGCACCATGACAGCCACCGTAGGACCTCGCGGGGTCGGAGAAGTGAAAGACTCACCCGATGACCCGCTACCTCGACCCGGCGGCCCCCCGGGGGCTGGCGCACCGGGGGTGGCACCTCGGCGAGATGGCGGGTCTGGAGAACAGCATGGCCGCCTTCAGGCGCGCGGTCGACGAAGGATTCCACTACCTCGAGACCGATGTCCACGCCACCGCCGACGGTGTTGCGGTGGCGTTCCACGACGTGCGGCTCGACCGCGTCACCACCGGGCGTGGAGCGATTGCCGCTCACACCCTCGCCCAGCTGTCCGACATCCTGATCGGTGGCCGCGAACACATCCCGACACTCGTCGAGGTGCTCGAGGCATTCCCGGACACCTACCTCAATGTCGATCCCAAGTCCGATGCCGTGACCGGTCCGCTGCTGGATGCACTGCTGGCCACCGGCGCCCACGACCGGGTCTGCATCGGTTCGTTCTCCGGCAGACGACTCACCAGCCTGCGCAGCATCCTGGGACCCGCGGTCGCGACCTCGCTGGCCCCGTCCGAGGTGCTGCGGCTGCTGCGTGCGCCGCGACTGTTCGACCGTGCTCGGCTACCGGAGGCCGGCGTGGTGGCGGCTCAGGTGCCGGTCAGCGCCCGCGGAGTCCCGTTGGTCACCCGCCGCTTCATCGAGGCCGCTCACACCCGCTCCATCGAGGTGCACGTATGGACGGTCAACGAGGCCACCGAGATGCGGCGCCTGCTCGATCTGGGTGTGGACGGCATCATCACCGACCGACCTGACGTGCTCAGGTCGGTCTACCGGGAGCGAGGGCTCTGGCGGTGACGGACCTCCTCGGCGTCGACGCCGTTCCGGCCGCCGGCCACCGCCGCTCGCTGGGCGCATCAGCAGTCCTCAAGTTCTTCTACGGCCCGATGGACTGCGGTAAGTCCCTCCTTGCGCTGCAGCTGGATTACAGCCGCTCCGAGTGGGGTGCCAGCACGGTGACCTGCGCAAACGGCGTGAAATCCTTTTCACAGCGGTGGAGGCCCCAGGCCCTTGCTCAACCACAGCCCGGCCCGATCTCGCCAGTATCGCCACAGGTCTCACCCGGGCGCATCCCACCACCGGTCTGTTGCATGCCTGAGAATCTAGACCAGGAGATGCGATTTTCGCCTGGCACTCACTCCCGGGAAGCGGCCGAACGGTGACGCAGCCCCAAGCCGAGCACACCGAGCAGACGACCGGTCATCACCGCTTTCCCGGAGGGTCCGGGATGCTCAAGTTCTTCTACGGCCCGATGGACTGCGGCAAGTCACTTCTTGCGCTCCAACTGGACTACAACAGATCACGCCGAGGACAACACGGTCTACTGCTCACCAAGATGGACCGATCCCACGAGCCGCGCATCAGCTCCCGCATCGGGGTCACCAAAGCAGCAGTCGAGGTCGCGGAAGGCACCAACCTGGGAGACCTCGTCCGGCAGTCATGGGCCGACGGGACACGCGTGGACTACCTGATCGTCGACGAAGCCCAGTTCTTCACCGAGCAACAGATCGAACAGATGGCCCAACTCGTCGACGACACCCAGATCGACGTCTACGCCTTCGGCATCGCCACCGACTTCCTCGGCCGCATGTTCCCCGGATCCCGACGCCTGTTCGAACTCGCCGACGAAGCAACACCCCTGCAAGTCGAGGTGCTCTGCTGGTGCGGCCGCCCCGGCCGGTTCAACTCCCGCATCATCGACGGACAGGTCGCCAGGGCAGGTGAACAGGTCGTCGTGGCCGACACAGTCACAGCCGCCGGAACGACGCAGGTGCACTACCAGGTGCTGTGCCGACAGCACTACCGCACCGGCGACCTCGGACCATCCTCAGGAGACGCCACCATCCCCCTCATCGACACCTGACACCCACCTCTTCACCGTCAGAGAACCAACCCCGCGCACACGCAGATCCGCTCGACCCGCACTCCCCCGCTCATCACACGGGCTGCACCCGAGATGGCCACGCGACCGCCCGAGCACGCGGCACCACCGGCGGCCAGAAACCCAAGCTCGGCGCCCGGCAGACTCGAATGGCCAGACAATCTACGGCCAGATCGAGGAAGAGGCCGGCGCCACCATACCGTCACCCAGATCGCAGCCGACTTCTCCGTCACCCGACCCACCATCTATCGCCACCTCGACCAGCACTCCCCGCCCCTGACGACCCGTCTCAGATAGGCACCCCTCACTGAGACAAGCCCCGGACCACTCATCTGAGACTGCGCTGATCAGGGGCTCGCCAGCGTCGCTGTTGGCCCGGCGCGGTCTCGGCGAGGGAACGTCAGTTGAGACTGTCTCGATCCAGCTCAGGTCGACGTGTTCTGCGGAGCGGCACCGCCGGCCGCTGACCTTTCGCACAAAACGAATAACGACCTGCACACTATGAAGACGGGCGGAACCATGACCGTTATTTCATCTTCTTGCGCCATCGCAGGAGAACCAGAACCACAATAACGATGAAAACTGCGAGGAAGATCAGCCACACCGGAAAGCTGACCGCAGTCCGCGGTGCAGCTGCATAACTCAGAAGTTCGTTCATGCGAAACCTTCCGTTTGGAGTGTGTTGTTTGATGAGCTCTGCCAGTGAGTCAAACGACGACCACGGCCGAGATGCAACGACTGCGTGGGAACCAGTACACGTTGCGGGTCACCCTTGGGTCGCGGCGACGATGATCGCGATAGTGGCAACGATAACCATGCCTGCTCCCGATACCCTGGTCACAACAAGACCTTTGGCACTAGGTTCCATCGCTTTAGGGTTTTTATAGGCCCAGCGGTTCATCTTCCATTGGAGTTCTGGCTTGATCGCAAGTGCTATTCCCAGAATAATGAACAGCGGTGCGACGATGAAAACTAGCCACGGGGAGCCGTTTCCGTCACCTCCGCCACTCGAACGGACCGCCAACAGCTCGAGAATCATGCCGGGCCCTTCTCGGTGCAGCGGAGTAGCTCGCGGCTGCGGATTTGAATGCAGGACGTATCGCTAGCGGGTTGAGTCAGCCCTTCCGACGCTTCGCCCTTCTGCCAATAAACACGCCGATGCCGACGAAGATCGCGATGATGGCTAGAATGATCAAGATCGCGGGGAGGCCAGTGACCGAGAAGCCCTTAGTCTCCGCCATGAACACGACGGCAAGTGTGGATGACACGTTGGCATTCCTCCTGGTCGTAGGTGTTTCGAGGTCAAATTTGGGCCAACTGCGCCTCTGATGGACCCCAGTAGAACACACAGGTTGGCGCCGGTGGCGGGGGGCGAGCACGAGGTCTGCAGTGGTACACGATCGGGTGGCATTGCCACTCCGATTCCGGTAAAGATCGAGGTCGAGCGGCGGAAGGTCAACGCCGCCCGTCAGGGGTCATCACGTTGGTTCAGCGAGGCATCAAGGTGACCGAACGACACAGTCAGGATCTTCCAGCACTGGAACTAGCGCTCCCTCCGTGGACGGACCGTAACAAGGGCGATGCCTGCGGCCGAGGCAGAGCTACGACGGCATCGTCTCGGGTAGGGATCGTCTGCTGAGACGCTCCAACACGGGAAGATGACCGAAAGGCCACCGGCACCTCGATAACGGACCTGAAGGTCCCCATGGCACGTAGCAGTTCACGAGGTCACGCACGCAGTGCCAATCACCGGTCAGCACGTCACGAACGCGACCGCCGCCCGTCACCCGCGCACCACCGTCACCGAACGCGGTGGCAAAAACAGCACCGGGACGCTCCGCCATCAGCGGCAAATTCGTCACCAGAGCAACAGCAGCACGCCATCCCAACACCACCGTCACCGAGAACGGCTAGACCCGCTCGGGGAGTGGGCACGATCCGGTGCCCACTCCCTGGGCATGCCACCAATCCCCGGATTGCGATGAAAAGGCGTGGTAAATCGCGGTGTATAGACGGGCAAGCCGCCAACCGTCGTCGGAACCTATCGTTCATCAATTAAACAACCTAGAAAAGGCGGGCTCGAGTGGGAGGGTTCTTGAACATATCGCGTCCAAAATCGGCAAACAAGGGGGAATCCGCGGTTATCTGCTGCCCTTGTTCTACTTCGGCCCACACGGCGCTGTCTACTGCTACATAATGGCAAAACTCACCCTCGGCGACTACTAATACCCACCGCTCGAGAGTGCGGCCAGTGACAAACCCTTGCTGGACCCTGCCGACAACGACGTAACCAGCCGAATCCGACGGCTTAACGTGAACCTTGCGAACTACTTTCCCGGCGCCATTCCAAAATAGGCAAGGTAGTAATAGTCGACCAATTCGTTGGATGCCTACGCTCAACACGGAGGACATACGATTAGCTCACAATGGCAGTCGCACACGTTGGCTTCGAACGCTGTGCTTCGTTGATCCATCACCGCTGACTCATCCCGATCCATACCTTCGATAGTTCAGGGCTCCAAACACCGCACCCGATAGTCCCAATACAAGAGGGATCCATCCCACCCACACTAGCCGAGCGGAACCAAAGATTAAGAAGGCGGCTCCCAACACTGCAACGACGAGACCGATGATTACGCTCCGGCGCCCCGCGTTGCGGTGTAGTCGCTGCTCGCTTGCATCTGTCATCGCTTCAGTATCTCATCTCTAGGAGGGCGATCCGTCTCATGTGGACTAATCGAGCCTAAGTATGCCACCTTGATTCTGAATGGGCGGCCTCATCGATGGCCGCCAAGCACCGGTCGAGGCAGTGGCGGCCATCGAATCAGACGCGCTCCGTCAGCTGTAGTAGTCCGCGGCTGGCTGCTCCCAATCATCTTGACCGCCATCGATCACTGCGGCAGTAACTCCTCCCGCGCCAACGGCTGCGCCACCGCCGACCACAGCGGCAGCACCTACGTCCACGGCCGTGACGACTGCCGCCGCTCCCAGCGCGAGCCCACCGGTTGCAATGCCAACGAGTCCGGCCACGATACCGATGGCTGCTGCCTCGAACCAATCCAACCCATTGGGATCAGTGCGATTGATGGGATCGTTGTCGGTGTAGGTGTACGGGTTGTCTTCTTGCCCGGATGGGTCGGTTTGGGTGAATCGGCCAAGCGTGGGGTCGTAGTAGCGGTTCTGGAGGTGGACGAGTCCGGTGGTGGGGTTGGTGTAGGCGCCGGTGTAGCCGAAGGGCTGCAGGAACGTGGGCGCTTGGCTGGTGGTGGGCTGTCCCCAGGGCTGGTAGAGGCTGACGACTTGGGCGGTGGTGCGGTCGAAGCGGTAGACCCGCCAGATGGAGCCGAGGTTGTCGTACATGGGGTAGTAGTGCTCGCCGCTTTGGGTGGTGAAGCCCAGGATCATGCCCGACGGGTCCCGCTGGACGAACGTTTTCTGACCGGCTGAATTGCTGACTTCAGTGATCCCAAGCATCGACACCCGGAAGGATTGCGTGTCGGTGCTGCTGATGGTCTTGGAGCGGGGGCTGGCGTTGCCGGATCCGATGTAGGTGTTGAGCAGGGTGGTTCCGGTGCCGAGGGTGTTGCTGGTGTTCTGGCCGCGGTCTCCCCATCCGCTGGTGCGGGTGAGTGCGCCGGCGAGTGAGGTGCCGGATGCGGTTTCGTTGCCGTCGTCGTCGAAGGTGTAGTCGGCGGCGGTCCCGGTGGGTCCGGTGAGTTGCTGGTTGGCGCCGTCCCACGTGGAGTTGGTGCCGCAGGAGACGGTGGCGGCGGTGCTGGTGGAGAAGAAGGTGCGGTTGCCGTTGTTGTCGTAGCAGAAGGTGTTCTTGCCGGCGGTGGCTCCGGTGGACTGGACGGTGTTGAACACCGTCTTGAGCCAGCCTTCGCTGGTGTAGTCGTAGGTGGTGTTGCGGTTGTTGACGGTGTCGATGCGGCTTGTCATGCGGGAGGTATCGGCCTTGGTGGCGGTGTCGTACTTGTAGAGCTGGTCCATCACCACATCGGTGGTGGAGCTGCTGGGATCCTTGATGGTGCCGATCATGCGGGCGACGCGGGCGGACTTGTCCCGTTCGCGGCGCAGCTGGATGCCTCCGGGGTACATCTCGGTGAGGCGCTGTCCGGAGTAGTCCACCTGCAACAGGATGCAGTTGGAACCCTGGGTGGGCCGGTTGATGATGTTGAAGTTGATGCAGTTACCCCCGGGCTGGGTGATGCTCGTGAGCGCACCGTCCCACCGATACCCGTAGGTGGTGGTCCCCGAATCATCGGTGAACGTCGCCATCCGTGAGTTCGCATCCCAGGTGACGGTGTTGGTGTTCCCGTTGTCAGGCTTCTCGGAGGTCTGTCGGTTGAGAGCGTCGTAGCCGTTGGTCTGGCTCGCAGTGACGGTGCCGCTGCTGTTCTTGTCGGTACGGGAGAGCAGGTTGCCGTCGGGGTCGTAAGCAAACTCGGTGTAGCTGCCGCCGGCGTAGGTCTGCCGGGTCAGGCGATCCATCGCGTCGTAGTCGAAGCTGGTGGTCTGACCGCGCGAATTCGTGGACGTCTTCGTCCGGGAGAACCCGTCGTAGGTGAATGTGCGGTTCGCCTGGGTGGCGCGACCGTTCGCCGGGACCGGCGGAACCACCGTGACGAGCTCACCCAGGGAGTTGTAGCGATACAGGGTGCGGTGCTGGGTGCTCGCGGTGCTGCCGTATTCCCCGTCGCGTTCCTCGCAGAGCGCCTTCGGGTAGGCCGCGGTTCCGCTCGGGCCGCAGTTCGCGATGCCTGAGTCTCCCTGGTAGTAGGACCGCAGGGTGCGGCTGCCCTTGCTGGTGGAGCTGATCGTGCCGCCGTCGCCGTAGTCGATGGTGGTCTTGGCTTGCCCGGTGACGCCGCTGTCCCGGTCGTCGCTGATCGCAGAGGGCTGGTAGCCCTGCTGCGGATCGTTGTACTCCAACGCCACCGACGCACCGGTGGGTGTGGCTGACCCGGTGAGGTTGTTGCCGATCGGGTCGTAGGTGTTGGTGGTTGCGGAGCCGTCGCCGGTAGTGGCGGCGTTGACCGGGGAGGTGGAGGAGGTGACGTCACCGTTGGTGTTGAAGGCCGTCTTGGAGATGACTTCCAGGCCGTCACGGTTGAGGCGGGTCTGGATGACCCGGTCGCGGGCGTCATAGGTGTACTCGGTAGGGGTGCCGTACGGGTCGGTGAACGTGGTGATCGCCTTGTTGCCGTTCGGGGTGGTGTCCAGGGTGCTGGTCTGCGCGAACGCGACCGTGATCGCCGGGGAGGCCCCGTTGCGGTAGGTCACGGTGGTGACCTTGCCGCCGGTGTCGTAGGCGATGTCCGTGGTGTTGCTGGCACTGGACCCGGTGGTGGCACAGACGACGCCGGCATCAGACCCGCGGGGGGTGATGATGCGGGTGATCAGGTCACCGGTGTAGCAGAAGCGGGTGACCTTCCCCGCCGGGTCAGTGAACGTGGTGAGGTGCTTGTCGGTGTCGTAGGCGTAGCCGTAGGTACGGGCACCCGACGCGCCGTAAGCGAGGTTCTCGGCGATGGCGGTGACCCGGCCCTGCGTCGAATCGACGTTGGTGAAGGACACCGACCGCTGACCGGTGGTGTCCACGATCGAAGACGGCACCCGATCCGGAGCACCCCAGGTGGCGGTGTTGTTCTCGACGGCATTGCCGTTGGCCCGGTCGAACATCCGCGACAGGTATGCGGTACTCGGCTGCGCCGGGTCCACGGTGAACAGGTACACGACCTTGCTTTTGTGGAAAGTCATCTCGTACTGCGTCGGGGTCCCGGTCTTCTGCACCAGGTCCGCGTCCAAACCGTTCTCGGTCGCGACGTAGGCGCCGGCGGTGGTGGGAAGGGGATAGTCGGGGTTGCGGCGGAAGAAGACCCGCGCACCGCCGGGCTGCATGAACGTAGCGCCGGAACCGCTGAGGTCCAGTCGGACGTCGAAGCCGCCGTTCATCGACCAACCCAACCCGAACGCCCCGGCAACGCCGTTCTTCGCAAGGAGACTGTTGTAGGTGCGTCGCACCGACATCGCCATACCCGGCGACTTCCAGGACACGTCGGTGCCATTGATCACGAGGTTGCGGGTGCCGTAGGACACATGCATGTCCATCCGGTCCGACAACCGGTGGTCGTACATGCCAACGGCCTTCTGCTGCCCAACCCGGGGCAGCCACTCCACCGTCAACGTCGGCCGGTCCGGGCTGGCCAGACCGTAGAAGCTGATCGTGTTCGACGCGGGCGATTCGCTGGTCGCCGCGATGCGGATGCCGTTGTTCGCAACCGGGGTCGGGGCGTTCGAGGAGTTCAACTGGCCGGACGTCCACTTCTGCACCACCGGGACCAGCGAGAACGTCATCGTCCCGGATGGGGTTACCACCGGCCGGGTAATGGGGGTGGTGATCGCCGGCTGATTGGTCCAGCTGACCGTGCTCTGATCCCACGTCCCGGCGACCTGGTTCACATTCGTCGGGATCGGGGTGCTGTTCGTCGCGTTCCGCACCGTCATCGTCAGATCAGCCCGGGAGATCTGCGCATCGACCGGGATCGGCGAAGACGCCGAGCCCAGCTCGGGGAACTTCAGGAAGATCCGCCGCGCAGCGTCTGTGGAGCCGTACGTCAACGGCAGGTCCGAAGACGTGCTCGTCGAACACGTACGGGAACCGGTGGAAGCCGCGGACACATAGCAGCCCACCGCACCGGACAGGCCGACACTGACCGTCGGATCCACCAGCACCGGGAACACCCGCTTGGCATCCTGCAACCACGTCGGGTCGACGACGGTCGTCACGGTCCAGGTCGGTGCGGCACCGGTGATCTGCAGCTTGACGGCATCCGTGGAGAACGAGTTGATCGGGTCCTTGGAGCCGTCGAACACCGCCGGCGCCGGAATGATCGCGGCCACTGCACCGGCGGCGCCGCGGATCTCAGCGGAACCGCCTTCGACCGCGGCCAGGGTGTACCCGGCCGGCAGCGTCAGGGACTGGGTGAACGTCGAGCGAGCATCCTTGCCCGACAGGCGGAAGTACTGCTCCAGAGCGCCCGAGCGGGACACGTACACCTGATCCACACCGGGGAACACGCCCCGATACACAGCAGTGTCATCCTCGGCGGACACCGTGACCGGAACCGCACCCGCCAGCTGCGAGGTGACGGTCAAAGCGCCCTTGACCACGCTCACCGGCAGACCAGCGGTCGGCGGCAGCACCACATCATGCGCATCGGCGGCGTTCGTCAGGCTCGGGGTGACCCCGCGGCCCGCGACGCCACCGACCGGGACCAGTGCCTCATCGACGGGCTGCCATGCACCCCCGGCGTCCTTGAAGTTCACCGGTACCGGCGAGATCTCGGTGCGGAGCCGATCCCCCTCGGCATAGGTGTTCGACGTCGCAGTCCGCAGCGACACCACCTCATCACCATTACCCGCGGGGGCTTCCACCACAGCGGACCGCGCCGCAGGCGTCGACGGCGACTGATTCGACGTGCCCGTCGTCCACGGCGGCGCCGTCGGCTCCGACGGATCCCACACACCCTCATCCGACGGTGCTGCCTGCACCCCCACCGCGGGAGACGAAACGGTGAAAGGTGCTGCCGCAGCATCGATCTGGATCATGCTGACCCCGAGACTCGACACCGCCACAACACTGATCAGAAGGCGCGCGCGAACCCGGCGAAGCGACATCCAGAAACCCCCCAGTAGATGAGCTGAACCCGACGCCCCGCTCACCCACAGGAGACCATGATCACACCCAAACGCCTAGCAATCAGCTGAGAATTCTTCTCAACGACACGTTCGAGTGACTCAAACAATTACATAGGACCGCCACATGACGGAACTATTGTCCGCACTCAGGGATGGCCTGCAGCCGGTTTCGGCCAACCTTGTCACGACGCCGGTGGGCCCACCCAGGCAACGGTCACGGGGCGTGCCCGTTCAACCGACAGCCTCGGGTAGGGATCGTCTGATGAGACCACCTGGGGCCGGGTCGAACACTGAGGGGGCAGCTGGTGCGTTTGCCGTCTGACGCGTACCCGTCGTCCGAGGCGCAGTGAACCTGTACGGGTAGTCGCGACGTCAGCAGGCTCGGGGCGGTCATCAACGGAGGCCAGGCGGGTAGCTTCACTCGCCGGTTGTCTGTGGCTGGGCAAGAGGCCTTGCGCGAGTCGCATCGCCCGGTCGGCCGGAGGATGGTTACGGTTGGCGTCCCATCTGCAGACAGCGCGCTGCGAGCGAGCTGGCCATCCGCCGCAAGCTGTTCGGCCGAACCCGGCTGATGTCAACGTCGCCGGGTCCGGGGTCAATTTCGGACACGACAGGGGCCTTGATGAGCGCCTACGCCGATTGGGGAGCGCTGATCTGGCTAGCTTGCCTGACGTGTGCGGCGGGCTCGATTGCAGGGGTGGCCCGTGGTCTTCGACATGGTCGGCAGGTCGGAGTGCGGGTGGCAGCAGCAGTTTTCCTGATCGGTACCGTCGCGGCGATCGTCTGGATTTCACTGATGCGCGGGTCCGGGTACTCCACGACTCCCAATCTGATCCCGATGCGCGGGATCGTCGGCGAGCTCGAGAACGGGAACCGTGAACTGGGACTTCTGAATGTCATTGGGAACATTGTGATGTACCTGCCCCTGGGGTTGTTTGCTCCCGTGGCTGCGGGCGGAACCTGGTGGCGCGGCCTCTTGGCGGGAGTGCTTCTGTCTGCAGTGATGGAGACGCTGCAGCTCGCGCTGGGCGTGGGAGCACCGGACATCGACGATCTGATACTCAACAGCCTGGGATCGGCCGCGGGCGCCGCGCTTAGCATCGCCGTGAACCACGTAGCGAACCCGCGCAGGGAACTGAAGATGTCACCCCAGAGAACTCGCCATCCTTAACTTGAGCCTTGGGCCCGAGTATCGGAGAAGCGCGACGAGGATGGCGCACTGCCCGAACCGTCGAACGTCACCTGCTATAGCTGCAGTTTGGCATGAAGTCCTGAGTCGAGCTCCGCGGCATGTCTCCAGCTGCGCTGGTTCCAATCGCCCGTCTCGGGTAGGGATCCCTCGCTGAAACCATCAACCAGGGACAGGCGTCCACCGACGCTGGTGCGGCGCTCCAGCAGCTCGATCTCGCCGGGGTTGTCGCCAGCCGCGTCGCCCAGCGCTGGCCCGTCGTGGGCGTGCCAGGCGAGCAGGATCGCGCTTTCGACGGTGTCCGCCGCATGCGAGTCGCGGCCGTGGACCTGCGCCATCTCCAGGGTGATCGTGTGTGCCAGATCTTCCGGCGTGTGGTCCTTCAGCGGCACCCAGCCGTTCTCGAACCGTTCAGATCGGCCCCGGCCTCCGGATGGGCGATGGCCGCGAGGTCAAGCCCCTGGTGGTGGTGTAGCGGTGCGTGATTCTTCGTTGGTGTTCAGGCGGTGAGTGCGGGCAGGTCGGTCTCCTGGTGGTTGTCGGGTTCGGTGGCGGTGATGAGGTGGAGGCGGGACTTGGCGAGGATGTCGAGGCCGAGGTAGCGGCGTCCTTCGGCCCATTCGTCGGTCTGTTCGGCTAGGACGGCGCCGACGAGGCGAACGATGGCTTCGCGGTTGGGGAAGATCCCGACACTGTCGGTGCGGCGGCGGATCTCCCGGTTCAGTCGCTCGTTCGGGTTGTTCGACCAGATCTGCTGCCACAGCCCTTCGGGGAAGCCGGTGAAGGCCAGGATCTCGTGTTGCGCCGCGGTGAGGTGTTCACTCACTGCGGGCAGCCGGTCGGTGACGTAGTCGATGAGCCGGTCGAACTGCGCGGTGACAGCCTGTGCGTCGGGTTGGTCATAGACGCTGTGCAGCATCGCTTTCACGGCCGGCCACATGCTTTTCGGGGTCACGGACATCAGGTTCGCGGCGTAGTGGGTGCGGCAACGTTGCCACGCCGCGCCGGGCAGGTTCGCGGCGATCGCGTCCTTCAACCCCGAATGGGCGTCGGAGGTCACGAGTTTCACGCCGGTGAGTTTGCGGGCGACGAGGTCGGCGAAGAACGTGTTCCATGCCGGCCCTGTTTCGCTGGTCGCGACCCGCAGCCCCAACACTTCGCGGCGGCCGTCGTTGTTCACGCCGGTCGCGATCAGCACGACCGCGTTCACCACCCGGCCGCCCTCACGGACCTTCATCGTCAACGCATCGGCGGCGACGAACGTGAACGGACCGGAATCGGCCAACGAGCGGTGCCGGAACTGCTCCACGTGCTCATCGAGGTCGGCGGCCATCCTGGACACCTGCGACTTCGACAAGGAGTTGATGCCTAACGTCTTGACGAGTTTGTCCATCCGGCGGGTCGACACCCCGGCGAGGTAGCAGTCCGCGACGACCGTGATCAGCGCCGATTCGGCTCGTTTGCGGCGCTCCAGCAACCATTCCGGGAAGTACGTGCCGGTCCGCAGCTTCGGCACGGCGACATCGATCGTGCCGACCCGGGTGTCCAGCTCCCGGGTGCGGTAACCGTTGCGTTGCGCGGTCGGCCCCGGGGTGGGCCGGCCGTACTCGCCGCCCACGATCGCGTCGGCGTCCGCGGACAGCAACGCGTTGATCGTGGCCTGCAACAGGCTCCGCATCAGGTCCGGGCTCGCTTCCGCGAGGGCCTCGCCAAGCAGACCAGCAGGGTCGACAATGTGTGGTGCGGTCATCGTGATGCTCCATTCGAGAGTGCTGTGAGAGGTTCACTCGAAGGATCACGCGGTGACCGCACCCATGTCCAGACCCGGACCAGGGCCAGCCGCCGCGCTACACCACTATGCGGGACTCAACTGGCCGCGAACTGGCCGCCGGCAGGAACTCCCGCGCGCACACGATGGGTGGTCGTACCTCTGTCATGCGCGGGGCAGCTCAGGTCCAGCAGACCCCGACCCAGCCAACTAACAGCGTCATCGCGTCGCCGCCCAACCCTCACCGCGGGTGCAACGGAAACGGACAGAGCCTTAGCTAAGGGCGCAGATGACCTACCTGGAGGTGAAGATGCCTGCTGTCGCGACATCGACGCGACGGCGGGCGGCCGCCTTGTCGTCCCCGTACCGGTCAACGCCCCATGACAGTGCGGTGACCAGCTCGAACACTTCGTCCGCGGCGATCGTCTGGACAGCGACTCCCATGGACTGCGCCCTGTCGAGAAGCGCGCCCGTCCGATCGAGCAGAGGATTGCTGCAAACCGAATTCATGGACGATCCGGGATCGGCCCGGGCGGTGGCGATGCAGTACGGCAGGTCGTGCCAAATACGCAGCTGCCAGGTCAGCCGGAAGAGCCACTCAGCGAGTGCCTCTCGCGGTGGCAGTGAACTCGCGAGGCCGTCCGCCTCATTGAGCGCTAGCTCGACGCTGGTCTCTAGGACGGCGGCAAGAAGGTCATCGCGGGTCGGAAAATTGCGGTACAGGGTGGCGTTCCCGACACCCGCGCGTAGGGCGATTCCGTCGAGCGAGGCAAGCACGCCGTCGCTGTCGAAGGTCTCTCTCGCGGCGAGAAGGATCGCGTCACGGTTGCGCTGGGCGTCGGCCCGCATCGGTCGAGACGGTCTCACGGTGTGGGTCTTGGCAGGCATGATCGCAACCCTTCTTGCTTAAGTGGGGACTGTCCCTACATACTGTTTGTGGGGACAGTCCCCAATTTAGCAAGGGGTTGGAATGAACGCATCACTCGATGGTCGGACAGTTCTCGTCACGGGCGCCAACGGCGGCCTCGGAGCGGAGTTCGTGCACCAGGCGCTCGCCCGTGAAGCCGCGAAGGTCTACGCCGCAGCGCGCACGCCGCAACACTGGGACGATCCCCGGATCCAGCCCTTGTCCCTCGACATCACGGATGCCGACGACGTTGCTCGTGCCGCCGCGGCCGCACCGGACGTCGACCTGCTGGTCAACAACGCCGGCATCGCACCCGCCGGCGACTCCATCTCCGGCCCGGAGCAGGATCTTCGGCGCATCTTCGAGACGAATTTCTTCGGGACGCTCGGTGTCGCGAACGCGTTCAGCCCCGTACTGATGGCCAACGGCGGCGGCACGATCCTCAACGTCCTGTCCGCAGCGGCCTGGATCAATATTCCCACCGGGTACGCAGCGTCCAAGGCGGCCATGTGGTCGGCCACCAACGCCCTCCGGACGGAGCTGCAAGGCCGGGGTGTCCAGGTAATCGGCCTTCTCGTAGGCATGGTCGACACTCCCATGTCGCAACGATGGGACGTGCCGAAGGTCAGCGCCAAGAGCGTGGTCGCCCAGGCCTACGAAGGCGTCACAAGTGGTGCGATCGAAGTGCTAGCCGATGAGTCGACAAGGGAGCTCAAATCTCGGCTCAGCAATCCGGCCGACCAGTTTTACCCCTGGCTCGACGAACTCCTTGGATCGTTCGTGGCCTGAGCCGACCGCAAGCGGTTTTCGCAGCATCCAGCCCAGCCTTCTTCTCTGACAGCATCTTGGCGGAGATCGAAGCGTTGTATCCCATCTTCGACAGTTGTCGGAACTCCTGAACCAGCTCCAGTTCCAGTTTCTCGATCTGCACGCTCATCGCCTTGATCTGCTCCATGCCGTCGACCCCACTGCCAACGCTGCTCGTCGCCACCACGTTCGCCAGCATCTCCGGGGTGGTGAGACTGTCGCGGACGGTCTTCCAGACGGCGGCCTCGATCTCAGCAGCAACGATGTTGGCGTCCACGCACTTCCGGTCAGCGGCCAGGACATTGCGGTTCGTCCGCTCCTGACACTCGTAGTGCGTCGTCCGGTCTTCGACCATGCCGTAGCGCCCACGGAACTTGACGCCGCAGGTCGGGTACAGCCGCCCGGCGAGGAGGTAGTCACCGGCAGGTCTTCTCTCGACTCGGGTTCTCTCGATGACGGCTCGCCACATCTCGAACTGGGCCTGGGTGAAGCGCCCCAGGTTTCCTGCCGCATCCTTGTGAGTTGTAGGGATGAGCAGCATGCCGAAGCAATTCGATCCGGAGCTGTGTGCTCGTGCGGTGCGTCTGGTGACAGAGCACCGAGGGCAGTACCCGTCGTTGACGGCCGCGTCAGCGGCCGTGGCGAAGCAGTTGGGCGTCGGGCAGGAATCCGTGCGCCGGTGGGTGATTCAGGCAGATGTCGATGCTGCTGGCCGCGAAGGTGTTACGACCCAGGAGTTGGAAGAGATCCGGAAGCTCAAGGCTGAGAACCGGCGGCTGCGCGAGGACGTGGCGATCCTGAAACAGGAACCCAGCCGGGGCGAGCCGGCGGTACCGACCATCAGTCAGTCGCCGGTAAGAACTACGTAAGCCGCCTGTTCTGTGATCGACGGTTCGTCGGTGCCACGGTTAATCGTGAAGAGCCACTGGATTTCCGGGCAGGACGGATCTTTTCGTCGTGTCGGCTCTACCGACATGACATCCGCCATCGCGGCGAATGTGTTTCCGCCCTGGACATGTCGATCCCTAGGGAAGGCAAACACCATGCGCAAATCTCAGTTGGCTGGCCGCGCCCGATCGCGGCTGATCACCCTGGCCGTCGCGGCTTCGGTCACCATGACAGGGGGGCTGCTGACCGCCTCACAGGCCACGGCGGGATCCGCCAGCGCTGGCGCCAGCGCGGGCGGCGACGCCGGGCTCGGCCAGCTCGACGGGCAGCTTCCGCGAGACCATCTCACCCTGGAAAGCGCTCTGCAGGTGGATCTGTCCCGGGAAACGGTGCGGCTACCGCTGTACAAGGGCAAGGCACACGGCAAGACTGCATGGTTCGTGCTGCTCGACGCATCGGACAGCGGGCTGGCAGCGGATCTCGGCATCAATTACGCGCCGAAGCTGGCCAACCTGGCCATCGGCTGCCATAGCTGCGTGCAGACCGTCAAGCTGGAATCCCCTACGCCGCAACAGAACCGGTTCGGGCAGGCCGTTGTCGACTTCCAGGATGCGCCGGACTTCTCGCCGACTCGGATGGCCGTTCCCGGCCCTACCGGTTTCCCACTGACCAGCTTCCAGCCCGGTGCCGTCGGTGGCCCGCACTACAGTCCGTTCATCAAGATCGCTGGGTCAGAAGTGGTGTACAGCGCACCGATCGTCGCCACCGGCGACGGCATGTTCGACGTCGACCACCACACCAACACCGCCGACCGGGTCCTCGGCGTACACATCGCGCCGCCGGCCCCGCCCGGAAAGTACTACGAGTCGTGGGTGGACATGCTGTTCATCAAGGGCTTCGACGCCGGCCAACCCATCATCTACCTGAGTACCGACGCCGGCCAACCGTTGACCGCGGTGCTCGAACGAGCCACCTATGCCCCGGCGCTGGACCGGGCCGCCTACAACGGCGGCGACGATTTCCTTGGCTCCGCGCGGGAACGGCTGTTCGGCTTCATCAACGGGCAAACCGGCCGCAACAATCCGCAGGCGCAGGGGTTTGGGCATCTGGCAACTGACGGGCTCATCGGGCGTGACGCATCGGCTCACGACATCCTGCTGATCCAAGCTCTGCGCAACGGTGGAGATCTGCTCAACGTGTTCGGGGACTTCCCGACCCTCACCGATGCCCGCCACTCCAAGGCCTACAGCCCGCTGTGGGACGCCCAACTAGGTCTGTGGACACCGAAGGCCGTCGAGCAGGGGCTGAACACCCGACAGATCGACGAGAACCAGGTATTCAACCTGGCGGCCAGCCGACCAGACCTGCTGACCGGAGTCGACCCGGCGACGGGCAAGCCCGCACCTTACGGTTCAGTGGGCGTCAACATCAATTGCGCCGTCATCGGTTTCACCGCGAAGGCACCGACGGCGAACCTCGCCCAACCGTTGCCGGACTCGCAGTTCCCCCCGCGCTGACCATCGGTCGGCCGGGCCGCCATCAACCGCGGTCCGGCCGACGGGCCGGCCTGCGATGACCATGGCCTGTCGCTCCAGCAGGTCGAGTTCGTCCAGTGCCCCGAAGCTGGACTGTTGGCCGCCGACGCCTTCCCCAACGGCGCGGGCGCCGGCGTCACCGGCGCGGAAGACGACCAGCACGGTGCCGATGGCTGCCGCCAGCGCCAGCATCGCGCCCCGGATCAACAGCTCGCGACGGCCACCTGCTGGTCCGGCCGGTGATCCGGATGCGGATTCGGCTTCTGATCCAGCCGCCGGTGCCGCGGACCGTGCGGCGCCGGGTGGCGATCCTGGTGGCCGCGGCGGTGGTGGCTGCCGCGGCGATCGTGGTGCCGATCGTGCTGACCAACCGCGACAGCCCGACCGTCAGCTCCGAGCTGACCCAGACCTCGGCGAACCCGTTGACGGCCGACGTCCAGTTGTACGGCGAGTCCTGGGGCACCCGGATCACCATGACCTGTGGCTTTTGTGCGGCAGGCACTACCGGATCGGTGACCTCGGACCGTCCTCGGGAGACGCCACGATCCCGCTCATCGAGGACTGAACCGGGCTTCGCGCGGGCGGGACACGTTTCCGGCCGAGGTGCTCGACGGGCACGCTCACGCACCGATCGTCATCGCCACGGACTTCGACTAGACTGGGGTGTCCCCCGATGTGCCCGTGTCCTGGTGCCGTTGCACCGGGGGCGGAAGAATCCCTGGCGACGCAGCGTTGTCATGGGTGCTCGATCACTGCTCCACAATCCGCGCCGATCCATCCGGCGCACAGAAGGGAAGACCATGGCTGACCGCGTCCTTCGAGGATCACGGCTCGGGGCAACGAGCTACGAGGCTGACCGCAACCACGATCTGGCCCCCCGTCGCACCGCGACCTATGCCTGCCCCCGCGACCACAAGTTCACCGTGCCGCTGGCCGACGACGCCGACCTGCCCGGTGTCTGGGACTGCCGCATGCATGGTCTGGAGTCCACCCTTGTGGACGGATCCGCGCCCGAGGGCAAGGCTGTCAAACCACCCCGCACGCACTGGGACATGTTGCTGGAGCGTCGTTCGGTCGAGGAACTCGACGAGATCCTCACCGAGAAGCTGGACGAGCTGAAGGCCCGTCGCACCCTGCAGTGACCCTGTTCCGGCGACGAGCCGGCGACACGTGATGACACGGGACCGGTCGATGCGACCGGTCTCGTTCTCATGCCCGTCAGCTGCTGCGGACCGACTCCGGATTCCTGGTTCCCGACCGGGATCCGAGGTGCCGCAACTGGTTCCAGCGGCGACCGATGCCCCACTTGG
This sequence comes from Nakamurella sp. A5-74, assembly GCF_040438885.1. Lineage (NCBI taxonomy): Bacteria > Bacillati > Actinomycetota > Actinomycetes > Nakamurellales > Nakamurellaceae > Nakamurella > Nakamurella sp. A5-74. The sequence continues at coordinate 2,235,932 of NZ_CP159218.1, read as the reverse complement.
TGACGTTGACGTACGCCTCCTGCACGATGTCGCCGCTCATCTTCGACTCACCGATCTCGCGTTCGGTGAACGTGATCGGCACCTCGGCGACGGCGAACCCGGCATCGACCGTGCGCATCGTCATCTCGACCTGGAAGCAGTACCCGCGGGACGACACCGTAGGAAGATCCAACGTGCGCAGCACCTGCGACCGGTACGCGCGGTACCCGGCGGTGACGTCCTTGACGCCGAGCCCCAGGGCTGCCCGCACGTAGAGATTGCCGCCTCGGGAGATCAGATGCCGCGAGACCGGCCAGTTCATGATCTTGCCGCCGGGGACGTAGCGGGACCCGATCACCAGGTCGGCGTGCGCGGAGGCGGAGAGCAGGCGCGGCAAGTGCTCCGGTGGGTGCGAGCCGTCGGCATCCATCTCGACCAGGATGTCGTAGCCGCGATCGAGCCCCCAGCCGAATCCGGCGATGTAGGCGGCGCCGAGACCGTTCTTCTCGGTGCGGTGCATCACGGAGATGCGATCGTCGGCTGCTGCCCGCTGGTCGGCGATCTCGCCGGTACCGTCGGGTGAACCGTCGTCGACGACGAGCACGTCCGCGTCCGGCACGGCAACACGCAGCCTGTCCAGGACCAACGGCAGGTTCTCCCGCTCGTTGTAGGTCGGCACGATCACCAGTACCCGCTCGTCGGCCGGTTGCTGCGATGTCACGTTCGGGGTTCCTCCTGCTCGGTTGCTCTGTCGTCGGCCGGGGCGACGGCTGCGCCCACCGACGGTAGCGGACCGGTGGGCGACTCGTCGGCCGCCGGCGGATCGTGCCGGACGGAGTCACCCGTCGCGGTGGGCGCCCCCGGCGGTTGTCGATGCCGCCGGAGCCGCCACCAGGTCCAGCCGAGGGCCAGCAGCACCAGCACGGTGACGGTCCACTCGAAATACGGCCCCAGCACACCGCCGAGGGTCGTCCCGGAGAGCAGCGGGACGGTCGGGACGAGGAATCCGGGAGTGAACAGCGGCACCGTCGCCGCCACCGACCCGTCGGGTCGGATGACGGCAGAGACCCCGCTCGTCGCGGTGATGAGCACCTCACGGCCGTACTCGACAGCTCGGACCCGACTCATCGCCTGCTGCTGGTAGGTCTCGTCGGTGTAGCCGAAAGTTGCATTGTTGGTCTGTACCACCAGCACCCGGGCGCCGCCGCGGACGATGTCGGCAGTCAGATCGTTCTCCACGATCTCGAAACAGATCAGATCGCCGATCGGGATGCCGTTGATGACGAAATTCCCGGGTCGCTGACCCGGCAGGAACTCCGAGCGCAGCAGATCGACCTGGGCGGAGAAGGTCCGGAAGAACGACCGGTAGGGCATGTACTCGGCGAAGGGCACCGGATGCCGTTTGGTGTACGTCTCCCCCGTCGGTCCCGTCCCCGGGTTCCAGACGATGCCCATGTTGTAGTTGCGGCCGGGCTGGTCCGCCGCGACGACCGCTCCGACCAGGATCGGGACCCCGATGTCGTCGGCCGCCGACTGGATCACCTGGGCCGCGTCGGGATTGGCGAACGGATCGATGTCCGAGGAGTTCTCCGGCCAGAGCACCACCGACGGCCGCGGTTGGGCGCCGGCGCGTACCGCGGCCGCCAACTCGTGGGTCCGCGCCGCATGGTTGTCGAGCACCGCCCTGCGTTGGGCGTTGAACTCGAGCCCGGCCCTCGGCACGTTGCCCTGGATGACGGCGATCGGAGCGGTCGGGGCGGCATCGAGTACGTCGGAGTGCACGGTCGTGAGGTTCGAGCAGGCCACAACGACGACGACGCCGGCGATCACGCCGAGCGGGCGCCAGGAGAGTCGGCGCACTCCTCCCGGCTCCGGGTGCTGCGGTGTCGGTCCGGGTCGCTCGGCGCACGCCAGGGCGACTCTGGCCATCGCGGACCGCAGCAGCACGGTCAGCGAGAAGCCGATGGCAGCCACGGCGAAGCTGATCGCCGTCGACCCGAACAACGAGGCCAGTGGCAGCAGCGGGCCGTCCGGCTGACCGAAGGCCAGCGATCCCCAGCCGAACCCACCGAACGGCCAACGGGCGCGCAGCGCCTCCCCCGCCACCCAGGCCCCCGCGGCCCACAGCGGCCATGCAGGAAGCCTGCGCAGCCACACCAGAGCCAGCCCGACGGGCGCAGTCAGCAGGGACACGACGATCGCCAGGGCCAGCCAGGGCACGGCTCCGACGTAGACCCCGGTCCAGGACAGCAGTGGGACGTAGAACGAGGCGCCGGCCAGGCCGAACATCCAGAACGCGGATCGGCCGCGCAACCCCGTCACGGACAGACCCGCCAGCGCAATGCCGATGGGCGCCAGCCACCACAGGGTCGACGGGGCGAAGGAACCGTAGACCGCGAGGCCACCGGCGACCGCGCTGACCAGCCGCAGCAGCACCCTGATCGGACGGCTTCCCGGCAGGCCGGTCAGTACGGGGCGCGGCAGCGATCGGGACACCACACCAGTGAAGCATCCGTCGACGGAGACCTGTCGCCGTGCCGGTGGTGATCGGCCCGGGGGGCCGCGCTCTCCGAGTCCATGCAGCCACGGGTCGGCAGCCGGTCTGGGAGAATGTCCGGTGTGACGACTCAAGGGGCCGCCGAGCACGCGCCGACCACAGCTTCGTCGACCGCCGGCCCGATCAGCTCTGGTGCCGACACCCCCGACACCGGCCTGACTGCTGACCAGGTGGCCGAACGCACGGCCGCCGGACGGACCAACGCCGTCGACACCCGCTCCTCACGCAGCGTCTGGGAGATCATCAAGGCGAACGTCCTGACCCGCTTCAACGCGATCCTGGGCGCGCTGTTCGTGCTCATCCTCATCACCGGCTCGATCGCCGACGGTCTGTTCGGGCTGATCCTGGTGGCGAACTCACTGATCGGCATCGTCCAGGAGGTCCTGGCGAAGCGGAAACTCGATCGGCTCGCGCTGCTCAACGCGCCGATCACCCGGGTGGTGCGGGACGGCGTCGTCGTCGAGGTCCCCACCGCCGAGGTCGTGCAGGACGACCTGGTCGAGCTGCGCAGCGGCGACCAGGTACCCGCCGACGGCTTCGTCCGCTCCGGCGACGGGCTGGAACTCGACGAGTCGAACCTCACCGGAGAGTCGGATGCCGTCGGGAAACGTCCGGGCGACGAGGTGCGTTCCGGTACGTCGGTGGTGGCCGGGATCGGACGGTTCGAGGCAGCGCAGGTCGGACCGGACGCCTACGCCAACAAGATCGCCGCCGAGGCCAGGAAGTTCACCCGCGCCCACTCCGAGATCCAGTCGTCGGTCAACACCCTGCTCAAATACATCACCTGGGTGATCGTGATCGCCCTCCCGCTGCAGATCTTCTCCCAGGCCAGGGTGGTCGGTGACCAGGGCTGGCGACAGGTGGTGATCCGCTCCACCGGTGGACTCGTCGGGCTGGTCCCGGAGGGTCTGGTGCTGCTCACCTCGGTCGCCTTCCTGCTCGCCGCCGTCCAGCTGACCCGTAAACAGGTGCTGGTGCAAGAACTCCCGGCTGTCGAGGGGCTGGCCAGGGTCGACGTGGTGTGCCTGGACAAGACCGGCACCCTGACGGTCGGCGACATCGCCTTCGAGGACATCCACGTGATCGGCGATCCACGCGGCAACGACGACGGCGTCGGTGAGGACGAACTGCGCTGCGCCCTCGGTGCGCTCGCCGACGATGCCAACGCCAACGGCACGCTCAAGGCGGTCGCGGCGTCCATCGACCCGCCGGACGGCTGGGACCGGATCGCGACCATCGCCTTCAACTCGGCCCGCAAGTGGAGCGCCGCCTGCTTCACCGGCCGCGGGACCTGGATCCTCGGCGCTCCCGACGTGCTGCTGGTCGAGCACGACCCGCTGCGCGAACGGGTCAGCGAGCTGGCCAGGACCGGTCGGCGGGTCATCCTGCTGGCCAGTAGTGCGCGGGCCAGCCTGGACGGTCCGACCCTGCCGGAGGACCTCGTCCCCGAGGCGCTGGTGACGCTCACCGAACAAGTGCGACCCGACGCCGCCGAGACCCTCAAGTACTTCGCCGACCAGGGTGTGGCGATCAAGGTGATCTCCGGCGACAACCCCCAGACCGTTGCCGCGATCGCCCAACGGGTGGGCCTGCCGATCGACACCTCGACCCGCTCCGAGACGGGACTGCCGATCGGTGTGGTGGACGCCCGCACCCTCGGCACCGACCCGCAGGAGCTGCGGGAGGTGGCGAAGGAGACGATCGTCTTCGGCCGGGTCTCGCCGGAGCAGAAGCGCGCGCTGGTGCGGGCGCTGCAGGCGCAGGGCCACGTCGTCGCGATGACCGGTGACGGCGTCAACGACGCGCTGGCACTCAAGGACGCCGACATCGGTGTCGCCATGGGCAACGGCGCCCAGGCGACGAAGTCCGTCGCGCAGTTGGTGCTGCTGGACGGCAAGTTCTCCCACCTGCCCGACGTGCTCGCCGAGGGCCGCCGGGTGATCGGCAACGTCGAACGCGTCGCCAACCTGTTCCTGGCGAAGAACGTCATGAGCCTGATCGCGATCATCACCGCGGCCGCGTTCGCACTGCCGTTCCCGTTCCTGCCCCGCCACCTGACGCTGGTGTCGGCGGTCACCATCGGCATCCCGGCGTTCTTCCTCGCGCTTGGTCCCAACAAGCGCCGCTACATCCCCGGTTTCCTGCGTCGGGTGCTGCGTTTCGCCGTCCCGGCAGGCGTGATCGCCGGGGTGGTGGTGATCGTGTCGTACCTGCTGGCGAACCTGCACTACGGCGTCCCGAAGGGACAGTTCAGCTCCCGTTGCGCCGTCCCGGAGGGCCTGAAGACCGTGGCCGACCATGCTTGCTGGCAGCCCGGCGCCGGCGCCACCGTTGCCCTGCTGACGACGTTCTTCTGGATCCTGTTGGTCCTGGCCAGGCCTCTGCGACCGTGGAAGCTGGGCCTGATCGGCGCGATGATCCTGATCGCGGTGCTGGCCTTCGCCGTCCCGATCGGACGTGAGTTCTTCAACTTCGATCTGCCCAGCGGCCTGTTCTGGCAGTCGTTCGCGGTCGGGGTCGGTGGCGCGCTGCTGGTGGAGCTGGTCTATCGCACGTCCAAGGAGATCCGCGAGACCCACCACGTGGCGGACTGATCGTGGCTCGTCGCAAGAACGACTTCGACGAGGCGCCGGCCGGTTCAGAGATCCTGCTGGACCGGGCCACCGACCACGGTTGGCTGCGGATCGAGCAGGACCCCTCCGCGCCGTCCGGTCGGATCGTGTACCTGGACGGTGTCGCCTGCTCCTACATCGACCTGGACGATCCGCAGCACCTCGAGTTCACCTACATCCAACGCTTCGCCGGCATCATCGAGGCGTTCTGGCCGGCCCCGTTCCCGCTGCGGGTGACGCACGTGGGTGGGGGCGCCGTGAGCCTGCCGCGCTACCTGGCCGACACCCGCCCGCGGTCGGCGCAACTGGTCTACGAGTACGACGGCGCGTTGATCGAGCTGTCCCGGGAACACCTGGGGCTCACCACGTTCCAAGGGTTCAAGGTCAAGATCGGGGATGCGCGGCCGCGCATCGACCGCCGCTCCCCCGGCTCTGCCGACGTCGTGGTGGGCGACGCGTTCGTCGGCCGGACCGTTCCGCCACAACTTGCCTCCCAGGAATACCTCGAGGCCGTGCACGACGTCCTGGACGAGGGCGGCATCTACCTGCTGAACGTCATCGCCGGACCGGACCTGCACCTCGCGCGTCGGCACGCCGCAACGCTGCGGTCCGTCTTCAGCACGGTGCTGGTGTCGGCCGATCCGGATGTGTTGGCCGGCAAGGTGAGCGGGAACCTGGTCTACCTGGCCACGGATCGCCCCGTCCGTTCGTTGCCGATCGGCCCGATCCTGGCCGCGTGCACCTCCGGCAGCTATCCGGACCGGGTGATCCGTCCCGACGAGATCTCCCGCTTCGCGGCCGGCGCGCCGGTGCTCACCGACTGAGCGCGCGTCAAGGCTGCAGGCCGGTGTGGGCGGCGGCGAAGGCGAGCTGGTCGGCGTACTCGGCGGCGAGGGCCTTCACCGGCTTCCCGGCGCCGTGGCCGGCGCGGGTGTCCACCCGCAGCAGGATCGGTGCGGTGGATCCCTGGGCGCGCTGCAGTTCGGCGGCGAACTTGAGGGAGTGCGCCGGGACGACGCGGTCGTCGTGGTCGCCGGTGCAGATCAGGGTGGCCGGATAGCTGCGCCCCTGCTCGAGGTTGTGCAGCGGCGAATAGGCCAGCAGCACCGGGAAATCGGCCGGATCGTCCGGGTTCCCGTACTCGGTGGTCCAGGCGGCGCCGATGGTGAAGCGGTGGAACCGCAGCATGTCCAGCACGCCCACCGTCGGCAGCGCTGCAGCCCACAGTTCGGGTCGCTGGGTCAGCGCGGCGCCGGCGAGCAGGCCGCCGTTGGAGCGGCCGTGGACGACCAACTCACCGGACGTGGTGAGGCCGGCGGCGATCAGCTTCTCGGCGCAGGCGTACAGGTCGTCGAAGACCTGCTGTTTGTGGTGCAGCATGCCGGCCCGGTGCCAGTCCTGACCGAACTCACCGCCACCCCGCAGGTTCGCCACGGCCACTACCCCGCCGGCGGCGACCCAGGCCGCCAACATCGCGGAGAAGGACGGGTTCAGCGGGATGTCGAATCCGCCGTAGCCGTACAGCAGTGTCGGGCGTGGTCCGTCGTGGGCGAGGTCGGTACGCCGGATGACCGTCATCGGCACTGCCGCGCCGTCGGAGGACTCCGCCGTCAGGCGCTCCGTGCTGATCGGCGGCGCGGCGATGTCCTCGGTCGCTTCCTGCGGAAGGATCCGCACCCGGTCGGTCGCCACCGACAGATCGACGCGTCGCTGCGTCTCGCGGCTGGTGAAGGACGTGGTGCCGACGAAGAACTCCTGGGAGGAGAACCTGCCGTTCACTGCCGTCACGGTGGCTGGGTGTTCGATCTCGACGGAGAACACCGACTCTCCCCGCAGCGTCATCACCTGCAGTCGATGGGCGGTGTCGAGTGAGGACACCACGGCCCAGTGCCCGCCGACCGGGGTCACCGCTTCCAGTTGCACCACAGGATCTTCCGCCACCACTTCGATGAGGCCAGCAGCGGAGGTGTTGTCCTGCAGGGGGATCCGCACGATGCGGCGGCGTGGAGCGCCGTCGTCGGTGAGCAGATACAGCTCGTCGTCGACGACGTCGATCGGATGCCAGGCCGCTGCCAGTTCGCCGACGACGACCGTGGTGTGTCCGAAGCTGCCGTCCGCGCCCACCGGGCGCACTTCGACCCGGGTCCGCGAATCGGTACCGGGCGACGAGGTGAGGATCAGCCAGCTGTCGTCCGAGGAAAACTCCGGGTCGACCATCCACTGTGCCGTGTGGGATTCGGCGTCGTCGGCCTGCGCCCACACCTGCTCGTCCGCATCCTGCGGCGTACCCAGGCGGTGCAGCACCAGTTCGCCTGGCGGCATCTCGTCGCTGTGCGCCTGACCTGACGGTGCCGGATAGCGCCAGTAGAGCACTCCCCCGGCATCCGGCAGCCACGTCGGTCGGGAGAACTTGCTCCACTGCAGCTCGTCGTCCAGGAATGCTCCGGCGTCCGCACCCCGGGTGTGCAGGAACCGGATCGTCTGCCAATCGGATCCCGCCTCCGACAGACCGACGGCGAGCAGCGCACCATCGGGGCTGGTGGACAGCGTGTTGAGCGCGACTGTGCCGTCGGCGGCCAAGGCGTTCGGGTCCAGCAACACCCTGGGCACGTCCAGCAGTTGCTGCAGATCGTCGGCGGCGACCACCACGTCCTGGTCGAGGTCACCGGGATTCTGCAGGCGGAACCAGGTCCCGCCGCGCTCCCACGGCGTTCCGGCGCGCGGAGTGGTCAGCAGTCCCAGCACCGACTCGGTGAACCAGCGCTGCGCAGGCAGCGCGGCCAGGGCCGGCTCGCTCACCCGGTTCTGCTGCGCGATGAAGTCCGTCGTCCGCGGATCGTCCGGGTCCTCCAGGTAGCGATAGGGGTCGGCGACCCGTACCCCGTGCAGGTCGTCAACGACGTCCGTCCGCTCCGGGGCCGGGATGGTCGATGGTCTGGCCGTGGCATCGGTGCTCATCACCCGATCCCATCACAGCACCCCGGAGCGGTGCAGTTCAGCCTCGGTCGAGGAATCCCGGGTACTCGGCCAGTTGCAGGTCCTGCAGCATGAACTCGGTGCTGGTCGTCCCGGCGAGCGTGGTCACCACCGTCGGACCCAGCTGCCGGGTGACGGCGCCGGTGTACTTGCTGGTGCCCAACTCTGCCCAGACAGCGGTGAGGATCGAGGTGGCCGTCGCCGCTTCCTGGTCGGAACCGTAGAGCGTGACGAACACCGACGTACCGACGAGACGGTCGCCGGGAATCCAGCCGAAGCCACCGAACTCAGGTACCGGCGGCTGCCCGAAGCCGTTGCGCGCCACCACGGTGGCGAGAGCAGCGGACACCGCCGGCGGCGCGAGACCACGCGGAACCTGCACCATGTCGGTACCCAGCACCGTCACGGCGGCACCCGGCAGCTGGGACAGCACGGCGACCACATCGGGGTCCTGCCACAGCGACCCCTGCACTGCTGTGCCGCCGACGACCTGGCTGACGACGGCGCTCCGCGGTTCGCCGTCCCGGATGAGGGTGGCGCCGGCTGCGGTGTCGATGCCGACGAAGCTGTCCCCTCCGAGCAGACCTCCGACGCCGTCGACCGTGGTCGGCTCGCCGTCACCGCCGGCAAAGTTCTTGCGCAGCAACGACAGGTCCGCGGCGCCGGTACACCTGGAGACGGTGCCGTCCTTGCCGTCGGTGCGACTGCCGACGGTGATGGACGGTCCGGCGGCCGCGGTCCGCAGCGGGGCGGAGGACTCATCGAGGGTGCGGCACGGCTCCCGGACCGGGTTCAGATCCAGGTAGGCGTTCTCCGCTCGGGAGCGGCCCTCCGGTGTGCCACCGCTGTCGTCGTCCTGGGCGGGATAGCCCTGGCGCGCGGCGATCGCGTTGAGCACCGGTGTCTCAACGACCACGATCGACTGCTTCGTGTCCGCTGAGGCAGGGATTGCCTGCAGCACGAGGGTTGCCACCTGGGGCACTGCAGGAGTACCAGCGACCACCCCCGTGACGACTCCGCTGACACCGGCTCCTGGCACCGGATCGCTGCATCCCGCGAGCAGCAGAACCGCGGACAGCAGCCCGACCGGCAGGGCCGGTGATCGCGGAGTGGCCGGCGACCGCCGGATCGACGCGCGCATCACGGTGTACGCGGCGCCCGGTCCGCCGCGGTCCCCGGAACCCCGTCGAGGTAGTTGCGCTTCTCGAACGGCGTCGACAGCACGACAGTGGTGTGCGTGGAGACCCCGGCGCGCATCCTGATCTGGGCCAGCAGCGCCTCCAGCGCCGCCGGCGAGGTGACGCGTACCTGGATGATGTACGACTCGGTGCCCGCCACCGAGTAGCACGATTCGATGGCCGACAGATCGGCCAACCGCTGCGGATAGTCGTCGGGGGCGGCCGGGTCGATCGGCGTCAACGAGACGAAGGCGGTGAGCGGCAGACCCACGAGTTCCGGATCGAGTCTGGCACCGTACCCGAGGATCACACCCCGCTCCTCCAGCCGTCGAACCCGTTGGTGCACAGCGGAAACGGACAGCCCGATCCGCTCGGCGAGATCGGTGAAGGAGCACCGGCCGTCATCGGCGAGGATCCCGACGATCCTGGCATCCACTTCTTCCAACACTAGGCGTCCCCGAGCCGGAGGAGCTGGCGGGGAGAATTGTTCAGGCGCACGGGCCGGCCGTCGGCGCCGACGGCGACGATGTCCTCGATCCGGACGCCGAATCGGCCGGGCAGGTAGATGCCGGGCTCCACCGAGAACGTCATCCCCGGCTCCAGCCGGCGGTCGTTGCCACTGACCAGGTACGGGTGCTCGTGCACCTCGAGCCCGATCCCGTGCCCGGTCCTGGTGATGAAGTACTCGCCGTAGCCGGCCTCGACGATCACCGACCGGCTGGCCGCGTCGACGTCCGCACACGAAGCCCCGGCGACCGCGGCCTCGACCCCGGCGTGCTGGGCCCGCCGGACGATCTCGTGGACCTCTGCGAAGTCAGGATCTGACGGGGTTCCCACGACATACGTCCTGGTGGAGTCGGAGCAGTAGCCGGAGGCCGCCGGCCCGCCGATGTCGACGACCACCGCGTCGCCGTCCTGGATGACGGTGTCCGACCCGCGATGGTGCGGGCTGGCGCCGTGCGGTCCGGCAGCGACGATGACGAATTCGGCGGTGGTGTGCCCCTCCTGCACGATCGCGGCGCCGATGTCTGCGGCGACCTCGTCCTCGGTGCGCCCGACACGCAGCCATTCCGCCATCCGCAGGTGCACCCGGTCGATCGCGGCGCCGACCGCTGCCAGCGCCGCGAGCTCGGCGTCGTCCTTGCGCATCCGCAGCTCGGCGATCGCTTCGCCGGCCAGCCTGAGTTCGGAACCCGGCACCGCTGCCTGGATGCCGAGGGCGTGCATCGCCGGCAGGTAGTAGTCGACGGCCAGCACCCGGGCGGTTTCGGGGAGCAGCGCAGCCAGCGCAGCGTGCTGGTCCTCGCCGTCGGTCCAGGTGACGATCTGCAGGTCCAACTCCTGGGTGGGCGTGCCGTTCCAGCCGGGCCGCTCCAGGATCGGGACCAGCAGAGCAGCGGTGCCGTCCGCAGTGACCGCCAGGGCGGTGAGCCGCTCGTGGGAGGCGATCGAGTGTCCGACCAGGTACTGCAGGTCGGCGCCGGATCCGATCACCGCGGCGTCCAGACCGCTCCGTGCGAGTACGGCGGCGAAGCGGGCAATCCGGTCGTCGTGGACCGCCGCAGACGGCACCGCGCTCAGCGCCGGGTCGGCGGCCGAACCACGATCGGCGCCGCTGCCGTCGACATTGCCGTCGACGCGGTCGTGAAGTGTGGGTGTCTCGTTCGCCATGGGCGCAGCGTAGCCCGGTAGCGTCACGACCCATGCTGCAGCTGTTCGATCTCGCCGGGATCTACTTCCGCGCCTTCCATGCCGTGCCGACGTCGACCGTCGGGCCGCACGGCAAGCCCGTCAACTCCGTCCGCGGGACGCTCGACATCCTGGCCAGGGTGATCGCGGACGCCGGACCCACCCGCGCCGTCGCCTGCCTCGACCTGGACTGGCGGCCGGCCTGGCGGGTGGAGCTGATCCCGACCTACAAATCCCACCGGGTCGCCTCCGCGACCGCCGACCCGGACGTCCCCGACGTCGAGGAGGCGCCGGACGAGCTGTCGGAGCAGGTGCCGATCCTGCTGGACATCCTGGGCGCCATCGGCATCGCCACCGGAGGTGCGGAACACTGCGAGGCCGACGACGTGATCGGCGTGCTGGCTGCGACCGAGCGGACGGATCCGGTTGAGATCGTGAGCGGCGACCGTGATCTGTTCCAGCTGGTCGCGGACGGGCCACCACCCATCGTCGTGCGGTACATCGGTGCGGGGATGAGCAAGGCCATGGTCTACGACACCGCCGCCGTGCAGGCGAGGTTCGGCGTGCCGGCATCCGGCTACGTCGACTACGCGACCTTGCGCGGTGACGCCTCGGACGGGCTGCCCGGCGTTGCCGGGATCGGGGAGAAGACAGCGGCGTCGTTGATCTCCCGGTTCGGCAGCATCGACGGGATCCTGGCGGCCCTGGACGACCAGGATTCTCCGCTCGCGTCCGGACCTCGGGCCAAGCTCGCCCCCGCTCGGGCGTATCTGCAGGTGGCCCCCGCGGTGACCGCCGTGCGGCGGGACGGCGACATCACGATGTCCCGCTCGGACGTCCTTCCCAGCGAGCCGGACGACGGCGGCCGGTTGACCGCGCTCGCCGCAGAACACGGCGTCGGCAACTCCGTCCGCCGGCTGACCACGGTGCTCGGTTTCTCCGAGGACAGTTGGTGAGTGGCCCGGAGGACACCCAGTCCGGGTCCCCCGGCCCGACGGTCGGGCTGTGCGACCTGCGGGTGGTGGTCGACCGGATCGAGGGTCGCTCGGTGTGCGGTCTACGACCCGGGGACGCCTTCGTCGTCACCGGATCGAGCCGACTCTCCATCCAGGGCGGCGGCCACTTCTGCCTGTATGCGCTGGCCGCGGTGCTGCCGATGCTGCCGGCGAACCAGCGTCCGCTGCCGGCGGGTGACTGGATGCGCGGCGACGTCGAGGTCGCCTGCCCGGACCCGGAGGAACGGCTCATCATGCGGATCGAGCGCGGCGACGTGCGGGAGTTGGCGCGTGACGAGCTCACCTGAACCCCGTCGGGGGGTGCACCGACCGGAGGTGAGCATTGCGCTGCAGACCGACAAGACACCTGCCGCGTATGCGGAGCTCGCCGCCGCCGCGGAGCATGCCGGGTTCGATGGCGTCAGCGTCTTCGCCGACCTGGGCTTCCAGCCGCCCGGACCGGCGCTGACCACCATTGCGGCGCACACTCACGCCGTTCGACTGGGAGTGGCCTGTCACAGCCCCGCCTACACGCATCCGGTCGACATCGCCGCCCAGGTGGCCACCCTCGATCTGTTCTCCGGGGGTCGGGCGTACTGCGGCCTGGCGCGCGGCGCCTGGTTGGACGGTCTCGGCATCCCCGACGCCGGCGGGCTGGACCGGTTGGCCGAATCGGTCACCGTCATCCGGGCCCTGCTCGACGGCGACGACCGGGGATTCACCGGCCGACACCTGCAGCTGCCACGAGGTTTCCGGTTGAACGGCACCCTGCCGGAGCAGCGGCCACCGATGCTGATCGGCACCTGGGGTCGCCGTACCGCCCGGATGGCCGGCGAGCTCGGTGTCGAGGAGGTCAAGATCGGCGGCAGCGCGAACCCGGCGATGACCGCCCTGATGCGGAGCTGGTTGCCCCCCGAGGTCCGCCTGGTGGTCGGTGCCGTCACGGTCTGCGATTCCGACCCGGATGTCGCCAGAACCTTGGCGCGCCAGCAGGTCTGCTTGTATCTGGACGTCGTGGGCGCCCTCGACCCGACGGTCGGGATCGCGCCGCCGCTGCTGGCTGACCTGCGGTCGTTCGTGAAGTCCGGGGACACCGAAGCGGCCGCCGAGCTGGTGTCCGAGGAGTTGTTGGACGCGTTCACCTTCGCCGGCACCGCCGACCAGATCGCTGTGCACGCCCGAGCCTGTCTCGCCGCCGGGGCCGACCGCATCGAGTTCGGCACCCCGCACGGACCCGACCCGGTGCGCGGTGTCGAGCTGCTCGGATCAGTACTCCCGCAGATCCGCAGCGCCGCAGCAGCTGCGGGCACGGGTGCAGCTGCCACCCGGGCGGGATGAAGACGGTGACGTCGACGACCACCACGACGGACACCGCACCCCCTGGGGTGCGCTCCATCGCCGACCGGTTGTTGCTGGACCTCTCTCCCACCGATCCGGTGGCGGCGCGAGCCGCGCGGGCGGCCGGGCTATCGGTGGACGTCCCGCTGCTGAGCGCGTCCGGGCCCGCCGCGGTGGACGACAGGCTCGCAGCCCATCAGCGCGTGCTGAGCGCCCTGCGTTCCGCCGTCCCGAACGACGCCGCCGGTCTCGACCTGGCCGCGGCCCTCGCCGACCGCGCACAGGCCGAGCTGGCCCTGCACGCAGTGGGATTCGGCGCCGAACAGCTGGCCCCGCTGGCCTGTGTGCCGCAGCGGTTGCGGTCCGAGATCGGACAGGCCCTGGACAGTGCGGCCCTGTTGAGCATCGCCGGCAGCGGACCGGCAGCGGTGGATGCCGGCTGGAGCCGCGCCGCGGAATCGTTGCGTGAGCTCCCTTCCGCACTGCGGGGTCACCGGGACACCGTGCAGCGGGCGATCGCCGAGGGTCGGGTCCCGGCCCGGCGGCAGGTGCTCGCCGTCGCCGGCCAGTGCGGCGACTGGATCGATCCCGCGGGCAGCGACTGGTTCCGCGCCCAGCTCACCCGCGCACCGCAGGCGCAGCGAGCCCGTCTGGCACCGGCGATCGACTCAGCAGTCGGCGGCGTCCGGGAGTACCGCGCCTTCCTGCTGGACCTCGCACCGCACGCCCGGACGAGGGATGCGGTCGGACCGGAGATCTACACGGTCACTGCCGGCGCATATCTGGGCGACGACGTCGATCCCCACGAGCTGGCCGCCTGGGGTCAGCACGAGCTGCACCGCATCAGCGCCGAGATCGACGCCCTGGCCCGCACCATCCACCCCGACGGGCCGGCCGCCGCGGCCGCGCAGCTGGACGCCGACCCCGCACGGCTGTTGCACACCGGCCCGCAGGTCGAGCGGTGGCTCGAGCAGACCCTCCAGCGCACCTGTGCGGTGCTCGACAGTCGCTTCGTCACCCTGCCGGAGCACCCACTGCCGCGATGCCGGATCTCGGACTCCGGGGCCGGCGTCATGTACTACGAGCCGGCCGAGGTCGACGGAAGTGCACCCGGAACGGTCTGGTGGGCCAGGGAGCCCGGCGTGCCGGTCCACACCTGGCGGGAGCACAGCACCGCCCACCACGAGGGCGTTCCCGGACACCACCTGCAGATCGCCCTGGCTGCCGAGAACCCGGAACTGCATTCCTGGCAACGCTTCTGCTGCCATGTGCACGGTCACGCCGAGGGTTGGGCCCACCATGCGGAGTCGTGGGCCGGTGAGATCGGCCTGCTGGACGACCCTGCGGATCGGCTGGGGATGCTGATGGCGCAGGCCTGGCGGGCTGCGAGGATCGTCATCGACACCGGCCTGCACCTCGGGCTGCGGCCGCCGCGCGGTGTGGTCGACGGCGATCCCGAACACTGGACGATTCCCGCCGCCGAGCAGTCCTTGCGGCGGATCAGTGGTCTGGGCGCCGCCGCCGCCCACTTCGAGGTGGAGCGCTATCTGGGTTGGCCGGGCCAGGCCCTCGCGTTCCGGGTGGGGGCCCGGCTGTTCGACGAGATCCTCGCCGGCGCCCGGCGGCTTCCCGGATTCGGCGAACGGACCTACCGGACCTCGCTGCTGCGGCGCGGTCCGATGGGGCTGGGAGCGTTGCGGGATCGGGTGCTGTCGACCGGTCACTGACCCGAATTAGATCCGAACCTGTTGCGGTGTACCACTTCGGAGACTTCTCGACGCTTCCGCACCCTGGTACTGCCGCTGGGCACCGACTCCGCCGGCCAGCCGAGGGCGATCACCCCGACGAGCCGGCGATCCGTCGGGATGTCGAACGCGTCGAGCACGGCGGTGATCCGTTCGCCGGGTACGCCGAAGAACAGTGACCCCAGACCCACATCGGTCGCCGCCAACAACATGATCATCGCTGCCATGCCGGTGTCGACGTCCCAGTACGGCGTCGGCCAGTGCTCGTCGCTGCCGTCCTGCCAGGGTTTGTCGGGCTCGGCGTAGCGGTGCAGATAGCGCTGCTTGTCCGAGCAGCACAGGATCAGCACCGGCGCTGCTCCGACCCCGCGCAACCAGCTGTCCGGTTCGGTGTCGGCGTCACTGGTGGCGGCCCAGAACCGTTGCCGGGCAACAGCATCGTCCAGCACGACGAAGTCCCAGCCCTGGGAGAACCCGGCACTGGGGGCGCGTAGACCGAGCCGGACGATCCCCTCGACGAGATCCGTCGGGACCGGCCCCTCGGTGAACCGGCGGACCATCCGCCGCGAGCGGACCAGCGCCGTGAAGCCCGAGTCGGGCGGCGCCGCGTCGTCGGTCACGATCGAGTCGCCTCCGGCTCCTCGTGGTGGTGCAGGATCCGCCACCGGTCGGTGAACTGCAGCACCGAGCTGACCCTCAGCCGCTCGGGCGGCAGTGCGGCGGCAGCCGGGAAGCGCCCGGTGACGACATGCGTCAGCACCACCAGCCGGCCGTCACCCGGGAGCTCACGGACCCGCACGTCAGAGACGTCCAGCGCCTCCGGTCGCGCACCGCTCGGCGGATGGTCCCGGCGCAACTGGTGCAGTTCCGCCTTGGTGATCAGCCCGGGTTGGCCGGCATCCCACAACGTGCAGGTGTCGTCCAGATTGGCCTCCAGCCGGTCCCGGTCCCCCACCAGGTAGGCCGCGTACATGTCCTCGATGGCGCTCACCGGATCAGCTGTCTCGCTCATGGGACCCAGTGTCGTCCCTGGACGGACCCGTCAGGTCACCAGGTGCCCGCCGTTGATCACCAGGTGGACCCGCGCGAGGGCCGCCGCGTCGGCGGTCGGATCGGCGTCCAGCAGCACCAGGTCTGCCGCGTACCCCGGCTGGATCGCACCGATGCTGTCCTGCAAACCGACCAGTCGGGCGCCATTGGTCGTCGCCGCCTGCAGCACCTGCAACGGGCTCAGACCAGCGCTCTGCAGCAGCATCGCCTCGGTCGCAACGGCGCTGACGCCCTCCACTTGTTGGCCGGGCGGATAGTCGGTGCCGTGGGTGATGCAGACCCCGGCCGCCACCAGGCGGCGGATGCTCCGCAGGTGGGCCGGCGCTGCGCGTCGGGCGTTGTCGCGGGAGTGCTGCTCGAAGCCGAGAGCCCGCATGGTGGCCTGCGAACTGCTCACGATCAACGTCGGCGAGACGAAGATTCCCGGCTGCGCCAACAGGTCTGCTGTCTGCTCGTCGACCTCGTAGGCGTGCTCGAAGCTGGTGACCCCGGCATCGAGGGCCTCGCGGATCGCCGTGTGGTGCCCGGCGTGGGCCACCACGTAGGTGCCGTGCTCCGCCGCGGCCCGCACGACGGCGGCCATCTCGGCGCGGCTCATCTCCGGCTCGGCCGGACTCTCCCCCGCATGCGCCAGGCCGCCGGTGATGAAGATCTTGACGTGGTCCGCGCCGGCGTCGAGCTCGTCCATCGCCGCGGCGTAGAACTGCTCGGGCCCGGAGCAGTACACCGACCCGGTGCCCTGGCCGTGGCCACCGGGGACCGAGAGCGCGCGGCCGCCGGCAACGATCCGAGGAACGGTGCGATCCGCGGTCTCGGCGGCGAGCGCCCGCACCGTCAGGTCGACCCGGTGCTGCTCGTGGATGCAGCGCACGGTGGTGGCACCGACCCGCAACGCCTCCTGCGCGCGGGTGCGAGCCCTGGCCAGCGTCGTGTCCGGGTCCTCGTGCTCGTCGGTGTCCGAGAAGGGAAACACGATGGACAGGTGCGTGTGCACCGTGACCAGGCCGGGAATCACGTACTTCCCCGCAGCGTCCACGTGCTGCTCACCGGGCCGGGGAGCAACCGCCGGACCGACTTCCGCGATGCGGCCGTCCACGATGCGCACGGCACCGGGAGCGACGACCCCGGAACCGACATCGACGATGCGGGCCTGGGTCAGCACGAGCGAGCTCATGCTGCCAGCGTGCACCACGCGTTCCCGGTCGCGGTTCGCGGGACACAGGTCCTGACAGGGTCCGACTCAGCCGACGAGATAGGACCCACGATCGTCGCCCAACACGGTGATCGTGACGGTCTGCCTGCTCGTCGACAGCGTGCAGGTGAAGGTGTGCGCCTCGGTGGCGCTCTCACCGTCCGGACAACTGACCGTGCCGGGGTCGACGCCGACGATCCTGGCCACCTGCTGCTCGACGGCATCGGCGTCGAGCACGTAGCGGGCCAGCCAGCCGGGCCACCAGAACAGCGCGACGACGACGAGC
The DNA here is from genome assembly GCF_040438885.1 of Nakamurella sp. A5-74. Taxonomy (NCBI): domain Bacteria; kingdom Bacillati; phylum Actinomycetota; class Actinomycetes; order Nakamurellales; family Nakamurellaceae; genus Nakamurella; species Nakamurella sp. A5-74. Next base: position 2,218,335 of record NZ_CP159218.1, on the reverse strand, counting down.
ACCAGCACCGCACCGACAGCGATGCCCACCCCGATCGCACGACGACCCCGCGGTGGCGGCGTATCGCCGTCCGCGGGGTCAGAAGTGAACTCGTACGGACTTCCGTACTGGGGTCCGTACTCGGAAGAGGTCAACCGACCTACTTGGGATCGGTGTTCTCGAACAGCGCGTTGCCGCTCGCATCCTTCTCGCCGGTCATCGTCACGTCGATCTTCCGGCCGTCCGCCAGCGTGCAGGTGAAGGTGTGCTTGCTGAACGCCTTCTCGCCGTCCGGGCACTTGATGTCCGAGGCCGGAACACCGGATTTGATCGCGAGCTGCTTCTGGATCGAATCCGCGGTCACCTTGGTCAGCGAGAAACCGGGCCACAGGAACAGCAGCACTGCGACGATCGCGAGGACCACGACCAGCCCGACGCCGCCGAAGATCAACGGCTTGTTGGACTTCTTCGCCGGGGTCTGTGAGCCGTACTGGTTGTACGGCTGCTGGCCGTACCCGGCTTGGCCGTATCCACCCTGCTGTCCGTACTGCGGTTGCTGGGGTTGGCCGTACTGCGGCTGGCCGTACTGCGGCTGCTGCGGCGGCTGACCGTACTGCGGCTGGCCGTACTGCGGCTGCTGCTGCGGCTGACCGTACTGCGGCTGCTGCTGCGGCTGGCCGTACTGCGGCTGCTGGGGCTGGCCGTACTGGTCGCCGCCCTGCTGCCCGTACTGGCCCTGGTCACCGGTGTATCCGGACCACTGCGGGGAACCTGAGTCCCCACCCTGTCCATACGGCGTGCTCATCGAGTGCCTCCTGAGATGCCCGGCCGCCGAGCCGGTTCGGTGTCTGGATGTCGGGTCCCACCCGATCCACTGCTGCGATCCAACCATGCTGGTGGACCGTCGTCGCCGAGCACCGCTCGTGTTCCGCCGATCGGTATCCGATCCATGGGCAGACGCTACGCGAGCACGCCGTCGTCAGTGGGCCGAAACGTCAAGAAATGACGCCGGCGGCGCCACGATCAGACGGGCCACGCATCAAGCGGCGCCACGGATCAGACCGAGCCGAGAGAGACGACTCCGCGCCGGATGGCGTCGACCGCGGCGCGTGCGGTGGCCGCGAGCTCCGGAGCGGCGACCACCCTGATCTGGTCGAGCAGATCGACCACCTGACGACACCAGCGGACGAAGTCGCCCGCCAGCAGCTCGATCCCCCGTGCGCCGGCGATCTCCAGTGCATCACTGAGGGTCTCGCCGCCTGCCCAGGCCTGCACCGCCTCGGCGAAGCCGGTGTCGAGATCCCTGGTCAGCGGTAGTCCGCGTTCCCGCTCGCCGGAGTTCAGCTCGCGGCGCAGCCGGCTGGTCTCCTTGACGGCGAAGCCGGCCGGTCCGGGGATGGGTGGGGGCGACCCCGACTGGTCGCGACGAGCCGAGTACACCAGGGCGGAGACTGCTGCAGCCAGCTGCGGAGGCGTCAGACCGTCCCAGACTCCGATGCGCAGACATTCTGCGACGAGCAGGTCCGATTCCGACCAGATCCGCGAGAGCATCCGTCCGGTGTCGGTCAGCTCGTCACCGCGGACGTAACCGAGATCCTCGAGCAGGGCCAGGATCCGGTCGAGGTGGTCGCCCAGCGAGTGCTTGGCGCCGTCCACCCTGCCCCGCATCGAGTCGGCCTCCTGCAACGTCTGCTGTCGCCGACGCCACCACTGCAGGTGGTCGTGCCGATCAGCGCAACCGTGCACCGGGTGCCGGCGGACAGCGGCACGCAGGCTCGTCATCTCGGCTTCGGACACCGGGTCGGCGGCCGCCCGCCGTGGCCGTTCGGGGACCGTGATGTCCGCCGACCGGATCGTCGCGGCCAGGTCCTTGCGGACCTGGGGGGACCGATGGTTGACCTGTTTGGCGAGCCTGATCCTGCCGAGCGCCGGCAGCGGTCCGCGGATGTCGGCCTGGCCCAGACGTCCCGACCACCGGTCGACCGTCACCACCAGCGGCCGCCCCTCCCCGTCGTCATCGAGGCCAGGATCGAGCACCACGGCCAGGCCGGCCCGACGACCGCTCGGGATCGCGATGACGTCCCCGCGCCGCAACTGGGCCAGGTCGGTGGCGATGTCCTCCCGCCGCCTGGCGGCACCGCTGCGGGCACCGTCCTTCTCCGCCGCCGACAGCTGCGCCAGCAGCGTCCCGTACTCCTGCACGTCGCCGAGGTGACACTGCATCTTCTTCGCCGCGTCGGCGGCCGCCTGGGCGCTGCGGTTGACCTGTCGTGCGAGTCCTGACACCCCGGCGTCCGACTGGAACTGGGCGAACGACTGCTGCAGCAACTCCTTCGCCGCCACCCGCCCCAGCCGGTCGGTCAGGTTCACCGCCATGTTGTAGGACGGCGCAAAGGAGGATCGCAGCGGATACGTCCGGCGGGAGGCGAGGCCACCCACCTGGCGCGGGTCGGTGCCAGGACCCCAGAGCACCACCGCATGGCCCTCGACGTCGATGCCCCGGCGTCCGGCTCGCCCGGTGAGCTGGGTGTACTCCCCCGGTGTCAGATCGACGTGGCCTTCGCCGTTGTACTTGACCAGCCGCTCCAGGACCACGGTCCTGGCCGGCATGTTGATGCCGAGCGCCAGCGTCTCGGTGGCGAAGACGGCCTTCACCAGACCCTCGACGAACAGTTCCTCGACCGTCTCCTTGAAGGCCGGCAGCATGCCGGCGTGGTGGGCCGCGATGCCCAGCTCGAGGGCCTCGCGCCATTCCCAGTAGCCCAGCACCGCGAGGTCGGCCTCCGGCAACGACGCGACCCGGCGGTCCACCACGGCGCGGATCCGCTGCCGCTCGGAGCTCGTCACCAACTGCAGCCGGGACCGGACACATTGCGCCACCGCAGCTTCGCAGCCCGCGCGGGAGAAGATGAAGGTGATCGCCGGCAGCAGGCCGGCCCCGTCGAGCTTCTCGATCACGTCGGCCCGGGACGGCGGCTTGTACCCTGAGAAGCGTTGCGGCCCACCGCGTCCGTTGTTGCCGCGACTGTTCCCGCCGTCGCGTGGCCCTCGGCCGAGGCGGGCCTCGGCGTCGGACACGGCGCGGGACAGGGCCGGGTCGATCCGGATCTGACCCCCCGAACCGGGCGGTGCACCGACGGCCAGCTCGGCGTCGTGGCCGGTGGCGAACAGGTCGAACATCCTGCGACCGACCAGCATGTGCTGCCACAGGGGCACCGGGCGGTGCTCGTCGACGATGACGGCCGTGTCGCCGCGCACCTGCTGCAGCCACGCGCCGAACTCCTCGGCGTTGGACACCGTCGCCGACAGCCCGACGATCTGGACGTCCTGCGCGAGATGCAGGATGACCTCTTCCCAGACCGGGCCGCGAAACTTGTCGGCGAGGTAGTGCACCTCGTCCATCACGACCGCGGAGAGCCCGACCAGGTCCTGGGAACCGGCGTAGAGCATGTTGCGCAGCACCTCGGTGGTCATCACGACGACCGGTGCGTGCGAGTTGATCGAAGTGTCGCCGGTGAGCAGCCCGACGGTCTCGGCGCCGTGTTCGGCGACCAGGTCGGCGTACTTCTGGTTGGACAGCGCCTTGATCGGGGTGGTGTAGAAACACTTCCCGCCGATCGCCAGAGCGCGCGCCACCGCGAACTCGCCGACGATCGTCTTGCCGGCCCCGGTCGGGGCACAGACCAGCACTCCCCTGCCCTCCTCGAGGGCCTTGCAGCCGGCGATCTGGAAGGGGTCGAGGCGGAACGCGCGGGTCTGCTCGAACTCCGTGAACAGCGGATACCGGTTCCGGTCCCCAGCCCGAGCGAACCGCTCCGAGGGTGAGAGTGCCTCGGACTCGTCGTCGTGCTGGACGCTCATCTCAGGTGGCGTCGTCGTCGAACCAGCTGCGGAGGCTGCTGCGCGGTCCGGACGCCGAGGGTTCCAGCTCCGACCGGGTGATCGGTTCGGGCGCAGGGATCGAGTCAGTGGGGCTAGCACTTGGGCTGTCGGAGGCGTTCAACGCACCGGCGGCCACGGGAGTCGGCGAGGCGGTGTCGTCGTCCAGGTCCGTGAAGCTCTCGGCCGCCAGTCGCTTGTCCTTGCGCTTGTCGTGGATCTTGCTGAACTGCACGGCGATCTCGTAGAGGAAGCACAGCGCGACCGCGAGCGCCAGCATCGTCAGTGGGTCGTTGCCCGGCACCACCAGGCCGGTGAACACCACCAGCCCGAAATAGGCGAATCGGCGGATCTCGGCGAGCTTCTTTCCCTTCACCACCCCGATCAGGTTCAGCATGATCAGCAGCAGCGGCAGCAGGAACGAGATGCCGAAGATCAGCAGCATGCCGATCAGGAAGCTGTAGTAGGCGTTGGGATCCAGCGCGGTGTCCGCGACACTACCGGCGAAGCCGAGCAGCACCTTCAACGCCTCGTGGATCACCCAGTACGCCAACACAGCGCCGGTGACCATCAGCACCGCGGCGGACCCGACGAAGATCCGCGTGTAGCGCTTCTCCTTCGAGTACAGCGCCGGGGTGACGAAGCCCCACAGCTGCAGCAGCCAGACCGGCGAGGAGATCACGGCACCCACCATCAGCGCCGACTTGAGGCGGATCTGCAGCCCTGAGAACACGGTGTTCTGCAGGAAGGTGCAAGGATCGCGGCCGGCCGCGGTGCTCAGGATGGCACGAGGGGGACTCGGGACCGCGCAGTACGGCGCCTTGAGGATCTCGCCGAGCGTGGGCAGACCGATCGAAGGAATCCCGTTTGCGAACCAGATGAAGCCGATGACGACGCCCACCAGCAGGCCGACCACCGCGATGAACAGCCGGCGGCGCAGCTCGTGCAGGTGGTCCATCAGGCTCATCGCGCCGTCAGCATTCTTCGGCAGCTTCTCGCCTGCCTTGGCGGTACGAGGCCACAACGCCATGGTCAGCTCCTCGTCATCCAGTCGTCATCGGAGCCCCGGGAGGAGTTCGATCACGAATCGGGCGGCTTCGGACCGGATACGGCCTTCATCCCGACATCGCCTGCAGTTCGATCCTACTGAGCGGACGGATGGGGCGTGCGCCGCCCGCCCACCGAGCTCCGCCTGTTCACGAACCGGTGTCGTCGGCCTCGAGGTCGCTCTGGTCGCGGTAGCGCTGCAAGGCCGCCGACGCCCGACGCGCGACCTCGGCCGTCAGGTCCGGCCGTCCCTGCAGCGTTGCGGTGCCGCCGAGTGAGATGACCAACCGCACCAGCCAGTCGTCGTTCGGCACCGGCAGCTCGACCAGCAGCTCACCGCTGCCACCGGCGACCAGTTCCGACCGGGTCACCAGGTAGTAGTCGGCGACCCAGCGGGCGGACGGCGCCAGCCGCAGCGAGACGATCGGCGTCTGGGTGTCGGGCTGGAACATCCGCTCGGGGACGGAGGTCTCGTTCCACAACGCCTGCTGGGCCGGTTCGGCCAGCACCCGCGCCTCGTCGATCCGATCGACCCGGAAGTTCCGAACACCGCCCGCGGTGTGACAGAACGCCTCGAGGTAGGAGTGTCCGTCGGTGATCAGCAGGCGGATCGGATCCACCACGCGTTCGCTGACGGCATCCCGGGAGGCGGTGTAGTACCGCATCCACAGTCGGCGTTGGGTCTGCAGCGCTGCTCGCACGATGCCCAGCGACGGGGAACTGTCACCGGCGTCGACCCGCACGCTGTCGGAGACGGCTCCGCCGCCGGCCTGTTCGATCTTCGCCAGTGCCGAGTCGACCGCGTCCGTCTCGACCAGGCCGGGCAGATCACGTAGAGCGCGCAGCGCAGCCACCAGAGCGACGGCCTCGTCGCCGGTCAGGCGGACCGGTCGGTCCAGGCCGGCCTGGAAGCCCATCGAGACGGTGCCGCCGTCCTCGTCGAGCACCACGTCGATCAGGTCGTCCGGGTAGTAGCCCGGGATGCCGCACACCATCAACAGGTAGAGGTCGGCCTGCACCTGCTCCGCGGTGATGCCGTACTCACTGGCCAGGGCGGTCATCGTCACGCCCGGCCGGTGCGCGATGTACGGCACCATCGACATCACCCGCGAGAGCTGCTGGGTCGCGGTCTCAGCCATGTCCGTTGACCTCCGCGAGCTCCGGATCGAGTCGGCTCGCCGCCGTCAGGATCCTGATCACCGCGTCGCGCAGATCGGCGGGTTCCAGCACCAGCACGTCGTCGCCCGCCCCGGCGATCCGGCGTGCGGTGTCCCACAGGCCGACGATCGGCACGAGCAGTTCGTCCGACGCATCGGGTACGCCGACCGGTGCGGCGGCGACCAGGGTCGCCTCCCGGCGCAGACCGACGGCGCGGCCCGGACGGATGAGCAGACGTCCCTGCCGCTCGTCGTTGGGTTCGGCGACCCGGCGCACCTGCTCCAACAGATCCATGTCGGCCGGAACCTCGTAGGCGCCCTGCCTGCCGGTCGCCGATACCGCGCCGACGATCCTGGACAACCGGAAGGTGCGCTGCCCACCGCGGTCCAGATCGTTGCCGATCACGTACCACTTGCCCCGGAAGGAGACCAGCCCCCATGGCTGCAACCGGCGCTTGACGGGGGGATCGTCCGGCTGTTTGCGGTAGTCGAATCCGACCTGCCGTCGCGAGACCGTCGCCGCCTGCAGCGGCGCGAATGCCGGGTCGGCGGTGCGGACCTGCGGCTGCAGCACCGAGTCGACGAACTGCCAGTCCCGGTCGCCGGCCGCCGGATCCTGTGATCCGTCGAGGGTTGCCTCACGCAGCTTGCGGACGGCCTGCTCCCCCGCCGACTGCAGCGTCGTCGTCGACCACAACCGGGCGGCGAGGCCGACGGCAGCGGTCTCCGCTGGGGTGAACGCCAGCGGTGGCAGCGAGAACTCGGTCGGCGGGATCCGGTACCCGTCGTTGCCGTCCGACTGCAGCGGGAGTCCGATCTCGCGGAGCTCGTTCTTGTCGCGCTCGAACATCCGGTTGAAGGCTTCATCGGACGGAGTGTCGAAGTAACCGGCCACGTTCCGCCGGATCCAGGCGGCGGAGCGGAACTGGGTGGTGTTGACCAGAGCGATCACCAGGTTGAGCAGCCGCTCGGCCTTGGCGGCCGTGGTGGTCGGAGGAGGCATGCATCGACTCTAGGGGGTCGGCCGCGCTGTTCGCGGTCGGCCACCCGGCCGCGCCGGGCCACTCACATGGTGGCGATCAGCCGTGCCACCCGCTCGTCCTGGCTGGCGAAGGGATCCTTCAGCAGGACCGTGCGCTGCGCCTGGTCGTTGAGCTTGAGGTGCACCCAGTCGACCGTGTAGTCGCGGCCGGCCTGCTGGGCGGCAGTGACGAACTCTCCGCGCAGCCGGGCCCTGGTGGTCTGCGGCGGGACGTTCTCGGCCTCGATGATCTGCTCGTCGGTGACGACCCGCGCCGCCATCCCCTTGCGCTGCAACAGACTGAACACCCCCCGTCCCGGACGGACGTCGTGGTAGGTCAGGTCGAGCTGGGCGATCCGCGGATGCGTCAGGTCCATCCCGTGCTTGCCGGCGTACGAGTCGATCAGCTTCTTCTTGATCACCCAGTCGATCTCGGTGTCGACCGCGGAGAAGTCGTCCGTCTCCACCGCGCGGAGCGTCCGACCCCACAGGTCCAGGATCCGATCGGTGATCGGATCGCTCCCGCGGGTCTCGACGAAGTCGACGGCGCGCTGGAAGTAGTCCAACTGGGCGTCCAGCGCGGACACCTGATCGCCGTTCGCCAGCCGGACGGGTCGACGGCCGGTGATGTCGTGCGAGATCTCCCGGATGGCCCGGATCGGGTTCTCGAAGGTGAAGTCCCGCAACGGGACGCCCGCCTCGATCATCTCCAGCACCAGGGCGGCGCTCCCCACCTTGAGCAGCGTCGTGGTCTCGCTCATGTTGGAATCGCCGACGATCACGTGCAGCCGCCGGAACCGTTCCGCGTCGGCGTGCGGTTCGTCGCGGGTGTTGATGATGGGCCGGGAGCGGGTGGTGGCGCTCGAGACGCCCTCCCAGATGTGATCGGCACGCTGGGACAGGCAGTAGGTGGCCCCGCGCGTCGACTGCAGCACCTTCCCGGCGCCGACGATCAGCTGCCGGGTCACCAGGAACGGGATCAGCCCGTCGGAGATCTTCGAGAATTCCCCGGCCCGGGAGATCAGGAAGTTCTCGTGGCAGCCGTAGGAGTTGCCGGCGGAGTCGGTGTTGTTCTTGAACAGGTAGATGTCGCCGCCGATTCCCTCCTCGGCGAGCCGGGCCTCGGCGTCGACGACGAGGTCCTGCAGGATCAGCTCCCCCGCCTTGTCGTGCGCGATCAGGGTCGGCAGGTCGTCGCACTCGGCGGTCGCGTACTCGGGGTGCGAGCCGACATCAAGGTACAGCCGGGATCCGTTGCGCAGGAACACGTTCGACGATCGTCCCCAGGCCACCACCCGCCGGAACAGGTACCTGGCCACCTCGTCCGGCGACAACCGTCGCTGGCCGTGGAAGGTACAGGTGATGCCGAACTCGGTCTCCAGACCCATGATCCGCCGCTGCATGGACTCGAACCTAGTCCGCGATCTCGGGGCGCCGTCGGGTGGCGTCGCCGATGTGGCCGATCAGCTGTTCGATGACGTCCTCCAACGCCACCAGACCACGACGACGGTCCGGCATCGGGACGGCGATCGCGCGGCCGGCCAGCCGGGTCGCCTGGGTCCCGCGCGGATCGACGGCCACCTGCGCCAGGTGGGCGCCGGCGCGCCGCATCCGGTCGAGCGCCGCCCGCAGCTCGGTGCTCTCCGAGAACGCCGGCAGCGGCCGGATCAGCTCCGGCGGCAACGGCTCGTCGCGCTGCTCCGCCGGGATCCCCACCACGTCCCTGATGTGCACGTACCCGGCATAGCGGCCCTGTTCGTCCAGCACCGGGAACCGGGAGAACCCGGTGCGGGCGCAGGTCCGCTCGACCTCGGCGGCGCTCGCACCGACCGGCAGTGGCACCACCTGTGCGTCGTCCAGCAGCACACTGCGCAAAGTGTCCGACTCGAAGTCCAACGCCGAGGTAATGAGCTGGTGCTCCTCGTCGTCGATGAGGCCCTCGGCGCGCGACTCGGCCACCAGCCCGGCGACCTCCTCGCGGGTGAAGGACGAGGCGACCTCGTCCTTCGGCTCGTGCCCGGTGATGCGCACGACCCAGTTCGCGAACCGGTTCAGGCCGCGGATCAGCGGCCCGAGGAACCTCGCGATCGTCATCAGGAACGGCGCCAACATGATCGCCGTCTTCTCCGGGCCGGCCAGCGCGATGTTCTTGGGCACCATCTCGCCGAGCGCGACGTGCGCCGAGACGACCAGCAGCAGCGCCACCACCAGAGCGACCGGGTGCAGCGCCTGTTCGGGGACGCCGAGCGAATTGAAGACCGGCTCCAGCAGCTTCGCCACGGCCGGTTCGCCGAGTGCTCCCAGCAGCACACCGCAGAGGGTGATGCCGAACTGGGCGGTCGCCATCATCAGCGACACGTCCTCCATCGCGCGCAGGGTGGTCCTGGCGCGGCGGCTGTGCACGGCCAACGGCTCGACGACGGTGCGTCGGGCGGATACCAGCGCGAACTCGGCACCGACGAAGAAGGCGCTGGCGATCAGCAGCAGGATCACCGCACACAGCAGCAGCCATTCGGTGGTCACAGGCGTCTCCCCGGGTCGACGCTGGACAGATGGGCCTGGGTGATCCGGCGCCGCTCTACCTCGAGCACGGTCAGCCGGACGGTCACCACCCGCGGCAGGTCCTCCTCGGTGTCGGCCTCCAACCGGATGCCGTCCTCCAGGGCACCGAGCACGGCATCCGCGGCAGCGATGGCCTCCAGCTCGACCGAATCGCCGGTCACCGGCATCCGGCCCAGACGCGAGATGACCAGGCCCGCAACGGTTTCGTACGGTCCGGCCTCGGGCAGCTCGACGCCGGAGAACTCCTCGATCTCGTCGGGTCGCAGCGTGCCGACGAAGGTCCAGGTGCCGTCCCGACGACGCTCGGCCCGACCGGCCACCGGATCGTGTTCGTCGGTGATCTCACCGACCAGCTCCTCGACCACGTCCTCGAGGGTGAGGATGCCGGCGGTGCCGCCGTACTCGTCGGCCACCACCGCCATCTGCAGGCCGACGGCGCGCAGCTGGTCGAGCAGGTCGTCCAGCGGGATGGTTTCCGGTACCACCGGCACGTCGACCATCAGCTGGCCCGCGGTGACACCCTCGCGCTCGTCCGGCGGGATCGCCACCGCTCGCTTCAGGTGGACCAGACCGACGATGTCGTCGTGGTCCTCGCCGAACACCGGGAAGCGGGAATGGCCGGTCTCGACCGCAGCCGCGATGATCTCGGTGGCCGGATCGCTGCGGCGGACGAACCGGACCGCCGTGCGCGGCGTCATCACGTCGTCGGCGGCCTTGTCGGAGAAGGAGATCGAGCGGGCCAGCAGGCCGGCCGTCGGCTGCTCCAGGGTGCCCTGCGCGCCGGACCTGCGGACCAGCGACTCGAGCTCCTCGGCGGAGCGGGCGCTGCGCAGCTCCTCCTGGGGTTCGATACCGATCATCCGGAGCACCCCGTTGGCCGTGCCGTTGAGCACATAGATGAGCGGCCGGAACAGCATGGTGGCCATCCGCATCGGCCCGATGACGGCCTTGGCCGTCGGCAGCGGCGAAGAGATCGCGATGTTCTTGGGCACCAACTCGCCGAACACCATCGACAGCAGGGTGGCCACCACCAGCGCGATCAGGACGCTGACCGTGCCGGCTGCCCCGTCGGACAGCCCGAGCGCGTCCAACGGTCCGGCCAGCAGTGAAGCGAGCGAAGGCTCCATCACGAACCCCAGGGCCAGCGTGGTCACGGTGATGCCGACCTGGGCGCCGGAGAGCTGGGTGGACAGCGACTTCAGACCGGCCTGCAGCGACCGCGCACCTGCATCGCCCGCCGCGGCCTGCCGGTTGACGGTCGCCCGGTCGACGGTGACCAGTGCGAATTCGGCGGCGACGAACAGGGCGGTACCGGCGATGAGCAGCAGACCGACGAACAGCAGGATCCATTCGATGATCATGTGGTGCCCGCGGGGGGCGTTTCCCCTTCCTGGGGTGCCTCGTGCTGGGCGTGTTCGACGGTCAGGTCGGGCGCGGGGTCCGGCGCGTTGTCGAGCACCGGGGCGCCGGGGTCGACCGGCTGCTCGATGACTGCGGTGTCTGCTGTGCCGGCCTGCTGCGGGTCGGCGAGCAGCGCGTCCAGTGCTGCACCGTGCACGCGCCGGAAGGTCCGTCCGCTCAACCGGCGGTCGAGGACGGCGACCTCGAGCAGGTCCGCCGGGATCTCCCGGCTGGAGCCGTCCGCGGCGCTGCCGAGTGCGGCGACACAGGCTCGGAGCGCCGTGGTCAGGTCCCAGCCCTGCGTCCAGGAGGCGGTGAGCGAGGTGGCCACCGGCTCGGTGACGCCGCCCATGACGGCGAACTTCGGTTCGTCGAAGATCGAGCCGTCGTAGGTGATGCGGTACAGCTGGTCGGCGCTGCCGTCCGCCGGGTCACCGGGTCGGCCGACCTCGGCAACGCAGAGCTCGACCTCCAGGGGCTTGGAGTGCTCGGAGAAGATCGATCCGAGGGTCTGTGCGTAGGCGTTCGCGAGCCATCGCGCGTTGACGTCCTTGCGGTCGTACGAGTACCCGCGGACGTCGGCCAGCCTGATCCCGGCGGTGCGGAGGTTCTCGAACTCGTTGTACCGACCGGTGGCGGCGAACCCGATCCGGTCGTAGATCTCCGAGACCTTGTGCAGGGTCGCCGACGGACTCTCCGCCACGAACAGCACCCCGCCGGAGAAGATCGTCACGACGACGCTGCGGCCCCGGGCGATCCCCTTGCGGGCGTAGTCCGAGCGGTCGCGCATGTACTGCTCGGGTGAGGCGTACATCGGCATCGTCACAGCAGGCGTGCTCCTCGGTTGCGGCCGCCCACCGGCGGGCCGGGTCTTCGTACCTTCATCGCTGCTCAGCCACCCGGCCGGAGCAGTCGGTCGGCGACGACCTGCTCGGCGATCGCGCCCACGGCGTCGTCCGTCCAGCGGATCGCCCCGTCCGTCCCGATCGCCACCACGACCGGGAAGATCCGGCGGGTCAGGTCGGGACCGGCGGTGGCACTGTCGTCGTCGGCCGCGTCGTAGAGCGCCTCGACGGCCAGGCGAACGGCCTCGTCGGTGGCGACGCCCGGTCGGAACCGCTTCTTGAGGGCGGACTTCGCGAACACCGAACCGGAACCGACGGCGTGGAAGTCGTGCTCGCAGTACCGTCCGCCGGTCACGTCGTACGAGTAGATCCGACCGGCACGTGACGGGTCGGCGATGTCGGTGTCGTAGCCGGCGAACAGTGGGACGACGGCCAGGCCCTGCAGCGCAGCGCCGAGGTTGCCGCGGACCATCGCGGCGAGGCGATTCGCCTTGCCGTCCAACGACAGTCGGACACTCTCGATCTTCTCGTAGTGTTCGAGCTCGAGCTGGAACATCCGGACGATCTCGACCGCCAGGCCGGCGGTACCGGCGATGCCGACGGCGGAGTACAGGTCGGTGACGAACACCTTCTCGATGTCGCGCTGGGCGATCATCGATCCCATGGTCGCGCGCCGGTCACCGGCGATCACCACTCCGTCGCGGGTGGCGAGGGCGACGATGGTGGTGCCGTGCGGCAGATCCGGCAGAGCAGCGGGGCGACCGTCGAAACGGCTACCGGGCAGCAGTTGCGGTTCGGTGCGCGCGACGAACTCGGTGAACGACCCGGCGCCGGGGGTCAGGTACGCAGCCGGAATGGCCTGGGCGGGCCAGGATCCGCTCATCGCGGCCGCACCGACCGTGGGGCCGACAGCTTCACTGTCCGCCCTTCTGGACGTAGGCGCGCACGAAGTCCTCGGCGTTGGTCTCCAGGACGTCGTCGATCTCACCCAGGATGTCGTCGGTGTCGGAGGCCAGCTTCTCGCGCCGCTCCTGACCGCCACCGGAACCGGCGTCGGGGGTGTCGTCCTCGCCCCCGCCGCCCTGACGGGTGGTCTGCTCCTGCGCCATCTGCGCTCCTTGCGTCCTCGTGACCGGCCGACGGGAACACGCCTTGCGTGTGGCCCCGCCCAGTGCGGCGGCCCTCCCGGCAGGGAATGACTCGCTACTACGAGCTTACCGAGGTCCACGGACAGCGCGCGGGTCGACCGGCCCGCCCGCTGGTTGCGATCGGATCACCGTCGCTCGGCCGGTGCGACGGGGCTGACGCCCGGCCGGGTCTCCGCGCCGGCTCAGCGGGCCAGCGAGTCGACCAGTTCTGCTGCGTCCTGCGCCTGGTCGAAGAGCTCACCGACGTGCGCCTTCGTGCCGCGGGAGGGTTCCATGGTGGGAATGCGCACCAGCGTCTCCCGGCCGACGTCGAAGATCACCGAGTCCCACGACGCAGCGGCCAGCGCCTCCGGGAACCGGGAGACGCACCGCCCGCGGAAGTAGGCCCTGGTGTCCTCCGGAGGCGCCAGGATCGCGGCCCGCACCTGCTCCTCGGTCAGCAGCCGCTTCATCGAGCCCCGGGAGACGAGCCGGTTGTAGAGCCCCTTGTCGAGCCGGACGTCGGAGTACTGCAAGTCGACCAGAGCGAGCCGCGGTGCGCCCCACGACAGGCCGTCACGCTGCCGGAACCCCTCGAGCAGCCGCAGTTTCGCGGGCCAGTCGAGCTCGTCGGCGAGGTCCATCGGGTCGTCGGCGAGGGTGTCGAGCACGCGCGCCCAGGTGTCCAGCACCTGGCGGGTCTGCGGGTCGACGTCAGTGCCCTGGGTGCGCTCGACGAATGCTGCAGCCCGCTCGTGGTACGCGCGTTGCAGGTCGATCCCCGTCATCCGCCTGCCGTCCGCCAGCGGCACGGTGACCTGCAGGGTCACATCGTGCGAGATGGTGTGCACGGCTTCGACCGGCCCTTCGAGCGCGAGGTCGCCCAACGGCACACCCGCCTCGATCATCGCCAGCACCAACGCCGTGCAGCCGACCTTGAGGAACGTGGTGGTCTCCGACAGGGTCGCGTCACCGATGATGACGTGCAGCCGCCGGTACTTCTCCGGGTCTGCGTGCGGTTCGTCGCGGGTGTTGATGATGCCGCGCTTCAGCGTGGTCTCCAGGCCGACCTCGACCTCGATGTAGTCGGCGCGCTGCGAGAGTTGGTAGCCCTCGGTCTGCCCGCTGCGGCCGATACCGACCCGGCCGGAGCCCACCACGACCTGGCGTGAGGCGAAGAAGGGCAGCAGCCCGGTGATGATGTCGGGGAACGCGACATCCCGCCTGCACAGGTAGTTCTCGTGGGTGCCGTAGCTGGCGCCCTTGCCGTCGACGTTGTTCTTGTACATCTGGATCGGCGGAGTCCCCGGCACGGACGAGGCCAGCCGGGCGGCCTCCTCCATCACCCGCTCGCCCGCCTTGTCGTACAGCACGGCGTCCAGTGGGTTGGTGACCTCGGGCGCGGAGAACTCGGGGTGTGCATGGTCGACGTACAGCCGGGCGCCGTTGCTGAGAATGACGTTGGCCGCTCCGAGATCGTCGACGTCCGGATCGACCATGGCCCCGAACATGGCAGACAGGTCGTAACCGCGAGCGTCGCGGAGTGGGGACTCGACCTCGTAGTCCCAGCGGGCTCGACGGGCCCGCGGCGCGGCGACCGACGCGGCGTAGGCCAGCACGACCTGGGTCGAGGTCATCACCGGGTTGGCCGTCACATCACCGGGGACCGAGATGCCGTACTCGACCTCGGTGCCCATGATTCGCTGCACGCTCATGGCGTCAACGCTAGCCGTAGCCGGGAACCGACCCGGCCGCTGCCGTGCGCTTCCCGGCCGGACCGATCTCGCAGGCGAAGCCGGTCACGCGCTGAGCCTCAGCTCCAGCGCTGGATCTGCAGCGCGGCGGAGCTCTGGGTGACCGGCATCAGCTCGATGGTGTTCACGTTGACGTGCCGCGGCAACGACGTCACCCAGGCGACACTCTCGGCGATGTCGTCCGCGGTGATCGGTTCGGCGCCGTCGTAGAGCGCTGCGACCTTCTCCTCGTCGCCGTCGAAGCGGACGGTGGAGAACTCGGTGCCACCGCACATTCCCGGCTCGATGCATGACACCCGGACGCGGCTGCCCTTGAGGTCGGAGCGCAGGTTCAGGCTGAACTGGTGGACGAAGGCCTTCGTCGCGCCGTACACGTTGCCACCCGGGTAGGGGTACGTACCGGCGATCGACCCCAGGTTGACGACGTGCCCGCGATCACGGTCCACCATGCCGGGCAGGAACGCGCGGGTCACGTGCACCAGACCGGAGACATTGGTGGCGATCATGGTGTCCCAGTCCGAGAGGGCAGCCGCGGCGGCCGGCGCGAGGCCCTTGGCCAGGCCGGCGTTGTTGACCAGGACGTCGATCTCCGCGAACGCCGCCGGGAGTCGATCGGGCAACGCGGCAACCGAAGCGGCGTCGGTGACGTCGAGTTCGATCGGCAGCAGCGCGTCACCGAGTTCGTCGTGCAGTTCCTGGAGTTTGGTTGCCCGACGCGCGGTGGCGACGACCCGATGCCCGTCGGCGACGAACCGGCGGGCGATGGCCGCACCGAATCCGGCGCTGGCACCGGTGATGAGGACGGTGTTGGTCACGATGTTCACCTTCAGTGGATACGCCGCACGATGCGACGGGTTCGGAGGGATCCGGTCAGTGCCACGGCAGCTGCGACCGCCGGTCCCAGTACACAGCAGGCTCGTCCGGGGTCGCGGTCAGGGAGGCCAGTTCGTCCGCCGTGAGTTCCAGGTCGACGGCCGTCAGGTTGCTGCGCAGCTGATCAACGGTGGACGCCCCGATCAGCACCCGGCTCACGAACGGCTGCGCCGCGACCGCGGCCAGAGCGACCGCGTCCGGGGTGCTCCCGTGTGCGGCGGCAACTCCGGCGAGCGCCGCTGGTGGATCGGTGGCCAGCAGGCCGTTGGCGAGCGCCTCCTTCACCAGCACGGTCATCCCGCTGTCGGCTGCTTCCTGCAGCGCTGGTCCGACCGAGGTCTCCCGTACGGTCCACGTGCTCTGCACGGCGGAGAACAGCGGCGTGCCGTCGACGCTGATCCGGCTCGCCGCCCTGACGGTTTCCGCCTGCTGCGGGCCGGACGTGGAGAACCCCACCGCCACTCCGACCTCACGTAGCGCAGCCAGCTCCGCCAGCAGGGCAGTGTCAGCCAACAACGGCGAGTCCGGAGTCAACGAATGCACCTGGTACAGCCCGATCCGCTCACCCAACAGCTCGCGCGAGTGCTGCCACTGCTGACGGAACCGTGGCAGGGTGTGCTCCTTCACCTCGTGCACGTCCGCGTCGGTGCGCCATCCGCCGACGTAGCGGTATCCCCATTTGCTGGAGACGGTGGGGGCCACGAAGCCCGGGCGGTGCGCGCGTAGTGCGAGCCAGTGCGCGAGGAAGGCCTCGGCGTCACCGTAGGAGCGAGCGGTGTCCACCCAGTCGACACCGGCCGAGGTGGCTGCATCGAGCACGGCGGACGTGTTGTCCTGCAATGCTTGCCGAGTGCGCTCCGCAGGAAGGCTGCTGCCGGTGTTGAGGTACGCAGGACGGCCGAGGACCGCGGTCCCGATGGCCCAACGTGCCGCGCTCATCCCAGATCTGCGCTGCGCCAGCGGACCGGACGCAATACGAACCGGCCCTCGATCGGCACGTTCGCGAGGAACTGCTCGATCTGGTCCTGCGGGAGGTAGCGCGAGGCCATCGCACGAGTGTGGGCAGGATCCGGTGGCAGCTCGTCGGCGAGCTCGCACTCCACCGAGACGTAGCGGATCCGCGGCACACTCTCCTCGACGAGGAGGGTTGCCCGCCCCGCGGCGCGCAACACCGTGGCCTTGAACGAATCCACCGGGGTGACGATCGACAGGTCGCCGCCGGGCGCGTACTCGTACCAGATGGGGATCGACAGCGGTGCCGTGCGCTGTTCGAGATCGACGCGCGCGATGGACAGCACCCCGATCCGCGGAGCGGCGAGGAACTCCTGTGCTTGGTCGTCGGTCATCGTCGGCATGGCGCCGACGCTACCGAACCGCTCCGACAGCGTCACCGGTCGGCGGCAGACCCACCGGGGCGGCGCCGCTCAGAGGTACTGCCCGGTGCTGGGAGCGGTGTCGATCGACCGTGACCCTTCCGACTGCTTGCCCGACACGAGCGTCCGGATGTAGACGATCCGTTCACCCTTCTTGCCGGAGATGCGCGCCCAGTCGTCCGGGTTGGTGGTGTTCGGCAGATCCTCGTTCTCGGCGAACTCATCGAGGATCGCCTCCTGCAGATGACTCACCCGCAGGCCGGGGACACCGAACTCGATCAGCGACTTGATGGCCGCCTTCTTGGCGCGGTCGACGATGTTCTGGATCATGGCGCCGGAGTTGAAGTCCTTGAAGTAGAGGACCTCCTTGTCGCCGTTGGCATAGGTCACCTCGAGGAAGCGGTTGTCATCCTCCTCGGAGTACATTCGCGCGACGGTCGACTGGATCATCGCGTCGATGGTCGCGGCCCGGTCGCCACCGAACTCGGCCAGATCCTCCTCGTTGATCGGCAAGTCGGTCGTCAGGTACTTCGCGAAGATGTCGCTCGCAGACTCGGCGTCCGGGCGTTCGATCTTGATCTTCACGTCCAGCCGACCCGGTCGCAGAATGGCCGGGTCGATCATGTCCTCACGATTGGAGGCGCCGATCACGATGACGTTCTCCAGACCTTCGACGCCGTCGATCTCGCTCAGCAGCTGCGGGACGATGGTCGTCTCGACGTCGGAGGACACCCCCGTCCCCCTGGTGCGGAACACCGAGTCCATCTCGTCGAAGAAGACGATCACCGGGGTGCCGTCGGACGCTTTCTCCCTGGCCCGTTGGAAGATCAGCCGGATGGTCCGCTCGGTCTCGCCGACGTACTTGTTGAGCAGCTCGGGACCCTTGATGTTGAGGAAGTAGCTGGTGACCTTCTCCTCGCCGCGCGCCTCGGCGACCTTCTTGGCCAACGAGTTCGCGACCGCTTTCGCGATCAGGGTCTTACCGCAGCCGGGCGGCCCGTACAACAGCACACCCTTCGGCGGGCGCAGCTTGTACTCGAGGAACAGCTCCTTGTGCAGGAACGGTAGCTCGACGGCGTCACGGATCTGTTCGATCTGACGGCCGAGGCCGCCGATGTCGTGGTAGCTGACGTCCGGGACCTCCTCCAGCACGAGATCTTCGACCTCGGACTTCGGGACCTTCTCGTACGCGTAGCCCGCCTTGGTGTCCACCAGCAGGGAATCGCCCGGTTTGAGCGGACCGTCCAGCAGCGGAGCGGCCAGGTGCACGACCCGTTCTTCGTCGGCATGACCGACGACCAACGCGCGGTCGCCGTCCAGCACCTCGCGGAGCGAGCAGACCTCGCCGACCGGGTCGAACCCGCCTGCCTCGACGACCGTGAGCGCTTCGTTCAATCGCAGCTGCTGGCCGCGGTGCAGGTCTTCGACGGTGACGTTGGGCGACACCGTGAGGCGCATCCGTCGGCCGGAGGTGAAGACCTCAACGGTCGACTCGGGGCCTGCACCCAGGAAGACGCCGTAGCCGCTGGGTGGCTGAGCCAGCCGGTCGACCTCCTCCTTGAGCTGCAGCAGCTGCGTCCGGGCGTCCCGCAGCGTGGTGATCAGCTTCTCGTTCCGCTCCGCCAACGCCGCGACCCTGGCGTCCGCCTCGATCACCTGGCGCTGCAGCGGACGGGAATCCGCGGGCGAAGCGGCCAGCCGACGACGGAGCACCGCAATGTCGTCGGTGAGCAACCGGATCTTGCTGTGCAGCTGGGCTTCCTGCGCACTCATCTCGGCGTGCGGCTGTCCAGCAGCTGTCTGGCGTGCATCGTCCGGCTCTGTCACCCTGTGCTCCCATCGCCGCGTGGATCGGCTGTCGATGACTTTACGCGGGGAGTCGGACAGTCCTGCGACGGCACGGGCCCGGCTGATCCGCCGGTTGCCGCTCCCCACTGCTGCCGGTTCGACATACTGATCGCCACCCACCCGCCCGCGGTCCGGGGTGCGCGATGCCGTCGTCCTCCGGCCCGTCCACCCCGGGGACCGCGGGACGGCAGCACCCCGCGGGCGAACGGAAGGCATGCGATGACCGACACCCCTGGCACTCCGCCGGCTGCGGATCGGCCCGTGCCCGAAGATGGTGCGCCGGCGCCGGCGCCGGCCCCGCCCTCGAACGCGGACAGCCCGACCGGCAGGCACCATGCCGCCGATCCCGCCGGCCGGCCACGACCCTCCGCGGGACAGATGGAGCGTCCGGCAGGACCGGTTCTCCCGACTCGGCCAAGCCTCGGCGGGCCGCCGCCGAACCATCCGATCCCACCCCAGCCGCCGGCCAGAGCCTGGTCGCAGCAACCGCCGACCGCGCTGCAGCCAGGCGTCGGGGGGCCGACACCCACTCGCTGGGGACCTCCGGTCGCCGGGCCCGCGTCCGGCCCGCCGTCCTACGGCCGACCGGCGGTCCCGCCGCCCGGATCGCCCTGGCCAGGCGGACCGGCACCCCGAGCGCCGTCGGGGTTCCCGCCCCGCGGGCCCCAGACACCCGCACCCGGCTACGGTCAACGCCCACCCCCATCCGGACCGGGCCCATATCCCGGGGCACGGCCGACGGGGCCGGCGTTCGGCGGGCAGGCAGCCGGCGGACCGCAGGGGCAGCCCACCTACGGCCCACCCCTGGTCGGGTCCTCCGGGCCGGCGTTCGGACAGCCGATCATGGCTTCGCCACTCGCCCCGTCCGCCCCGTCCCGGCGCGGGCCGTGGATCGCAGCCGTCCTCGCGGTGCTGGTGATCGCTGCGGTCACCGTCGGCATCATCGTGTTCACCGCGAAGGACGCCGCCCCACCACAGCAGAGCGTGCCCCCGCCGTCCTTCGCGCTGACCAGGACCTACCCGTCTCTGGTGGTCTCCACCGACCCGGCCAAGGCGCACGAGCAGGCTGCGGCGAAGGAGGTGGCCGACGACTGGGCGAAGGCGATCAACGACCGCGACGAGGACGGTCTCCGCTCGACGATGTGCTCGGCCAACGCGTCGATGAACCTGTCGGCGCTGGCGGAGCAGATCGACGCGGGGACCATGGAGGTCACCTCGGTGGCGGTGTCGGGCGCCGACGGACTGGCCAACATCGCCTTCGCCACCGACGGCAAGGACTCGGAAGGTGGCGTCCCGCTGGCCCAGGAGTCGGGCGACTGGAAGATCTGCCTCCAGACCTGACCGGGCGGCCTGCACCCGCCCGTGGTCAGCAGCTCGAGGTCAGCAGCTCGTGGTCAGCAGCTCGTGGCCAGCTGCTCGTGGCCAGCTGCTCGTGGTCAGCAGCTCGTCGCCAGCTGCTCGTGGTCAGCTGCTCGTGGTCACTTGCCGGTGGTCTCGCGTGCGGAGGCGTTGGGGCGGCGCTGCGGCCGCGGCGCGACCACTCCCGGGGCCAGTCGGCGTGCGCTGAGCAGGAACGCCGTATGGCCCTGCATCCGGTGTTCGGGCCGGACCGCCAGGCCGACCAGGTGCCACGGTCGGTGCAGCGTCTCCCAGGCGGCGGGTTCGGTCCAGCCGCCCTGCTCCCTGATCGCCTCGGCCACCTTGGAGAGCTGGGTGGTCGTCGCGACGTAGACGATCATCACGCCGCCGGGCACCAACGACCTGCTCACCATCGGCAGCATCTCCCACGGCTCGAGCATGTCGAGGATCACCCGGTCGACCTCACCCTCGTGGTCGGCCATGTCGCCGATCACCATGGTCCAGTTGTCCGGGGTGGAGGCGAAGAACTGGTCGACGTTGCGCTGGGCGTGCACCGCATGGTCGTCCCGGATCTCGTACGAGAGCACGGAACCGGTCGTGCCGACCGCCCGCAGCAGCGAGCAGGTGAGTGCACCCGATCCGGCACCACCCTCCATCACCCTGGCGCCCGGGAAGATGTCACCCCAGTGCACGATCTGGGCCGCGTCCTTGGGGTAGATCACCGCGGCGCCACGCGGCATCGACAGCACGTAGTCGCTGAGCAGCGGTCGCAGCGCCAGGTACGGCGTGCCGACGACGGACTGCACCACGCTCCCTTCGGGGGCACCGATCAGGTCGTCGTGGTTCAACCCGCCGCGATGGGTGTGGTACACCGCTCCTGCCTCCAGGATCACGGTGTACTTGCGGCCCTTGGAATCGGTCAGCTGGACCCGGTCCCCGACTTCGAATTCGCGGCTCATGCTGTCCTGTCGTCGTTGCTGGGTGGGTGTGCGGGCAGCGTGCGGACGGACGTGCGCCTGTCTGCACTGCGGTCGCCGAGTATCCGGGTCAACTCCTCCCGCGACCAAACCGAGACGACGTCACCTTCGTCGTCGATGAGTACCCAGCGTTGGGCGGGGTCCGTGGCCAGCGCCGCCGAGACAGCTCCGAACGAGTCGGTGGTCAGCACGATCGCAGGTCGGCCGGTACCGGACGCGCCGACCTCGTCCACCGCGCCGGTCGCCGGACGGCGGGGGGTGGGACCGGCGTCGTCCGCGACCGACGACCGCTCGTGTCGGGCGGCCGACAGCGCGATCGCACCGAGGTGGACCCCGATACCGACCAGCACGACGGCGGTCGGCAGATCCCCCCGCGATCCGACCAGCAGCGCCGCGGCGAGCAGGCCGGCCCCCACCAGCAACGAGCCGCCGAGCACCGCACGGGCCGCGACGGATCGCCGCACCCCGATCGCGAGCAACAGCGAACGCAGGATCTCGCCGCCGTCCAACGGCAGTGCGGGAAGCAGGTTGAACACCGCGAGCAGGCCGTTGATCAGCGCGATCGCCATCGACAACAACCACGGCAGGCTCTGCGGGGTGAATGCGGTCGCCACCGCGGCGGCCAGCGCGGCCAGCAGCACCGACACCAGCGGGCCCGCGGCGGCCACCAGCGCATCGCGACCGTGCCCGCGCGACTCGCCGACGATGTCCGTCCGGCCACCGAGGATGTCGAACCGGATGCCCAGCACCCGCTGACCGGCCCACCGCGCGGCGATCAAGTGCCCGAACTCGTGCAGCAGAACACCGACGATGAGCAGGGCGACCAGACCGACCGAGAACAGTGCGACCACCGGGCCCGAGCGATCCCGCAGCACCCGGCCGGCGACGAACGCCACCACGATGATCGCGATGGCAGCGGAGAGCGGCCAGCCACGACTGGGTCGGACGACCGCACCCAGCACCACCCACCGGGGTCCCCGGGCCGATCGGGGCCCGGTGCTGCCTGACGCATTCACTCCTGCAGCCTACGAACCCGATGGAACCGCCGGTCACCGACAGCTCCCCTCACGGCCCTGGACGAACCGTCCGAACAGATCGATACCCTGCTGGGCGTGAGTATCTCCTCCCCGGACGCCCCGTCGGGTTCTGGTCCGTCGCATGCCTCGGACGGTTCCGGTCCCGTCCCCGCCTTCTACTACGAACCACTCGGCGAGGGACGCTTCCGCGCCACCGAACACACCGAGGGGGCCTGGCAGAGCACCGAACAGCACATGGCGCCGGTGTCGGGTCTGCTCACCCACGCACTCGAGGCGGCGTCCGGACGGTCGGACCTGATCACCTCACGGATCGCGTTCGACATCCTCGGAATGATCCAACGCACCGAGGTGCAGGTGACGGCCGAGGTCATCCGTCCGGGCCGCACCATCGAGCTCGTCCAGGCGGAGATGAGCGCAGGCGGGCGCGCGATGGTGCGGGCGACCGGCTGGCGACTCACCGCCTCCGACACCAGCTCGGTCGCCGGCCACGAGTTCGAGTCGATGCCCGGTCCCGACGAGGCGGAGCCGTGGGCGGGCGATGACACGTGGGGTGGGCGGTTCATCGCCGGCCTCGAGTTCAGAGTGTTGCCAGGATGGCGCCCCGGCCGAGGGCGCTGCTGGATCCGTACGCCGGTCGGGCTCATCGACGGGGAACCGACGTCGCGACTGGCCGGCTGTCTGGGGTTGGTCGACAGCGCCAACGGCATCGCCGTTCGCCGGTCACCCAGCGAGATGCTGTTCCCCAACACCGATCTGACCGTCCATCTGCTGCGGGAGCCGCAGGGCGACTGGGTCGGGCTGGACACCTCGGTCAACTTCGGGTCCGGCGGGATCGGCATCACCTCCAGCGTGCTGCACGACGTGACCGGCCCGCTCGGGGTGGCCGCCCAGACCCTGACGCTCCGGGTCCGCTGAACCCGGCGGACTTCGACGATCGAGCGAACGAAGTGAGTCGAGATCACAGCCTGATCGACCGGTTGGACTTCGACGATCGAGCGAACGAAGTGAGTCGAGATCAGTGCGAGGAGATCACAGCCTGATCGAGCGGATGTCGGAGGCCAGGATCGCCCTGGCACCCAGCTCGGCCAGCTCGTCCATGATCGGGTTGGCCTTGCTGCGCAACACCATTGCGCGGACGGCCACCCAGTCGGGGTCGGCCATCGGCGCGACGGTCGGCGACTCCAGACCTGGGGTGATGGCGGTGGCCCGCTCCAGCAGCGAGCGCGGGCAGTCGTAGTCGAGCATCAGGTACTGCTGGGCGAAGACCACCCCCTGCAGCCGCTTGGACAGCTGGTTCATGGCCGGAGTGGTCTCGACGCCCTGCCGGGCGATCAGCACCGCCTCGGAGGCGAGGATGACGTCACCGAACACCGCAAGTCCGTTCTGCCGCAGGGTGCGACCTGAGTCGACGACGTCGGCGATCGCATCGGCGACACCGAGCTGCAGGGAGATCTCGACGGCGCCGTCCAGCTTGATCACCTCTGCCTGCACCCCGTGCCCCGCGAGGTCGGCGCGCACCAGGTTCGCGTAGGCGGTGGCGACCCGCTTGCCGGCGAGCGCGGCGACGCTCCAGTCGGTCCCGACGGGAGCGGCGTACCGGAACGAGGAGTGCCCGAACCCGAGCGGGATGAGCTCGGCCACCGGCGCCTGGGCGTCCCCGGCCAGGTCTCGGCCGGTGATGCCGAGGTCGAGTTCCCCCGAACCGACGTAGACGGCGATGTCCTTGGGGCGCAGGAAGTAGAACTCCACGTCGTTGGCGGTGTCGATGACGGTCAGGTCGCGGCTCTCGGTGCGACGGCGGTAACCGGCTTCGGCCAGCATCGCGCTGGCCGGCTCGGAGAGGGTGCCCTTGTTGGGGACGGCAACTTTCAGCATGGGGAATCAGGTCCTGGGGGTGGGAGGAAGGCGTGCATCGGGTCGGGTGACGACCTGGCCTGACCGCGTGGTCCGCCAGGTCTACAGATGCCGGTAGACCTGCTCCAGGCTGATCCCCCGGCCGAGCATGATCACCTGGGTGCGGTACAGCAACTGGGAGATCTCCAGCGCGAGCGCGTCGTCACCTTCGTGCTCGGCGGCGATCCACACCTCGCCCGCTTCCTCGATGAGCTTCTTGCCCTGGGCGTGCACGCCGGCATCGAGCGCTTCGACGGTGCCCGAACCCTCGGGACGGGACACCGCCTTCGCCGAGAGTTCGGCGAACAGGCCATCGAATGTCTTCACGATGGCCCATTGTCGCAGCTGCGGGCGATCCCGGGTACGCCGGGTTCCGGTCCGCCGGTGCTCAGCGGGCGGTGCGGCGGGTCTTCGTCGCCGATCCCCCGGCGGACCCGGAGAGCTTCTTCGCCGTTGCCGCCTTCGTGTTCGCGGGAACCGTCTTGCTCGGTGCGGCCGTCTTGCTCGGGGTGGCCGTCCTGGTCGGTGCCGCTGCCTTGGTCGGTGTGGCTGCCTTGGTCGGTGTGGCCGTCCTGCTCGGTGTGGCCGTCTTGCTCGGTGCGGCCGGCCTGGCTGGGGCGGCCTTGGTTGTCGTCGACTTCTTGGCCGCAGGCTTCTTCCCGGCGGCTTTCGCCGCGGACCCGTTCGTCGCCGGGCTGCCGGCCCGACCGGTGGTCCTGATGGCCGGCCGGGCGGCTCGCCCGTCGAGGATCTTGGCGAGGAACGCGCCGGTGTACGACTCCGGATTGGCGGCGACGTGCTCGGGGGTTCCTTCTGCGATCACCAGACCGCCTCCGGAACCACCCTCGGGGCCCATGTCGATGAGGTGGTCGGCGGTCTTGATCACGTCGAGGTTGTGCTCGATGACGATCACCGTGTTGCCCTTGTCCACCAGACCGTTGACCACCAGCAGCAGCTTCTCCACGTCGGCGAAGTGCAGACCGGTGGTCGGCTCGTCCAGCACGTAGACGGTGCGGCCCGTTGATCGCTTCTGCAGCTCGGCGGCCAACTTGACGCGTTGCGCCTCGCCGCCGGACAGCGTGGGCGCCGGCTGACCGAGCCGCACGTAGCCGAGCCCGACGTCGACCAAAGTCTTGAGATACCGGTGGATCGAGGTGATCGGCTCGAAGAACTCGGCAGCCTCCTCGATCGGGGTGTCCAGCACCTCGGCGATCGACTTGCCCTTGTAGTGCACCTCGAGGGTCTCGCGGTTGTACCGCGCACCCTTGCAGACCTCGCACGGCACGTAGATGTCCGGCAGGAAGTTCATCTCGATCTTGAGCGTGCCGTCGCCGGTGCACGCCTCGCAGCGCCCGCCCTTGACGTTGAAGGAGAACCGCCCCTGCTGGTAGCCGCGCACCTTCGCCTCGGTGGTCTGCGCGAACAACTTCCGGATGTTGTCGAAGACACCGGTGTAGGTGGCCGGGTTGGACCGCGGGGTGCGCCCGATCGGCGACTGGTCGACACCGACCACCTTGTCGATCTGGTCGACACCCGTCACCCGGGTGTGCCGCCCGGGGATCATCCGGGCACCGTTGATCCGGTTGGCCAGCACTGCATGCAGGATGTCGTTCACCAGCGTCGACTTGCCGGATCCGGACACTCCGGTGACGGCGATCAGCTGGCCGAGCGGGAAGTCGACCGTGACATCCCGCAGGTTGTTCTCCCGGGCGCCGACGACCGTCAGGATCCGGTCGGGGTCGATCGCTCGACGGGTGAGCGGGACCGGGATCTCCCGGCGACCCGACAGGAACGCGCCGGTGACCGACTCCTGCGAGGAGACGAGGTCGTCGACGGTGCCGCACACGACGACCTTGCCGCCGTGCTCCCCGGCACCCGGACCGATGTCGACCACCCAGTCGGCGGTCCGGATCGTGTCCTCGTCGTGCTCGACCACGATGAGCGTGTTGCCCAGGTCGCGGAGCCTGGTGAGGGTCTTGATCAGCCGGTGGTTGTCGCGCTGGTGCAGACCGATCGAGGGCTCGTCGAGCACGTAGAGCACGCCGACCAGGCCGGAGCCGATCTGGGTGGCGAGCCGGATCCGTTGGGCCTCCCCGCCGGACAGGGTGGCCGCCGGCCGGTCGAGCGAGAGGTAGTCGAGGCCCACGTCCAGCAGGAACCCGAGCCGGGCGTCGACCTCCTTGAGCACCCGCTCGGCGATCATCCGATCACGCTCGCTGAGGGTCAGGCCGGCGAAGAACGCTGCGGCGTCCTTGATCGCCATGCCCGCGAGCTGGGCGATGTTGACCGCACCGAACTCGGCATGCTGCACGGTGACGCTGAGGATCTCCGGCTTGAGCCTGGTGCCGTTGCACTCCGGGCACGGGACGTCCCGCATGTAACCCTCGTACCGCTCCTTGGCCCATTCCGAATCGGTCTGGGCTGCGCGTCGTTCGAGGAACGGGATCGCCCCCTCGAAGTCGGCGTAGTAGGAGCGTTGCCGTCCGTACCGGTTGCGGTAGGAGACATGCACCTGCTCGGTGGACCCGTACAGCACCGCCTTGCGCACCGCCGCCGGCAGCTCGCCCCAGGGCGTGTCGACGGAGAACCCCATCGCCGCACCGAGACCGGTCAGCAGGCGGACGAAGTACTCGCTGGTCTGGCCGCCGCTCCACGGATGGATGGCGCCCGCCGCGAGGGACGCATCGGGATCGGGGACGACCAGTTCGGCATCGACCTCCTTCTTGACGCCGAGGCCGGTACAGACCGGGCAGGCACCGAAGGGCGAGTTGAACGAGAACGAGCGCGGCTCCAGCTCGTCGATCGAGAGCGGGTGGTCGTTGGGGCAGGCCAGTCGTTCGGAGAAGCGACGCTCGCGATCCGGATCGTTCTCCTCCAGGTCGACGAACTCGAGGATGACGACCCCGTCGGCCAGCCGCAGGCCGGTCTCCACCGAGTCGGTGATCCGCTGTTTGGCGGTGTCGCGGGCGACCAGACGGTCGACGACGACCTCGATCGAGTGCTTCTCCTGCTTCTTGAGCTTGGGCGGATCGGTCAGCTGATGCACGACGCCGTCGATCCTGGCCCGGGCGAACCCCTTGGACTGCAGCTCTTCCAATAGGTCGACGTACTCCCCCTTGCGCTCCCGGATGACCGGCGCGAGCACCTGGAAACGGGTGCCCTCCGGCATGGTCAGCACCCGGTCGACGATCTGCTGCGGGGTCTGCTTGGCGATCGGCTCACCGCAGATCGGACAGTGCGGCCTGCCGATGCGGGCGAACAGCAACCGCAGGTAGTCGTAGATCTCGGTGATGGTGCCCACCGTCGACCGCGGGTTGCGCGAGGTGGACTTCTGGTCGATCGAGACGGCCGGGGACAGGCCCTCGATGAAGTCGACGTCCGGCTTGTCCATCTGACCCAGGAACTGACGAGCATAGGACGACAGCGACTCCACGTAGCGGCGCTGGCCCTCGGCGAAGATCGTGTCGAACGCGAGTGACGACTTCCCGGAACCGGACAGACCGGTGAACACCACGAGGGCATCCCGGGGCAGGGAGACGTCGACGTTGCGCAGGTTGTGTTCGCGGGCACCCCGCACGATGAGCTGATCTGTCACGGTGCCCAATGTTAGGCCTGACCTCCGACAGCGGTCCCCACCGGCGGTTTCGTCCCTCGTCATCCGATTCTCACGTCGCCCCGCCACCGCGTCCGCTGCCCGGATCTGGGAATCTGGACCGGAACACAGTTGCCCATCTCGGACGCACGCGCTGCATGCCCGGTCGTCCCGAACGGAAGAGGTGCCATGCCCGATCCCTCCCCCACCGATGGCCGGACCGCCTACACCGGGCACGTCGATGCCGGTGGCCCTGCGGCCCTGCGCACCCTGTCGGCGATCACCATCACCAAGTTGTCTGTCGGGCCGATGGACAACAACGCCTACCTGTTGGTCTGCCGGACCACCGGTGATGCGCTGCTGATCGATGCGGCTGCCGAGTCGGAGCGGATCCTGGAGCTGTTGGGGGTGGGGCCCGATCGACCGCGGCTGCGCAGCATCGTCACCACCCACCGACATGCCGACCACTGGGAAGCGCTGCCCGCCGTCGCAGGGGTGACGGGCGCCAACCTGTACGCCGGCGCCGAGGATGCCTCCGAGCTCCCCGTCCCGACCGACGTGGCACTCGAGCAGGGGATGACGGTGCCGCTGGGCGACAGCACCCTCGAGGTGATCGCGCTGCGCGGGCACACGCCGGGATCCATCGCCCTGCTCTACCGGGACCCGACGGGCAACGGCCACCTGTTCACCGGTGACTCGCTGTTCCCCGGCGGCCCGGGCCGGACGACCTCACCGGAGGACTTCGCTGCCCTGATCGCCGACCTGCAGGAGAGGGTCTTCGACATCCTGCCGGACGACACCTGGGTGTACCCGGGGCACGGCGACGACACCACGCTCGGCACGGAGCGGCCGCAGCTGCCGGAATGGCGCTCGCGCGGGTGGTGAGGGTCTCGACAACCGCACCAGGAACATCTCCGACGCGGCTGTCGAAATCCTTCGGCTTGCCGCGACGTATCACTGACAACCCAGTCGTGGGCATCGATGTCATGGCATCGGTGCCGCCGAGATCACCAGGAGAGCCGTCATGAAGTTCGTCATTCTGATCCACTCGAACCCCCAGCCGTGGGGGCACCCGACCGTCGACTTCCTGCCGGAGTACCAGGATCTCCCGGCCGATCAACGTCAGCAGATCAACACCGAGTTCGATGCCCTCCTGGAGCACATGTCCGCAGCCGGGGAGCTCGTGGGCGGAGAGGCGCTGGCCGACCCGTCGTCATCGACGCTCTATCGGCAGCACGAGGGCAAGCCGGTGGTCACGGACGGCCCCTACTCCGAGACCAAGGAGCATTTCGCAGGCTTCTTCCTGATCGACGTCGAGAGCAGGGAGCGGGCACAGGAGATCGCCGCGCAGTTCTCCGGTCCCGGCGAGACCGTCGAGCTGCGACCGGCGATGTGACGCCGATGACGGATCCGCTTGCCCGGCCCGGTCAGCGCGGGGATCCCGCGCTGACCGGGCCGTCCGACCTCGCGGAGCTGTTGCGTCCGTTGGTGCCGCGGGTGCTGTCCGCGTTGGCCCGTAGGCACTCCGACTTCGCTGCGTGTGAGGACGCAGTGCAGGAGGCGTTGCTGGCGGCCACGACGCAATGGCCGCAGACCGGCGTGCCGGTGGAGCCGGCGGCGTGGCTGATCACTGTGGCCCACCGCAGGTACCTCGACGGCATCCGCGCTGCCACGGCGCAGCTGCGACGCGAGGTGCGGCACCGTCAGGACCGCAGCATCTCCGTGGCCGGGGTGGTCGATCCGCCCGCGCTGCCGGCGCCGGCTGCCTCGCATCCACTCGGCGACGACCACGATGTCGGCGCGCTGCTGGTGCTCTGCTGTGACCCTGCGCTGCCGCGTCCCGCGCAGGTCGCCCTGACCCTGCGCGCGGTGTGCGGGTTGACCACCGACCAGATCGCCGCTCTGCACCTGGTACCCAGCGCCACCGTCGGCCAGCGGATCAGCCGGGCCAAGACGTTGCTGCGCACCCACCACGTGCACTTCGACGGCGTTCCGGCCGAGCTCCTCCCGCAGCGTCTCAACGCCGTCCTCGACGTGCTGTACCTGCTGTTCACCGAGGGCCACACCAGCAGCGCCGGCAGCGATCTGCACGACGTGTCGCTGACCCGTGAAGCCATCAGGGTCACCCGGATGCTGGCCGCGGCGGTCCCCGAGCACGACGAGGCCACCGGCCTGCTCGCGTTGATGCTGCTGACCGATGCCCGGGCGGGCGCCAGGGTCGACCCGGCCGGGGATCTCGTTCCCCTGGGCGAACAGGACCGCACCCGCTGGGACCGCCGGATGATCCGCGAAGGAACCGACATCGTCGAGCAACTGCTGCCCAGCGGTGAGGTAGGACGCTTCCAACTGCTCGCAGCCGTCGCCGCCGTGCACGCCGACGCCCCGTCGGCAGATCGGACAGACTGGCTGCAGATCGTGGTCCTGTACCGGATGCTGGATCGGATTGCCCCAGGCCCGATGACCACCCTCGCCCTCGCCGTCGCCGTCGGTGAAGCACACGGCGCTGAGGCAGGACTGGCGGTCGTGGCCGAACTGGGCGAGCCTTCGACCGCCCGCTTGCGGCACCGCCTGCATGCGGTGCGAGGTCACCTCCTCGAAGCCGCCGGCGACCACGACGGGGCGATCGCCGACTACCGCCTGGCCGCCGCCCTCACCTCCAGCGCACCCGAACAACGCCACTTGAACGCGCGGGCGGTGAGTGTCGAGCAGGGGGCCGGCGCAGCGGCCGCACCGCCTGACCCTGAACGGACCCTGAACAGACCCTGATCTTCTCCGCTTCCAGCAAATCTCACTTCCGTGCTCCACACGGGTCCCCTACTCTGGTGCCGCACCTGCCGGCCCCTACGTCTTGGCAGGTCAGCGACAGTGTCGGTGCCCGGATCCAGAATGACAGCAGTCCGCCGAGCAATGCGCTCTCCACGACGATGCCGTCGCCCTCGTTCATTTCGTCCGCCCAGAAAGTCGGTCCCCATGACCACAGATGCCTCGCCACCCGGCGTGAACACGACCAAGGATGGATCCGCCCCGGCCGCGGACAGCCAGAAACTCGACGCGGCGGTCCTGAAGATCGCCGGTGTGGTGGTGATCGGCTCGATCATGGCGATCCTCGACATCACCGTCGTCGGTGTCGCCCAGAACACCTTCCAGTCGCTGTGGAAGATCTCCCCTGCTTCGGCCGCGTGGACCATGACCGCCTACACGCTGGCGCTGGCCGCTGTCATCCCGGTCACCGGGTGGGCCGCAGACCGGTTCGGCACCAAGCGGTTGTACCTGACGTCCATCGCTCTGTTCGTCGGCGGATCGGTGCTCTGTGCCACCGCCTGGGACATCGTCCCACTGGTCGCGTTCCGCGCCATCCAGGGTCTGGGCGGCGGAATGTTGATGCCGCTGGGCATGACCATCCTGACCCGCGCCGCCGGCCCGGAGCGGATCGGCCGCGTGATGGCGGTCCTCGGTATCCCGATGCTGCTCGGTCCCATCGGCGGTCCGATCCTCGGCGGATGGCTGATCGACGCCGTCAGCTGGCACTGGATCTTCCTGATCAACCTGCCCATCGGCGTCATCGGATTCGTCTACGCCTTCATGGCCCTGCCGAAGGACAAGCCGAGCCCGTCCGAGTCGTTCGACCGGCTGGGTTTCGTCCTGCTGTCGCCCGGGCTGGCCGCGTTCCTCTACGGGATCTCCAGCATTCCGGGAGAAGGCAGGATCGGCTCCGCCAAGGTGCTCCTCCCGGCGCTGATCGGGCTCGTGCTGATCGTGGCATTCGTCAGGCACGCCCTCAAGAAGAAGAACGCGCTGATCGATCTGCACCTGTTCCAGAACCGCGACCTGACCTTCGCGATCCTGACCCTGGTGATCTTCTCGATCGCCTTCTTCGGCGCGATGCTGCTGTTCCCGCAGTACTTCATCGGGATCCGCGGCGAGACCCCGCTCAAGGCAGGTCTGCTCGGTGCACCGATGGGTATCGGCGCGATGCTCACCATGCCGATCGCCGGTGCCCTCACCGACAAGTACGGCCCCGGCAAGTTCGTGATGACCGGCTTGGTCCTGATCCTGCTCGGCCTCGTCCCGATGACGATGTTGGAGTCCGACACTTCGTACTGGGTGACTTCCGGTGCGTTCCTGGTGATGGGTCTCGGCATGGGCATGACGATGATGCCGACCATGACTGCGGCGTTGAAAACCCTGACAGCGCACCAGGTGGCCAGGGGTTCGACGATGACGAACATCACCCAGCAGGTCGCGGCGTCGATCGGCACCGCCGTCATCTCGGTGCTGCTGACCAACTTCCTGACGAAGGACAACGGGGGAATCGGTGGCGTCGCCTTCTCGCTGAACCCGGTCCTGAGCCACCCGGCAACGGCGAACCCGGAGATGTTCGCCGCGGTCCAGGGACAACTGGGCCAGATCGCCCAGTCCGCCGGTACGACTCCCGAGCAGTTCATGACTCTCGGCCTGAACGACGCTGCCGATTCGTTCACCAAGACGATTCTCATCGCGCTGATCATGGTGGCGTTCACTCTGATCCCGGCGCACTTCCTGCCGCGCAAGCCGGCCGCGAAGTCCGACACGGCCGCTCCGGCCGCCGCGATGATGCACTGACCTCGTGACACCCTGATCTGTGCCTGACGACGAAGGCCCCCGACCAGCTGGTCGGGGGCCTTCGTCGTGACGGCGCGGTTTCGCCGGCCGGCGTGATCAGCCGATCGGCAGGTACTGCTGCCACCACTGGAGGATGGCCTCGAAACGTTGCACCCGGTGCTGCGGCCGCCCCGAACGGGAGAGCTCATGGCCCTCACCCGGGAAGATCAGCATCTCGGCCTCGGCGCCGCGCAGCTTCAGGGCCGCGTACAGCCGCTGGCCCTGCTCGATCGGGCAGCGCCAGTCCTGTTCGGAATGGATGATCAACAGCGGGATCGAGATGTCGTCGGCATGCGCCAGCGGCGACGTCGCCCACTGGGTCTCTCGATCGGCCGCCACGTACGACTCCGAGAAGAAGTACCCGATGTCGCTGCTGCCGACGAAGGAATCCCAGGCGTTGACGGCCCGCTCGGAGATACCCGCGACGAACCGGTCACCGTGGTGCGACGCCAACCACGACGTCATGAAGCCACCGTAGGAGCCGCCCATCACCCCCACCCTTGCTGGATCGAGTGCTCCGCCGAACTCGGGGTGCGCGAGCGCCGTGTCGAGCAGCCCGATCACATCGTCGACGTCCACCGTGCCCATGGCCTTGACCACCGCGCGTCCGTGGTCCAACCCGTAGCTCGCCGATCCGCGCGGATTGCCCAGTAGAACGGCATAGCCGGCCGCGGCGTACACCTGCGCCTCGTCAAAAACGGCCGGGCCGTACGCCGAGTACGGCCCGCCGTGCACCACCAGGACCACCGGGTGCGGGCCCTCAGCGGCCGGCAGGAACGCCCAGCCGTGCACCGGGTAGCCGCCGGACGGGTTCCCGGTGAACTCGACCGGTTGAATCAGCCCACTGCCCTGCAGATCCGCTCCGAACTGTGTGCGGCACACCAGGTCCGAGCCGTCGAGCTGCGCGCGGAACAACTCGCCATGGGTGTCCGTACCACGCCTCGTCACGTGCACCTGCTCGCCCTGCACCTGCACGCCCGTCACGGAACCCGGGCTCGGTACGACGACCGGCAGCTCGTCCAGCGGCACGTCCCTGGCGTCCATGGACACGCTGCGGAGTTCATCCGACCCGCGGTTCTCCACTACCACCAGCAGACGATCGCCGGCGAGGACCAGCGGCAAGCCCCCGACTCCGACGGTGGACACGTCCGTCAACCTGACCGGATCACCGCCGGCCAGCGGAACCGCGAACACCCCGCCGGTGCGGCCGACCCCGTCCACCCCGGTGAACTGCACGCCCAGGAAGTACACCGTGTCGCCGACGACCAGCGGTTCGAAGGCTCCACCCAGCTCTGGAGCCAGCACGCGGTCCGGCGCCGGGAAGTCGTCGTCGGCGCCGTCTGCAGCCTTCGCCCGGTCTTTCTTCGCGGCATCGTCGGTCTTCTTCGCAGCCAGGAAACCGGTCGGGGTCTCAGGGATCGGCAGCACCACCAGTTCGCTGGAGAGCGCATCGATCGCGGTCTGACGCTCGTAGACCAGCTGGGTCCCGTCCGGGGTGAAGGCGGGTACCCCGGCCCCCAGTGCTTCATCGGTGAGCCGACGTACCTGCGGCAGCGCGTCAGCGGGAGCTCCCGGCCCCGGCACCCGCAGCGCGAACAACTGCTCCGCCTGGTCGAGCAGGAATCCGGCGCCATCGCGCCGGTAGGTGAGGGTGCTGATCCGTCGTGGGGCTTCGGCGTCCGCGCCGATCTTGTCGTCCGATCCGTATCGTCCCGGCTCGACGACCCGGACGCGATACGCCAACAGCGAACCGTCCGGCGAGAACACCGGTGACCCGGCGCCGCCCTGGTGGTCGGTGAGCTGACGGGCTTCACCTCCGTCGACCGGGATCGAGAACAGCTGCGCTGCGGACTTCTCACCGGCGCGGACGAACACCACACTGCCGCCGTCCGGCGACAGCACGGGTCCGGAATCCCGGGTGCCCGTGGTGAAAGGTCTTACGGTGCCGTCGTTCTCGACGATCACCAATGAGGAGACATTTCTGTTCTCGTCGAGATCGGGGCGGGACAGGCTCAGCAGCACCCGCCCGTCGGGCAGCGGTACCGGGCGACCCGGATTCTTCAGATGGACGATGTCTGTCGGTTTCACCCGCGTCAGCCTAATCTTCGGGCCGGTAGCGCGCGGGCGCACGTCACACCGAGTGGTGTCGGCCGTCTGGCAGGCTGGAACGATGCGTGCAGCCCTCAGGACCCCCGCCCGCCGCTGGGCCGCGCTGGCCGTGGTGGTCGCGATCGCTGTCACTCTCGTCGCGGTGTGGCCACGCTCCGCGGCAGCCCCGGTGGCGGAACGCGAGGTGTCTGTCCCCGGAGCACAGGCACCCTGGGACCCGGCGCCCGTGACCCTCGATGCGACCCTCTACCTGCCGGCCACAACCCCGGCGCCGGCAGTGATCCTGGCGCACGGTTTCGGCGGATCCAAGACCTCGGTCAGGGCCCAGGCACAGCAACTCGCCCGCTCGGGTTTCGTCGTGCTCGCCTACTCGGCGCGCGGCTTCGGCAACTCGACCGGCCAGATCGCCCTGGACTCACTCGATGCAGAGGTGCCGGATGCCCGCAAGGTGGTGGACTACCTCGCCACGCTGCCCGAGGTGGTCCAGGACGGCTCGGGGGATCCGCGGGTCGGCGTCACCGGCGGTTCCTACGGCGGGGCGCTGTCGCTGATGCTGGCGGGCACCGACCCCCGGGTCGACACCGCCGTCCCGGTCATCACCTGGAACAACCTCGAGCACGCGCTCTTTCCCAACTATGTCGTCGACCCGACGCAGGCCGAGCAGACCGCGAACACGCCGGCCGACGCCGGGGGCAGCTCCGACGGTGTCTTCAAGAAGTACTGGGCAGCCACCATGATCGCGTCGGTGGTGTCCGGAGCGGGACTGGGGGCCACCGGCCAGGTCGACACCGGACCCGCCGGCGGCGGAGTGGGTCGACAGAGCGACGAACAGTCCGGATCGACCGCTGCTCCGGCAAGCTCAGCAGCGCCGGCTGCCGGCGCCGGTGCAACCGGAGGCACCGATGGGGCCCCGGCCGATCCCGGTTGCGGTCGCCTGCGGCTCGAGATCTGCGCTGCCTACGCCGGTGCCGCCGGTACCGGCCGCATCACCCCCGAGCTGCAGACCCTGCTCGAGAAGTCCTCACCCTCGCAGGTGGTGGGCAAGATCAAGGCGCCCACCCTGCTGGTCCAGGGCGAGCAGGACACCCTCTTCCCCCTCGACCAGGCCGACGCGAACGCGCGGGCCATCGCCGCCAACGGCACCGAGGTCGCGCTCGACTGGTATCGCGGCGGACACGACGGCGGTAGCCCCGACCAGGTCACCGAAGACCGGATCACCGGCTGGTTGGTGACCCACCTGCGCGGCGGCACGATGCCCGCGAACGCCGTCACGGGCAACGGTTTCCGGTACTCCGTGGACGGTGGACTCACCGGCAGTGGACGCGCGCGCACCCGGATCCTGCTGGCCGACAGCTACCCGGGACTCACCGCCTCATCGACGACTCCCCGTCACGACATCCCGCTCACCGGGGCCGCCCAGATCGTGCTGAACCCGGCCGGCGGCATTCCCGCGGGGATCTCCTCGTTGCCCGGACTCGGAAGTCAGTCGTCGCTGTTGAGCACCTTCCTGGGTTCGGGGTTCCCCGGCCAGACCGCGACGTTCACCTCGGCCGCTGCCACCGAACTGCAGGTCATCACCGGCAGCAGCCGAGTGCAGGTGACGGTCACCGCCCTGGGATCAGTCACCAACGGAGCAGGCAGTGCCGGCGGCGCCGACACCGACTCGGTGCTGTTCGCCTCGATCGGCACCCGCAGTTCCGGCGGCGTCAGCACCCTCGCCGGGAGCGCGGTCGCCCCGCTCCGGCTTCCGCCGCTGAAGGCCGGCGAGTCGGCAACGCTGACGGTTGATCTGCCGGCCGCCGCCCTCCAGGTCTCCGCCGGAGACCAGCTGTTCGTCCGGTTCGCCACCACGGACCAGGCATACGCCACGCCCACTTCGGCTGCGGCATACCGAATCTCGGCCGTCGACTCGGCCTCCGTTCCGGTCGCCGGTGGCGTGCGGGTGTCTGCCGGCGAGGTGTCGACAGCTGCGCTGATCGGCCTGATCGTCCTGACACTGCTCGGGATCGGCGGCCTGATCGCCGCAGGCCGGGTCCGGCGTCGTCCTGAGGAGACCCAGCACGATGCGGCCGGCGAGCACCGTGCGGTCGGCACCGCCGCTGGGTCCGCCGGCCCGGACGCCTCCGGTACTGCCGAACCCGTTCTGCCGCTGGAGATCCGCGGCTTGAGCAAGAGCTATCCCGGCGGTGTGATGGCCGTCAAGGACGTCTCGTTCGTCGTCCGGCCGGGCCGCGTCGTCGGTCTGCTGGGGCCCAACGGTGCCGGCAAGACCACCACCCTGCGCATGGTGATGGGCCTCATCCAACCGACCGCAGGCGACATCCTCGTCTTCGGACGACCGGTGCGGTCGGGCGCCGAGATCCTTTCCCGAATCGGCAGTTTCGTCGAAGGGTCCGGCTTCCTGCCGCACCTGTCCGGCAAGGTCAACCTCGAGCTGTACTGGGGGGCAACCGGTCGGCCGCGAGAGGATGCCCATCTGGACGAGATCCTGGAGATCGCCGGGCTCGGCAAGGCCATCCATCGCCGGGTCAAGACCTACTCGCAGGGCATGCGGCAGCGGCTGGCGATCGCCCAGTCGATGCTGGGCCTGCCCGACCTGTTGATCCTCGACGAACCGACCAACGGTCTCGACCCGCCCCAGATCCACGCGATGCGGGAGGTACTGCGCGGGTACGCCGACACCGGCCGCACCGTGTTGGTCTCCTCGCATCTGCTGTCCGAGGTGGAGCAGACCTGCCAGGACGTCGTCGTGATCAACCACGGCACGTCGATCGCTGCCGGCCGGGTGGTCGATCTGGTCGCCTCGTCCGGCGAGATGACTTTCGTGGTCGACGATCCGGACGCTGCTGCGCGGTTGCTGCGCGAGCAGAGCGGAATCGGTGACGTACACGTCGACGACAGCGATCGCGCTGAGTCCGGCACCGTCGTCCAGGTCGATCTGGGGGACGTGCCGGCAGCTCAGGCCATCAGCATGCTGGTCGGGGCCGGGGTCGCGGTCACGTCGGCCGCTCCCCGCAACCGCCTGGAAGACGTCTTTCTCGACATGGTCGGCGCCACCGGCCCCGCAGCCGGAGGTACCTCGTGAGCCCCGTCCATCGCGACCAATCGGCGGACGTCGCCGTCCGGATCATGCGCGGGCTGCCCAGGGCAGGTTCCGCTGCGGGCCGTGGAAGCGCTGTGCCGCCGGGGTTCTCGGCCGGTCGAACGCTGCCGATCCGGGTGGAGTTGGCCCGTCAACTGCGCCGCCGCCGCACCCAGGTGGCGCTCGGGCTGATGGTGCTGCTGCCGATCATCCTGGCGGTCGCCTTCGCCTTCGACACCCCGTCCGGCGGCGGGACATCGTTCGTGGACCTGGCCCAGTCCAGCGCGGTGAACTTCGCGATCGTCGCCCTCTTCTTCTCCGCCACGTTCCTGCTGGTGGTGGTGATCTCGCTGTTCTTCGGCGACACGATCGCCAGCGAAGCGTCGTGGTCGTCGCTGCGCTACCTGCTCGCGATGCCGGTCCCCCGCCGTCGGTTGCTGCGGCAGAAGTTCGTCGTGGCGGGCCTGATGTCGCTGATGGCGCTGATTCTGCTGCCGCTCACTGCCTGGATCCTCGGTGCGGTGCTCTACGGCGCCGGACCGGTGTCGACGCCCGTCGGTGAGTCGTTCTCCGGCTGGACCTCGGTGGTCCGACTGGCGTTGGTGGTGGGATACATCGCCGTCTACCTGCTGTGGGTTGCCGGGCTTGCATTCCTGCTCAGCGTGTCGACCGATGCCCCGCTCGGCGCTGTCGGCGGCGCGGTGATGATCGCGATCCTGTCCCAGATCCTCGACCAGATCGAGGCTCTGGGCGGTTTCCGCGATTGGCTGCCAACGCACTACGCATTCTCCTGGACCGGGGCACTGGTGGACCCGATCCAGTGGGACGACATGGTGCGCGGCGCCTTCACCTCCGTGGCCTACGCGGTGGTGCTCGTCGGGTTCGCCTTCCTGCGCTTCCGCCGCAAGGACATCACCAGCTGACCCGCCTGCAGAACCGTTCCAGTGGTTCGCCACCTGCAGGACGGTGGCGCACCACTGGAACTGTTCTGTCCGTCGGGCGACGGCTCGGTCGCAGACCGTGGCCGGCGCGGTGC
The DNA here is from genome assembly GCF_040438885.1 of Nakamurella sp. A5-74. Lineage (NCBI taxonomy): Bacteria > Bacillati > Actinomycetota > Actinomycetes > Nakamurellales > Nakamurellaceae > Nakamurella > Nakamurella sp. A5-74. The sequence continues at coordinate 2,179,743 of NZ_CP159218.1, read as the reverse complement.
GCGATCAGCTGCGCGGGAAGTCGAACTCCGTCCAGGTCCGGCCACCGTCAACGGAGCGCAGCAGCGCCGAGCCCAACGACCAGGGCACCACCATCTCCTCACCCACCATCAACGCCGACGCCTGCACTCCGCGGGCCGCCGCCTCGGTGGTGGACAGCATGGGCGAGTCCCAGGTGCGTCCGCCGTCGGACGTGGTGATCCAGGCCTGCCCACCTCCGGCGATGGATTCGAATCCGCTGACCGCCACGGCGATCTCCCGGTCGCTCACGGCGCCGGCGAGGGAGTAGGAGATCTCCGCGCCCCGCTCGCCTGACAGAATGGGCGGGCGCAGGATCGTTCGCCAGGTCGTGCCACCGACGGGCAACACCTGCGCGACCGCGTCGCTGTCCGACACATCGGACACCAGCGACCCGTCCCCGGCGGCGAACGTGGTGAAGGCTCGCGGCAACGCCTTCGGCAGGTCGGACCACGTCATTCCGCTGGTGGTGGCCTGCACGCGTGGCGACTGTCCGCCCGCGTTCAGCCACCGGTACACGATCCCCGGACCCTGGATCAGCTCTGCGGGTCCGAACGCTGCTCCGCCGGATGCCGTGCTGGCGGTGAGCGCTGTCTCGCCGAGACCGACCTCCTTGAGCGTTGTCGACCCCCAGTCGAGGTTTCCCTGGGGCACGGCGCTGACGAAAGCTCGTCCCTGCACGGAGACGAGCTGCGCGATGTCGGTGGTGCCGACCTCCAGCTCCTGCCAGCTGGCTCCCCCGTCCGTGGTCCGATAGATCTGCTGCGGTCCCCACAGATACCCGGCGGCCACGTCCATAAAATTCAGTCGCGCGGTGCACTGTGAGGCGACGGTGTAGCTCGGACAGCCGCCCGTGCCAGGGACGTCTGCGCCGACCGGAAGCTCCAGCGAACTCCAGGACAGACCTCCGTCGGTGGTGGTCACCAGCACGCCGCAGCGCGTCGTGTCCGAGCTGTCGGTGGTGCAGCGAGCGGTGCCCAGCGCCATTCCTTGATCGGCGGTCCGGAAGGAGACCGAACCCAGAGTGAGGCCGGCCGGGGTCCCGGTGCTGGTGATCCGCGAGGTGATGAACGACTCCGCCGGGGCCTGGTTCCCGAGGGCGGACGGCGACGGTGCGCTCGAGGGCGCGGATGTCGGTGATCCCCCCGGGGAGCTGACCAGCGTCGGGCTCGGAGCAGGGGTCACCGGAGGGGTGATCGGATGCGGTCGCTGGGAGGCGAACCGGCTGCCGATCAGCACCCCGCCGATGACCATCACCGCAACCGCTGCAGCCATCAGCAGCGTGGTGGTCCGGCGCCGCGGCACGGGCAGCCGCCGGGGCGCGATCACGTCGTCCCGGACCGAGGTCAGCAGCCGATCGACCAACCCGTCGTCCGGTGCGTGCCGATCGGCGGCCTCGTTCAGTGCCCGGACGAGTGCGTACTCGAGCGTGTTCATCGTCCGAACTCCTGATCGGTGAGTGGGACAGCAGGATCGGTGCGCGGTTCCGCGTCGGATCCATCGGTTGTCAGGGTCGATCTCAGTGCTTCCAGTCCCCTACTGATGAGGCTCCGCGCCGTCCCGCGCCGGCAGTCCAGTGCGGCGGCGATCTCGACGTCGGTCCAGCCGTGGAAGTAGCGGAGCACCACGGCAGCGCGCTGGCGCGGCGGCAACTCACGCAGCATCGGCCACAGCGTCACGGACGACGCGACAGCGTCCGCGTGGTCCGGCATCGGATCGACCTCGGGAACCTCACCCAGCAGCAGCACCTGCGTATCGCGCCGGCGGTTCGCACTGATGAACTGGTTCGCCAGCGAACGCCGGACGTAGGCGACGGGTCGTTCCGCCTCCGCCACCCGATGCCATTTCGGCAGCAGCATGGTGAGCACGTCCTGCACGAGGTCCTCGGCCCGGTGCCGGTCACCCGTCAGCAGCAGCGCGGTCCGGAACAGCGATGCAGCGTGCTCGGTGACGAAGGCAGCGACCAGTCCGTCGCGCGCCGTCGCGGAGCCCGGCGGCGAGGTCGCACCACCGGTAGCTCCGGCCATCCTCGGGTTCCCCATGCCTTCCTGACGTCATCTCGAGGGCAAGTGTTGCGTGGAGCCATGGCATGGGTGTCGGGATCTCGACTCGTTCGTTCCTCTCTCGCTCGATCACCGTGCGGTAGCGGGTCGAGCATTCAGAGGACAATCGGGCCCGGGGAGGACGGCGGTGTGCCGGGTCAGGGAGTGGCTCGGGCATGGGCGGGACACCGCGGGTGAGCCTGCGAACCCGCGGAGCCCGCCGGGCGGGACCCGGCACACCGCCGGCCGTGGCAACCGGGATCTCTACTGGCGGGCTATTGCACGCAGAACTCGTTGCCTTCCGGGTCGAGCAGGGTGATCCAGTGGCCGCCCCAGTTGTCCCGGCGCTCCTCCACCTCGGTGGCGCCGGCCGCGAGCAGCGCGTCTGCGTGGGCGCGGGCCTTCGCGAAGCGCGCTTCGCCGTCGGCGATGCCCTTGCCGACGCTCACGTCGAGGTGCACCCGGTTCTTGGCGGTCTTGCCCTCGGGCACTTTCAGGAAGAACAGTCGTGGTCCGACCCCGTCGGGGTCGATCACCGCGTTGGCGTCGTTGCGATGTTCTTCCGGGACGCCGGCGAGTGCTTCGTCCCAGTCAGCAAAGCCGGGAGGCGGATCGTCGGACCGGTAACCGAGAGCCAGCTTCCAGAACTCTGCCTGGGCACCCGGATCGGCAGCGTCCATGGTCACCTGGAACGAGATGCTCATGTCGGTTCCCCTCTTCGTCACGCATCGGCCGGACGGGAGCCCGACCGCCCGGCATCAGACCTTGGCAGAGACCCCGGAGGCGTCCATGTCGCGGATCTCCCGCTTCAGTTCCTGGATCTCGTCCCGCAGTCGACCTGCGAGTTCGAACTGCAGATCCCGCGCGGCCGCCATCATCTGGTCCGTCAGCTGCTGGACGAGATCAGCCATCTCGGACCGCGCCATGCCGGCGGTCGAGTGTCCGGCGTACACCCCGGAGCTGCCACCGGGTTCGCCCTGCGCCCGGCGGCCACGTGAGGCGTTGCGACCGGACCCGCTCGGACGGACCTTGCCGTTGCTCGCAGCGTCCTCGACGGCGTCCTCGGCCTCGGCGTAGACGCGCTCCAGGATGTCGTTGATCTTCTTGCGCAACGGCTGTGGATCGACGCCCCGCTCCTTGTTGTAGGCGACCTGCTTCTCGCGGCGGCGGTCGGTCTCCTCGATGGCCAACGCCATCGACGGCGTCAACTTGTCGGCATACATGTGCACCTGGCCGTTGACGTTGCGCGCCGCGCGGCCGATGGTCTGGATCAGTGAGGTCCCGGATCTGAGGAACCCTTCCTTGTCCGCATCGAGGATCGCCACCAGCGACACCTCGGGGAGGTCGAGGCCCTCCCGCAGCAGGTTGATGCCGACCAGCACGTCGTAGTCGCCCGACCGCAACTCCCGCAGCAGCTCCACCCGGCGCAGGGTGTCGACCTCCGAGTGCAGGTACCGCACCCGGATCCCCTGCTCCAGCAGGTAGTCGGTGAGGTCCTCGGCCATCTTCTTGGTGAGGGTGGTGACCAGCACCCGTTCGTCCTTGTCGGCCCGTTCCCGGATCTCGCCGAGCAGGTCGTCGATCTGACCTTTCGTGGGCTTGATGATCACCTGCGGGTCGACCAGACCCGTCGGCCGGATCACCTGCTCGACGAACTCGCCTCCCGTGCGACCCAGCTCGTACTTGCCGGGTGTGGCCGAGAGGTAGACCGTCTGGCCGATCCGGGAGTCGAACTCCTCCCAGGTGAGGGGCCGGTTGTCCATCGCGGACGGCAGCCGGAACCCGTGTTCGACCAGGGTTCGCTTGCGGGACGCGTCACCCTCGTACATGGCGCCGATCTGCGGGACAGTCGCGTGGGACTCGTCCAGCACGATCATGAAGTCGTCGGGGAAGTAGTCGAGCAGGGTCGCCGGTGCCGTCCCGGCCCCACGGCCGTCGATGTGCCGGGAGTAGTTCTCGATGCCGTTGCAGAAGCCGACCTGCCGCATCATCTCCACGTCGTACTGGGTGCGCATGCGCAAACGCTGCGCCTCCAACAACTTTCCCTGCTTCTCGAACTCCGACAGCCGCATTTCGAGCTCCTGCTCGATGGCGGAGATCGCCTTCTCCATCCGTCCCGGCCCGGCAACGTAGTGGGTCGCCGGGAAGATCCGCAGACCCGGCACCTCCCGCACGATGTCGCCGGTGAGCGGATGCAGGTAGTAGAGCTTCTCGATCTCCTCGCCGAAGAACTCGATCCGGATGGCCAGCTCCTCGTAGGCCGGGATGATCTCCACGGTGTCGCCACGCACCCGGAAGCTGCCGCGGGTGAACGCGAGATCGTTGCGGCTGTACTGGATGTCGACCAGCGCGCGCAGCAAGGTGTCCCGGTCGACCTGGTCGCCGACCGCCATCGGGACCGACCGGTCCAGGTACGACTGCGGGGTGCCCAGGCCGTAGATGCAGGACACCGAGGCCACCACGATGACGTCCCGCCGGGACAGCAGCGACATGGTCGCCGAGTGCCGCAGCCGCTCGACGTCGGCGTTGACCGACGAGTCCTTCTCGATGTAGGTGTCCGTCTGCGGGACGTAGGCCTCCGGCTGGTAGTAGTCGTAGTACGAGACGAAGTACTCGACCGCATTGTTCGGGAACATCTCCCGCAGTTCGTTCGCCAACTGTGCTGCCAGCGTCTTGTTGTGCGCCATCACCAAAGTCGGTCGTTGCATCTTCTCGATCAGCCAGGCCGTGGTGGCCGACTTGCCGGTACCGGTGGCACCCAGCAGCACGACGTCCCGTTCCCCCTCGCGGAGGCGCTTCTCGAGTTCGGCGATCGCCTGCGGCTGGTCGCCCGACGGCTCGAAATCGCTGACCACCTCGAACCGCGCAGAGGCGCGCTCGATCTCGCTGACCGGTCGGTGCTCGGAGACGGCCAGGACGGGGTGCTCGGTTGCGAATGCCACGACTCCAATCTACGACCGACCACCGACAGACCTGGTGAGCAGGCACTTCCGTCTGCACGCCGGGACGATGGCCGGCGGGTGGCCGGTGCATGTTCACCCGTCCGGGATGTATCCGGCGGCAGCACACCACGACTCGCCCTGTCGACCGGTCATCCCCGTCCGAGCCCCGCAGAGGCACGCCACATGTCACCGCCTTCCACCGCGCACCGCCGCACCCACCCACTGCCCCGTTGGGCGCCCGCAGCCATTGGCTGGGTGCTGCTGTGCTCCGCCGGCTGTTCGACCGGAGGGCCTGCCGCCGACGCCCCCGCGACGGTCACGGTCGAGCGCACCGTCACCGTCACTATGACCGCCCCTGGCGCTGCCGCCGCGCGACGAGCTCCGCCGGTGCAGCCCCCTCGGACGGCATTCCCGAACACGCCGACGCCTGTGCGGTGCTGACGCGACCGGAGGCGCAGGCCGTCGTCGCCCGCCGCTTGATGGAGGCTGCACCAGCCGGTGTCGAGTTCGGCAAGGCGACCTACTGCACCTACGCCGGGTATCCGGAGGATCCCGGTGTCGGGCAGGTCGAGGTGTTCATCGGCGACGGTGCGAAGAAGGCGCTGGACATCGACAAGGACACGCTGAAGCACGAGTTCAGGCAGCTGGACGATCTGGGCGACGAGTGCTGGGCCGAGGACGGGCAGATCTATTTCAACAAGGGCTCCACCTGGGCGTCGATCCGGGTCGTGCTGCTCGACGAGGATCAGCAGAAGGCCGGCCGGCTCGAAGCCGCCGCCCGAATCGTGCTGGGCAGGTTGCCATGAGACGCCGCCGCCGGAGAACCGTGCTGCTCACGGTGGGCTGCGTGCTGGCGCTGACGAGCTGCACCACGGCCGGGTCGGCCGCGCCCGGTACGACAGGGACGACAGGGACGACACCGCGTACCCCGGCGCCGGCGACGCCGGGCATCACCGGCACGACCCCACCCGATCTGGTGGCCACGTACGGCTACCCGCCCGACCCGCATCGGGGCGGCTACCGGCCCGACGTCGTACTCATCGGAGGTGGGCCGGCAGCGATCCGGTCGGCCGGCGACGACGGGTTGTCGTTCACGCTCGATCACTCCGCGGCCGGCGTCGACGAACTCCGGGAGGGTTCGATCATGTTCGCCGCGGCCGAAGCGGTGGGCCGGGTCGTCCACATCACCCCCGCCGGCGCCGACCGCATCGTCACCATCGCCCCGGTGCTCCCGACCGAACTCGTGGATCAGCTCGATTTCGCCCAGACCGGTCCGCTCGATCTCGACACCGCGACCGCGGTCCTCCGACCGGGGATGTCCGGCGCGCTGGTGCAACAGAGCACCGCCCCGTCGACGCCCGGTCTCCGGGGCGGTTCACGGTTCCTCGCCCCCAGCGGCCCGAGCACCCCCAAAGACCCCCAGCCGGGACCCGTCGCCGGTGAACAATCGATCGGCGGGTGGCAGGTGAAGCTGCTGCGCACTCCCGGCACTCTGGGGGTGAACCTGATCCGCACCCAGGACGACCTGATCGGCGACATCTCCGTCTCCGTGCTGACGAACCATCCCCGGGTCCAGTTCAGCGGCAACCCAGGGACGAAGGCCTTCACCGCGAAGATCTCGGGAATCACCGGCGTCGCGCTCGACGCGAAGGCGGGATTCGGCCCCGGCGATCCGTCCAGGGCGAGCGCCAAGGTGGGCGGAGAACTGGAGCACGCGTTCACGTTCCCGATCCCGCCGTCACCCGCCACCGGGGGGCTGCCGATGGTGCTGACGGTGACCTTCGCGTTCAGCATCAGCCTGGGCTTCGGGGCCAAGAACTCCACCCTCTCGGCATCGGCCGAGTACGGGCTCGACGGTGACCTGGGGATCGACGGGACCACCTCCGTCGTCCCCACGCTGACGGTCAGACGGAGCCTGATGGACTCGATCGACGGGATCTCGCTGGCTCCGTCCGCGATGGTCGCGGCGGTCAAGGTCAAGTTCATGCTCGGAGTCGGGGTGCCCTTCGGCAACGCAGGCCCGTACGTCTCGATGTCCTTCGCCTCGGGGGTGGCGAAGGGCTCACCGTTGGCCATCAATCCCGGCTGCCACTACGGGAGTCTGGACATCACCGGAAAGGCAGGCCTCGGCTTCGACATCGACTCCGGCCTGGCGGCCCTGATCCTCGGCAAGCTGGGCAAGGCGCTGAAGTTCCCGGACTCGATCGAGACGAAGCTTGCGGTCGTCCACCGCGAGCAGACACTGCCCGACGTCGCAGCGTGCAAGATCGCCTGAGCCGAATGCCCCGGCCGAATGCCCCGGCCGAACGCCCCGGCCGAACGCCCCGGCCGAGCGCCTGGATCGAGGGCGGCCGCCGCTGCAGCAACGGGGACGGCGGGTGACCGCCCCGTACCGTTGGACCCAGGACCGGCCGAGGTTCGCGTGGAGGAGGACGACGGAGCATGTTCGACTGGCTGCACGATGCCGTCGAAGCGTTCGTCGACTCCCCGTGGTTGTTGCTGGTGGTGTTCGCGGTGCTGGTCGGTGGTGCGTTCCTGCCGGGTCTGCCGGGAGCCACCACCCTGCTCGCGGCGATCGCCGCAGTCGCCGACGATCCCGCTCGGGTCGCAGCGGTGGCTGGTTCGGCGCTCGCCGGCGCGATCATCGGCGATGCGGTGGGTCATCGGATCGGACGCCGTTGGGGGACGCGGGTGCTGGCGGCACGGTGGTTGCGCAGAACCCGTCGGCCGGTGCTGCGGGCTCGCAACGCCATGCGAGCGCACCCGATGGTGGTCCTGGTCGGCGGACGCTTCCTGCCGGCGGGCCGGCTCGCCGGGGTGCTGGCGGCCGGGATCAGCCTGGTCCCCCTCGCCCGAATGCTCAGGATCACCGTCCCCGTCGCGATCGGCTGGACCGGTTGGATGACGTTCCTCGGTGTGCTCGGCGGAAGGCTCGCCGGCGAGCATGCGCTGGCCGGACCGGCCGCCGCCTGGATCATCTCGTCGATCATCACGACGGTCGTGGTCTGCGGCACCGCCGTGATCGCCCGGCGGCGCCACCTGGTCGCCCGCTCGGCCGGGTCCGGGTCCGGGGTCGGGATCGCGGCCGGCAGATCGTGAGCCGTCAGCGCCTGCGGACCGCCGGCAGGCTGAACGGTCGACCGGGGTCACAGTTGCCGATCCGCTCACCCACTGCACCCCGGGAACCGCGGTCGTGCCAGGCGAATCCGTTGTCCTGCAGCGACTTCGCGAGCTGGTCAGCATCACCGGTAATCACCAGCCGTCCGTTCGCATCCAGTTCGCCACCGGGCGCCGCGGCCAGGATCCGGTGCCGCAGCGGTCCGTTCGGGACGGCGCTGCCGGAGTGCGGGTTCGGCACGGCCGTCCGCGCCGATCGATTCCGGGCGAAGGTGACCAGCCGCCTGTTGAGCTCGTCGATGCCGGTCTGCAGGGCCGCAGGCGTGCCCGAGTTGTCGATCCACACATCGCTCAGCGCGCGCCGGGCGTCGTCGTCGATCTGGGCCGCAATCCGGACCCTGGCATCGGTCTCGGTGTGCCCGCGGGCGACCAGGCGCCCGATCCGCGCGTCCTCGTCCGCCATCCCCACGGTGATCACCAGGTGGTAGCGGACCGCGTCCTGCATCGTCCTGAGCAGCGGGATGTCGTTGACCACCAACGTGTCCGGTCCGGCCTCTGCGACCCGTCGGGTGAACAGCGCCCGGACCAACGGATGGGTGATGGCTTCCAGTCGTCGACGCGCCTCCGGGTCACCGAAGACGATCGAGCCCAGCGTGGGGCGGTCGAGCGCCCCGTCGGCGTCGAGCACCTCGATGCCGAACGCCTCGACGACGGCAGCGAGGCCATCGGTCCCCGGCGCCACCACCTCGCGGGCCAGCCGGTCCGAATCGATGACCACCGCTCCGAGATCGCCGAGCCCGCGGGACACCGTCGACTTCCCCGCTCCGATCCCGCCGGTGACGGCAACGGTGAGCGGCCGCCGCTGCACCGCCGAAGAACTCACTCGTCACTCCCGTCCGTCGAGTCCCATCTGACACGCCGTCCAGGATCCCCGACGCACCCTGCGGCGTGCCATACCCTCCGCACCATACGGCCGTTCTCCCTTGTCGCCGTTCCGTTCCCGGACCACTCCCGGTCCGCATCGCCAGGAGGCACCGTGGTCACCACTGTCGTCGACAGCATCGCCACCTCGGGCCGTCACCGGTACGGCGCTGCCGGGCTGGTGCACGTCCGTCTCTTCGCCACCGTCACCGAGCGCTCGATCATCGCTCGCTTGTTGGGACTCGGCCGGAAGTGGGGACGTCATCACGAGCAGGCCGTCGCCGTCGCACCGTCCGGCCGCGAATCCGCTGTCCGCCTGGTGCCCGCCGGTCTCGTCTGAGACCCCGCGGCCGCCGTCAGGCGGTGGCGAGGATCCGCTTCAGCACCAGATCACCGAGCGCTGCCATCTGTGCTGCCTGGTCGCCGCTGAGCGTGCCGTCCGCAGCCGCCACCGCCAGCACCCAGGTGCCGTAGCGGACGTTCACCAGACCGCCGGCGCGCAGCATGACGTTGGCCTGCTGGCCGCCGACGGTGGCCGTGGAGACCTTGGCGCCGAGCCCGGTCTCGGATTCCAACGTCACCCTCACCTGGGCGTCAGCGGCCGCGACCGTCTTGTACTGGGTGACGCGCAGGCTCGCTTTCTGCTGACCCGACACGATCCCGTAAGCACATCGCACGGCGCCGCTGGAGCTGATGTTGGCCTGGGCGCCGAACTTGGTCCGCGCGGAGCTGTTGTTGATCGTCTTGTTCAGCACCCGCTTGACGTCGGCCGGCGTGAGGACGCGCGCGCAGTCGATGCCCAGCGGGTTGACCTTGACGACCGGCGCTGCACCGGTGCTGGATGGGCCGCTGGTGGTCGAGGGGGTGTCGGAGGACGACGAGGTGGGCGAGGACGAGGTGGGTGAGGACGACCTCGAGGAAGACGATGCGCTGGACGACGATGGGCTGGACGACGGCCCGGAGGAACCGGACGTGGTCGACGGCGCAGGTGCGCTGCTGGACGACCCGGACGTAAGGCTGCCGCCGCCACCCGGCACCGTCACGGCGGTACCGGGTGCACTGCTCGACCCCGTGCTCGCCGGCGGTGAACTGGCGGTCACCGTCTCGAGTACTGTTTTGCGCGCTTCGTTGCCGGAGCTGCAGCCGGTCGCCAACAGCGCCGCTGCTGCGGTCAGCGCGACGGGGGCGAGGAAGCGACGGACGGCGGGGCCGGGGGCGATGTGATGACGACGCATGGTCTCCACCGTACTGATTCCGCTGCGCCAGACCCGGCAACCCGCCGAGGATTCCCCGATCTGAGCTCACTCCTGCCGAAGCTGTTCCCGCACAACGACGACGACCACCACTCCCGCAGGAGTGGTGGTCGTCGTCGTGCTGGTCCGGGTCGTCGATCACGCCCCGGTCAGGAGCTGGATCAGGCCTCTTCGGTCCCGGACAGCTTCTCGCGCAGGGCGTTCAGCTGCTCGTCGTCGATGAGCGAACCCGACGTGTCCGAGGTGGACGAGCTGTAGTTCCCGGCATCACCGGAAGCCGCAGCCTCGGCATCCGCGGCGATGGCGGCCGCGATCTGCTTGAGGTGCTTCTCGTACACCGAGTGCGCATCGGAATACTGCTTCTCCCACGACTCACGCTGGGTGTCGTAGCCGTCGAGCCACTCGCCCGTCGTGACGTCGAAGCCTTCCGGCGGCACGAAGTTGCCGGCATCGTCGTAGTGGTCGACGACGCCGTACTGCGCGCGCACCTCGTCGAACTCGGTCTCCGGGGTGATGCCCTCGTTGGCCTGCTTCAGCGACAGCGAGATCCGGCGACGCTCGAGGTCGATGTCGATGACGCGGACGAAGATCTCCTCGTCGACCGTGACGACCTGCTCCGGGATCTCCACGTGGCGACCGGCCAGCTCGGAGATGTGCACCAGACCCTCGATGCCGTCGTAGACGCGGACGAACGCGCCGAACGGAACCAGCTTGGTGACCTTGCCGGGGACGACCTGCCCGATGGCGTGGGTCCGGGCGAAGTGCCGCCACGGATCTTCCTGGGTGGCCTTGAGCGACAGCGAGACACGCTCGCGGTCCATGTCGACGTCGAGAACCTCGACGGTGACCTCCTGGCCCACCTCGACGACCTCGGACGGGTGGTCGATGTGCTTCCAGGACAGTTCGGAGACGTGCACCAGACCGTCGACGCCGCCGAGATCGACGAACGCACCGAAGTTGACGATCGAGGAGACGACACCCTTGCGGACCTGGCCGCGGCCGAGCTGGTTGAGGAACTCGCTGCGGACCTCGGACTGGGTCTGCTCGAGCCACTGCCGACGCGACAGGACGACGTTGTTGCGGTTCTTGTCGAGCTCGATGATCTTGGCGTCCAGCTGACGGCCGACGTACGGCTGCAGGTCGCGGACGCGACGCATCTCGACGAGGGAGGCGGGCAGGAAGCCGCGGAGGCCGATGTCCAGGATGAGGCCGCCCTTGACGACCTCGATGACGGTGCCGGTGACGACGCCGTCCGCTTCCTTGATCTCCTCGATCGTGCCCCACGCGCGCTCGTACTGGGCGCGCTTCTTGGACAGGATCAGACGGCCTTCCTTGTCCTCCTTCTGGAGGACGAGGGCTTCGACCTGCTCGCCGATCTCGACGACCTCGTTGGGGTCGACGTCGTGCTTGATGGACAGCTCACGCGAGGGGATGACGCCCTCGGTCTTGTAGCCGATGTCCAGCAGGACCTCGTCGCGATCGACCTTGACGATCGTTCCGGACACGATGTCGCCATCGTTGAAGTACTTGATGGTGGCATCGATGGCGGCGAGGAAGTCCTCCGCCGAGCCGATGTCGTTGATCGCGACGACCGGTGCGGTGTGTCCTGCAGTGGGGACTGAAGTGACAGTCATGTGGTGGGTGACTCCGGGGTGGACAGTTGTCGTAGGGACAAGGTGTCGGTACTACCGATCTTGGCCTGCCGGGTGTCGGAAGCCCTGGTCGGAGTAGGTGACAGGTGGCCGGCGATCGAGCGATCGACGGGCGCGCGGGAACGGTTCGCTCGACAACCGATGAGGTCCCGCGGTCGCTGCCGCCACTGCCGCTCGAGATCCGAACGGGGTGCTGCGACAGGTCTCGCCCTGGACCCATGACCGACAAGCAAGTGCCACCTGCTCCATACCGAGGCAGCGCGCACCCACAACGCGTTGCTCAGAGTACTCCGCCGCAGAGGCCCGGGCCAATTCGGGGCCACCCGGCCGGCGGGGTCTCAGCCGGCTGCCGCGGGTGGCACGAGCAGGTCGGCGAACTCGGGGCGCGCAGCCACGAAATCCCGGCTGAACGGGCACTGCAGCACCACTGTCCCGGTCCCCCGATCTTCGCGGATCCGGCCCAGCGCGAACCGGGTCAACGCCGAGGCGATCCCGCGTCCGCCCATCGGTGGGTACGTCTGGGAGTGGGCGATGACGACATGCCCCGACACCTCCTCGACCCGGTAGTCGATGATCCCGACGGGTTCGTCGTTGAGATGGGCCTCGAACCGGGACCGAGCCGGATCGTCGAACACCAGGATCGTCGTCCCGTCCTCCGTCACCACGTGCGTCGATCCGACCTGCTGCTGCTCGTTGCCGTGGCTCATACGCTGAGCGTGCCACTCTGGGAGCCCGGATGGGGAGGCCCCCGGATGAGCAATTCATTACCAGCAGCCGTCATGAGCGGTTCGTCGTGAGCAACATCGAAGCGGATCCGGCGTTCCAGGTCTGCGAGCCCGACGTCCACGATCCAGCGGACGTGCTGGTGCTGCAGCCGCGCGAGGTGCCGCTGGGTGGCCCCCGGGCGATGACGGTGCGGCGCACCCTGCCCCACCGCGACCGCTCGTTCGTCGGCGCGTGGTGCTTCGTCGACCACTACGGCCCCGACGAGGTCGCCGCCTCCGGCGGGATGGACGTGCCGCCTCATCCGCACACCGGACTGCAGACTGTGAGCTGGCTGTTCACCGGCGAGATCGAGCATCGGGACACGGCGGGCAACCATGCGGTCGTTCGGCCGGGCGAACTCAACCTGATGACGGCCGGCCACGGCATCGCCCACGCCGAGGTCTCGACATCTGACACCTCGACACTGCACGGAGTGCAGCTGTGGGTGGTGCTGCCCGAGCGGGATGCGCACTGCGCCAGGGCTTTCGAGCACTTCGTCCCCGAACCGGTGAGCGCCGGATCGGCCACCGTGCGGGTCTTCCTCGGCTCCTTCGCCGGCGCTGACTCCCCTGTCGCCACGTCGACACCGCTGCTGGGCGCCGAGGTGCTGCTGCCGGGGAACACCACCTGGCACGTCCCCGTGGACGACACGTTCGAGCATGCCGTGCTCGTCGACGAGGGTGTCGTCCGGTTCTGCGGTCGGGTTGCCGGACGCGGGGCACTCGCCATCCGCGAACCCGGGGCGACGTCGTTGACCGTCCAGTCGGGCCCGCAGGACGTCCGCCTGCTCCTGCTGGGCGGAGAACCGTTCCCGGAGGAGGTCATCATGTGGTGGAACTTCATCGGACGCTCCACGAACGAGATCCGCGACCAGCGCGCCGAGTGGATGGCGCACAGCGATCGATTCGGCGCCGTCGCAGGGTACGAGCCCGCCTCCCCGGGCGGCGCCACCCGGCTGCCCGCCCCGGACCTGCCGGAGATCACCCTGCGGCCGCGTCGCCGATGAGCGCCCTGCGACCGGTCGGGAAGGGCCCGTTCCCGGCCGCGAGCCAGGAGTTCGTCCGGCACTGCCGTCGGCGCAGCTGGCAGCCGGGCATGCCGGAGACCGCCTTCCCGATGCGCGTGGTGCGCGACGACGAGCGCGGGCTGGTCAGCTGGGCGCGCCGAACAGTCGTTCCGAGACGCCGACTGGCCCTTCGACGACGAATGGACGCACTGGTCGCCGCCGGCAGAGTGGAGTGTTCCTGTTCTGCCGCAGCGGTTCTCGATCTGATTTCGGGAAGGGGCAGGCCCCGGGATTGACTTATTCGGTTGTGCTCATACAATCATTGTATGCGAACAACCAAATCGTCTCCGGTCGCTGTCTGGATGGGTCTGATGTCCCTGGTGATGGACAACAAGACCCTCGCCCAGGCCCTGTTGCAGGACGCCACCGGGATGCCGTGGAGCCGCTACCGAGCACTGCGCCGGTTGGAGGATCATCCATTCCCCCAACGCATGCTGGCCGAGCAACTGCACATCGATGCGCCCGCGGCGTCGGTGATCGTGGGCGATCTGGTGGCCAGGGGCTACGCGGACCGGATCGCCGCCCCCGATGACGGACGGGTCAAGCTGGTCCGGATCACCGACCGTGGCGCGGATCTGATGGAGCGGCTGCGAGACCTCCCCGGTGTGGTGCCACCCCCCGTCGCCGCCCTCACAGCTGGGGAGCGGCGTGAGCTCGCGCGGCTGATCGACAAGATGCGCGCCGGGATGCCGACATGATCGGAGACCGACAACCCGGACACCGCTACCTGGTGCTGGGGATCTGCTGCCTGAGCCTGTTCATCGTCGGCATCGACAGCACCGCGGTGAACCTGGCGCTGCCGTCCATCGCCGACGACCTGCACGCGAGCCCGCCCCAGTTGCAGTGGGTCATCGACGCCTACACGCTGGTGCTGGCGAGCCTGCTGATGCTCGCCGGATCGACAGGAGACCGGTTCGGCCGGCGCAAGGTGTTCCAGATCGGCCTCGTGCTGTTCGGCATCGGCTCGCTGCTGTGCTCGGCAGCACCGACACCGGAGCTGCTGATCGGCGCCCGCATGCTGCAGGCCATCGGTGGCTCCATGCTCAATCCGGTGGCCATGTCGATCATCACCAACACGTTCCGGGCTCCGCGCGAGCGTGCACAGGCGATCGGGGTGTGGGGCGGGGTGGTCGGCCTGAGCATGGCGCTCGGCCCGGTGATCGGTGGAGCGCTGGTGGACATTGTCGGCTGGCGATCGATCTTCTGGCTCAACATTCCCGTCGTCATCGCCGCCGTGGTGCTGACCACGCGGTACGTTCCCGAGTCCCGCGCCGAGCGGTCCCGCCGCCTGGACCCCCTCGCCCAGCTGCTGGTCATCCTGCTGCTCGCCTCGGTCATCTTCGCGATCATCGAGGGCCGGTCACTGGGGTGGACGTCAACGACGGTGATCGGCTGTTTCGCCGCCGCCGCGACGGCGACGGTCGTGCTGGTGATCCACGAGTCGCGACGGGACGAACCACTGCTGGATCCGCGGTTCTTCCGGAGTGTGCCGTTCACCAGCGCTGCGCTCAGTGCGATCCTCGGGTTCTCCGCCCTGGCCGGCTTCCTGTTCCTGAACACCCTGTACCTGCAGGACGTCCGCGGGCTGACGCCGCTGCACGCCGGCCTGATGACGCTCCCGATGGCAGTCGCCACCGCGGTCTTCGCGCCCCTGTCCGGACGCATCGTCGGCACCCGGGGCCCGCGGCTGCCGATGATGCTCGCCGGGGGCGGGATCGGACTCAGCGCTGCGCTGCTGATGCAGGTCGACACCGACACGTCGCTGGTGTACCTGGGCTTCGCCTACCTGGCGTTCGGTATCGGTTTCGGGCTGCTCAACGCGCCGATCACCAACGCTGCTGTCTCCGGAATGCCCCGGGAGCAGGCGGGCGTGGCGGCCGCCATCGCCTCCACGTCTCGTCAGGTGGGTTCGTCGTTGGGCGTCGCAGTGCTGCCGGCGATCGCACTGGCCAACCTGGACGGGCCGTTGGCCGCCGGTCTGCCGGCCGCCTCGCATGCCGCGTGGGCGGTGATGCTGGGCTGTGGGATCGGGCTGCTCGTGCTGGCAGTGGCGGCAACCAGCACTCCGGCCCTGCGATCCCGCGAGCGGGTGGCTGCGGAACTGGGCGCGGCGTGAACCGGCCCGCGGCCTCTGGTCGGCCGACGATCAGGTTGGGCGCTGTGCTCTGGCGTAGGCAGCCGGTGAGATCCCGAGTGTCGAGGTGAAGTCGCGGGTCAGGTGCGCCTGGTCCGCGTAGCCGAGCTCGGTGGAGACCGCCGACCACTCGACGTCCTGGCCGCCGGCCACCAGCTCGGCGGCATCGATCAACCGGAAGCGGCGGATCACCCAGGTCGGTGAGACACCGGCGCACGTGGCAAACATCCGTTGCAACGTGCGGATCGTCACCCCCGCGGTGGCCGCGAGTTGCTCGACCCGCCGGATCGTGTGATCGCCCTCCGCGGATCTCGCGACCGCAGCCGTTTCCCGGGCGAGCCGGATGCGTGCCTCGGGTCGCGAGTCGAGGACCCGCACCAGAGCCGAGCCCAGGACCGCCGCCCCTGCTTCCAGTGAGCCGGCCCCGAATGCCGCCTCGACCGCGCACTCGTCGACCGCGAACAGACCGGTGGGCGGGACAACTTGATCCGTCAGTGCACCGACGTCGTCGCACCAGGCACCGAAGCCACCGGTGGTCGACTTGGCTGCCAGATTCCAGCCGCGCCCGCTGAGCATCCGGGTACTCACCGCTGTCGACACCCCGGTCACGGTGCACAGCAACGGGAACGGACCCGGCGCGGGGTCCGGACCGGCCGCCGGCGCGACCCCGACGCTGACGTTCACCCCGGGCTGGGACACGACGTCCTGACGATGGCTGAAGCCCATCCGCAGGTTCCACCGCACGGACCAGAACCAGTCGACGAGCCCCTCGAGTTCGGGGGGTGGCGCGCACCGCTGCAGATCGACGTGCCGGAACATCTCTGCGGGCGACACGATGCCCCTGGTGTCCGCCGGCGGTGGTTGCACCTCTCCACGGTAGCCGCGGTGGCTCGACCGGTCTCACACTGTCGCAGATCTTCAAGCCGAGTCACCCGGTGCGCGTCTAGAGTCGAGCCATGACCAACCACGAGAGCGACACCACTGCAACGGATCTCGCCGCTGTACTGCAGCAGCTCGCCGAGGTGCTCGACGCCATCCCGGCCGACCAGGAGCATGCCCCGACACCGTGCACCGAGCACGACGTCAGCGAGCTGCGCAGCCATGTGCTCGGCTGGCTGACAGCGTTCACCGACGGCTTCGCCGATCCCGGTGGGCGGTGCTCCGATCCCGACAAGGTGACCGTGCACGACACCGGCGCCGACCAGGTGCGGGCACTCGCCGACCGACTGGAGACCGCACTGCAGGGCACCCGGCCGGAACAGCTGATGATCGGCGACTCCGGGATGCCCACCGGGATGGCCCTGGACATGATCCTCTGGGAATACCAGATGCACGGCTGGGATCTCGCCGCGGCGACCGGACACCCGTGGTCACCCGATGCGCGGGGACTGGATGCGTCCCTGGAGTTCGCTCCGACGATGCTCACCGACGACTACCAGGGCGAGGGCAAGACGTTCGGTCCGCGGGTCGACGTCGCCGCGGACGCCCCGCCGCTGGACCGCCTTCTGGGGCTCTCCGGTCGCGATCCCGCCTGGTCGGCGGGCTGAGGCGTCACCAGTTGCCCAGCACCCGATCGACCTCGATGACGATGACCACCCGCTCCGGGTTCGGACGGGGCTCGCGGTAGCGCTCGGCATACCGACGCACCGCATCCGCGACGGTCGCCGCATCGGTCGCCACGCGGCTCGGTCCTTCGAGGGTGATCCAGTGCCGGCCGTCCACCTGACTGACCGCGGCCCGACCTCCGCGCGCGGCGTTGCGCACCTTCTGCGAGGCCCGGTTCGTGATGACCCGGACGAGAAGCGCTTCGGGATCCCAGGAGAAACCGACGGGCACGACGTGCGGAGAGCCGTCCGACCTCAGGGTGGTCAGCGTTGCCAGGTGTCGAGCGCGCAACATGTCGAGCGCGGCAGGGGGCAGTGCCGCGGGGTCGGTGGCCATCCCTGGACGGTAGCGCCGGCCGGCTGCGGGGTGCGGCACACTGACACCTCGTGAGCGAGCATCCCCTGGGTGACACCCGACCGCGGATCATGCCGGCCGACCAACCGACCTCCCGCCGGGCCAACCTGCGGTGGTGGAACGCCGATGCCGACACCTACCACGAGGAGCACGGCAGCTTCCTGGGCGACGCGGAGTTCGTGTGGTGCCCGGAGAACCTCCACGAGGACGACGCTGCGCTGCTCGGACCCGCTGCGGAGCTGGCCGGGATGCACGTGCTGGAGGTCGGGTGCGGCTCGGCGCCGTGCGCGCGTTGGCTGGCGGCGCGCGGGGCCCTGGTGGTGGCGTTCGACCTGTCGGACGGGATGCTCCGGCACGGCCAGGCGGCTGCCGATCGCACCGGGATCACGGTCCCCCTCGTCCAGGCCGACGTCTGTGAAATGCCCTTCGCTGCAGCATCTTTCGACGTGGCGTTCTCGGCATTCGGTGGCATCCCGTTCGTCGCCGATTCGGCCGGGGCGATGCGTGAGGTGGCCCGCGTCCTCCGTCCGGGTGGTCGGTGGGTGTTCTCGGTGAACCACCCGATGCGATGGATCTTTCCGGACATCCCCGGCGAGGTGGGGATGACCGCGATCCAGTCGTACTTCGACCGCGCTCCCTACGTCGAGGTCGACGCCGACGGTGTCCCGGCGTACGCAGAGCATCACCGCACGATGGGCGATCGGATCCGCGAGCTGGTCGCCGCCGGGTTCGTACTGGAGGACGTCGTTGAGCCGCCCTGGCCGGAGGGCTTCGAGGGGACCTGGGGTCAGTGGAGTCCGGAGCGCGGCGAGATCTTCCCCGGGACGGCGATCTTCGTGGCGCACAAGGCCTGAGCGTTCCCAACCCGGCCCTTCCCGCTGGTGACGAGCGCGCCGCCGGCCTCCTCGCTGGTGACGAGCGCTGTTGCTGGTGTCCGGGACGCCCTTGTTGCAAGCAGCTGCCCGTTTCACCAGCGGAAGGTACTGAGCGGGTGCGGGTTCCTCGAGTTCACCGGCTGTTCGGCTGGGGGTCCTACACTCCGACGCATGTCAGCCAGGACGATCTCCGACGAGGTGATGATCGACCGTTCGAGCGCCGTCCCGCTGTACCAACAACTGGCAACGCAACTGACCGACGCGATCTCCGACGGGCGCCTGCAACCGGGGGACGCGATCGAGAACGAGATCGATCTCGCCGAGCGTCTCACCCTCTCCCGGCCGACGGTGCGGCAGGCGATCGCCGAACTGGTGCAGCAGGGTCTGCTGATCCGGCGACGGGGCATCGGGACGACGGTGGCCAACCGCGTCATCCATCGCAGGGCCGAGCTGACGAGCCTGCACGAGGACCTGGTGCGGGAGAACCGTGCTCCGACGACATCGGTCCTGACCCACCGCACCGTGACCGACCAGGACGCGGCCGCCGCACTGGGGCTGCCGCCGGACACGCCGCTGCTGCACCTGGTGCGGCTCCGGTTCGCCGAAGCCAGTCCGTTGGCGGTGCTGCAGAACTGGCTGCCGGCCGCGCTGGTCGCCGACCCGACACCGAGTTCCCGGGATCTGGAATCCGTCGGGCTGTACACGCTGCTGCGCGAGCGCGGCATCCGCCCGACTGTTGCCCGGCAGAGCATCGGCGCCCGGGTGCCGACGGTGCGGGAGCGCCGGCTGCTCGAGCTGCGCGGCAACGCACCGGTGCTCACCATGACCCGCTCCGCCTATGCCGCCGACGGCACGCCGGTCGAGTTCGGCTCACACTCCTACCGCGCAGACCAGTACACGATCGACGTCCTGGTGCACGAACGCTGACGCCCGACGGGCGTTCATCCCGACACGCCGGAGGCGTCCAGCCGCGCATGGTCATGTCAGGACAAAGTGTTGACAGCGGTACCGAGCGTCCGGTTCGGTGGACGACAGTGGGCCATCGTGGTCCCGCACGAGTGAAGAGGATCAGCATGCGCATCGGATTGGCCGGAGCCGGACGGATCGGCGCCTTCCACGCAGCCACCCTGCAGCACCTTCCCGCGGTCGAGCAGGTGCTCATCACCGATGCCGTGGCCGACCACGGTGCTCGGGTCGCCGCAGGTCTGGGCGCCGAGTACGTCGACAGCTTCGAGGCCCTGCTCGCTGCCGCACCCGACGCGCTGGTGATCACCACCCCCACGGCGACCCATGCCGACCTGATCATCGCCGCGGTGGACGCCGGCATTCCGACGTTCTGCGAGAAGCCGGTCGCCGCGTCCCTGGAGCGGACCGTCGAGGTGGTCCGGCACGTTGAGGCGGGCGGGGTCACCGTGCAGATCGGATTCCAGCGTCGCTTCGACGTCGGATTTCGGGCCGCCGCTGCCGCCGTGGCGTCGGGCGAGCTCGGGTTCGTCCACCACCTCCATGCGTTGACCGGGGACGCCGCTCCCCCGCCCGCCGCGTACATCCCGATGTCCGGTGGGTTCTTCCGGGACTGCAACGTGCACGACTTCGACGCCGTCCGCTTCGTCACCGGGCACGAGGTCATCAGCGTGCACGCCGTCGGAGCGAACCGCGGCGAGCAGTTCTTCCGCGACGCCGACGACATCGACTCAGCGGCGGCGATCCTCACCCTGGACGACGGCACGTTGGCCACGGTCATCGGAACCCGGTACAACGCCGCCGGGTACGACGTGCGGATGGAAGTACTGGGCAGCGCAGGGTCGGTCGCCGTCGGACTCGACCAGCACACCGCACTGCGCTCCGCCGAGCCCGGCACGGACTTCCCCGTCGGCCCCTCACACCCCACTTTCATGGAGCGCTTCCTGCCCGCCTACGTCAGTGAGCTGACCGCCTTCACCCGGGTCGTCGCGGGCCTGGAAGCCAACCCGTGCACCGCCCGCGACGGCCTGCAGGCCTTCCGGATCGCCGAAGCTGCCGACAGGTCCCGGCGCTCCGGCCGGACCGTCCTGCTGTCCGACGTCCCGGACGCCTGAGGCCCGTCATCCACCACACCACCCACCACACCGTCGCCCACCACGCTGCCTCCCACACCGAATCGAGCACCACATGACATCGAGCACCGCATGACATCGAGCACCGCATGACCCAGGCCGCTCCCGGCATTCTCGACCGGGCCGCCGCCGCGCCCATTTCCTGGGGCGTATGCGAGGTGCCGGACTGGGGGTGGCAGTACGAACCCGACGCCGTGCTGCGCCAGATGCGGGACGTGGGCGTCAAGGCGACCGAGTTCGGTCCGGACGGATTCCTGCCCACCGAACCCGCTGCCAAGGCAGAGGTGCTGCGCGCCAACGCTCTGGCAGCGGTCGGCGGCTTCGTGCCGGCGATCCTGCACGACCCGGACCACGATCCGCTCCCCCAGATCCGGCGTGAGCTCGAAGGGTTCCTCGCCGCAGGCGCCGGCACCATGGTGCTCGCCGCGGCCACCGGCCGGGAGGGGTACGACGAGCGACCGACGCTCGATGCCGCCGGATGGGTGCGACTGGTCACCTCGCTGGACGCGATCGCCGCTGTCACCGCCGAGGCGGGCGTGTTGTCGACACTGCACCCGCACGTCGGCACCATGGTCGAGACCCACGACGACGTGCAGCGGGTGCTCGACGGCGCCGCGATCGGTCTGTGCCTGGACACCGGGCACCTGATGATCGGTGGGACCGACCCCGCCGAACTGGTGCGCGAGCACGCCGATCGGATCGCGCACACCCACCTCAAGGACGTCGACGCCACCTGGGCCACGCGGGTCCGGGCAGGCGAGGTCAGCTACACGGACGCCGTTCGCAACGGCATGTACCGGCCGCTCGGTGACGGAGACGTCGGGATCGCCGGGATCGTCTCCGCGCTGGAGTCCCGCGGCTACACCGGCTGGTATGTGCTGGAGCAGGACACCATCCTGGCGGGCGATCCCGGGTCCGGCGGTCCGGTCGAGGACGTCCGCCGCAGCCTCGCGCACCTCGCGCAGATCGCCGACGACCTGACTGCCGCGAGCAGTCGATGACCGCTGTCGACAGTGCCGCACCACCTTTCGACGTCCTGACGATCGGGCGGGTCGGAGTGGACCTCTACCCGATGGACATCGGAGTTCCCCTGCCGCAGGTGCAGACGTTCGGGAAGTTCCTGGGCGGCAGCGCGACCAACGTCGCAGTCGCCGCCGCGCGACACGGGCTGCGGACCGCGGTCATCACCAGGACCGGCGCCGATCCGTTCGGTGAGTACGTCCACCAGGCGCTGCGGGGGTTCGGGGTCGACGACCGGTTCGTCAGTCCCGTCGAGGGTCTGCCGACCCCGGTGACGTTCTGCGAGATCTTCCCGCCGGACGATTTCCCGCTGTACTTCTACCGCAAGCCGACCGCGCCCGACCTGCAGATCCACCCGGACGAACTCGATGCGGCCGCGATCAGGCACGCCCGGATCTACTGGTCGACCGTCACCGGCTTGTCCGAGGAACCCAGTCGCGCAGCGCATTTCGCTGCCTGGGAGCACCGTGGTCGGCGGCCACTCACTGTGCTCGATCTGGACTACCGGCCGATGTTCTGGGCCGAGCCCGAGCAAGCCCGCGTCCAGGTGGCAGCAGCCCTGGGCCATGTCACCGTTGCGATCGGCAATCAGCAGGAGTGCGAGATCGCCGTCGGTGAGACCGATCCGGACCGGGCTGCCGACGCGCTGCTCGAGCGCGGGGTGGAGCTGGCCATCGTCAAACGCGGTCCGGACGGGGTGTTGGGCGCGACCGCCGACGGACGCGTCACGGTGCCGCCGTTCCCGGTCGAGGTGGTCAACGGCCTCGGGGCCGGCGACGCCTTCGGCGGTGCCATCTGTGCCGGGCTGCTGCAGGGCTGGGAGCTGGAGCCGATGCTCCGGTTCGCGAACGTGGCCGGCGCCATCGTCGCGGCTCGCCTCGAGTGTTCGTCCGCGATGCCCACCACCGACGAGGTCGAGCAATGTCTGACCGCGGGATCCATGGTGGTGAGCCGGTGAGTGCTCCGCGATCGATCCCGACACTGGACGTCACCGCGCTGACCCGCACCCGGCTGCGCACCCCGGGAGCGATCCGGGAGACCTGGGGGGCGCGCACCGCCGGCTCGCTACCGGCGGACGATCGGCTGCTGATCGTCGCCGCCGACCACGGTGCGCGCAACGCACTCGGCGTCGGCGGCGACCCGATGGCGATGGCCGACCGCGGAGATCTGTTGCAGCGCTTGATGATCGCCCTCACGCGACCTGGTGTCGACGGAGTGCTGGGTACCGCCGACATCCTGGACGATCTGCTGATGGCCGGTGCCCTCGACGGCAAGATCGTGCTCGGATCGATGAACCGCGGCGGCTTGCAGGGAGCGTCCTTCGAGCTGGACGACCGGATGACCGGGTACACCGCCGCCGCGATCGAGGCAGCCGGACTCGACGGCGGCAAGATGCTGCTGCGCATCGACCCCGCTGATGTCGGCACCCTGTCGACGCTGCAGAGCTGTGCGGTCGCGGTTGGTGACCTGGCAGCACGCGACAAGATGGCCATGCTGGAGCCGTTCTGGAGTACCCGCCGGGATGGCGCGGTGGTCAACCTGCTGGACGCCGACCACGTGATCCGCTCCGTGCAGATCGCCTCCGGGCTGGGCGACACCAGCGCGCACACCTGGCTGAAGTTGCCGGTGGTGCCGGAGCTGGAGCGGGTGATGGCGTCCACGACCCTGCCGACCCTGCTGCTCGGCGGCGATCCGACCACCTCCCCGGAGCAGACCTACGCCGCGTGGGGCGCCGCACTGGCGATCGATCCGGTCCGCGGCCTGATCGTCGGACGGGCACTGCTCTATCCACCAGACGGCGATGTCGGCGCAGCCGTCGACGTCGCCGCCGGGCTGGTCCACGGAACCACCAACGGGAGGACGGCATGACGACACAGAGCCAGGGCCGGTGGGTCCGACCGGCCGGCAGCACCGCGGGCGACGGCTGGCAGACCAGGATCGAGCCCGACGGCGCCGACTGGCACCACACGGGTCTGCTGGTGGCAGACCTGGCCGCCGGTGAATCCAGGGAACTCGACACCGACGATCGGGAGTACCTGGTGGTGCCGCTCAGCGGGGGCTGCACCGTCTCCGTCGACGCGTTGGAGTGGACCCTGCAGGGCCGCGCCGACGTGTTCGCCGGAGCGACCGACATCGTCTACGCCCCACCGGGATCCCGGGTCCGGATGACCGCCGACAAACCCGCCCGGATCGCTGTACCGTTCGCGGTCGTCCCGGCCGGCCGGGCCGTCCCCGAGCCGCATCGGATCGACGCCGACGACGTTCCGGTCGAGATGCGCGGCACCGGTGTCGCCTCCCGCGAGGTGCGCAACTTCGGCACGCCGGCGACCCTGCAGGCGGCGTCCATCATCGCCTGTGAGGTGCTCACCCCCGCCGGCAACTGGTCGTCCTGGCCACCGCACAAGCACGACGAACACCTCCCGGGTGTCGAGAGCGAGCTCGAGGAGATCTACTACTACGAACTCGCCGCCGTCGACGGAGCGCCGCAGAGCGCCGCAGCGATCGGCTACCAGCGGGTCTACGGCACAGACGACCGACCGTTCGACGTGCTCGCCGAGATCCGCACCGGCGACGTGGTGTTGATCCCGCACGGTTGGCACGGACCGTCGACCGCGCCCCCCGGGTACGACCTGTACTACCTGAACGTGATGGCCGGACCCGGACCGGAGCGCGCCTGGCTGATCACCGACGACCCGGCGCACGGCTGGGTACGCAGTCGCTGGGAGCACGAGACGGTCGATCCGCGACTGCCCTTCGGAGGGACCCGATGACCGCCACCCCGGCCGCTACCGCGACGGAGCGGCTGACCGTCGCGCAGGCCATCGTGAAGTTCCTCGGCGTCCAGTACTCCGAACGTGACGGTGAGCGGCAGCGGCTGATCACCTCGGTGTTCGGGATCTTCGGGCACGGCAACATCGCCGGTCTCGGTCAGGCGCTCTGGCAGGACGAGCAGCTGCACCCGGGAGTGCTGCCCTACCGCCAGTGCCGCAACGAGCAGTCGATGGTGCACACCGCGGTCGCCTACGCCCGCACCCGCCGGCGCACCCAGATGATGGCGTGCACCACGTCAGTCGGACCGGGGGCGACGAACCTGGTGACGGGAGCCGCCCTGGCCACCGTCAACCGGCTGCCGGTGCTGCTGCTGCCGGGTGATGTCTTCGCCACCCGCGCCTCGGGAACGGTGCTGCAACAGCTTGAATCCCAGCGTGGGCACGACATCTCGGTGAACGACTGTCTGCGCCCGGTGTCGGTCTTCTTCGACCGGGTCTGGCGTGCGGAGCAGCTGCCGTCCATCCTGCTCGGCGCGATGCGGGCGCTCACCGATCCGGCCGACACCGGGGCCGTGACCATCGCCCTGCCGCAGGACGTCCAGGCCGAGGCGCACGACTGGCCGGTGGAGCTGTTCGCCGAGCGCACCTGGCACCTCGACCGCCGACCGCCCGAACACCGGGCGATCGTCGCTGCGGCGCAGGCGATCCGCGCGGCGCGGCGGCCGTTGCTCGTCGCGGGCGGCGGGGTGCACCACTCCGCTGCCGAGGATGCTCTGCGAGCGTTCGCGGACGCCACCGGGATCCCCGTCGCGGAGACGCAGGCGGGCAAGGGCTCGCTGCCCTACGACCATCCGCGGGCGTTGGGAGCGCTCGGCGCCACCGGGACCACCGCAGCCAACTCCGTTGCTGCTGCCGCAGATCTGGTGATCGGCGTCGGCACCCGGTGGAGTGACTTCACCACAGCGTCGCAGACCGTGTTCGCCGCGGACGACGTCGCCTTCGTCAACATCAACACCTGCGTCCCGGATGCGCACAAGCTGTCCGGACTCGCGGTGACGGCCGATGCGCGCGAGGCGGTGCTCGCCCTGTCCGCTGCGCTGCAGGGGTTCTCGGTCGACGCAGCGCTCAGCGGCGAGGACCGGGCCCTGGCCGCGGACTGGGACGCGACGGTGGCCGCGGCCTACGCCGTCGCGGATCCGTCGGCCCCGCTCGGCCAGTCCCAGGTGATCGGGCTGGTCAACGAGCTCACCGGTCCGGCCGACGTGGTGGTGTGCGCTGCCGGCTCGATGCCGGGCGATCTGCACAAGATGTGGCGCACCCGGGACAGCCTGGGCTACCACGTGGAGTACGGCTTCTCGTGCATGGGATACGAGATCGCCGGCGGCCTCGGCGTCAAGATGGCCGAACCCGACCGTCAAGTGGTGGTGATGGTCGGCGACGGGTCGTACCTGATGCTGTCGACGGAGATCGTGACTGCCGTTCAGGAGGGCATCAAACTGGTGATCGTCCTGGTGCAGAACCATGGCTACGCCTCGATCGGGGCACTGTCGGAAACCGTTGGTGCGCCGCGGTTCGGCACGAACTACCGCTTCCGGGACGAGGCCACCGGAACGCTGTCGGGCGGGACCCTGCCGGTCGATCTGGCCGCCAATGCAGCCAGCCTCGGAGCCGACGTGCTGCGGGCCTCCACCGCGGCCGAGTTCGGCCCGGCGCTCCAGCAGGCGTTGGCCTCCGAACGGACCACCGTGGTGTACGTCGAGTGCGGGCTCGCCACCGGCAGCCCGTCCAGCGAAGCCTGGTGGGACGTCCCGGTGGCCGCGACATCAACCCTGCCGGAGACAGCAACTGCCCGACGTGACTACGATCACGCTCGGTGTGCACAGCGGCAGTTCGTTGCCCCCTTCGTCAGCGCTCCCTCGATCGACGACCGCTCTGACACCACGCCGTCCTGACCAGACCGTCACCCACCCATCCACCCCGTGCACCACCCCAGGAGGAACGATGAAGTTCCGTAGGTTCGGCATCCTCGCCGCAGCAGTCGCTGTCACCCTCGTCGCCGGCTGCAGCAACGGCGCGCCCGCGGCATCCAGCACCACCGCCCCCGCCGGGAGTTCCGGCTCGGGCAACCCCGCCCCTGCAGCCTCGGCCATCACCGTCGCCGTCATCACCCACGCCGCTCCCGGTGACAGTTTCTGGGACGTGGTGAAGTCCGGAGCCGAGGCGGCCGGCAAGCAGGAGAACGTCACCGTCACCTACGCCGGTGACCCCGACCCGGCCAAGCAGAGCCAGCTGATCGACAACGCGATCGCCCAGGGCGTGCAAGGGATCGCGGTGTCGATGGCCAACCCGGACGGCGTCAAGGACGCCATCGCGCGGGCCACGGCCAAGAACATTCCGGTGATCACCATCAACTCCGGTCTCGAGCAGTCCAAGGCATTCGGCGCCATCACCCACGTCGGGCAGAGCGAGGAGCTCGCCGGCGAGGGTGCCGGCAGCAAGTTCAAGGAACTCGGCGGGACGAAGATGCTCTGCGTGATCCACGAGGCCGGCAACGTCGGGCTCGAGCAGCGCTGCGCGGGCGCTGCCAAGACCTTCGGGTCGGTCGAGAACCTCCAGGTCGATGTCAGCAACGCCGCCGACGCGCAGAACACGATCAAGTCGAAGCTGCTGGCCGACAAGAGCATCGACGCCGTGCTGACGCTCAATCCGGTGATCGGCAAGGCCGCGGTCGCCGCCGTCGGCGAGGCCAAGAGCACCGCCAAGATCGCCACTTTCGACGTCTCCACCGACGTGCTGGACGCGGTGATCGGCGGCCAGATCCTGTTCGCTGTCGACCAGCAGCCCTATCTGCAGGGCTATCTGCCGGTGGTCTTCTTCGCGCTGAAGGTCCGCAACGGCAACGACGTCGGTGGCGGGCAGCCGGTCTACTCCGGGCCCGGCTTCGTGACCAAGGACAATGCCGCGCAGGTCAAGCAGTTCGCTGCAGCCGGAACCCGGTAGCAACCGTGCCTTCCTCACGCACCGATTCCGCTCTCGGCAGGTCGGATCCGCCGGCGACGGGCCGGACGGTCGATGACGACCGCACCGGCCGTGACGCCGTCGGAGTGCGGATGCTGCGCCGGCCTGAGGTGGGTGCGGCGGTCGCGGCCTTGATCATCTTCGGGTTCTTCAGCATCCGCACCGATGCGTTCCTGTCTCCCGCCGGGGCGTCGACCTGGCTGGAGTCGTCGGCTCAGTTCGGCATCATGGCGGTTGCCGTCTCACTGTTGATGATCGGCGGCGAGTTCGACCTGTCGGCGGGCACCATGGTCGGCACCTCCGGACTTGTCGTCGGTGTGTTGACCACCCAGTGGCAGCTCAACATCTGGCTGTCGGTGGTCGTCGCGCTGGTGATCGCGCTCGGTATCGGCGCCCTGAACGGATGGCTGGTGGTGCGCACCAAGCTGCCGAGCTTCATCGTGACCCTGGGGACGTTCTTCGTCCTGCAGGGGGTGAACCTGGCCGGCACGAAGGCGATCACCGGCCAGGTGTCCGTCCAGGGATTCGCCGACGTCCCAGGCTTCTACGACCTGCGGTGGCCCTTCGGCTCGTCGACCGCGTTCGGCGACTTCACCCTGCAGATCTCGGTGATCTGGTGGGTGGTGGTGACAGCGGTCGCCACCTGGGTGCTGTTGCGCACCCGGGCGGGCAACTGGATCTTCGCCGTCGGCGGCGATGAGAACTCCGCCCGGCAGGTCGGTGTCCCGGTGCTCCGGACGAAGGTCGGGTTGTTCATGACGACCGCGGCGGCGGGTTGGCTGGTCGGCATGCTGCAGCTGTTCAAGACCAGCACCGTGCAGGCATCCACCGGTGTCGGCCAGGAGTTCATCTACATCATCTGCGCGGTGGTCGGCGGCTGCCTGCTGACCGGCGGGTTCGGGTCGGCGATCGGCGCCGCGCTCGGTGCGCTGATCTATGGCATGACCTACCAGGGCATCGTGTTCGCGCAGTGGGACAACGACTGGCTCAAGGCCTTTCTCGGCGTGATGCTGCTGGGCGCAGTGCTGGTCAACAACTGGTTGCGACGACGGGTGGAGGCTCGAAAATGACCATCCCGGAAGGAGAACGTGAGCTGACCGAGGACGTCGGCGCGCCGGAGCTCGATCCGACCGTGACCGGTCCTGCGGCGAACGCCCCGGCCCTGCCGGCTGCGCATCAGGTGATCCTCGAGGCTGTTGGGCTCGGCAAGACCTACGGCACGGTGCTCGCGCTGCAGGACGTCTCGACCACCGTCAGGGCAGCCGAGGTCACCTGCGTGCTCGGCGACAACGGAGCCGGCAAGTCGACGCTGATCAAGATCTTCGCGGGCGTCCACCAGCACTCCCAGGGCACGTTGCGCATCGACGGCGACGTCCGCACACTGAGCAGTCCACGGGAGGCGCTGAGCGCCGGCATCGCCACGGTGTACCAGGATCTGGCGGTGGTCCCGCTGATGCCGATCTGGCGGAACTTCTTCCTCGGCTCCGAACCGCGCCGCGGGGTAGCGCCGATCCGGCGGCTCGACGTCGCGTTCATGAAGCACACCACCCGGTCCGAGCTGGCCAAGATGGGCATCGATCTGCGCAGCGTCGATCAGCCGATCGGCACGCTCTCCGGTGGTGAGCGGCAGTCGGTGGCCATCGCCAGGGCGGTCTACTTCGGGGCGAGGGTGTTGATCCTCGACGAGCCGACCGCCGCTCTCGGCGTGAAGCAGGCCGGAGTGGTGTTGCGCTACATCGCGCAGGCCAGGGACCGCGGCCTGGGCGTCGTGTTCATCACCCACAATCCGCACCACGCGTTCCCGATCGGCGATCGCTTCCTGCTGCTGTCCCGCGGCCGCAGCCTCGGCGAGTACGCCAAGCAGGACACCACCATCGACGAGCTGACCCGGCAGATGGCCGGCGGCGCCGAGCTCGACGCACTGGCCCACGAACTGCAGCGCCGCTGACAATCTCCAGCGCCGTCAGCCGAGCCGGTCAGACCTCAGGGGGTCGAGCACGGGAGGAACGACCGCGTCGAGACCCCGACAGATCCACAACGGGATCTCGACTCCCTCGTTCCTCGGTCGCTCGATCACCGTGAATCAGGTGGTCGAGCAAGGCAGGAACGACCGCGTCGAGACCCCTACATATCCCCGACGAACCGCGGCACCAGGGGATCTCGACAGCTCGTCAGTCGCTGTCCCGCAGTCGACGGCGCTTGGCCGTCGAACGCGAGAGGCGTTGGAGTTCATCAAAATCACCATTGATGAGTGCCTGCCGTTTTGCCCTGCTCCAGTTCTGTATGCGCTTCTCCATCGCGAACGCGTCGGCGACGTTCTCGTAGTCCTCCCGCCAGAGCAGGGTGACGGGTCGGCGGCTGCGCGTGTACACAGCACCCGTCCCGTCGTTGTGCTGGGCGAGCCGCAGGTCCATCGACGTCGTGCTGCCCACATAGAGGCTGCCGTCCGAGCACTGCAGGATGTAGACGCAAGGCATTGCAGGAGAGTGCCAGATCCGGTCGCTCCGGCGTCTTGGTCGTCCACAACGAGATCTGGACTCCCTCGTCCCTCGGTCGCACGATCAACAAGGTTTCCGCCGGTGGACCAAGTCAGACCTCAGGTGGTCGAGCAAGGGAGGAACGACCGCGTCGAGACCCCGACAGATCCACAACGAGATCTCGACACGCTCGTTCCTCGCTGCTCGATCACCTTCGGTCAGAACATCTGCGACACCACGAGATCTCGACTCCCTCGTCCCTCGGTTGCACGATCAACCAGGTTTCCGCCGGTGGACCCGGTCAGACCTCAGGTGGTCGAGCAAGGGAGGAACGACCGCGTCGAGACCCCGACAGATCCACAACGAGATCTCGACACGCTCGTTCCTCGCTGCTCGATCACCTTCGGTCAGAACATCTGCGACACCACGGGATCTCGACTCCCCCGTCCCTCGGTCGCACGATCAACCAGGTTTCCGCCGGTGGACCCGGTCAGACCTCAGGTGGTCGAGCAAGGGAGGAACGACTGCGTCGAGACCCCGACAGATCCACAACGAGATCTCGACACGCTCGTTCCTCGCTGCTCGATCACCTTCGGTGAGAACATCTGCGGCACAACGGGATCTCGTCACGCTCGTTCGTCGCTGCTCGATCACCGAGGGGTCGCTCGATCACCGTGGCTCAGGTGCGGCGGAGGTAGGACTCGCCGCGGGGCGAGAGTCGGTAGCCGACGGTCAGGCTCTCGGTCAGGCCGAGTGCTTTGAGCTTGCGGATGTCGGCCTTCATCGGCAGCAGCTCCCGCTGCAGCAGGGCGGCGAGCTCGGTCGACACCACGCCCGGGTTGTCCCGGATCCAGAGCAGGATCCGGTGCATCCACGGCCCGGTACGCTTCCCCGCGTCCAGGGACGCAACCGCCCGCTGCAGCTCGGCCAGCGCGGCACCACGCGGGATCTTCTGCCGCAGGGCGACTCTCGGATCCTCGCCCGCCAACGACAGGCCGATGCGGTAGACGTGGGCTCCGCCGGCGCTCCCCCGCGGGCTGCGAGGTGCGGCCCCGTCGCGTGGTTCCAGACGGCGCAGCAACTCAGCCAAATCCTTGATCCCGGCGGCCGTCGCGTCGTCCTCGGTGAGCACGGCCGGGTCGTCGACCCGATCAACGGTGTCGAACCGGACCAGCCCGACGGCTGTCAGCTGGGTGCCGCCGACCCGGACCCGCGGCAGGTCCCATCGCCGGAAAGCCAGACTGACCCGGCCGTCCCGCACACCCTCCTGGATCGCCTTCGGAATCTGCATCGCTCGCTCGCGTCAGTGGGCGGCGGCGTCCCAGTCGGCACCCACGCCGACCGAGACGTCCATCGCCACATCCAGGGCGTAGGCCCCGGCCATCTCCTCCCGGAGCACCGCGGTCACCGCGCCGATCTCCGCTGTCGGCACCTCGCAGACCAGTTCGTCGTGCACCTGCAGCAGCAACCGGGACTTCAGCCCCTCGTCGGCGAGCCGCCGCTGGACCCGGATCATGGCCACCTTGATGATGTCGGCGGCCGTGCCCTGGATCGGCGAGTTGAGCGCCACCCGCTCGGCCAGCTCACGGCGTTGACGGATGTCGCTGGTCAGATCGGGCAGATACCGGCGGCGGCCGAACAGCGTCTCGGTGTAACCGTCGATGCGGGCCTGGTCGACAGACCTGCGCAGGTAGTCGCGGACCCCACCGAATCGGGTGAAGTAGGCATCCATCTGCTCCTTCGCCTCCTCGACCGGGATCTTCAACTGCCCGGACAGACCGAACGCCGACAAGCCGTAGGCCAGACCGTACGTCATCGCCTTGATCCGGCGACGCATCTCCCCGGTGACCTCCTCGAGCGGCACACCGAGCGCGCGGGAGGCGACGAACGTGTGCAGATCCTCGCCCGAGCGGAACGCCTCGATCAGCCCGGCGTCGTGGGACAGGTGCGCCATGATGCGCATCTCGATCTGCGAGTAGTCGGCGGTGAGCAGCACGTCGAAACCCTGACCAGGCACGAACACCCGGCGGATCTGCCGGCCCTCGTCCGTACGGACCGGGATGTTCTGCAGGTTGGGTTCGGTGGACGACAGTCGACCGGTGGCGGCGATGTTCTGCAGGTAGGTGGTGTGGATCCGACCGTCGGCGGACACCGACTTCTGCAGCCCCTCGATCGTCGTCCGGAGCTTCATCACGTCCCGGTGCCGCAGCAGGTGCTCCAGGAACGGATGCCCGGTGCGTTCGTGCAGGGACTGCAGCGCATCGGCATCAGTGGTGTACCCGGTCTTGGTGCGCTTGGTCTTCGGCATCTCGAGCTCGTCGAAGAGGATCACCTGCAGTTGCTTCGGTGACCCGAGGTTGACCTCCTTGCCGATCACCTCGTAGGCCCGGAGTGCCGCGGCGTTGACCTCGGCGGAGAACTGGGAGTGCAACTCCGCCAACAGCTCTGCGTCCACGGCGATGCCGCTGCGCTCCATCTGCCCGAGGATCGTCATGACCGGCAGCTCGATGTCGTTCAGCAGCTCCAGCTGACTCCCGGCGGCCAGCTGTGAGGCCAGCACCTCGGCAAGGTCGAGCACCGCTCGGGCCTCGATCATCACCGCAAGATGCGAGGTGTCCTCCACCTCGACGTCCAGCATCAGCTGACCGGATTCGTCGCCCGACCCGGCCTGCAACGTCCGGTGCAGGTAGCGCTGGACCAGGTCACCGAGGTCGAACGAGCGCTGACCTGGCAGGGCCAGGTAGGCCGCGAGGGCCGTGTCGCAGGCGATCCCGTCGACGCTCCAGCCGCGGGCGAGGAGGGCGTTGATCGCCGGCTTGAGGTCGTGGCCGACCTTCGGCCGCTCCGGATCGGCCAGGAACTCGGCGATCGCCGCGTCGTCGTCCGGATCGATCTCGGTGACGTCGACAATGCAGGCCTCGCCGTCGGGCGCAGCGAAGGCGAGCAGGTGGACGTCGCCCGCACCGGCACCGAACGCGCCGCGGACAACCATCCCGATCCGCCCGGTGGCACCGTGGGTGTCCAACCAGGACCGGACCTCACCGGGGGCCAGCTTGCCGCCCTCGACGTCGAACCCGCCCTCGACCGAGGTCTCGTCGGCCTGCTCGAAGATGTCCAGCAGTCGTTCGCGGAGCACCCGGAACTGCAGGTTGTCGAAGATCGCGTGCACAGCCTCGCGGTCGTAGGGCTGTGCCACCAGGTCCTCGCGAGGATCGGCCTCGAGCGCGACGTCCTTGACGAGCTCGGTGAGCCTGCGGTTCTGCAGCACGCCGGCCAGGTTGTCCCGCAACGCATCCCCGACCTTGCCGCCCACCTGATCGACCCGGTCGACGAGGTCGGCCAGCGAGCCGAACTCCCGGATCCACTTGGCGGCGGTCTTCTCGCCGACGCCGGGGATTCCCGGCAGGTTGTCGGAGGGATCGCCGCGCAGCGCCGCGAAGTCGGGGTACTGGGCCGGGGTGAGGTCGTACTTCGCCTGGACCTCTTCCGGGGTGAACCGGGTGAGCTCGGAGACACCCTTCTTGGGGTAGAGCACGGTGACCTGGTCGTTGACCAACTGCAGGGCGTCGCGGTCGCCGGTACAGATGCGTACCGCCATGCCCTCCTCCACTGCCCGCACCGTCAGTGTGGCGATGACGTCGTCCGCCTCGTAGTTCTCGGCCTGCAGCGTCGGGATCCGCATCGCGGCCAGCACCTCACGGATCAGGTCGACCTGACCGCGGAAATCGTCCGGGGACGCCGACCGGTTCGCCTTGTAGGCGGCGAACTCCTCGCTGCGCCAGGTCTTCCGCGACAGATCGAACGCGACGGCCACATGGGTCGGTCGCTCATCCCGCAGCAGGTTGATCAACATGGAGGTGAAGCCGTACACCGCGTTGGTCGGCTGGCCGGTGGTGGTGGAGAAGTTCTGCACCGGCAGCGCGTAGAAGGCGCGGTAGGCCAGCGAGTGGCCGTCCATCAGCAGCAGGGTGGGCCGTTCTCCGTCCGCGGTGACTGGAGGGGTGGTGGGCGCGCTGGTCTGCTCGGTGCTTACGGTCACCCCGCGAGTCTAGATTCAGAGTCCGACAGCCCTGACCGACGAGAAGAGAGACCCGGACCATGAAGGACACCGCATGACCCGGCCTGGGACGACGGAACCGACAGGGTCGGCCGACCCCTGGAGCCTGGCGACCACGATCTCGGCGATGGCTCAGCTGCGGACCGCCCAGCAGGCAGGGGACACCGAGGCGGTGCTCGCGGCGGTCAACCGGATGGGCGGCGAACTGGCGACGTCGATGGGCATCCGCATCACCGAGTACACACCCGAGCGGGTCGTCGGCACGATGCCGGTCGTCGGGAACCGGCAACCGTTCGGGCTGCTGCACGGTGGGGCCAACGGTGCACTGGCGGAGTCCCTGGGGTCCTTCCACGCCGCGCTGCTGGTGCCTGACGACACGATCGCCGTCGGCACCGAACTGAGCTGCACGCACCATCGCTCGGCCACCGAGGGCGTGGTCACCGGGGTCAGTGTCCCGCTGCACGTGGGCCGGTCGATGGGCACTTTCGAGATCGTCATCAGCGACGAGCAGGGCAGACGGATCTGCACCGCTCGACTGACCGGGTTCTTCCGGCCTGCACCGGTGGCGCGTTGAGCATGCCGATTGCGCACGTCAGCGGGGTCACACCAGCGCTGCGCCGTTCGAGCGTGTGGGAGCTCCCGGACCGGGTACGGGCTCAGGTATGGACCCAGCGATGACGGAGCCGACGGGCGAGACCCGCGCCGTCCCGCGCCCGACCACCCGCCAGGTGACCATCGTGATCGCGACGCTGATCGTCGGGGCCGGCATCCTGGCCTGGTTGATCACGATCGAACCGGGCGACCGCACCTTCCTGCTCGCCACCGTGCTGCTCGCCGCGGTGTGGACGATCGGGGCGTTTCTGACGGGCCGCCCGAAGATGGGGCATCCAGCATCCCGGGTCCCCGGCCGGATCGCGCTGCCGGCGGTGCTGGGAGTGGTTGCAGGACTGTCGGTGATCGTCGTGTTCGTCGTCGGAGCACTGATCGTCACCACCATTCCGTCACTGCGCGAGCTGGTGCGCTCCGTGCTCGATCACCGCAATGCCGGTCTGTTCGGGGTGGTCACCCTGACCCTGGTGGCCGGCGCCAGCGAAGAGCTCTTCTTCCGCGGCGCGCTGTACGACGTCCTGCGAGGGCGGCACCCGATCGTCTTCAGCACGCTGATCTACACGCTGACGACGGTCGCCACCGGCAACTGGATGCTCGTCTTCGCGGCCCTGGTCCTGGGCGCGCTGACGGGCACGCTGCGGTACCTCACCGACGGCATCCTCGCCTCGGTGCTCACCCACTGCATCTGGTCCGCCGGGATGCTGCTGGCCCTCCCGGCCGTCCTCGGATGACCGGACCGACAGCGCCCACTCCTACAGAACGGAACCCCATGGACACACCATCACTCATGTTGGTGACCGGCGCGACCGGCTACATCGGTACCCGCCTGGTGCCCGAGCTGCTCGAGGCGGGCCACCGCGTCCGGGTGTTGAGCCGCTCGGCCGACAAGCTGAAGGACCGCCCGTGGCTGGCCGACGTCGAGGTCATCGAGGGTGACGCCACCGATCACGGAGACCTGCTCCGGGCACTCGACGGCGTGCGGGTGGCCTACTACCTGCTGCACTCGATGGACGGAAAGGGCGACTTCCAACAGCGGGATCGCGAACTGGCGCAACGCTTCTCCGATGCTGCGGCCGCGCAGGACGTCGCCCGAATCGTCTATCTCGGTGGGTTGCACCCTGCCGGGGAGAAGCTCTCGGACCATCTCGCCTCCCGCGTCGAGGTCGGCCAGATCCTGCTCGACGGCGCGGTCCCCGCGGCGGTCCTGCAGGCGGCAGTGATCGTCGGCACGGGGTCGGCGTCCTTCGAGATGCTGCGGCACCTCACCGAGCGCCTGCCGGCCATGGTCGCCCCGCGCTGGCTGCGCAACAGGATCCAGCCGATCGCCGTCCGCGACGTGCTGCACTACCTGGTCGGCGCGGCAGGTCTGCCGGCAGACCTCAACCGCACCCTGGACATCGGCGGCCCGGAGGTGCTCACCTACGACGAGATGATCCAACGTTTCGCGAAGCTCGCCGGACTGCGCCGCCGGCTGATCGTCACGGTGCCGGTGCTGACGCCGAAGCTGGCGGGACACTGGGTCGGCCTGGTCACTCCGGTACCGGCAGGTCTGGCGAAACCGTTGGTGGACAGCCTCGTCCACGAGGTCGTGTGCCGGGAGGACGACATCCGGGAGCTGGTTCCCGAAGTGGAGCCGCTGCTGGACTTCGAGCAGTCGGTGCAGGCCGCACTCGCCGATGTCGGCACCATGGACGACCCGGACTCCCCCTCCCCCGACCAGCTCGACCCGGCGCGTGCGGTGGCCGGCGATCCGGACTGGGTCGGTGAGCCGCACTACACCGACCGCCGGTCGTCGATCACCACCCGCAGCCCCGCAGATGTGTGGGGATCCGTCGCTGCCATCGGCGGCGACACCGGTTGGTACGGAACGGATGCGCTCTGGCAGATGCGCGGGGCGTTGGACAAGGTGATCGGCGGGCCAGGGATGGATCGCGGTCGGCCGAACCGTGAGCTGCAGGTCGGCGACGATGTCGACAACTGGGTGGTCGAGGCCGTGGATGCGCCGCACTCGCTCACCCTCCGCGCCCGCACCAAGCTGCCCGGCACTGCATGGCTGCGGTTCGAGGTCTCCACCGATGCACCCGACGCCGCCGATCCCGAGAACGCCGATGCGGCAGGCACCACTCGGCTGACCCAGATCTCCACGTTCCGGCCCAGCGGTCTCAGCGGCCACCTCTACTGGAACGTGATCGCGCCGGCCCACCGGGTGGTGTTCGGCCGGCTGCACCGCGGCATGCTCACGGACAGCACGGACCGCTGAGGGCCCCGCGCATCCGACTCCGAGCTCCGGCCGGAGGTTCGGAACCGAAGGCGAAGAACTGAGTACGACTGCGTCGCTCGGCCTGGTTACGCTCCCGGCATGACCACGCAGACCCGGGCGCGCCGCGGCCTGCTGCTCATCACCCTCGCCGGAGTGCTGTGGGGCACCACTGGGATCGTCGTGCACTGGGTCAACGCCGCCACCGGGATGGACGCGCTGACGATCGGCTTCTGGCGGTTGCTCGTCTCCGCGGTCGTGATGGTGCTGTTCTCCGTCCGCACCCTGCCGGTGCTGCTGGGCGCGGTGCGTCGGTTCCCGGTGAAGGTGCCGCTCGCCGGCGTAGGACTCGCCGCCTACCAGGGCCTGTACTTCCTGTCCGTGCTGTGGACCGGCGTCACCGTTGCCACCATGGTGAGCCTCGGCATCGCCCCCGTACTCACGGCGATCTGGGAGTCGGTCCGCGATCGACGCCGGCCAACCATCCGGAAATCGGTGGTCGTCGTGCTGGCACTGGCCGGTCTCGGGCTGATCGGCACCAGCGGAACGAGCGCCGTGGGGACGGCACCCGGTTGGGGACTGCTCGCCGCCATCGGATCCGGCACGGTCTACGCAGCGGTCACGCTGCTCTGCGAATCGATGGCGGACGCCGTCCCGGCCAGAGCCATGACGACCGCCATGTCGATCTCCGGGGCGATGACGTTGGCGCCCTGGGCCTTCAGCCACCACCTGTTCCCGGGAACATCGGCCGGTCTCAGTGGGATCTCCGTCGTCGGCCTGGTGTACATCGGGGTCATCACGACCGCCGCGGCCTATGCCGCATTCAACGCCGGGCTGCGAACGGTACCCAGCAGTACGGCAGCGGTGTTGACGCTGTGGGAACCCATCACTGCTGCGGCCCTGGCCGTTGCGCTGCTGCACGAGGCGGTCACCGCAGGCACGGCTGTCGGCAGCGGCCTGCTGATCCTCGCGGTGACGTTGCTCTATCTCCGCCCACCGCGTCGACGGTCGAGTAGCGTTGCACCGACATCGGCTGGGACACCGCCGCCGGAAGCCCAGCTCGGTCCCCTGCCGGGTCCGGCTCAGATCGGACCGGCGGCGGTCCGGTCCCGGGGCAGCAGCGGTGTCGACCGGGAGGGAGATCCGTCCTGAGTGCGTTGCTGACCACCGCGCCGCTCGCCCTCGGAGGGCTGCGCTTCCGCGCGGCCCTGTGGTTGCTGCTCGCCCTCGGGCTGGTTCCGGCCACCGCGCTCACCGTGTTGGCCGCGGGGATGCAGCTGGAGACCAGGATCGCCGGTGTGCAGCAAGCCGTGGACGGACTCGACACCGCCCAGCGGACCGCGCTCGCAGTCACCTCGGTCCCGATCGACACGGGTCACATCGCCGGCGCAGATGCAGTGGTGCGCGGCGGTTTCGAGGCCGCCGGATTCGAATCCGTCAAGCGCACTCTCACCTTCCGGCTGCTCTCGGTGTCCGGTACCGACGTCACCCTCGGCGCGGTGGAGCCGCTGCCGGACACCGTGCGGCTGCTGACCGGCCGGCTGCCGACGTCGTGCAGCTCGACCCGGTGTGAGGTGCTGGCCGTACAGGCTGCCGGCGGTGTCGCACTCGGTCCGGCGGAGATCGCCGCTGCGCCAAGGGCATTCGGCGTCGTCGTCACCGGGACCGCCGCGCTGACGGACCGCCGGCTCGTCGAGGGCGGCCTGGTGACGCCGTCGGTCCCGTTGCTGCTGGGTGCAGACCCGACCGCGATCACCGAGCTCGCCGCCCTGACCGGCTACGGCAGGACCGCCGGCTGGATCGCGACCGTCTCCGGAGCCGCGGTCGCGGACCGTGGCGCCTCGGCCACCCAGGACGCCCTCGACCGGATGGTCGGCGACTTCGGATCGGCGTACGGGCCGGTGGTCCTTCGCTGGCCGGCCGACGTCGCCGATGCTGCCGTCGCCCGCAGCGCGGGCGCCGGCGCGCGCTTCGCGGCCCTCGGCTCCGGAGTGGGCGCCCTGCAACTCGCGTTCTGCGCGGTGGTGGCGGTGGGGGTCCGGCGACGGACGAGGTGGGTGTGCGGGGTGCTGCGAGCGCGCGGTGCTCCGTCCTGGTGCTGCGTCGTTCTTGCTGTGCTGCAGCCGATCCCGGCGATCCTGCTGGGCGCCCTCGTCGGTGTCGCCAGCGGTGTCCTCGTCGTCGCCGGTCGGCTCCACGGAGTGCTCGGTGGCACCTTCGCCCCGGCGCTCGGGAGGGCTCTGGAGGTGACGGGACCGGCCCTCGGGACGGTGGCAGCACTGTCGCTCGCCGCGCTCGGGCTGACGGCGCTGGTCAGCGCGCTGCCCGACCGGGTGGCGCGCAGCAGTCAGCTGGTGATCGACACGGTGACGGTGCTGCTGCTCGGCATCGTGCTGGCAGATCTGACCGACGTCATCACGCTGACCGGCAGTACCCCGTTCCTGGCGGTCGTCCTGCTCGCCGGCCTGCTGGCATCCCGGGTCGTTCCGTTGCTCCCCAGGATCGCTTCCGGGCTGCACCGCCTCCGGCCCCGGCGAGCACGCCCCGTCGGGATCGCCGCCCTGTCCCGCAGGGCGAGCGCCAGGCGCCCGCTGATCCCGGCGGTCCTGGCCGGCTTCCTGGCCGCCGCCTGCGCTCTGGGCGTCTTCGCCGTGAGCTACCGCGCGAGCCTCGGGCAGTCGGCGGCCGACCGGGCCGCAGCCCAGGTGCCGCTCGACCTCCGGGTCAGCCCGAGCACCCAGATCAGCACCCCCGGTGACGTGATCGACGTCGGAGCCCTGCGCGCGGCCGCACCGGACGTGACCATCGGCCCCCTGACGAGCACGGCCATCTCGGTCGCGGCCGGCACCCCGCGGGCCCGTTCGACGAACCTGGTCGGGATCGACGCCGGCACCGTCCTGGCGATGAACGACTTCCCGGTCACGACCGGTACCGGACTGGGCGCCGCCGAGCTCGCCGGCCGGCTCCGGACCTCGACGACCACGGACCAGCGGCCGAGGCTCGCCGCCGGAACCGTGCGCTTCACGGCATCCGGGGTGAGCAGCGACGTTGACGTCGCCCTGTGGATCGAACTGGCAGGAGGCGCGCAGCGGGCGGTCCGACTCCAGCCCGCCAACGCCGCGTCGGTGACCGAACTGGTCGCCAGGATCCCCTCCCCTGCCACGGTCATCGCAGTCGAGGTCATCGAATCCGCCGCCCACCTGATGCACCGCCAGCACGGGATCGGCGAAGGCGACACCGACCGGGCGCAGGCCGCCGGCACCCTTGTCCTGAGTGCCACCGCCCCCGCGTCGGGCGGCGCCGCGGACACCGGTTGGACCTGGACCGGATGGACCGCAGCGCATGCCGAGATCACCGATACGGCAGACCGGATCTCCGTGCGCTACCGGATCGGCGACCAGCGGGTGGTCGTCGTCCCGCCGGCCGCGCCCGGCGAGTTTGTGGGCTCCGAACAGCAACCGCTGCCGATGGTGGTCGACCTCGGTACCGCCTCCGCCGCGGTCGACGGAACGCTGAGCGTCGCGGTCGGCGGCGCCAGGATCGTCGGCAGGATCGTTGCCGTCGCGCCGTTCTGGCCGGGTCTGAGCGGTCCGTTCGCCGTCGTCGACCGGGCCGCGATCAGCCGGATCGTCAGCAGCGAGGCGCCGGGAACCCAGCCGGTGACCCAGGTCTGGCTCGCTGCCCCGGCAGCTCAGCTCCCTGCCCTGCGCGCCGCGCTGGCCGACTCCGGCGCCTCGGCGGCGACCATCACCGCCCGATCGACCGTCGAGGACGCGCTGCGCGCCGACCCGGCGTCGGTCCGCACCATCCTGATGGTGGTGATCGCCGCGATCGTGGCGCTCCTGCTGGCCGCCGTCGCTGCAGCGATCGCGGTGCGCGCCGACCACGACGGCTCGGCCCCCGAGCAGCTGGTGCTCGAGCTGGACGGGCTGAGACCGAACCGGTTGCAGAGCCTGCTGCTCGGTCGATCCCTCGGTGCGGGAGTGCTGGGGATCGCGGTGGGCTGCGCTGCCGGACTCTGGGCGGCGCAGCTGGGCGTCCCGGCCCTCGCCGGCAGCGCGGCGACCGTTCCCCCGCTGCGCATCGTCGGCCAGGTGGGGGCGTCGTTCATCGCGGTGGTGGCGCTCACCGGAGCGGCGCTCGCAGCCGTGGTCGCGGCCAGGACCCTGTTCCGGGGAGATCGTCCCGCGCTGCTGGACGGGGACGTGCGATGACCGGGGTCGCTACCGGAGAGCCGACGCAGCGCGCGGTGGGAGCCGCGGGCGCCCAAGCAGTTCGGCTGACGGACGTCTTCGTCCTGCACCGGGGGGCGGGCGAGCCGGTGATGGCGCTCAGGGGTGTCGACCTGCGCGTCGAGCCCGGCGAGCGGCTGCTGGTCGAAGGTCCCAACGGGTCCGGCAAGTCGACCCTGCTCCGCACGCTCACCGGCGATCAGCAGGTCTCCGCCGGCCGGGTCGTCATCGGGGGCGTCGACATCACCGATCTGCCCCCACGCACCCGCGACCGCTGGCGAGCCGGGGCGATCGGCTACGTCGACCAGCACGCCGGACGAGCGTTGTTGCCGGAGCTGACCGTGCTGGACAACGTGGCCCTGCAACTGCGGGTGTCCGGAGGCTCGCTCATCTCGGCTCGGACACAGGCCATGACGACCCTGGAAGCCGTCGGCATGCAAGGGGTTGCTTCGCGTCGCATCCCGAGCCTGTCCGGTGGCGAGGCCCAACGGGTGGCCATCTGCGCCGCCGTCGCCCACCGACCGGCGCTGCTGCTGGCCGACGAGCCCACCGGCGAACTCGACGAGGACGCAGCCCGCGCGGTGATCGACCTGATCGGCACGGTGGCCGACCGGGGCAGCGCTGTGCTGCTGGTGACCCACGATCCACGATCGCGACGGTTCAGCCCCCGCCGGATCGTCATCCGGGACGGACGCATCGCCGAGGATCTGCACGCACCCGGCCAGTCCGACGCCGCTCGCGGAAGCACCCCGCGGGTCGGCACCGACGGAGCGCACCCGGTCGACAGTCGTGGCTGGATGCACATCCCGCCGTCCACCACCGGGCTCGACGTTCCCAGCCCGGATCGGACGCGGCCGCTCGACGACTCTCCACTGGTGGTGCTCGATGCCGTCAGCACCACTTTCCCAGGGCGCGCGCCCCTCCCTGCACTCACCCTGACCCTCACGAGAGGTCGTTGGTGGGCAGTGACCGGGCCATCCGGGAGTGGGAAAACGACGCTGCTGCACCAGATCTGCGGTCTGGCGGACCCGACCTCCGGGTCCGTGAGCGTCGACGGCACCGCCTGGTCCGGGCTCGACCGTCGACGGCGTGCGGACCATCGAAGGGTCGCCTGTGCCGTGTCCACCCAGCGCACCCTGTTGGTCGAAAGCCTCACTGCCACCGAGAACCTGATCCAGGAGTGCGCGATCCGCGGTGTCTCCCCCGCCGGTGTGGGGCGCCTGCTCGCCGACATCTCGCTCGCCGCCGTGGCCGACCGGGAGGCCGCGGTGCTGTCCGGTGGTGAGCGGCAACGGCTGGCACTGGCCAGGGCGCTGGTCTCCGCGGCTCCGGTCCTGGTGCTCGACGAGCCGACCTCCCAGCAGGACGAGCTGTCGGCCAGGCGGATCGCAGCATTGCTGCGCACTGCGGTGCGCGCCGGGCGGAGCGTGATCAGCTCCTCGCACGATCCCCTGCTGTTGGCCGCGGCCGACGAGGTCCTTGACATCACCTCGGGCACCGTCACGCACTGAGCCCACAGACAACGTCCACCCAAAACGTCCACCGAAAACATCCACAGACATCGGCGTCGCCGGACCCCTGGGGTTCCGACGACGCCGTCCGACGGCCTGCGGCGACCGGTCGCTCAGCCGCCGAGGTAGGCGGCTGCCACCGAATCGTCGTCGAGCAGGTCCGCGGCGAGCCCCTCGGTGGCCAGATGGCCGGACTCCAGCACGTACGCGTAGTCGGCGATCTCCAATGCTGCCAGCGCGTTCTGCTCGACGACCAGCACGGTGGTGCCCTGCTCACGGATCGTCTGGATCGTCTCGAAGATCAGATCCACCAGCACCGGCGCCAGACCCATCGACGGCTCGTCCAGCAGCAGCAGCTTGGGATTGCCCAACAGCGCCCGACCGACGGCCAGCATCTGCTGCTCGCCGCCGGACATCGTGCCGGCCTTCTGGTTGATGCGCTCCCGCAGGCGCGGGAACAGGTCGAGCACCCGCTCCCGGTCCTCGGCGATCTTCGCGGTGTCGTTGCGGGTGAAAGCCCCGAGTTCCAGGTTCTCCGAGACCGACATCCGCTGGAAGATCTTGCGACCCTCGGGCGACTGGCAGATCCCCAGCTTGACCACCTCGTGGCCGGGGATGCCGTTGATCTTGCGGCCGTTGAAGACCACCTCACCAGACTTCGGACGCAGCAGCCCGGAGATCGTCCGCAGCGTGGTGGACTTCCCGGCACCGTTGGAGCCGATCAGGGTGACGATCTCGCCGGGGTACACGGTGGCGCTCAGACCTTGGACCGCCGCGATGCTGCCGTAGCTGACGTGCAGATCCCTGAGTTCCAGGATCGGCTCCCTACCGGCGCCCCGCGCCGTCGGACTCTGCTTCTCGAGCGAGGTCATGCCTTCCGCCGTCCTTCCCGGGTTCCGGTCTTGCCGAGATAGGCCTCGATGACCCGTTCGTTGGAACGGATCTCGTCCGGTGTTCCCTCGGCGATGAGATTGCCGCCGTCGAGCACCGTGATCCGTTCGCTGATCTTCATGATGACGCTCATGTCGTGCTCGATCAGCAACACGGACAGACCCACCTCGTCCCTGACCCGGTGCACGAACTCGTTGAACCGACCGGATTCCTGCGGGTTCATCCCGGC
This sequence comes from Nakamurella sp. A5-74, assembly GCF_040438885.1. Classification (NCBI taxonomy): domain Bacteria; kingdom Bacillati; phylum Actinomycetota; class Actinomycetes; order Nakamurellales; family Nakamurellaceae; genus Nakamurella; species Nakamurella sp. A5-74. The sequence continues at coordinate 2,135,833 of NZ_CP159218.1, read as the reverse complement.
CGTCGGCTCGTCGAGCAGCAACACCTTGGGCTGCAGTGCCATCGCCCTGGCGATCTCCAACCTGCGCTGGTCGCCATAGGAGAGGTTGCGGGCGAGTTCACCCTCCGCCTTGCCGATGCCGACGTACTCCAGCAGCGAGCGGGCGATGTCCCTGGCCTCCCGCTCCTCCTTGCGCTGGGCCGGCGTCCGCAGGATGGTGCTGACGATCCCGGCGCGCAGGTGCGGATGCATCGCGACGAGGACATTCTCCTCGGCCGTCATCAGACCGAACAGCCGGATGTTCTGGAACGTCCGCGCGAGCCCCATCGCCGCCCTGGCGTGCGGCTTGGCGCCGGTGATGTCCTTGCCCTGCAGGAACACCGTGCCTTCGGTCGGCTCGTAGAGACCGGTGATGACGTTGAAGAACGTGGTCTTCCCGGCACCGTTCGGACCGATCAACGAGATGATCGAACGTGGCGGGATCGCGAACGACACGTCGTTCACCGCCACCAGACCGCCGAACTTGATCGTGATGTGGTCGGCGTACAGCACGTTGTCGACAGCAGCGTCGCCGGTGGGCACCGGGGTAGCCGGGTCATCGAGAAGCGTCATCGGGCCATCTCCTCGTCCTGTGCGGGTGCTGTCTTCGAGGGTGCCGTCGCTGTCCTGATCATCCGTCCGGTGCGCATCCGCAACAGCACGGCAGCGGCGATGAACAGCAGCCCGATGACCAGCACGATGACGAAGCCGGGCACCTCATAGCTGAAGTACCCGATCAACGAGAACTTCAGCACCGCAACGAGAACCAGGATCAGACCGAATCCGCCGAGCACGTTGGACGCGGAGTTGCGACCGTTGAGGTCCGGCGGCAACGCCCGCTGGTCGACCTGTGGGTAACCCGTCCGCAGCGACGACACCGGTGCGTCGTCGGCAACCACCATCTGGGCCTCGAGCTCGGCCAGCGAGGGTGAGATGTCGGCAGCGCTGGCGGCGATCTTCGCATCCTCGCCGGCGGTGCTGGCCTCGTAGGTCTCCTCGATCGCCTCGGCCTCGGTGATGTCCGCGCCGACGGATTCCATCTCCGTCCGGCTGGGTTGAGTCATCAACGCCTTGGTGCGTTTCTCCGGGATCAGGCCCTCTCGTCTGAACAGCATCATCAGCACCAACAGCACGCCGAGGATGATGTAGTTGTAGCGCGGCAGCTCCTCCTGCAGACCGGTGTTGAACCAGGAGTCCAACTGCGTGCCGATCTGCGCGAGACCGTTGCTGTTGAGCCAGGACAACAGGAATGCGCCGACCGCCACACCCCACACGTTGCCCATACCGCCCAGCACGACCATCAGCAGCACCAGCACCGACTTGCCGAAGTCGAACCCGGAGGGCGACACCGCACCGGTGATGGCCGAAGCGTTGGCCACACCGCCGATGCCGCCGAAGAAGGCTCCGACCGCGTAGGCCGACAGCTTCGCCTTGACCAGCGGGACGCCCATCATGCTGGCCGCCAACTCGTCCTCACGGATCGCGAGCCAGGCCCGCCCGAGCCGACCCTCGCGGATGCGCAGGGAGATGAACAGGCACACACCCACCAGCAGGCCGAGGACGATGATCTTGTAGACGTTGTCCTCGGTGTTGTTGAGCAGCTTCTGTGGGACCCCGAGGGAGGTGAACGGCCCGGTACCGACCGGGTCGACGATCGAGATCCCACCGTCGCCGCCGGCGAGGTTGAAGCCGGCGATGTCGTTGGAGTTCTTGAAGAACTGGGTGATCATCTCGCCGAAGCCGAGGGTCACCAGCGCCAGGTAGTCACCCCGCAGCCGCAGGGTCGGGGCGCCGATGATCACACCGAGCAGTGCACACAGCACCCCGGCGATGATGATCACGAACCAGAAGTTGATGTGGGTGCCCTTGGTGGCCACCGCCGACATGATGTTGACGTCCCAGGTCCAGTTGAACGGAGCGGCCATCAACCAACCGGCGGTGTATCCGCCCAGGGCCCAGAACGCCACATATCCGAGGTCCAGCAGGCCGGCATAGCCGACCACCACGTTCAGGCCGAGGGCCATGATGACCCACATCAGTGACTCGTTGACCACCGAGACCGGCAGCCAGCTGGTGATCGAGCCGGCGGCACCGGCGCCCAGATTGGGCACCAGCGAGTGGTACAGCAGGAACAGCCCGAGGATGAACACCACATAGCCGATGGGCCAGCCGTGCCGGGACAGGGTCCGACGGACGTTGGGCAGGTGGGAGGAGACCTGGGGTGCGGTCTTGGACGTCGTCATCTCCGGCTACACCTTCTCTGTCGTGCGTTTACCGAAGATGCCTTCGGGTTTGAAGACCATCAGGACGATGAGGATGACGAAGATGACCACCTGGGTCCACTGCTGCCCGAGGCCGTACACGCCACCCTCGTTGATCGCCTGGACGACACCGATCAGCACCCCGCCGACGACGGCGCCGGTCAGATTGCCGATCCCGCCCAGCACCGCCGCGGTGAAGGCGATCAGGCCCAGCTGGGTCCCGGTGTCGTAATAGGTGTTGGTGCGCACCAAGAAGTAGAGGACGCCGGCAGCTCCGGCCAGCGCGCCACCGAGGGCAAAGGTGAAGGAGATGGTGCCGTTGACGTTGATCCCCATCAAGCGGGCGCCGTCCTGGTCCTGCGCGACGGCCCGCATCGCCTTGCCGCGGCGGGTCTTCGACACGATGTACGTCATCACCAGCAGCAGCAACACGGTGGTACCGATCACCATGAGCAGTTGGTACAGGTAGAGGTTGCCGACGACCGGACCACCCCACACGATGGTCGGCCAGTTCTTCGGAGCCGAGCCGTTGACGTAGTCGCTCTGGCCGATGCCGCGGAAGATGAAGCTCAGTCCGACCGCCGTCATCAGCGGCGCCAGCTTGGGCGCGGTCCGCAGCCTGCGGTAGGCGAAGAACTCGGCGCCGACGTTGACCACGGCGCCGAACGCCATGGTGATCACCAGGACGAGCAGGATCGGCAGGATGGCCGCGATGGTCAGGTTGCCGATGCCCAGTGCGTTGACTGCCAGGTTGGCCGCCACCACGGTCGAGAGCATGAACAGGTCGCCGTGGGCGAAGTTGATGAGCTCGATGATGCCGTACACCATCGTGTAGCCGAGGGCGATCAGCGCGTAGATGGCGCCGTTGTTCAGCCCGGTGATGAAGCTGTCCTTGAACCCGTCAGGATCCTCGATGAGGTTCATGACGACCCAGAACAGACCCAGCAGCAGGACCGCGATCCCGATGTACCGCTCGATGATCGGTCCGAGACGGACCTTGGCCTTCCGCGTGGTACCCGCTGTCGCGAGTGTTGTCATGGTGACGCCCTTCTCCGGGCGTGCCTACACCTGCCGGCCCGGAATGGAATTCGGTGTCAGGTGATCGTGCCGTACGGGGACGACCACCGGAAGAGCACGAGCTGCAGACGCACGGATGCCTGGGCCCGGGAAGGCAACGGGTGCCTCCCCGGGCCCAGGCATCATGGTCGTGCGGGACGATCAGCCTTCGACGGACTGTGCCTTGACGAATGTCTCCTTGCCGCCCTTGACCTCTTCGACGGTGATGTCGCGCGCGGTGGTGTCACCGGTCTTCGGGTCGATCTGGATCTCCTTGCCGGTGACCGACTCGGACTCCGGGATGGTGACGGGGTCGCCACCGAACACCGCGTCGGTGACGCCCTTGCGGGTGCCGTCCGACTTGGCGATCGCAGCCAGGATGACCTGGGTCGCGGCCACCCCGTAGAGCGGGTAGCTACCGGTCGGCGCGGAGCCGTACTTGGCGGTGTAGGCCTCGATCAGCTTCTTGCCGGGGCCGTCCTTGGCGATCAGCTGGTCGACCGACAGGCCGGCGAAGGTGAGGAACATGCCCTCGGCCTGCGGCAGCGCGAGCAGGTCGGGGTAGCCGGTGAACCCGTCGGGGCCCATCAGCTTGACGGTCTTGTTGTCGCCGAGCACTGCGACCTTGTCCTTGACCAGCTGGCCACCGTTGTTGTCGTAGATGCCGCCGAGGTACACGCAATCGGCGCCGGCGGTCTTGGCCTTCTGGAACAGCGAGGTGTAGCTGGTCTGCTTGGCATCCCAGGACGCCTCGCCGACGATCTCGATACCCTGCTTCTTTGCGGCATCGGTGAACGCCTTGGCAACGCCCAGACCGTAGGTCTGGTTGTCGTTGAGGACGTAGCACTTGGTGAGCTTGGCGTCGTTCTTGGCGTAGGCCGCGGCCGCGGTGCCCTGGTAGTCGTCGGTGGTGACGACACGGGCGTAGGTGCGCGCGCCGCCCGGGTAGTACTTGTCCGGCTCGCCGGTGTCCCAGGTCTTGGTCAGGCCCGGGTTGGTGTTGGCGTGCGAGACCATCAGCATGTCGGCCTGGTTGAGCGTGGGCAGTTCGACCTTGGCGCATCCGGAGTTGAAGGTGCCCATCACGGCGACCTCATCGGCGTTGGCCACGTGATCGGTGGCGTTCTTCGCGCAGGCGGCGTCGTCCCAGGCGCCCTTGGCGGCGGTCGAGTCGTCGTAGGGCTGCAGCTTGATGGTGTAATCGCCGGCCTTGCTGCCGATCTGGTCCAGGTAGAGCTGGATGAGCTTGTTGGTGGAGTCCGACTGGGTGGCCGAGCTGCCCTGCAACGGGAGGTCGGTCGAGATGATGAGGGTCTTGCCCGAGCCGCCGCCGGCGGAGCTGGTTCCTGCAGCGGGGCTGGAACCGCCTGCCGCGGGTGTGGAGCCGCCTGCCGCGGGTGTGGAGCCGCCTGCGGCCGGCGCCGAACTGGATCCGACGCCGTCCTTGCTCGCGCAGGCGGACAGTGCCAGTGCGGCGATCGCGCCGACGGCGACCATCCGGGTCATGGAACGAGTGCGCAAAGGGTCCTCCTCGTAAGTCCGGCGGATGCGAGAACCGCACCCCCGGGAGCTGCACACGGCGGTGAGCCGCTGTCGGCGATACCGACTCGCGGACACTAACCCCGATCCGCCCATATCCGAAGGAGGTGACGGGCTCCGTGACCAAACTGCGACCCAATCGGGTGTGACGAAACCTCGACGAAACGTCGAACGCCTGGTCATGACGTGGTTTACCTACGGAAAGACGCACCCGGATGGGTGGTTTCAGCCTTTCTTGGCCAGCCCGTCGACCACTGCCTGTGCAACGGCCTGCATCGAGGTCCGGCGATCCATGGCGGTGCGCTGGATCCAGCGGAAGGCCTCCGGCTCGCTCATCTTCTGGGCCGTCATCAACAGACCCTTGGCCCGGTCGATGATCTTGCGCGCCTCGAGCCGCTGGGTGACATCGGCGATCTCCTCGCGCAGCACCTTCATCTCCTGGTGACGGGCGACGGCCAGCTCGATCGCCGGGACCAGGTCGGACTGCGAGAACGGCTTCACCAGGTACGCCATCGCCCCGGCGTCGCGAGCCCGGTCGATCAACTCGCGCTGGGAGAACGCGGTGAGCATGACGACCGGCGCGATCTGCTCGCTGACGATCTCCGCGGCCGCCTCGATGCCGTCCTTGTTGGGCATCTTGACGTCCATGATGACCAGGTCCGGCTTGAGCTCGGTGGCCATGGCGACAGCCTGTTCTCCGTCAGCGGCTTCACCGACCACCTCGAAGCCCTCGTCGATCAGCATCTCCTTCAGATCGAGACGGATGAGCGCCTCGTCCTCGGCGATGAGGACACGCCTGGTGGTGGTCATCGCTGGCAACCCCTTCGGGTTCGGTCGAACACGCACGCATGATCGACTACAGATCGGAGCTTGCAGCTTAGTGCCCCCGTGGGCTCCGAGCCGATCGAGAAGGAGCGCGGACGACGTGAGGAGTGACTCACTCCGCCATGGGCACTTTCGATCCGCACAGCTCCCGATCCGTGCTGCCTCCGTGCGTCGCCGGCCCCGCCAGTGCCGGGAGCGACGACCCGGTAACATCGACGACGGTCCTGGAGCGCTGCGCGTCTTCATGATCAGGAGCCCCCGTAGCCCAACTGGCAGAGGCAACGGATTCAAAATCCGTCCAGTGTCGGTTCGAATCCGACCGGGGGCACCAACACCGTCGACCGCTCGCACGAGTCGCCCCTGAGCCAGCGGGATCTCGACTCCTTCGTCGCTCGATCAGCGGCACAGTCACTCCGGATCCGAACGGGGGCACCAACACCGTCGACCGCTCGCACGAGTCGCCCCTGAGCCAGCGGGATCTCGACTCCTTCGTCGCTCGATCAGCGGCACAGTCACTCCGGATCCGACCGGGGGCACCAGTGCCTTCAGCGTCCGCGCCGGTCGTGGTCGGATGCAGCGCGCAGGGCCGTGCCCGCCAGCCGAGCAACCACCCCGATCACCGCGAGCGCCAGGATTCGTTGCGCCAGACCGACTGTCGAGGTCGGCAGATCCTCGACCCGGGCGGAGGTGCTCGCGACGAAGCCGGCCAGGAACCAGGTACCGGATCCGGCCGCGCACACCAGCAGGACGGTCAGTACGGCATCGCCGTGCCCGATTCGGCGCTGCCGGGCGACGGCGAGCACTCCGGCGAGCAGCGGCGTGAGCAGCAGCAGCAGTGAACCTGTCCGATGGACCTCACCCACCCAGGTCGGCTGCAGCTGATCGGCCGGGAACAGGGCGGCAGCGCCGGCGCCGGCGCCGGCCAGGGCGAGCAGCGTCCCGATGGTCCGACCGACACGTCCGCCGCCGCCGACGGCGGTCGCCGCCGCGAGCGCTCCCACGCCGAACAGTGCGACGGCGATCGGGAACCACCAGCCCTCCCGCGTCCAGTACAGGGACGACAGCGGATCGACGACAGAGTCATACCCCGAGCCGGCCGTCACCTGCGCCGCGACCACGGCCGGCACGGCCGCAGTGACCATCAGCGTGGCGACCGTGGCCGCCCGGCGGGTGCGGAGGTCCGGGTCCGAGACCGGCAGGGACGGGAGCATGATCGCCATCCGCCCAGCCTGGTGCGACCACCGGGTACGGGATATCCGGCTGACCCCCCAACCGACCCTGACCTTTCCCCCCGAGCCGGGGGATGCAGGTCGGCTTCGCCGGCACGCGCCGCGGCATCCGAGAATTCGGCACCGCAACCAGTTGCAATGTGCAATCAGTAGCGCTACGGTCTCTCCGGAGACAGACGACATCAGTCCAGCAACGGGGAGTCGACGATGGAACAACAGGTTCGTGTGCACAACCTCGGCGTCACCGAGGACGGCTACGGCGCAGGGGTCGGCCAGAGCCTGGAACAGCCGTTCGGGCATCTGGACCCGGGAACGCTGTTCAGCTGGATCTTCCCCACCGCGCACTGGGTCGGTCGCAGCACTCCTGGCGGCAGTCGGGGTCTTGACGACCGGTTCAGTCGGGAGTTCACCCGCAACATCGGGGCGGAAATCATGGGGCGCAACAAGTTCGGCCCGCAGCGGGGGCCGTGGCAGGACGAGGACTGGCAGGGGTGGTGGGGTGACGAACCGCCGTTCCACACACCGGTCTTCGTCCTGACCCACCACCCACGGCCGTCGTTCGCGTTGTCCGACACGACGTTCCACTTCCGCGATGGTTCCCCTGCCGAAGTCCTGGCCGAGGCGAAGGCCGCGGCGGACGGTCAGGACGTCCGGATCGGCGGTGGGGTCGCCACCATCCGGGAGTTCCTGGACGCCAACCTGATCGACGAGCTGCACGTCGCCGTCTCCCCGATCACCGCCGGCAACGGCGAGAGGTTGTGGGAGCGCCCGGAGGAGCTCACCGATCGGTTCCATCTCGAGCGTGTGCCCAGCCCGAGCGGCGTGACCCACCTGCTGTTCTGGCGGCGCTGACCACCACCGACGTTCGCGGACCCCACGGTCGCCAGGACCCCAGGCCCGCGGACCCCACGGTCGCCAGGACCCCAGGCCCGCGGAACCCACGGTCGCCGAGACCCCAGGCCCGCGGAACCCACAGTCGGATGGTCAGCGGCGGAGCCGGACCAGCCCCTCCTGCACGACGGTGGCGAGCATCGGACCGTCCACCGAGAAGAAGGTCCCGATCGCCAAGCCTCGCGCGCCGGACGCGCTGGGGGAACCCGTGTCGTACAGCACCCAGTCATCCATCCGGATCGGGCGGTGGAACCAGACGGCATGGTCCAGCGACGCCATCTGCAGTCCGCGGGCCGATGAGTTGATGCCGTGCGCGGCGAGGGCCGAGTCGAGCAGGAACAGGTCGGACACATACGTCAGCAGGCACTGGTGCAGGACAGGGTCGTCAGGCATGGCGCCGTCTGCCTTGAACCACACCTGGTTCCGCGCGCCGCGCTGCGGCGAACCGGACCTGCGGGACCACGGCGGCGCAGTCACGTACCGGATGTCGACCGGGCGCGGCAGCGTGTCCCAAGGCGCGGCATCGGGGGCCCCGGCGACCAGCTCGGCAAACGTCGGCAGGCTGTCCGGATCGGGCACGTCCGGCATGTCGAGCTGGTGGTCCAGGCCGGGCTCGTCGATCTGGAAGGAGGCCGAGAGCGTGAAGATCACCTGATCCCCCTGCTGCGCAACCACTCTGCGGGTGGTGAAGGAACGTCCGTCACGCGTGCGATCGACCCGGAAGTCGATCGGCTGACGCGGATCCCCCGGCCGCACGAAGTAGGAGTGCAGCGAGTGCACTGTCCGATCGGCAGGGACCGTGCGGCAGGCTGCGACCATCGCCTGTGCGGCGACCTGTCCGCCGAAGACCCTGACCATCGCGTTCTTCGGCGAATATCCGCGGTAGAGGTCCACCTCCAGCTGGTGGACGTCCAACAGGCCGAGCGTGGCATCCAGCACCTTCTGGCCACGCGGAACCCCGTCGCTGTCCCGCTCGAGATCGCTACCCGGGCGGTCGGCGGGCGTTTCCGGATCGGAGTGGTTGCTCACCGCTCACACGCTAGCGGCGCGCCGTCGTCCTGAGCGACCCGGGCCGCGGAGCAGCCCTTCAGCTGAGGTCTTCCTCGCCGATCCGGTGGACCCGGATCAGGTTGGTGGAACCGGGGGTGTTGGGCGGCGATCCCGCCACGATCACGACGATGTCGCCGACGTGATAACCGGGAATCTTCAGCATGGCCTCGTCGACGAGCCGGACCATCGCGTCGGTGGTCTCGACGGTAGGGGTGAGGAACGTCTCCACCCCCCAGGTCAGCGCCAGCTCGTTGCGGGTGGACTCCAGTGGGGTGAAGGCCAGCAACGGCAGCGGGGTGTGCAGGCGGGAGAGCCTGCGGACGGTGTCGCCGGACTGGGTGAAGGCGACCAGCGCCTTGGCCTCGAGCCGCTCGCCGATGTCGCGAGCCGCGTACGACAGCACGCCGCGCTTGGTCCGCGGGGTGTGCGTCAGCGGCGGCGCGGCGACGGAGTCGTTCTCGACCGCACTGATGATCCTGGCCATCGTCCGGACCGTCACGATCGGATACTTGCCGACCGAGGTCTCGCCGGAGAGCATGACGGCGTCGGCACCGTCCAGCACGGCGTTGGCGACGTCGGAAGCCTCTGCGCGGGTGGGCCGCGAGTGCTCGATCATCGACTCCAGCATCTGCGTCGCGACGATGACGGGCTTCGCGTTCTCCCGGGCGATCTGCACGGCGCGCTTCTGAACCAGCGGGACCTGCTCGAGCGGCAGCTCGACGCCGAGGTCGCCGCGAGCGACCATCACCGCGTCGAAGGCCAGCACGATGGCCTCGAGGTTGGCGACGGCCTCCGGCTTCTCCAACTTGGCGATCACCGGGACGCGGGGGGCGCCGACCCTGTCCATCACCTGGTGGACCAGGTCGATGTCCGACGGTGAGCGGACGAAGGACAGTGCGATCAGGTCGACACCCAGCGACAGCGCGAACTCGAGGTCCGCGATGTCCTTCTCGCTCATCGCCGGCACGGACACGTTCATGCCCGGCAGCGAGATGCCCTTGTTGTTGGAGACCGGGCCACCCTCGGTGACCTTGCAGCGCACGTCGTTGCCACTGACCTCGGTGACGACCAGCCCGACCTTGCCGTCGTCGATCAGCAGCCGGTCGCCGGGACGTGCGTCGTTGGCCAGGCCTTTGTAGGTGGTGGAGACACGGGTCTCGGAACCGGTGATGTCGTCGATGGTGATGACGACATCCGAGCCGGTGGCCCAGTACGGGGAGAGCCCGTCCTCGAACCGACCGAGGCGGATCTTCGGGCCCTGCAGATCCGCGAGGATGCCGACCGCGCGACCGGTCCGCTTCGCAGCAGCGCGCACGTGGTGGTGGACCGAGGCGTGATCCTCGTGCCGTCCGTGCGAGAAGTTCATCCGGGCCACGTCCATCCCGGCATCGACGAGAGCGTCGATCTGTTCCTGGGAGGAAGTGGCGGGGCCAAGGGTGCAGACGATCTTCGCGCGGCGATCCATGACACCCAGCGTAGCGGTACGTGGTGGCCGTCTCTGAATCGGTTCACCTCCGCGTCGGTCTGGGCGGTTCCGTCGTGGGTTGCGGGGCTCGGTGTGGGTGGGGCGCATTCCGATGCGTCGCAAGAGAGCCCTCCGAGGGCCACAGCCGACACGCGAGCATGCGCCGCGCGATTGGGCATGCGCCGCACCGCTTGCGCATGCGCGGGGGGCCTCGACCGGCTCGTCCGCGACCACCCCAGCCGCTGCGCATTCCGGTGTGCCGCGAGAGAGCCTTCCGAGGGTCACAGAAGACACGCGAGCATGCGCCGCACCAATCCCGCATGCGCCGAGAACAGGCGAACCAGCTCAGCGCAGGGCTGCGGCAGACGGCTCGACGGGATCCGGTAGCGCGGTCCGGCCGGTCAGGTAGCGGTCGATCCCGGCCGCGGCCGAGCGCCCCTCGGCGATCGCCCAGACGATCAGCGACTGCCCGCGTCCGGCGTCGCCCGCGACGAACACGCCCGGCACGTTGGTGGAGTACTCCTCGTCCCGGTCGATGGCACCCCGCCCCGTGACGCCGAGCCCGAGTTCGGCGACGAAACCGTCCGTCTCCGGTCCGGTGAAGCCCAGCGCCAGCAGCACCAGATCGGTCTGCAGGTGCTTGTCGGTGCCGTCCGAGGTCAGGAACCCACCAGGAACCCGCTGTCCGGCAACGAGGTTCAGCCCGCTGACCCGTCCGTCGACACCCTCGAACGAGGTCGAGTTGACGCCGAACACCCGCTCGCCGCCCTCCTCGTGCGCCGCCGCCACCCGGAGCATCAGCGGGTACACCGGCCACGGGGTCGATTCGTGCCGGATCTCCGGCGGCCTGCCGTGGATGTCGAGCTGGGTCACCGACGCGGCGCCCTGGCGCAGCGCGGTGCCGTAGCAGTCGGCGCCGGTGTCGCCGCCGCCGATGATCACGACATTCCGGCCGGCCGCGTCGATCTGCAGCGAGTCGGCCGTCCCCTCGACGAACTTGTTGGCTCCCACCAGGTATTCCATCGCCAAATGGATGCCCTCCAGGTGGCGTCCTTCGATCTCCAGTTCGCGACCGACGGTTGCGCCGGTGGCGATCAGGACCGCGTCGTGCTGCTCGCGCAGCTCGTCGATGCTCGCGTCGATGCCGATCTTGCAGTTCGTCACGAACCGCACTCCTTCTGCGACCAGCTGCTCGAGCCGGGCGTCCAACACCGAGGAGTCCATCTTGAACTCGGGGATGCCGTACCGCATGAGCCCGCCGATCCGGCCGTCCCGCTCGTACACCGTGGCAGCGTGACCGGCGCGGACCAGCTGTTGCGCAGCGGCGAGACCGGCCGGGCCCGAGCCGATGACGGCCACCGAGAAGCCGGTGCTCCCGACCGCGGGATGCGGCGCCAGCCCGCCGCTGCGGACTGCATGGTCGGCGATCTGCTGTTCGACGACCTTGATGGACACCGGGTCGTCGCCGATGCCCAGCACGCACGAGCCCTCGCAGGGCGCCGGACAGAGCCGCCCGGTGAACTCGGGGAAGTTGTTGGTCGCGTGCAACCGGTCGGAGGCCTCGTCCCAGCGCCCGAGGCGGACCAGCTCGTTCCACTCCGGGATCAGGTTGCCGAGCGGACATCCGTTGTGGCAGAACGGGATCCCGCAGTCCATGCAGCGAGCCGCCTGCTGCTGGGTGTCTGTCTCACCGAACGGCTGGTAGACCTCGCGCCAGTCCTTCAGGCGCAGCGGGATCGGCCGCCGGGTGGGGGTCCGCCGGGGGTGCTTGAGGAAACCACTGGGATCAACCACGCACGTCCTCCATGATCAGCGCATCGGCATCGCGGCCGGACGAGGCCGCGTCGGCGGTGATCCGCAGGACGCGCTTGTAGTCCCGCGGCATCACCCGCAGGAAACGGTCAGCGGACGGTGGCCAGTCGGACAACAACCCGCGGGCGATCGGCGAACCGGTGCGCTCCGCGTAGGTGTGGATGACGTCGCCGAGCCACACCAACTCGTCCTCGGCCAGTGGCTCCAGCTCGACCAACTCGTTGTTGATCAGTGCGGGATCCGGGTCGAGCAGGTAGGAGATCCCGCCGCTCATCCCGGCGGCGACGTTGCGCCCGGTCGGACCGAGCACCACGACCCGTCCGCCCGTCATGTACTCGCAGGCGTGGTCGCCCGCGCCCTCGCAGATCAGCAGCGCTCCGGAGTTCCGGATCGCGAACCGCTCCCCCACGATCCCGCGCAGGAACAGCTCACCCGAGGTGGCTCCGTAGCCGATGGTGTTGCCTGCGATGACGGTCGGTTCGAGCCGCAGATCCGTCGGGCTACCCGGCGCGGGACGGACCGTGATCCGGCCGCCGGACAGACCCTTGCCGACGTAGTCGTTCGCATCGCCGCGCAGATCGAGCGAGATGCCGCGCGGCAGGAACGCGCCGAACGACTGACCGGCGGTGCCGGTCAACCGGACGTCGATGGTGCCGTCCGGCAACCCGTCCGGCCCGAACCGCCTCGTCACCTCGGAGCCGAGCATGGTGCCGACCGTCCGGTCGACGTTGCGCACACCGTGCTCGATGCGCGACGGGGTCGCGTGCTCGAGCGTGGCGCTCGCCTGCTCGATCAGCCAGTGGTCCAACGACTTCGAAAGATCGTGCGGTCGCGGCGTGAGGTTGTGCAGCGGCGAGTCGACGTCGGCGACCTCGAGCAACGGCGCGAGGTCGAGTCCGCCGGCCCGCGCATGGTCGAGCACCGGCGAGGTGCGCAGCAGCTCGGCGTGACCCACCGCCTCCTCGATGGTCCGCAGGCCCAGCTCCGCGAGGAACCGACGCACCTGCTCCGCCAGGTAGAGGAAGAACGTCTCGACGAACTCCGGCGTGCCGGTGTACCGCTCGCGCAGGACGGGATTCTGGGTGGCGATCCCGACCGGACAGGTGTCCAGGTGACAGACCCGCATCATCACGCAGCCGGCCACCACCAGCGGCGCGGTCGAGAAGCCGAACTCCTCGGCGCCGAGCAGCGCGGCCACGATCACGTCGCGGCCGGTCTTCAGACCGCCGTCCACCTGGACGCGCACCTGTTCGCGCAACCCGTTGAGCCGCAACGTCTGCTGGGTCTCCGCGAGACCCAGTTCCCACGGCTGACCGGTGTGTTTGATCGAGGTGAGTGCTGCCGCACCGGTGCCGCCGTCGTAGCCGGCGACGATCACCGTGTCGGCGTGCGCCTTCGCCACACCGGCCGCAACCGTACCGACACCCGGCTCGCTGACCAGCTTCACCGAGATCCGGGCGCGGGGGTTCGCGTTGCGCAGGTCGTGGATCAGCTGCTTGAGATCTTCGATGGAGTAGATGTCGTGGTGCGGCGGCGGGGAGATGAGGCCGACACCGGTGGTGGCGTGCCGGGTGGAGGCGATCCAGGGATACACCTTGTGGCCGGGAAGTTGGCCGCCCTCACCGGGTTTCGCTCCCTGGGCCATCTTGATCTGGATCTCGTCGGCGTTCACCAGGTACGCACTGGTGACGCCGAAGCGACCCGACGCGACCTGCTTGATCGCCGACCTCCTGGTCGGATCGAGCAGCCGCTCGACGTCCTCGCCGCCCTCACCGGTGTTCGACTTGCCGCCGAGCCTGTTCATCGCGATGGCCAGTGTCTGGTGCGCCTCGATCGAGATCGAGCCGTAGCTCATCGCGCCGGTGACGAACCGCTTGACGATCTCGGTGGCCGGCTCGACCTCGGCCAGTGGGATCGCCGTGACCTCGTCGGTCCGGAGCTCGAACAGACCGCGGAGGGTGGCGCCGTCCCTGGCCAGCCCGTCCACCGCGTCGGTGTAGCGCTGGAAGACGTCCTCCTGCTTGGACCGGGTGGCGTGTTGGAGCAGGTAGACCGTCTCCGGGTTGAACAGGTGGATCTCGCCCTCACGGCGCCACTGGTAGTTGCCACCGACCTCCAGCCCGCGGTGCTCCCTGGCGGTCTTGACCGGCAGGTGCGCCAGGGCGTGCCGGGCCGCGACGTCCGCGGCGATCACGTCGAGATCGGAGCCGCCGTCGAGCCTGGCGGTGCCGGAGAAGTACTCGCTGATCACGGATTCGGCCAGACCGAGCGAGGCGAACACCTGCGCGCCGGTGTACGAGGCGATGGTGGAGATGCCCATCTTGCTCATCACCTTGAGCACGCCCTTGCCGAGCGCGTAGACGATGTTGCCGATCGCGGTGCGCGCCGACGTGGTGCCCAACAGCCCGCTGTGGGCCATGTCCTCGACGGTCTCCAGCACCAGGTACGGGTTCACCGCGGCCGCGCCGAAACCGAGCAGCAACGCCACATGGTGGACCTCGCGGGCGTCACCGGACTCGATCACCAGCCCGACCTGGGTGCGGGTCTTGACCCGGACCAGGTGCTGGTGGATCGCAGAGGTGAGCAGCAGTGACGGGATCGGCGCCCGGGTCGCGTCGGAATCACGATCGGACAGGATCAGGATCCTGGCGCCGGCGGCGATGGCGGCGTCGGCATCGCGCCTGCACTGCTCGATCGCTTCACGCAGCCCCTCCCCGCCGCGGGCCACCTCGTAGAGGCCGGCGATCGTCGCGGAGGCGAACCCCGGCATGTCACCGTCGATGTTGATGCCGATCAGCTTCGCCAGGTCGTCGTTGTCGATCACCGGGAACGGCAGCGTGACGTGCCGACACGATGCAGGAGTCGGATCCAGCAGGTTCTTCTCCGGTCCGATGACGCCGCCGAGGGACGTGACGACCGCCTCCCGGATCGCGTCCAGCGGCGGGTTGGTGACCTGCGCGAACAGCTGGGTGAAGTAGTCGAACAGCAGTCGATCCCGGCCGGACAGCACGGGTTCGGGGGTGTCGGTCCCCATCGAACCGTTCGCCTCGGCGCCGGTGGTGGCCATCGGGGTCACCAGGACCCGCAGGTCCTCCTCCGTGTAGCCGAACACCTGCTGACGGCGCAGCACCGCATCGTGCGCGGCAACGACGTGCTCACGGGCAGGCAGGTCGGCCAGGTCGATCACGCCGGCGTGCACCCACTCGCCGTACGGCTGTTCGCCGGCGAGTCCGGCCTTGACCTCGTTGTCGTCCAGCACCCGTCCGGCTCGGGTGTCGACCAGGAACATCCGGCCCGGCTGCAGCCGACCCTTCTCGACCACCCTGCTCTCCGGGATCGGCAGCACGCCGGCCTCGGAGGCGAGCACGATGACGCCGTCGTCGGTCCGCCACCAGCGCCCCGGGCGCAGGCCGTTGCGATCCAGCACCGCTCCGAGCAGCCGGCCGTCGGTGAAGGTCACACAGGCCGGACCGTCCCACGGCTCCATCAGGGAGGAGTGGAACTCGGCGAAGGCCCGCACCTCGGGGTCCATCGTCGCGTTGTTCTCCCACGCCTGCGGGATCATCATCATCATCGCGTGCGGCAGCGACCGGCCGGTGAGGTGCAGCAGCTCGAGCACCTCGTCGAAGGACGCAGAATCAGACCCGCCGTCGGTGATCACGGGGTACAGCCTGGTCAGGTCGCCGGGGATCAGATCGGTGGCCAGCAGCGCTTCCCGGGCGCGCATCCAGTTGCGGTTGCCGCGAACGGTGTTGATCTCGCCGTTGTGGGCGATGAAGCGGTACGGATGGGCCAGTGGCCAGGCCGGGAAGGTGTTGGTCGAGAAGCGTGAGTGGACGATGGCGATCGCGCTGATGACCCGCTTGTCCCGGATGTCCGGGAAGAACGCGGGCAGCTGCTCGGTGGTCAGCATGCCCTTGTAGACGAGGGTGCGGCTGGACAGCGAAGGGAAGTAGACACCGACGCCCGCCTTCTCGGTCTCGTGCTCGATCCGCTTGCGGGCAGCGAACACCAGTCGGTCCAGGGCGATGCCGAACGGACGGCGACCGCGGTCGTCCGCGGGTGCGGCGACGAAGAGGTGCTCGAAGACCGGCATGACGTCCAGCGCCATCTGCCCGACGCCGGAGGAGATCGGCTCTGTCGGGACACCGCGCCAGCCCAGCAGCTCGATGCTCTCCTCGGCGAGGATGCGGGTGATGATCGTCTTCGCTTCGGCGCGGGCCGCGTCGTCGGTCGGCAGGAAGGCGATCCCGACGGCGAAGGACTCGCCATCGGGATCTGCGTCCGCGGCCGGATCAGGGTTCGCGGTCGGGAGTTCGAAGTCGCAGACGGCTCGCAGGAAGTCGACGGGGACCTGGATCAGGATGCCGGCGCCGTCACCGACTGCCGGGTCGGCGCCGGCAGCGCCGCGGTGGTCGAGGTTGATCAGCGCGGTGACGCCGTCGGCGACGATGCGGTGGCTCCGTCGTCCTGCAATGTCCACGACCGCTGCGACACCACAGGCGTCACGCTCGAAGCCGGGGTCGTACAGACCCTGGCGGCCGGGGAGAGCCGAATACTGCACGGCGGACCTCCGCATCATCTCGTCAGCTACCGGGCAGCACTGCCCGGGCTGTGACGTCGTCGCAACTGTCGGGCGCGACGACGAGTTCGGTGGTGACCGGCAGGCTGGCACCGCTGGGTGCGAAACGCCCGGACCGGCCTCAGGGGTACGGACGCGGTGCGGGTTCTCCGCTCCGCCCCTCGTCACCCGTGGGTCGACCAGGACGGCGATGACCTGATGTCCAGGAGATTACAGGAGAAGCACAGGCTGACCCGCCATGCCGGACTCAGCTGCCCACGATGTGGGAACTCAGTCCCTGCTGGGGCCACCGGGCGCTGCAGCTCCTGAATCGTCGCCGGCGCCGCGTTCGACCACATCCTTGCTGATCACGACGGTGGTACCGGCGTCCTGGCGAGGCGGTCCGGCGGTGTCGACAGTGGTTGCTGCGGGTTCCGGATCGACCTCGGATGCGTAGTCCACATCCTGGGAACCGGGCTCCGTCGGCAGGTCGCCGTCAGGATCCGGGAGGGCTCCCTGCTCACCGGCGTGCGGGGCACCGTCGGTGTTCGTTGCATCGATCTGGACGTCATCCGCACCCCCTGTCCCGGCCACCAGTACCGGGTCCTCGCGTTTCACGCCTCGCCGGGCAATCAGGAAGATGACGGCGAGTACGAACACCACGATCGAGACGACGATGTTCACCCGCAGACCGAAGACCATGGTCCGTGCCGGATCGATCCGGAGGGCCTCGATCCAGACCCGACCGGCGGTGTAGCCGGCGACGTACAGCGCGAACACCCGGCCCCCACCGAGTCGGAACCGCTTGTCCGCCCAGACGATCAGCGCGGCGACCAGCAGGTTCCACAGCAACTCGTAGAGGAATGTCGGCTGGTAGGTGCCACACAACACCTCGGGGGTGGCCTTGATGTAGGTGGTGCTGAACTCCGGGGCTCCCCCACCGGGAAAGATGCAGGCGTCGACCGCGGCAGGCACTCCATCCGGTGTGCGGGCGAAGACCTCCAGACCCCAGGGCAGGGTGGTCAGCGAACCGAACAGCTCCTGGTTGAAGTAGTTGCCGAGCCGGCCGATGGCCTGCGCCACGATCAGCGGTGCAGCGAGCGCGTCGGCGACCGGCGCCATCGGGATCTTGTAGTGCCTGCACCCCAGCCAGAGACCGACCGCGCCGAGGGCCACCGCGCCCCAGATGCCCAGCCCGCCCTCCCAGATGGCGAACGCCTTCCACGGGTTCCGACCGGCCCCGAAGTACAGCTCGTGATCGGTGATGACGTGGTACAGCCGGCCACCGACCAGTCCGAAGGGGACGCACCAGACCGCCAGGTCGCCGATCCGGCCGGGGGCTCCGCCGCGTGCCACGTAACGCTTGCCGCCCCAGATCACCGCGATCACGATCCCGGCGATGATGAACAAGGCGTAAGCACGCAGGGCGAGCGGCCCGACGTACCAGACACCTCGGGACGGTGACGGGAACGACGCCAGCAGCGGTGTGGTGACCAGGGAGCGGAGCTCGAGCACGCGGGAACATCCTCACGGGGCCCCGGTTCGGCCCCCTCGTCGAACAGGGTCAGCGTCAGGCGGACGGTGCGTGACGGCGCCGCACGCCGATGGCGAGCTCGCCGGCCAAGCCTGCCACAGCTTCGACCCCACCACGCTCCGCGGCACTGACGAATGCGGACCCGACGATCACGGCATCCGCGAACTCGGCGATCTCCGCCGCCTGTTCGGCAGTCCGGACACCCAGCCCGACGCCCACGGGGATGTCGGAGACCTGGCGGCAGCGGGCAACCAGGGCGGGTGCGTCGGAGGAGACGTGGTCGCGGGCACCGGTCACGCCCATCACCGATGCGGCGTAGAGGAAGCCCCGGCTTGCCGCGCTGGTCAGCGCGATCCGCTCCAGTCCCGACGACGGGGCGACGAGGAAGATCGGCGCGACACCGGCGCTCTCGCAGGCGGCCCGCCAGCCATCGGCCTCGTCGACGATGAGGTCGGGGGTGATGACGCCGGCGCCGCCCGCTGCGGCCAGACCGTCAGCGAATCGCTGGAGCCCGTAGGCCATGATCGGGTTGAAGTACGTCATCACGACGGCCCGGCCACCGACGGCGGTGACCGACTCGACGATGGAGAACAGGTCGGCGATCCTGGTGCCGTTCGCGAGCGCCTGCTGCTGGGCTGCCTGGATCACCGGGCCGTCCAGTACCGGGTCGGAGAAGGGCATGCCGACCTCGACCAGGTCGCACCCGCCCGCGATCATCCCACCCAACAGGGCCTTGGAGCCTGCGACGTCCGGATACCCGGCGGGCAGATAGCCGACGAGCGCCGCCCGGCCCTCCGAGCGGGTCTGCGAGAACAGCGCCTCCAGGGTGTCGACCCCCGAGATCGCGGCTGGTGCACTCACAACTGCTCCCCTACGCCGCTCCCCGGCTCGTCCGGGGTCGGCTCCGCCGGGTCGTGGTAAGGAACCGCGTCCGGTTCGCCGAGGTGGAACCACTCCATCGCGGTCTCCATGTCCTTGTCGCCGCGGCCGGACACGTTGATCAGCACGATCCCGCCCGGTCCGATCTCGCGTGCGACATCCAGCGCGCCGGCGACCGCGTGGGCCGACTCGATCGCCGGGATGATCCCCTCGGTGCGGGCCAGCAGCGCGAGCGCGTCCATCGCGCGGGTGTCGGTGATCGGGACGAACTCGGCCCGACCGATCGAGGCCAGGTGCGCGTGCTCGGGCCCGACGCCCGGATAGTCCAGACCAGCCGAGATCGAGTGCGACTCGATGATCTGACCCTCGTCGTCCTGCAGCAGGTAGCTGCGGGCGCCGTGCAGCACGCCGACCGAACCGCCGGAGATGGTCGCCGCGTGGCGACCGGTCTCGATGCCGTCACCGGCTGCTTCACAGCCGACCAGCCGGACTCCCGGGTCGTCGAGGAAGGCGTGGAAGGCGCCGATCGCGTTGGATCCGCCGCCGACGCAGGCGACCACAGCATCGGGCAGACGTCCGGTGAGCTTCTGCACCTGGACCCGCGCCTCGAGGCCGATGATCCGCTGCAGGTCGCGGACGATCATCGGGAACGGATGCGGGCCGGCTGCCGTGCCGAAGATGTAGGACGTGCCGGCGACGTTGGTGACCCAGTCGCGGAATGCCTCGTTGATCGCGTCCTTCAGGGTGGCCGAACCGGTGTCGACCGGGATCACCTTCGCCCCGAGCAACTTCATCCGGGCGACGTTGAGTGCCTGCCGCTCGGTGTCGACGCGGCCCATGTAGATCGTGCAGTCGAGGCCGAGCAGCGCCGCGGCGGTCGCGGTGGCGACACCGTGCTGACCGGCGCCGGTCTCGGCGATGACCCGCTTCTTTCCCATCCGACGGGTGAGCAGGGCCTGGCCGAGCACGTTGTTGATCTTGTGGCTGCCGGTGTGGTTCAGATCCTCGCGCTTGAGCAGGATCCGCGCACCGCCGACGTACTCCGTCAACCGCTGCGCGTCGGTGACCGGGGAGGGGCGTCCGGCGTAGGACTCGGCGAGGTTGTCGAGCTCGGCGAGGTACTCCGGATCGGCGCGGGCCTTGTCGTAGGCGTCGGCGACCTCGTCGAGTGCGGCGACCAGGGCCTCCGGCAGCCAGCGACCGCCCATCTCGCCGAAATAGCCACGGGCGTCGGGATCGTGCGGGGTCCCGGTCAGTGCCTCGGACATCCGCGGCAGACCGTCGGTCCGCGGAACTCGTCCGGTGATCGATGACGTCATGGTCAGCGGCCGGGCCGGGGGCAGGACGGATGGGACCCGGCTGTCACCAGGTCGGCGACGGCTGCTCGCGGATCTCCGCTGGTCACCAGACCTTCGCCGACGAGCACTGCGTCTGCGCCGGCGCCGGCATAGGTGAGCAGGTCGGCGGTATCGCGGACGCCGGATTCCGCGATCGTGATGACGTTGCTGGGCAGCCCTGGCGCGATCCTGGCGAAGACGTCGCGGTCGATCTCGAGCGTCTTGAGGTTGCGCGCGTTGACGCCGATCACGGTGGCTCCCGCTTCCAGCGCGCGATCGGCCTCCTCCTCGGTGTGCACCTCGACCAGAGCGGTCATCCCGAGGGATTCCACCCGCTCGAGCAGACCGTGCAGCACGGGCTGCTCCAGCGCGGCGACGATCAACAGTACGAGGTCGGCGCCGTGTGCCCGCGCCTCGTGGATCTGGTACGGCGTGACGATGAAGTCCTTGCGCAGGACAGGGATGTCGACGGCGGCGCGGACGGCGTCCAGGTCGGCGAGGGAGCCGCCGAACCGGCGTTGCTCGGTGAGCACCGAGATCGCCCTGGCCCCACCGTCCTCGTAGAGCGCGGCGAGCTTCGCGGGATTCTCGATCGTGGCCAGGGATCCCTTGCTGGGGCTGGCGCGCTTGACCTCGGCGATGACGCCGACGCCTGGTTCACGAAGGATCTGCAGGACCGGGAGCGGTGCGGGAGCGGACCGTGCCCGTTCCTTGATCCGGTCGAACGGAACGGCTGCCTCACGCTCGGCCAGGTCTTCGCGCACACCGGCGATCAGGGCGTCGAGAACGCTCACGAATCTCCTCCCGCCTGCTCTGGTGCGCTCGATCGACGAAAGGTCAGCTTGGCAGTCATCGGCTCGAGCACGGGCTCATCGGTGGGCTCAGCGTACCGGCCCGGTGAGGTGCGAAATGCCATCCGGTGGCCCCCGCCACGGTGCTCGCAGGCACGGCCGAAGGATCATCGCGTGGCACGCTCCGGGCCGTCGGGCCCGGTCGGATCGCGGCCTGCGTCGAGCCCCTTCCACAGCAGCGCCGCGTCGTCCTCCGGATGCGACTGCCGGGGGCGATCAGCGGCGTCGGAGCCGGTCGCGGTCGGAGCCGCCGACCCGGAGCCGGCCGACGCACCGGGTCGTTCGAACCGGGCGCCCATCCCGCCGGCTCCCCTGCGCAGCAGGATCACCACTCCGGCCGCCACCAGCAGAACACCGCCGAACACCGCCAGCGCAGGTCCCCACCCGATCAGTCCTGCCGCCTGAACCCCGGCGGCCTCCGGATGTCGCGCCAGGATCACCGACTGCGGGCCGTCGGCGGCCGTGGCAACGGCGACCCAGCCGATGGCCACGCCGATCACGCAGATCGACCCTCCGATCACCCGGCGCACGACCGTCGAGCGGGTTCCGGCGGCGGCCGCCCAGCCGGCGATGGCCGCCAGGGCGAACACCATCAGTGCCGGCGCAGCCGCCGACCCGGTGACGGTGTCGCGCTGCTCGCCCAACAGGGGTCGGGTCCAGGTCACCGACCACCAGCGCACCAGGGCGCCGGCAGCGACCAGCAGCACACCCAGCGGTAGCAGCAAGCCTCGGATCCGGCGCACGACCCTCACCCGGCCGGTGTGGGGCGGGCGGTCGCACTCGGTGTACTCGGCGAACCCTGCCTACTCGGCGGCCGGAACGTGCCGGCTGCAGCCACCGCGTTCAGGGCAGCAGCGGCCTTGTGGCGACACTCCGCGTCCTCCGATGCCGGGACGGAATCCGCCACGATCCCGGCGCCCGCCTGGACGTACGCCGTCCCGTCGGCGATCAACGCAGTGCGGATCGCGATCGCCGTGTCCGCGTCGCCCGCGAAGTCCAGGTAGCCGACGACCCCGCCGTACACCCCCCGCCGGGCAGGCTCCAGCGTCTCGATGATCTGCATCGCCCGCGGTTTGGGGGCACCGGACAACGTCCCTGCCGGGAAGCAGGCCGTCAGGGCGTCTACCGCGGTGTGCTGTTCGTCCAGGGTGCCGGTGACGGTCGAGACGATGTGCATCACGTGGCTGTAGCGCTGAAGAGTGAAGAACTCGGTGACGTTGACGGTCCCGGCGGCACACACCCGGCCGAGGTCGTTGCGTCCGAGGTCGACCAGCATCACGTGCTCACTGCGTTCCTTCTCGTCCGCGAGCAGATCCTTGGCCAGCAGGGCGTCGTCCTCGGCGTCGACACCGCGCGGCCGAGTGCCGGCGATCGGGTGCATGGTGACGTGCCTGTCCCGCACGGTCACCAACGCCTCCGGGGACGAGCCGACGATCGAGATCGCCTCGCCGCCCCGGGCGCCGTCCGCTGGGGTCGGCACGGTGAGCAGGTACATGTACGGACTCGGGTTCGTCGCGCGCAGGACCCGGTAGATGTCCAGCGGCGCGGCGTCGGTCGGGGTGTCGAAGCGCTGCGAGACGACGATCTGGAACGCGTCACCCGCGCGGATGTGTTCCTGCGCAGCGGAAACAGCCGCGTGGTAGTCCTCGGCCGAAGTGCGGCGGACGACTTCGGGGACCGCCGGCCGGAACGTGGCCGCCGGCAGGGATGCCGGCCGCTGGAGGGTCGCCGTCATCCGCTCGACCCTGGCCACCGCATCGGCATAGGCATCGTCCTCCCGATCGGTGGAGTCGTCCCAGTTGATCGCGTTGGCGATCAACGTGACGGTGCCCTCGTGGTGGTCGAGTGCCGCCAGGTCCGCGGTCAGCAGCATCACCAGTTCGGGGACGCGCAGTTCGTCCGGGTTGGGCACCGCGTCACCGGTGGTGATGCGCTCCAACCGCCGGACGATGTCGTATCCCAGATAGCCGACCAGGCCGCCGGTCAGCGGCGGGAGGCCGGCGAGCGGCTCGGTCTGCAGTCCGGCGAGCGTCTCCCGCAACACCTGGAGCGGGTCGCCCTCCAGCGGCACACCGGCCGGCGGATCACCGATCCAGCTGGCCGCACCGTCGACCTCGGACAGCGCTCCGGCACTGGCCACACCGACGAAGGAGAACCGCGACCAGGAGCGGCCGTGCTCGGCCGATTCGAACAGGAACGTCCCCGCTCTCCCCTGCGCCAGTGACGCGTACAGCCCGACCGGCGTGAGGGTGTCGGCCAGCAACCGGCGCGTCACCGGGATCACCCGCCGGCCCCCGGCGGCCAGCGCCGCGAACTCCTCGCGGGTCGGGTGGATCTCGCCGAGGGGTGCAGGTGCGCCGGACATGGTTCCCCATTCTGCCCGTGGTCGGAGGGTCCGGATGACGGCCCCGCCGGCGATCGAGCGCAGCGGGTGAGCCGAACGCACTGTCCGTCACTGCCGGCTCTACGGTGATCGGGTGCCTACCGAGCAGCTGACCGTTGACGTGCTGATCCTGGAGCGGATCTGCGCCAGGGGCTGGCCGGGCATCGAGCAGTGGTGGCACGGCGACTGGTTGCTGCGTGCCGGCCACGGCTTCACCGGTCGGGCGAATTCGGTGCTGGTGCTCGGGCATCCCGGGGCCGCGTTGCCGACGGCGATCCAGGCCGTCCGTGCCTGGTACGCAGCCCGGAAGCTGCCCCCGCGGTTCCAGCTGCCGACCGGAGCGGTCGGCCCCGCGCTGGAGGAGATCGATGCGGAACTGTTCGATCGCGGATGGCAGCAGTTCGACGACGTGGTGGTCCTGGTGGCGGACGTGCGCTCGGTACACGACCAGCTCCCCCCACCGGCGGCCGGCCTGCGGGTGACGATCGACGAGCTCCCCGACCCGACCTGGTTGTCGTTGTACGAGTACCGCGGGAAGTCGTTGCCACCCACCGCGATCGAGGTGTTGCGCGCCGGAACCTCGCCGTTCTTCGTCACCCTCCACGAGGGCGCCGACCCGGTGGCCGTCGCCAGAGGATGTGTCACCGACGGTTGGGTCGGGATCACCGCCGTTACCGTCCCCTCCCGGTTCCGGCGACGTGGCTTCGGCACCGAGGTGCTCCGGGCCGCGATCAACCGGTCGGAGGTGCTCGGAGCCCAGCGGGTCTACCTGCAGGTGTCCCGGGACAACTCGGGTGCGCTCGCCCTGTACGGCGGTCTCGGGTTCGTCGAGCACCACGGCTATCACTACCAGGACCTGCCGTGATCGCGACGGCTACGGTGAGCCGATGACCAACCCGCTCGACGCCTGGATGGCAGCACTGACCCCTGAGTCGTTGCGCGCCAGGGGATCCATGAAATGGACCACCGTCGAGCCTGGTGAGATCGGCGCGTTCATCGCCGAACTCGACACCCCGATGGCGACCTGTATCCGCGTAGCGCTCGCCGACGCGCTGGACAGTGCGCACACCGGGTACCTGGGACCGGCGCTGAGTTCCGGCGTGAGCTCGGCCTGTGCGCAGTTCCAGCACCGCCGATACGCCTGGGACGTCGATCCCGCTCACATCGTGGTCGTCCCGGACGTGCTGGGCGCGCTGCAGCTCACCATCCGCGAGCTCGTCGACGAGACCACGACGATCGTGGTGCCGACGCCCGCCTACATGCCGTTCCTGGATCCGGTGGTCACCGGACAGAACCTCGTCACGGTGCCCATGAGCCTCGTCGACGGTCGGTGGCGGATGGATCCCACCGAGCTGCAGCTCGCCCTCACCGGCGGCGGTCTGCTGGTCCTGGTGAATCTGCACAACCCGACCGGCCAGGTGGCCACTGCCGCCGAGCTGGCGGAAATCGCAGACATCGTCGAGCGAACCCGCTCGACCGTGTTCGTCGACGAGATCCACGCGCCGCTGGTCTACGAGGGCGCCGTCCACGTGCCCTATGCCTCGCTCTCCCCCGCCACGGCGCAGCACTCGGTCACCGCGGTGTCCGCCTCCAAGGGCTGGAACCTGCCCGGTCTGCCCTGTGCCCAACTGATCCTGACATCGGAACGTCATCGCGGAACCGCCTCATGGTGGACCCCGATCCAGCTGCACGGCGCCACCCCGCTGGGCGCGATCGCCACCACTGCGGCCTACACCGACGGCATCGAACACCTGGACGCGATCGTCGAGTATCTGGATCGCGGGCGCGCGCTGTTCGCCGCGGGCCTCGCCCACGCGCTTCCGCTGGTGCCCCACCATCCCCCGGAAGCGACCTACCTGCAGTGGCTCGACCTGCGGCCGATGGGCATCGAGCCGGCCGCGGTGCGCGAACGAACCGGAGTCTGGGGCACTCCCGGGCAGGAGTGCGGCACAGCGGGGTTCCTGCGGCTCAGCCTGGGCACCCCGCACCACATCATCGAGGACGTCCTCGCACGGCTGGCCCTCCTCGAGTACCAGACGTGACCGACCGACTCTGGCAACGCGAACCCGAAGTGGTGGATGCCCGCCGTTCCACGCTGGCCATCCTGGCGGCCTCGCAGATCTTCGGCGGGATCGGCTTCGGCGCCGGGCTGAGTGTCGGGATCCTGCTCGCCGAGGAGGTCACCAGTTCCGAAGGGTGGGCGGGCCTGGCGCGCACCAGCACCACCATCGGCGCTGCACTGCTGGCGATCCCGCTCGCCGCGGTGGCGATCCGCGCCGGACGTCGGGCCGCCCTCGGCGGCGGTTGGGTACTGGCGGCGCTCGGATCCGCTCTGCTGGTCCTTGCGGCACAACCGGTCGGCCACCAGGTCGCGACCGTCGCACTCGTGGCCGGGATGACGTTGGCCGGCGCAGGCAGCGCGGTCAGCCTGCAGAGTCGTTTTGCCGCAACGGATCTCGCCGAGCCGACGCGTCGCTCACGGGACCTGTCGCTGATCGTCTGGGCGACCACCGTCGGTTCGGTCCTCGGACCGAACCTCGGGACCCCGGGGGAGGCACTGTCCCGGGCGCTCGGGATCGCACCGTTCGCCGGCCCGTTCGTGATCGCGACCGTCATGCAGCTCGTCGCGGCCGGTCTGCTGTTCTCGCTCCGGGTCGACCCGCTCACGCTGGCCCGCCGGTTCACCACGATCGTCGGTGCGGTGCCGACCCGACCACGGTTGCGCCAGACGTTGCACACCGCCTGGTCGGTACCGTCGTCGCGGCTCGCGCTGATCGCGATCTGCGCGGCCCACACCGTGATGGTGAGCGTGATGACGATGACGCCGGTGCATCTGGAACACCACGGTTTCGGCGTCACCGTCGTCGGGGTCACGATCTCGCTGCACGTGCTCGGGATGTACGGACTTTCCCCGGTGTGGGGCGCTGCGGCCGATCGGTTCGGCCGGGCAACGTTGCTGACGACGGGGGCGGTCGTCCTGCTGTGCGCCGCTGCGGTCGCCGGCTGGTCCGGCGGGGCCGCCGTCCCGGTGACCATCGGCCTCGTGCTGATCGGCCTGGGCTGGTCGATCGTGATGATCGCGGCGTCGACGTTGCTGACCGAGGCTCATGCCGAGGCGGACCGGGCTCGGGTGCAAGGGCTTTCCGACGCGGCGATGAATGCCTGCGCAGCCATCGGGGCCGCAGGATCCGGGCCGCTGCTCGGGCTGATCGGCTTCGGCGGCCTGAACCTGATCGCCGCATTCGTGGTGGTGGCGGCGGTGGTCCTGGCAGCTTCGACCGGATCGCTGCGGGCTGTGCGTCGGGCGCCGCTGCTCGGGTGAGCGTGGCTCGGCCGAGGGTGCGTGCCATCGCGCTTCGGCGGGCGGTCGATACAGTGCCCGGCTGGCCGGGTTCAGGATTCGCGGTGCCCGCAGGCCCGAACCACCAACCCGGCTGCACTGATGAGTGACCGTGCGGGTGTGTCCTCCACGACCCGATGCACCAGAAGTGCGCGCATTCCGACTGTCCTGGCTCCCTCGACATCGACGTTGGGGTTGTCACCCACCATCCAGCTGTCGGGGGAGGCTGCACAGATGCGCTGGGCCAATCGGAAGATCTCCGGATCCGGCTTCTCGACCCCGAGTGCCGCGCTGGTGAGGGTCCGCCAGAGGTACGGCTCAAGGCCGAGATCGGCGACCAGTTGCGGAAGCTCGGGTGCGTGATTGCTCAGCACGACATTGTGCAGACCTGCTCGGACCGTTGCCCGCAGCGCTGCGACCGCGCCGGGCAGCACGGACCAACTCCGGGGCCGGTAGTAGATCTGTGGGACTGCATCCGCAGCGCGAGCCGCGGTCGAATCACTGATCCCGGCGTGCCGACATGCATCGCGAAGGACGGTCGACGTGGCGCTCCACCACGCTGATGCACTGGGGTAGAACCGAAGCCCGCTCGGACCGTGGTCGGGAAACCCCTTGTCGACAACGGCGGCCAACTCATCGACAGAGGTCCCACCGGTCGGGTCGACCTCGTGCACTGCTTCGAGAAGAATGCTCGCCCAGGTGCCCTCACGAGAGGCAAGGGTGCCGTCGAAGTCCCAGAACACCGTGCAACTGCTCATCTCCGGACCCTGATGCGTCGCAGAAGAACCTCGATGCCCTCCGGAGAGCCGAATGCCACCCGGATTGCATCCTCGTCAAGCTCCGGCGGCTCGAATCCGTCGAGGTGATCTCGCAGAACCCGGTCGGCAACATCAGGTCTCACCGGGTCCGACCGATTCACCGCGTGTCTGGCTGCGGACACCTCGATCGGAGTGTCCAGATACACCAGCGTCACCGGGACAGCCGCTTCGCGACCCACATCCCGCCACCGGTCACGCAAGAACCGCGGCGAGCTGGTGTCATCGACGACCACCGATCTGCCGGCCAGCAATTCGGTCCGGGTCCTGTCGTGCGCGATCTCGTGGGTGCGCCCCCATTCCGTCAGCGGGATCCCTGCCCCACTGCTCAGACCGCGCTCCGCATTGAGGTGGTCCAACGCGATCACCGTTGCCGGCAGGGCATCGGCCAACTGACGAGCGAGGGTGCTCTTTCCGGAGAGTGACCGTCCGCACAGCACCACGATTTCCTGGTCTCTGCTGTTGGACGGGCGCTGCTGTTGGACGGGCGCTGCTGTCGGACGGGCGCTGCTGCATGCGACGTAGTCTGCCGCAGAGCGATGTGTTGAGCATCGGCAATTCGAGCCGAGGCGCAGCTCGCCGGCATCCGACAGATGCCCGCCACCCTCCAGAGGCCCCAGCGGCATCATCGTGATGCTCGCGGAGGAGCTCCCAGCAAGTGACGGGTGTCGGCAACGATCACCCCGAACTCGGTACTCCTCGCCCCAACGCCAACGCAGATCCGTTCCACCGCAACAGATCACGAGCCTCAGAGAACCGCGTCGACCGCCCGCGCCAGCACGCGCCGCAGAGTGCCCGCGTCCAGCGGGACCGCGGAACTCACCTGCTGCAGCGCCAAGCCGTCGACGAGAGCCAGCAGCAGGGTCGCGCGCTCGACGGCCGCGCGTCCGCCCAACACGGCGGCCAACTCGGCGCGCAACTCGGACAGCAACGCGGACTGGACGGCCGCCAGCGTCGGGGTGCTGGCCGCTCGGGCCGCGAAGGCCAGATAGACCCTGGCTTCGCGGTCCCGCTGGTCGTCGAGCGGCAGCAGCTGACCCAGCACCCGCGCGATCCGCGCGGCCTGGGTACCGGCCGTCGACACCGCCGCCACCCGGTCACGGGTTGACTGCACCATCCGCTCGAACGCTGCGAGCAGCAATGCGTCCTTGGTGCCGAAATGGTGCTGAACCGTACCGATCGAGACCCCGGCAGCAGTTGCCACCTCACGTACCGAGACGGCGTCGAGGCCCCTCGCAGCCGTCAGATCCAGGACGACGTCGGCCAGTTCGTCCCGTCGATCCACGGCGCGCCGTGCGGGCCGAGGTGATGGCGCTGTAGCACTTGTCATGGTCGGCACAGTGTGTACCATACAGCCGTATGACGCAATCATACGATCGTATGGCTCGCCCACTGCGACGCAAGGCCATTCCACTCCTCGTTGCATCCCTGATCCTGCTCCTACCGGCCTGGATCGACTGGTTCGTGAACGGCGGCACGATCGCCGGAGCGCCCTATCCCGTCTGGTTCGCCCTGGTGCTGCTGGGCAACGTGGCACTCACCATGGCCGGCCCCCACTGGAAGCGGCGTCTCGTGCTGGTGGTGCAGCGAGCGCTGATCAACCCGCTGGTGCGATTGTCCCTGCACTGTCGGGTGCCCATGGGCTGGGCCTTGCTGCGCACCACAGGCCGGCGCACCGGGCGGGTCCGCTCCGTCCCGGTCGGGAACGGGCGGGTCGGTGATGTGCTGTGGGTGATCGCCGAGCATGGCAACCGGGCCGGCTACGTGCACAACATCCGGGCGGAACCGCGGGTCGAGGTGCTGATCCGTACCCGGGGCCTGCGGATGGAGTGGATCGCGGGTCACGCGACGGTGCTCGACGCCGACGATCCCCATGCGCGACAACGACTCTTCGCCGGCTGGCAGCACCCGGTCCGGCTGCTCAATGCGATGATCGTCCGGGTCCTGGGAACCGACCCGCTGACGGTCCGGGTCGACCTCGAGCCATCCGACACCGACACCGACACCGACACCGACACTCACGTTCTGGTGGGCGCGGACGGGTTCGAACCGCCGACCGCCCGGGTGTAAACCGGGTGCTCTTCCGCTGAGCTACGCGCCCCTGATGTCCTGCAGCCGGCAGTACCGGCGGTGTCGAACGGGCTACAGGGTAACGGCCCGGCGTCCGATCCCGCGAACGCCCGAACCGGTCCGGATCAGACGGGCAGGATCAGACAGGCAGGGCGTCGATCGCGCGCTTCCAAGCAGCCTGGTCCCGCGGTTCGCCGGGTCCGTTGACCTCGGCGAAGGCGATCCGGCCGTCGACACCGACCAGGAACGTGCCGCGGACCGCCATCCCGGCCTGCTCGTGGAAGCTGCCGTAGGCCTTCGACACGGCGCCGTGCGGCCAGAAGTCGCTCAGCAGCGGGAAGTCGAACCCCTGCGCCTCGGCCCAGGCCTTGAGGGCGTAGGTCGGATCGGTCGAGATGGCGAGCACCTGGACGCGGCCGTTCTGGAAGGTCTGCAGCTCGTCGCGCACTGCACACAGCTCGCCGGTGCAGATGCCGGAGAAGGCGAACGGGTAGAAGACCAGCAGCACCGCCTTCTCGCCGACGAACGACGAGAGGGTGACCGGCGTTTTGGCGGGATCGGGCAGGGTGAAATCGGGCGCGATGTCGCCCACGGAGAGGGTGATGACGGGCTCCTCGGTCGATGGACGCAACTCAGTGCGGCAGATCGGTACCCCAGATCAGTGAGGCAGCTCAGTGCCGCAGATCGGTACCGCAGCTCAGTGCCGCGGCCGAGTGCCGCAGCTCAGTGCCGCGGCTGACGCGGTGCGCGCGGGCGGGACAACCGGGTGATCATCCAGTCCTGGGTGCCGCCGACGCTGGTGGTCTGGGACATCCCAGCGGTCTGCGCCGCCTCCGAGATGTCGCTGGACTCGACGTAGCCGTCCCGACCGGTCTTCGGGCTGATCAACAGGATCGCCCCGTCGTCGGCCAGCAGCGTCAGGCTGTCCACCAGCGCGTCGGTGAGGTCTCCGTCGGCGTCGCGCCACCAGAGCAGCCCAGCATCCACGACCTGGTCGATCGACTGGTCATCGAGATCGATGAGTTCTTCGCCGGTGAAGTCGGCGACCGCGTCACGCAGATCGTGATCGACGTCCTCGTCGTATCCCATCTCCCCCACGATGTCGCCCTGGGTCAGTCCCAGTCGGCCGACGATCGCTTCCACCTCGGTGGAGCCTGCGCCCACGTCTATCCAGTCCCTTCGATCCCGCAACCCCGGACGGGCGGCGGACGGTTGACCGGGGCACGGCGCCCGGGGCTCCGCGGTTCCGGCTCTCGCACACCCTAAGCGTGCAGGGTGCCCCGACGGAAGTCGGCCCGGCGTCGCGGCGGTGCCGGGATGGGGGACAATGGACACCGAGAGCAGTTCGGCGCGAACGACCCCGTTGGTTACCCACCAGTAGGGCACCGCCGCCACGGGTTGCCTCTCGTACTGTCCGCCATCACGCCCGCCGCCACGATCGCAACCCTGATCGACGTGCCGGAGCCGACACAGTTCGGCTCCGACCTGGCAGCCGGGTCACGATCCAGGGGCCACCGGCGATCACCGGGTCCGGCCCCGGGGTGACGAGGAGATCCCTTGGCCGAGTCCGTGCCTTCCGTGTCCGTAGCTTCCATCTCGCAGAACGGCAGTCCCCGCGTCGGGGGAGCCACCGTCGGCGACGGCCCCGAGCTGCACACCAGCCTGATCGACGGCCTGGCCGCGCAGCTGCCCGATCTGGATCCGGAGGAGACCGAGGAATGGTTGGACTCCTTCGACTCCCTGGTGTCCACCGGTGGTCGGCAGCGCGCCAGGTACCTGATGCAGCGATTGCTGGCCAGAGCCCGTGAGCAGCACGTCGGCCTGCCTGCGCTGATCACCACCGACTACCTCAACACCATCCCGACCTCGGCGGAGCCGGTCTTCCCGGGCGACGAGGAGATCGAGCGGCGCTACCGGGCCTGGATCCGCTGGAACGCGGCCGTCATGGTGCACCGTGCGCAGCGGCCCGGGATCGGGGTCGGCGGGCACATCTCCACCTACGCCAGCTCCGCGAGCCTGTACGAGGTCGGCTTCAACCACTTCTTCCGCGGCAAGGACCATCCGGGAGGCGGCGACCACATCTTCTTCCAGGGTCATGCCTCCCCCGGCATGTACGCCCGCGCCTTCCTGGAAGGCCGACTGTCCGGCAATGATCTGGACGGTTTCCGTCAGGAGGCCAGCCATCCGGGCGGCGGCATCCCCAGCTACCCGCACCCGCGCCTGATGCCGGACTTCTGGGAGTTCCCCACCGTGTCGATGGGGCTCGGCCCGATGAACGCCATCGCCCAGGCCAGGGTCAACCGATACCTGCACCACCGCGGGATCAAGGACACCAGCCAGCAACACGTCTGGGCGTTCCTGGGTGACGGCGAGCTGGACGAACCGGAATCCCGCGGCCTGATCCACGTCGCCGCCGTCGACGGTCTGGACAACCTGACCTACGTCATCAACTGCAACCTGCAGCGGTTGGACGGTCCGGTGCGCGGAAACGGCAAGATCATCCAGGAGCTCGAGGCATTCTTCCGCGGTGCCGGCTGGAACGTCATCAAGGTCATCTGGGGCCGTGAATGGGACTCCCTGCTGCGCGCCGATCGTGACGGCGCCCTGGTGAACCTGATGAACTCCACCGCCGACGGTGACTACCAGACGTACAAGGCCAACGACGGTGCCTACGTCCGAGAGCACTTCTTCGGACGGGATCCCCGCACCAAGTCGATGGTGGCCCAGATGTCGGATGCCGACATCTGGAACCTCAAGCGCGGTGGTCACGACTACCGCAAGGTCTATGCCGCGTACCAGGCTGCCACCGAGCACGTCGGTCAGCCGACGGTCATCCTGGCCAAGACCATCAAGGGCTACCACCTGGGCTCCTCCTTCGAGGGTCGCAATGCGACCCATCAGATGAAGAAGCTGACCCTCGACAACCTGAAGTCCTTCCGCGACGAGCTGCACATCCCGGTGACGGACGCCCAGCTGGACGAAGATCCCTACCAGCCGCCCTACTACCACCCGGGTGATGCTGCCGCCGAGATCGCCTACCTCAAACAGCGTCGTTCCAAGCTGGGTGGCTTCATACCCTCGCGTCGGGTCACCGCACCCGCGCTGGCCGATCCGGACGCCAAGGCGTTCGAGGGTGTCCGCAGGGGCTCCGGCAAGCAGGAGGTCGCCACCACGATGGCGTTCGTCCGCCTGGTCCGCGACCTGTTCAAGGACAAGGCGATCGGCGACCGGATCGTGCCGATCATCCCGGACGAGGCCCGCACCTTCGGCATGGACGGGTTCTTCCCGACGCAGAAGATCTACAACCCCTCCGGCCAGCTCTACACCGCCGTCGACGCCAATCTCATGCTGGCGTACAAGGAATCCGAGCAGGGCGTCATCCTGCACGAGGGCATCAACGAGGCCGGTTCGGTGGCGACGTTCACCGCAGTGTCGACGGCGTACGCGACGCACGGCAAGCCGATGATCCCGATGTACATCTTCTACTCGATGTTCGGGTTCCAGCGGACCGGCGACGGCCTGTGGGCCGCGGGCGACCAGATGGGTCGCGGCTTCGTCCTCGGCGCGACGGCCGGCCGCACCACTCTCACCGGTGAGGGCCTGCAGCACGCCGACGGTCACTCGCACCTGCTGGCCGCGACCATGCCGCACGTGGTGGCATACGACCCGGCCTACGGCTACGAGATCGCCCACATCGTGAAGGACGGCCTGCGCCGGATGTACGGCGAGGGCGGGCGCGACGAGCAGCACCCGCACGGCGAGGACGTCTTCTACTACATCACCATGTACAACGAGCCCTACCAGCAGCCGGCGGAGCCCGAGGGTCTGGACACCGCCGGGCTTCTCAAGGGCATGTACCGGCTCGCTCCGGCCGCCGAGACCGACGGGCGGGCGCGGTCCCAGTTGCTCGCCTCCGGTGTCGGGGTGCGCTGGGCCCTGGAGGCCCAGGAACTTCTCGCGACGGACTGGAACGTCGCGGCCGACGTCTGGTCCGTCACCAGCTGGACCGAGCTGCGCCGGGACGCCGAGGTCATCGAACGGGCCCGGCTGCTGGATCCGGCCGGCGACCACGGCACCCCGTACGTGACCAGCGCGCTGCAGGACGCGCCCGGTCCGGTGGTCGCCTCGAGCGACTACCAGCGCGCGGTGCAGAACCAGATCGCACCCTGGGTGCCCGGCGACTACGTGGCATTGGGAGCGGACGGCTTCGGCTTCTCCGACACCAGGGCCGCAGCCCGCAGGCACTTCCTCATCGATGGGCCGTCGATGGTCGTGGCGACGCTGTCGGCGCTGGAACGACGCGGCGAATACCGCGCGGGGGCGGCGGCGGAGGCTGCCGAGAAGTACCAGCTGTCCGACGTGACCGCCGGTACCTCCGGCAATGCCGGCGGCGAGTCCTGAGCCGTCGGTGATCGCACCGCGGTGGACGTGGCGGGTGGCTCCCGAGAGGGAGCTGCCCACCACGACCCTTCTCCGGCCGGACGTGTGCCGTCCATCCATTGGTGACGATGTGGTCACGGTCTGCCTCCGGGAGGCCCCGAGACCTCCCCAAACGTCCTGCGCGAGTTGTACCTTCACGCGTGTTGTCCCCCCACGTCTCCGGTCTTCGTGCCGGTCGGGAGACAGCCGTCCGGATGGGCAGGTCATCAGGACGTTGATCGTTGCGGGGCCGTAGGCCCTGCACAGCACGCTCCGGGAGCACGCATGGCACAGGGTTCGGTCAAATGGTTCAACGCTGAAAAGGGCTACGGCTTCATCTCGCCCGAGGACGGATCGCCGGACGTCTTCGTCCACTACAGCTCCATCGACGGTGGCGGTTACCGGTCCCTCGAGGAGGGTCAGGCGGTCTCCTACGAGGTCGAGCAGTCCCCCAAGGGTCCGCAGGCGGCGAACGTCACGCTGTCCTGAGCCCCGAGCAGCGCTCACCACACGCCACGAGAGCCGGTCCCCCGCACGGGGACCGGCTCTCGTGCTGCGTGGCAGGCTGACGGGGTGGAACCCTCGTTCGTCGATGCGCCGGATGCCCCCGGCGTGAGCGCTGAGACGTTGCGCAAGGTCGACCGCGCAGCTTCGGCGCTGTCGACCCGGGCGGTGGCGCTGATGGACGACCGGCTGCCCTGGTTCCGGAGCCTGCCCGCCGACCAACGATCCTGGGTCACCCTGGTGGCGCAGGCCGGCATCTCCGGGTACGTGACCTGGGCCACCGGAGCCTCCACCAGCGCCCGGCTCACCGAGCAGGTGTTCGGCACCGCACCCCGCGACCTCACCAGGGCCGTCTCGCTGCGACGCACCGTCGAGCTCGTGCGGGTGGCGATCACCGTCGCCGACGAACAGCTCCCGGCCCTCGCCTCGACCCCGCAGGAACACCAGGCACTGTCGGTGTCGCTGCTGCGGTACAGCCGTGAGGTCGCGTTCGCGGCGGCCAGTGTGTACGCGGCCGCAGCCGAGACCCGGTCGTCCTGGGACGCGAGGGTCGAAGCCGCGGTCGTGGACGGCATCGTCCGGGGTCAGCGGCTGGACGAGCTCACCTCGCAGGCTGCGACCCTGGACTGGGACACGACGGCGCCGACGGCGGCCGTGGTCGGGTCGGTCCCGCCCGGCGACAACCGGGGGGCGGTGGAGGCAGCAGGCGACTGGGCGCGCCGACGACGACGTGCGCTGATGGCCGGCATCCACGGCACCCGGTTGGTCCTGTTGATGGCCGGTCAGCCGCACAGCTCCGACCACGCCGTGTCCGAGTTGTTCGGCGATGGCACCATCGTGCGCGGCCCGATCGGCCAGGGTCTGGCGGGGGCGGTGGATTCCGCCGCCGACGCGATCGCCGGGCACGACGTGGCCGCCGCCTGGCCCGATGCACCGAGGCTCGTGGACGCCACCGCACTGGTCTCCGAGCGGGTGATCAACGGGGATGCCCGGGCGGCGCAGTGGTTGCGCCGCACCGTTTTCGCCCCGCTGCATGGCTCCGCCTCGCCGTTGGTGGAGACACTGGATGCCTACCTCGGCCACGGCGGCTCCCTGGAGCCGGCAGCGCGGGCCCTGTTCGTCCATCCGAACACCGTGCGGTATCGCCTCCGCCGGGTCGCCGAACTCACCGGCCTGGATCCCTGGGTCGCCCGCGACCAGTTGGCGCTGCGCATCGCGTTGGTGCTCGGCCGCCTGGACAGCTGAGCCCCACCCTCGCGGACCCTACGGTCGCCAACGGCCGACGTTCGCGGACCCTACGGTCGCAATGATCCCGGCGGCCCGCCGACCAAACGACCGCCACTACCGCGAACCCCACGCCCTGGCGACCACCACTACCGCGATCACGTATGGACGATGCCGACCAAGTGACTTGTGGGGTTCCCACAGTGTCTTGGTAACGAAATGGTAGCGACCCGGACGCTCGACGCTGTCCGATTGCTGATTGACTGACGGAGTGCTCGCCATCGTCGCGCCCGGACAGGGCGCCCAGAAACCCGGAATGCTCGCGCCGTGGCTGGAACTCGACGGGGTCGATGCCCTGCTCGCAGAGTTCTCCCAGTCCACCGAGCTCAACCTGACCCAGCTGGGCACCGAGGCCGACGCCGAGGAGATCAAGGACACCGCGGTGACGCAACCGTTGGTCGTCGCCACCGCGCTGATCGCCGCCACCCAGCTGGAGATTCCCGCGTCCGCTGTCGCAGCCGGGCACTCGGTCGGCGAGCTCGCTGCCGCAGCGATCGCCGGCGTGTTGGACGCCGCGACCGCCACCGCGCTGGCCGCCCGGCGCGGACGCGCGATGGCTGCAGCCTGCATGCTGTCCCCCAGCTCGATGGCGGCCTGTATGAACCCCGACACGGAACGGGTGCTGGAGCTGCTCGCTGAGCGGGACCTGGTGGGGGCCAACGTCAACGGCGGTGGCCAGATCGTCGCGGCCGGCGCCGCCGACGCCATCGCACTGCTCGCCGCCGACCCTCCGGACGGCATCCGGGTCATCCAGCTGCCGGTCGCCGGCGCATTTCACACCCACTTCATGCAGCCGGCCCAGGCCGAGCTGACGCCCATCGTCGGACGCCTCGCCCCGGGTCGCCCGGTGCGCCCGCTGCTGACGAACTCCGACGGCAGCGTTGTCGACGACGGCGCCCGGTACGTCGAGCTGCTGCTGGCCCAGATCACCTCCCCGGTCCGCTGGGACCTGTGCATGAAGACCTTCGCCGAGCTCGGGGTCACCGGGGTGTTGGAGCTGCCGCCCGCCGGCACGCTGGTCGGCCTGGCCAAGCGGGAACTCAAGGGAGTGGCGACGTTGGCGTGCAAGACCCCCGACGATCTGGACGCGGCCGCCGCGTTCATCGCCCAGCACGGCGGCGCCGCATGAGCGCCGACACCGTCATCGGGCAGCTCACCGGTCCGCAGTTCACCCGGATCACCGGGCTGGGCAGCTACCGCCCGGAACGGGTGGTCACCAACGCCGATCTCGAGCAGATCCTGGACACCAACGACGAGTGGATCCGCTCCCGGGTCGGCATCGCCGAACGCCACTTCGCCGGCGATCACGAATCGGTCGCCATGATGGGCGCCGAAGCGGGACGTCTCGCCATCGCGGACGCCGGTCTGCAGCCCTCGGACATCGACACCGTGCTGGTGGCGACCTGCACGCTGCCATCACAGATGCCGCACGCCTCCACCCAGGTCGCCGCCCGCCTGGGCATCGTCGCGCCCGGATCCTTCGACATCAACGCTGCCTGCGCGGGCTTCTGTTACGGCCTGGCCGTCGCGTCGTCGCTGATCAGGGCAGGCGACGCGCAGCACGTGCTGCTGGTCGGCGCCGAGAAGCTCACCGACTGGATCGATCCGACGGACCGGGCCAACGCAATCATCTTCGGCGACGGGGCAGGCGCGGTCGTCGTCAGCGGGTCGGAGACCCCGGAGATCGGCCCGGTCTCCTGGGGTTGTTCGATCGACAACACCGAGACGATCCACATCAAGGACCGCAACTCCTTCGTCTACCAGGAGGGCCAGACGGTCTTCCGCTGGGCCACCAGCGCGATCGCTCCGGTCGCCATCGACGCCGCTGCGAAGGCCGGTGTCTCGCTGGCCGACATCGACGTGTTGGCGCCGCACCAGGCGAACTTGCGGATCGTGGATTCGATCGCCAAGAAGGTGATCGCCGCCGGGGCGCACCCGGACCTCGTCGTCATCCGGGACATCGTCACCACCGGCAACACGTCCTCGGGGTCCATCCCGATCGGGCTCGACCGGGCCCGCGCAGCCGGCGAGGTGAAGTCCGGCGATCTGGTGCTGGCCGTGGGCTACGGCGCCGGGCTGACGTACGGGTCGCAGGTCTTCCGCCTGCCCTGATCGCGGACGGGGCCAGCCGTCCCACCGCAGTGCACCACCGTCGGGCAGAATCGCGCCCGACACCCGCACCGGATCCACCGGTGCGGGACCACCCCGAGAGGACAAGCAACGTGAGCAGCTCAGAAGAGATCCTGGCCGGCCTGGGCGAGATCGTCGAAGAGGTCGCCGGCGTTCCGGCCGCCGATGTCAGTGCCGACAAGTCCTTCACCGACGACCTGGACATCGACTCGCTGTCCATGGTCGAGATCGCCGTCCAGGCCGAGGACAAGTTCGGCGTCAAGATCCCGGACGACGAGCTGGCCAACCTCAAGACCGTCCAGGACGCCGTCAGCTACATCGATCGCAACCAGGCCTGATCGGCCGGGGCTCCCCGTGAGTCCCCGCACCCGCTCCCGGGTGCATTCACCGCAGCAGATCCACACCCGCCGCCGGGTCGTCGTGAATCCCACGCACGACCCGGTGGATCCGGGTGAACCGAAGGAGCACAGCGCATGTCCGACACAGACGTCGTCGTCACCGGTATCGGGGCAACCACCCCGCTCGGCGGCACGGCACCCGAGACCTGGCAGGCGCTGCTCGACGGCGACATCGGAGTGACGGCGAACGACGCCGACTGGGTCGACAAGTACGAGCTGCCCTCCCGCATCAAGGCTGCCCTCAAGGTGGAGCCGACCGAGGTGCTCTCCCGGGTCGAGGCCCGGCGACTGGACCGCTGCCAGCAGGTGGCGCTGGTCGCCGCCCGCGAGGCGTGGGCCGACGCCGGCTCCCCCGAGGTCGACCTGGAGCGCCTGGGCGCCTTCGTCGGCACCGGGATCGGCGGCGCGATGACACTGCTCGGTCAGGACGATCTGCTGGAGACCGAGGGTTTGCGCAAGGTCGCGGTGATGACGGTCCCGATGCTGATGCCCAACGGACCGGCCGCGGCCGTCGGACTGTGGGTCAAGGCCCGCGGCGGCGTGCACGCCCCGGTTTCCGCCTGTGCGGCCGGCGCCGAGGGCATCGCCTGGGCACACCGGATGATCGTGGACGGCGACGTCGACATCGCGATCGCCGGTGGCGCCGAGGCCTGCATCACGGCCATCCCGGTCGCCGGGTTCTGCCAGATGCGCGCGATGAGCACCCGCAACGACGATCCGCGCACGGCTTCCCGACCGTTCGATCTCAATCGTGAGGGCTTCGTCCTCGGCGAGGGCGCCGGGATGATGGTGCTCGAGCGGCGCGACCACGCAGTCGCCCGCGGCGCGAAGATCTACGGTCGGTTGGCCGGCGTCGGGATGTCCAACGACGCCTACCACATCACCGCCCCCGAGCCCGACGGCGAAGGCTCCAGCCGGGCCATCGCCAAGGCGCTGCGCACCGCGGGACTCACCCGACAGGACGTCGTGCACGTCAATGCCCACGCGACCTCCACCCCGGTCGGCGACCTGGCGGAGTCCAAGACGATCCTGCGCTCGATCGGCGAGCATGCCGTCGTCACCGCGAACAAGTCGATGACCGGCCACCTGCTCGGTGCCTCCGGCGCCGTCGAGGGCATTGCGACCCTGCTGGCCGTCAAGAACGACATCATCCCCGGCACCCGCAACGTGTTCGACCTCGACCCGGCCATCGGCGTCGACGTGGCGACCGAGAACCGCTCGATGAAGGTCGACGCGGCCATCAACGATTCGTTCGGCTTCGGCGGTCACAACGTCGCCCTGCTGTTCACCAAGGACTGATCGTGACCGCCACCGAATCCCCCGCGTCCACCGCTGCTCTCGGGCCGCGTCAGCTCGACCCACGGGAGCCGGAGGTCCGGCTGGTCAAGCTGCTCGATCCCGACACCCTGATCGGCCTGCACCCGACCGACACCTCCGGTGTGTGGGCCGTCCGCGGCCGGATCGACGGGGCCAAGGTGATCGCCTACTGCACCGACGGCACGCGGATGGGCGGAGCGATGGGCTTCGAGGGATGCAAGCACATCGTGGACGCCATCGACATGGCCGTCCGTGAACGTATCCCCGTCATCGGGCTGTGGCACTCCGGCGGAGCCCGCCTGCCCGAGGGAGTGGCCTCGCTGGACGGCGTCGGCAGCGTGTTCGCCGCCATGGTGCGCGCCTCCGGCCGGGTCCCACAGATCTCCGTCGTGCTCGGAGCTGCCGCCGGCGGCGCCGCCTACGGCCCGGCACTGACGGACATCGTGATCATGGCCCCGGAGGGCCGGGTGTTCGTCACCGGCCCTGACGTGGTCAAGTCCGTGACCGGCGAGCAGGTCGACATGGAGGCGCTCGGCGGACCGTCTGCCCACGGCCGCAAGTCGGGTGTGGTGCACATCGTCGCCACCTCCGAGGACGACGCCTTCGCCCGCGCTCGCAAGGTCACCTCGCTGTTCTCCCGGCCGGGGATCTCCGGCGTCGCCGGCATCGCCGACGACCCCGACCTGGAGGCGGTGCTGCCCGAGCAGCGCAACCGCGCCTATGCCGTGCGGCCGTTGGTCGACAAGATCCTGGACGAGCCGATCGAGGAACTGCAGCCCAAGTGGGCGCCGAACATCCTGATCGGTCTCGGCCGGCTGGGTGGCCGAACGGTCGGGGTGGTCGCCAACAACCCGTTGCGACTCGGCGGCTGTCTCGACTCGATGTCGGCAGAGAAGGCGTCCAGGTTCGTCCGGATGTGCGACGCGTTCGGCATCCCACTGCTGGTGATCGTCGACGTCCCCGGCTACCTGCCGGGAGTCGGCCAGGAGTGGGACGGCGTGGTGCGCCGCGGCGCAAAGCTGTTGCACGCCTTCGCCGAAGCAGTGGTGCCGCGGGTGACCCTGGTGACCCGCAAGGCTTTCGGAGGTGCCTACATCGCGATGAACTCGAAGTCGTTGGGTGCCACCGCGGTCTTCGCCTGGCCCGGTGCCGAGATCGCCGTCATGGGGTCCAAGGCTGCCGTCGGCATCCTGCACCGCCGCAAGATCGCCGCCGCTCCGGAGGACGAGCGTGACGCGGTGATCGCGCAGCTCGCCGAGGAACACGACCGGCTCTCCGGCGGCGTCCAGCGCGCCATCGACATCGGCGTGGTCGACGAGGTCATCCAGCCTTCGGAGACCCGCCGCCGGGTGGCCGAGGCGCTCGCGTCGGCCCCTGCCGGCCGCGGAGCGCACGGCAACATCCCGCTGTAGCACCGCCGACTCGAGCAGGCGGACCCGAGCAGGCGGACCCGAGCAGGCGGACTCGAGCAGGCGGACTCGAGCAGGCGGACTCGAGCAGGCGGACCTGGCCGAACGACGTGATCAGACCTTTCGGGCGATCAAGGGATGGATCCCGCCGCTCGACCGGGATCGCTCCCCCGGGCGGCGAATATTCTGCGGCGCCGCACATTGTGCGGTATGGTCGGAGCATGTCCCGCGAAGACCGGTCCCCCTGGGACGCGATCCGATCCGATCTGGATGCCGCCCAGCGTCTCGAACCGCTGGTGGCTCTGCCACATCTGCGATCGGCCGCACAACAGCTGGCCGGTCTGATCGACGACACGATGGCGGCAGCCGTGCTGTCCGAGGGAGCCACCCTGCGATCCGCCGGGGCCTCCGCCGGACTCTCGGAGAATGCCGTCGGACCCCGACTGGCACGCACGCGCACACTCGGGGCGTATGCGAACGACGCCGGTCGGGTGACCGCCGACGGAGTCCGCCGCGCCCAGTACGACCGTGCGGCCGGGCAAGCCGAACCCGCTGCGACGCAACGAGAACCACTACGGTTCAAGCTGCGCCGCCCCACCTGAGGAGCCCCGCATGCCCGATGCGACCCTGACCCACCTGTATTTCCTGCTCGACCGCAGCGGCTCGATGCAGAGCATCAAGGCCGACACCGAAGGCGGGTTCGACGCCTTCATCGGAGAGCAGCGCGCCGCCGCGGGCGAGTGTCGGGTGACGCTCGCCCAGTTCGACAACACCTACGACATCGTCTATCGGGACATGCCGATCGCCGATGTTCCGCCGCTGGAGTTGGCACCTCGGGGTTCGACGGCGTTGCTGGACTCGATGGGCACGCTCATCACGACGGCGGGGGAAGCGCTGACTGCGTTGTCCGAGGACGATCGGCCCGGCACGGTGATCGTCGCGATCATGACGGACGGCCACGAGAACGCCAGCCACGAGTGGACGCATCCGGCGATCAAGAAGCTGGTCGAGCAGCAGACCAGTCAGTACGAGTGGCAGTTCCTCTATCTCGGTGCCGACCAGGATGCGATCGAGGTCGGCACTTCACTCGGAGTCGCTGCGGGACAGTCGATCTCCTACAGTCGCGGCAGGGTGGCCGAGACCTTGTCGGCCACTTCGGCGAACGTCCGGGACTACCGCGCCGCGCGTCTGGCGAGCAGCTCCGCCCCGATGCCGACGTTCAGCCAGGATCAACGCAACCGGTCCCGCTGACCGGGGCGGTGGGGGCCGGCGCCCGGTCCGGCGTGGGATCCTGCGGCAACGGCAGCGTCAGGACGAACTCGCTGCCCATGTCCGCGAGCTGCGGCACCTGCACCCGCACGTCCCCGCCCAGCCGCCGGCTGATTCGCCGGATGAGGGCCAGACCGATCCCGCGCTCACGGCCGCTGGGGTCGATCCTGGTGGAGAACCCGAACTCGAAGAGCTCCTCCGCCAGGTCCTCGGGCACTCCGGCGCCGGTGTCGCGGACCCGTATCTGCACCACGTCGTCGCTGAGGTCGAGTTGCATGTGCACCGTCCGCAGGCCGTCGGGAACGGCAAGCACCGCTTCGACGGCGTTGTCGACGAGGTTGCCGACCAGGGACACGAGGTCGTCGGGGGCGAAGGGCAGCAGGCCATCGCCCAGCGCGTCGAGCCGATCGGTGACGGTCACCCGCACGCCGATCTC
This sequence comes from Nakamurella sp. A5-74, assembly GCF_040438885.1. NCBI lineage: Bacteria > Bacillati > Actinomycetota > Actinomycetes > Nakamurellales > Nakamurellaceae > Nakamurella > Nakamurella sp. A5-74. The sequence goes on along the minus strand of NZ_CP159218.1, from coordinate 2,092,751 downwards.
GGCCGCTTGCGCGGCCTTGTCCGCGAGCAGTGCAGCCAACACGGGGTCGCGCACCTCGGCGGCGATCGCCATTTCCGGTCCGCGGGTCCGGTGCAGGGCGGCCCGTCCGGTGCGGATCGCCTCGGCCGAGTCGCCGAGGTGCACCAACGCCAGGACGGTCTGCATACGGTTGCCGAACTCGTGCGTGCGGATGGCCAGGGTGCGAGCCCGGTCGACGGCATCGTCGCGGGCCCGGATGGCCTCGGTCAGTTCGGTGCGGTCGCGGAAGGAGAAGATCCGCACCCCCGGACCTGCTTCACGCTCGGCAGCCCGGACGGTCACCAGCAGCACCCGCTCGCCCGACGGCACCGGCTCGTCGACCAGGTCGTCGGTCCGGCCGCGCTGCAGCACCGCGCGCACCGCCGGATCCAGTCCCGGCAGCTCGCTCACTGCCGGATCGAAGGCCCGGGCACCCTTGGCCTGGAACACCCGCCGGGAGCGATGAACCGGTTGTGGCGCAGAGTCGGGCAGGTCGAGCAATCGCCGCGCCTCCTCGTTCACCACCACGGCCCGACCCGCGCCGTCGAGCACCAGCAGACCCTCGCCGACGTCGTGCAGCACGGCATCGTGGTGCAGGTAGGCGGCGGCAATCTCCTCCGGCTCCAGACCCAGGGTCTGTCGGCGCAGCCACCGCGCCAGGCCGAGTGCGATCAGCCCGCCCAGCAGCATGCCGAGTGCGGCGGCAGCCAGGATGAGCGGCAGGTACCGCGCGGCGAGCTCACGGATGGTGGTCTGCAGCACGCCGACGGACACGAGCCCGACCACGGACCCGTCCCGTACCACCGGGACCACGGTGCGGACGGACGGGCCGAGCGTGCCGACGAACTCCTCCGTCAAGGTGCCGCCAGCTGCTGCGGCGGCGATCGAGCCCTGGTACGGCAGGCCTATCCTGCTCCGATCGGGGTGGCTGTAGCGGATGCCCAGGGGCGACATCACCACGATGAACGACGATCCGGTGGCGATCCTGATCCGCTCGGCCAGCGGCTGCAGCACTGCCGACCTCGACCGCACGTTCGTCGGCCCGGCGAAGGCCGTCACGACCTGCGGATCGACCGCCACGGACGAGGCGATCGACGCCGTCAACCTCCCGGCGGCGGCCAGCTCGAGCTGTGCGGCCCCCCAGGTGCCGAGCGCGGCCAGCCCGCCGACGGTGATCAGCACCGACAGCACCTGTACCAGCAGCAGCTGGCGTACGAGCGAGGACCGTCGACGGGCAGGTCTCCTGGGGGACTCCTGCTGCGTGCCGGTGACAGACCGGGTCACGGTGAGCCTCTGTCGCCGTCGAGCAGGGTCATGGTGAGACTGTGTCACCAGAAACTGTGTCACCAGAAACTGTCTCACCTGAAACTGTCGCCCCGAACACTGCGCTCCGCGGCGGGCTCGTGCCATTGACGGTCGGCCGCACGTCAGACCAGCGCCCGCTTGGCCTCCCGGTCGTCCTTGTCCAACGCCACCCGCGGCGCCGGCAGTGCTTCGGACTGCCCGATCTCCTCCTGCTGCGCACCGTGCTCGCGCTCCATCGCCTCGTCCACCAACGACGGATCATCCAGCACGGCGGCCAGTCGCGCACGGTCCAGTTCGCCGTTCCAACGGGCGATCACCAGGGTGGCGACGACGTTGCCGATGCAGTTGGTGAGCGCGCGTCCCTCGCTCATCACCCGGTCGATGCCGATGATCAGCGCGATCCCGACCGCGATCGCCTCGGCGCTGAAGAACTCGCCGCCGAAAGCCTGCAACGAGGCGGCCAGGGTGACCAGGCCGGCCCCCGTGACGCCTGCAGCGCCCTTGGAGGTCAGCAGCATCAGCAGGGCCAAGCCGATCTGGACGCCGATCGGCAGGCTCTCGTTGCCCGCCTGGATGATGAACAGCGCACCCAACGTCAGGTAGATGCAGGTGCCGTCGAGATTGAAGGAATACCCGGTGGGAATGACGAGACCCACCGTCTGGCGGGAGGCGCCGGCCGCGCGCAGCTTGGTCAGCAGCCGGGGCAGCACCGACTCCGACGAGCTGGTGCCCACGATGATGAACAGCTCGTCCTTGATGAGGCGGATGACCTTCAGGATGTTGAAGCCGGACAGAGCGCTGACGACGCCGAGCACCACGACCACGAACACCAGGCAGGTGCCCCAGAAGACGGCCATCAGCAGGCCGAGGTTCTTCAGTGACGCGGAGCCGAACTGAGCGACGGTGTAGGCCATCCCGCCGAATGCCGCGACCGGAGCGACCCACATGATCAGCTTGATGATGCCGAAGATCACCTTGGCGATAGCCTCGATACCGCCGACCAGCCTCGTGCGCAAGGGCGCGGCCAGTGCGCTGATGGCGCAAGCAGTGAGGATCGCCAGCACCAGGATCTGCAGCACCGAGTTCTCCACGAAGGGACCCAGGAAGCTCTTGGGCAGCAGGCTGTTCTGGATGAAGCCGATGAATCCGCCGGTGTCTGCCGCGGTTGCCGTCCCGATCGACTTCTCCGCAGACGCCATCGCCGCGGCCGAGGGTGTGCCCTCGAACCCGCTGCCGGGCTTGAAGAGGTTGGCGGCGAGCAGTCCGAGGCCGAGCGCAATCACCGTCATCAACAGGAAGTAGCTCAACGCCCGCAGGGCGAGACCACCCGCCCTGGCCAGGTTGCCGAGTGAGGCGATGCCGATGATCACCGTGCAGAAGATGACGGGGCCGACGATCACCTTGATCATCTGTACGAAGGAGTCCGCGATCCACTTGGATCCCTGGCCGACGCCCGGAGCCAACAGCCCGACCAGGATGCCTGCACCGATCCCGACCAGCACCCAGAACCACAGCTGGGTGAAGAAGCGGCGCCTGCGCGGTGCCGTGCCGCTGCTGCCGGCGTGGGTGCTCATCGTGGCCATGTCGTCCTCCTTGACGGTCACCGTCCGAGCGGACTGTGACCTCGGTGACAGTAGGGACGGGGCCCGGAGTGCGACAGCCCTGCGGATGGCTCCTTGAGCAAACCTTGAGCATCGGCGTCTACGTTGAGCGGATGCGGGTGCTGCTGGTCGAGGACGACGCGTCGCTCGGCGATGCGCTGCGTCGGGTGCTGGTCCGGGAGAACCATGTGGTCGTCTGGGTCCGCACGGGTACCGCTGCCCTGCAGGCGCTGGGGCTCGAGGGCGCGGTGGGGACCGCGGTCGCCGACCCGGCGGCGGTGGACATCGTGCTGCTGGACATGGGGTTGCCGGACCGTGACGGGCTGGCCGTCTGCGCGGCGATCCGCGCGCACTCCAGCGTTCCGGTGGTCGCGGTGACCGGTCGTGGAGCTGTCGCTTCCCGGGTCCAGGGTCTGCGCAGCGGGGCCGACGATTATCTCGTCAAACCCATCGACCCGGAGGAACTGCTGGCCCGGATCGACGCCGTGGTGCGGCGCAGTCAGGGGACGTCGCTGGCCCCCACCCTGGAGGTCGGCGGTGTCCGCATCGATCTGCGGACCCGGACGGTCACCGCGGACGGCGCCCCGATCCCGTTGACGCGCAAGGAGTTCGATCTGTTGGCAGCCGTGGCGCGGCGGGACGGGGCGGTCGTTCCCCGCGCCGATCTGTTGGTCGAGGTGTGGGGCGTCAGCGACGCGGCGGCAGCCAGGACACTGGAGGCGCACATGGCGTCCCTGCGCGGCAAACTCGGCGGCCGGGACGTGGTCACCACCGTCCGCGGGATCGGCTACCGCTCGACGCAGTGAGCGAGCGGTCGGCGCTGCCGCATCAGCCCCTCGCCGCTGCCGCGAGCGCCCGGTGCTCGGCCGAGTTGACCACCGACAGCGGCGGCACCACGACGTTGTCGGTCGCGGCCTGCAACGTCAGGATCCTGGTGGCAGCGTCGCGCAGTCGGTCGGCCGGGAGCTGACCGGAGTCGACGGCGTCGACGATCCCGGTCAAAGCCTTGTCCGGAGAGGCCGGCAACAGGATCAGATCCTGACCAGCGGCCAGGGCACGCCAGGCGGCCTCGCCGGGCGAGAACGCATCGGCCACCGGTGCCATCTGGAACGAGTCGCTGACCGAGATCCCGGTGAAGCCGAGTCCGCCGCACCCGCTGGATCCCTTGCCGCGCAACACATCATCGACCGCGGTGGGCGACAGACTCGCCGGCTCTTCGGAAACGCCGGCAGCGGGGAACAGGACGTGTCCCGTCATCACCAGGGCAGCACCCGCGTCGATCCCAGCGGCGAACGGCACCCGTGAAGAGCTGTTCCAGCTGGCGCACGACTGCTCGATCGTGGGGAGCACCTCGTGGGTGTCCGAGGACAACCCGCCGATGCCCGGGAAGTGCTTCAGGGTGGCCGCCACGCCCCCGCTCTGGTAGCCACGGACCGCTGCCGCGACGAAGGAGCCGACGGTCGCCGGATCGGTGCCGTAGGAACGGCCCCCGATGGCCGATCCGCCGTCGGTCGGCAACACGTCCGCGTCGGGCGCGAAGTCGATGGTGACGCCGACGGCGCGCATCTCCTGAGCGGCGGCCGTTGCGGCCCGTTCGGTGAGTTCCACGGCATCGTCCCGCCCACCGGAAGCGAGCACCGACGCACCCGGGAACTCGGTGAAGCCGTTCACCAACCTGGCGACGTCCCCGTACTCCTGGTCGACAGCGACCAACATCGGTCCCCACGCTGCCGGCCGCTGCGCCTGCAGTGCGCTGACGTAGCCCCGCACCTCGACCGGGGTACCGCGACCGGTGCCGTCGACCACCCCGTCGGAGCCCATCAGGATGACGCCGCCGTACCGCACCGACGACACCCTTGCGCTGACCTCCGACGCCGCGGGCATCAGCACCAGAGCAGCCTGCTCCCGCACCGACAGGGCGGCGACCTGCTGCTCGGCCCGTCGCTCGTCTGCCGCGGTGATCCTGAGTCCGGTCGTGGCTGGGCGCGCGGCGGCCACGGTCGCCGGCCCATCCGCGACGGCGCTCGGCGGTTTAGTCGGCGGGCTCGACGGAGGGCGGGAGTGGCTGTGCGCAGACGAGGTCGCCACCGGCCCGGACGACGCGGACGAGGATCGACGGGCGGGCGATCCGGGGGTGGACGGCGCGCTCGTGGATGCGGCGCTCGTGGAGGCAGCGGACATGGCGGACGAGGCGGGAGTGGCGGTGCCACCCGCCGGCGTCGGGGAACTCGCCGACCCCGAACACCCCGAGAGCACGAGCAACCCGATCGCCAACGGAAGTGCTCGACGCCATGACTTGTGGCCCGGATGCGGGGGCCGTACCGGGCCGATCACTCGCAACCGTGATAGCTGGACAGACCCTCGACCGATTTCGCCAGCCGCAGCTTGCCGTTCACGTCCACCACCGGACGGACGATCTTCCAGTTGAGACAGGTGGAGGGCTCGTCAGCGGGAGCCTTGTCGATCGCTTGGCTGGAGTTGAACGTGATGGTGATCCACCGGGTATCGGGTTCGATGGCCACGATCTCGATGCCGCGATCCTTGGAGGTCCGGTAGGCGTCCAGCCATTCCTGCGGACCGAAGGCGGCGGACTGCTCGGGGGTCACCGTGTCGGCCCACAACTGGTAGTCGAGGGTGTTGATGGACCTGAAGTTGAGGGACACCAGCTCCTGGATCGCGGTGGCATCCGGATGCTTGGCGGCTTGCGCGGAGAGCTCGACCGGCGGGTCCAATGCCGTGCCGGTCGGTTCCGCGGTCGTCGGTGCAGTGCTGGGAACCGGCGCAGAGCTGCTGGGGCTCGTGGACGTCGGTTCCGACGGCGACGCAGTGGTCACCGAGGTCGCGTCGGGCTCATCGGTGCCGGACGCCGCCGGAGCCGGATCGGGCTGATCGGACCCGGACACCGCTGGAGTCGGATCAGACTGACCGATGCGGGACGCGGTGGGTCGTGGACGTGCGGTCGACAGTGCAGGTCGATCGGTGGGGGGCACCGTTACAGCGGGAGTGACCGGCTCGGACGCCCGGGCAGCGACGGCTGCTTGACGACCCAGCAGCACGGCCGTGGCTGCGGCTGCGATCAGGCAGACGATCAGCAACGCGACCAGTGTTCCGGTCAGTCGACGCTCGGTGATGCTCACCAACTCCTCAAGGATCCGTCGGTCGGGGGGTCAGAAAACCACCCTACTGACGTGGTGACCGCGGGTCAGGTCCCTCGACGGAGTTCAGCACCGGAAACGGCGGGCCGCGATCAGCCGACCTGGTGCAGCCAGGTGATCGGAGATCCGTCGCCAGCGCGACGGTACGGCTCCAGTTCAGCATCCACGTCGGCACCGAGCAGTTGGTTCAGTTCGTGCGCGAGCTTCTCGGCGCCGTAGCCGTGGTCGAGCAGGCTGCGCAGGCGGTCTTCGGGGACGACGACGTCACCTGACGCCCCGGTGCTCGCGCGCCAGACACCCCGCCCGGGGAGATGACAGATGCGTTCACCGTCGCACCCCTCGCTCGGATCTTCGGTGACCTCGAACCGGAGCATCGGCCAGGTCTTGAGCGCGGCGGCGATCCGACTACCGGTTCCGGGCTCACCCGTCCACGACAGATCCGCCCGCAGCTGACCGGGGGCGGCCGGCTGCGGGGTCCACTGCAGGCTCGCCCGTCCACCCAGGACGGACGAGATGGCCCATTCGGCATGCGGGCAGATGGCTGCCGGCGCCGCATGGACGAACACCACACCACGTGTTGCACGTGTCACCAGGCACCTCCGCTGATCGGCTCCGACGTCTTCCCCAACGGGGAGCCTCATGCTGGGTGCGCTGGACCGGCCTGTTCACTGCGCGTGTGGTACGAGTGAAGTTGTGTTCACATTGTGCACCCTGTGACCTCTGGGCGCCACCAACTCGGACAAACAGACGCGGCCCGGGTCAGGAAGCCTTGTGTCCGGGAAGCAGTTCGGTGACCTTGGCCTGGACGAAGCCGGCCGCTCCCTGCACAGCGGGGTGGTCGGCGGTGCGCACCGCGGCCCGCTTGATCTGCTCGTACCGTTCCCGGCCGGCCCTGGATCCCAGGACGTATCCGAGCGCAGCACCCAGCAACAGTCGGAACATGGCTTCTCCTCGCCGGAGTGACGTCACCCGGAGTCGATGTCGAGCGGGTCCGGGCCGGACGGCCGGTCACCCACGTCGAGTATCGAGCCCAGGGTCCGCCGGTGGCAAACACCGCCCGGGCGCTCAGCGGACCCGACCGGTCAGACGACCGGGAATTCTCCGCCGTCGATGTTCAGATTCACCCCACTCACCCACTGAGCCCGATCCGATGCGAGGTAGGCGACCGCCTCGGCGATGTCGCGCGGGTCTCCGGGACGACCCAGCGGAACGCCGGCGGTGATCTCGGCGAGCTGGACGCCCGCTGCGTCGGCAAAGTCCTGGCGGATGGCGTCCGCGCCCGGGGTCAGCACGTTGCCGGGGGAAATCGTGTTGGCGCGGATCCCGGCGGGTGCGAGCTCGAGGGCCAGCGCTTTGCCGTAGGCGTTGAGCGCGGCCTTCGCGGCGCCGTAGTGGGCCATTGCCGGCGTCGGGGTGAACGCCGTCAACGACGAGATGTTGACGATCGCGCTGCCCGGCCCGGCCTCGTGCAGTGCAGGCAGAAGTGCGTTGACGACCCTCACGGCGGACAAGAAGTTCAGCGCGAGGGCGTCGAGCCATTCTTCGTCCGGGATGGACGTGATGCCACCGAGATGGGTGCGAGCCGCGCCCGCATTGTTGACCACGATGTCGGCGCCGCCGAGGTCGCGGAGTGCAGCCGCGGCGAAGCTCTGCACGCCCGCGGGCGTGCTGATGTCCCCTGGGATGAAGGTGGCAGCTCTCGGTGTCTCGTCAGTGACGGTTCGTGCCGTCGCTACGACGCTCGCGCCGCCGTCGAGCAGGCGCTGCACGACGGCGGCCCCGATCCCGCGAGAACCTCCCGTCACGATGGCACGCTTCCCGGCGAACTCGGTGGCATCTGGCGGAGCAAGGGTTCTGAACATACGGTCCACCATAACCGCATTCTGGACCGAACGTCCAGAAGTTTCGGACCGAAAGTTCAGAACCGGGTATGGTGACGACATGGCGCGACCACGCAAGTTCGACGAGAAGGACGTTCTCGTCGCCGCCCATCGGCGGTTCGACGAGACCGGCTTCCACGGCACCTCGGTCGGCGATCTGTCCCGTGCGACGGGGCTCAGCAAGGGCAGCCTGTACGGCGCATTCGGCGACAAGGAGACCCTGTTCCAGCGAGTGTTCGACGACTACTGCACGACAGCGGAGCAGAGCGGTGCCGCGCTGGTCGTAGGCCCCGAAGACCTGGCGCTCGAACGGGTCCGTACGTGGCTGCGGGCATCGGAGGACGACACCGAGCGACGCGGCTGCCTGCTGGCCAAGGCCACGGCCGAACTGGCCTGGGAGAACGACGCCGTTGCGGCCCGGTCGCTCGCCACCTTCGAAAGCCTGCTCGACAGCTGCCGGCGGGTCATCGAGCAGGCGCAGAGCGCGGGGCACATCGATCCAGCCGCCGACGCCGGGGTGCTCGGCGGTCTGATCGTCACCACCCATCGCGGGCTCGAGGCGCTCGCGGAAGCGGGGGTGGGCATCGAGACGAGGAACCGCATCGCCCAGGCAACGGTGGACACCCTCCCGCGGCCCGTCGCCTGACCTGATCAGTGCCCCCGTCGCTGATCACAGCTGCGCGGCGACGCGACCTGCTCCTGTGGTGGGGCGAGTGGGGCTCGAACCCACGACCTGACGGATTATGAGTCCGCTGCTCTGACCGACTGAGCTACCGCCCCGCCGGGGACGATACCGAACCCGGACCCTTGCGCTGGTCCCGGCCGACCCCGGCGCCGGCAGGCCGTCCCCGAACCCAACAAGCTGTGGGCGTTCCCCGTGGCGGATCGGTGTGCTGGGCGTGGCGGACCATCGAGGTATCGGGTCGTGGGCACTCCCGGCCGTGGGCTATCCTTTTCAGCGCAGGTACTGATCCTCCCGGGGGTCGGCCCGGCAGCCAGCATTCCCCTGTAGCTCAATTGGCAGAGCAGCCGACTGTTAATCGGCAGGTTATTGGTTCGAGTCCAATCGGGGGAGCCAGGAGCAGCACAGATGGACGAGAAACCCCCACTGACGTGGGGGTTTTCTTTTGCCCTCAGCAGCGCACGTCATCCCCGTTACGCTCAATCAGGGATGCAACGCCTCAATCGGCGGGATCTCAGGGGGATGAGACGCCCCCGCCTCCTCCCGAGGACCTGCAGGTCTACGGTCCGCCGGCACACGACAGGGACGCCCATCCCCGTCGTTGCCGGCCCGATCCCCCGAATGACGGCCGACGGCAGCCACAGCTTAGTCAAATCAGCACAAGCCGACCGTCGAAGCCCCGTCGCCAGTGCTGTCCAGCGCAGTCGGTGAAGTCGAGTAGCACACGCAACTCGCGCGGAGGTGCCAGTACAGTCAGGTCGTCGGTCGGGTTCGCGTGGCCCTCACTGTGCGGCGAATCAGCCCCACCCGCTCAGCTCGAACCAGGAGCAACATTTCGTCGGGCATCGGCTGGCCAACGGTGGCCTCGACATCGAAGATCGGGAGCCCTGATGTGTTGGCAATGATGGCCTGCCAACTACGAGGGCTGTTGTGCTTCCCAGCTCGGAATTCTCGAACCCAGGCAGCAACTAGCTGAGCCTGCTCTTGACGGTCGCGTTCGAGCTGCCTCGTGTCCCGCGCGTCTTCGTGGCGCTTTGCGCTCAGCGCCAGCCAGCCGGCCACACTCGCCAGTGCTACTGCCGCCCACGATGACCAAGATTCCCAGTCCATGTGGATCAAGCTACGGGGCGACCCGCTTGCGATGAGCTCGAAACTCAACCACCGCACCGATCAACATCACTGGGCCGATCACGGACATGAACACGACGTACCAGGTTGGGCCGGTGTCTATTGCGGTCAGCCCAAGAGTGAGCCAGGCTGCCCCGCTGATCTCATAAATCAGCCACGTCCAGCGCTGAAACCATGTCTCCGCGACCTGCCGTCGCGCGGTCACTGCTGGACTTCCTCGGCGTCACGCGCCAACCGCTGCCGGTGCACCCGAAACTCGGACGCGGCAAGCCCTAGGTTCCCGACTCCCAGTGCTGTCATGATCCACGCCCACCAGGCGGGAGCCGGACTGTTCAGGAGCAGCAAACCTCCCCCGGTGACCATGAGCCCGCTGATCCCCCAGATCAACCATGTCCAACGGTGGAATCGAGTTTCGGCGATCGGTGCGCCGTCGGGCACCGTCACCGTGCGGTCCTGCGTGCGGCGCGGCGTCTCTGCCACTCGGTGGCCATGAGCGATGAGCCGATCATGGCCGTCAGGAATATGATCCCGAACAGAGGGCGGCCTGTGAGTGTGCCAACAAGCAACCCGACCAGCGGCGCCATTGCAAGGGCTACAAGAACCCGCACCCAGCGGGGCCACGGTGGTGGGTTCAGCGGCATGCGGTCAGCCTGTCATGGTCTGAGTCTCGGCGAAGGGTGTTTCCTCTTGATTGAACGTCCTTCGACAGTCCGACAGCTTCAGTCGAAGAACAGTTGGTCCCCGCTGCTGAGCCTCAAGGCCAAGTCGCCGTTGGGATCTCGGCTGACCAAGGCACCGTCCGTGACCGCGGCCATCGTTCGGAAGACCCGCCTCCGCCAGTTGCGGGAGCTCCTATCTGCTAGACCGGATCGGGGCCGCGAAGTGTTGCAGCCCGCTGATCGAGCCCCGGCCGAAACCCGGCTAGCAGGAGGGATTGGTCGACCCGGCGCCAAGTGGATGACGTCCAGCTCGGTGGACACGCCATGTGCCCAGTTCGACAGATGCTCAGGTATCGGGCTCTGTGCACGTCAGGATGCTCTCGGACGGGTGACAGACGCGACTGGCCCGGGGTTTTCAGGAAGAGTGGTGACATGGTCGTGGGGAGACTGAACCGGTTGGCAATCGGATCGTCAGCAGTGAACATCGTGGCGATCGTCTTCCTGCTCACCGTGCTGACCGATCCGCCCCTCGTGATGTGGATCTTGGGAGTGATCGGCATTGGCGGCAGTTCGGTCGGGATCATCAGCGAGATCCGCCGAGCGAAGCGGGCAGCGGCAGACCCGTGGGGCATCAGCCCTCAGGCCGGCAATGCTCTACCGCCGGGCGGGGGCAGGGGATAACCGGCTCGCTTGCCGGATTGCGCTACTCGTCGACCCCGGTCGTCCCGGAGCCTGCTCCCCCGGCGCGCAGTTCGATCACCACGCGTTCGGCAGCGGCCAGGAAACCTGGCGTCTCCCGATCGGCGCCGGCGTCCAACCGGAGTTGGGGGAGCACACCGTCGACCCCGGCCACCCGGCGGATCGTCACCCAGCCGCCCGCATCGGGCCACGGCAGGTGCCGGGACGCGATCACCGACGATCGGACCCGGTGGTGGATCTGATCCGTGAGGCGATTCGCCCGTCCGATCCGCAACGACAGCGTGGGCGCATCGACCACCAAGTCCCCCGCGCCGTCGGCGAACGGCGCCACCCAGCGCAACGGCACGATCTCCAACACTCCGTCGTCCAGCCGCACCCTGGCGATCTCGAACCAGCTCAGCGAGGTCGGGACCGCCTCGCCCCGCGCAAGGAGCAGCCGCCGGCGGGTCACGGCCAGCTCGGCGCCCACATCGTCCCGCGCCAGACCCAGCACCACCTCGTCGCTCTCCAGTACCTGGGCGATCCGCGGCGGGGCGGTCACCGTGCGGCGGAACAGGCTCATGCCGCACCGCCGCGCGCAAGTTCCATCAGCGCTCGTCGGTACCGGATCACCGCACCCAGATCGGCCTGCAGCGCGTTGGCCCGCGCGCGGTCGCCGGCCGACTCTGCGCGGAGCAACGCAGACCGCAGCTTTTTCTCGTCCGCCGCGGCGGCACGTTCGCCCATCGCGGCGATCACCGCACCCGCGTAGCTGGAGTCCGGCTCCCCGGAGCCGTGCCGTGGCGGCTCCACCGCCAACTCGTGCACCAGCGACCGCAGACCTCCGGCCGGCATCTGCTCGGCAACCCGCGAGGTCCACACCACCCCGCTGGACGTACCTATTCCGGAGGTGGCCGAGATGGCTTCGTGGACCGCGCGGTAGGACGGGTGGGTGAAGCTGTCGCCGGCCACCTGCTCGGCGTAGTCGGCGGCCACCATCGCCGGGTACTGCAGCGCCATCTTGAGCACTTCCCGCTCGACGGAGCTGGTGCGGTCCTGGGGGTCGGGTCGACGGAACGTGGTGGCGGCAGCGCGCGCGTCGGTCGACGCCTGGTCACCCGCGGCACCTGCTCCTGGCCGACCGGACGTTCCGCGCTCGGCGCTCCCGCGTTCGGCACTCCCCCGTTCGGCACTCCCTCGCTCGGCAGCGCTGCGCTGGGCTGCGGCCTGACGGGCGATCTCCCGGCGCACCAGTCCCTGGATGTCGGTGGTCTCGGCGCCGAGCCGGCCGGCCAACTCGCGGGTGTAGTCGGCCCGCAATCGTTCCTGCTTGATCCCGGCGACCAGCGGCACGGTGGCGGCCGTCGCGGCCACCCGTCCCTCCGGCGTCTCCAGGTCGTAGTCGGCCAGCACGGTCTGGATGGCGAAGGCGAACAGGTTGGTCCGGCCGTCGACCAGGGCGCGCACCGCAGCATCACCCCCTTGCATCCGCAGTTCGCAGGGATCCATCCCGTCCGGCGCGATCGCCACGTAGGTGTTGGCGGCGAACCGCTGGTCGGAGTCGAACGCCTTGAGCGCTGCCTTCTGGCCGGCAGCGTCACCGTCGAAGGTGTAGATGACCTCGCCGCGGATCACGTCGTTGTCGAGCAGGTAGCGGCGCAGCACGCTGATGTGCTCGTCGCCGAAAGCCGTACCGCACGAGGCCACCGCCGTCGTCACCCCCGCGAGATGCATGGCCATCACGTCGGAGTACCCCTCGACGATCACCGCCTGGCGCTGCTTGGCGATCTCCCGCTTCGCCAGGTCGAGCCCGTAGAGCACCTGCGACTTCTTGTAGAGCGGCGTGTCCGAGGTGTTGACGTACTTCGCCTGGATCCGGTCGTCGTCGAAGAGCCGGCGGGCACCGAACCCGACGACGTCGCCCGCGGCATCCCTGATCGTCCACAACAGCCGTCGATGGAACTGGTCGATCGGGCCGCGCTGCCCCTCCCGCGCCAGGCCGGCCTTGTAGAGCTCCTGCAGCGAGAAGCCCTGTTTCACCAGCGCTTTCGTCAACCTGTCCCAGCCCGACGGCGCGTACCCGCAGCCGAACGATCTGGCCGCCTCCATGTCGAAGGCCCGCTCGGTGAGGAACTGGCGGGCCGGTGCGGCCTCCTCGGTCTCCAGCTGGCCCGAGTAGAACTCGGCGGCCGCCTTGTTCGCGGCGATGAGCCGCGCGCGGGTGCCGGGTTCGGAGCGGGTCGAGGTGCCACCCTCGACCCTGGCCAGGGTGATGCCGACCCGGTCGGCCAGCCTCTCGACGGCCTCCAGGAAACTCAGGTGCTCCAGCTGCGCGATGAAGGAGAACACGTCGCCGCCCTCACCGCAGCCGAAACAGTAGTACGAACTCTGGGCCGGGCGGACGTTGAACGACGGAGTCTTCTCGTCGTGGAAGGGGCACAGCCCCTTCAGGTTTCCGCCGCCGCTGGGACGCAGCGCCACGTACTCGCCGATCACCGACTCGATGCGATTGGCGTCGCGGACCCGCTCCTTGTCCTCATCGGTGATCCGTCCTGCCACCGCACGAGTCTATGTCGCCACCCGGACAGCCCGACCAGACGCTGACCGGTCGGTTCAGGATCCTGTCAGCCGGGCGTGCCAGCGATGGGCCTGGCTGTCCGTGAGCGAGGCGACCTGGTCCAGCACCGCGCGCAGCCGACCGGCATCGTCGGCAGCGGCGGCGAAGCGTGGTCCGTGCTGGGCGTCCATGGCTTCGCTCCCCCGTTCGGTCAGCGCCACCACCAGCGCCTGCAGGATCTGCTGCTGACGATCTTGCAGCGCACGCCTGGCCGGGTCGTCCATCACGTAGTGCACCGCGATCGCCTTCAGCATGGCGACCTCGGCGCGCAGCTGCGGCGAGACGACCAGATCCGCCGCGTACCGGGTGAGCGGCGCGTCGCCGTACTCCGCTCGGGTGGCCGCCACCGCACCCGTCACCAGTCGCCCGGTCAACTCACTGGTCGTGCTCTTGAGCGCGACCGCGCCCCGCACCCCCGGCCGGTAGCCGACGGCCGGCACGATCTCGGGTCGCTGCAACAGCTCGCCCAGTACCTCGGCCAGGTCTGCTTCGGACTCCCCGGAGTAGCCGCGCCGGGCGGCGATGGCGACCACCTGTCGTTCCTCGGGCGATCGGAGGCGCGCCAGGTCGATCCGGCCGGCGATGATGCCGTCCTCGACGTCGTGCACGGAGTAGGCCACGTCGTCGGCCCAGTCCATCACCTGCGCTTCGAGACACAGCCGGGTCCCCTGGTCGGGCCGGACCCAGTCCAGCACGTCGCGGTCCTCGGCATAGCAGCCGAACTTTCCGCGGGTGTCCGGCGTGGACCACGGGTACTTGATCACCGCATCGAGGGAGGCCAGGCACAGGTTGAGACCCGCCGACTCCCCGGTGGCGGTGAGCACCTTCGGTTCCAGCCGCGCGAGCAGACGCAGGTTCTGCGCGTTCGCCTCGAACCCGCCGACGGCCGCGCCGATCCGGTCGAGCGCATCCTCGCCGTTGTGGCCGAACGGCGGATGGCCGATGTCGTGCGCGAGCCCGGCCAGATCCACCACGTCGGCATCGCAACCGAGCTGGCTGCCGATACCCCGCGCGATCTGCGCCACCTCGAGGGAATGGGTGAGCCGTGTCCGCGGGACGTCGTCCTCGTCCGGCGCCACCACCTGCGTCTTTCCGGCCAACCGACGCAGCGATCCCGAATGCAGCACCCTGGCCCGGTCCCGCGCGAAGGGTGTGCGACCGGAATCCGGCCGCGGTTCGGCACCGGCGAAGGCGGCCGTCTTGGCAGGTTCCGCTACCCGCCGGGCGACGTCGTCGCCGGTGTACCCGGGTGGAATCCGGTTCACAGCACCGAATCCGTGGAGCCGGAGGAGCCCCCGAGTACGAGGTAGTACAGCAGCCCAGCGGTCTCCCGCACGTGGTAGCGCCACTGCACATCAGCTTCGACGGCCGGACCGTCGGTCACCGACGACACCCCGGCCGTGAGGCCGAGATCCTCGGCGATCCGCTGCGCCCGGTAGGCATGGGCCGGATCGGTGACGAGCACGACGTGGGTCCATCCGTGACCTGCGAGCACGCTCGTGGCCGCCCGCAGACTGGTGAGGGTGTCGTTGCCCGTTGGCACCGCGGTGAGTACGCCATCGGGCTGCGTGAGGCCGAGCTTGTCGGCGAGGTAGGCGGCCCCCGCGGCCCCCTCGGTGGTGCGGTCGCCGACCTTGTTGCCGCCGATGGTGACGATCCGCGGCGCCACCCCCGCTGCATAGAGCTCCCGGGCGTGATCCAGCCGAGCCTGCAGCACCGGTGACGGCCGGCCGTTGTACTGCGCGGCACCGAGCACGACGATCGCGTCGACCCGGCCCCGATCGTCGTGCCCGGCGACCTGGAAGCCCCGGACGAACACCCCACCGACGATCAGCGCGGCGAGCAGCGCAGCTCCGGCGACCCAGCGCCCCGCCGCTCGCAGCACAGCTGTGGTGCCCACGCGTCGCCTCCCGGTGTCTGTTTGCGCCGGCCCGGATCCGTGTGGACGACACGGGCCGGCGCGATGCCTTCGCCCGCGATCATGCCAGTCGGGCGTCGCAGACCCGTGTCGCAGTGCCGTGATGAGATGGCGCGATGGGGACCATCGACACGGTGCCGGAGCGCCACCTGCTGCGGGTGGAACGTCGACCGGACTCCCGGGTGGCCATGCCCGAGTGGCTCACGGACATCCCCGCGGTGCGTCAGGTGTTGGACGACGGCTGGGAGATCCCGCCCGGCGTCACGGTGCTGATCGGGGAGAACGGTGCCGGCAAGTCGACCCTGGTGGAGGCCCTGGCCCAGCGGTATCCGCGGCTGGACAACGACCGGGTAGGTCCGGTGGACTCCGGTGACGAGTCTCCGCTGGGCGGGCACCTCAGGCTGCGGTGCGCGCCGATGGCTTCGCAGTCCGGCTTCTTCC
The DNA here is from genome assembly GCF_040438885.1 of Nakamurella sp. A5-74. Taxonomy (NCBI): domain Bacteria; kingdom Bacillati; phylum Actinomycetota; class Actinomycetes; order Nakamurellales; family Nakamurellaceae; genus Nakamurella; species Nakamurella sp. A5-74. The sequence continues at coordinate 2,076,669 of NZ_CP159218.1, read as the reverse complement.
TGCGCGCCGAAACGATGCACTCCTACTTCCGCAACCGGGATCGGGCAGCGGGGTGTTCCGAACCGGCGTGGTCGCACACACCGTTGCTGTCTCGCAGCCACGGGGAGGGCTTCCTGTGGCTGTTCGAGGAGGCGTTCTGGCAGCCGGGGATGTACTTCCTGGACGAGCCGGAGGCCGCGCTCTCCTTCGCATCCACCCTCGCCCTGGTCAGCCTGCTGGCCCGGATGCCGCAGGAGGGCTCGCAGGTGATCGTGGCCACCCATTCACCACTCATCGCCGCAACGCCCGGCGCGACGGTGATCGAGGTCGGGGATGAGGGACTCGTCGAAACCCCCTGGCAGGACACCGATCTCGTACGGAACTGGAGCTCGTTCCTGCAGGCGCCGGAACGGTACCTGCGACACCTGCGCTGACCGCGTGAGCAGACCTCAGACGTGCTGCCACCGGACCTGGCGGTGGATGGCGAAGCCGGCCGCAACGAGGTTGCGGGCACTGACCGAATCGGGGGTCGCGGTGGCCACGGCCGACCCGACGCCCGCATCTGCGGCGATCCCGAGACGGTGCTGCAGCAACGCGGACTGCGCCCCGCGACCCCGGCGTGCCGGAAGCGTCGAGGCGCCGCCCAGGACAGCAACCCCGTCGTGGATCGTCAGTCCCGCAGCCGCGATGGAAGTCTGCTGCTCCAGGGCGAGGAACCGGTGGACCGCCGGATGACGGTGCTCGGCGTCGATGAACGCCGCGACCGGGCCGTGGACCTGGTAGCCGGCCAGCAGGACCGTCGTGAACGGATCCTGCGTGCCGGCGGTGACCGGGGGGGCCGGGACCACCGACAGTGACTCCGCTGTCCGGGACGCAGCACTGGTCATCCATGTCGGCCGCACCACAGCCGTCAGCCGCTCGGACGTGGGCCACAGATCCGCGGCCCAGAGCGACGGCTCGCAGGCAGCACTGACCTCGTCGGACAGGACCAGGAACGGCGAAACCTCCTGCCAGCACGGGTCTTCGGCCAGCGCGATCGCCGCCTCCACCGTGTCGACCGTCACGCCGCTGATGGTCGACAGGAAGTCCAGTCCGGGATCGCTGACCAGCACGGCCAGCACCCCGTCCTGCTCCCAGACCCGGAAGGTCCCCGGCAACCCCGCATCACCGGCGGCCGTGCAGGCCAGCGCCATCCGTCGGTGCAACGCGCATGCCGCGTTGTAAAGATCGTTCGACACGTCAGAGCCACCCGCGCTCGTCGGCCAGTCGCACCGCTTCCGCTCGGGTCGAAGCGCCGGTCTTGCCGATCGCCGCCGACAGGTGGTTGCGCACGGTCCCTTCGGAGAGGAACAGTCGTCGAGCGAGCTGCGCGACCGTTGCGCCACCGACGGCCGCGACCAACACGTCCCGCTCGCGGCCGCTCAGCGGTGAGGTCCCCAGGGTCAGCGATTCCGTCGCCAGTTCCGGATCGACCACCCGCAGGCCGGCGTGCACCCGCCGGATGGCCTCGGCCAGCGCCTCCGGCGCCGCATCCTTGATGAGGAACCCAGTCGCTCCGGCCTCCATCGCGCGACGGAGGTAACCGGGGCGGCCGAAGGTCGTCACGATGATCACCCGGCAGCTCGGCATCCGCTCCCGCAGTGCTGCCGCTGCTGCCAGGCCGTCCAGTCCTGGCATCTGGACGTCGAGCAGAGCCACGTCCGGACGATGCTCGAGAGCGGCCGGCACCACGGCGTCGCCCGAGCCGACCGCCGCCACCACCTCGAGGTCGTCGTTGAGATCCAGCAGGGCCTGCAGGGCACCGCGGATCAGGGCCTGGTCGTCAGCCACCAGCACCCGGATCGTCTCCATCGTCACACCGGAGCTAGCTCTGCGCGCACCGAGAACCCTTGCGGCGCAGCGGATCCGACGGTCAGCCTGCCACCCTGCGCTGCGACCCGCTCCGACAGACCGGCGAGTCCGCTGCTCCCGGATTCCGGTGACCTGCCCTGGACGAACCCCTTCCCGTCGTCCACGATCTCGACCCAGCGCGAGCCCAGGGTGACCGAACATCGCGAGGCTCCGGAGTGCCGCACCACGTTGGTGACCGCCTCCCGCACGACGAAGCCGAACAACCGGTGCCCCTGTTCGGTGACCTCGTCCACCGCGCGCGGGAGATCGGCGGCGATGCCCGCGGCCGCCAGGATCGACCGCGCCACCGCGAGCTCGCCGGCCAGCGATGCCTCCCGCATCCCCGATGCGGTGGCCCGGACGTCGGCCAGCGCTCCCCGGGCGATCTGACCCACCTCGTTCGATTCCTGCGCGGCTCGGACCGGGTCGATGCTCGACAACCGCTCCGCCAGTGCAGCTTTCACCGAGATCGCGGTCAACGAGTGGCCCAGGATGTCGTGCAGGTCGCGAGCGATGCGGCGGCGCTCCTGCGCCACGGCTGCCACCGCCAGCTCGTCCTGTGCGGCCCGCAGCTGGATCGTGAGCCGGATGTTGGAGAAGAACGCATGCATCCACAGGGCCATGGCCACCTCGGTAGCAGCCAGTTCCCAGCTGTCGGACCCGGCGATCAGCACCATGGCGGCGCCGATCGCGACGACGGTGATGATCGTCTGGCGCGTGGGCAGCAACGCGCCGGCGAGGATGCCGGGGAACATCAGCACCCCGACGAATCCTGGCCCGACGACGACGATCTGCGCCGCGGCCAGCGTGAGGATCACGATCAGGACCGCCCACCTGGTGCGCAGCGGCGCCGACATCGCCCCTGCGGGCAGGACGGCGTAGCCGGCCATCATGGCAACGAGCAAGACCACCGCCGTCCATCGGGCGCCGGCCTGGGCCGGCTGCGTGAGCAGACCGACCAGGAACACCCCTGCATACAGCAGGGCAACGCTGGAGCCCAGGACCCATTTCGTCGACCCCGGCTCCCACCGCCAGCCCCATCGGCGCAGCATCACGTTCTGCATGTCGGCATTGTGCCTCGACCCCGGACCCACCGGGTCGGAAACGGCAGACCCTGGGATCCAGGCGCGGGTCGAGCTGCTCACACCCGGTCGCCGCTGCGCCGGTAGGCGATGACGCCGATCGCACCCAGGACGATCGTCCAGCCCAGCAGTACCGCGACGCCCATCAGTCGGAGCCCCGAGCCGTCCACCGCGTCCCGCCCGATGCCGGCGATCCAGTAGGTGGGGACGAACCTGGCGAGGTGCTGCAGGAACGCGGAGAACTGGTCGATCGGCACCCACAGCCCACCCAGGATCGAGGTGCCCAGGTAGATCAGCATCGAGATCGGCTGGGTCGAGTCGGGGGTCGCGAGCGAGCCGATCACCAGGCCCAACAGGGCGAACGGGATCGTGCACAGCCAGATGGCCACCGCTGCGACCGCCCACGTCAGCGGGCTGAGCTGCACCTTGCCGACGATCGCACCGAGGGCGAAGACGAGCACGATCGGTGGGACGGCCACCAGCAGCGAGACGAACGCCTTGCCGATCAGGTACCCGGATCCAGGCAGGGCGGACAGCCGCAGCTGACGGTTCCAACCCGTCTGCCGCTCGATGGCGATCCGCGCACCGGAGTTCAGGGCGCCGCCGATCGCGCCGTAGCAGGCCATCGAGATCATCAGGTACGAACTCGCGGTGAGCGAGGATCCGTCACCCGCGTCCTGCTGGCCGTACAGGCCGTTGAACAGCAGGTACATCGCCACCGGCAGGGCGGCGGTGAACACCAGGAAGCGGCCGTTGCGGATGGTGCTCACCGCCGACAGCAGTGCGTAGCGGACCGTCATGGCCACCGGGGACCGCGGTGTGGCAGCCCGTCGGTCGGGGGCGGCTGCGGTGCGGCTGCTCATGACGCTGCTCCTTCGGTGGCGACGAGGCGCAGGAACGCCTCTTCGAGGTTGGCCTGGTGGATCTCGATCTCGTGGATCTGCGGGAACTGTGTCAGCACCGCCCGCAGGGCTGTGTCGGAATCGCTGCACTGCAACGACATCCGGCTACCGACCTGTTCTACGGTGGTCACCCCCGGCAGCGCCGTGAGCTGTTCGCCGGTCGCGTCGGGGATGACGGCTGTCAACCTGCGGCCGCTGACCCGCTCCTTGATCGAGGCGCCGGTACCGTCGGCCACCACCGATCCCTTGGCCATCACGACGATCCGATCGGCGAAGTCGTCCGCCTCCTGGAGGTAGTGGGTCGCGAACAGCACGGTCCGTCCGGACGCTGCGAACTGCCGGATGGAGGCCCAGAACGCCTGCCGCACCTCCACGTCCATCGCGACGGTGGGCTCGTCGAGGACCAGCAGGTCCGGATCTGCGACGACGGCGAGCGCGAATCGGACCCGTTGCGACTGACCACCGGACAGGTTCTGGGTCCGCTGGCCCGCGATGTCGGAGATCCCCGCCCGCTCCAGCGCCTCGTCCACCGCCAGCGGGTGCGGTTGCAGCGCCGCGAACAGGCTCACCAGCTCCCGGACGGAGAGGTCGGGCAGCAGCGCGCCGGACTGCAGCATCGCCCCGACCTGTCCGGTGCGCACCGCCAGGGTCGGCTCGGCGCCGAACAGCGTCACCGAGCCGCGGTCGGGCCTGGTGAGACCCAGGATCATGTCGATGGTGGTGGATTTCCCGGCGCCGTTGGGGCCGAGGAAGGCCACCACCTCGCCGGGGGCGATGCGCAGGTCGACCCCTCGAACGGCCCGCACCTCCCCGAACGACCGGTGCAGATCGCTGATGTCGACGGCGGCCCCGGCGCGCGCTTCCTGCGTGCCGGCAGCGCCCGGTGTGATCGGACTGGTTCTGGTCATGGGACCACTGTCGTGCCACCGCGGGCGTGGCACCCGGATCGGGTGTCACGATCCGACCGTGACATCTGTCAGGGGTCACTGATTCAGGGCGGCGGGTCAGCACTGATTGCTACCGTGCGAGGCATGCCCCGACGCTCTGGACGCCGCCGCCCCGACCGTCTGATCGGACCGCTGGCAGTCCTGCTGCTGATCACCGGGTGCTCGGTCGTCGACGGTGTCGCAGCCACCACCGGCGCCGCGCCGGCCAGGACAGGTGCTTCGTCGGGCCCGACCGCATCGGATCCGACTGCATCGGATCCGGGCGCTGCGGAGCCCACCGCACCGAGCACACCCGGTCCGACCTCGGTGACCCCGGTGGAGACAACGGCCCCGGCGACGAGCGACGGCGCGCCCGCTGAACCCGGGAACGACGATGTGGTGCCGGCACCCGCTGACGAACAAGCTCCCGACGGCATCGGCGCGGTCGGGATCGGAGACGACTACTACCCCGAGTCCGGCAACGGCGGCTACCAGGTCGAGGACTACCACCTCGGGATCTCCTACGTCCCGGAGACGAACCAGCTGCGCGGCACCGCCGACATCGCCCTGACCGTGACCGCCTCGAACGACCTGCGGCGCTTCGACTTCGACCTGCAGTCGCCGATGAAGGTGTCCTCCGTGACGGTGAACGGCATCGCGGCGCAGTTCCGTCAACAGGATGCGGAGCTCGAGATCACTCCCGGCACGGCCTTGAGCGCCCGCACGGGGACGAAGGTCAGGGTCGTCTACGCGGGGAAGCCGACCGCGGTGAACGGCGGCACGTCCGGACTGGGTGACGGCGGCTGGTACCGGACGCGCAGCGGCGGCGCACTCGCGGTCGGTGAGCCGGTGTCCGCGTCGTCGTGGTTCCCGGTCAACGAGCACCCGGCCGACCCGGCGAGCTACACGCTCACCGTGACGGTGCCGTCGAAGTGGAAGGTGATGGGTCCCGGGGTGCCGGTGACGAAGGATCTGCCGAAGGCCCCTGCTGGATCCAGCGTGTTCGGGTGGTACCAGCAGCAGCCGGTCGCCTCCTACCTGGTGCCGCTGTACATCGACACCTTCACGGCCGTCACCGACACCAGTGGACCGATCCCGATCTACTCCGCGATCGCCGCCGGCGACGCCACGGACACGCGGCTGGACGCCGGGACAGGTCGATACCTGCAGGTACTCCAGAAATACTTCGGCGCGTATCCGTTCGACTCGGCGGGCGGCATCTACACCGACGAGAGCATCCCGTTCGCGCTGGAGACGGCGTCCCGACCGGTCTACGCAGACTGGGTCGACGAAAAGACCGTCATCCACGAGCTGGCCCATCAGTGGTACGGCGACCACGTGCTGGTGCGGCGCTGGCAGGACATCTGCCTCAACGAGTGCTTCGCCTCGTACGCTCCGTGGCTGTACCGGGAGGACGTGGACGGCGCCGATCTGGACGCCGAGTGGCACGATCAGATGGCCTCATCCGGTGACGAGGTGTGGGGTATCCCGCTGATCGACATGGGGCCGGGAAGCGAGTTCACCACCGTCTACACCCGCGGACCGCTGGCCATCCACGCGCTGCGGGCGGAGATGGGCGAGACGGCCTTCCTCTCGCTGCTCAAGCGCTGGCCGGCCGAACACGCCGGCAACGCGACCTTCGGCGAGCTGCAGGAGTTCGCCGAGGAGCTGTCGGGCAAGGACCTCGAGCGGTTCTTCCAGGTCTGGTTCCGCGCCACCACGGCGCCGTCCGAGTCGGATTATCCGGCCTCGCTGCGCTGACCGGGGGTCTCGCCGGTGGTCGAGGAAGCAGGAGTCGAGATCTCGCCTGATCGATGACCTGACGGGGTCTCGACACGCTCGTTCCTCGCTGCTCGACCACCTCGAGTGGCGCTGATCGCGCGACGAAGGAGTCGAGATCGCGACCCGACGCTGATCGCGCGACGAAGGAGTCGAGATCCCGCCTTCAGCACCCAGCAGCTTGCTCACTGTCAGGGCAGCGTGACGGCGCCGAGCTCTGCACCTGAGCTGTCGTAGGCCGTGACGGTTGCCGGGCCCGAACTGACCGGGGCGAGGAAGATCCGCAGGCCCTCTGCCCCGGTGGGCACCGCGGCCGGACCGGTGCCGTTGTCGAGGCCGTACAGCCGAGCCTCGACGCCCTGCGGCCGGGCGGGGTCGCGGACCATCACGGTGACGACCTTGCCCGACACGATGCCGCGTACGCCCGCGCTGCGCGCCAGCTCGATGCGTTCAGCGTTGATGATCGCGTTGTCGTTGTGCACCACCAGGATTGCTGTGTTGCCGTTCGTCATCTGAACTGATTGATCCGCGAACTCGGTGAAGCACATCGACCCGCCCCGCTGCCCTCCCCAACGGCCGAAGCCACCCAGGATGGGCGGGTGGTTTGCTGCGGACGGCTCGACCTGACGAGTGGTACCGCTGTCGACGACGGCTGTCGCCTGGGTGGGGCATGCCGGGCTGCCGCCGGTGAACTGGCAGGTGTCCGGGGCGGGGGTCGCATCCGGCTCTCCCGGGGTGATCGCCGGCTGTTCGTATCCGCACGGCGGGACGGGTCCCCCGGCGTCTGACACTTCGGAGGGCGCCAACGGATCGGCCGGGCCGGGTTTCGACGGATGCGTCGAGGATGCCGTCGTCCTGGTGGTGCGCGGAACGACAGTCGGAGGCGTGTTCTGCGGTCCGCTGGACACGCTGACCGCGACCGGGTGTGGCGCAGTGGTCGGAGCCGCCGAGACGGTCTGCCTGGCCCCTGAAGAAGGGGTGGACGCAGCGGAGTCGACTGTCGAACCGGCTGCCCTCGAACCGGTCGAGGATGCGGTGCCGGTCTCGGCGCAGCCGCCGAGCAGCACAGCACTCACCAGGGCGGCGAGGAGAACCTGTGGACGGTGCATGGTCACTCCTTGTCAGAAGTCACCCTGAAGACGGATCGAGCGTACGACCCGGTTGCCTACCCCACACGATCCCGCGACGGCCCCCGGATCTCTCCTTCCTCCGTTCGCACGAGCAGCGACCGAATGCGACTGTCCGGAGCCGCGGAGGAGGCCGATGCGTAGCCCTCTGCAGCGCCAGACGCGCCGGTGAGCCTGCGAACCGGCGCGTCCGAGCGTGTCTCGTCTCGTTCCTCGCTCGACAACCGAGCGGAGCAGCGGCCTCCTCCGCGGAACCGGGATCTCGGTTCCGCGGAGGTCGATCGGCGCGGCATCAGCCCAGCAGGGCTGCCCAGTCGACGACACCGTCGGCGAAGTCGTTGAGCGTCGCGAGCAATCCCTGGCGCGCCGCGCGCAGTGCTGGGTCGTCTGCGTTAACCATCACGTTCTGGAAGAACTCGTCGACCGGCGCGGCCAGCGGTGCCGCGGCGGCAGCGAACTCCGCCACCGACCCACCGTGCCAGTGTTCGCGAACTCCGGTCAGCACCTCGTGCAGCCGGCGCTCGGCATCCTCGACCAGCACGGCCGGGTCGTAGGCCGGCGCGGTGTCCGGACCGACGATCCGCCGTGAACGCTGCAGCGCAGCGCCCAGGGCCAGGAACCCTGCGTCGCCGGCGAGCTGCTGCAGGTCCCGCACCGCCGCGTCGGCTACGGCCGGCGCATCGGCCAGCGGCAGTGCCGCCTGGACGAGCGGGTAGGCCACGGCGGCATCCAGCACCGCCTGCTCGTAGCGCTTGACAATGAACTCGTGGGCCTCGGACAGCGCACCGTCCTGCACCTGGACCCCTTGTGTCACCAGCGAATCGGCGGCTGTTCGCAGACCTACGGACAGGGTGATCGCCGACAGCGCCGGCTGGTCGCGAAGGATGGCCACCACACCGAGCGCGGCGCGGCGCAGACCGAACGGATCGGAGCTTCCGGTGGCCCGGGCGCCGGTGGCGAAGAGTCCGGCGAGCAGATCGAACCGGTCCGCCAGCGCCAACAGCGATCCCGGGGTGCTGCTCGGCAGCGCCGCCCCGGCCGAACGCGGCTGTTCCATCTCGGCGAGAGCTGTTGCCACGGCAGGTGTCTCACCCGCGAGCGACGCATACTCGCGGGCCATCGTCCCGGCCAGACTCGACAGCTCGATGACCATGTGCGTGGCGAGGTCGAACTTCGCCAGCTCGCCGGCCCGCTGGAGGGTTGCGTGATCGTCCCCGTCGACGCCGATCACGGCGCCCAGAGCGCTGGCTGTGACGGCGATCCGTCGCGCTCGATCGGCCATCGAGCCCAGTCCGTCGGCAAAGGTCAGCTTCTCCAGACCCGCACGGTGATCGACCAGCGAGATCTCCTGGTCGGCGCGCCAGAAGAAGGCGGCGTCCTCGTACCGGGCCCGCAGCACACCCTCGTTGCCGGATCGGACGAGATCCGCGTCGACGGTGCCGTTCGCGACCGCGACGAAGTGCGGCAGCAGCGCGCCGTCGGCCGCGGAGCGCACAGGCAGGTATCGCTGGTGCTTGCGCATCACGGTCGTGAGGATGGCCTCAGGAAGGTCCAGATAGCGCGCCTCGAACGAGCCGAGCAGCGGGCTCGGGAATTCCACGAGCGCCGAGATCTGGTCCAGCAGAACAGCTTCGCCGTCCGCGTCGACGATGCCGGAGACCGTGGCAGCCAGCTCGGTGGCGCCGGCGACGACGGCGGCGCGACGGTCGGCATCGGCCAGCACGATGCCGTGTCCGGCCAGGAACGCCGGATAGCCGTCCGCGGAGGTGACAGGCAGTTCCGGATCAGGAGCGCCGCGGTGCACCCGGGTCGTCGTCCCCGAGCTGATCGCCGAGGCGACCACCGGGATCGGCTGATCACCGAACAGTGCCAGCAACCAGCGCACCGGGCGGGCATAGGACAACTGCGGATCCCGCCACCGCATGTTCTTCTCGGCGCGCAGCTCGGTGACCACTGCGCCGAAGATCTCCGCCAACAGTTCGGCCGCTCCCCTGCCGGTGTCGGTGACGACAACACCGACGTGCTCGGCGCCGTCGATCAGCACGGTCTGCAGCTGGGCCACATCGATCTTCTGTCCACGGGCGAAGCCCTGCGCCGCCTTGGTCGGTGCGCCGTCAGCATCGTAAGCGGCCGCCAGCTTCGGGCCCTTCACCGTGCGCTCAGCGTCCGGCTCCCGAGGAGCAACGGCCTCGATCAGCACGACGATCCGGCGCGGCGTGGCCTCGACGGTGATCGCGCCGTGATCGAGTCGGGAGGCGCCGAGCTTGGCCGTGACAGCCGCCAGCACCAGGTCGCGACTCCGGGTGACCTCCGTCCACGGCAGCTCCTCGAGACCGATCTCGAACAGCACGGTCGCCGGCTCGGTGAATTCGGGCAGGGACGCGGGCAGCTCCGCTGCGGGCAATGGCTCGACCACTCCGAGCGGATGACCCAACTCGGCGCGTCGCTCCGCCCACAGCTGCGCGGAGCCGCGGGTCAGGGTTCGCATCCGGGCGAACGCCTTCGCACGTTCGGTGGTGCTGATCGCGCCGCGGGCGTCGAGCACATTGAAGGCATGACTGCACTTGAGCACCATGACGTAGGCCGGAACCGGCAGGCGGAGCTCGATCATCTTCTCGGCCTCGGCGGCGAACTGGTCGAACAGTGCCTGGTTGACGCCGATGTCAGCGTCGTCGAGGTAGTAGCGGCTCATCTCGTACTCCGACTGGCCGTACACCTCGCCGTAGGTGATGCCCGGCGCGTACGCGATGTCCTTGAAGTGCGAGACACCCTGCAGGGCCATCACAATGCGCTCGACGCCGTAGGTGATCTCCACGCTGACCGGGTCGAGGGTCAGCCCGCCGGCCTGCTGGAAGTAGGTGAACTGGGTGATCTCGAGTCCGTCGAGCCAGACCTCCCAGCCCAGGCCCCAGGAGCCCAGGGGCGGGGCCGCCCAGTTGTCCTCGACGAACCGGATGTCGTGCGCGTCGGTGTCGACCCCGATCGCCTGCAGGCTCTCGAGATAGATCTCCTGCGGATTGCCCGGATCTGGCTTCAGGATCACCTGGAACTGGGTGTGCATCTGCAGCCGATTGGGGTTCTCGCCGTACCGGGCGTCATCCGGGCGGACGCTGGGCTCCACGTAGCCGACCCGCCACGGTTCCGGCCCGAGCACCCGGAGCATGGTGGCGGGGTTGCCGGTGCCGGCGCCGACCTCTGTGTTGAACGGCTGCACCACCATGGCGCCCCGTTCGGTCCAGAACCGCTGCAGGGTGAGCAGGACGTCCTGCAACGTCAGCGCGGCCGGGTCGGCGGTGGGACGGGCGGAAGAAGTCGAGGAGGACACGCAGCAAGGTTAGTGCGCACACCTGTACCCCGGGCACCATGGGCCGCTCGGTGCTCGTGCGACTCACGGTCAGTGCTCGACCGTCGGCCGATGGCTGGTGACGACCCCCGTGTCTGCGGACAGCAGCGCCTCCCCCACTCCCGAGCCCGCGATCGCCGTCGACAGCCAGGGGATCACCGTCGTCCGCACGTCGAACGGCGACAGTGCAGCTCGATAGGCGGCCGCGCCGGCGAACTCGGCGATCAGCGTCCAGCTGTCGGCGACGTCGGTGGCGCGGACGTACCGCAATCGACGGCAGGTCGGTTGCGCCGCCAGCAGCTCCACCGCTCCCGGTGGTGCAGCCGCATCGAACCTGGCCACCAGCACGAACAGCTGCTCGTCGCCGTCTGTCGGCAGCGCGGGCCCGGTCACCCGCCCACCAGGTGCGGGCGCGGGCCGTCGGCGCCGCTGCGGATGTGCAACCTGGTCGGGATGCGGGTCTGCAGATCGTCCACGTGCGACACCAGCCCGACGATCCGGCCGCCGTCACGGAGTTCGTCAAGGGTGTTCATCACCAGCTCCAGCGCGTCGGCGTCGAGCGTTCCGAAGCCTTCGTCGATGAAGATCGTGTCGAGGACCCGGCCACCGGACTCCGCGGCGACGACGTCGGCGAGGCCTAGCGCCAACGCCAACGACGCCAGAAAGGATTCACCGCCGGAGAGCGTCTTGGCAGGTCGGGCGACCCCGGTGTGCGCATCCAGGATGTCCAGTCCGAGTCCGCCGCTACGACCGCGGCCCTCCTTGTCCGAAGACCGGACGAACGAGTACCGACCGGACGACATCTGCAGCAGGCGGGCGCCGGCCACGTCGGCGACCTGCCGCAGCCGGGTGGCGAGCACGAACGTGCGCAGCGAGATCCCCCGATGGTTCTGGCCGCGACCCGCCACGGTGTCGGCCAGCGCCGAGATCAACGAATCGTGGGCCAGCACGGGCGCGAGCGAGCGGTGCACCGTGGCCAGTGCCGCGGCGGCCGCGGTCGCGTGCTGCAGCACGGTGGCCGCCGCGCTCTGCTGGGCGGTCGCCGCGTCCGCATCGGCCGCTGCTGTCGCCGTCCGCTGCTGTTGACCGGCCAGGTCGAGCTGTTCGTCCGGATCGATCTGCTGCAGCTCGGGTTCCGCCGCCCGACTCCGGACCGACAGCACCTGGTCCTCGTGCACCCGGATCGACTGCTGGACGGCGTCCAGGTCGATCTCGGCGGCGCGCGTCGCCGCTTCGATGCTGCTGAATCCGGCCGCCTGGACTGCCTGGTCGAGGCGACCGGTGAGCTGACGGACGCGCATTTCGGCGTCGTCGAGTCGATGGATCGCACCCGCCCAGGTCTCCCGGGCTTCAGCGAGGCGCAGCAACCGGTCGCGGTGCTGTTCGATCGAGTCGAACCCGGCGCGGGCGATGCGCAGCCGATCGGCTCGGTGGTCCAGCTGGGTCCGCAACACCTCCATCTCACCGACGACGGCAGAGCGTCGGGCCACGAGTTCCCGCTGGCGCAGACCTGCCTGACCGACCCACTTCTCCAGCGCCCGGATCTCGTCGAGCAGCCGTCGTTCCTGGTCCTGTGCGGCAAGCGAGCTGGTGTGCCGGTCCCGCAGCAGCCGTACCTGCATCCGGAGGGCGTCGGGATCGGCGTCGCCGACGAGGGTGAGGATGCGCACATGGTTCTGGTCCGCGAGCTGCAGAGCCTGTTCCGCACGTCGCCGCCGGGTGTCCGCCTGCAGCTCTGCATTCTCCGCGGCCGCCAGGTCCAGCGCAGGTTCGCCGGCGTCGCCTGCGGTGGCCGGCACCGGATGTTCGACAGATCCACAGACCGGGCACGCGCAGCCGGGCGCCAGGGTGGCGGCGAGTTCGGCGGCCATCCCGGCGATGCGTCGCTCCCACAGGGCCAGCCGTACCTCGCGGCTGTGCTGGTGGTCGTCGATCGACCGCCGGGCGATGGCTCGCGCTCGGGCGAGCTCTTGGGCTGCGGGCGGCAGCGCGTCCACCTGGTCGAGCACCGCACCGACCGCCGCGAGTTCTGCGGCCAGCGGTCCGACCGTCGCGGCGGCAGTGACCGCCTCGTGCAGCTCTTGCCTGGCTCGTTCCAGGCGCCGCTCGTGGCGTGCGCTCTCGGTCTCGACCGCCGTCAGCTCGTCGAGCGCCGCGTCGCGCTCGGTGGTCAGGGCGGCATGTCGCTGCTCATCTCGGGCCTGGGTGCGCGCCTCAGTGACGAGCGCGGTCAACGATCCGGCCCTGTCCCGATCGCCGGCGGCGAGCATGGTCAGATCAGCTGCCGTCGGCTCCAGCACCGCAGGCTCCAGCACCGCAGGGTCGAGCACCGCAGGGTCGAGCACCGCGGGATCCGCTGTCGGATCGTCAGCGGCCCCCGTCGATCCGCTGCCGACCATCTTCTCGAGATGTGCGAGCTGTTGTTCGGCGGCGAGTCCGGCTTGCCGCTCCAGCTCTGCTCCGTCGGTGAGGTCGGTGCTGACCTCGCGCAGGCGAGTGCGCACGGACAGCACCGGGGCGGCCCGGTGCGCGTCGGCCACCCCGCGGCGGGCGGTCTCGATCTCCGCCTCGCGGCCGATCAGCAGGTGTTGTTCGGTGCGAAGCTTGCGGCGGCGCTCCACCAGCTCGGCCCGATGACGCAGGCGCTCCCACGTCGCGACCTCGATGGCACGGACCTGCCGGAGCCGGTCTGCCTCCCATGCCGACCGCCCGGCGGCGTCCCGGAGCTCGTCCAGAACCGGTTGCAGGGCCAGCGGTTCGGCGGGATCGATCGCCTCTTCGTCGTCCGGACGAGAAGCTGCTTGGGTCCACCTGGCCACCGCGGCCCGGTGGTCGGCCAACCGCTCCGTCAACAGGCGGTGCGAATCCCGTCGCATGTCGGCGAACAGCGCTTCGACCCTGGCGAAGCGTCGGGTGTCGAACAACCGCTCCAGCAGTCGTTCCCGCTCCGCGGTGTCGGACCGCAGGAACTGCGCGAACTCGCCCTGCGGGAGCAACACGACCTGGAAGAACTGGTCGGCGGACATGCCGACCAACTCGCCCACCACGTCGCCCACCTCGCGGTGACTGCTGAGGCCCGGCAGCTCGGGGGTGTCGAGGAAGACCAGCGACACTCGCGCCTTCTCCGTCGTCGTACCTGCCCCACGAGCCTTGGGGCGCTGGTATTCCGGACTGCGGGTGATGCGCAACCGGCGTCCGCCGACCGTCAGCTCCAGCGTCACCCAGGTCGGCGTGGCCGGGTCGGCAGCATCGCAGCGGAGCCGCTTCACCTGGCCTCGCGCCCCGGGCACCGTTCCGTAGAGGGCGAACGCGACGGCGTCCAGCAACGAGGTCTTACCGACCCCGGTGTCGCCGTGCAGCAGGAACAGACCGCCATCGGCGAGGGCGTCGAAGTCGACGTCCACCTCGTCCCGGTACGGACCGAAGGCACAGAGCTCGAGCCGGTGCAGCCTCACCGATCTGCGTCCTGCAGCGCCGCGGCCAGCGCCCGGTCGATGATCGCCGACTCCACCGGGTCGGCACCCGCACCACGACACACCAGGAGGAACTCCTCGACCAGTTCGTGATCATTCGCGCCGGGACGGGTCGGCGCAGCGTCGTCGTCGACGGATCCGACAGGTGGCTGCCAGCTCAACGTCACCGCGTGGGGGAAGCGGCTCCGGACCCGGCGCATCGATTCCAGTGGGCGGACAGGATCGGTCAGGGTGACGGAGAGGTAGTGCTCGGCCAGTTCGTCGTGGCCGGACAGCAACTGCTCGAGGGTCCCGCTGATCTCGGCGAGCGGCCGGGGCACCGGCAGGTCGACCGGGGTGACGTCGATGGAGCCTGCACCGTCGATGTCGACGATCAGCACTCCCTTGTGGTGCCCGGCCTCGCCGAAGGAGAACGGGAGCGGCGATCCGGAGTACCGGATGTGGTCGGCGATCCGTTGCCGGCCGTGCAGATGGCCGAGCGCGACGTAGCCGACGCCGTCGAAGATCTCGGCCGACACGGATTCGACACCGCCGACGGCGATCGATCGTTCCGAGCCGCCCGGGACGGCACCGGTGACGAAGGCGTGCGCCAGCACCACGGATCGACATCCCGGCCTGGCGTCGAGGTCGCCGCGGATCCGCTGCATCGCCGCGGTCAGGATCTCCTCGTGCCGAAGCCGCCCGGTGAGCTCCCACGGTCCCCTGACCATCTCCGGATCGAGGTACGGGATGGCGTGGAAGATGACCGGACCGTGCTCGTCGTGCAGCACGATCGGCGTCCCCACTGCACGCACATCCGTACGCAGGTGCAGTCCGCCGGCGTCCAAAAACTCCCGGAATGCTCCCAACCGGGGAGCGGAGTCGTGGTTGCCTGACGACGCGACGATGACGGCTCCCGCCGCCCGGATCGCGGCGAAAGCCCCGGTCAGGACCGAGATCGCCTCGGCCGAAGGGACCGCCCGGTCGTAGAGGTCGCCGGCGATGACGACGACGTCGACCCGGTGCTCCTGCACCAGAGCCGCGATGGCCTGCAGCACCGTCCGCTGATCGGACAACAGATCGACGCCGTGGAACGTGCGTCCCACGTGCCAGTCGGAGGTGTGCAGCACTCGCATCCCACAGACGCTAGGGGCGAGCACCGACAGCGCAGGGACCTGCGGCGCTGGCGTGTCGGCAGGTAGGGTTCACGCTCGTTCGACTGACCGGATGCGGTAGCCGTCCGCCGACCTGACGAGCTCGATGATCGAGGTCGCCGCGGCCCGCGGCGACGTCCGACCCACCGTGCCGCCGCCGCCGCCGTCGGTGACCGGGTAGGACGGCAGTTCATCCACCACCCTGACCCTGACGGTCTGCGCGCCGGAATCCGGCATCAACTGCACCTCGCGCACCCGGTGACGGGCGTCGCCCACCCGCCACCCCCGGTCCTGCAGACGGCGAATGGTCGCCCGATCCGCCGTCAGTGCCGATGAGTTCCCTGCATAGACCGTCCCGAGCAGCGCCGGATCCCTGGTGATCAGCGCCCGCGCACGGCGGCCGTCGAGTGCGGTGACGACTGACGCCCAGGACTCCTGCGACGCGATCGAGGGGTGCGGTTCGGTCGGGGGGCGCGGTGCGCTCGTCGGACGAGCCGTGCCAGGTGCGGACGAGGCACCACGATCGGTCGGCACCGCAGGCGTCGGCACCGTATCCGCGGGCGGCTTCACGGCCGGCGCCACGGAGCTCGACGGCGCTGCGGATGACGGCGTCGCGGATGACGGCGCGGTGGATGACGGCGCGGTGGAGCGCCCAGAGCTGCTCCTCGACCCGGTGGCCGTCGATGCCGGCTGCTCGGACGCCGGCGCCGCCGCCGAGGAGCGCCCCCAGGACAACCCGCCGTAGATCGCGGCGGCGCAGATCAGGGCTGCGGCCACCACTCCCGTCGCGGCCCGCCACCAGCGCGACCTGGACGAAGGGTCCCGCGGGCGGCCGTCCGACCGGACGGCGACCTCTTCGGCGGCCGGCCCGCCGGCCGCCAACAGCCGCCGAATTCGTTGCAGTGCAACGGGTGCATCCACGTCGTCGGCGTCCTCGGACATCGCTGGGGGGATCTCGGCGCGGCGCCGCACCGTGGCAGCGACGGGAGCCCTGTGCGCCCCGGCCTCCTCGCTGCCGTCGACCGATGGACGCGGAACGACGCCGTCGACAGCGCCGCCCAGGGCGAAGATCGGCAGCGGCTCCGGCTCGCCCGAGCGAGCGAGCTCGATCCGCAGTGCTGCCGCACCTGGCCGATGCGCCGGCAGGTCGGACAACGCTGCGCGCAGTGCAGCGAGGAACCGAGGTGGTCCGGCCGCATCGCCGGGATCGGGCCACTGTCCGACCGTCGACTGGACCACCACGTCCCGCAGGTCGGTGGCGTTCCAGGCTGGGCGACCGGTCACGCACCACAAACCGATCGCCGCAAGGGCGAAGACATCGGACGACGGCTGCGCGATCCCGCCTCTGGCCACTTCCGGTGCGACGCAGCCGGGCGTCCCGACGATCGGCCGGTCACCGTCCAGAACCAGACGTCCCGCGCCGAGGTCGGCCACCAGTGGACGCCCGTCGGCGGTCAGCAGGATGTTCGCCGGCGACAGGTCGCCGTGGACGACACCTCGTTCGTGAGCAACTGCGAGGACGTCCGCGACCGGTATGAGCACGGTGAGCGTCTCCGCAACGGTCAGCGTCGCTCTTCGCGCCAGGAGATCGGCCAACGAGCCGCCCGCGGCCCACGGCAGGACCAGAGCGACGCGATCACCCTCGCAGACCACCGATCGTGCGCCCAGCAGGTGGGGGTGATCGATCCTGGCCGCCAAGGCCAACTCGCGGCGCGCGGCATCCATCGCCTTGTCCGAGGGCAGAGCGAGGACCTTCAGCGCGACCCTGGCGCCATCGGGTGCGGCCGCCAGCCACACCTCACCGTGTGCACCGCCGCCGAGCCGACGGATACCGCGGAACGCTCCCATGTCCATGCCCGCGACGGTAGGACGAGCCGGGATCAGCCGTCCCGAGTTGTCCACAACGCACCGACGCGCATCCGGTCATCCACACTGTGGTCGATCCCGCCGGCAGGTCGGGCCCTGATCAGGCAGTGACCGGACGCGGGAACGGCAGGTGCGCCGGTAGCGGCCGATCGGCGGGCAGTGACGAGGCGGCCCGGTGTCCGACGAGCGAGAGGAACAGTTCCCACGTCGAGCCCGCCGTGCCCGCGGCCAGGGTCACCCCGCCGGCCCCGCTTCCCCGCTGCGATTCACCGCGATCGGTGAACTCGGCGACACACTCGTGTCCGATCCGGAGATCCATCGCGATCTGGGACTCGTCGAGAACCTCGGCCCTCGCCTGACGGAAGCGTCGCGTTTCCGCCTCGATGCCCTTGTCCCACATCAGGGCGATGGCGAGAGCGACCAACGGACCGTCCCAGGAGCCCATGTCCGGGAGGTTGGCCTCGGCCCGTCGGAGAGTCCACATCCGGATCGCCTGTCGTCCACGTCCGTCGATCACGGCTGCGGGCGCGGACTCGACCGAAGGGGCAGATCCGGGTACGGGTTGCTCCTGCGTCACTCGATTTCCTTCCCTGTAGACCTCGGGCGTCTGTTGTCCGACAACTACGCCGTTCGAACAGCTCTGACGCCGCACGATCTCGCTTTGGTAACTTTTTACGTCACTTGATCGCTGCCCGCAACAGCTTCACACCATCGGGGCCCCTTCTTTCACCCTTTGGAGTGACGGATCCCGGCCGGTGCCTGCGACTCGCTGTTGTCGAGGAGGAGGGCGGCGGAGGCGTACGAGATAGAGCGTGGTGAGGAATTCACCCGGTCGGCCGCTCCCGACCACGGTGGGACAGATCCGTGGCCACCTCGTCCAGGCTCAGACCGAGCGCCCGGGTGACGGCCGCGACCGCCGCGAACGACGGGGTGGCGATCCGGCCCGTCTCGATCTTGCGCAGGGTTTCCGGCGAGATGCCTGCGGCCACTGCGACCTCTGCCAGTGCCCGGGCACCCCGGGCCTCGCGGAGCGTCGAACCCAGCCGTCGGCCGTACTCGCGCTGTTCGGGAGTGAGGGGTTCGCGGACCATCCTGGTATTGTAATACCATCGACGTCGTCCGCTACCGACCTGCGCACTCCGGTCCGCCGAGCGTCGCGCGATCGCCGGACGAACGTCCAGCAGAACCCCGAGGAGAGAAGTCCATGCTGATGCGAGAACGCGTCGAACTGCGTACCCCGTCGGAGATCGATGCGATGGCGGCGGCGGGTTCGGTGGTGGCCGAGTGCCTGCGGCGCTGCCGAGAGGTTGCCGCTGCCGAGCTCGCCGGCGGTATCACCCCGCGTCTGCTGGATGACGTTGCTGCGCAGGTGATCTCGGACCGCGGAGCCGAGTCCTGCTACATCGGATATCACCCGCAGTGGGCCCCCTCCCCCTACCCTGCCGTCACCTGCATCAGCATCAACGACGTGGTCGTGCACGCGATCCCGAACGAGGTCCGGCTGGTGCCGGGAGACCTGGTTTCGGTGGACATCGCAGTGCTGGTCGACGGGTGGGCTGCGGACGCCGCGATCTCCTTCCACGTCGGTGACGGTGATCCGGCGGAGATCGAGATGATCGCCGCGGCCGGCCGGTCGCTCGACGCAGGCATCGAGAACATGCGCAGGGGTCTCAAGCTCGGCGATGTCTCGCACGCTATCGGCACCACTGCGAAGGCCGGTGGATACGGGCTGCTGGCCGACCACGGTGGCCACGGCATCGGGCGCTCCATGCATGCAGCTCCACACGTCGCCAACGAAGGTCGCCCGCACCGCGGGCTCCCGCTGAAGACCGGTCTGGTACTGGCCCTGGAGCCGATGCTGCAGCTGGGTGGCCGCGACGGCTACCGACACCTGGAGGACGGCTGGGGCATCGCCACCGCCGACGGCAGCCGCGCCTGCCACGTGGAGCACACGGTGGCCGTCACCGATGACGGTCCGCGGATCCTGACCGTCGAGTAGGGCGCAGCCGCCGCGGGCCGTGACGACAGGCCCCGCCCGGTGAGCGGTCACCGGGCGGGGCGTGTCGTTGTCGTTGCGCAGCAGGCGATCCGGATCAGCCGGTGACTGTGAGCGCCACGTCGTCGAGCAGGAAAGAGGTCGCGGCGCTGCGGTCCTCGGTCCCGGTGAACTTCACCGTCGTCGAGCCGGACAACCCGGTCAGGGAGAGGCTGCGCTGGACGTAGCCGGTCCCCTTGTTGACGTTCGACCAGGTGGCCTTCGTAGTGCCGTTGACGGCGACGGTCAGCGTGTCGTACGCGGTGCCGGTGCCCTCGTCGGAGTCGATCCACAGGTAGTACGTCAGCGTGGCCTTGCTGCAGCCGGCCGGGATGGTGACGGTCTGCGAGAGGGTGTCGGTGTGGCTGCTGCCGTAGCCGTCCAGCCAGGCCATCCAGCTGCCGCCATGCGCAGCGGCGCTGCTGTCGTTGGTGATCGCGCCGGTGCTGGCCGTCCAGGTGACGTTGCCGGACTCGAAGCCGGCATTGCCCAGCTTCTGCCCGGAGCAGCTACCGCCACCCCCCGAGGTGGACACCGTCCAGGAGAAGGTGGTGGTACCGGTGGTACCGCCGGCGTCCGTCGCCTTGGCCGTCACCGAGGAGGTGCCGCCCGACGTCGGCGTTCCGGTGATCTTGCCCGCCGCGTAAATGCTCAGGCCGGCCGGCAGCCCGGTCGCCGACCACGTGTACGGGCTGGTGCCACCGCCGGCGGCCAGCTGCACCGACACCGCAGCACCCACGGTGCTGCTCTGGCTGCCGGGCGAGGTCACCGTCACGGTGGTGCCGGAGCCGCACGTCGGCTCACCACTCTGCGCCGGAACGCTGACCGCGGTCCAGGCCGCCTTGACGGCGTTGAACTCGGTGCAGCTGCCCGGGTACAGGTTCTTGGCCGCCGTCAGCGTCCAGGCGCGGTACTTGAGATAGCTGGCCGACGAGGTCTTGGTCAGCATGGCGTTGTACATGATGGTGATGGCCTTCTGGATCCCGATGCCGCCCACCGTGCTGCCGTTGCAGGTGGGCGAAGTGGGCTGCCCGTCCGTCGGGTTGGTGCCCTCGGCGAGCAGGTAGAACCAGTGGTTGCCGGGGCCGGCAGCGGCGTGCACCTCGTCCGTCGGGGTGGAGCTGGAATAGCAGTCGTCGTCACCGACGGTCGACGGCTTGTACATCACCCGGATCGGTCCCTGGCCGACCAGGTTGACCTCCTCACCGACCGTGTAGTCGGGGGTGTCGTTGGGTGCCGCCTCGTTCGCATACCACTCGGTCGCGGCGCCGAACGTGTCGGCGACGAACTCCTGGGTGCCGTTGGAAGAGATGCCGCCCGGGGTGTTGTCGTCGATGGCGTGGCCGAACTCGTGCGCGACGACGTCGATCGAGCCGATCCAGTTGCCGGACTGGCTGTGACCGACCTGGACCTGGGTGCCGTCGTAGTAGGCGTTGATGTCGTTGAGCCCGACGCGGATCGGGTACCCGCCGCCGCTTCCGGTGAACCCGTTGCGTCCCAACCACGATCCGAGCATCTTCCACTCGGTCTGGGCGGCGAACAACGCGTCGACACAGCCCGTCTCACGATTGCTGGCGACGCCGTTGCCCCATGCATCGTCGGTGCCGGAGAAGACCGTGTTGTTCGCGGCGTCCTGGCACGACAGGTTGGTCCGCGAGGAGTCCTTCATCGTGAAGGTCGTTCCGGAATTGGTGGTGTCGATCTGGACGGGACCGTTGTAGGCACTGGATCCGCTGCCGTGCAACACCTTCTCCTGTTGGTGCAGCACCGCGCCGGTGGCCGCGTCGACGTAGACCGCGAGCTTGGACGGGCCCTCGGAGGTGGTCCCGACGACCTCGGACTCCCAGGCGAGCTTCGCCGTGGAGCCGGCGAGGACCACCAGCCTCGGGGCGGCCGCCTCGGCCGGTCGCGCGAGGGACTCGACCTTCATCCGGCCCTGTGACACGACCGAAGCCCGCGCAGCGGAGATCCGCGGCGACAGCGAGAGTGTGCCGATCGGCGCACTCTGCGCGACCTGCAGTCCGAGGACGACGCCGGCGGCATCGGTGGTGACGACGAAGTCGCCGCCGACGACCGGCAGCCCGCGGTGGGTGCGCTGGTACGGGTAGTAGTGCAACCCGTTGCCGCCGACGACTACTGCCTGCGGCACGAGCGCGTCGCCGGCGCTGCGGTGGTAGGCCGTCGGATGCGCCGCCAAGTAGGCATCCACCGCGGCATTCGACGCCGCAGACAGCGAACCTGACGTCGCGGCAGGTGCGGCGACACTCGAGGTACCGGCGGCGATCGCCGAGGGAGCTCCCACCAGCGAATTGCCGAGGGCGAGCGCGGAGACGGCCGCCACGGCGATCACGGTCCTGGGGACTGATCTCTTCATGCAGGTTTCCTTTCGGTCCACCCTCGCCTGGTGGGCGTGAGCAGAGGTCCCGGTGCCGCTGTTCGGCCGCGGTCGACGGGCGAAGCGTCGCTCTCGGAAGTTGCCAGAGTCAACAAAATGACAGAGCTCGGAGAAAGTTCGTGACTTACTGCCAAGTAACCACGGTCGACCTGCAACAACACTCGCCAAGACGGCACCTCGATCACCCAGGGCAACCGTTCCGGGCGGCCGCGTCATCCCCCGGAGTCGGTGCCGGCGACCATATGGGTGCACGATCCGTCCCGCGCGCGGCGACAGTCCGATCCCCTGGCACGCCGGATGCGGCAGACGGGTGGCAGGCGACCCGGTGACGGAGCAGCAGGAGCGGCCGGCATCTGCGCGAGATCGGACGACCGGCAACCTCGGCCTACGCTGGTGGCATGCGTCTGAACACCTTGTTCCCACCGGAATCCGCTGCTCCCGGCTCCGCTGCGACTGCCTCCGTCGGGGACGATCGGCAGCTCCGGGTCATCGAGGCCGGAACGGTCGATTACGAACAGGCCTGGGCGTGGCAGCAGCGGTTGTCCGCCGCGCGGCTGGACGGCACCGGAGGAGACACCGTGCTGCTGCTGCAGCACCCGCCCGTCTACACGGCCGGCAAACGGACCCGGCCTGCCGACCGTCCGACGGACGGCAGCCCGGTGATCGACGTCGACCGCGGGGGGCGGATCACCTGGCACGGGCCGGGCCAGCTGGTCGGCTATCCGATCGTGGCGCTGGCCCAGCCGATCGACGTGGTCGCCTACGTCCGCATCCTCGAGGAAGTGCTGATCGCAACCTGTGCATCGCTCGGCCTGACCACCGGACGGGTCGACGGGCGCAGCGGGGTCTGGGTCGCGGCCGACCCGCAGACCGGCCGGCCGGAGCGCAAGATCGCGGCGATCGGCGTCCGGATCGCCCGGGGCATCACCCAGCACGGCTTCGCCCTCAACTGCAACCCCGACCTGACCGCGTACGACCGGATCGTCCCGTGCGGCATCGAGGATGCCGGCGTGACCTCGTTGACGTCGGAACTGGGCCGGCAGCTGACGGTCGAGGAGACAACGCCGATCCTGACGCCGCTGCTACGAGCGGCGCTCGACGGAAAGCTCCCGATCGTGGATCACCACCTGCCGACCCCGTCACCCGCCTCGGGCGTCCAGTGGGACCTGCACCCGGCACTGGGCTGAACCGGTCGGTCTGCGTCCACCCGTCTGCGTCAGGCCGTGCGCACCAGATCGTCGTCGCTCGCCGCCAACCGGCCGATCTGTGTCACGCTCCACGGGCTGAAGGCGAACGGAGCGTTGGCGACGGCAGCGACGAGTCGACTCCACGGCACCCAGGTCCACTGCACGACCTCGGAATCGTCCGGCCGCGGGTCCTGCAGCGGCTCCGGGAGCATGCCGACGAACACCGGACAGATCTCGTTCTCCATGACTCCCCCGGCGTCCCTGGCCAGGTAGGCGAACTCCGGCAGGACGCAGCGCAGCTCGCCGATCTCCAGCCCCAGCTCGGCACGCGTTCGTCGGCGCACCCCGTCGGCCGGTGCCTCGCCCGGACGCTGGTGGCCGCAACAGCTGTTGGTCCACACCCCCGGCCAGGTCGCCTTCGACAGCGCCCGCCGGGTCATCAGCACGTTGCCGGCGCCGTCGAACAGGTACACCGAGAACGCCAGGTGCAGCGGCGTGTCAGCGGTGTGCACCCGAGACTTCCATTCGGTGCCGATCGTGGTTCCGGCCGGGTCGACCAGCACCACGACATCGTCGTCCTGGCCGTCGTGCATGGGTCTCCTCTGCCGCCGTCGGGCGCCCGGCGGCGGGGCCACTCCGTCCACGGTAGCCATCGAGGTCCCTGCCGATGATGTCATCGCGCCACCCCCGTCCGCTGCCGCTCATGCCCGCCGGGGAGGTGCCCGTGGCGGCGTGGAATGCTGGTGCGAGCGCTTGAACGTTGCGCCGTTCGGGTAGGGAACGGCGAACCGTCGCACCCGGCTGACTGCTGCGACGGCATGATTGACCCATGACCCCGGACCGGGGACCGAGAACGCAAGGAGTGGCCATGAGCAACGCGACCTGGACCCAGGATCTGAAGGACAAGGCCGAGGAGGCCGCGGAGAAGGTCGGGCACACCGCAAGCGCCGCCGCGTCCACGGCCGCCGAGAAGGTCAGCGAGCTCGCCGGGAGCGCCGTCTCCTCCGCCACTCCGCTGGTGGGACGGATCTCCGAGTCCCTGGGTGAGAAGGCCGAGAAGGTCGGCGGCGCGCTCAGCGAACGCGCCGAGGTGCTGGGGCGCGGGGCACGCAAGGCCGCCGCCAAGGCACGCAAGCGCGCGGAGAAGCAGGCTCGCTCGACCGGGAAGTCCGTTCGGAAGACGGCAGTCGCCCGATCGCACGAGCTCGAGAAGCGCGCCCACACCCTGGCCGGGGAGGTCGGCGCGAAGGCCACCGGCGTCGCCGCCGACGTCCGCGAGCGAGCCGGCCGTCAGGCCGCAAAACGGGCAGCCGCCCTGGCCGCGCAGGCCGCCGTCGCAGTCCGCCAGGCCGAGAAGTCCGGTTCCAGGGGTCTGTCCAAGGCTGCGGCGCGGACGGAGGAGGCCGCCAAGAAGGCCCAAAAGAAGGCGGAGAAGGCTGCCGGTGTGAAGCGTCACCCGATGCGCAAGCTCTTCCTGTTCGGTCTGCTCACCGCAGTCGGGGTCGCAATCGTCAAGTTCGTCCGCTCCCCCGGTCAGGCGACTCCGCCGGCCACCACATCAGCACCCACGTCGCCGGCGCCGAAGGCGCACCAGGCAGCGGAGACGGTTACGGACAAGGCCGAGGGGTTCGCCGACAAGGCCAAGGATGCGGCAGACAAGCTCGCCGACAAGGCCGAGGAACTCAAGGACAAACTCGCGGACGTCGCCGAGGACCTGAAGGACAAGGCACAGGACAAGGCTCGAGAATTCACGGACACCGCAGCCGACCTCACGGACAAGGCACAGGACAGCGCAGCCGACCTCGCCGACAAGGCGCAGGGCAAGGCGGCCGACCTCACGGACAAGGCCAAGGACGTCACCGGCGATGTCAGGTCGAAGTCCGGCGAGGAGACCGCGACCGGCGGCGACACCTTGGCTCAGAATGCCATCAAGTCCAACATCGCCGAAGTGGCCGGCAAGGACGACGCGGCCGCAGACGACTCCGCCCCGAAGGACATCACCGAGGACTACTTCTCCAGCGGCGAGCCGGTACGGGACTACGGACCCGACAGCCGGCGCGCGATCGAGGGCCAGGATGCTCCCGAGGGCTTCCCGGTCAAGGCCAGCGAGGACTCCAAGCTCTACCACGTGCCGGGATCGGCCTTCTACACCCGCTCGGTCGCCGAGGTCTGGTTCGCCGACGCGAAAGCCGCCGAGAAGGCCGGCTTCCAGCTGCCTCCGAGCCAGCGCAAGGGCGGCGCCAAATGAGCTGTGGTACCCCGCTTTCGTCCGGCGGGCCCGACGTCGTCGGTCCCTCCGGACGCAAGCTGCTGCGACTGGAGGTCCGCAACGCCTCGGTGCCGATCGAGAAGAAGCCCGAGTGGATCAAGACCAAGATGCGCACCGGACCTGAGTTCGTCGGTCTGCAGGCCCTGGTCAAGCGCGAAGGTCTGCACACCGTCTGCCAGGAGGCCGGCTGCCCCAACATCTACGAGTGCTGGGAAGACCGTGAGGCCACCTTCCTCATCGGTGGCGACCAGTGCACCCGGCGCTGCGACTTCTGCCTGATCGACACCGGCAAACCCGGCGAGCTCGACCGCGACGAGCCGCGCCGCGTCGCGGAGTCGATCGCGACGATGGATCTGCGGTACGCCACGATCACCGGCGTCACCCGCGACGATCTGGACGACGAGGGCGCTTGGTTGTACGCCGAGACCGTCCGCAAGGTGCACGAGCTCGCCGGCGGTACCGGGGTGGAGATCCTGACCCCAGACTTCTCCGGCAAACCCGAACTGCTGCAACAGGTCTTCGACGCACAGCCCGAGGTGTTCGCGCACAACCTGGAGACCGTGCCGCGGATCTTCAAGCGGATCCGACCGGCATTCGCCTACGACCGGAGCCTCGACGTGCTGAGCCAGTCGCGGGCCGCCGGGATGATCACCAAGTCCAATCTGATCCTCGGCATGGGCGAGACCCGCGAGGAGATCAGCCAGGCGCTACGCGACATGCACGACGCCGGTTGCGACCTGGTGACCATCACGCAGTACCTGCGTCCGACCCCGCGGCATCACCCGATCGAGCGCTGGGTCAAGCCGCAGGAGTTCGTCGAGCTGCACACCGAGGCCACCGAGATCGGCTTCGCCGGCGTCATGTCAGGTCCGTTGGTGCGGTCCTCGTACCGGGCGGGGACGCTCTACCGCCAGGGCATGGCTGCCCAGGGCCGCACGGTCCCTGAGACGCTGCACGTGTCGGACGCCCGTCAGCAGCAGTCCGTCGAGCAGGCCTCTGCCTGAGGTGGACAGAGCAGCGCTGATCGCCGAGTTCGAGGGCGATCCGTTCATCGAGTGTGAGATCCGTCCGGGCGCCGCCGTGCACTCTTCCGGCCGGTGGCGGTTGGCGCAGCGGGTCGGCCACCTGCGTGGTGCCGGCTGGGTGCTGCTCGACGCGGAGGGCACCCCGTTCGGCCCGACCACCGCGAGTCCGAGCGACCTCGCGCAGGCCGAGTCACTGATCCGCCGCCCCGATGTTCTCCGTGGTCCGGTGACGACCGACCGCGGAGTGTGGGACGCTCTCGCCCCGCGCTTCCCCGACACGGAGCGAGGCGGCGAGTGGGACTGGATGTGGACGGGGGACGCGCCCGTCGACCACCCGCAGGAAGCCCATCTCGTCGAGCTCGACGACTGTGACGACGCCGCCGAGTTGGAAGCGTTGAACCGGGCCGACAGCCCGACCGCCGAGAGCCAACCGGGGACCGGGCTCACCGAGCTCTGGATCGGCGCCAGGGTGCCCGGACCGTCAGGGCCGCGCATCGTCGCGGCCGGGGCGCTGCACCGAACACCCAGCGGTGCACCACATCTCGCCGGAATCGTCACCGCGAGCACCGCGCGTGGTCAGGGCTGGGGGACCGCAGTCGTGCGCGCACTGACCCGCCGCGCACTGGTTCGTCCCGGACCCGTCACCGGAATCTGCACGCTCGGGATGTACGCCGGCAACGACAGTGCCCGCAGGCTCTACCACGGGCTGGGCTTCATCACCTCCCGGACGTTCGCCAGTCATCGGCCCGCCTGAGGCTGCGGTCCCGGCGGCGCTGCCGTCCGGCGCATTCCCGATCGTCCGGCGCATTCCCGACTGTCCGGCGCATTCCCGACTGTCCGGCGCATCCCCGACTGTCCGGCGCATCCTTGATCGTCCGGCGCATCCCCGACTGTCTGGCGCATCCTTGATCGTCCGGCGCATTCCCGATTGTCGGCCGGCACCCTGTGAAACGTTTCGGACGACGAACCAGCATGCGCCCCGACAGGACAGCAGGCGCCGACGGGCGGACACTCCTCTGCCCGCGTGGACCCGACGGTCCTGCGGCTACCGTCGACCACATGCGCAGCATCTTCGAACCCCTGCGAACGAGTTGGGAATCACTCCTGGGCAGTGTGCACGTCTACGCGTTGCCCGGCTGGGACCGCACCGTCGTCGCACCGTGGCAGGACGCGATCGCGGCCACCGAGGTGTGCAAGGTCCAGCCCCTGGAGTTCCTGCACGCGACGATCGCCAGGACCCCGCTGTTCCTGCCGGCAGCACAGCGCATGCCGAAGTCATCACAGGACGGAACGCGGGCTGCCCTGCCGCAGGAGCTCGCGCACTTCTCCGCCGCGCTCGATCACATCGCCGGTGCGCGACCGGCGTTCGAGGTGCCGCTGGGTCGACCCGAGATCATGACGACCGCGGTCTGCGCCGCCGGCGAGCAGACCCAGCAGTGGCAGACCCTCGTGACCGAGGTCCGCGCAGCGATCAGCCAGGCCTTCCCGGACCGTCCCACGCCGCCGGGACCCTTCGGGCCGCACGTGTCGCTGGGGTACGCCCGGCTCGCGGCCGACGACGCACCGCTGTGTGCCGCCTACGGTGTGCTCGCTGCGACGCCCTGGTCGGCGACCCTGCGCGTCGGCGCCCTGCATCTGCTCTCGGTGGATGCGAATGAGGACGCGGGCACCTTCACCTGGTCGACGTTGTCCGTCCATCCCCTGAACTGAGCGCACCCGCCCGGCACATTCCGGTGCGCCGCGCATTCCTGGTCGGTGCCGCGCATGCCCGTGTGTCGGCTCCGAGCCGTTCGTGGGTCACAGACGGCAATCCAGCATGCGCCACGCACACCGGCATGCGCCGGGCCCGACCAGCAAGCGCCGCGGTGGTGACGGCGCCCGCACACCGACGGCGGCAGGCAGCAGTGGTGCGGGGCACTATCCTGATCGGTATGGCGAAGTCTGCTCCCGATGGCCCCGTGACCAAGGACGAGAAGAAGGCGCTGAAGGCTGCCCAGAAGGTGGCGAAGAAGGACCGTCGCAGTCAGATGTGGCAGGCCTTCAACATGCAGCGCAAGGAGGACAAGCGCCTCATCCCGTACATGCTGCTGGCCCTGCTGGGCACCGCCGCGGTCATCGTCGGGCTGGGACTGCTCGTCAGCATTCCCTGGTACTTCGCGCTGCCCTTCGGCCTGATCCTCGGCGTGATGATCGCCATGCTGTTGTTCGCGCGGCGGGTCCAGTCGAACGTGTACACCAAGGCTGAGGGACAGCCGGGTGCTGCTGCCTGGTCGCTGCAGAACAATCTGCGTGGCAAGTGGCGGATCACCCCGGCGGTGGCCGGGACGGCGCAGCTGGACGCCGTACACCGGGTGATCGGTCGGCCGGGCGTCGTGCTGATCGCCGAAGGCGCCCCGCACCGCGTGAAACCGCTGCTGGCGCAGGAGAAGAAGCGGATCGCCCGCATCATAGGCGACACCCCGATCTATGACTTCATCGTCGGTACCGAGGACGGTCAGTTGCCGTTGCGCAAGCTCAACTCGTCGCTGCTCAAGTTGCCCCGCAACATCTCCCCCAAGGCCGTCGAGGAACTCGACACCCGGCTCACGGCGCTCAAGGGCCGGTCCCCGCAGGCCGGGTTGCCGAAGGGCCCGCTGCCGGCCGGCGCGAAGATGCGCAACGTCCAACGCGCCACCCGCAAGCGCGGCTGACGCAGGCGGAGTTCGCCGCAGAGGCGATTTCTCAGCGCGACAGGATGACGATCGTGCGGCAGAGCCGATCGTGCAGACCGCGACCGTCGGCATCGACGATCACGGTCGGGATGAGCACGAACGTGAGTGCGGCCCGCGGGATCGCCCACAGACCGACCAGAGCCCTGCCGTCGACCCTCGCCACTCGGACACCGACGATCGCATGACCGGGCGTCGAGCCGATCACTCCGACGAAGACGACCGTCATGATCGCCCAGACGATGACCTCCAGCGTCTGTGACGGCAGCTGCGGGCGGGTGAACAGCAGCGCGATCAGGAACGTCACCAGCAGATCGAGCAGAAATCCGCTGACCCGACGGCCGGTGGAAGCGACGCTGCCCACCCCCGACTCCGGTAGCGCGAACCGCTCACCCGGGTAGCCGTCGGACTCAGCAGCTCCATGCGCGCGGGTGCTCACGTTGCCAGTCTACGAACCGGGGGTCGGGTCGATCGACGGCTGTTAACCCTTCGTCGCTCGTCGCAACGCTGCGCCCCGCGATCGGACGCGCGGCGAGCAGTGACGTCGGCGGCGTCCGGTGGCGTCGAGCGTGACCGCACCGTGCCCGGGTCACCCTGACGTGTGTGCGCGTAACGCTGCTGAAACACTGACGACGTCCATGGGCAACACCTCGTTCCTACCGTCGGTGGGGTCGGTGTCGCGCCCGCGATCCCCCTCGACCGGTACGCCCGCTGTGCCCGAGCCAACATTCCGCGATAGGAGCGATGCACTCGTGTTCTCCACGAACGAAGAAGTCGTGAAGTTCATCGCAGAGAACGATGTCGAGGTCTTCGACATCCGATTCTGCGATCTTCCCGGCGTCATGCAGCACCTGACGGTTCCAGCCAAGACCGTCAGTGTCGAATCGCTGGAGGCCGGGATGGCTTTCGACGGCTCCTCGGTCCGCGGCTTCCAGGCGATCAACGAGTCGGACATGCTGCTCCTGCCGGATGCAGCCACCGCCCGGATCGACCCGTTCCGTCGCCGCAAGACCATGACGATGAACTTCTTCGTCCACGACCCGCTGACCCTGCAGCCGTACTCGCGGGATCCCCGGAACATCGCGCGCAAGGCCGAGCAGTACCTGGCCACCACCGGGATCGCCGACACCTGCTTCTTCGGACCCGAGGCGGAGTTCTACGTCTTCGACGACGTCAAGTTCACCTCGTCCATGAACGAGACCAGCTACTCGGTCGACTCGGTGTCCGGCTGGTGGAACACCGGCCGCAGCGAGGAGGGCGGCAACCTCGGCTACAAGGTGCGGCCCAAGGGCGGGTACTTCCCGGTGCCGCCGTACGACCACTACGCCGATCTCCGCGAGGACATGACGGCGAACCTGCTCGGTGCCGGCTTCGAGGTCGAGCGCGGTCACCACGAGGTGGGCACCGGCGGTCAGCAGGAGATCAACTACAAGTTCAACACGCTGCTGCACGCGGCGGACGACCTGATGCTGTTCAAGTACATCATCAAGAACACCGCCTACGAGGCGGGCAAGTCGGCGACGTTCATGCCCAAGCCGCTGTTCGGTGACAACGGCTCCGGTATGCACGCCCACCAGTCGCTGTGGAAGGACGGCCAGCCGCTGTTCCACGACGAGGCCGGCTACGGCGGGCTGTCGGACATGGCGCGGCACTACATCGGCGGCATCCTGCACCATGCGCCGTCGCTGTTGGCCTTCACCAACCCGACGGTGAACTCCTACCACCGTCTGGTCCCTGGCTACGAGGCGCCGGTCAACCTGGTGTACTCCTCGCGCAATCGCTCGGCCTGCATCCGGATCCCGATCTCGGGTTCCAACCCCAAGGCCAAGCGGATCGAGTTCCGCTGCCCCGATGCATCAGCGAACCCGTACCTGGCATTCGCCGCGATGATGATGGCCGGTCTGGACGGCGTGAAGAACCGTATCGAGCCGCCGGCACCGGTCGACAAGGACCTCTACGAGCTGCCGCCGGACGAGGCCGCCAACATCCCGCAGGTCCCGGCCTCGCTGCCGGCCGTGATGGACCGCCTCGAGGTCGACCACGACTACCTGCTCGAGGGTGGCGTGTTCACCTCCGACCTGATCGAGACCTGGATCAAGATCAAGCGGGAACACGAGATCGACCCGATCCGGCTGCGTCCGCACCCCTACGAGTTCGCGCTGTACTACGACCTCTGATTCGAGGCGCGGCTGCTGTCACACCTGGACAGCAGCCGCACCCGGTCGTCACCGCAGCCCCGGATCCGTTGCTCGTCAACGGATCCGGGGCTGCTGTGCGTCCGGAGCCGCAATCGTGGCAGACGCCGTGCGGAGCTCTCCCCCGCAGCCACCGCTCGTGCACGGATGGGCGACAATGGACGGATGGCCACTTTCGCAGTGCTCTACGACTACTCCCCCGACAGCGCGGACGCCCGCGACGAGTACCGCCCCGCGCACCGGGAGTTCCTCGCCGGACTGCAGGAGCGGGGGTTGATCGTGCTCCGTGGTCCGTACTCCGACGACGCACCGGCGGGCGCCCTGCTCATCGGTCGGGCGGACACTGCCCAGGAGTTGGAGCGCGCTCTGGACGACGACCCGTTCTGGCTGCAGCACCTCATCGCACTGCGGACCGTTCGCGAGTGGGCGGTGCTGTCGCCGTCGGTGCTCGACTGATTGCTCCCACGGCGCCGATGATCCGAGACCTGGTCGATGCTCTTCCGGGGTCTCGACTCCTCGTCGCTCGACCACCGGAGACTGTGCTCCTCGTCGCCCCGGTCCTTCCCCATCCGGTGACGACACGCGGCCGGATCCCTGGTACGGACCGCTTCACCAGACCCTGGTGGATGCCATGGATTGACCTCAACCGCGGATGAGCGCCTAGCGTCGGCAGGTCACTTTCGAACAGGAGCCACCATGAGCATGCATGCCGCCGCGCAGAGCGCGATGTACTCCGCGATGCGTGACGCTCCGGATCGGCGGCCGTTCTCCCGGGAGACGCTCCGCCGGATCTTCTCCTTCGCCGCTCCGCACCGACGACGGCTGGTGATGTTCCTGATCGCGAGCGTCGCCACGGCGGCGGTGTCGGTGGCGACCCCGGTACTGGCCGGTCAGGTCGTCAACGCCATCACCAACTCCCGACCGGTCAGCACGGTGGTGTGGTTGGCAGTGCTGATCGCGGTGATCGCGGTGGCCGAGTCGGCGCTGGGTCTGTTCACCCGGTGGCTGTCGGCACGGATCGGTGAGGGGCTGATCTACCACCTGCGGACCGCGGTCTTCGACCACGTGCAGCGGATGCCGGTGGCGTTCTTCCTGCGCACCAGGACGGGCGCTCTGGTGAGCCGGTTGAACAACGACGTCATCGGCGCCCAGCGAGCGTTCAGCGGCACCCTGTCCGGGGTCGTCGCGAACCTGGTGACGTTGACCCTGACGCTGGTCGTGATGCTGCAGATCTCCTGGCAGATCACCCTTCTCAGCCTGGTGCTGCTGCCGGTGTTCGTCATCCCGGCCCGCCGTACCGGTGTCAGGTTGGCGCGCCTGTCGCGCGAGGCGGCCGACCACAACGCCGTGATGACGACCCGGATGACGGAACGCTTCTCCGCACCCGGGGCGACCCTGGTGAAGCTGTTCGGCCGCCCCGCAGAGGAATCCGCGGAGTTCGCCGGCCGGGCTGGGCGGGTCCGCGACATCGGCATCAGGACCGCGATGCTGCAAGCGGTGTTCCTGAACTCACTCACGCTGGTCTCGGCGCTGGCGCTCGCGCTGGTCTACGGGCTCGGCGGCGCGTTGGCGATCGGCGGCACTCTGGATGCTGGTGCGGTGGTCTCGCTGGCCCTGTTGCTGACCCGGCTCTACGCCCCGCTCACCGCACTGGCCGGAGCCAGGGTCGACGTGATGAGCGCTCTGGTGAGCTTCGAACGGGTCTTCGAGGTGCTCGACCTGAGGCCCCTGATCACCGACCGTCCGGATGCTCGGACGGTGCCGGCAGGTCCGCTCATCCTGGAGTTCGACAACGTGGCCTTCGGTTATCCCGCCGCCACCGATGTTTCGCTGGCCTCCCTCGAGGAGGTCGCCGTGCTGGACTCGCGCGGCGGTGTCGAGGTGCTGCACGGCATCTCGTTCCGGGCCGAGCCCGGCCGGATGATCGCGCTGGTCGGCACTTCCGGCGCGGGCAAGTCGACGATCGCCCAACTGACGGCCCGGCTGTATGACGTCAACTCCGGTGCCGTCAGCCTCGGCGGTGTCGACATCCGCGACCTCACCGCCGATTCGATCAGGGCCGCAGTCGGGATGGTGACCCAGGACGGCCACCTGTTCCACGAGACGATCGGCGAGAACCTGCGGCTGGCCGCTCCGGACGCGAGCGATGACGACCTCTGGGAAGCGTTGCGGCGAGCCAGGTTGGAGCCGCTGGTGCGGTCGCTCGACGACGGCCTGGACACGCTGGTCGGCGAACGCGGCTACCGACTCTCCGGGGGTGAGCGCCAGCGGCTGACGATCGCCCGATTGCTGCTGGCCCAGCCGCGGGTCGTCATCCTCGACGAGGCGACGGCGTCGCTCGACTCGACGTCGGAGGCCGCGGTCCAGGCCGCGCTGGCCGAGGCGCTGATCGGCCGGACGTCACTGGTGATCGCGCACCGCCTCTCCACCGTGCGCGCCGCCGACGAGATTCTGGTGCTGGAGGACGGCCGGATCGTCGAGCGCGGAACGCACCCGGAACTCCTGGCCGCCGGCGGACGCTACGCCGAGCTGTACCACACCCAGTTCGACGACGAGACCGCTGACGCCGCAACGGATCTCACGCCGACGGGCAGCTGACAGCTCGCGAACCTTGTCGCTGGTGACACGAGCATCCGCTGGCGAGAAGGACGTCCATCTAGCCAGCAACAGCGCGTATCGCCAGCGACAACCGGCTGCCTGCAACGAATCTCACGCTGATGGGTCGGTGACCACCCCGAGGAACAACGGTGCGCCGGTGGTGCTCTCGGAGATCCAGAACAGGAACGGCCGGTCGACGACGAGTTCGAGCTGCGGCATCGGGGCTGACGACTCGAGTATGGCCATTCCGGCGGCTGCGGCCGCCTCGGTGCCCTTCTCGTCGACCTTCACCACCGCCTGGTGCAGGAACTCGGAGGCAACCAGGTCTCCGGGACTGCCGGCGATCCCCGAGAGGTCGGCGCTGCCGAAGATGTCCTCGATCCCGAGCGAGATGGCAATCTCCTTCGCCGGCGCGATGGTCTTCAAGTCCAGTAGCGGCATGGTCAGCTGCACGGACGTTCTGGTCGCGGCGGCCTGTCGCATGAGCGTGCTGTCCAGAGCGGTGAGCACTGCATCGAAACGGCCCGCGTCGGGTACCAGCACCGTCATCGCCGCGCCGCCGCCGCGGTAGGGAATGGTGGCCGCCGTCCAGCCGTCGCCCGAGGCCCCGCGGACCGGTGAGGCGCTGCGCATCATCTCCGGTTGGATCCGGGCGCCCGCGTCGGTGACGAAGCTGATCTTCCCGACCCGCGAGAGTGGCTGCGGCCACGCGGCTTTCAGGTACAGGGCGTTCACCAGCACGACGACTGTCGAGGGATCGATCGAGCCCGGCGGGAACAGCTCGGGGATCAGGTCGTTCGTCCGCTGCGCCACCCACGCGTTCAGCGCCGTCCGCATGCCTTCCGGATCCCCGGCGAAGTCGGCGGCCACCGCCTCGACGCCGAACTGGACAGCCAGTGCGTCCAGGTACTCCTGGTGCACCGGATAGCCATTCTGCACCCAGGTCTGGTTGGCCGTGTTGATGACGATCGGGTCGTCGCCCTCCTGGGCCGACTTCTCGGCGGCGGCGATCGCAGCCGCCACGCCTGCGTCCACTGCACTGATCACCGCACCCTGGGCCTCGACGCCCGCGCTGTGCAGCGCTGCGTCGATCTGCCTGGCCGTCGCGCCCTTCGCCCCGGCCCGAGCCATCGCCAGGACTGTGAACAGCGAGTACGGGCTGATCGCGGTGTTCACTGCGGTCGGGTCCAGGCGGCGAGCTTCGCGCAGGAAATCGGCGCCGAAGTCTGCGAGCGCCTTCCTGGCGGCACCCGGCGTACCGGGAGCCCGGCGCGATCCGCTGCCGCGCAACGGTTGTGGGGCACCAACCGGGCCTGGGGACGGCGTCGAAGACGCGGGAGACGGCAATGGTCCGACAGCGGCTGTGGGTTCGGTCGGGGTACTGGTCGGCGACGTACCCGGATCGGATGCCGGACCCGAGGTACCGCACGCGGTGGCAAGGGTGCCCGTAGCGGCAGCGGTGGCGATGAGCAGGAACCGGCGGCGGGTCAGGGCGGCGGCGATGTCGCGGGTCGTCATACCGGCAGGACGGGTCGGCGCGGAATCCGGTTGCACCGGAGAGCCCGGGGGGTACGCCAGCGCCCCGCAGCCACCCATCGATTCGGCACGAATGCGTGCTGGATTGCACGATTCGGCGTAATAACGCCGAACCGATGGGTGGGTTCAGGGGGTCGTCGCAACACGGCTGCTGAGGGTGGCTTGTGAAGGCGATCGAGGAAGCGGTTCGGGTGCGGGCGTTGGCGTTGTTGGCCGAGGGTGTGTCGTGCATGGAGGCGGCGCGCCGGGTCGGTGTGGCTCGCACTTCGGTGCAGTTGTGGGCGAAGGTCGCGGGTATGACTTTCGTGCGAGGTCGGGTCGGCGGGCTGGTGTCGTGTCTGGTCACAGATCGGGATGAGGGGTTCCTGGACTGCAACGGCCGGTTGACGTACCAGGGCCGCATGTTGATCGCAGTGCGATGGCGGGACGGGTGTTCACAGGCGCGGATCGCCGCGGAGTTGAGGGTCCATCGCTCCACGGTGAAACGAGAGATCGATGCCCGCACCGTTGATGGCCGGTATTTGGCTGCGGCGGCGCAGGTGCACGCCGACAAGGCCCGCCGACGTCCCAAACCGGCGAAGTTGCGGCCCGGGACGTGGCTTCGAGACGTGGTGCGGGAGGGGCTGGATCGCAAGTTTTCCCCGCAGCAGATCAGTTGTCGGCTGCGGATGGACTTCCCCGAAGACCACGATGTGCACGTGAGCCACGAGACGATCTACCAGGCGCTGTACGTGCAGGGGGCCGGTGCGCTGCGGCATGAGTTGACGGTGGAGAAGGCGTTACGGCAGGGCCGCACCACCAGGTTGCCCCGCTCGAAGCTGCCGGCGCGGGGCAAGCGGACCTGGATCGGTGATGCGAAGATCACGGCCCGACCCGCCGAGGCCGCCGACCGAGCGGTACCCGGACACTGGGAAGGCGATCTGGTCATCGGCGGCAAGGACGGCCTGAGCTCGGCGCTGATCACCCTGGTGGAACGCACCACCCGGTATTTGCTGATCGAGCGGATCACCGTCCATGACAGCGCGACCGTCACCGATCGGCTCACCGCGATGATCGGCCGGCTCCCGACATCGATCTGGCGTTCCCTGACCTGGGATCAAGGCATCGAGATGCGCGAGCACGCGAAGTTCACGGTCGCGACGGGTTGCCCGGTGTACTTCTGTGATCCCCACTCGCCGTGGCAGCGACCGACCAACGAGAACAGCAACGGCCTGATCCGGGACTTCTTCCCCAAAGGCACCGACTTCAACGACGTCACCGACGCGCAGGTCGCCGAGGCAGAGCGACTGCTCAACATCCGCCCACGCAAAGTCCTTGGATACGCCACCCCGTCTGAGAAACTGCTCGAACTACTGGACGTTGCGACGACCGGTTGAATCCGCCATGCCGGGCAACCGGTTTCAGGTCGAGGTGGCTGCTCAGCCGGTGGGAACCGGCTTGACGGCAGCGCCCGCAGGCGGCCGGTCCTCGGCGGCACGGATCCGCTGGCTGATCACCTGGGTGATGCCGTCGCCGCGCATCGAGACGCCGTAGAGCGCGTCGGCCGCCTCCATGGTGAATTTCTGGTGGGTGATGATGATCAACTGCGAGGAGTCGCGGAGTTCGGCCAGCAGCGCGACGAGCCGGGTCAGGTTGGTCTCGTCCAGCGCCGCCTCGACCTCGTCCATGATGTAGAACGGGCTCGGTCTGGCGCGGAAGATGGCCACCAGCAGCGCCACCGCGGTCAGCGAACGCTCGCCGCCGGACAGCAACGAGAGCCGCTTGACCTTCTTGCCGGGAGGACGGGCGTGCACCTCGATGCCGGTGGCCAGCATGTCGTCCGGGGTGGTCAGCACCAGCTCACCCTCCCCGCCCGGGAACAGGGTCGCGAAGACGGTGACGAACTCGCGGGCGACGTCGTGGAAGGCGCTGGTGAACACCTCGAGAATCCGGTCGTCGACCTCCTTGACCACCGTCAGCAGGTCCTTGCGGGTGGCCTTCAGGTCCTCCAGCTGGGTCGACAGGAACGCGTGGCGCTCCTCGAGCGCCGCGAACTCCTCCAGCGCCAGCGGGTTGACCTTGCCGAGGGTGGCGAGGTCGCGCTCGGCGCGCCGGGCACGTCGCTCCTGGGTGGCGCGGTCGAACGGCGCGGGCTGCGGCCGGACGACGTCCTCGCCCCGCTCCTTGGCAGCCTCGTACTCGGTCATCTCGAGCGCGGTCGGCGGTACCTCGACGTCCGGACCGAACTCGGCGACCAGGTCGTCCGGGTTCATCGCGAACTCGCCGGCGATGCGGTCGGCCAGCTGCTCCAACCGCAGCGTCTGCTGGGCGCGCTGCACCTCGTCCCGGTGGACCGCGTCGGTCAAGGCGCTCCACTGGGTCTGCAGATCGGCGGCGACGGTGCGGGTGGTGCGGGAGCGCTCCTCGGCGGCGGCGCGGTGCTGCTGGGCCGATTCTCGCTCGGCGGCGGCCGCGGCGAGCGACGTCTCGAGACGGGCAGCGGTCCTGACGGCCAGTTCCAGCACGCCGGCGGCGACCGCGGCACCAGCGGCGCGGCGGCGGATCGCAGCTTCGGCACGGGCCACCGTCTCCCGCTCCTGACGAGCTGCCCGGCGAAGACCTTCAGCCGAGCCGGCGGACGCCCGGGCGCGTTCCTCGTCGGTGCGCAGCGCCAGCCGCGCCTCCATCTCCACCTGACGGGCGGCAGCGGCGGCGTCGGTCGCCCGGTCCCGCTCGGCCGGGTCGAGCTCCTCGGTGACGTCGGTCGAGGAGTCCGAGGCGTGGGTGAGCCGCTCCTCCAGTTCCGCCACCTCGGTGCGATGTTGTTCGCGGGCGGTCTCGACGGCAGTCCGCTGCCGTGTCAACCGCTCGGCCTCGGCGGCAGCGGATCGGGCCGTTTCCCCGAGTCGACCGAGCTGCTCGGTGACGGCGGCGAGCTTGGCGTCGGATTCGTGCAGCGCGGCCATCGCCCGGTCGGCGACGCCGGCCGAGGACTCCGCCTCGGCCCTGGCGCCGACCAGCGCCGCTTCCAGCCCGGTGATCCTCGACGTCACGGCGGCGAGTTCGGACTCCGCTTCGTCGACGGCAGCCTGGATCTCGATCACCGACTGCTTGCCGGCGCTGCCGCCGAAGGCCCAGTCGCTGCCGATCAGGTCGCCGGCTGCTGTGACGGCGCGCACCAGTGGCCGCAGCTCCACCAGCGCGAGCGCGGCGTCGAGGTCGGGAACGATCGCAACCCGGTGCAGCGCAACAGCAGTCGCGGAGCGCAACGCCTCAGGCGCTCGCACCACGTCGACGGCCCAGACCGCGCCGGCAGGTAGCTCATCACCGGTGACCTCGGGGTTCGGTGCGCCCCCGATCAGCAGACCGGAACGGCCGCCGTCCTCGGTGCGCAGATGCGTCAGAGCGGTCGCCGCAGCGGTCAGGTCGGCCACCGCCACCGCGTCGGCGATCCGGCCGAGAGCTGCGGCCACCGCTGCCTCGTGGCCGGGGCTGACGTCGAGCAGCGTCGCCACCGAACCCAGCACTCCTTGCAGACCAGCAGCCAGCAGCGTGCCGGCCCCGTCCCGTCGATCGAGACCGAGGGCGAGCGCATCGACCCTCGCCCGCAGCCCGGCCTGTGCAGTGCGCGCCTCCCGCAGTTGATCGGCCAGCTCGGTGACCCGCGCGGCTGCCGCGTCGGCGGCCTGCTCTGCGGCCAGGTTGTGCTCGTCGAGCCCCTCCTCCGACGAATCGAGTTCGCCGATCGAGTCCTGCAGGGTCTCGAACGCACGCCCGGCCCGGTCCGACCGCTCACGCGCCTCGGCCACCGCGACGCCCAGCCGCGCGACCTCCTCGTCCGCGGAGGTCAGCCGTGAGCGGGCCGCGTTGACCTGGCCGGACAGTCGGGCCAGCCCTTCACGGCGATCGGCGATCGCGCGGGAGGCCGCCACCAGCGCGGCCTCCGCCGCCTTGAGCGCCTCTTCGGCCTCGGTGCGCTCGGTGACGGCCTCGGCGAGCACCGCGCGCCCGGCGACGACCGCCCGCTCCCGTTCGATCTGTTCGGCCTCTGCCCGCTCGGCCTGCCGGTCCAACTCCTCGGGGTCGCGTCCGGCGCGCGGCGCCTCGGTGGGAGTTGCCAGATTGCGGGACCGTTCCTCGGCGAGCGACACCAAACCGCGGAACCTCTCGCTGAGCGCCGACAGCGAGAACCACAGATCCTGTGCCTGCTGCAGCTGCGGAGTGGCCTCGGCCAAGGCCTTCTGCGCGAGCTCGACCTCCTGCTGTGCTGCCGCGAGCTGCTGCTGGATGCGCGCCCGGTGATCCTGTGCGGCCTGCTCGTCAGCGGTCTCCTGGGCGATCTTCGCCGCCAGCACCCGGTGGTCGTCGGCCAGCAGCCGGAGCCGCGCGT
The DNA here is from genome assembly GCF_040438885.1 of Nakamurella sp. A5-74. NCBI lineage: Bacteria > Bacillati > Actinomycetota > Actinomycetes > Nakamurellales > Nakamurellaceae > Nakamurella > Nakamurella sp. A5-74. The sequence continues at coordinate 2,036,852 of NZ_CP159218.1, read as the reverse complement.
CGCGGAGGTCCGACTGCACCCCGGCGGCGCGCCGAGCCACCTCTGCCTGTCGGCCCAACGGTTTGAGCTGCCTCCGCAGCTCGCCGGTCAGGTCGCCGAGCCGGGTCAGGTTGGCCTGCATCGCGTCGAGCTTGCGGAGCGCTTTCTCCTTGCGCTTGCGGTGCTTGAGGACGCCGGCTGCTTCCTCGATGAACGCACGACGGTCCTCCGGACGTGCCGACAGCACCGCATCGAGCTGGCCCTGCCCCACGATGACGTGCATCTCACGACCGATACCCGAGTCGCTGAGCAGTTCCTGGATGTCGAGCAGCCGGCAGGAGCTGCCGTTGATCTCGTACTCGCTGGCACCGTCTCGGAACATCCGTCGGGTGATCGACACCTCGGCGTAATCGATGGGCAGCGCACCGTCGGCGTTGTTGATCGTCAACGTCACCTCGGCCCGCCCCAGCGGTGGCCGGTCGGCGGTGCCGGCGAAGATGACGTCATCCATCTTGCCGCCGCGCAACGCCTTCGCGCCCTGCTCGCCGAGCACCCAGGCGATCGCATCGACCACGTTGGACTTGCCCGAGCCGTTCGGTCCGACGACGGCGGTGATGCCTGGTTCGAACTGCAGCGTGGTCGCCGAGGCGAACGACTTGAAGCCCTTGAGGGTGAGCGACTTCAAATACACCCGGCGCACACCTCTTCCTCGCTGCTCGGACTGGTCGACCTGGCGGTCGGGGACGACGCACCTCCGCCGCGGGAGAGATCCCGGCGGCAGCAGTGATCAACAGGCTAACCCGGACCGACGCGGATCAACGTTCGACGAACTCCGGCCCGACACCGCGCGGCGCCGCGAACTGCTCGATCGCGGACTCGACCAGGCCGGGCGCGTCGGGCCCGCGAAGCAGCACGAGCAGCTGCGCACAGTCGGCCCGAGGTCCTTCCGCGACCACCTCGACGCCGCCGTCGGCGCGGTTGGTGGCGCTGCCGACCAGACCCAGCTCCAACGCGCGGCTACGCGTCCACCACCGGAACCCGACGCCCTGCACCCGACCGCGCACGAAGACCGTCATCCGCACGAGCGTCTCCGCGTCGCCGCTCAGCGGATCGGTGCGGGCCCCGTCCGTCATCCGCGGTAGACGACCAGCCGCTGCGGCAGGATCTCCAGCTCGATCTTCTCGTGCGGGCTGGTGACCTCCCCGTCGTGCGCCGCCAGCACCGGACCCTCCTGCGAGGTGATGGTGACCGAGCGCCCGTCGACGGCACCGAACACCTTGGTCTGCCCGACCAGGCCGATCAGCGAGGCGACCACCGCGATGGTGCGGGAGAACTTCTTGTCCGCGCGCAGGTACTGCACGTCCAGCACGTCGTCGCTGAGCCGGTCGCGCCAGGCGGGCGCCAGACCACGTGGGGTGTAGACACCGTTGCCGACGAACACCGCCCACACCGGAACGGGCTTGCCGTTGATCACCAGGTGCAGCGGCGCGTGGCCACGCACGACCTTGCCCAGCGAGTACGCGGCGGCCGGCCACTTGCCCATCCGGTGGCTGAGCTTGTCCCGCAACCGGACCAGCTCGGGGTATCCACCGATACCCGCGGTGTTGAGGAACACGTTGCCGTTCAGTGCGGCGGCGGACACCGATCCGCCCGCTCCAGCGAGCACCGCGGTGGCGGTGTCCTGGTGGGTGGCCAGGCCGAGCGCGCCGGCGAAGTGGTTGAGGGTGCCGGCCGGGAAGACGGCCAGGGGCAGGTTCCGCTCGATCGCCAGCGCAGCCACCGAGGCGACGGTGCCGTCACCGCCGGCCACCCCGACCGCCGACGCAGAGCCGGGCACGAGATCGGCCAGATCCTCGTTCTCCGGATCCCATTGCACGATCTCGACCTGGGGCAGGACCTTCCTGATCGCCTCCTCGGCGCCGTCGGAGGAGCCGGAGAGCTCGTTGAGCACGACGAACAGCCCGGCGCCCTCGGCCAGCGCCGGAGCGTCCACCTTGTCCATCTCGGCCGGAGCGAACGGCTTGGCCGGCCACAGCTTCTGCACCAGCAGCGCCACCGCCACGCCGGACGCCGCCCCGACGACGACGTCGGACTTGTAGTGCACGCCGACGTGCACCCGGGAGTAGGCGACGGCTGCAGCGAGCGGGCCGAGAACCGTTGCACTCAACGGAAGTTCGAGGGCAGCGCCGGTGGCGAAGGCGGCTGCAGAGGCCGAGTGACCACTGGGGAAGGAGCTGGTCCAGGGGATCTTGCCGATGCGACGGGCGGTCTTCGTGCGCTGCGGATCGGGTCGCCGGCGACCCACCAGCGGCTTGATGACACTGTTCGCGACGAAGCTGGCCATCCCGAGGGAGGCGACCCCCCTGAGCGCCGCGCGCCGCGGACGCTTGCCCAGCATCGCCCCGACCGCGCCGACCCCGAACCACAACAGCCCGTGGTTGGCCGAGGTGGTCAATATGCGGAGCGCGCGGTCCACCGGTTCCGGCACCGCTGTCTGCGGGGGGGTGATCATCGGGTCGGGCAGCTCGTCAGTGGTGCGCATGGACAGGACTGTATGTCGTGCCGCGACCTTGCCGAGCTGGGACCGGGGCCAGCTGGGAACCGGGCCGAGCTGCGACTGGCTCGTCCATCCCGGTTGACACCGACCCGGACGCCGGATCAGGCTGGGCGGATGAGGAACGCGTTCGCACCCACGACGACGCCGGACCACTCCGGCCTCGCCCGTCCGAGCTGACCTCACCGTCACCACCCGAGCCCCGGAGATTCTCCGGGGCTCCTTGCATCTCCCCGGACTCTCCCTTCCCATCAGGAGTTCCGATGCCTGCACAGCACGATCCCTCGTCCGCAGCAGATCCCGCCCTGCCGATCTTGAGTGCGGATCCGTCGCGACCGTCGACCCTCGACCACCGGGTGATCGGTCGGGAGATGGGCATCTACACCACCCATCCGCTCGCCGGGGCCGGTCTCCCGCTCTGGCTACCGGCCGGAGCGGTGGTCCGGTACGAACTGGAGCAGTACGCCCGCGAGATCGCACTGGCCACCGGGTGTTCGCCGGTGTACTCCCCGGTGCTGGGGAAGCGGGCACTGTTCGAACGGTCGGGGCACTGGGCGAAGTTCGCCGACGACATGTTCCCGCCGATGCCGGTCGGCGGTGACGAATTGGTGCTGCGACCGGCAAACTGCCCGCACCACGCGATGATCTACGCCGCGGAGATCCGCAGCCACCGCGATCTGCCGATCCGGCTCAACGAGCTGGCACCGATGTTCCGGGCGGAGCGGTCCGGAGTGCTCAGCGGGTTGAGCCGGGTCCGGCAGATCGACCTGGACGACACCCACGTCTTCTGCCGACCGGACCAGGTCGCCCCCGAGGTGGCCGCGGCACTGCAGGCGTTGCTCGATGCCTATGAGGTGCTGGGGATCTCGGTGGATCACCTTCGGCTGTCGCGACGGGGATCCGGCGACGGATATCTGGGCGCCGCCGAGCACTGGGCCGCCGCTGAGGATCGGCTGCGCGCCGCGTTGGTCGCGATCGACCTTCCGCGACGCGGGCTGCACAGTCGGGAGGTAGCAGGGGAGGCGGCCTTCTACGGACCCAAGATCGACGTCCAGGTACGGGATGCGCGCGGTCAGGTCGAGACCCTCGGCACCGTCCAGCTGGATTTCAACCAGCCGGAACGGTTCGACCTGCGCTACACCGACTCAGGCGGTGCGCGTCCGCTGGTCTCGATGATCCACCGCGGCACCCTTGGCGCGATGGAGCGGATGGTGGCGCTGCTGCTGGAGGTGCACCGCGGGCGGCTGCCGCTCTGGCTCGCGCCGGTGCAGGTCTGCCTCCTGCCCGTCAGCGCCGCGCAACGCGCTGCCGCAGATCAGGCTGCGAACCTGTTGCGCTGCAACGGTGTCCGCCTCCGCCTGGAGGCTGAGGGAAGCCTCGGGTCCCGGATCCGCGCCGCCAGCGGACGTCGTGACTCACTGCTGGTGGTGGTGGGCGAGGACGAAGTGTCGACCGGTGCGATGTCCGTCCACGATCCGGCGACCGACGTCCGTGTCCGACTCCCGGCTGCCGTGCTCGCCGAGCGGATGTCGGCAGCGATCAGGCTGCGGGCGCTCCGGGTGGATCTCGGCTCGGCCTGAGCCACCGGGTTCGGGACGGGAACCGTGCCGATCGGCCGGGTGGGCGCACGGCCGCCGCCATCCGCCGCACGCGTCGGTGTACGAGCGTCATGCGGTGGACCGCAGCCGTCCACCTCTGCGCCATCGTGCAATCGATGTCATTCTCTACCTTCGAGAGGGCTCCCTACGTGAAGATTCCACGCGCGGGCGGGGTGCCGCAGTCCGCGCGACCCGACCTGGAGGCCCTGTGTCACTCCTTCACCGCCGCCGTGGCAGTTACGCCACGACCGCTGCAGTCATCGCCGCGCTCGGTGTCGCCACCGTGCTGGCACCACTCGCGCCCGGAACGGCGGTGGCGGCAGCATCGACTGCACCGGCGCCCACCGCTCCAGCCCGGACCGTCGCCCTTGCGACTGCACCCGCAGCGGACGCCTCCTACCCGCTGCGCAGCGTCACCGAGAAGCTCGGGCCGGGCATCACGCTCGACCGGCGGACCTCCCTCACCGGCGACGGCTGGTTCGACGACCAGGTACTCACCGTCGACCTCGCCCAGCCGGCGGTCAGCACCGACCTGATCACCGCAGGACCGGGAGTCTCCGACCGTGGGCCCATCTCCACCGCGGCCAACGCGCGCGGCGCGGTGGCCGCGACCAACGGCGACTTCTTCGACATCGACGGCTCCGGCGCACCCCTGGGTGCCGCCGTGCAGGGCGGCGACCTGCTCAAGAGCGCTCAGATCGGCGGACGTGTCCAGGTAGGCATCACCCGCGACCGCATCGCTTCCCTGGTCGACGCCGCTATCGAGGCCACCGCAACGCTCGGCGGCACGCCGTACCCGGTACTCGCACTGAACACCGTCAACGGCTCGTCGCCCGCAGATGCACTCATCGCCTTCACCCCCGGATGGGGGACGGCCAGCCGGAGTCGCGGTCTGGAGGGTGCGCCCGCAGTGGTCGAGGCGCTGGTCGTCGACGGGGCGATCCGCTCGGTCACCGACGCCGCCGGAACCGGCGCCATCCCGGCCGGCGCGTTCGTCCTGCAGGCCCGCGGCGCCTCGGCTGCCGCACTCCGCGCACTGCCGATCGGCACTCCCGCGGCCCTGGACTACCGACTCAAGGACGAGCTCGCCGGCCGGATGAACATGGTCATCGGCGCCAACGCGGTGCTGGTCCGCGACGGCGCGGTGGTCCAGCAGAGCGACACCTCGCTGGCTCCCCGGACGGCGCTGGGCATCAAGGACGACGGCCGGACGCTGGTGCTGTTCACCACCGACGGTCGGCAGACCCTGGTCCCCGGCCGGACGCTCACCTCCGTTGCACAGCAACTCATCTCGCTGGGCGTGCAGACCGCGGTGAACCTCGACGGCGGCGGCTCGACCACCCTGGTGGCCCGAGCGGCGGGCGACCGGCAGGCCGACGTCCGCAACCGTCCGTCCGATGGCGCAGAACGCATCGACCCCAACGGTGTCGGCGTGTTCGTGAGCCCGAGCAGTCGCGGCGCCGGGTCGCTCGTCGTGCGACCGCGGGCCGACCAGGCAGCCGTCCGCGCAGGCACCGTGCGCGCCGATGCCGTCTTCCCCGGACTGCGCCGCAGCCTGACCGTCAGTGCCGTCGATGCCAACCTCACTCCTCGTTCGCTCCCCGCAGCCATCGCCTGGTTCGCCGGTCGCGCCAGGATCATCCCGGGCGCCGGTGGCGCCACCGTCATCGCCCCGGCGGGTGACGGTTCGCTCGCGGTCCAGCGTCGGCTGGCCGTCTCCGCGTCGGCGGGCTCCATCCGCGGCGGGATCTCGTTGACCGTGCTCGGCCCGCTGCACAGCCTGGAGACCTCGCAACGTCGGCTCGCGCTCCCCGGGGCCGGCGATGCTGCGGCCGTCCACCTCGACGTCACCGGGCGGGACGCGCAGGGCTACGCGGCACCGGTCGAGCTCGGCGACCTGGGCCTGGACTACGACCGCAGCGTCCTGCGGATCACCGCCGACAACACCGGTCTGCGCATCACACCGCTGCGGCAGGGCGCCACCCTGATGACGCTGACGGCTGCGGGCGTCCGCACCACGCTGCCGGTGACCGTTGGCGTCACCACCACGCAATTGTATTCCTTCGACGCGGCGGACGAGGTGAGCCGGTGGACGACCAACGGCACCGTGCCCGCGGAGCAAAAGCTGTTGTTGCAGGACGGCAAGCTGCGGCTTGATTTCACGGCCCGCCGCAACCAGGGCATCACCTTCACCGGCACGCCCGCCCTGCTCACGCTGCCCGGTGCGCCCTTGCGAGTCCGGGTGTCGTTCACGTCCTCCCGCGCCATGCAGTTCTCCTCGCTGCGGTGGGTGGACGGCGCCGGGGTGAACGGCGGCTTCCTCGGCCCGGCGATCACCGCGGGCAAGCAGTCCATCGACTGGGTGTTCCCGTCCGGGACCCTCTTCCCCATCCGGTTGACGTACTTCCAGGCCGTCGAGACCGACGCTCTCAAGCAGGGCGCAGGCACCATCGTGTTCGACTCGATCGCCTACGACTCGGCGCCGGCGATCGACGTGCCCGCGCTCGGTGCGCCCCGGCCGGATCCGCTACTCAGCCCGGACGGAACGGCGCCCAGCTCCCCCGGCACCTGGAACTACGCGACGTTGTCGGATGTGCAGTTCACCGCGGCGCACCCCGAGCTCGCGAAGGTCGGCGTGGCCGCACTGAAGCGCATCGGCACGCAGCATCCGGACCTGGTCGTGCTGAACGGCGACATCACCGATCTAGGTGCACCGCAAGACATCTCATTGGCCCGCAAGACCCTCGAGGCCGGCGGGTGCGATCTCGTCACCGTCGACGCGCCGCTGCCGGCGAACTACACGCCGGACTCGGCGTCCGGCCGGTTCCCGTGCTATTACGTGCCGGGCAACCACGAGTCGTACCGGGTGAACGGTCAGGGTGACCTGGCTCCGTTCGTGGCCGAGTTCGGTCGGCCCTACCGGACCTTCGACCACAAGGGCACCCGGTTCATCCTGCTCAACAGCGCGTTGGGCACGCTGCGTGGATCGGACTTCGCCCAGTACGCGATGCTGCAGTCAGCCCTGCAGCAGGCCAGGAGCAATGCCTCGATCAAGAATGTCCTGGTCTTCGCCCACCACCCGGTCGACGATCCGGAGGAGGCTGCCACCAGTCAGCTCGGCGACCGGATGGAGGTCGCCCTGATCGAGAAGATGCTGTCCGACTTCCGCACCTCCACCGGCAAGGGCGCAGCGATGACCGGCTCGCACGCCCAGGTGCTGAACGTGCACCGCCTCGAGGGTGTGCCGTACACGGTGCTGCCGTCGTCCGGGAAGGCTCCGTACGGCACACCCGAGCGGGGCGGGTTCACCGGCTTCCTCAACTGGACGGTCGATCCGACCCAGCAGGCCGACGGCCGGTGGCTGACCGGCGACGTGCACGCCTTCGCCCAGTCGGTGCGGCTGACCGGCCCTGGTTCGCTGAAGGTCGGCGGGAAGACCACCGTCACCGGCACTCTCGTCCAGCCCGACGGCATCGCTCCCGGCACGAGAGTGGTCCCGCTGCGGTACCCGATGTCAGTGCACTGGATCCCCACGTCCGGCCTGGCGCTCGGCAGCGGGGCCGCAGCCCTGACCGCCGCGAAGAAGGCCGGGCGAACGGCGATCCTGGACCCGACAACTGGAGTGGTGACGGCGATCAAGGCCGGCACGATCTCCGTCCGGGTGAGCAGTGAGTCCATGCGCGAATACACCGGAGCTGCATCGCTCGCGCCGGTGATCGGTTCCACCGTCATCACCGTGAAGAGCTGACCAGAGGCCACACCGCGACCTGGGCCCCTGATGCCTCAGCCCAGGTCGCGGATGGCCAACTCCTCGCGCCCGAGGTCGATCGGTACGTCCGGGGGTGCGGTCTCGGCCGCCAGCCACAGCGCAGCCAACCCCGGCGGGGCGATGGTCTCCGTCGTACTGACGAGTTCCTCGTACGTCCACCACCGGTGCTGGGCCATCGTGAGCTTCTCGTCCTCGGTGTGGCCGCTGATGTCGATGTCGAAGGTCTCGACGCTCGCGACGAAATAGGTCTCGGCGTTCTCCACGGACCGGTCGCTGTAGTGGAACACCCCGATCCGGACGGCGATCGGCCCGGACAGGCCGGCAGGATCCGTGAGCAGCAGCCCGGTCTCCTCGGTCAGCTCCCGCAGCGCAGCGTCCCGGTCGGTCTCCCCCGGCTCGACACCGCCGCCGGGAGTGATCCACCAGCGGACCCCGGGGATCCCGGGGTCGGTGTCGGCGAACAGCAGGATCCGGGACTTCTCGTCGATCAGCAGGATCCGTGCGGTGCGGCGGAAGATCACCGCGTCACGATAACTGCCAGGGTGGACTCGGGTCGAGACGGCGACATCCACTCCGGTAGGCGCCGAAAAGGTCCTGGAACGCGGTTCGGCGGGGTTCGGGGGCCTGGCGGGATCAGGCGCTGGACACCTGGTCCTGCCAGTCGGCCCGCTTGCGGAGTTCGCGGCCACGGTGGTCCATCTCGCCGGCGGACTCGACCATCTTCGGCTTCAGGGTCGAGGCCCAGTGGTCGCAGAAGCGCTCGGCGTTCTGGCCCTGCCAGACGACGCCGTCGAGCTGGCCCTGGATGTTGCTCATCAGACCGCCCATCTGCTCGCCCTGACCGCGCATCTGCGACGACTTGCCGCGGCAGAAATCGGTGTCGAGACCCAGGAACTGCTGCTTGTTGTGTGTCATGGTGACCCCGTTCGGTGGTGGTGAAGAGACCTCGGTGCGACGAATGGTCCCGGATGGGCTGCTGTTGACGGATGGTGAGATCTGCCGTTCGGGACACCTCGACGCTAGGCCGGGCCGTAGGATTTCCCCAGGGTCACCGCCCCGGAAGGTTCCTTCTTCGCCCTCCCGGTGCCGGTGCCGTTCTGCACCGCGGACGGACGACGACCGGCACCGACACCGGCGCCGTCCTCAGGTCAGGAAATGGGGTGGAAGTGGACGGAGGGCCGAACCAGCTCGTGGCGACGACCGGCGCCCTGGAGCTGGAGGGCTTCGCCGACCTGCACGCCGTTGCCTCCGGCGGAGACTCCACGATCTACCGGGGCACCCAGACCGCCCTCGACCGCGACGTGGCCATCAAGGTGGTGAACCTGTCGGCGGCGCAGGAGGTACGGCGCTTCCAGCGGGAGATCGCCCTGACCGTCAAGCTCGGACGCGCTCATCCGAACATCGTCACCGTGTTGGACACCCGGACCCTCACCGACGGCCGCCCCTGCATCGTCATGGACTTCTTCGAGCTGGGCTCCACCCACGACCGGCTGCGCAGTGCCGGACCGTTCCCGTCCGAGGACGTCATCTCGATGGGCCGGGTGATCGCTGACGCGCTCGACTTCGCCCACGCCCAGCGGGTGGTGCACCGGGACGTCAAGCCGCAGAACATCCTGATCCTGCCCACCTCGTACGTGCTGGCGGACTTCGGCATCGCCCGCTCCGTCGATGCCGGCCACACCTCGTCGCTGGATCGGCTCAGCTACCGGCATGCCTCCCCCGAGGTGCTGGACGGCCGCTCCCCCGAACCGGTCGACGACCTGTGGTCGCTGTGCTCGACCATGGCCACCCTGCTCGAGGGTCGGGCCCCGTTCGCCGCCGACGACCCGGCCGACGACACCGCGCTGGCCTATCTGCGCCGGGTCAGGACGGGACAACGTCGGGGACTGCCGGCGGAGATCCCCGACGGCTTGCGCGCTCTGATCGAACGCGGGATGGATCCGGATCGCGTACGCCGCTTCGGATCCGCGGCGGAACTGATCGGGGGCCTGCGCGATCTGGAGCGGCGCACCACCGGCTGGGCGCCGGGTCCGGATGCCGGCTCGCCGGTCGTTCCGCCGGTCCCGTTCCACGCACCCCCCGCCGCCGTTGCGGCCGACCTGCCCGCGACGGCGGAATCCGATCGTGACGCCGGGTCCACCGCACCGCGGGCGTCCCGCCACCGCGCCCAGGACCCCGACTCCGAGCCGGTCGGGGAGTCCGGTCCGGCAGCGGTGACGGGTCCCGATCTCCCACCCGCTGACGCGGACCGGCACGACCCGGGTGGGGTCGGCGATCTTCCCGCTGGGTCCGACGATCTGATGTGGGCCCCAGGAACGGCCGCGACCTCGACGAGCGGCCCGGTCCGAACTCCTCCCACAGCGGTCACTGATTCCGAAATTGTTGCCGCCCAGGCTGTTTCCCGGGTGATCGCGACCGGTCGGCAGCCCGTCCCCGCCTCCGCCGTCGACCGCGATCAGGACGCCAGGATCAGTGCCGGTCATGCGCGGCCCGCAGCCGCAGAGCCCGGCAGTCCCGCTGTCTCGGTCGCCCAGCAACTCGCGCGGACAGCCGCTCCGGCCACCGGCAGTGGTGCGCCGGGACCTGGGGCAGCAGGATTGGGAGCGGACCAGGGCGATCGCACCCCAGATGCAGCGCCGACCGGCTGGCGCCCGTCCACCGCAGCCGGGGTCGGGGACGCCACCCACGACAGCGAGGACGACGAGCGACCGCAGGCCCGGGTCCGCGCGAGCATCATCGCGCTGGCCGTCGTGATGTTGGCGATCTCCGGTGTCGTCGCCTACTTCCTGGCCAAGCCCGCCGAGCGCACCGTCACGCCGGTCACCGACTCCCCGGTCAACGCCGGTGCGGGCAGCGTGTCCCCCAGCGAACTGGGCGCCGTCGTCGACCAGAACGACCCCGACTACACGCCGGACATCCTGTCGGTGAAGTTCGAAGGGGACGCACTGGTCCGCGTCACGGTGCGCGGACCGCAGGCTGAGGACGCCACCCTGGCACTGTTCGATGCGACGAACTTCAACCAGAAGACCCACACCGGGAACCTGGATCCGTTGATCCACGAACCCGTGCAACGAGCGCAGAAGGGCGACACCGTCATCCCGGCAGCTGTCAGCTACGGCCGCTGCCAGACGGTCGTGTTCGCCGTCGTCGCCGCCAACACCGGCACCGGGAAGGCGGGCGTGGACTACTACCCGATCGCCTCGCCGGAATGCGCCGACGCAGGCACCCGCAGTGCAGCGAGCGGCGGAGCATCCCGGTCGGCCGGCTGACGCCGAGACCTGCGGGATCGGCAATCAGCGCGACCGGCGCGGCCACCAGGCAGCCGGATGCAGGAACCACGCCGCCCGGCGGTGCCACGGAAGTGTCTGCCGCAGCGCCGATCTCACCCGCCGCACGTCACTCCACGACGCGGGCAGCGCGGATCCCTGCGGCCCGAACCGGGCACGTTGGGCGCCTGCCGCGAGCCCGGCGACCGGATGCGCCGCGCAGCTGTCCGTCCGGACGTCGATCGCGTCCGCGATCCGTTCCACGGTCCAGTCGGGAGCCGGCCGGATCCCGGCCGAGCGAGCGGCGCGTTCCACCAGCGACCAGGCGCCGGCCGGGCCGCGCCGACGGGCGCCGATGATCACTGCGATCGAGCCCAGCAGCGCGAGCACGGCAGCCACCACCAGCCCCAGCACGAGGCTGATGGCGCTGGTCCTGGCCACCGCACCCCAGTCCGTTCCGCGATCATCGGTACCGGCCCCCGGTCCGGGGTCGTCGCCGACGACCGGGATCTCCTCGTCGACCTCCGGATCATCGGTCTGCTGCGCCTTGACCTGTTCATGTCGTTGCTGCGCAGGCGTTTTCGTCGGCCCCGGCACCGGGTTGAAGGCCACCCAGCCGATGTCGGAGAAGTAGACCTCCGGCCAGACCGACATCTGCGCGCCACTGACGACCGACGTCGCCTCCACCACACCGGGGACCTGGGAAAGCCTGGCCCCGATCACGACCCTGGTCGGCAACCCGGCCGACCTGGCCAGGGCGGCGAAAGCCGACACGTAGTTCTCGGCCGGCGCTGCGCGCAGCGGGGCCTTTCCGCCGGCACCGACGAGCGCATCGACCGCATACCAGGAGGAGCTGCCACTGGACTTGGCGTCGACCGCGTGGTTCTCCCGCAGCGCGCTCTCCAGTGCTGCCGCCTGGTCGTAGCGACCCGGATACCGGGCGATGACGTTGTTGAGCCAGCGCTGCAACGATTCCGGGACCTCCGGCACCGCCAGGAACGGTGCGGCGGCACCGCGGTCCGGAACTCCTGCCGACACCAGCCCGGCGTCGTCCGCCACGTCGATGCTCCCCCGGACCGTGTACGGGATCGGCGTCTGCTGCTGCCCGATCCGGACCAGCGAGCCGCCGACGACGTCGATCACGGCATCCGGGGCGCTGATCCCGGTGACGGTGCCGGTGGCCGGCAGCCAGTCACCCGGGATCGTGCTCGTCACCACCTGCATCTCGTAGTCGGCGGTGATCGCGCCCGGCGGCAGCACCGATGGGCGTGGGCTGCCGTAGAGCGCGAAATCGGTGCCGGAGGACCAGGTGTTGCCGTCGAAGCCGCTGTAGACAGCGACCGCCACGCTGTCCGGGACGGCTCCGGAGACCGTGAACACGGGTGTGTCCCGCTCCACCGACCACACCGGCAGGTAGGGCAGCAGGTTCTGCTGGGCGACGACGATCCGCGGCGGCGTGACGTACTGGCGGACATCGAATCCCGGCCCGGTGCTCGTCAGGGCGACCAGCGTCGCGCAGACCGCACACACCGCCGCGGTGGCCGCCGTCGCCGGTGACCAGCGGGTCCATCCCAGGACGAGGGTGAGCAGCAGCGCACCCGCGACCACCCCGTTACGATCCGCCGTTCCCGCCGTGAGGACCAGGCCGGCGGCATACAGCAGCGGCGCGACCACCAGCGGGGCGATCCCCATCGCCCGCCCCGGTCCGCGCAGCTGTGCCCTGCCGACCAGGAAGATGCTCGCCAGTCCGACCACGACGAACGCCGGTGCGAGCAGATCCAGCCGCGCCGGAGTGCCCGCCGGGGTCGACAACAGCGCCGCGACCGTATCGAGCAGGATCCGCCAGGCGGGCCTGGCCACCTGCGAATCAGGCCCGACCCGCGGCGCACCCAGCACCAGCAGATAGCCGGTACCCACCACCAGGATCACCGTGACGAGGGTGACGAGCGGCATCGAGACCCGGAGAAGCAGCAGGCCCAGCACCAGAGAAGTCACCAGCAGCATCGTGCCGACCAGCAACAACGGCGGCCACCACCCGCCGAAGGTCGAGCCGAGGAAGGCGCTGCCGACGGTCAGCGCCACCAGTGAGCTGAGCAGGGCCCGGCCGGCGATCCGAGGACGTGGACGCCTGGCCGGGGCCTCCTCGGGGGGCGCTGACGGTGTCCCGGTGCGCGGGGCGGTCGCGGTGGCAGCGCTCATGCTCAGGCCGCCCCACTGCCGAGGTAGGCGAACCGGCGCAGCACGGTTTCCGCGGTCGGCGCCTGGATGAGGACCCCGCCCGCCCCGTCGGCCGCTGCTCCCCGATCGGTGTCGTCGTCGGTGGCGGCGATCAGGCCGGCCACCACGAACAACCCACCCCGGTCGGCCGCGGTGAGCGCCTCCAACAGGTGTCCCGGTCCGGAATCGGGTCCGCTGACGACGATCGTCAGATCGGTGGTGCCGATGCGCGGCACCGATTCCTGCGAGAGGGGAAGGCAGGCGATCGCCTGCTCGGTGATCCCGAGGCCGTCCAGGTCCACGTCGGAGGCGCCGTCCCGGCCGCGGGCGGTCCATCGGACCGGCAAACCCTGTCGGATCGCGGCACCCGCCAGCGACGTCGCCACGTCGAGCATCTCGGCAAAGCACTCCGGTGGGGTCCCGGCGGCGTTGTCCACGACAAGGGTGACCGCCGAGATCGACGGCTCGGAGTCCTGCCGGATCATCAGACGACCCATCCGTGCGGAGATCCGGGCATTCACCTTGCGGATGTCGTCGCCAGGGATGTACGGCCGCAGGCTCCGCAGTTCGGTGCCGCCGCCCTCGATCTCGTCACCGTTGATGATGTCGACCGGCAGGGCGCCGTTGTCCGGGATGCGCACCGGCAGCATCCTGGCCAGCACGAGCACCGACGCGATGCTGTTGTCCCGCAACCGCATCCGGGACAATCCGGCGAATCCGAAGTAGCGCAGTTCGGTGGGACCGAGAGCGACGGCGCCCGGCATCGTGGTCGGGATCGAGTACTCGAGTCGGGCCCCGCTCTGTCCGATGACCATTTTGGTGGCGGGCAGCGGCACGCCGTCGATCCGTTCGACGAGTTCGACCTCATCACCTCGACCCGCGCCCCGGCGAGCCGTCGGACTCACCGCGGCCACCACCGGATCGAGGCGCCGAACAGCGCCGGACGGCAACTCTCGTCGGAGCGCGACGCTGCGCTTGCTCACCAGTCCGATCACGGCGACGAGAACGGCGACGACGGCTGCGATCCCCAGACCGATGAGCCCCGGGTACCGCGCCAGTACGCCCAGCACGATGCAGCAGACGCCCAACGTCAGCAGCGCCACTCCACGCCGGGTCGGCCCGATCCTGCGTACCCGGCGGGCCGGGGCATCCGGCAGCGGGGCAGCTGGATCGTCCTGCGGAGCGCAGCCCCCGACGCCGACAGAGGATGTGCGCGGTGCGGTGTCGGTCCCGGACCGGGCGGTCGCCGACGTCACCGCAGCAGCCTCCCGCTCAGACCTGCGGACGCGGCGCGGCCACCGAGGCGACCACGTCGGCCAGGATCTCCTCGACCGGGGCGGGAGTGGACCGGAAGTCCTGTGCCGGAACGAGTCGGTGCGCGAGCAACGGCTCGGCCAGCCGCTGCACGTCGCTGGGAACCACGAAGTGACGACCCTGGGCGGCGGCGTAGACCTGACAGCAGCCGACCATCATCTTGAGCCCCCGGGTGCTGACCGCCACCCGCAGTCGCGGCTCCGCCCTGGTCGCCAGACCGATGTCGCGGATGTACGCGAGCACCGGCGGCGCCACGTGCAGCCGACGCAAACGCTTCGACCAGTTCGCGAGATCGGCGGGCGTCATCACCGGCGTGACCCGCGAGACATCGCCCGCGGAACCGAGCGGATCGATGGCCAGCAATTCGTAATCAGGATCGGGGACACCGAGGGATGTCTTGATCGCGAACCGATCGAGTTCGGCCAACGGCAGCCGGAAGGTGCCGTCGGCGTCGAGCGGGTTCTGCGTCGCGAGGGTGACGAACGGGTCGGGAACCCGATGGGTCACGCCGTCGACGGTGACGGTGCGCTCTGCCATCACCTCGAGCAGTGCCGACTGGGTCTTGGCAGCGGCGCGGTTGATCTCGTCCGCCAGCAGGATGTTGGTGAACACCGGTCCGCGCCGGAAGGCGAGTTCGCCACTGCCCGGCTCGTAGACCAGGCCGCCGGTGATGTCGGCCGGCAGCAGGTCGGGGGTGAACTGCACCCGGCTCGAGGACCCGCCGATGGCGGCGGCCAGGGCCCGCGCCAGGGTCGTCTTACCGGTGCCGGGCAGGTCCTCGATCAGGACGTGACCGTTGGCGGCCAGCGCGACCGCGACCAGTTCGACCACCCGCCGACGACCGACGACGACCGAGTCGACGGCCGAGCACAACCGGTCGAACACCATCCGGAACTCAGCGACATCGGACTCGGTGACGGGCTGCTCGGAGCGGTCTTCCACCCGCGGCACGTTACCGGGGAGCCCTGGTGCCGATACCGACCCCTGCAGCTCCTGGGGGGCGGCCGTCATCTGCGGGCTCCGGTCGCCACCGACAGGGCTGCGCGATCAGCGCGGCGGCTGCGGACGCGGGCCAGATGGATGCCACCGGCGAGCATCAGCAGGGTGACCGCCAGGGCGATCCGGCCGACGGAGCCCGACGTGGGCACCGCGGTGACGACGTCGGGCTGCAACCACGAGGTGTCACCACGCAACGGGATCTGGCAGGTCATGCCGTTCTGCGGGGTCGGGCAGCAGTTCTGCATCGGCAGACCATGCAGCCAGCTCGACCCGGCGCGCAGCGGGTTGCACTGGTCGACGGGCATGAGATCGACTGTCAGGGTGGAGGTCTCGGAGCTGAGGCCGTTCTGGGATGCGTAGATGCTCACGACGACCGAGCCCGTCATCCGGGAACCGTAGAACTGGGTGGCGCCGGATGCCGCCGGGGACTGGACGGTGGCAGTTGCCCCGTTCTTGCTGAAGGACACCGTGTAGCTGACCCCATCGACCGCGGTCCAGTCGGCCTGGACCGCGTTGGAGCTGCCCGGGTCCTGCAGGTAGGCGTTGAAGTTGGCGGGCGCGGCCGGCGGTGTCGCGGGCGGCGGGGTGGTCGGAGTCGTCGGAGTCGTCACCGGCGGCGGGGTGGTCGGAGTCGTCACCGGCGGCGGAGTGGTCGGAGTCGTCACCGGCGGCGGAGTCGTCGGAGTCGTCACCGGCAGCGGAGTCGTCGGAGTCGTCACCGGCAGCGGAGTCGTCGGAGTCGTCACCGGCAGCGGAGTTGTCGGCGTGGTCGGCCTGGTAGGAGTGGTCGGAGCCGTCGGACTGGTAGGCGTGGTCGGACTGGAAGGCGTGGTCGGACTGGAAGGCGTGGTCGGACTGGAAGGAGTCGTCGGCGTGGTCGGCGACTGACTCGACGGCTGGCCGTTGGTGCCGGACGTCGGAGTCGCCGGACGGGTACTCGATCCGCTCGACGTGCTCGGGCAGGATGCGAGCACGTTCGGCACAGCACCGTTCAGTCGCGGCCCGCGGCAGTCGGGACCCGGCCCCGGCCGCGTCGGTGTGGTGCGCGTGGTGCGCGTGGTCGGGATGGTCGGGGTGCTGCGCGTGGTCGGGGTGGTCGGGGTGCTGCGCGTGGTCGGGATGGTGGTCGAGGTCGTGGTGTTCTGCACCGTCCAGTTCACGACGTTGCTCGGCTGGGACTGGACGAGGCCGTCCGCACCGAAATCAGCGACCACCACGAACTGCGCAGACCCGCGGGCAGACACGGTGACGGAGGCGGACTCGGCGCCGCCGCTGATCTGGGTGCTGCCGGCGCCGTCGGTGGTGCGGACGAGGTAGTGGTCGGGTCGCCGCTGCGGCGCCGACCAGCGGACGGTGGCGACGCCGGGCCCGACGGCCTCTGCGTGCACGTTGCGAGGACCGTCCAGAGCGGTGCCGCCGGTGGTCTGCGCGGTCGTCCGCGGACCGGTGGGCTGCCCGATGCTCGGATCATTCGACGGCGGGACGGCGGTCGACAACACCTGCCCGCTGGTCGGATCGACGACCGGCGGCTGCGGATCCGGCTGGTCCGGCAGCTGCTGCTGGGACGTCGGCGGCTCCGGTTCACTGGTCGGCTCCGGTTCACTGGTCGGCTCCGGTTCACTGGTCGGATCCGGGGTGCTGGCGGGCGTGGGCTCGGCCGGCGGCGTCGGGGTCGGAGTCTGCGAGGCCGAGGCAGAACCACCGGCCTTCGACGGGTCAGCGCGCTTCGGCTTCACGACGGGGATCGACGGCGAGCGGATTTCGGAGCGGTGCTGGCGGCCCTGGGCATCGACCGTGACCGTGGTCCCGGCGGAGCCCGAAGTCACCACCAGCGAGTCGTCGTCCCCGACGATCTGCGGGGTGTCGTTGTCTCCGGTGACGATGGCGTCCCGCGCGGGTTGACCGGTGCGATCGAGCACCAGGGTGCGGCCCTGACCGGCGCACGGGACGAAGATGCGGTCGCCGAAGACGGCGGGTCGACCGGGCTCGTCGCAGCCGGCGGCCGACAGGTCTGCCTTCCAGACCCGCTCGCCGTCGAGGATCATCACGGCCTTGCGTCCCTGCAGGGTGGCGGCCACCAGGTCGCGCGGGGAGTTCTCGGCCGGCTGGATCTCGCCGTCCATGCCGTCGACGATGGTCTGCACGTCCGCGCCGGTACCGACCTGGACCAGCGCCTTGCGCGACGGCGACAGCACGGTGACTCCCCGTGGGTGCGGCACCATCCGCGAGGAGGCATCGACCCCCTCGAGGGACCGGGAGTCGTCCTTGATGAACCGGCGGGCATCGTCGGACCAGTGGACGGAGGTCAGGGTTCCGTCGGTGCCCAGCGCCCAGACCTCGGCGGTCTTGTCGACGACGACGTCGACGAACGGACCGGGACCCACGAAGGCTTCGCCGGTGTCGATCATGGTGGCGGAATCGACCACCCGGATGACGCCGGTGTCGAGCTCGGCGATGAGGGTGCGGCCGCCGGGCGCCAACAGCGCCTTGCGGGTGGCGGGGTCGACGTCGCGGGAACGGGAGGCGGTCACCTGGCCGACGTCGATCGACACGGCCTTCCCGGTGCCGGCACTCGTCACCAGCACGACGCCGTTGCCCTGTTGCACGGTCACCTGCCCGGCGAGCGGGATCTCGATGCGCGACACCGGTTGTCCGGTGACCGGGTTGATCTGCACGATGGTGCCGTCGGAGGCGCTGACCCAGGTCTGACCGTCCGAGGTCTGGGAGGTGGCCCTGGCCACGCCGGCGCCGAACACCACCCCGGATGCGACCGCAGCAGCGGTGACCAACAGGGCCGCCTCGGTGGCGCCGCGCTTCCACAACGAACCGAGCAGCCTGGACGGAGCGAACCGGCCGGGCCTGCGGCGCTCTGCCTTCGATGATGGCGTTCGGGTGCGGCTCACGTCTCGTCCCTCCGGATGGAACTACTGGCACCGATCCTGTGGACGGCCCGCCCGCAGGAACCTCACTTCACGTCGAGCGCACTGCCTGTCGCGCACACTGCATTTGATCAGCAATTCTCGCCCACCCGGCCATGATCTGTGGCGGAAACTTCCGCCTGGCGAACACCGTCACCCGGCCGGGTGAACTCCGCTCCCCATCTGCGGCGAGGAATCGGGTCGTCAGCTGGTGACGAACTGCAGCGTCCTGGTCTGCCCCGCCTCGACCAGCAGCCCCCGTCCGACCCCGGTCAGCGGCTCCAACGGGGCCCCCGGCACGTCGCAGCCGGCGAGCATGCCGTCGTTCTCACTCGGCATCAGCAGTACAGCGCGGCGGCTGCGGTACAGCGCATCCACCAGACCGGACTGCATCGTCGCCTCCCGGACCTGATCGGTGTGCACGGCGGCGACCAGTGCGACATCGGATCGCTCGCCGGTGGCCGCATCGGAAGCAACCCTGGCCAGCGCACCGAGTGCCTCACGGACGACGGGGTCGTGGTCCCACCGTTCCTCCCACCGATGCACGTCGTCGACCAGGATCGCGGCCCGCGGCCCGTCCTCTGCGTTGCGCCTGGGGCGCAGCACCTCCTCGAGTGCGGCCACCACCTGATCGGGCCGGGTGATCTCCAGTGCGCCCCACCGGTCGAAGACCCCGGTACCGCGCGGGTTGATGGCCAGCACCGGCATGGTCGCGTCGATGCGCCTGAGCACCTGGCCGATCGCGGAGAGCACACTGGTGCGGCCCGATCGGGTCCGACCGCACAGCAGCAGCGGGCGGCGGGTCAGCGGGATGCCGACCGCGGCAACCTGATCGGCGTCCACCCCGAGGTAGATCGTCTCCCCCACCGGCGCCGGAACCGAGTTCGGTCCCACCCGATCGGGCATCATCGGCACCCCACGGACGGTGGTCTGCTCGTGCCGCTGCGACCACCGGGTGCACCAGTCGACCAGGCGCTCCCCGGTCACCGAGTCCGGATCCGCCCACTGGGCCTCGAGTTTGCCCTCCAGCCCGCGGCCCGGAACGCTGTCGCCGTCCAGGATGTTCGTGGGCACCCCGAGCATCGAGTAGTCGTCCTCGGTCGTCATCCGCAGCACGAACCGGGACCCGAAGGAAGCCATCAGCTGCATGGCCAGCCCGCCGCGCTGGGGGCTGGTGGCGATCACGTGGACGCCGCACCGCCGGCCTTCCTGCAGCACTGTCTCGAACATCGCATAATGCTGACGCCGCATCATGTTCCCGGAATCGACGGTGTCGACCAGCGACGGCAGGTTGTCGATCAGCACCAGCATCCGCGGGACCGGGCGGCCGATCCTGGCCAGATCGTCCACATCCGCTGCACCGCTGCCGGCGAGCAGCGCGTTGCGCTCGTCCACCGTGCGCTTGAGCATCCGGATCAGCCGCAGGGTGCGCTCGAGACCGGCCAGCGGCACGATCGAGCCGACGTGCGGAAGTTCCTCCAGCGCAACGAGTCCGCCGCCGGCGGCATCGATGCCGTGGATCATGAAGGGCACGGCACCCGGATGTGCGAGGGCCGCGAGAGCACAGGTCCGCAGCGCGGCTGTCTTGCCGCTGCCGGAGGCGCCGTGCACCAGCACGTGGCCGGCCTTGGCCAGGTCGAACTCCAGCGGGATCTGCTGCTGGTTGGCCGGGTCGTCGACGGTACCGAGCACGAGCACCCCGGACCGCTCGTCGTCGGCAGGCTGTGGGGTCAGCACCAGATCTGCCGGCAGCGCCGGCAGCCACGGGCGCCGGGGATCGTCGTGTCCGCCGGCCAGGTGTGCTCGGTTGACAGTCTCCACCAGCCGGTCGAGGTCGGTGCGCGGATGGACGGCCGGTCCGGTGGCCCGGCCCGCGCCGCCGGGACCGAAGGCGTTGGCGGAGGGAGCATCGATCGCGGAGTGCGGTCGGATCCGTACCGGCGACAGCGACTCAGCGATCGGTTCCCGGCCACCGACGTACGCGACCTGGACGAGTTCGGTGGTGCCGTGACCGGTGCGCTTGATCCAGGCGCGGCCGGGGGTGCGGCGGGAGATCCGGCCGGCCTCGGGAGAGTCGATGACGTCATCGGAATCGTCCGGGGACGCGACGCGGAGCGCGATCCGGAGATCGGTGTTGGCCTTGATCTGATCGCTGATCACGCCGGAGGGCCGCTGGGTGGCCAGGATCATGTGCATGCCGAGCGACCGTCCACGTTGGGCGATCGAGACCATTCCGTCGATGAAGTCGGGCACCTCGGCGAGCAGGGCGGCGAACTCGTCGACGCAGATCAGCATCGACGGCGGGGCAGCTTCCGGGTGATCGCGCTCCAGCGCCGGTAAATCCTTGGCGCCGTACAGGTTGAGCTGATGCTCGCGCCAGGTCAGTTCGGCGTTCATCGACACCAGCGCGCGGTGTACGAGGGCGGGAGTGAGGTCGGTGATGTAACCGACGGTGTGCGGCAGGTCGGCGCACTCGCGGAACGCGGCACCGCCCTTGTAGTCGACGAGCAGGAAGGTCAATCGGTCCGGCGGGTTGTTGGCGGCCAGCGAGACGATCAGCGACTGCAGCAGCTCCGACTTGCCGGCCCCGGTGGTGCCGGCGACCAACCCGTGCGGACCGTCCTCACGCAGGTCCAGGCTCACCAGACCGTCGACGCCCACGCCGATCTGGGCCCGCAGACCGGTCGATCCGATCCACCGCCGCAGGATCGTTGACTCGTCGTCGAGATCCTCGAGATCGCTGCCCAGTTCGGTGATCCGCACTGCTCCCGGCAGTGCGGTGTCGGGCGGCACGGTGGCCGCGACGTCCCGGAACCCGGACAGCGCCCGGGCGTACCTCCAGGCTGTCCCCAGTTCGAGTTCGTCAACGGTGTCGAGAGCGTGGACGCCGCCGCGGTCCCGCATCAGCACGCTCGGACCGTCCGCGGGATCGCCGCCGATCAGGTCGAGCAGGATGCCGGTGGCCGCCGGGGCGTGGTGCCGACTGGTGCCCAGCCAGATGATGGTGCAGTGCGGCTGGGACGTGGCGACCGATTCCAGCACCCGACGCGGCACACCTGAGGCTTCGTCGACGACGCAGACGACATGGTGGTCGCCGCGCTCCTCGACCAGCGACTCCACCAGCCTGCGGCCCTCCTCGGCGCCCAACGAAACACTGGCCATGCCACCCGGGAGCGGGCCCGAGTGCGGCAGCCAGCGCAGCACACCCTCCAGATCACGGCGTCCGGGTGAGAGGGCTGCGCAGATCGAGACGTCGAACGGTGAGTGGTTGACGGCCAGCCGGACGAGCAGGTTGCGCACGGCACCGTCGACCTTCGCCGGATCGCCGACGATGCCGAACACTTTGGCGCTGCGCAGTTCCGGGGTGACGGGCATGTCCGGCAACGTCGCGGTCTCCGACACCAGAGCACGGATCTCGTCGCGCAGCTCCCCCGCGCCGCTGGAGTCCGGCGACTTGAAGCGGGTCTTCGCATCCACGGTGCCGATGCCGACCCGGGCAGCGAGGAAGTCGGAGTCCGCGGCGGTGCGTACCCACACCAATTGCCTGGTGTGCAGTCGACGGTCCAGATCCATCGCCTCCGGGTCGTCCTGGAAGGCCTGGATCCGTTGCGCCACAGCAAGTTCTTCGACGCCGACTCGCATCTCGCGGCATTCCTCGCGCCAGCCGACAATGTCCTCCTGGTGGTCCTTCAGCTCCTGCCGCCGCTGGATGTAGTGGCCACCGATCAGCGCGGCGGGCCAGGCAGTCAGGTAGATCATCGACCGGCCCAGACCCATGGACCCCATCAGCGAAGCACCGAGGACGAGCGGCATAGCGAGCATCGCCCACGGGAAATGGTGCTTGGACGGCTTGCCGGGGGCCGACGGCACCTCCAGCTCGGCGTCTGGGACCGGGATCCCGAACCGGGGTGTGCGGGTGATCGCGTCCGGTCCGAGCAGTCCACCGGTGTCCCCGCCCGGCCTGGTCCGATGCGGTGAGCGGACCACCAACAGCGTCTGACCCAGCCGGATCGAGGAGCCGAAGGTGATGGCAGTGGGGCGCCGGATGGAGCGTCCCTCGAGATGAGTGCCGCCGGCCGAGCCGTCGTCGACGATGCTCGGTTCGCCGTCGAGCTCGAGGTGGCAGTGCCGGCGGCTGACGTCCGGATCCGTCAGCACCACGGTGTTGTCGCTGCCGCGACCGATTCCGATCCTGGCCCCGGCGACCTCGAACGTGCGACCGGCGTCCGGGCCGGTCAGCACCTCGATCACGGCGGTGACCGTTGGCTCACCGCGGCGTGTTCCCGCTCGCAGCCAGGATTCCGGGACCGCCTCGACCGTGATGAGGGCACCGTTGCGCAGCGAGGTCTCGGCGATCAGCCGGTCGGCGGGCCAGGGGGTGCCCTCGGAGGTCGGGGCGAAAAGAGTGCGGCTCTGGGAACCCTGCAGGTGCTGACCGAGGGCCTCGGCCAGGTCGCCGATCGTCGCGTCGGCCTCCGCGCGGATCTCGACATCGACCGGCGGCAGGCCCGAGCGACTGCTCGGGACAATGCTCAGTGCCAGCATGCTCAGCTCCTGGGGTGCGATCGATCGGCCTGCGTGTTCCGTCACCCCACGCTAGGACGCCCGGACTCCGCACCGAGCAGGATCCGGGGCGGAAACTTCCACCTGGAATGCACGACAGCGCCGGTACGAACGCTCGGGGCGTCCGTACCGGCGCTGCCGGTGGAGCAGTGGTCAGGCGCCGGAGGCCTGGTCCTGGGCTGCGGCTTCCTTCTTCAGGTGGGCGCTCGCGCCTTCGAGAGCGGTGGCGACCTGCTTCAGCGCCTTGGTGTACTGGCTGGTCCAGCTGTTGCGGAAGGTGTCCGCGTCCTGGCCGTACCACTCGGTCTCCTGCAGCTGGCGGGTCAGGTCCTTGGTGATGGTCAGGATCTGCTGCGCGTCGGAGGTGCAGGAGGTGGCGAGCTTGCGACCCTGCTCGGTGTTCATTCCCTTGAGGCCAGTAGCCATGATCATTCTCCCTGGTGTGTGACGACATCGAGTCGTGGAGTGGTGGTCGACGGTCGTCGATCAGCGGGTGTGGAGCTGTGGATTGCTGCGGTACTCGGGTTCTGCGGTACTCAGGTGCTGCGTGGTGCTGGTGGTTCGGCTGCGGTGATCACGAGGAGGATCCGGCCGGGGCCGGCTCCGCGGCGAACACCTCCTCGGACTCGTTCTCGCTGCGGGCCCGGCGGGCGTAGACCCCACCGAGGACCGAGGCGGCCAGTGCGGCGCCGGTGAGCGGGATCGCAGCGGATCCGCCGCCGGACGGGGTGTCGGTGGTGCTGGCCACCAGTCGGGTCTGGACGGAGCCGTCCGCGGCCAACGGTGCGGCGGCGCTGCGGCCACCGACCTCCTCGGCGCGGTAGACGACCTCGATCCGGGCAGCGGGAGCGTGCTGGTCGGCGCCGGCGGCACTCTCACCGCCGGAGGGGCCACCCCCGCCGGAGGTGCCACCGCCACCGGAGGTGCCACCGCCGCCCGAGGTGCCACCGCCGCCCGAGCCACTGTCAGAGCCGCCACCGGATCCACTGGATTCGGCCGGGAAGCTCTGCGGGGCTTCGGACGCCGCGACCGGCATGGCCGCCGTCCGGGGGCTCTCGGCGGCGTAGTCACTGGTCGGGGTGAAGTATGAGCTGTCGGTGAGCGGGGTCCCGATGTCGGTGCCGTAGTCGCCGCCGGGGGCGAACCCCGGGTCGGAGGAATATCCGAGGCCCGAGTACCCGCTGCCCGAGGTGTCCGCCGCGGGTGACTCGATGCCCAGCGTGCTGCGCAGGTCGTCGAGGCTGCCCTGGATCGAATCGATCTGGGACGTCGCGGCTCCGATGTCGATACCCGAGCCGACACCCGAGCCGGTGCCGGCGGCCGCGCCGGCCCCGGAGCCGACGGTCCCGTCCGGACCGACGATGCCCAGCTCACGCAGGGCGCCGGTGACGGCCTGCCAGATCTGGCCCGCGGTGAAGGTCTGCGGGATGTCGGTGCCCGTGCCGTCGCCGGGGGTCGTTCCGGTGCCGTCACCCGGGGTGGTGCCGGTGCCGTCACCAGGCGTGGTTCCGTCGCCGGGCGTGGTGCCGTCACCAGGCGTGGTGCCGTCACCCGGAGTCGAACCGGCCCCGTCGCCGGGCGTGGTGCCCGCCCCTTCACCCGGAGTGGTGCCCGTGCTGTCGCCCGGAGTGGTGCCCGTGCCGTCGTCGGGGGTCGGGCCGGGGTCACCGCCGGCCGAATCGCCGCCGCTGATGATCTTCTCGATAGCGCCGACGAGCTCACCGAGCTTGCCGATCTGCTCCGAGAGGGTGCCGTCCCGGTCGCCGTCACCGTCGACCGACTCGGCGAATCCGAGGGCCTTCTTGATGATGTCGGACACCTGGTCGACGACGGTGCTGAGCTTGTCGGTGTCCAGACCCTTGCTCTCGACCGCGCCCTGCTGGGGAGTCTTGGTCGGATCGTCGACCGTCGGGTCCGTCGGGTCCGTCGGCGCCGTCGTGGTCTCGCCGCTGCCGCCGGTGATCGGGGTGGGGACGTAGCCGGTGTCGCCGGCGTCGATGACGTAGCGGTTGCTGCTGGTGTCCTTCTGGATGGAGGAAGCGGTGCCGACGACCTGGGCGAAGGCCTTCAGGTTGCGGGACACTGCCTGCAGCAGAGGGATGACGGTGCCCTTCAGGTACGCCGACAGTGCCGCCGCATATCCGGTCCAGCTCATCGCGTCGAGGGCGGCACACAGTGCCTTGAGCGCCATGACCATCTTGTCGGCGAATGCAGCGGCTTCCTTCATCTTGGACACGATCTTGTCGAGTCCGTCGGTGTCCGATCCCTGGAATCCCGCGGTCTGCGCCTGAGTCGGCATGTCTGCCACCTCCCCACTTCCGTTGTCCCATCGCGCTTTCGGCCGAAGGCTTCGGGTCCCGCTGCGATGTCCGTCTTCAGCAAAGCTAGGGCCAGCCGGTCACCACACCAACCGATCGGGGGGTGGAAAGTTCCGCCCTGTTGCGGCGGGCCCGTCGAGTGAGGTCCGTCGAGCACGAGTTCGGGGCCTTGTCAGCGGAACCCCGACACCGGAATCTCCGGGTCTCCGAGATGGCGGGGAATCCAGTCATACCTGTTGTCGGACGCCGCTTATCGCTCTCCGGCCCGCATCGCCGAGGGCCACCGCACTGACGTCAACGCCGCCTCCACCGACACCGCCCGTAGTGACCCCTCGACGGTCGACCTGGCAGACTCGCCGGATGGGCACTGCTGGTGAAGGACCCGAAGAAATTGACCGCGAGCGTCTCGTCGCTCTGCTCGAGCCCTGGCAGCTGCCCTCGATCAGGGTGGGCGGGGAGCTCACCGTCCTTGGGGACCGCGAGCCAACCGTGACCGCGGCCCCAGATCCGGCACATCCCGCCCCGCGGCATCCCCAGGTGGGTACTCAGGAACGTCGAGGTCCTCCTGGAAGGTGTCTCCTTCCGGACCGATCCGTTCAAAGTACCTGTCGGCCGCGTTGTCCCAGGCTGTCATGTCGTTCTCACTGCTCACCACGTCGTTCCACTTGACGTACCGCCTCGCCTGCGAATGCGCAGCCGACGTGGGTGGACTCGGCTACCGGGCTCGGTGCAGCCACGACGAGCCTGGCGGCCGCGGCGTCATTCCCCCGCTGGTGATCTCCATGCTCAGATCTGGCCCTATCGCGGTGAAGGTACCCAGCCGATGATGGAGACCGCCGCGTTCCGGGACCGCGATCACCGCGCGGTTTCGCTCGCTCGCCCACGACAGCGGGGAGGTGACGTTCCCGTCATGATGCGGCAGCACCGAGTAGCTGGGTATCAGCGCGAGCGCGCCGAGATCGACCAGCCCCACGTCGTTCGGATCACGGGAGGCTGCGATCTCGATGTCCGCGCAGGCGATGACGGCGCCCGCGCTACCGCCGTAGTAGTCGCCACCCCGGCGCACGAAGTCCCGCACGGGGGTGAAGAACTCGTGTCTGCGAATGTGGTCGAGGAGCCGAAAGGTGTTGCCGCCGCCGACATGCAGCAGGTCGAACTCGTCCAGCTCGTCGCTGCGACGGCCCTGCAAGGTCGTCCAGGTGACCACCTCCGGGTGGAGATCGATCGAGGCGAGTGAGCCGCGAAACCACTCGTCAGCCGTGGCCAGGATGTTGCCTGCCAGCGCGAATGGCCAATACAGCACACGTTCGACGCCGGTGTGGGCCCAGGTCCAGACATCCCGTTCGTCATCGGGGCTACCACCGCCGCCGAGGAATACGGAACCCTCACCCCGGCCGTGCTCGGCCGGTTCTGTGAAGCTCGACCCTTCCGGCCGGATCGCCATCATGCGGCGTTCACACCCCGCCATGCCGTCTGCTGTGCCCAGATCTCCGCGAGATCCATCAGGAGCCGCCAAGCGGGCAGTTTGATCTGTCCGTACGAGGCGAGATCATCGGTGTGCTGGGCGACACGCGTCTTGAACTCCGACCAATCGACGATCCGCTGTGGACTCGCTCGTAGATGGTCGCGAAAGAGCAGTGCCAGGCGCGCGCTGGCACTGTTGGTCGGGCGCAGGTGGATGTTGCTGCGTCGCTCCCCGCCGGCGGCGCGAACACCCGTTTCGGCCACACCTGTCCAGCGGCGCTCTCGGTCAGGTTCCAAGGTTCAGGTCGCAGCCGGTACCCCATCGCCACCAAGCCTTCGGAGACAGCCACCGATTCGGGGTCGGGGACCAGGACCATCATGTCCAGGCAGTCCTTGGCGGCCATGCCAGGTATCGACGTCGATCCGATGTGTTCCACGGCCGAGGCGCTCGGCACCAGTCGGCGGAGTTTGTTCGCCAGCTCAGCTCCTTCCGCATGCCAATTGGCCTGGTACGGGACGACGACGACACCACCGGAAGACAGCTCGTCGGCGAAGGGCACCCGGCCATCCTTTCCTGACGCTCTGCGGGACTCAACTCGCCCGTCCGATCTGCGAACGGTGGATTTGAGTCGATGATCGTCGTTGCGGGTTCAGTTGTACGAGAAGGCAAGGCCCCGGCGATGCGGGCATCGCGATCCGTGGAAGCTCCACGGATGCCATCCATTGCGTGGGGTCGCGCCGTGTCGGTGGATCAGAACGGCGGCGCAGATCGGCATGACCCACCTGCCTGTCGCGAACAGGATGCGAGAGACTGGCCGCATGGCTGCCATCCGTCGACGCACCGCGCGCGTCATCCCGGTCAGCCCGGCCGGGCGAGTCCTCATGGTGCTGGGGCACGATCCGCTCTATCCGGACGCTCCGTACTGGTTCACGATCGGCGGCGGGCTCGAACCGGGTGAAAGTGAGAAACAGGCGGCCAGACGCGAACTGTGGGAGGAGACGGGTATCGACCGACCCGCCGCGGACCTGGGTGAGCCGTTCCTTCGAGACGAACACAGCTACGTCTACAACGGGGTGGAGGTGCACGCGAACTCCGTCTTCTTCGCGCTCGCCCTCCACGAAGATGTCGACGTCCGGCCGCCCGCACCCAGTCCGGGCGAGATCATCACCGACGGTCGCTGGTGGTACCCGGAGGCGCTCACCCGAGAGCCCCTGTCGAATCCGGATCTGCCCGAGATCGTTGCCCGCGCAGTCGGTTCGCTGTGACCGGAAGTTCCCGGAACGCGCTCCTCAACAGTTGGATACCCGCCTACTCTCGGCGTGTGTCTGCACCCCCTGAATTCGAAGTCCGTCTCGCGCGTGACGACGAGCTGGATCGGGTCGTGCAGCTGCGGTGGCAGTGGGCACTGGAGGTCGGCGAACCAACGGGTGACGAGGAGGCGTTCGTGCGCCTCGCAGGTCAGTGGGCACGCGAACACCGCTCGACCCATCTGCCCCACATCGCCGTGACCCCCGGTGGTTCGCTGCTGGGCATGGCCTGGTTGGCACTGACCGCGCGGGTCGCCAGTGCCAGCAACATCGACCGGTGCTCGGGCGACCTGCAGTCGTGCTTCATCCTGCCGGAGCTCCGCGGCATCGGCATCGGCGGCGCCCTGGTGCGAGCGGTGCTCGCCACCGCACATGCCCGCGGCGCCGAACACGTCACCGTCCACGCGTCGCCAGATTCGGTGAACCTGTACGCGCGCAATGGTTTTCGAGCGAGTGGTCAGTTCTTGTGGGCGGACACGACCGAGCGAGACCACTGAGCGCTGGGATGCCCGTCGGAGTCGCGACGATCAGTGCCCTGCGGGCCGTTGGGTGTGTGCGGCCGCCTTGCGGTTGGCGGCGGCAAGGTCGTCCTGGGTGATGAGCCGCACCTCGGCCGCGCGACGACCGACGGCGAAGCGGACGTTCTGCGAGCGGCCGACAGTCTGGGTGAACGGATCGTCGGCCGGGCCGAAAGCCAGCCGCGAGATGATCTTGATCGCATCGTCCACCCGCTGGGGCCGCACCAGGTTCCAGGCGTAGCGGTTCCATTCGTTGACCCGCTCGAAGATCTCGCGATTGGACGGCGGTCGCGGGTAGTCGTCCTGACCCACCAGCCACGGCTCGGCCAGTGCCAACGCCACGAACCACTCGCGTCCGAACCGCTCCAGGGTGGGGGCCGCAGTCGTGTGGTCGGAATCCGGGTCCGCAAGCACCGAACCGGTGTCGGGAACGTCCGCCTCGTCGTCGACGGCGACCTGCTGGACGTCCAGGTCCAGATCGAGGTCGGTGAAGCCGCCGCGGGAATCGACCGCTCCGCGCAGCAGCGTCAGCTGGTTCTCGCCCTCGTCCAACAGCGCCGTCATCCCGCGGGACAGCGTCACCCGGCGCGCTCCGGCGGGGGCGTCGAACAACGACGACAGCCGCGCCTCGCCCGCTCCGGCGAACCGCAGCCGGACGACCTCCTGCCCGACGTCGATCAGCAGGGCGGTGCGAGAGGTGTGCTCGGCAGCGCCGTCGAGTCCGACGAACGTGCAGCTCAGGTCGGGACCGGACGGCGGGTCCGACTGCGGTGCGCGCCCGACCACCACCATGTCGCCGGAGCCGGCAACGACCGGTGAGATGGCGCGGCCGGTCAATCTCACCCTCAGCATGGCCTCAGCATAGGAGGCAGGTGCCCGCCCGGCCGGGCGGACCGGTGGGTCGACTCAGAACCGACCGTGCGGTCCGCTGACCTGGGCCGCACCCGACCGTACGGTCCGCGAACGAGGGGCGTAACCGACCGTACGGTCCGCGAACGGGGGGCATAACCGACCGTACGGTCCGCGAACGTGGGCCGTAAACGACCGTACGGTCCGCGAACGGGGTGGCGGTCAGTCGGCGAGGCCGCGCGGCCGGCGCTGGCAGCGCGGGCAGCGGAAGGACGAGCGGTTCATGAAGGCCTCGCGGATGATCGTCGCCCCGCAGCGGCGGCACGGCAGGCCGGCCTGGCCGTAGGCGTCCAGTGATCGATCGAAGTAGCCGGACTCGCCGTTCACGTTGACGTACAACGCATCGAAGCTGGTGCCGCCGACGGCCAGCGCGTCGTCCATCACCGTCGTCGCCGCTTCCAGCACGGCGCGCACCGATGCCACGGTCATCGAACGGGTCGGCCGGCGGAAGTGCACCTTCGCCCGCCAGAGCGACTCATCGGCGTAGATGTTGCCGATCCCGGAGACGACGGTCTGATCGAGCAGCGCACGCTTGATCTCGGTCCGCTTCGCCCGGACCGTGCGGATCGCCGCGCCCAGGTCGAACTCGGGATCCATCGGGTCGCGGGCGATGTGCGCGATCTCGTGCGGCAACTCGGCGCCACCATGCGCGAACGCCAACCCGCCGAACGTCCGCTGGTCCAGGAAGTCGAGCTCGGGGCCGTCGTCGGCGAAGTGGAACCGGACCCGCAGGTGCGGGTGGAACTCAGGGCCGGCAGCAGTCGCCGTCGCGCCCTCGGATCCCGCGCCGACCCGGAACTGGCCGCTCATGCCCAGGTGGGCGAGCACGGCGTCACCCTCATCGAGCACGAACCACAGGTACTTGCCGCGTCGAGAAACACCCTCAATGGTGCGGCCGGCCAGGATGGCCTCGAAATCGGAGCGACCACCGGGGTGCCGCCGCACCGCGCGGTCGGAGAACACTTCGACCTGCGCGATGGTGCGTCCGACGGCGTGCTGGGCCAGACCGCGGCGGACGACCTCGACCTCGGGAAGTTCGGGCACTTCAGTGGCCGGCGACCGGCGTCTGGCCGATGTCACCCGCGATGACGTCCTGCGGCTGCAGATCCTGCAGCGAGGTGTAGGCGATCGAGGCCGCCTGCTGCTCGGCCTCCTTCTTGGTGCGACCGGCGCCCTCACCGACCACCTCGGCGGCGACCAGGACCTCGGCCGCGAAGCTCTTGGCGTGGTCGGGACCGTCATCGGTGACCTGGTAGACGGGAACCCCGAGGCCTCGGGCGGCGGCCAGCTCCTGCAGGGACGTCTTCCAGTCGAGCCCCGCACCGAGCAGTGGAGCTGCGGTGATCAGCCCCTCGAACAGCCGGTGCACCACCTCGCGGCTGGTCTCCAGACCGAACTGCAGGTAGACCGCGCCGAGCGTCGCCTCGACCCCGTCGGCCAGGATCGAGGGTTTGTCGCGACCACCGGTGAGTTCCTCGCCGTTGCCCAGCCGGATCAGCGATCCGAGATCGATCTCGCGGGCGACCCCGGCCAACGCGTGCATGTTCACGATCGACGCCCGCAGCTTGGCAAGCTGACCCTCGGGGAGGGTCGGGTGTTGCAGGTACAGCCGCTCGGTGATGACGATGCCGAGGACCGAATCGCCGAGGAACTCGAGCCGCTCGTTGGTGGGGAGGCCACCGTTCTCGTACGCGTACGAGCGGTGGGTGAGCGCCAACACAGCGAGCTCGACGTCGAGTTCGACGCCGAGCGCGGTGGACAGCTGTGTGGCGGATGCGGTGTCGTCCTGTGGGTTCCGACGTGCCGCACTGCTCATGTGGGTGACAACCCGCGTCAGACCTCGACGACCTGGCGGCCGTCGTACTGACCGCAGGTGGGGCACACCTGGTGCGGCGGCTTCAGCTCACCACAGGCGCGGTTGCCACAGGCAGCCAGCGTCGGGACGGTGGTCTTCCACTGCGACCGGCGGGCACGGGTGTTGCTGCGGGACATCTTCCGCTTCGGAACAGCCACGACTACTTCTCCTTCAGTTGATGAACTGGGCAGCTGAATCGCTCAGCGCCCGGTGAATCCGGATGGTGTGAGGACCGCACGGAACCAGGACGATCGAGATCTCAGGATTCCGCGCTGGGCCCCGGCGAACCGGGTTCCACGGGGCCGTCCGAACCGAACTTCTCGGCCAGCGCAGCCCAGCGCGCGTCCATTATCGCATGCGCATGACCCTGCTCGAGGTCATCGAGCCGCTCACCGCACTCCACGCACAGCCCGGCGCAGTCCGGACGGCACAACGGCACCAGTGGCAACGCCAGGGTGATCTCGTCCCGGATCAGCGGCTCGATGTCGATCAGGTCGTCCTGGACCCGCGGCAGCTCGTCCTCGTCGGTGGTCTCCGCAGTCGCCGAACCCGGGTACGCGTAGAGCTCCCGCAGGTCGACGTCCAGGTCCAGGGAGACCTCACGCAGGCACCGAGCACACTCGCCGTCCGCGACGGCGGAGGCGGTACCGGAGACCAGCACGCCCTCGACCACCGACTCCAGGCGCAGATCGGCATCGATGATCTCGCCCTTGACGACGGCGATCACCTCGGTGCCGACCTTTTCGTCGACGGGGAGTTCGAGCTGCAGTGTCTTCAGCGAACCGGGCCGTCTCCCCACCGACCGGGTGTCGATCACCCACGGTGAACGATGATCCAGCGACGGCGTACGCATCTGCTCCTGCTCCCCACTCGAATGTCTGCTCCCGGCCGGGCCGGGCAACCTCTCCAGGGTAGACGCTGGCAGTCCGTGCTCAGTCGCGGAAGTCGGCCACTGCGCCGGACCGCAGTGAGGTACGGCCGCGACCGACGGTGCGCAAGGTCTTGGTGAGGATCTCCTCCAAAGCTGCCAGCCGGGAGTCGACATAACTGTCGCACTCGGCTCGCATCCGCTCGGCCTCGTCGTTCGCTGCGTCCAGGATGTCCGCGGACTCGAGCCGGGCGGCCTGCACGACATCCGACTGCGACACCAACCTGGCCTGCTCGGCCTGCCCGTCGGCGACGCTCCGTTCGTAGGCGGCGCGGCCGGCGGCAACCAGCCGGTCCTGCTCGAGATGGCCGCGTTCGATCAGCGATGTGTGCTGGTCCTGGCCGGAGGCGATCGCCCGTTCGGCGTCGTCGTGGGCCCGCTTCAGTACCGCCTCGGCGCGCGCCCCAGCCTCGTCGACCATGCGCTGGGCCTGCGACTTGGCACCGGCGACCGTGGCCCCCGCCTCGGCTCGGGCCGCCTCCACCAACCGCTTGGCCTCGGCAGCGGCGCCGCCGACCGTGGACTCCGCCGACTGGCGTGCGCCTTCGAGCATCTGGTCCCGGTGGTCCAGCACGTCCTGCGCATCGTCCATCTCACCCGGCAGTGCGTCGCGGACGTCGTCCAGCAGGTCGAGCACGTCGCCACGAGGCACCACGCACGACGCCGTCATCGGCACGCCGCGGGCTTCCTCCACGATGGTGACCAACTGGTCGAGTGCCTCGAATACCCGGTACACGTCTTGTCCTTCCCTCCGGCGCGCGCCACCCGTCGCACACTTCTGAGGGTCGAGTCTGTCAGGACAGATCCTCCGGACGGGTGAGGCTCACCGCCGGTGCCCAGCCGGAGAGCATGCTCAGTCGGCGAGCTTGGCGCGCAGCGCGCGGTCGACCTCGGCCGGCAGGTACGCGCTCACGTCGCCGCCGTACCGGGCGACCTGCTTCACCAGCGACGAGGAGATGTAGGAGTACTCGGCGCTGGTGGGCAGGAAGAGCGTCTCGATGCCGGTCAGGCCGGAGTTCATCTGCGCCATCTGCAGCTCGTAGTCGAAGTCGGTGACCGCCCGCAGCCCCTTGACGATCGCCGAAATGCCCTTGTCGCGGCAGTAGTCGACGAGCAGACCGCGGAAGGAGTCGAGGGTGACGTTCGGCCATCTGGCGGTGGTCTCGGCCAGCAGCGCCAACCGCTCGGGGACCTCGAACATGCCGTCCTTCGAGGGGTTGACCAGCACTGCGACGGTCACCGCGTCGAAGAGGCCCGCGGCCCGGCCGATCACGTCCAGATGACCGAGCGTCGGCGGGTCGAACGACCCCGGACAGACCACGTGCCTGCTCATGGCAGGCGACCGTAGCAGAGCAGGGTGTCGCCGTAGCGTTTCGTCCGCCGCTCCTGGATGGGTGGCGGCCACACCAGCGCGGCGGACCGACTCCCCCGCTCCACCACCACGTCGGCGCCCGGTGTCGCGAGCGGGACCAGAGCGGCGAGCACCTCGGCGAGGTCGGCGTCGGGCAGACCGTAGGGCGGGTCGGCGACGACGACGTCGAAGCGCGACCCCGTCCCCCGGGCCGCAAGGCGTCGCAACACCACGGCGACGTCTCCCGCAAGCACTTCCACCGAAGAGACCTTCAGCTCGGACACGTTGTGCCGCAACGTCTCCAGGGCAGCTTTGTCACGTTCGACGGCAACCAGGCTCGCGGCGCCGCGGCTCAGCAGTTCCAGACCCAGGGCGCCCGACCCGGCGTACAGATCGAGCACGGCGGCGCCCTCCAACGAGCCGGTGGCCTGCAGTGCATTACCCAGCGCGGCCCTGATCTTCTCCGCCGTCGGCCGGGTCACCGAGCCGGTCGGCGTGCGCAGGGTCCGGCCGCCGAAAGCGCCGCCGACGATCCGGGTCACCGGCGATTCCCGGCCGTGCCACCGGATGCAGCCGTCGCGCGAGTCACGACGGCTCCAGCACCAGCACCAGGTCGCCACCCTCCACCTGCTGGACGGCCGAGATGGCCCTGCGGGTGACGGTGCCGGCCCGCGGAGCGGTGATCGAGGCCTCCATCTTCATCGCCTCGATGGTGGCCACCGTCTGACCGGCGGTCACCGCATCGCCTTCGTCCACCACCAACGTCACCACCCCGGAGAACGGCGCGGCGACGTGCCCGGGATCCGCGGAGTCGGCCCGTTCGGCGGCCGGAATCTCGGAGGTCACGCTGCGATCGCGCACCTGCAGCGGGCGCAGCTGACCGTTGAGCAACGTGACGACCGACCGCATCCCGCGTTCGTCGGCATCCCCGATCGCCTCCAGCCTGACGAGCAACTGCACCCCCTGCTCCAGGGTGATCGTGTGTTCAACGCCGCGCCGGAGGCCGTACAGGTAGTCGGCTGTGGCGAGCACGGAGACGTCGCCGAAGTCCCGACGGATCCCTTCGAACTCGCGGGTCGGCCCGGCGAACAGCAAGCGGTTCAACGTCTTCCGTGGGGCGTCGGCCAGCGCGCTCGCATCCTCCTCGGTCAGCTCTGCGGCGGCCGGCGTGTGCTGCCGACCGGCCAATGCCTTGCTGCGGAATGGTTCCGGCCAGCCACCGGGTGGATCGCCGAGCTCGCCGCTGAGGAATCCGATCACCGAATCGGGGATGTCGAAGGAGCCCGGATCGGCTTCGAACGCCGCCGGGTCCACGCCGGCCCCGACCAGGTGCAGGGCGAGATCACCGACGACCTTGGACGACGGGGTCACCTTGACCAACCGGCCGAGCATCGCGTCCGCCGCTGCGTAGGTGTCCTCGATCGCCTCGAACCGCTGCCCGAGACCGAGCGCGATCGCCTGCTGCCGCAGGTTCGACAGCTGACCACCGGGAATCTCGTGCCGGTACACCCGACCGGTCGGGGCGGCGAGCCCGGACTCGAAGGGCCGGTAGGCGGCGCGCACCGCCTCCCAGTACGGCTCGAGGTCGTTCACCGCCTGCAGCGACAGGCCGGTGGCCCGGTCGGTGTGGTCGGTGGCCGCCACCAGCGCGGACATCGGGGGCTGCGAGGTGGTGCCCGCCATCGGCGCCGATGCCACGTCCACCGCGTCCACCCCGGCGTCGATGGCCGCGAGGTAGGTGGCCAGCTGTCCGCCGGCGGTGTCGTGGCTGTGCAGGTGCACCGGCAGGTCGAACCGCTGCCGCAGCGCGGTGATCAGGGTGCGCGCGGCCGGTGCCCGCAGCAGACCGGCCATGTCCTTGACCGCCAACACGTGTGCTCCGGCCTCGACGATCTGCTCGGCCAGCCGCAGGTAGTAGTCGAGTGTGTACAGCGTCTCGGCCGGGTTCGACAGGTCGCCGGTGTAGCACAGTGCGACCTCGGCGATCGGCGTGCCGGCGGCCCGGACGGCGTCGATCGCGGGGCGCATCTGTTCCACGTCGTTGAGGGCGTCGAAGATCCGGAAGATGTCGATCCCCGACCGGCTCACTTCCGCCACGAACGCATCGGTGACGGCGGTCGGATACGGCGTGTAGCCGACGGTGTTCCGCCCGCGCAGCAACATCTGCAGCGCGATGTTGGGGATGGCAGCCCGCATCCGGTCGAGACGTTCCCACGGATCCTCGGCCAGGAACCGCAGCGCAACGTCGTACGTCGCGCCGCCCCACGCCTCCACGGACAGCAGCTGCGGCGTGATCCTGGCGACCGCCGGGGCGACGGCGATCAGGTCGCGGGTGCGTACCCGGGTGGCCAGCAACGACTGGTGCGCATCACGGAAGGTGGTGTCGGTGACGCCGACCGCGGGGGCCGCGCGCAACTCCGCGGCGAACGCCTCCGGCCCGAGGGCCAGCAGCCGTTGCCGACTGCCGTCCGGCGCCGGGGCGTCGGCATCGAAGCGGGGCAGCTTGTCGCGTGGCTCCGAGATCTGCGTCGGGGGCTTGCCGTAGGGCTGGTTGACGGTGACGTCGGCCAGGAAGTTCAGCAGCCGGGTGCCGCGGTCGGCGGAGGTCCGCGAGGTCAGCAGCTGGGGATGGGTCTCGATGTACGACGTGGTGACGCCGCCGCGGGCGAAGTCCGGATCGTCGAGCAGTGCCTGCAGGAACGGAATGTTGGTGGCCACGCCGCGCACCCGGAACTCGGCCAACGCGCGACGCGCTCTGGTGACTGCCGCGTCCCAGGTGCGGCCCCGACAGGTGAGCTTCACCAGCAGCGAGTCGAAGTGTGCGCTGACCTCGGCGCCGGCGTGCACGGTCCCACCGTCCACCCGCACCCCTGCACCGCCGGGCGAGCGGTAGGTGGTGATGGTTCCGGTGTCGGGGCGGAATCCGTTGGCCGGATCCTCGGTGGTGATCCTGCACTGCAGGGCAGCGCCACGGATCTGCACGGTGTCCTGCGACAGCCCGAGATCCTCCAACGTCTCCCCCGCGGCGATCCGGATCTGCGAGGAGACCAGGTCGACGTCGGTGATCTCCTCGGTGACGGTGTGCTCCACCTGGATCCGCGGGTTCATCTCGATGAACATGTGCCGGCCCTGCTCGTCGAGCAGGAACTCGACGGTGCCGGCGTTGACGTAGCCGATCTGCCGGGCGAAGGTGACGGCGTCAGCACAGATCCGCTGCCTGATCTCCTCGGACAGCCCGACCGCCGGCGCCACCTCGACGACCTTCTGGTGTCGGCGCTGCACCGAGCAGTCCCGCTCGAACAGGTGCATCACGGTGCCGGCGGCGTCGGCCAGGATCTGCACCTCGATGTGCCGGGGTTCGATGACCGCCCGCTCGATGAACACGGTGTCGTCGCCGAAGGCCGACTCCGCCTCCCGCATCGCGGTGGCCAGCGCCTCCGGGAGCTCGCCGCGGGTGTCGACCCGACGCATCCCGCGCCCGCCGCCGCCGGCGACCGCCTTCACGAACACCGGATATCCGACCTCATCGGCGCCGGCGATCAGCGCATCGACGTCCGAGGACGGTGCGGTCGACTCCAGCACCGGCAGGCCCGCAGCCTTGGCGGCAGCCACCGCGCGGGCCTTGTTGCCGGCGAGCTCGAGGACCGCTGCAGGTGGGCCGATGAACGTGATCCCGGCCGCCGCGCAGGCCAGCGCGAGGTCCGGGTTCTCGGACAGGAAGCCGTAGCCCGGGTAGATGGCATCGGCGCCGGCCTCGACGGCGGTGCGCACCACCTCATCGACGTCCAGGTAGGCGCGGACCGGGTGGCCCTCCTTGCCGATCCGGTACGACTCGTCCGCCTTCTGCCGGTGCAGGGAGTTGCGGTCCTCGTTCGGATAGATCGCCACCGTCTGGACGCCCAGCTCGTACGCGGCACGGAAAGCACGGATGGCGATCTCGCCGCGGTTGGCGACCAGGATCTTCGAGAACATCGACACTCCGGGGTTCTGGGGCCGGGCGGCTCGCGTCCCGCGCGGGGACGACAAGCTGCCGGTCTCGCTGCGGATCAGTGCGTTGGGTCAACCTATCGGCAGCCGCCGGTCGCGGCTCGAGCGGTGCACCCACCTCCCGCTGATCGAGCGACGAGGAACGAGGAGTCGAGATCCGAAGATGCCCCTTGTGGCAACCGGTCAGTTGCTATAGCGTTGCAACCGTACAGTTGCTACCAACGAGGAGGACGACATGGCATTCCCTGATCAGATCGAGCGGACGATGGACATCGCACGACCGGTGTCCGATGTCTGGGCAGCGCTCACCACGGCGGACGGGCTCAGCTCCTGGTTCGGCCAGCAGGCGACCATCGACCTGCGGGTCGGCGGCGAGCTCACGATGAGTTGGGACGACGGTCCGACGATCGAGCTGCGCGTCGAGCGGGTGGACGAACCGACCGCTTTCGGATTCACCTGGCCCATCGACGGTCTACCGAACGGCGACCCGCGGCGCACCTACGTCGAGTTCACGCTCGAACCGGTACACACCGGGACCCGGGTGCACCTGCGGGAGAGCGGATTCGCGCAGCTCGACGACGAGCTGTACGCGCAGGCGTTCGAATCCCACTCGGGCGGCTGGACGAGCGAGCTGGGCGAGCTGGTGGCACATCTCGATGCCGCCTGAACCCGAAGTGATTGCGGTGCAGGTCTTCTCCGCACTCGCCGACCCCACCCGCCGGGCGCTGCTCGCCGAACTCACGGCGGGCGGGCCGGCGACCGCGACCGACCTGGCGGAGCGGTTGCCGATCACCCGGCAGGGCATCGCCAAGCACCTCACGCTGCTCGCCGAGGCCGGCCTGGTGGTGCCCGAACCGGGCGAGGCGCGCCGGATCCGCTACCGCCTGAACACGGCGCCGATGCAGGTGGCGCAGCAGTACCTCGCAGCGATGGCCCATGACTGGGACGACCGGCTGGCCGCACTGCGCAGTCACCTGGAGGGCTGAGCATCCCGTCGGGCTCGGCGGCGTCCGGCCGACAACCGGCCCCGCTCCCGCTCGCACTCCGGGTCAGGACTGGCGTGCTGCCAGCGCGTGGGCGATGTCCCTGGTGGATTCGTAGAGGCAGCGGTACAGCTCGAATCCGCTCGCGTAGAGCTCGTGGTGTGCGAGATCTGGCTCGACGGTGCGTGCGACCGGGTTCCAGTCGTCCATCCGGACGTCGGTGACGGCACCGGCGGCGAGGAACGCCATTCCGTAGCTGGCGCCGACGGAGGTCCGTCTGAGTTCCTGCGGGACACCGGTGACGTCGGAGACGATCTGCGTCCACAGCTCGCCCTGGGTGCCGCCGCCGACCGCCACCACCCGGTCGATGCGCCCACCGGCCGCTCGGAAGAACTCGATGTTGTGGCGCACCCCGTACGCGGTCGCCTCCAGGGCAGCCCGGTACACATCACCGCGGGTGTGCGAGACCGTCAGACCGGCGATCACGCCGCGGGCGTCCGGGTCGTTGACCGGAGTCCGCTCGCCGGCGAAGTACGGCAGCATCAGCAGACCGTCTGCCCCGGCGGGTGACTCCGCGGCCTCGGCGAGCAATGTCGGATAGTCGGGCGATCCGTACAGCTCGCGCAGCCACCCGGTGATCGCGCCGCTGGTCGCCATCCCGCCGGCCAGGTTGCGGGTACCGGCGAATGCGCCGACGGTTCCCCACAGGGTCGGATGGCTGGCCGCCTCGGCGACGGTGTTGATCATGAACATGGTGGTGCCGTACATCAGCATCAGGTCGCCCACCCGATGGGCGTCGACGCTGATCGCCTCCGCCCAGGCGTCGATCGTGCCGCAGACGACCGGAATGTCCTGCGGCAGGCCGGTTTCCGCGGCGGCATCGGCCGAGACGCTGCCGACGACCTCGTCGGAGAACGCCAGCTCCGGGCGTTCGATCTGGGGGCAGATCTCGTCCCACCACTGCTCGTTCCAGACCTCGCGGGCGGTGTCGTAGAGCGGGGTCGACTGACTGGCCGACTGGTGATCCAGCACGTAGCGGCCGGTCAGTCTGCGGACCAGGTAGGAGCTGGGCATGTACAGCCGTCGGGCGGCCCCGAACACCTCAGGTTCAACGCCTGCGACCCAGCGGATCTTCGGGCCGACCGCCTGCGAGGAGAGCATGGAGCCGCCCAGCCGGAAGATCTCCTCGGCACCCAGCGCGGCGTCGAGCTGCTCGATCTGGGCGCCGGCCCGGCTGTCGACGCCGTACAGGATCCCGGGCCGCAGCAGCGCATCGTGCTCGTCGGCGAGCAGCAGGCACGGTCCCATCCCGGAGGCGCCGACCGCGACGACCTCGGCGCCGTCGGCCGCTGCCAGCAGTTCCCGGGTGATGGAGACGAACTCCTGCCACCAGATCGTCCCGTCCATCTCGACGTGGCCGGGCCTCGGCCGGTCGACGCGGTGTTCACGGGTGGCGGACGCGATCACGGCACCCGCGAGGTCGACCAGCACCCCCTTGCTGCTCGACGTGCCGATGTCGACACCGACCACGACCTGACGGGGTGCGCTCATGCTGTTTCCTCTCGACGCTGAGACCGATGCGGTTTCTCCTGCAGGTGCCCGCGCGAGAAATCGTTTACTCGGTGGAGTGCATGGAACCAGAGCCGACCCGGGCGATCAAGCCGCCTCATGGACCGGACCTGCCTGGGTCTGGTGACGGAGGACGGCCGCGCGCTCACGATGTGTGCAGGAGCTCCTGCGGAAATGCTCGGCGAGGGGCCATTTTGCGGCAGCCACAGTGTGGATCCATCGATCACCGACCCTGTTCTTGTCACCCAGTTCGCCTGATCAGCGGCTCCATCGCCGACCGGATGAAGTTCGGTGCGACGGGGTCTCACCTCGCTGCGCTCGCTCGACCACCGGAATTTCTGATCGGGTCAGCTGCTGGGCAGCAGCGGGATCGCCGCCCAGTGCACGCCGTCGGTCGACGTGCGCCCTGGCGAGGTCGCGCCGGAGGTGTGCTCGAGGAAACCCCACGACGTCCGCTCCCGAAAACTCCCGGCGGCACAGCCGGCGCCGAGCTCTGTGGCGGTGCCGCCAGCATCGATCCGGTAGGACCGGTCGAGCTCGGTGCACAGCTGCAGGGAGCCCGCGCCGCCGATGGCCGCCCCGATCTGGGTGCGTGGTTCCATGCGGGCGGCCGCGGTCCAGACCGGACGCCAGACCCGACCGCCGTCCGCCGACCGGTGGATCGCCAGCAGGCCGTTCTTGACGTCGTCATCCGGGTGTTGGCCGATGACCTCCAGCCAGACGACTGACGGACCGGCGAACACCAACTGGTACCCGAACACCGGGCGGCTCGGCTTCGTCGCAACCGTGCTCAGCGACCAGCTCCGCCCAGAATCCGGCGTCGGACCGGCCACGATCGAGCTGCCGCGAGTGCCGACCAGCCACCATCGACCATCGGGTCCGGGCACCACGGCGGACGGGGTGACGCCGGCGGGTGCGGCGAGCGTGGTCCAGCTGCCGTCCTGCAGATCGACGACGATGCCGGGGCGCGAGCAGCCCAGATCCTCCGACACTGCCACGCACTCCACCGTCGGACGGCTGCCGGTGGGGATGGACGTGACCGGTCGCCGTGGGGCCGTCTTCGACCAGGTGCGACTGCCGTCGGCGGAGAACCAGGAGGGGTGCTGGCGATCGCCGGTGGCGAAGCGGATCAGCACGCGCTCCGCCGAGAGAGACACGATGTCGGCACCCCAGCCCTTGTCGGTGGTGCTGTCCGGGATGGGGCTGGTCATCGCTGTCCAGGGCTGCGGCGCCGTGGCGTCGAAGCGCCACACGCCGTACCGGCACCGGGCGGCGCTCTTGCTGGGGTCGTCGCACTGCTGGCTGACCGCGAACCCGTGCTGCGAGTCGCTGAGGCTCAGGCCGATTACCACCGGAATCGGCGAGGCCGGAGGGGGCGACGCCGGTGGGATCGAGACCGACGACGCGGCCGCCGGAGACGGCAGGCTGCTGGGCACCGCAGTGGTGCGGATCGGTGTCTGCGGTCCGGCGGGACCTCGGTCATCGGCCCGCAGCGACCCGACCAGCGGCACCACGACAATCGTGGCGCAGACGGCAGCCACCGCCGCGACCGTGGCGACCGCTCGGCGGCGGGTCGTCCTGGCACGCACGAGGATGGTCGCGAGCGGTGGCGGCGAGACGGTCAACTCGCGGCGGGCCCGGTCCCAGCGTTCGCGACCCGCCGGGTCGCCCACCTCGGGTGCACCGTTCTCATCAGCGGCGCCGGGGCGCCGTTCGCCTGGCTCGATCATCGGGGTTCTCCGTCCTGGGATGCGCCGGTGGTGCCGCGGTCATCGAACCGGGACCCTTCGGGAGTGTCGGCGAGCAATGCGGCCAGTGCGGTGCGACCACGCGCGAGTCGCGACTTCACCGTGCCGAGCGGCACACCGAGCCGCGCCGCGATCTCGTCCATCGGCAGATCGGCGAGGTGGAACATCACGAGCACCTGCCGCTGGTCGGCGGGGACCCGTGCCAGCGCGTCGACCAGGTCCAACCGGGACGGGACGAACTCGGCAGGGTTGACCGCGGCCCGAATGCGGCCCTGACGGCTGCGCAGCTCCTCGTCGTGATCGTCCGAAGATCGACTGGTGAACAGCCGACTCCGCCGGAACCGACGACGCGCGGCGTTGAGCGCGACGGTGGTCAGCCAAGCTTCGCGGTTGTCGACCCCGGCGAGCGTGCTCCGCTTCGCGTAGCCGCGGGCGAACGCGTCCTGTACCGCCTCCTCTGCATCGCCGAGGTTTCCGGTGAGGCCGAACACGATGAGCACCAGGCGGCTGTAGGACGTCCGGTACAGCTCGTCGAACCAGCCGCTGTCGGACACCCCACCCACCTTCCCGGACCAGCGTCCACTCTCGGGCCGACCGACGTCGGCGGCGTCGGAGACCACGGTCATCACGGCGCTACGGCCGTCGCGCGTCGAGTCGTCATGCCCCCACGAGTCACGACGCCACCAAAAGGTTCCGACCGACGGGATCTCGACTCGCTCGTTCCTCGCTCGCTCGATCGGCGCAGGAGTGGAAGGTTCTCGATGCGCTCATCGCCATGAGCTCACTGGCGCGACTATCGATGGGGTGACAGGATCTCGTCGCGCTCCTTGGTCGCTCGCTCGATCGCCGAAGATTTGCGGAGCAACCAGGTTTCGGGCCGGGGATGAGGGGCGACGCGGAGCCCTCTGCAGCGTCGGACGCGCCGGCGAGCGTGCGAGCCGGCGCGTCCGCGCGAAGCCTGCGGAGCGGCGCTGCTCATCCCCGGCCCCGCACAGTCCTGCCTACGCCTTATCGAGGTACGCCTGACCCTGCTCGTCGATGA
The DNA here is from genome assembly GCF_040438885.1 of Nakamurella sp. A5-74. NCBI lineage: Bacteria > Bacillati > Actinomycetota > Actinomycetes > Nakamurellales > Nakamurellaceae > Nakamurella > Nakamurella sp. A5-74. The sequence goes on along the minus strand of NZ_CP159218.1, from coordinate 1,993,695 downwards.
CGTCCTGGGCCATGGCCAGCAGTCGGGGGAACTTCGAGAAGCCCGGGTCGCCGGCGACGAGGGCCTGGGCGTCGTCCCGAGCGTCCTCGACCACCTCGCGGTCGGTGCGCAGCGAGAGCAGCTTGAGCGACGAGGTGCGACCGGCCTGCGAGGTGCCGAGGACGTTGCCCTCCTGCCGGAGCTCGAGGTCGCGGTCGGCGAGGGCGAAGCCATCGCTGATCTGCGCCACCGCATCCAGCCGCACCCGGGACGGCGACGCCTCCGGGGCTTCGGTGACCAGCAGGCACACTCCCGGCGCGCTCCCCCGGCCGACCCGGCCGCGCAGTTGGTGCAGCTGCGACAGCCCGAACCGCTCGGCGTCCATCACCACCATCATCGTCGCGTTGGGTACATCGACGCCGACCTCGATCACCGTGGTCGAGACCAGCACGTCGATGTCGCCGGCGGCGAACGACTGCATGACCTCGTCCTTCTCCGCCGGCGGCAACCGGCCGTGCAGCCGGGCGAGCCGAAGGCCTTGCAGCGGCCCGGATTCCAGCAACGTCGCGACCTGGTCGACCGACAGCGGTGGCCGTCGCGCGGTGGTCTCCTCGGGTTCCGAGTCCCAGTCGTCCGGTTCCCCGAGCTCCTCGTCGTCGGCACTGCGCGCCCTGCTCCGGCCGGGTTCATCGTCGCCGATCTTCGGGCACACCACGTAGGCCTGGTGGCCGGCGGCGACCTCCTCCCGGATGCGCAGCCAGGCCCGCTCCAACCACGCGGGCCGCTCGGCAGCCGGGACGACGGTCGTGGAGATCGGCGATCGCCCGCGCGGCAGTTCCGACAGGGTCGAGGTCTCCAGATCGCCGTAGACGGTCATCGCCACGGTGCGCGGGATCGGCGTGGCCGTCATCACCAGGACGTGCGGCGGTGAGCCCTCGGGTCCCTTGCTGCGCAACGCATCGCGCTGCTCGACGCCGAACCGGTGCTGCTCGTCGATCACCACGAGTCCGAGTTCGGCGAAGAACACCCCGTCGCTCAGCAGCGCGTGCGTCCCTACGGTGATGCCGGCCTGTCCGGACGCGATGTCCAGCAGTGCCGACCGGCGGGCCCCGGTCGCCATCGATCCGGTGAGCAGGGTGATCCGGGTGGCGCGTGAGTCGGATCCGAGTTCGCCTCCGGCCCCGAGCGGTCCGAGCACGGACCGCAGGGAGCGGGCATGTTGCGCCGCCAGCACTTCGGTCGGCGCGAGCATCACGGCCTGCCGACCGGAGTCGATCACCTGCAGCATCGCGCGCAGCGCCACCACGGTCTTGCCGGAGCCGACCTCGCCCTGCAGCAACCGGTTCATCGGGTGGATGGTGGCCAGGTCGGTGGCGATCTGTTCACCGACCTCGTGCTGCCCCTGCGTCAACTCGAACGGCAGCGCCGAGTCGAAGGCCGCGAGCAGTCCGTCGTCGATCCGCGGGCACGGTTCGGCCGGGAAACTGCGCGCCTCCTCCCGTCTCCGTGCGAGGACCAACTGGATCGCCAACGCCTCGTCGTACTTCAGCCGCGCGCGGGCGTGATCGAGCTCGGCGCGACTGCCGGGTCGGTGGATGTGTCGCAGAGCAGCGCCGAGACCGACCAGGCCACGGGTGGCGAGGAGCTCGTCAGGGACCGGGTCCTGGATGGGCCCGAGCAGGTCGAGCACCACCCGCACACTGTTCTGGATCACCGACTGGGTCAGCCCCTCCACCAGGGCGTAGATCGGGATGATGCCGCCGGCGAACTGTTCGACCACCTCGATCGCCGTCTTCGCCTCGGCCGGATCGGCGATGGAGTCCAGCGTGTCGGGCGTCGACACAACGGCCCACTGCGGTGACGACAACTGCAGCTCGCCGCGGAAGTCCTTGACCGTCCCGGAGAACATCGCCTCGGTCCCCGGTCTGAGCACCTTCGCGATGTGGAACTGGTTGAAGAAGGCGCAGGTGAGCTGCTTCCGGCCGTCGCCGATCGTCACCGTCGTCACCAACTTGAGGCCGCCGCGGCGCCCGCCGCGCCCGCTGCCGGGTTGCAGGGAGCGGTCGTGGACCTTCACGACCTTGGCCCAGACCGTTGCCTTCTCCCCCACCACCAGAGCACTGAGGTCGGTGAGCTGCCCCCGTTCGGAGTACTTGCGTGGGTAGTACCGCAGCAGGTCGCCGACGGTCTCGACACCGATCTTCTCGACGAGCACCTTGCCCGGCTTCCCGGTGATGCCCGCATCGCGCAGCGGCGAGGCGAGGGTCAGCGGGCCGGTCACGGCATCGTCCCGTCCAACGGCGGCTCGGTGCTGTCGATCGTCAGCCCGAAAGGGGTGGCGATCGCATAGATCTCGCTCACCACCACACCGGGGTGCACCGTGTGCACGTGGTAGTCGCGGACGTCCTCCACCGCGCTGGGCCGGCACTCGACTGCCGTGCCGTGGGCGGCCAGGGTGACGGCGATGCGCTGGTGCACCGCGGCCGGGCCGTCGACGGTGAAGCGCACCTCGGCGAGGAACCTGCGGGGTCGACAAGCGCTCCGCTCGTCCTGGTCGGACGGCACCCTGTCCCACCCGGTGGCCGGCGCGACCACGTCGCGGAGGGCCCCGAGGATGCCCTGGAGGATGCTCCGCAACCGTCGGTCGTCGTCGGCCTCGGTGGTTCCGGCAGAACCGTGGCCGACCACGCGCTCGGGTGTCGGGTCGCTCATGAGCATCGCCTGCACCGTGTCGTCGACCGCCCGGACCACCTGGTCGAGATCGGCTCCCTCGCCGGACATGTCGGCGGCGGCGAGCCCGACCCGGTCGGCGAGGTCCACCGCACCGAAGCGTGCTGCGACAGGCCAACTGAACCGCAGTTGTGCGGCCCCGGTCACCAGCCCGGCCACCAACGAGGTCGGTTCGCGATCGGCGCCGGTCGCGGCGATCCCGGCCGCGATGCCCACCAGATACCCGTACAGGGCGACCGACACCGCGTCCTGCTCCGGCTCGAGCGCACCGTCACCGGCGTCGAGGTCCTGTTCGAAGGTGGTCAGATCCTCCCCCAGCACCGCCGCCCGCACCGCCGAGAAGCCCGTCCCCACGGCGGCCCGCTGCTGCGCGGTCAGCTGACGCAGCAGAACGGTGGGGCGGTCGGGCTCCAGCACCCGGGCAGCCCACTGCGCGATCAGCTCGACATCGACAGCGCTCACGACACCATCCTGCCGTCCCGGACCGACAGCAGTGACGGGGCCGTCCACAACCCGATGGGCCGAACGTCCGGTCGGGGTGTTGCCCGGCCATTGCGCGGTCGCGATCTGCTGGTTGCACCAGCCGGAGTCGCGACGACCACCGGGATGGCCGTCACCGTTGCGACCCCGACGTCACCAGCGGCGGACCGGACGAGCACATGTGCCGCTGCTCGGACGCCGGAGGCGGCCACAGCACGGACGAAGGCCCTGGCCGCCCGGCTCTCAGGTGCGGGCCGGCGTCATCCACCCGGGGCGTCGATATCTCCGGAGGCCCTCTCGTCCACACCCGTCCCCGGGTCGGTGCGGCTGCGGACCAGCTCCCGGTAGTGCTGAAGAACAGGACGCGGCGTGGCCGTCCCGGTCTGCGGATCCACCGCGATCAGGCCGGACGGTCTCGTCATCCCGTCCCCGAACTCCCAGCCGTCCGTGAGATGGCCGTAGGCAAAGCTCTCGACCGGTACCCCTTGCCGGACAGCACTTTCGGTCGCCTCCAGGTGCTCACGAAGGTGACGGGCGCGTCGCTCGTCCTCCCCGGGACCGGTGAAGGAGGCACCGACTTCGACGCGGATCGGCGGCACCAGCGCATGGCGCCGGTGCAGCATCACCAGTGAGCGGTGCAGGTCGTCGGCCCGGACCGGCCAGCCGGCTGCGGTCAGCTCGACGTCGTCCGGCTCGACCATGCTGAACGGCACCGATGAGTTGTCCTGGGCAGCCGCGATCGTCCGGCCGAACTCGAAGCGCACGCCGTAGAAGTCCAGCGGGGCCGAGATCACCGCTGCGTCCTCCGGCGCCGCCGCGTCCAGGGCCGCACCGGGGAGATGGTCGAAGGCCGCCGGGTAGTGGCCGTCGAGCACAGCGCCGGCCACCAGCTCGTTGTGAAAGCTGTCGTACCAGGCCGCGGCGGTCCGATCCGCGTCGGAGGGTGTCGCTGGATCGGCCACCGTGTGGTCGGCCAGCGGCCCCACCCGCACTTCTCGACCGGCGGCGGTACGGATCGCGTCGACGGCGGTGCCGTGACCCAACAGTGCGTGGTGCAGGGCGGTGAAAGCGCCGCCCAGCAAAACGATTCCTGGTGCATCGACCCCGAATCCGTAGCCGTGGAAGGCCGTTCCGAACGGATCGACCATCGTGACCCACCGGCTGACGCGATCACCCAGCCGCCCGGCGACGTCCGCCGCGTACTCCCCGAACAACGCCGAGGTGTCACGCTCCAACCACCCACCGCCCAACATCAACTCCAGCGGCAGGTCACCGTGGTGCAGGGTGAGCACCGGCTCGATCCCGGCGCCCAGCAGCAGATCGACCCACCGCTCGTAGGAGTCCAGGGCGGCCTGTTCGGTGTGCACCCCGTCCGGCCGGACCCTGGCCCAGTTGACGCCGAACCGGAACTCGCGCACGCCGAGCTCCTGCACGGGCGGCAGCAGCGTCTCGATCCGTTGCGCCGGAGCGGATCGGGGGCCGGTCCCGTCCGCGGTCCGTCCCGCTGCAGCAAAGGTGTCCCACACGGTGTCGGCGCGGGGAGCCTCCCCTGCCCCGTCCGCACCGTCCACCGACAGCGCTGTGGAGGCGACACCGAACATGAGACCTGCCATCGGGCGGTACCTCCTGCAGCTCGACCCGTGATGCTTCCACGGACAGCATCCATCATGACCGTCCGCGGCCGCCGCTCACCGCACCCCGGACCCGTGCGAGCTGACTACGCTGCGGGGGTGTCCGTTCGCCTGCAGTTGCTCGGCCGGCCCGCGTTCGACGGGCAGCCACTGCCCCCGGGACGCGGCACCGAGTTGATCGCTGCTCTGGTCGGCGCCGGCGACCGCGGCCTGTCGGACTCCGCGCTGATCGACACGCTGTGGGGTGACGAGCTCCCCGAGCATCCCCGCAAATCGTTGCAGATTCTCGTCTCCCGGGTGCGGTCACAGGTCGGCGACATCGTCGTCCGCAGCGGCCCCGGCTACCGCTGCGGCCTCGCCCCGGACGAGATCGACGTGCCTGCCGCGACCGCCGCAGCGCACTCTGCGACGAGCGCGTTGAGCGCCGGCGACCCGGCGGCCGCGGTGACCCACGCACGGCGGGTCCTGGAGCTCTGGCAGCACGCCGACACCAGCGGTGCAGGCGCGGGCGTGCTGGCCGACCTGATCATCGATCGGGTGATCGATCATCAACGGGCACAACGGATCCTGGGCATCGCGACCGCCCGACTCGGCGATCACGCCGCCGCTGCTCCGGCGCTCGCCGCGGCGGCCGGGACCGATCCGTGGGACCAGGAGGTCCGGGTGGAGATCATCCGCGGGATCGCCGCAGGGGCCGGAACTGCTGCCGCCCTCGATCACCTGGAGGAGTTCCGCAGGAAGCTGCGGGACGAGCTCGGACTGGATCCGGATGCATCCTTGACCCTGCTGCAGACCACTCTGCTGCGCGCCGATCAACCCACCACCCGCACCGGTGTCCGCCACCCGACGTCCGGGCTGCTGGGCCGGGACGACGACGTCCGCGAGCTGCTCTCCCTGCTGGGACGTCGACGGCTCGTGTCGGTGGTCGGCCCCGGCGGATTGGGCAAGACCACCCTGGCCCACCTGGTCGGATCGGCGGTGGACGCTTCCACCGTGGTGTTCGTGCCGCTGGCGGGCATCAGCGGTCCGGCGGCGACGATCACCGAGATCAGCACCGTGCTCGGCGTCTGGGAAGCGCGGCCCGCGCAGCTGGCCAGGCTGCGCGCCGGCCAACAGGGATCGATCCCGGGCGCCGTCGCCGCTCTCGGGCAGGGCGCCGTGCTCATCCTGGACAACTGCGAACACCTGCTCGACGACGCCGCGGCCACCGTGACCGACCTGTTGGCCGCATCGGCCGACCTGCGAATCCTCGTCACCAGTCGAGCACCCCTGCAGCTCCCGGGCGAAGCCGTGCATCTACTGCCCGAACTGGACCGGGCGACCTCGGTCGAGCTGTTCACCCGGCGTGCGGTCGACGCGGGACATCCGGTGCTGGACTGGACCGACCTCGAACACGCTGCAGTCGACCGGTTGTGCGCCCGACTCGACGGTCTCCCGCTCGCCATCGAACTGGCCGCGGCCCGCACCAGGGTGCTGTCGGTCGTGCAGATCGACCGCCGGTTGGACGACCGGTTCGCGTTGCTGCGCGGCGGATCCCGGACGGCGCCGGAACGCCATCGCACCCTCGAGGCGGTCATCGACTGGAGCTGGCAGCTGCTGGACGGCCCGCAGCGGGAGGCACTGCGCATCCTGTCGGGTTTCGCGGACGGTGTCGGTCTGGACGCAGCGGAGTCCGTGCTCGCCGACCTGCTGCCGGAGTCGGACACACTCGACGTGATCGAGCAACTCGTCGCCCAGTCCATGGTCGTCGGGCCGGGCCGGCGGGAGGTGTCCAGGCTGCGCGTCCTGGAGACGGTGCGGGAGTTCGCCCTGGGCCGGATGGACGGTTTGCCGCTCGTCGAAATCCGGGCCGCGATCGTGCGGTGGGCGGCCGCCGGCTGCGACCGGGCGGCCGAGCTCTACGGTCCAGAGCCGTTCGCGATCATCGACTGGGTGCGCGAGGAGCAGGACAATCTGGTCGCGGCGCTGCGCTGGGCCGTCGAGGCCGACGACGTGGCAGCGGTCCAGCGGATCTTCCTGGTGCTGTCCAGCCTCTGGTTGATCGAATCCGCCTACACCCGGGCCGGATCGTTCACCGATCCGGTGTTCGAGGTGGTGCGTCGGGCGCTGCCCGATCTGCGGGACCTCGACGACGAGGACGAGCGGCGACTGCGCGCCGTGCTGATGATGATCGCCCTGTCGTCGATGCTGTCGCCCGGCCGTACCGGTGTCCGGGCGACCGTCGCATTGCGGCGTCGACCCGCACCTGCCGTCGCCGACCAACTGGACGCGTTGACCATCGTGCTGGCGCGATCCGGCGAGTTCCGCCGCTTCGAGGGGACCGAGGCGGATCTGGCGCTGGCCGGCGGTAACCCGTATGTCGTGACCGCCGCCGCTCTGCTCGCCGGTCAGTGGTGGGAGAACCTGGGCGACATCCAGCGCACCCTGCAGGTCACCGAGCTGTCGGTCCGGGTGATCCCCCGGGACGCCAGCCCCTGGCTCGCTGCGATGGCCAGGGCGAGGCTCGGCGAGGTGCTGATGCAGACCGGCAGGTTCCAGGAGGCGAGCCTGCACCTGCGGGATGTGCAACCGATGCTCGCCCGGATCGGCGCCTGGGGTGATGTCTGGCAGGCGAAGTTCGGCATCGCACTGGGACATCTGCATGCCGGCGAGCTGGAACTGGCGCAGGCCGTGATGGCGGGGGAGGCCACGAACCTCACGGACGAGCTGGGGGCGCTGCAGCCGCTGGTGACGGCGACCCGTGCCGAGCTCCTGCTCGCCGGGGGTGACCTCAGCGGCGGGCTCGAGCAGTGGCGGCAGGCCACCCGCGAGGCGCTGGTGCGCGAGGACCAGATGGGCGAGTCCGGGCTGGAACCGTGGACGCTGTCGATGGAGGCCCTGTGTGTCATCGCGCACGTGCGTCACGACGCCCGCTCGGAGATCACGGAGCAGGCTGATCAGCTCTGCCACAAGCTCTTCCGGATCATCGACCAGCCGCCGAAGGTCGGTGCGGCGCCGCTCTTCGGCGGCCTGGACATCCCCGTCACCGGAGCGGTGACCCGCGCAGTCGGGTTGTGGCTGCTGCCACTGGATCCCGATCGCGCCGTGCAGCTGCTCGCACTGGCCGAGCGACTCTCGCCCAGCCGGACCTGGCCGCAGCTCTCACCGGAGCGGGCGGAACAGGACGCACGGGCAACGGCCGGCGCGCTCTTCGACGAGGCCAGGCGCGCTTCGGCGGACTTCTCCCCCGAGCAGGCGGTCCAAGCCGTACGCACGATGCTCCCCGCGCAGTGGAGGCGCGCAGGGAGCATCGCGGAGGCGGCCGAGTCCTCGGGAGGCTGATGGCTCGGGCGTCAGAGCTGACGCCGATAGCTGCGCAGAGCCAGCGGGGCGAAGATCCCCACGACGATGACGCAGCCCAACAGCGCCCAGCCGACCTGACCGGTGATCCGGCCGTCGTTGGCCAGGTCGCGGGTGGCAGAGACGATGTGCGACACCGGGTTCACGTTGACGAACGCCTTGAGCCAGCCGGGCAGCGAGTCGGCCGGCACGAAGGCGTTGGACAGGAAGGTGAGCGGGAACAGGATCATCATCGACACCCCGGACAGTCCTTGGGCCGACTTCATCACGGTGCCGAGAAAAGTGAAGATCCAGGCAAGCGACCAGGCGGAGACGATGATCAGCGCGCACGCGCCGAGGACCCCCCAGAACCCGCCGCCGGGGCGGTACCCCATGGCGAAACCGGTGGCGAAGGTGAGCACCGTCGCGATGACGTAGCGCACCGAGTCCGCCAGCACCGGCCCCGCGAGCGGCGCGATCCTGGACATCGGGAGCGACTTGAACCGGTCGAAGACTCCCTTGTCCATGTCGTCGCGCAGGGTGACGCCGGTGGCCATGCAGGTGGTCAGTGCCGTCTGGACGAGAATGCCGGGGATCAGCAGCGGCAGGTAGGCGCTGACGCCACCCGCGATCGCGCCGCCGAAGATGAAGCCGAACATGGCGGTGAACAGCAGCGGCTGGATCGCGACATCGATGAACTGCTCGGGGTTGCGCCGCATCTTGATCAAGGTTCGGCCGGCCATCAGCCAGGTCTGACGGACGGTCTCCCGCAGGCCGACGTGGCTTGGCAGGTGGGCGGGAGGCTGGGTGGTGCGGGCCGGTGCGGCGTCTGCCGCGCGGGTGTCGGTGATCGTCATGATGACTCCTGGGAAGGCTGCAGGGAGGATGGGTTGTGGTGTGGCGGGATGACGATCAGGCCGCCGGCTGGGCGGCGCCGGCGTCGTCGTCGTGGGTGGGCTCGCCGGTCAGTGCCAGGAAGACCTCGTCCAACGTGGGTTCCTGGACCTTGATCTCGGAGACCTCGATCCCCCTGTCGCGCAAGGCGATCAACGCGGTGACGGTCTCGTCCGACGTCCGCAGCGGGACCACCAACCTGGCGGACTCGGGTGATCTGGTCGCGGCCCGGTCCAACGTGACCGAGACGATGCCGACGGCCTCGTCGATGCGATCGGCATCGGTGATGCCCACCGCGAGCGTTGACGATCCGATGGACGACTTCAGTTCGGACGACGTGCCTTCGGCCACCTTCCGGCCGCGATCGATGACGGCGATCCGGTCGGCCAGCTGATCGGCCTCGTCCAGGTACTGGGTCGTGAGCAGGATCGTGGAGCCCTGACGGACCAGATCCCGGATGGTGTCCCACATCTGCCCGCGGGTCCGCGGGTCCAGACCGGTGGTCGGCTCGTCGAGGAAGATCAGCGGTGGTCGGGAGATCAGGCTCGCCGCCAGGTCGAGCCTGCGACGCATCCCGCCGGAGAACTGCGACAACGGGCGGTCGGCGGCCTCGGTCAACCCGAAGCGCTCGAGAAGATCCAGTGCGGTGACGGACGCCTGCTTGCCGGACTGGCCGTGGATCCGCGCGAACAGCCGCAAGTTCTCCCGGCCACTCAGCTTCTCGTCGACCGACGCGTACTGCCCGGTGACGCCGATCAGCTGCCGCACGATGTGGCCCTCGGTGGCGACGTCGTGCCCGAAGATCGTCGCCGTGCCGGCGTCGATGCGCAGCAGGGTGGCGAGCATCCGGATGGTGGTGGTCTTGCCGGCGCCGTTCGGTCCGAGCACACCGAAGACCTGGCCGGCGGGCACCTGCAGGTCGATCCCGTCGACCGCGCGGACGCCCTTGAACTGCTTGACCAGGCCGTGCGCGTCGACGGCCAGGGCTGACGTGGTCGAGGATTTCATCATGGGACTCCTGAACTGAGGAAGGTGAGCTGCCCGTGACCGGGCGCGTCGGCGTGGCGCTGCCGACTCCCATCAGCTTCATCCGAGGGAGTTTCACCACGGTTTCGTCATGGCGATCGCCGGTTTCACCGCTCCGGCTGGACGCTCCGACGTCCGGAGTTCCGAAGCTGCGCGGAACATCCGGTCGGCAGGCTCGGTTGTGACGGGCATGACCGACCACACCCCCACCGCCCTGGCCGCTTGCGCCGATGTGCTGCTCGCCCTGCACCGTCCCGGGGATCCGGTGGTCCTGCCGACCGTGTGGGATGCCTGGTCCGCAGCGCTGTCCGCGGAGGCCGGATTCGCAGGCCTGACCGTCGGCAGCCATCCGGTCGCCGACTCGATCGGCCGCGCCGACAACGAGGGCATGACGTTCGAGGAGCTGCTCACCCGGCTGCGGCAGATCATCCCGGCCGTCGACATCCCGGTCTCGGTGGACATTGAATCCGGCTACGGACAGGAACCCGCCCGGCTCATCGAGGGCCTGCTGGAGGTGGGCGCCGTCGGGCTGAACCTCGAGGACACCGTCCACTCCCAGGGTGGCCGGCGCCGGGATCCGCAGGAGCACGCCGATCTCGTCGGCGCCCTCCGCGCCGCCGCCGACGCGTCCGGCGTGCACGTGGTGATCAACGCCCGCACCGATGTGCTGCTGCGGGTGGAGACCACCCCGGAGCGGGTCGCCGATGCGATCGACCGACTGGACCGCGCCGCGAAGGCCGGCGCCGATGTGCTCTACCCGGTCGGTGTGCACCCGGACGACATCTGGCAGCAGTTGGTCTCCGCGCTACCCCTGCCGCTCAACGGCATCGCCCACCCCGGTGACGACGACCTGGCGCACTTCAGGGCCATCGGGGTCGGCCGGGTCAGCTTCGGACCGCGGTTGCAGGGCGCACTCGCCGACCACGCCCGGTCTCTGTTAGGCGCCTGGCGCTGAACCGTCGCCTGGCCGCAGCTGGTCACGGCAGTTTGTACTGATCAACGCGCTCCGGGTATCGTGAGGGGGTTGCCCGACATCGACCGGGTCAGCTGGCATGTCAGCTGATGTCACCGTCGGGCTCTTCTGTTGCTCCCGATCCGGTGGAGCTGCAGGTCAGCGGTACCGAAGATCCGAACATTCAATCGACAACGCGATCGCGCGAGCAAGACCCGCGAACGCCTGGAAGTGGGAGTGAGCCGAGATGGCTGCCGTGTGTGACGTGTGTGGCAAGGGCCCGGGCTTCGGGATGAGTGTGTCGCACTCGCACCGGCGGACGCATCGCCGGTGGAACCCGAACATCCAGTCGGTGCGTGCGCTGATCGCCCCCGGCACGGTGCGCAAGGTCAACGCCTGCACCTCGTGCCTCAAGGCCGGCAAGGTCACCCGCGGCTGATCCAGCCGCACACCGGCCCGCCTCTGCCGGCATTTCTTCTCCGGCACCTTCCGCGGCGTAGGAGAGTCGATCAGGCAGTGATCCCGCTGGGATCGCTGCCTTTTCGCATGTCCGGGGCGGGTTCCGGAGAATGCCCAGCAGTCATCGAATGCTGACGACCGCCATCCGCACGTCACCGGCGGCACGACCGTCGGCGTCCACCGCTGCAGACACCGGTGCCAGCACCCGCGGTCCGATCACCGGTTCGGCCAGCATCACCCGATGCAGGTGGAGCAGGCGCCCTGCGATTGCCACCCGAACGGGCAGCACGGTCGCCTCACCCTCGTCGCGTGCCGGGCCACCGATTCGGAGGTCCGCGATCGTCGCCGGTTCCACGGTCACCGCCGCATCGAGCGTGTCGGACACGTTCTGGGCCTGGGGACCGCCGTCCCCGTCAGCAGCGCGCCGGGCTGATCCAGGAAGACCGTGTCGGCAGCCGGCCGGCGAGCGTCTCGAGCTTGCCGGGCGACGTCGTCGTGCGGTGGATGGTGGCCATCGGCAGTTCCCTGGGTGCGGTGTGGCGCGATCAGTCGGCGAGGGTGACGCGCCAGCTGTGCGCGTCGGGAGCGGTGCCGTTCTGGATGCCGACCAGGGCATCACGCAGCCGGGTGGTGACCTCCCCGGTGACGCCGCCGTTGATGGCGAACTGGCCGCCGTCGTACTTGACGCCGCCCACCGGGGTGAGCACGGCGGCGGTCCCGCAGCCGAACACCTCGGTCATCTCGCCGGCGTCGATCGTCTTCTCCCACTCGTCCGTGGAGATCCGCCGCTCGGTGGCGGTGAAGCCGAGATCACGTGCGACCTGCAGCACCGAGTCGCGGGTGATACCGGGCAGCAGGGATCCGTTGAGCTCGGGTGTGACGATCTCGACCTGACCGTCGGGCGTACCGAAGACGAAGCACAAGTTGTTGGTGCCCATCTCCTCGATCCACCTGCGCTCGACGGCATCCAGCCAGACGACCTGGTCGCACCCCTTGGTGGCGGCGTCGGCCTGGGCGATCAGCGAAGCCGCGTAGTTGCCGCCGGTCTTGACGGCCCCGGTTCCGCCGGGGGCCGCCCGGACGTACTCGGTCGACAGCCACACGGTCACGGATTCCTTGCCGCCCTTGAAGTAACTGCCGGCCGGTGAGGCGATCAGGCAGTAGGTGACCTTCGACGACGGCCGCACCCCGAGACCGACCTCGGAGGCGAACATGAAGGGGCGCAGGTACAACGACTGGCCGGGGGCGGAGGGCACCCACCGCTTGTCGGCGGTCACCAGCTCGCGCAGAGACTGCAGGAACAGCTCCTCGGGCAGCTCCGGCATCGCGAGCCGGGTGGCCGAGGAGTTGAGCCGTGCGGAGTTCCGCTCCGGCCGGAAGCCGGCAACGCTGCCGTCGGGCTGGCGGTACGCCTTCAGCCCCTCGAAGATCTCCTGGCCGTAGTGCAGCACCATCATCGCGGGATCGATCGTGAACGGTTGGTACGGAACCAGCCGTGCGTCGTGCCAGCCCTGCTGGGCGTCCCACTCGATGAGCACCATGTGGTCGGTGAAGTGGACACCGAAACCGGGCGCCCGGAAGATCTCCGCGAGCCGCTCGTCGGTGACGGGTGACGGGTTCGCTTCACGACGGAACTGCACGGCCTGATCAGTCATGACGCCACGATATCGCGAATAGTAGGACGTCCTAGCGTCGGGTTCGCCGCACGACGACCGTCAGCGGACGTGCGACTCCACGAAGGGCGGCGCCTGCACCTGCACGCGGAGCGGACGACCGCGGACGTCGACGATCAGCTCGTCGCCGTCCTGGATCCCCGCAGCGGTGTCGATCAATGCCAACGCGATCCCCTTGCCGAGGGTGGGCGAGTGCGTACCGGAGGTGATCTCGCCGAGCGCGCGCCCGTCGGGGCCCTTGACCTGTTGGTGGGCCCGGGGGATGCCGCGGTCCAGGGCGACGAGACCGCGCAGTGTCCTGGTCGGTCCGGCGGTCTTCTCGGCGATCAGGGCGTCCCGGCCGAAGAATGCGTCCTTCTTCCAGCCGACCGCCCAGCCGGCCCGGGCCTGGACCGGGGTGATCTCGGTCGACAGGTCCTGACCGTGCAGCGGGTAGCCCATCTCGGTCCGCAGGGTGTCCCTGGCACCGAGCCCAGCGGCGCGACCACCCAGGGGCGCAGCAGCGACCAGCAGCGCGTCCCACAGCGGCCGGGCGACGTCCCACGCCGGAAGCAACTCATAACCCCGCTCGCCGGTGTAGCCGGTGCGGCAGACGCGCACCGGGAGACCCTCGTAGGTGGCGTCCTGCCACGACATGTAACCCAGCTCGGTCGGCAGCCCGACCGCGGACAGGACCGCCGCCGACTGCGGACCCTGGACGGCGATCACGCCGTACTCACGGTGCCGGTCGAGCACCTCGACATCTTCGGGCGCGACCCCCTGCAGGGCAGCGACGACCTTCGCGGTGTTGGCGGCGTTCGGCACCAGGAAGACCTCGTCATCCGAGACGAGGTAGGCGATGAGATCGTCGGTCACTCCCCCGGTCCCGGTGCAGCACAAGGTGTACTGAGCCTGACCCGGCCCGATCTTCCGCAGATCGGCCGAGAGCGTCGCGTTGACGAACGCGGCAGCACCCGGCCCGGTGACGGTGGCCTTGCCCAGATGCGAGACGTCGAAGATACCGACCGCTTCGCGGACCGCGGTGTGTTCGGCGATGACGCCACCGCCCTGGTACTGGATGGGCATCTCCCAGCCACCGAACGGCGCCATCGTCGCGCCCAGCGCGACGTGGGACGCGTGCAGGGGCGAGTGCAGGAGTGCGAGCGGTTCGGACGCTGGGGACATGGCGCCCACCGTATCGCCCGCGCAGTCCGACATGCACGGTTCAGCCGACCCGCCGCCGCGGCGATCCCGGCACGCCGGATGACGCTCAGCCCTCGAAGACCGCCTTCAACCGCTTCAGCGTCGAGGCGATGTTCCGTCGCTGGAAGTCGGCGAACGAGCTTCCGCCGGTGGCGATCCGGTCGAACACGGCGGCGAGCGCGTCCGGCCAGCGACGGTCGTCCGTCCAGACCTCGACGACCCGGGTGCCGCCGGTGGGGTCCGCGTCGAAGCGGTACTCCCAACTGGCGATCGACGCGTTCAAGCGCGGCGTGCGCAGGCCGATCCGGTGGACCCGGAAGGCGAATCGACGGCCCGGATCCGCGGCGGTCACGGTGCACCGCGTCACCCAGGTCGCCCTGCCGCGCCGATTCGTGCCGACGAACGACGTCCCGACCACCGTGCCGGTCGGCGATCCCGCATCATGACCGTCGACGACGGCGCCCTGGTTCTCCGGGCTCCACGAACCCATCGCCGTCGGATCACTGATCCGGTCGTACAGCTCCTGGGGCTCGGCGGCAATGACGATCGAGTCGGAGACGCTCAGCGTGCGGGGCATCGTTCGAACGTACGCGGCGCGCCGTGGACGGACGGCCGTCCTGTGCGCCGGACGCTGCGCCGGTCGCACCACCACCTGCGGCGGACGGGACTATCGTCGTGCCGGACCACCCGCTCGTCCCAGAGATCGAGCAGCAGCCGACCACCACCCCAGGAGACGCGCCCGTGCCGAGCAGCACCACCACCCTCTCGTTGACCACCTCCGCCCCTGCCGGGATCAAAGCCGATGCCCTGATCGTCGGCGTGCACGCCAGCGCCGAAGGGCCGCTGCTGACCCACGAACCGACCCCCGAGTCGCCGTGGCAGGCGATCACCGATGCCGCCGCCCTGGCCGGACTCACCGGTCGCCCGGGCGACGTCGCGACACTGCCGGGCGGCGACCTGGTCGCTGCGGATCGGCTGGTCCTGGTCGGCCTCGGCGAGGTGGAGAAGCTGACCCCGGAACGAGTTCGACGAGCTGCGGGGGTGGCTGCCAGGGCGGTGGCAGGACTGCGCACGGTGGCAACCACGCTGTCGGCGGTCGACCTGACGGCGACCGCCGAGGGTCTGCTGTTGGGCTCCTACCAGTTCGAGGCCTACAAGGGTGCGAGGAAGGCCGCGGTGCGGACCGTCCGGCTCGTCGTCCCGAGCGCGGCCAAGGCAGCGAAGGACGAGCTGCAGCGCGCGGTCGTCACCGCCGAAAGTGTCCTGCTGGCAAGGGACCTGGTGAACACCGCCCCGAACGATCTGTTCCCCGCGTCGTTCGCAGAGCGGGCCCGTGCCGCCGCCGAGACGGCCGGGCTCAAGGTGCAGGTGCTCGACGAGAAGGCGTTGGCCAAGGGCGGCTACGGCGGCATCCTCGCGGTCGGCTCCGGTTCCGTCCGGCCGCCGCGCCTGGTGCGGATCAGCTATGCGCCGCGCGGGGCCAGGACCTCGGTCGCCTTGGTGGGCAAGGGCATCACCTTCGATTCGGGCGGCATCTCCATCAAGCCGGGGCCCGGTATGCCGGACATGACCTCCGACATGGCCGGCGCCGCCGCCGTGGTGGCCACGGTGATCGGTGCCGCGGCGCTCGGCCTGCCGATCGCGGTGACCGCCACCGTCCCGCTCGCCGAGAACCTGCCCTCCGGGAGCGCCTACCGACCGGGCGACGTCATCACCCACTACGCCCCGCGCGGTCAGCAGGCGACGACCTCGCACATCCTCAACACCGACGCCGAGGGTCGCATCGTGCTGGCCGACGCGATCGTCCGGGCCTGTGAGGACGGGCCGGACTACCTGTTGGAGACCGCCACCCTGACCGGCGCCCAGCTGGTCGCGCTCGGCGACCGCACGATGGGCGTGATGGGAACCGACGAACTCCGTGACCGGGTCGCCGAGCTGGCGCGGGAGTGCGGCGAGGACGGTTGGGCGATGCCGTTGCCGGAACACCTGCGCGAGGGGCTGGACTCCTACCTCGCTGATCTGCAGAACATCTCGAACAACCGCTACGGCGGAATGCTGGTAGCCGGTCACTACCTCGGCCACTTCGTCGCCGACGGCGTGCAGTGGGCTCATCTGGACGTGGCCGGGCCGGCGTTCAACGGCGGCGCGACCTACGGCTACACCACCCAGGGTGGTACCGGGGTTCCGGTCCGCACGCTGCTCGCGACGCTGGCCGATCTCGCCGCACGGTGAGCTGATCCCTCGGGAGTACCCCGAAAACGCACGGAGCCGCCGGACTGATGTCCGGCGGCTCCGTGCATTGTCGACCGCGGCGTTGGTGAACCTGGGTCCACGAACACTCTTGTCGGCGACGGCCCTGCCAGTGCGCCTCTCGGCACGTGGCCGCTCGTAGCGGCGAAAGGGGTGGTACCCGGGGCATGTCCAGGGCCGCCGACCTGATCAACGACCGGATGCCGGAAATGATTCCCGGAGGCGCGGATCCGAGTCGTACCGACCATGACCACCGCGAACGTCGGGTCCCAGCGACCGTCAGGTCCGCGAACGTGGCGACCAAACGACCGACAGGTCCGCGAACGTGGCGACCAAACGACCGTCACGACCGCGAACGTGGCGACCAAACGACCGTCAGGTCCGCGAACTTCGGGGTCAGGTCCAGCTGTCGGGTCCGGCACTGCCGGCCGGGTAGTCGTCCATCGGGACCTCGCCGGCCTGCCACGCCCGCAGCACCGGCTCGATGATCTCCCAGCAGCGGACTGCGGCGTCCTCGCGGACCGAGAACAGCGGATCGTCGTTCAGCACACCTGCCAGCACCGCACCGTACGGGTCGAGCTGTCCGCTGGGGGGCGGGCCGGACATCTCCAGCTTCGCCACCCGCACCGGGTTGTCGGCCGAGGTGATCGGCAGTTCGAGGCTCGCGTCGCCGTCCTTGAGCGGAATGCGCAGCACCGACGGCGCCGTCTGCTCGCCCAGCCCGTCGATGGTCTGCTCCGGCACGCGGAACTCGACCCTGATCTCCTGACGTGGATCTCCGATGGCCTTGCCCGAGCGCAGCAGGATGGGAACGCCGCGCCACCGGTCGGTGTCCACGGCGACCTGGATGACCGCAAGGGTCTCGGTGTCGTTGTCCTTCTCGACGCCGTCCTCCTCGAGATAGCCGGGAACCTGCTTGCCCTCGACCTCGCCGGCGACGTACCGCCCCCGCCGGGTCGAGGCCTGCGGGTCGTCGCCCGCAATCGTCGTGGCAGCCAGCACTTCGCTGATGCGGTCGCGGAACGCGGTCGGCTCCAGCAGATCAGGCCGTTCCATCGTGATCAGGGCGAGCACCTGCAGCAGATGGCTCTGGATCATGTCGACCAGGGCGCCGGCGCCGTCGTAGTACTGCGCCCGACCCTCCAGGGCCAGCGTCTCGTCATAGACGATCTCGACGGAGTTGATGTGCTCGCTGCTCCAGACCGGACCCAGCAGACCGCTGGCGAAGCGCAGTCCGAGCAGGCCACGTACCTGGGAGCGGGTCAGGAAGTGGTCCGTGCGATGCACCCGATCCTCGGGGACCAGTGCATGCACCTTCTCGGTGAGTGCCGCAGCGGATCGGGCGTCGGTACCGAACGGTTTCTCGAAGGCCAGCACGGTGTCCGCCGGGAGATCGACGTCTTCGAGCGCACCCACGATGTCGTCGACCACCGCCGGTGGCAGGGCGAAATACAGCACCGGGGTGCGGCCGTCGGCGGCGTCCAGCAGATCCCGTAGATGCTGCGGTTCGGTGGGGTCGCCCTGGAGGTACCTCGTCGAGCGGAGTACATCGTCGATCGCTGCCGGGTGGGCATCCTGTTCGTCATCAGCCAGCAACGACGCGGAGACCTTGTCCCGCCACTCGTCGTCGGAGACCTCGCTCCGGCCGGTGCCGATCAACCTGACGGACGGGGCCGACTCGGTGCGCAGCAGCGTCCCCAGACCGGGTACCAGCAGACGTTCGAACAGGTCGCCGGACGCGCCGAACACGATCAGCGCCGTTCCACCGTCCTGGCCGGTCCCCTGGGCACTGTCGCGGCGCTCGCGCGGGTGCTGCTCGGCTGCCAATGTTCTCCACTTTCGCTGGTGTGGTTCGCGGACTCGACGGTCCGCGCCGCGCGGGCGGGACCGTCCGTCCCATGCCCAACGGGCCGGCGGGCGACACCCGGCCGGCGGATCAGGACGTGGCCGGGTTGCCCGGATCGTCGGTCGACCGCAACCGGATGGGGCCTCTGGCAGTCGACGGATCGACCACCTTCCCGCGCTGGACGATCTCGATCCGTCCCTGCGCCACCAGTCGACGAGCAGCCTGCCGGCTGGGCTCCATCAGGTCCCGCCAGGCGTCGCCGCCGACCGCGCGCGCCGCCTCGCTCGGGCAGATGGTGGCGTCGTGTTTCCGTTGCGCCAGCAGGTCCAGGATGGACCGCTCGAGGTCGGCATCGACGCTCGTCGGACGGCGGATGCGGCACCTCTGCGAGCAGTACTTGACCTCGTCCCAGCTGTCGGCCCATTTCTTGCGCCAGGTGATCCGGCGACCACAGGTCGCGCACGTCTTCTCTCCTGCGACCGGCACCATTTCGACGGTAGTCCTCGCCGCAGCGAGCACCCGGTTCAGTCGCCGACGGCCTCGCCGCGCTCCTGACGCTGCCGCAGGATGGTCTGTCTGCGCGAGAAGTCGCGCATGCGCTGCGGATAGCCGACCACGGTCGCGTCGTAGATCGGGATGCCGTGTTTCCGCGCGAACTGCTTGGCCGCCTCGGGCGAGGGAGTCCGGCGACGGATGAACTCGCCGTCGTGCGCGATCAGCACGACGGTGTTCTCGGTGAAGGCGGTCTTCGGTTCGACGTAGGCCTCGACCCCGCGGTGCGCGAGCAACCACTCGGTGAGCGCGTCTGTGCTCTGCCGTCGCTCGGACGTCGACTGCGACGACTTCTTCCTGCGTGCAAACCACCCCATGACGGACATCCTGCCGTACGGGCCCGGCGGAACCGGCTGATCGAGGCAATTGCCGCGAGCGCGTCGCAGGGCAGTCGGGTCGCTCACTGGGCCGCAACCGCCGGGGCCGCCGGCCGGTGTCGTGGTGGCCGGTCAGAATGTCGACCATGCACGCATCGCTGAGCGCGACATTCACCGCGCCGCTGTGGAAATGGGATGCCCGCGTCGAGGAGGGCTGGTTCCTGGTTTCCCTCCCGCAGGACCTCTCGGACCACATCCGCGACCTGACCGCCGGCGGGCCGCGCCGTGGGTTCGGGTCGGTGAGGGTGACGGTGCTCGTGGGCAGCAGTCGCTGGCGGACCTCGATCTTCCCCGGCAAGGACGATGCGCCGTACGTGCTGCCGATCAAGAAGGCCGTGTACCTGCGTGAGGGTATCGAACTGGGCGACCCCGTCACCGTGCACCTCGACGTCCTCGACGGCTGAGCAACGGGTGTCGGACGAGACCGTTGCGGGCACCGGATCAGCGTTGCGCGAACGCACCGGAGCCGGACGTGCTGCTCTGCGGCGCCAATGACAAGATGGAGGGTGCTCTCGGCGAACGGACCCACCCGGTCCTCGCCGAGCGCCCTGCCGACACCCACGGCATCACCGCCCCACCACCGCAAGGAGCGCATCGAACACCATGACGGACACGAACGTCGACCTGATCGTCCTGGGCGGTGGCACCGCCGGCTACGCCGCTGCCATCCGCGCCTCGGAACTCGGCTCGAAGGTGGTGCTGATCGAGAAGGACAAGCTCGGCGGGACCTGTCTGCACCGCGGCTGCATCCCCACCAAGACGCTGCTGCACTCGGCCGAGGTCGCCGACGAGGCCAAGCATGCGGCCGGCGTCGGCCTCAAGGTCACCTACGACGGCGTCGACATCGCCGGCCTGCACAAGTACAAGGACGACATCGTCACCCGGCACTGGAAGGGCCTGCAGGGGATCATCAAGTCCCACGGCATCCAGGTCGTCGAGGGCACCGGGACCTTCGTGGGACCCAACTCCGTCAAGGTCGGCGACGACACCTACACCGCGACGAACGTCGTGCTGGCCACCGGCTCCTACTCGCGCAGCCTGCCCGGTCTGGAGATCGAGGGCCGGGTCATCACCAGCGAACAGGCCCTCGGACTGCAGTGGATCCCGGAGAAGGCCATCGTGCTGGGCGGCGGCGTGATCGGCGTCGAGTTCGCCTCCATCTGGGCCTCTCTCGGCGCCGAGGTGACGATCGTCGAGGGTCTCCCCTCGCTCGTCCCGGCCGAGGACCCGTGGATCGCCAAGCAGCTGGAGCGCGCCTTCCGCAAACGCAAGATCGCGTTCAAGACCGGCGCCCGGTTCTCCGGCGTCACCCAGGACGACTCGGGCGTCACCGTCACCCTGGAGAGCGGCGACGAGCTGAAGGCCGATCTGCTGCTGGTGGCCGTCGGTCGTGGCGCGGCCACCGCCGGGTGCGGCTTCGAGGAGGCCGGCATCACGATGGACCGCGGCTTCGTCATCACCGACGAGCGACTGCACACCAACCTGCCGAACGTGTACGCCATCGGCGACATCGTCCCCGGCCTGCAGCTGGCGCATCGCGGCTTCCAGCAGGGCATCTTCGTCGCTGAGGAGATCGCCGGGATGAACCCGGTCGTCATCCCCGACCGCAACGTTCCGAAGATCACCTACTGCGATCCGCAGATCGCCTCCGTCGGATACACCGAGGCCGGTGCCGTCGAGGCCTTCGGCAAGGACGCGGTCGAGACCTATACCTACAACCTGGGCGGCAACGGCAAGTCCGACATCCTGCAGACCGCCGGTGGCATCAAGGTCGTCCGCGAGAAGGACGGCCCCGTGCTCGGCATCCACATGATCGGTGGCCGGATCGGCGAGTTGCTCGGCGAGGCCCAGCTGATCGTCAACTGGGAAGCCCACCCGGAGGACGTCGCACCGCTGCTGCACGGTCACCCCACCCAGTACGAGGCCCTGGGCGAGTCGATGCTCGCGATGGCCGGCAAGCCGTTGCACGCCGGTCACTGAGACCCGGCCGCCTAACCCTCAGCAGCACAGCTCGTCAGCAGCACAGCTCGTCAGCAGCACAGCTCGTCAGCAGCACAGCTCGTCAGCAGCCCAGCTCGTCAGCAGCACAGACTCATCAGCAGCACCGACCAGGGAGAACAGATACATGTCGCAGTCCGTGCAGATGCCGGCCCTCGGCGAGAGCGTCACCGAGGGCACCGTCACCCGTTGGCTCAAGGCGGAGGGGGACACCGTCGAGGTCGACGAGCCCTTGCTGGAGGTCTCGACCGACAAGGTCGACACCGAGATCCCGTCTCCCATCTCGGGCGTCCTGGAGAAGATCCTCGTCGCCGAGGACGAGACCGTAGCCGTCGGCGCCGACCTGGCGATCATCGGTGACGGCAGCGGTTCTGCTGGTGGCGAGACATCGGAAGGGTCGGACGGGGATTCCGCCGACTCAGCGGCGGAGCCGGCACAGACCGACGACGCGGCCGAGCAGGCCGAGCCCGAACCCGAGGCAGCTCCCGCGGAGCAGGCAGCTCCGGCCGAGGCGCCCAGCACGGAGTCCGAGGCTCCTGCCGAGAAGCCGACGGCCGATGTGAAGCCGTCCGGTGGTTCCGGTACCCCGGTGACGCTGCCCGCGATGGGTGAGTCGGTCACCGAGGGCACCGTCACCCGCTGGCTCAAGCAGGTCGGTGACGAGGTCGCGGTCGACGAGCCGCTGCTCGAGGTGTCCACCGACAAGGTCGACACCGAGGTGCCGTCGCCCGTCGCCGGCACCCTGCTGGAGATCACGGTCCAGGAGGACGACACGGTCGAGGTCGGCGGCCAGCTGGCCATCATCGGGTCCGCGGGAGCGGCACCTGCCGAGAAGTCCGAGCCCGAGCCCCAGCCCGAACCCGAACCTGCCCCGGAGCCCGCTCCCGAACTGAAGCCCGAGCCGGCCGCCGCACCCGCACCACCGGCATCGGCGCCGACTGTGGATTCCGGCGGAGCCGGATCGTCCTATGCGGGCCCCGCAGCCGAGGACGAGACCATTCAGGACGTCGAACCCACCGCACCGCCCGCTCCCCCGGCAGCCCCGGTCGCGTCGCCGGCCGCCAGCCCCACCCAGTCGCTGGCGCCCAAGGACACCGGCGGCTCGTACGTGACCCCGGTGATCCGCAAGTTGGCGCACGACAACGACGTCGATCTGTCGAGCATCACCGGCACCGGCGTCGGCGGGCGGATCCGTCGGGAGGACGTCGTCAAGGCGGCCCAGGCGGCGAAGGAGTCCGCGGCAGCACCCGCCGCGGCCGCCCCGGCAGCTCCGGCACCCGCAGCCGACGCGCCGGCCGGGTCGTCCGTCCCGAAGCCCGACGAGGCGGCCAGCGCCTTGATCGGAACCACCCAGAAGACGCCGCGGATCCGACAGGCGATCGCCAAGAACATGGTGGCCGCGCTGCAGACCGCCGCGCAGCTCACCTCGGTGATCGAGGTGGACGTCACGAAGGTGGCCGCGCTGCGTGCCAGGGCGAAGTCGGGCTTCGAGGCACGCGAGGGCGTCAAGCTGACGTTCCTGCCGTTCTTCGTGAAGGCCGGCATCGAGGCCGCCAAGGCCTTCCCGGTGGTGAACTCCAGCCTGTCCGAGGACCTCAAGGAGCTCACGTACCACGGACACGTCAACATGGGCATCGCCGTCGACACCCCGCGTGGGCTGATCGTGCCGGTGATCAAGAACGCCGACGATCTGAACCTGGCCGGGATTGCGCGCAAGATCGGCGATCTGGCCGCGCGCACCCGCAACAACAAGATCGGCCCGGACGAGCTGTCCGGCGGCACGTTCACCGTCACCAACACCGGCAGTGTCGGGACCCTGTTCGACACGGCGATCTTCACCCCGCCGCAGTCGGCGATCCTCATCACCGGAGCCATCGTCAAGCGTCCCGTGGTGATCAAGGACGTCGATGGCAACGACGCGATCGCGATCCGCTCGATGGCCTACCTGGCACTGTCGTACGACCACCGCAACGTGGACGGCGCCGATGCTGCCCGCTTCCTGCAGGCAGTCAAGAAGCGCATCGAGGGCGCCGAGTTCGAGGGCGACCTCGGGCTGTGAGTCGGGCGCCCCGCTGAGCCGACGTCAGTGTCGCGGGTCGAGCGGGCGCCGAGGTTGTCGCTGGTGTTGAGCGCTCGCGCTGGCAACAAGGACGTCCTTGTTGCCAGCGGATGCCCGCATCGCCAGCGGGAACGCGTGCGGGTCAACCGGCGAGATCGGCAGCGATCTTCGCGACACGCCGCTCGCGGGTGGCGGCCGCCTTGGCCGACTCCACCGCCATGACGTGCGCCTTGCGAGCGCTGGGTGCCAGCCTCTCCCAGGCCGCCTGCGCGCTGGGTGCCGCGGCCAGGGCGGCTGCCAGGTCGGCCGGCAGTTGGACGGTCCGCGGCACGGCGTCCAGGGTCAGTTCGACCGTGATCGGATCACCACCGGCCAGTCCGGTGGCCGCCCGCTTCTCGGAGGAGAACGAGATCAGATACTTCCCACCCATCGACGCGACGGTGCTGGAGTAGCTGAAGTCGGTCACCGACGGGCCGGAGACCGTCACGCTGACCGCCGGCCGCTTGCCCCCACCCAACTCCGCCAGCAAGTCGGGCGGCACCTCGATCCCGGTGTTGTTGCCCGAACTCAACAGTTCGGTCTCGTAACGCACTCCGGCCATTCCGGTCTCCCTTCGTCGATGAACGGCGCCGTACTCCAGAGTCAGTGCTCGTACGGGTCGGTCGGCTGCTGGACCTGCTCGATCGATCGCACCTCGACGACCGGTACATAGTTGTTGGCCTCGGTGGCGGTGCCCTCCTGCGCGGTGACGACAGCGGCCACCCACGAGTTCACCGGGAACGGCGCCGAACCGTCGACATGGATCCGGGTCGGGTTCGCGTCGGCTGCGCAGCAGTTGATCGCCATCCGGGCGATCGTGTAGCCAGCGGTGTAGCCGTCGCCGGCCGGCGAGATGAATCCGACGACGGTCACCGGGGTGGTGGCCACCGAGTTGGTGCCGTCGTACAGCGCGCGCATCACGAGGTCCTTGACCCCGATCACCGGGTTCGGCCCGGCGGGCAGCGGATCGAACGGGATGGTCCGGCGACCGACGCTCGATCCGCTGCCGGCACTGCCGCTGCCGTCGTTCGGGGCGTAGCCGTCCGCGGCGGTCTTCTTGATCGGGGTCGGAGCCTGCCCGACCAGACCCTGCGCTCCAGCGCTCCGGGCGACCGCGTCTGCTCCCAACGCGGCCGGTGAGACGACCACCAGCATCAGGATCGGGGCGAGAATCATCCAGGCCGCCCGCGACCTGTCGTGCTGGTGGCCGTGTGCGTCGTGGGCTCCCCGGTCGGCTCTGTCACTGTCGGCTCTGTCACGGTCGGCACTGTCACTGTCGCCGTGATGACCGGCGTCGGCACCGGCCCGACCTGCGGCCGCCCTGTCCCGGCGGACCTCTCCGCGCACCACGGTCACCAGCGAGACGATGCCGATGCCCACCAGGATGATCCCGGCCGCCATCAGCAGCGGCCCGAACCCGGGACGGACGTAGGAGGTGAACTTCCCGGAGACAGTGATACCGATGAGCAGGCCACCCAACAGGCCGACCACCACGGACTGGGCTTCCTTGTTCATCCGACGTGCTCGTTCATACGAGGCTCCCTCCCCAGAAGACCAGGCCGACCCCGAGTCCGACGGTGACGGCGACCAGCATCGTCAGCGGTGCGAACCGGACGGCGAACCGGCGTCCGAACGTGCCTGCCTGCAGGGCGGCGAGCTTGACATCGACCGCGGGTCCGACCGTCAGGAAGACCAGCTTGCCGACCATCGGGATGGTGCTGAAGGAGGCGACGACGAATGCGTCCGCCTCGCTGCACAGCGCCAGCATGAAGGCCAGGACGGCCATCAGCACCACCGACAGCGCCAATGATGAACCCACGTGCTCCATCCAGACGTTCGGCACGAAGACCTTGAACGACGCGGCGACGATGGCACCCAGCACCAGGAATCCGGCCGCTTGGGTGAAGTCGGCCCGAACGGTCGACAGGAAGACCCCGAACCCGCGGGCATCCTGCCCCTCGGGCGCGAGACTGCGGCGGGGAGTCAGCCATTCCGGCTTCCCGATGCGCTCCCAGATCAACCCGACGATCACCGCCGTCGCGAGGCCGGCGATGAGACGCGCCCACACCATCCGTAGGTCGGAACTGAAGGCCACGGCGGTGGCCACCAGCACCACCGGGTTGATGGCGGGCGCGGAAAGCAGGAAGGCGAGCGCCGCCGACGGGCGGACGCCGCGATCCATCAGACGGTTCGCGATCGGGATCGATCCGCACTCGCAGCCGGGCAGCAGTGCCCCGGCGGCTCCGGCCACCGGGACGGCCAGTCCGGCCCGCTCCGGGAGGATCTTCTTGAACAACGACGCCGGCACGAACGCGGCGATCGCCCCGGACACCACCGTCCCCAGCACCAGGAACGGCACCGCCTGGACGCAGATGGAGACGAACGTCGTCGCCCAGGTGCCCATCCCGGGTGCAGCGAACAGGTCAGCGAGCGGGCCGCGGAAGACGATCCCGACGAGCAGCAGCGCGCCGAGGATCTCGACCGAGCCCGGCCGGTAGCGCCGACGGCGGGTGGCGACGGCGGGCTCGGTCACCTTCGTGGAGTGCGTGAGGCTCATCGGGTCCCCCCGTCGGGTTCGTCGCTCGACGCCCAGGCCGGGTCCTGCGCCGGCTGCGAGATCGCCCCGCCGAACCTGCGGTCGCGGGCGGCGTAGATCTCGCAGGCCCGCCACAGCTCGCGCCGGTCGAAGTCGGGGAACAGGGTGTCCAGGAAGACCATCTCGGCGTACGCCGATTCCCAGAGCAGGAAATTGCTGGTGCGCTGCTCGCCGGAGGAGCGGATGAACAGGTCGACGTCCGGCATGTCCGGGGCGTAGAGGTATTTCGCGAACAACTTCTCATCCACCTTCCGGGCGTCGATCAACCCGGCCGCCGCGTCCTGGGCGATCGCCCGCGCCGCGTCGGCGATCTCCGCCCGGCCGCCGTAGTTGACGCACATCGTCAACGTCAGGACGTCGTTGTCGGCCGTGAGTTGCTCGGCGGCCCGCAGTTCGTGCAACACGCTGCGCCACAGCCGCGGCTTGCGGCCTGCCCACCGGACCCGGACGCCCCAGTCGTTCATCTCCACCCGGCGGCGACGGATGGTGTCGCGGTTGAAGCCCATCAGGAAGCGCACCTCGGCTGCCGAGCGCACCCAGTTCTCGGTGGAGAACACGTACGCGGACAGGTGCCGGACCCCCAGCTCGATACAGCCGGCGACGACGTCCATCAGCTGCGCTTCTCCGGCCTGGTGGCCGGCGGTGCGGGGCAGCCCGCGGGCATTCGCCCAACGACCGTTGCCGTCCATCACCAGCGCGACGTGCCGCGGAACCAGGTCCGCGGGAATGGCCGGCGGCCGGACGCCGCTGGGATGCGGTGGTGGTGCCTGGTAGCGCTGCGCCTGGAACGTCATCGGGGGAAGGTCACCTCGAGCTGGGAGGTTTCATCGGGGACGCCAGGTGCGGGCGGAACGGTTGCCGGCGGAAGCAGCACCCTGGTCACCGGCTCGATGCGGTCCACCAGCGGCAGCGATCGCAGCCCGCGTTCCAGGTGGTATTGCACCAGCGCAGCCACCAGCCCGGAGGCCTCCCGGCGGTGAGAAGTGGGGGTGTCGTCCGCGGTCGCCCAATCACCTTCGGCAAGGGCCACCATCAGCGCCATTGACACCGGCGACGGACGCGCCGCCCCGACCGAGCGGCAATCGGGGCACAGCAGACCCCCGGCTGCGATGTGGAACGCCGCATGCGGTCCGGGGGTGCTGCACCGTGCGCATTCCCGCAGCGCAGGCGCCCATCCGGCCAGCGCCATCGCCCGCAGCAGGAACGCATCCAGTGCCAGCGACGGATCCCGGCCGGCCTCGGTCAGCGCTCGGAGCGCGGCGACCAGCAGCAGGTAGAGCCGCAGGCTCGGCTCGCGCTCCTCTGCCGTCAGACGTTCGGCGGTCTCGGCCATCGCCACCGCACTGGTGTAGCGCCGGTAGTCGGCACCGATGGAGCCACCGAAGGCGTCGATCGATTCCGCCTGGGTGACGATGTCGAGATTCCGGCCGGCGTAGAGCTGCAGGTCGACGTGGCTGAACGGTTCCAGCCGCGACCCGAACTTCGACCTCGTCCTGCGGACGCCCTTCGCCACCGCCCGGACCCGCCCGTGGGTACGGGTGAGCACGGTGACGATGCGGTCGGCCTCACCGAGCTTCGTCACCCGCAGCACGACACCCGAGTCGCGGTAGGTGGGCATGAAGACCATCGTGCCACCGTGCACCGACGACGCGGCCGCACCGCACCGCGGCCCCGGGCCGCTCACCCGCAGGTACCGAGGGAACCGCAGGCCCGGTCCGCTGGTCGGACGGACATCGCTGGTCGGCAACGCACCCGCCGACCCGTCGGCCTGATCTGTTCGCACGACAGCCCCGGGCACTACCGTGCAGCAAGCCGACCGCCACGACAGACGGAGACGACCGATGACCGTTCCCCCGCCGCAGGACCGACCCGCGCAGTGGTCCCAGGACCACCCTGAGCAGCAGTGGCCGGCGGGGCCCGCTCCGCAGCAGTGGTCGCAAGGGGCCGCAGGACCGTCCTGGAATGCTGGTGGACAGCAGATATCCCAGGCTCTCCAGCAACCCGCCCCCACCCGGACGTCGCGGACCCGGCACACCCTTTTCGGGGCACTGGTCGGCATGCTCGTGGCTGCTGTGGTCGTCGGCGGTCTCGCGCTGGCCGGCATCGTTCGATTCGGCTCGGACTCCTCGACCACGGCAGCCGACACCCGCGCGGTCGACCTTCCGGAGAGCCTGAGCGCTCTGACCGACGTGGTGAGCGTGACGAAGGCCAGGAACAACGCGGCCGGCGCAGGTGTGGGTGATCGGTACGCACGCAGCTACGCCCGGACAGCGGAGCTCTACCGCACCGCTTTCAGCGGGGCAGGAGCCGGCGTCCGGACCTACACGAACACCGGTCTGGAGTTCTTCCTCACCGTCGTCGCGGTCCGAGCCGAGTCGTCCGGGCTCGTCACCAATCCGCAGGCCGATCCCGCAGATCTGGGAGTGGTGGCGCAACCGAACATCTTCGACCTGGTCGTCGACGGTGACGTGCAGTGTCTGCAGACGGTGACCCAGGTGGTGACGAAGGGCAAACAGGTGCAGGACGACGACTTGTTGACCACCGTGTGCCGCACCACAGCAGCGGGCCTGACCGTCTATGTCTTCGGCGGTGGCGGAAACCCCGGCACCCCGGGCAAGGAGCGGATGGTCGACCTGGCCCGAGCGGTGCGTGGCGCAGTCGTGGGATCGTGACCTGACCGACGTCCGGCACCATCGCGGGTACGACTAGCCTTCAGGGCGGTGACAGCAGCGGGTCGTCCGTCGTCGGGGCGACGACCCTGGTGATGCTGCTCCACTCCCGACCGACACCGACAGGGGTGCCATGGTTTCGCAGGGGACAGTTCGTGCAGCACGTCCGGAGGACGCCGAGGCATTCGCGGCCTGTCATCTGGAGTGCTGGCGCGAGGCGTACGACGGGCTCTGGGGACCGGAGCGTCTGGCCGAGGTCGACGTCGCGGAGATGGCCCAGGAACGTCGCGAACAGATCGAGGCGGGCTCCGCAACGAACGTGCTCGCGGAGCTGAACGGCGAGGTGATCGGCGTCGCCATCTCCGGACCGTCGCGCGACGAGAATCCGCAGGTGCCGGAGGAGGTCTACGCGATCTACATCCGTCAGGAGCACTACGGCAGCGGCCTTGCCGATGATCTGCTGCAGGCCACGATCGGCGACCGCCCCGCCACGCTGTGGGTCTACCGGGACAATCCGCGCGCGGCCGCCTTCTACATGCACCGGGGATTCATCCAGGACGGAGCCGAGCGGCAGGACTCCGAGGGCATCCTGCAGGTGCGGATGATCAGGCGCACCCCGTTCGACGCGTCTCAGGCCTGACGCAGGTACCGCACGAACCGCTCGACCTGGGCGGCAGATGTCAATCGCACGCACCTCGGGCCGGCGACGCCGGAAGCCGCCTCGGCCTCTCGGGCAGCCGCGTGATACTTCCCGCGGTTCGTCCAGGCCCACAGCAGGATGTTCTCCTGAGGGTCGAGGGACAGCAGGTTGCGCCACTGCTCCGTGTTGCCGTTCCAGAGCTCCCGGCCCGACGCCATCCGGACGAAGGTGCGGCGGGTGAGGCGGAGCAGCACCCGCCAGGTCCCCAGGTCCAGGGCGATCCGGAGCTCGCAGTGCTCACCCACCGAGGTGCCGAGCACGGAGTGATAGTTCCCGTCGATGATCCAGCCGTCCTGGGCGAGCTCGTGGTTGACCTGACGGACCATCACGTCCCGGTCGACCGGGGTCCAGTTCGCCTGGTGGTACAGCCCGTCGAGCTCCAGGTGACGGAGTCCGAGCGCACGGGCCAGTCGTGCGGCCAGCGTCGACTTCCCGGCGCCGGAGGACCCGGTGATCCAGATCTTGGTGGGCTTCCCAGGGATGACGGGAACGATGGGCACGAGGATCGAGCGTAGCGCCGTCGACGGAGCCCGCCAGCCGCCGGCCGCCGCTGGGTGCGGGAAGAACCAGCCCGGGTACCCGGTTGCTCCTGGAGTGAGCATCGACCAGCAGTCCCCCGCCGTGCGTGATCAGATCCGAGCCCCCCGAGGGGGTTCAGCGCCCGCGGTCGTCTCGATCCTCGATCTTGCCGGGGTCGGAGCGGGCCAGACTCCCTCCGCGGCGTTGCAGGACACGACCGCCGCCGCGCAGTTGGCCGAGCGTCTCGGCTACCACCGCTTCTGGGTCGCCGAACACCACGGCATGCCGGCGGTCGCCTCTTCCGCGCCCCCCGTGCTGCTGGCGCATCTTGCGGCGAAGACGGAGCGCATCCGGCTCGGTTCGGGAGGCGTCATGCTCCCCAACCACGCGCCGCTGGTGGTCGCCGAACAGTTCGGCACGCTCGCCGCACTGCATCCCGGCCGAATCGATCTCGGCCTCGGACGAGCGCCGGGAACCGATCAGCTGACCACCTTCGCGCTGCGTCGCCGCTCCGACCCGGGTGACGACTTCCCCGACCGACTCGCCGAGCTCCGGCACTTCCTGCGTCAGGATTTCCCGACCGATCATCCGTTCGCCGCGATCAAGGCGACCCCGATGACGGACGTCCCGGTCTGGCTGCTCGGGTCCTCCGACTTCTCGGCCCGGCTGGCGGCGAAACTCGGCCTGCCGTTCGCCTTCGCCCATCACTTCGCCGGAGCCGGCGGCAACACCGAGTACGCCCTGCAGATCTATCGCGATACCTTCCGGCCGTCCGATGTGCTGGACGCACCGTGGTCGATGATCGGCGTCAACGCCCTGGCAGCGGACACCGAGGAGCAGGCGTTCTACGAGGCGCGAGCCGGCGCCCTGTCGATGCTGCTGTTGCGATCGGGTCGGCTGCAGGCGATGCCGACCGCTGAGCAGGCGGCGGAGTACCCGTACTCGCCCGCCGAGCAGGATCTGGTGGACGCCATGTCCGCCACGGACGAGATCGGTACCGCGGAGCAGGTCGCCGGTGGCATCACGGCGCTGGTCGAGCGGTTCGGGGTCGACGAGGTGATGGTGTCGACCCGCGCGCACGGCGCGGCGGTCCGCCGGCACTCGCTCGAGCTCCTGGCGACCACCTGGGGGCTCACGGACAGCGAGCCGCGCTGACTGGTCCCGAGTGCCAGGCCGGTATCGCACCGCAGCGGGGTCCGCGGATGAGATGCTGTGGGCCAGATCGTCCGCGCAGCAGCACGACAACGATCCAGGCCACCGCCGATCGGCCACCAACCGGGAGACCCGATGAAGAACAGATTCGTACTGGCGTCGCTGACCGCGATCGCCCTCACCGCACTCTCCGCCTGCGGGAGTACCGTGCAGGGCTCCGCTGTCGGTGGAGTGGGTGTCGGCCAGACCAGCGCCGGCCCGATCGCGCCGTCCGACATCTCGACGGGTGCGAAACCCACCGCCGCCGACACGAGCGGCACAGAGACCACCCCGGCAGAGACCACCCCGGCCGAGACCACCCCGGCAGAGACCACCCCGGCAGAGACCACCCCGGCAGAGACCACCGGTGAGTCCACGGCCGGAGAGACCACGCGCAGCACCGGCAGCGTCGACCTCGACACGTGCAAGGCCGTGACGGACTTCGCGACGGCGTTCGCCACGATGTTGCAGAAGATCCAGAGCGGTCCGATCACGCAGCAGGACGTCGACGGGGTTTTCACCGACAAGGTCCAGGCGGCACTGCCGGAGTCCGCCCAGGCGAACTACACGAAGCTCAAGGAGCTCTCCGACAAGCTGGTGGGCAAGTCGCTGACGGAGCTCGCGGACGTCGCGACCGAGCTCACGGATGCCGCCAACGACCTGCAGGACATCATCAAGTCGGCCTGCGGCGTCGGCTGACCCCGGCGCTCCGCAACGCCACGCTCCACGAGAACGGCGGCCCGTCCCCGAGGGGATGGGCCGCCGTTCTGCAGTGGTACGGGAACCGAGGCTCAGGCGCTCTTCTCCCGCGGTGTCCGCTTGGGCGGGCGCGGGACGATGGTCGGGAGCACGTTCGACCGGACGGTCTCCTCGGTGACGACCACCCGCTCAACGTCGTCGCGACCGGGCACCTCGTACATCGCCGACATCAGGACCTCTTCCAGGATGGCGCGCAGACCGCGGGCTCCGGTCCCCCGCAGGATCGCCTCATCGGCAACGGCCGCCAGGGATTCGGGCTCGAACTCCAGCTTCACGCCGTCCATCTCGAAGAGCCGCTTGTACTGCTTCGTCAACGCGTCCCGCGGATCGCTGAGGATCGAGACCAGGGACTCCTTGTCCAGGTGGGTCACCGACGCGACCACCGGCAGGCGACCGATGAACTCGGGGATCAGTCCGAACTTGATGAGGTCTTCCGGCATGACGTCGGAGAAGATGTCCGACGCGTCGATGTCGTACTTGCTGCGCACCTCGCCGGTGAAACCGAGTCCACGCCTGCCGACCCGCTCGCCGATGATCTTCTCCAGCCCGGCGAACGCGCCGGCCACGATGAAAAGCACGTTCGTCGTGTCGATCTGGATGAATTCCTGGTGCGGGTGTTTGCGTCCGCCTTGCGGCGGGACGGAGGCCTGGGTGCCCTCGAGGATCTTCAGCAGCGCCTGCTGGACACCCTCGCCCGAGACGTCCCTGGTGATCGACGGGTTCTCCGACTTGCGGGCGATCTTGTCGACCTCGTCGATGTAGATGATGCCCGTCTCGGCCCGCTTGACGTCGTAGTCGGCGGCCTGGATCAACTTCAACAGGATGTTCTCGACGTCCTCGCCGACATAGCCGGCTTCCGTCAGCGCGGTGGCATCGGCGATCGCGAACGGGACGTTGAGCATCTTCGCGAGCGTCTGCGCCAGATACGTCTTTCCGCAGCCGGTCGGGCCGAGCATGAGGATGTTGGACTTCGCGAGTTCCACCGGCTCCGGGCCGCGATCGGGACCGGCCTGGATGCGCTTGTAGTGGTTGTAGACCGCAACGGCGAGCATCTTCTTCGCCGTCTCCTGCCCGATGACGTACTCGTCGAGGTACTCGCGGATGGCGGTCGGCTTCGGGAGCTCGTCGAGCTTCACCTCGCCGGTCTCGGCCAGCTCTTCCTCGATGATCTCGTTGCAGAGATCGATGCACTCGTCGCAGATGTAGACACCAGGTCCCGCAATGAGCTTGCGGACCTGCTTCTGGCTCTTCCCGCAGAACGAACACTTGAGCAGGTCGCCGCCGCTGTCACCGATGCGTGCCATGGGACCTCTCGTTCACTGGTGGTGGATCAACACCCGCCGTGCGCAGGGCTGTCCCTGCGGACGACGGTCGGCCCAGCTTATCCGGCGCGGCCGACGATGTGCAGCGCAAATCCGGCGCGTCCCGCTCCGAGCAGCTCGGATCGTGCGCTGCTGCGGGACGGGAAC
This sequence comes from Nakamurella sp. A5-74, assembly GCF_040438885.1. Taxonomy (NCBI): domain Bacteria; kingdom Bacillati; phylum Actinomycetota; class Actinomycetes; order Nakamurellales; family Nakamurellaceae; genus Nakamurella; species Nakamurella sp. A5-74. The sequence goes on along the minus strand of NZ_CP159218.1, from coordinate 1,960,347 downwards.
GCGCCGAAGGTGGTTCAGCTGTCGATCTTGCGGTACGGCAGGACGTCGTCGATGAGGCCGTACTCCTTGGCCTCAGCGGCCGTGAGGATCTTGTCGCGGTCGATGTCGAGCCGGACCTCCTCCGCCGACTTCGAGGAGTGCCGCGCGAGCAGTTCCTCGAGGGTGTTGCGCATCCGCTGGATCTCCTTGGCCTGGATCTCCAGATCGGAGACCTGACCGTAGACACCTTCGGTGGCCGGTTGGTGGATCAGGATCCGCGAGTTCGGCAGTGCCATCCGCTTGCCGGGGCTGCCCGCGGCGAGCAGCACGGCGGCGGCGGAGGCCGCCTGACCGAGGCAGACCGTTCGCACGTGCGGGCGGACGAACTGCATCGTGTCGTAGATCGCGGTCATCGAGGTGAAGGAGCCACCGGGCGAGTTGATGTACATGATGATCTCGCGGTCCGGATCAGTGGACTCCAGCGTGAGCAGCTGGGCCATGACGTCGTTGGCGGAGGCATCGTCGATCTGCACACCGAGGAAGATGATGCGCTCCTCGAAGAGCTTGTTGTACGGGTTGGATTCCTTGACGCCGTAGCTGGTGCGCTCGACGAAGGAGGGCAGGATGTAGCGCGACTGCGGGAGGCCAAGGGCCCGGCCGTGCGCAGCACCCGTGGGATATCCGTTGGTGTTCATGGTGTTCCTCGTGGCTGGAAGGGGCGCTGGCGATCAGTTCTCGGTCGGGGCCTCTGAGGCCCGACTGACCACCCGGTCGATGAAGCCGTACTCCAGTGCCTCGGCCGCGGTGAACCAGCGGTCGCGGTCGGAATCGGCGACGATCCGCTCGACCGGCTGGCCGGTGTGATGGGCGATCAGCTCGGCCATCTCGCGCTTGGACTGGTTGAGCATGTCGGCCTGGATCGCGATGTCGGCGGCGGTACCGCCGACGCCCGCGGACGGCTGGTGCATGAGGATGCGGGCATGCGGCAACGCCGACCGCTTGCCCGGAGTCCCTGCGGTGAGCAGGAACTGACCCATCGACGCCGCCAGGCCCATCGCGGTGGTGGCGACGTCGGGCTGGATGAGCTGCATGGTGTCGTAGATCGCCATGCCGGCGGTGACGCTGCCGCCGGGTGAGTTGATGTAGAAGGTGATGTCCTTCTCGTGGTCCTCGGCGGCCAGCAGGAGCAGCTGGCTGACGATCTCGTTGGCGTTGTTGTCACGCACCTCGGAGCCCAGCAGGATGATCCGCTCGCGCAACAGGCGCTCGGAGACGGAGTCGGACAGATTGAGACCTGGCGTTCCGCGCATCACGGCGGGAAGTACCTCGGGGGCGGCCTGCTCGATGCGGGCCAGAGGATGACGGTTGGTCACTGAGGCTCCTTGCTGATCTCGGGTACTGCATTCGGTGTGCTGGTTCGGTACCGGCTGAGGCTTCGCCGGGACCGTCGTGGACGGCCTTGGCGATGGGTCCTCGTTCCTCACGACAGTAACCACGCCGATGCCCGGGCCATGCCCGAGGGTGGCACTGTTCGCTCACGGCGTGAGTTGCCCCGTCATCCTGGCCCGGCCCTGGTGAGGTCCGAGCACGGCGGTCGATCCCCGGGCCAGCATTGAGACAGATCAGGGCCCGGACAGGGATCCGGCGCCGTGCGGCACCTCGTCCTGCTGTCCGGACCCGGATCCGTCGTACTGCGTCAGCTCTTGTCGAGCGAGGTGTTCTCGTCGGCCTCGCTGTCGGCTGCATCGGCGGTGTCGGTCTCGGTGTCGGCGTCCACCGTCACGATCCCGTCCTCGTCGACCTCGACACCGGACTCGTCGTCGCGCTCGTCCTCGACGTCCTCGACGCCGAACAGCTCGTCGATGTCGAGGGCGTTGCCGGAGGCGTCGGTGATCGTCGCCTGGGACACAGCGACGGCCAGGGCCTTGCCGCGACGCACGTCGGCGAAGATCGAGCCGAGCTGGTTGGCCTCCTGCAGACGCTGGAAGTACTCGTCGGGCGACAGGCCGAAGCGCTGCGCGTTGTACAGGATCCGCTGGGTGAACTCCTCCTGGCTGACACCGACCTCGGTGACCTCGGCCAGTTTGTCGAGCAGCAGCTGCGTCTTGACGGCTTCGACGGAGGCCTCGCGGATCTCCTCGTCGAACTCCTCGCGGGTCTTGCCCTCTGACTCGATGTGCGCCGTGAGCGCTTCCTCGTTGTGGTCGAAGGAGTGCACTGCGTCATGTGCGCGCGCCTCGATCTCGGCTTCGAGCACCATCGAAGGCACCGGGATCTCGGTGATCGCGACGAGGGCCTCGAGAACCTTGTCGCGGGCATCCGCACCCTGGCTCATCTTCCGGACGCGGGTGATGCGTTCGCGCAGGTCGGCGCGCATCTCGTCGACGTTGTCGAACTCGCTGGCCAGCTGGGCGAACTCGTCGTCCACCTCGGGCAGTTCGCGCTCGGAGACCTTCTTGACGGTGACGGTGACATCGGCGTCCTGGCCGTCGTACTCGCCGGCGACCAGCTTGGTGGTGAAGGTCGTGCTGTCCCCCGCCGACAGGCCGGTGACAGCCTCGTCGATCCCCTCGACCAGGTCGCCGGTACCGACCGTGTACGACAGGTCGTCGGCGGACGCGTCGGCGATCTCGGCGCCGTCGACGGCTGCTCGCAGGTCGATGGAGATCAGGTCGCCGTCCGCGGCTGCACGCTCGACCGGACGGTTCGCTGCGAACCGTTCGCGCAGCGCGGTGACCTGCTCTTCGACGTCGTCATCGGTGATCGAGATGTCGTCGACAGTCACGGTGATCTCGTTGATCGCCGGCAGCGTGATCTCCGGCCGCACGTCGACCTCGGCGGTGAACTCGAGCGTCACCTTGTCCTCGAGCTTGGTCACCTCGATGTCCGGCTGACCGAGGGGGGTGAGGTTGTTGGCCTCGACGGCCTCGCCGTACTTGGTCGGGATCGCGTCGTTCACGACCTCGGACAGGATCGCGCCGCGACCGATGCGGGATTCCAGGATCTTCGGCGGGACCTTGCCCTTGCGGAAGCCGGGGATGTTCACCTGCCCGGCCATCGCCTTGTAGGCGGCGTCGAACTGCGGATCGAGCTCCGAGAACGGCACCTCCACGGTCAACTTCACCCTGGTGGGGTTCAGGTGCTCGACGCTGCTCTTCACGCTGATGTCTCCTCGGGGGGATGCGATGTGCCTGTGTCGCCCGCCGTCGTGCGGCAGGCCTGTGGTGCTCGCGCACCGCGACGCCACGCTCGGGTCCGGGCGGGCCGGGCTCGAGATGACGGTCGGAGCGGATGACGGGTATCGAACCCGCGTCATCAGTTTGGAAAACTGAGGCTCTACCATTGAGCTACATCCGCGTTGCTCTCCGCAGCGGGGTGGTCCGCATTGGAAGTGCCCGACCATCTTAGCCCGACTCGGCACGCCACCATGCCGCGCGGGTCGAGCGGGACAGCCCAGCCGGGCGGGCGGTGCAAGCCGACCCGCAGGTCAGTACAGCAACACGCAGTGCGGTATCGGGGTGTGGCGCAGGTTGGTAGCGCGTCCGCTTTGGGAGCGGAAGGTCGCAGGTTCAAATCCTGTCACCCCGACGAAACGATGGGCCCGGGCCGCCAGGTCCGGGGCCCATCGTCGTCCCCACGGTGATCGAGCGACCGAGGGACGAGTAGAGACGAGATTCGTCAGATCGCGACCTGTCTCAGTGGCGGACGCCGGTCCGGTGGGTGCGGTTCGACGCACCGGCAGGGATGGACGGCGGCGCAGTCGTACTACGGACCGCGAGCGTGACGGGCGTCAGGACCGACTCGGTCGCCGCTCCGGCCAGGGCATCCATCAGCAGCCGCACGGCGATCGCACCCTGTTCCCGGACCGGCTGGACGACGGTGGTCAGGCCGAACACCCTCGACATCTCGTGGCCGTCCACACCGACCACCGAAATGTCCTCGGGAACCCGGACGCCGAGCAACCGCAGCCGGTGGATCAGGCCCATCGCGATCTCGTCGCTGACGGCCACCACGGCGGTCGGTCGGTCGGCGCGCGCGCACAGTGCTTCGGCCGACGCCTCACCGCCGGCCACCGACAGTTCACAGCTGATGACGTCGCCGGAGTCCATCGTCAGCCCCGCCTGCCCCATGACCTCCAGCAGACCCCGATGTCGCACCTGGGCGACCGGCAGGATGCGCGGGCTCACCGTCTCCATGCCCACGTACCCGATCCGGCGATGTCCGAGGGCAATCAGGTGCCGCCCGGCGAGCCGGCCGACCTCCCCGTCGTCGATGGCAACGGTCACCAGGTCCGGCGGGGTGGCGCCGACCAGCACCACCTTCGGCGGTTGGGCGAGCGCGGAGGCCTGGTGGGCGAGCTCCGGGAGACAGAGCACCACCAGGCCGTCGACCCGTTTCGTCATGGTGCTGAGTTTGGCGGCGCTCACCTGCTGGTCGGTGTCCGTCCCGAACAGCAACATGTCGAAACCACTCGGCGACACGACCGAGTTCACCCCGTCGATCAGGGCGGTGAAGTACCAGCGGGTCACCCAGGGTGCGATCACGCCGATGGTGTTCGTGCGCCCGCTCGACAGGGAAGAAGCGGCCGGCGACGCGGAATACCCGAGTCGCGCAGCCGCTTCCTGCACCTGTGTCCGGGTCGCGTCGGACACTCCCGGGAGGCCTCTCAGCGCACGGGACACCGTTGCCGGGGAGACCCGCGCGGCTCGTGCCACATCGAGAATCCCTGTCACGACCGGCCTCTCACTTGTTGTCGCTCCGATGCGACTGCCACTGCAGCGTCCAGCGGGTGGCTCAGCCCTTGACGGACCCGGCGAGCAGACCACGGACGAAGAATCTCTGCAGGGAGAGGAACACCGCCAGCGGTACCAGCATGGCCAGGATCGCGGCCGGCGGGAGGATGGTGCTGCCGCCCGAACCGAACTGAGTCGTCAGGCCCTGGATGCCCTGGGTGATCGGCGCCGTGTTCTCCCCGGAGAAGGTGAGCGCGACCAACAGGTCGTTCCACACCCAGAGGAACTGGAAGATCGCGAACGAAGCGATCGCCGGCACCAGCAGCGGGAGCAGCACCTTCAGGAAGATCTTGACGTGCCCGGCGCCGTCGACGCGGGCCGCCTCGATCAGCGACGGTGGGATCTCCTTCATGAAGTTGTGCAGCAGGAAGATCGCCAGCGGGAGACCGAAGATGGTGTGCGACAACCAGATCGACCAGAACGAGTTGGTCAGGCCGACCTTCACGTAGACCGTCAAGAGCGGCAGCAGTGCCACCTGGATCGGCACGACCTGCATCACGAACACGGCGATGAACAGGATGTTCTTGCCGCGGAACGGGATCCAGGCGAACGCGTACGCGGCCAACAGCGCCAGGGTGATCGGGATGAACACCGCGGGCAGCGTGATGACGACCGAGTTGATGATGAAGTCGTACAACGGCGTGCCCCCGTTGCCGCTCCACGCCGTGCCGTAGTTCCCCAGCGTGAAAGAGGTACTGCCGTTCCAGAAGTTCCAGAACCCGGACTGCTGGGGGGCCGGATCCGAGCGGGTGGAGTTGATCAGCAGACCGAAGGTCGGCACCGTCCAGAGGATCGCGATCAGGATCGCGAGCCCGGAAGCCCAGGGGGAGCTGAGCTTGGTCTTGGCGTCGGACGCGCGCTGCTGCGCCTTGAGCTTGCGGGCGCTGAGCTGCAGCTCGGGCGCAGGCACGGGGGCCACGACGGCGGTCATCGGTTCTCCTCGGCTTTCTTCATCTGGCGGACGTTGAAGATGATCACCGGGGTCACGATGATGAAGATGACGACGGCGAACGCCCCGGCCAGACCGTTCTGCCGGACGACCAGCGCGTTGTAGAACGCGTTGGCCAGGATGTTGTTCTTGGGCAGGTTGCCGCCCATCACGTTGACGATGTCGAACGTCTTGAGCGACGCGATGGCCACCGTGGTGAGCACCACCACGACCGTCGGACGGATGCTGGGCAGCATCACCGAGAAGAACAGCCGGGGGCCGGTGGCCCCGTCGATGCGGGCCGCCTCGATGATGTCGTCCGGCACAGCCTTGAGCGCTGCCGACAGCACCGTCATGGCGAACCCGGTCTGGATCCAGACCATCACGATGATCAGCGCGAAGGTACCCAGCGGCGCCTTGGTGATCCAGTTCTGCGGCGTCCCACCGACCAGGTGGACGAGCGCGTTGGCCAGGCCGATCTGATCCTTGCCGGACGGAGCCGGCGCCAGGTACACGTAGCGCCAGATGATGCCGGAGGCGACCATCGAGATGGCGGTCGGCAGGAAGATCAGGCTCTTGGCCACCGCCTCGAAACGGGTTCGATCGACCAGCACCGCATAGAGCAGGCCGAACGCGACCGCGAACAGCGGCACCAGGAAGATCCAGAGCACCGAGTTGATCAGTACCTGGGTGTTCTGGCCGGTGAAGACCTTGGCGTAGTTGTCGAGGCCGACGAAACCATTGGCGGCACCGGCGTCGTCGAACTTCTGGAACGACTGGATGACCGTCTTGATTCCCGACCACAGCAGGCCGATCGACAGGAAGATGACGACCGGGCCGAGGAAGCCGGCCAGCACCACGCCGGTGGGGATCTTGGGCCGGTCGATCAGCCACAGGATGAGGCCCATGATGGCCAGGAACAGCGCGATGGCGACCACCATCACCAGCAGCTTCTGACCCAGGGTGGTCGGCTGGAACAACATCCGAGAGATCCAGCCAGGATTCTTGGCGTTGTCGTACAGGATCGGTGAGGATCCCTGCTTGAGCGGCGACCAACCCAGCCAGATGCCGCCGACGATGACGAGCCCGATGATCCCCCAGATCAGCGGGGCCCCCCAGCTGGTTTCCTTGGTCTTGTTGGCCGGCCGCGGGGCGCGGCCTTGCACCGGGCTCGGGGCCCGGTCCTGAACTTCCGTCACCGCTCACTCTTCTCCACGGCGACCGCCTGTTCGGCGACCGACCGCTAGCCAGGACTCGACGGGGTGGTAGTGGCGGGGTCGGGAGCATGCTCCCGACCCCGCCACCGTCCTACGAACTGCGTGTGGGGCGAGCCCCACCTACTGCACGTACTCCCGGTACTGCTGGATCAGCTCGTCGGCCACGCTCCGTCGATGGCCGCGAGGGTGTCCGCGTCCTCGGTGCCCGTGAGCCATGCCGTCAGGGCCTGCCACTCGGCACCGGAGCCGACAGCTGCCGGCATCAGGTCGGAGGCGTCGAAGCGGGAGACCGCTGCCGGGTCCTGCAGGATGCTGACCGACAGCTTGTTGATCGCGCCCTGGACGTTCGCGACGTCGAGACCCTTGTTGGCCGAGACGCGCGAGGCGATCGCCTTGGACTGGTTGTTGGCCCAGTGGGCGGTCGACAGGTAGTACTGGAATGCCTGCACCTCGGGACGGCTGGCGAAGGCAGCGGTGAACTCGCCGCCGACCTCGACCGGAGTCCCGAACTTGTCGCTCATCGTCGGCAGGTAGAAGGCGTAGATGTCACCGTTCTCCGAGATGTCGGGGTTGTCCTTCCAGTTCGATGCGTAGAAGCTGGCCTGCTGCATCATGTAGCACTGCTGCGACTGGATCGGGAACCCTGCATCGGCGAAGTTGGTGGTCGCGATCGAGGAGACGTCGCCGATACCGGCGTTGACGTACTTCTCGTTCTTCCAGATGGCGCCGACCTTGGCCAGCGAGTCCGCGATCATCGGATCGGCGAACTTCACGTCGTGCTTGACCCACTGGTCGTAGACGTCGGGTCCGTTGTTGCGGAGCACGACCTCCTCGAGCCAGTCGGTGGCGGTCCAGCCGGTGGCGTTCCCGGACTCGACGCCGGCACACCACGGCTTGACACCGTCGGCGTCAGCAGCAATCTTGTCGGAGAGCGCGACCATGTCGTCCCACGTCGTCGGGACGGTGTATCCCTTGGCCGCGAACATCTTCGGCGAGTACCAGACCAGCGACTTGATGTTGGCGCCGAGCGGTGCGGCGTAGAACGTGTCCTTGACCGAGCCGTTGACCTTCCAGCCCGCGTCCCAGTACTTGGTGACGTTGTCGACGACCTGCGACGGCGGAGCAACGACCTTGCCGGTCGCGACCAGCGAGGCGAGCAGGCCCGGCTGCGGTACGAAGGCGATGTCGGAGGGGTTGCCGGCCTGGGCCTTCTGCACGACCTGCTTCTCGAAGTTCTTGTCGCCGGTGTAGGCGACGGTGGCTCCGGTGCAGTCGGTGAAATCGGCCCAGGACTTCTGCAAACCAGTCTGCTCGGCGCCGACGATCGAGGAGTAGACGGAGACCGACTTGCCCTTGATGTCACCGAAGGACTTGGCGGTGTCGCACCAGGTGGCGTCATCGCTCTCGACGGGGGCGGCTCCTGAGCTGGAGCCGCTCTCGCTGCCAGACGGCTTCGAGCTGGAGGGCTCAGAGCCCGAGGTTTCCGAGCTCGAGGTTTCCGAGCTCGAGGTCTCCGAGCCCGAGGTCTCCGAGGTGCTGCTCTCCGACGAGCTGGGCGAGGCGGACGAGCTGCTGTCCGAGGTCGGCGCGGCCGTGGACGGAGCGGGGGTGTTGCTGGCGGCGGGCGGCGTAGTGCTGCTGCCGCAGGCGCTGAGGACGAGCGCGGCGGTGGCAGCGGCCCCCACCAGCGCCAGTGCGCGACGGTGTCGAATCATGGGCATGGAGCCTCTCTGGGACGTCGTTGTTCCGGTCCTGCACAGTTCCGGCACTGCACACCGGGGTGCCTGTGAACCACTTCACAGCGCACCCCTGTACGAAAACGTTTTCAACGCGCTTTTGCAAGCCCTCGGGCCTCGAATGGGGTAACGATTCCGTAACCCTGCCGTCACACGCTTTCGGAGCGTCGCGAAGAGATCGATCTCTGAGTGCGGATCGGACGGGTGCTTGCACGTTCGGGCGCTGCCCGGAACGGCACACATCGGGCAGCGGGGCGGCTGCAGCAGCCGTACGACGTTCTGTCACCCTCTGGGAATGGCCAGCACTCCGCGCCCCGCCGTCGACTCCACGCCAACCGGCTCGGGCCTGACGACCGCGATCACCGCGGGGGTGGTCACCGCTGTCGTCGGCTTCACCAGTTCCTTCGCCGTCGTGCTCGCCGGCCTGCGCGCCGTCGGTGCCACCTCGGCGCAGGCGAGTTCGGGTCTGCTGGCGCTCTCGATCGCGATGGGAATCGGATCGGCGGTCTTCTCCCGGCGGTTCCGGATGCCGATCACGATGGCGTGGTCGACGCCAGGGGCAGCGCTGCTCGCCGGCGCCGCGACCCCGGCGCTGGGCTTCCGCGGAGCAGTGGGCGCGTTCGTGGTCGCCGCCGTACTGGTGATCGCCTGTGGCGCGATCCGGCCGTTGGGAGGGCTGATCGCCCGGATCCCGCTGGCGTTGGCGAACGCGATGCTCGCCGGCGTACTGCTCACACTCTGCGTCGCCCCGTTCCGGGCGGCGGTTGCCTCCCCGGGAGCGATCCTTCCGGTGATCGCCGTCTGGTTGCTGCTGGTCAGGTTCGCGCCCCGCTGGGCAGTTCCCGGAGCGCTCGCGGCGGCTGTCGTGGTGATGGTCGTCTCCGGGGCGTTCGCCCACCTGCCGGCGGGGTCGCTGACCCCGGTGGTCGAGATCGTCACGCCTGCCTGGGATCCGGTGGCGATCCTTGCGCTGGGTGTGCCGCTGTTCCTGGTCACCATGACGAGCCAGAACATCCCTGGGATCGCAGTGCTGAAGTCGTTCGGGTACCAGGCCCCGGTTGCACCCGTGCTGCTCTACACCGGCGCGACGTCGGTCGGAACGGCGTTCCTGGGTGGGCACACGATCAACTTCGCAGCGATCTCCGCGGCGTTGGCTGCGGGTCCGCAGGCTCACCCGGATCCGTCCCGCCGGTGGGTCGCCGGGGTTGCTGCCGGGGTGGTCTACACCGCGTTCGGTCCGTTGGCGGCCGGGATCACTGCCGCCGCCGGCGCGGCGCCGGCGGGGCTGATGGAGACCATCGCGGGCCTGGCGCTGATCGGCGCCTTCGCCGGTGCTGCCCGCTCGGCGCTGGGCGACGTCGACCACCGGGACGCCGCTGCGGTGGCGTTCCTCATCGGCGCCTCCGGTATCACCGTCGCCGGCATCGGCCCGGCTTTCTGGGCCCTGCTCGGGGGCGGCCTGTACCTGGCCGTCACCCGGGGTCGACTCCCCCGCACGCGGTCCGACGGAACCGGGTGATCGCAGCCGTTTAGGCTGGGCCCCATGCCTGATTCGCAGTCCGCTGCCCAGACCTCAGCACGTCCCGTCCGCAGGGTCGCCCTGCTCACCGCCGGTGGCTACGCGCCCTGTCTGTCGTCCGCGGTCGGCGGCCTGATCGAGCGCTACTCCGAGATCGCCCCGGACGTCGAGATCATCGCGTACAAGCACGGCTACCAGGGACTGCTGTCCGGCGACAGTGTCACCGTCACCCCCGAGGTGCGGGCACGGGCCGGTGTGTTGCATTCGTTCGGCGGGTCCCCGCTCGGCAACTCCCGGGTGAAGCTCACCAACGTCAAGGATCTGGTGAAGCGCGGGCTGGTCGCCGAGGGTGACGATCCGCTCGCGGTGGCCGCCGGCCGGCTGACCGAGGACGGTGTCGACGTGCTGCACACCATCGGCGGTGACGACACCAACACCACCGCGGCCGATCTGGCGAAGTTCCTGCACTCGGGCGGCTACGAGCTGACCGTTGTCGGGCTCCCCAAGACGATCGACAACGATGTGATCCCGATCCGGCAGTCGCTCGGCGCCTGGACCGCGGCCGAGGAGGGCGCGAAGTTCTCGCGGAACGTGTTGGCAGAACACAATGTCGGTGGCCGGATGCTCATCGTGCACGAGGTGATGGGCAGGCACTGCGGCTGGCTGACCGCTGCCACTGCGGCCGAGTACCGCACCTGGCTGGACAGCCAGGAATGGTTGCCCGCCATCGGATTGTCCCGCGAAGCGTGGGACGTGCACGCGGTCTACGTGCCCGAGGCCCGATTCGACATCGAGTCCGAAGCCGCCCGCCTGAGTGAGGTGATGGACACCGTCGGCAACGTCACGATCTTCCTGTCCGAGGGTGCGGGCGTTGACACGATCGTCTCCGAGCTCGAGAACTCCGGCGCCGAAGTGCGCCGGGATGCATTCGGGCACGTCCGGCTGGACGAGATCAACCCCGGTGCCTGGTTCGCGAAGCAGTTCGCGGAGAAGTTGGGTGCCGAGAAGGTGTTGGTGCAGAAGTCCGGCTACTACGCGCGCTCGGCGCCGGCGAACACCGAAGACCTGCGGCTCATCAAGTCGATGACCGACCTGGCCGTCGAGTGCGCGCTGCGCGGCGAGTCCGGGGTGATCGGGCACGACGAGGAACAGGGAGATCGCCTGCGCGCCATCGAGTTCGAGCGGATCAAGGGCGGCAAGGCCTTCGACCTGTCGGCGCCGTGGTTCACCGCGATGCTGGACGACATCGGCCAGGGGCCCGCGGTCGCGGCTGCCAGCCACTGAGTGCGGAAGCGACTGTGACCGGCTCCGGTTCGGACGGACCGTCGGGAGACGGACTGCCCGCGGGCCAACTGCCCGCGGGCGACTCCACTCCCGACCAGGGGCACCGGGTTCGTCGGCGCCGCCGGGCCGCCAGTCGACCTGCCGGTCCACCGATCGCCGGCCTGGACCGGCAGGGGCCGACACCCGACCCGGAACACTTGTCGATGACCGCTGCGGCACCCGAGCCGGCAGCAGAGGCAGCCGATCCAACAGCAGCGTCCGACCCAACAGCAGCGTCCGACCCAACAGCAGCGTCCGACTCAACAGCAGCGTCCGACCCGGTGGCGAGGGCGGATCGGCGGCGGGACAAGAAGCGCCGCAACCGTTCCGAGCGACTGGCCGCGGAGTCCGCGGCGAAAGTCGCGGAAACGAAGGTCGCCGGTGCGAAACTTTCCCCCGAGCCGCCGCGGGGACGTCGGCCGTCGAGTGAACGTGGTCTGCACGGGTTGGAGGGCAACCGCTCCACCCAAGTCCCCTCCGCGGAGGCCATGCGCGCCCGCGACTGGGCTGCTCCCGGCCCCGCGGACCTGGCGGCGGCCGAGGCCGAGCTGGTGATCGTGCGCAGGCACTACCGTCCGCCGGAGCCCCTTCCCACGAAAGGCACCACGACTCCCGGTCAGGAGAGTCGGACCAGGTCCCGTCCCGCAGTGGACGGAACCCGGCGGGGCGACTGACATCCCCGGCTCCGAACGACTGCTCCGGCGGCGTGAGGAGATCCGGCAGCGTCCGGCAGCGTCAGGCGACCCAGCAGTGTCGGGCAGCCCAGCAGTGTCGGGCGAGATCCAGCAGCGTCAGGAGATCGGGATGTCCTGGTCCTGCGGGTCTGCCTCGTAGGCGGCAACCAGGCCGATCCGACGCACGTGCCGCGGATCGCCGGAGAACGCGGTACGCACGAACGTCAGCACCAGTTCCGTCGCAGTCTGCTCGTCGTGCATCCGGGCGCCGATCGAGATGACGTTCGCGTCGTTGTGCTCGCGCGCGAGCTGCGCGGTCTCGACCGACCAGGCCAGCGCTGCACGGACTCCGGCGACCTTGTTGGCGGCGATCTGCTCACCGTTGCCGCTGCCGCCGATCACCACGCCGAGGCTGCCGGGGTCGGCGACCACGTCACGGCCGGTCTGCAGGCAGAACGGGGGGTAGTCGTCCTGGGGGTCGTACTGGCGCGGGCCCGTGTCGATCACCTCGTGACCGGCCTCCGCCAGGGCGGCCAGCAGATGGGTCTTCAGTTCGAAGCCGGCATGGTCCGAGCCGATGTGCACGCGCATCCCGCGATTGTTCCATGTCCCCGTTGCTCGATGTCCCGGCGGCCACTGCGGCTCAGGGAACCACCAGCACCGGCCACTGGCCCGCCGACACCATCGCTCGCGACACCGAGCCGGACGCGATGCGGTGCAGCAGTTCGGCAAAACCGGTGTGTCGTTTGCCCACCACCACGCAGGCCGCGTCACGTTCGCGGGCGATCCGCGCCAGCTCACTGCCCGCGTCACCGAGCGTGGTCATCAGCTCCCACCGCACCCCGGACAGATCATGCGAGGCCTGCAGCGCCTTGACCAGCTCGCGCTCCAACTCGTCCTGGATCTGCTCGCCCAGGACCGTCTCCTCGGGCACCGGCAGGTAACCCTCGATCACCGGCAGACTGCGGCGGCGCACGTGCACCAACAGCAGCGGGCGCTCCAGAGCCAAGGAGAGGAACACAGCCGCCCGCAACGGTCGTCCGCAGGTGGTGGCCTCGTCGACCCCGACGATCACCGGACCGCTGGCGAGGTCGGGAGGCACCGGGAGCCCGGCCGACGTGCGCAGACCCTCGGGGAACGGAGGCGGCTGCTCCCCGCCTGCCGTGGCATCGCTGCCTGTGCTCTTCGACATCCGAACTCCTCCCACACCGCTGGACGAGCGAACGATAGCCGTCTTCGCCGGCCGGCGGTGCGCCCGAGTCGACACGGCGCGCGCAGCCGTACCTCCGAGCAGCCCAGCCGTACCTCCGAGCAGCCCAGCCGTACCTCAGAGAAGGTCAGTCGAACTGCGGATCCTCCGTACGGGAGCGCTTGATCTCGAAGAAGTACGGGAACGACGCGATCGCGACCGTACCGTCCCACAGCTTCCCGGCCTCCTCGCCGCGTGGGATCCGGGTGATGACCGGGCCGAAGAAGGCGGTCTCGCCGAAATGGATGGTGGGCGTGCCCACCTCGTCACCGACCGGGTCCATACCGCGGTGGTGGCTGGCCTTGAGCTCCTCGTCGAAGTCCGTGGAGCTCGCAGCGTCGATCAGCTCGGCCGGCAGACCGACTTCGGCGAGCGCCTCCGCGATCAACGGCAGGTAGTTGCGCTCGCCGGTCTCCTCGGTGCGTCCCTCGTCGTGGATCTTCGTCCCGATCGCGGTGTAGAAGGGCAGCAGGTGCTCGGCGCCGTGCTGCTGCTGGATGGCGATGGCGACCCGGACCGGGCCCCAGGCCTTCGTCATCATGTCCCGGTAGCTGTCGGAAAGGTCGCGACCGTCGTTGAGCACGGCCAGGCTCATCACCCGGAAGTCGACGTCCACCGCGCGCACCTTCTGGACCTCCAGGATCCACCGAGAGGTGACCCAGGCGAAGGGACAGATGGGGTCGAAGTAGAAGGTCGCGGTCTGCCGGTCGGTGCCGCTGGTGGGAGCTTCCTGGTCGATCTGGGTGGTCATCCGGTCCTCTTCTGTGGTCGCAGCTCGGGCGGCAGGCGACCGCGATGTCAGCGCGCAGTACCCGCCTCATCCCTGCCAACCCGTACGGAGACTAGGTTTGTTCCCGGATCGTCACGCGAAAGGACATACATGAGCAGCCACACCGGAGTGGGCCACCAGCCTCCGAACCTCACGCGCCGAGAGGCGGCGGATCGCTCCGCCCTCATCGGCGTACAGCACTACCGTCTCGAGATCGACCTCACCGACGGAGCGGGCGCGCCGGGCGAGAAGACGTTCGCCACCCGCAGCACGGTCACGTTCACCTCCACGCCAGGGGCAACGACCCATGTCGACTTCGTCGGTGACGGAATCCGTACCGCGACCCTGAACGGTCGCGCGTTGGACATCTCCGGTTGGAGCAACTCCGCCGGGCTCGCGCTCCCGGACCTGGCCACGGACAACACGCTCGAGATCGATGCCGTCGGGCTCTACACCAACACCGGCGAGGGACTGCACCGCTTCGTCGACCCGGTCGACTCCTCCGCCTATCTGTACTCGCAGTTCGAGACCGCTGACGCGAAGCGGATGTACGCCTGCTTCGATCAGCCCGACCTCAAGGCCACCTTCTCCGTCGGTGTGCTGGCTCCGGTGGGCTGGGAGGTCGTCACCGGCGGTGCGACCGCGTCGATCGAGGACGATCCCACCGGCGGCCGGCGGCACGAGTTCCTCACCACCGAACCGATGAGCACCTACATCACCGCGCTGGTGGCCGGGCCGTACCACGTCGTCCACGACCATCACGACGGCATCGACCTCGGCATCTTCTGTCGGAGCAGCCTCGCGCAGTACCTGGACGCCGACCGGTTGTTCACCGAGACCAAGCAGGGTTTCGACTTCTTCCACTCCGCGTTCGGTGTCCGCTACCCGTTCGGCAAGTACGACCAGCTCTTCGTGCCCGAGTTCAACGCCGGCGCGATGGAGAACGCCGGTGCGGTCACCTTCCGCGAGGAGTACGTCTTCAGGTCCAAGGTGACGCGCTACCACTACGAGCGGCGCTGCGAGACGATCCTGCACGAGATGGCGCACATGTGGTTCGGCGATCTCGTCACCATGAAGTGGTGGGACGACCTGTGGCTCAACGAGTCCTTCGCCACCTGGGCGTCGGTCGTTGCCCAGAACGCGGCCACCGAGTACGACAGCGTCTGGACCACCTTCGCCAACGTCGAGAAGTCGTGGGCGTACGTGCAGGACCAGCTGCCCTCGACGCACCCGATCGCTGCCGACATGGTCGATCTGCAGGCCGTCGAGGTCAACTTCGACGGCATCACCTATGCCAAGGGCGCCTCGGTGCTCAAGCAGCTGGCCGCGTACGTCGGGTACGACGAATTCCTGGCCGGTCTCCGGACATACTTCGCCGCCCATGCCTTCGGCAACGCCACGCTGGCCGATCTGCTGGCAGCGCTGGAGGAGACCTCCGGCCGGGACCTGTCGTCGTGGTCGGACGCCTGGCTGACGACCACCGGGCTGAACACCCTCTCGGCCGATTTCGACGTCGACTCCGCCGGTCGATTCACCCGCTTCGCGATCCGCCAGGAGGGTGCAGCACCCGGCGCCGGTGAGCTTCGGCCGCATCGGTTGGGCGTCGGTGTCTACGCGGATCAGGATGGAAAGTTGGTGCGGCGCAAGGCGATCGAGCTCGACGTTGTGGGTGAGCTCACCGACGTCCCCGAGCTGGTCGGCGAGCACCGCGGCGAGCTGGTGCTCGTCAACGACGAGGACCTCACGTACTGCAAACTGCGTCTGGATCCCGATTCGCTGCGGGTCGCGGTCGAGCGCATCGGCGACTTCCAGGATTCACTCCCCCGCACGCTCATCTGGTCGGCGGTCTGGGAGATGACCCGCGACGCGCTGCTGCCGGCCCGTGATTTCATCCAGCTCGCCCTGCGGGGGCTGCCGTCGGAGACCGAGATCGGTGTCCTGCAACGCGTTCTGCAACAGATCGCCGCAGCGCTGGGTTCCTATGCCGACCCCGCGTGGGCGGAAACCAAGGGATACCCCGACACCGAGGCTGCCCTGCTGGCTCTCACCCGCGATGCGGCTTCCGGCAGCGACGCGCAGCTGGCCCTGGTCAGTGCGCTGGCCTCGACCCGGCTCAGCCCCGACACCCTTGCGGTGATCGCCGGCTGGCGGGACGGCTCCGCACCGTTGCCCGGCCTCGCGGTCGACACCGACATGTCGTGGACCCTGCTGGCCCCTCAGGTCGCCCACGGGCGGGCCGGCGCGGACGAGATCGCCGCTGCCCGGACCGAGGACTCCACCGCGTCCGGTGAGCGGCGGGCGATGGGGCTCACTGCTCTGCTGCCGGACGGCAAGGCGGACGTCTGGGACCGGTTGGTCAACGACGACGGTCTGGCGAATGCCTTGCAGGACGCGGTGATCGGCGGTTTCGTCCATCCTTCGCAGGTCGCCCTGCTGGGGCCGTTCGTCGAGCCGTTCTTCGACCAGATCGCCGACGTCTGGGAGCGACGCTCCTCCGAAGTGGCCCAGAAGGTCGCCAACGGGCTGTTCCCGCGATGGGCGATCTCGCCGGCCACCATCGACCGGGCACTCGCCTGGGAGCAGGGTGAGCACCCCGCGTCCCTGAAACGGCTGGTGTCGGAAGGTCGAGCCGGCCTGCAGCGAGCGTTCGCTGCGCGTCAGGCGGACGCTGCCGCCGGCTGATCGACGCTGGTCGAGCGAACGGAGTGCGTCGATACCCTGTTGATCCACAACGGGGTCTCGACTCCTTCGCCGCTCGACCACCGTACTTTCGGCCAGGACCGGCGCACCCTACCTCGCTCTACCACCGTACTTTTCGCTGATCGAGCAAGCGAGGGACGAGCGCGTCGAGATCCCCTCGACGCCCGACTACCAGCCGGAGCGCTCCGGGAGCGTTCCGGCCTGGTCGGCGAGCGTCCGCACGCCGTTCACCAAAGCACCGATGAGATCACCCTCGGAGGCCGCGGCGATCGTGGAGAGTGCGGCCAGCCGCGCGCTGCGGTCGGAGATCCGACGCGCGGACTCCTCGCCGGTGACGATCTCCACCACCCGTTGTCCGGGCGACACGGCGAGCACCACCGCGACCGGGGACTCGGCACCGAGGGCAGTGATCAGGGAATCGGCGGACGCGCGGGTGTCGACGCCGAGATCTCCCAGATAGACCGAGAAACGCAGGCCGGTCGTCAACTCCGCAGCGTGGATCACCTCGTCCAGCAGGTTGAGCTGTGATGCGTCGAGGCCGGTGGCCGAGGCCCCGACGGGACCGACGGACGGCGCCTTCCAGGGTGCGACAGTCTGGGAGGACTGCTCGGGGACGGCTACCTCACCATGAGCCACGAGCTCCACCTCTCTTCGCGCCTGCCGCGGCAGCTTCACTCGGGATCTGCACCGCGGTCTCTCCTGCCCACCACTGGGGGGCATGGTCCCACGGCTCACCCGGGCGGTACCTGACCCGCTCGGCCGACCGGCCGGGCAGCAAGGTCAGGGCTGCGATCGACCCGTAGATGACCGCGGGGATTCCGACGAAGACCGCAAGAACCTCGAGGACGTTCACAGTGGACAACGGTATCCGACGCGGCGACCGGATCGGGCGAGGGGTCACGCCCGCGTCACCCGATACCGTGGACATCGGCGAGCGCACCGGACGCGCGCGGCGGACCGATGCCATGACGGCGGGTTCGCCGCGACCACACCCGGTCCCGTCGGTACCCCCCAGCTGTGATCCCGTCCACGAGGAAAGGGCCCGTGTGCCTGTGCAGATCGTCCCCGACTGTGCTGCCGATGTCGGCAGCTGGTGCGAGCGCATCTTCTCCGGCACCGGAGTGAGCTGGCTGGCGGAGAATGCTGCCGGGATCGTCCAGGCCGCCGGACGCATCCTGCTGATCATCGTGCTGGCTCTGCTGGCGAGGTGGATCGGCAAGCGCGCCATCGGTCGGGCCACCCGGGCGAAGGAGGAGAGCTCGACGCCGCGATTCCTGCGGCCGCTCAAGGCGCGTGCCGATGTGATGGTGCTCGGCTCGCAGGGGGTGGCGCGGCGCACCCAGCGGGCCGGCTCCATCGGATCGCTGCTGATCTCGATCCTGTCGTTCACCATCTGGACGGTGGCGATCATCCTGATCCTGGCCGAGGTCGGGATCAACGTGGCTCCGCTGCTGGCGAGCGCCGGCATCGCCGGTGTTGCCCTGGGCTTCGGTGCCCAGAACCTGGTCAAGGACTTCCTGTCGGGCATCTCGATGCTGCTGGAGGACCAGTACGGGGTGGGCGACGTCGTCGATCTCGGCCAGGCCAGCGGGACGGTGGTCGCGGTCAATCTCCGGACGACCACCGTCCGCGGGGTCGACGGCACCCTCTGGCACGTCCGCAACGGGGAGGTGCTGCGCGTCGGCAATTCCAGCCAGGGCGAGTCGGTGCTCAACATCGATCTTCCGCTGAGCTACCGGGCCGACGCTGCGAAAGCCGGCGACATCGCCCTCGCCAGGGCGGCCACCGTCGCCCAGGACGAGGAGTTCGCCGACGTCATCATCTCGCCGCCGGAGATGCAGGGCGTGGTGTCGATGACGTCGGGAGCTGTCATCATCCGGCTCACCACCACCGTCCGGGCGGGATCGCAGTGGGCTTTCGGGCGCGCCGTCCGTGGTGCGATCAAGGAAGCGTTCGACTCCGAGGGAATCCAGTCGCCGGCCGCGGACCTCCGCGGATTCCCGGCGGACGATGCAGGAAGCGGGATCTGATGAGCACTCCCGACCAGGCACGACAGCAGGCGGACCAGCTCGCTGCCCCGCCCGGCGCCATGCCGATCTCGTTGACCACCGCGCCGACCGAGGGCGGCCCCGCGAGCAGCGAGCAGACCTTCTGGTCCGAGGTCGGTGGTCACCCGACCTTCGAGCTGTTGGTGCGCCGGTTCTACGAACAGGTCGCCGAGGATCCGATCCTCCGGCCGATGTATCCGGAGGAGGATCTCGGACCGGCGCAGGTTCGTCTGCGGATGTTCCTGGAGCAGTACTGGGGCGGGCCGCGCACGTATTCGCAGTTGCGCGGCCACCCTCGGCTGCGGATGCGGCACGCGCCGTTCGTCATCGGGCCCGCCGAACGCGACGCGTGGTTGCGGGCGATGGGCAGCGCCGTCGAGTCCGTCGAACTGACCACCGAGCAGCGTGACCGGCTGTGGGCGTACCTGGTGATGGCCGCCGACAGCATGGTGAACTCCGCCGGCTGACCGGACGGTCCACCCCGTCCAGCCAGCCCACGCAGCCCACCGGGATTGGCCGGGTTCGTGTGGCCGGTGGCAGGATGACCAGTCGTGACGACTCCCGAGAGCGCCCTGCAGGATGGGCAGACCCCGCAGCAGACCGTGCACCAGGGCAGTGACTCCTGGTGGACGACCGCCGTCGGCTATCAGGTGTACATCCGTTCCTTCGCCGACTCGGACGGCGACGGCGTCGGTGATCTGCGCGGTATCACCGAGCACCTGGGGTACCTGGAGCTGATCGGCATCCAGGTGGTCTGGATCACGCCGTTCTACCGCTCCCCGATGGCCGATGCCGGCTACGACGTGTCCGATCCCCGCGAGGTCGATCCGGCGTTCGGCACCCTCCAGGACTTCGACGAGCTCATCGCCGAGGCCCACGGCCGCGGCCTCAAGGTGATTGTCGACGTCGTGCCCAACCACACCTCCGAGCAACACCGCTGGTTCCGGGACGCGCTGCCGACCGCGCCGGGATCTCCGGAACGTGCCAGGTACCTGTTCCGCGACGGTGCAGGCGACGGCGGGGACGCTCCCCCCAACAACTGGGCCTCGGTCTTCGGCGGACCCGCCTGGCACCGGGTACCGGGACCGGACGGCGCGCCGGGTCAGTGGTACCTGCACATCTTCGCGCCGGAACAGCCGGACCTGGACTGGACGAATGCCGAGGTCGCCGACGACCTGCACGCCACCCTGCGCTTCTGGCTCGATCGTGGGGCGGACGGGTTCCGGATCGATGTCGCCCACGGTATGGCCAAGCCGCCGGGTCTGCCCGACGCTCCCGAGGATTCCGCTGCAGCGTTCGATCAGGTGCAGGCAGCGGCCGACTCCGCTGCTGCCGACTCCGCTGCTGCCGATCACGCGGCCGCCGGTTCCGATGCCGAGCCCGGCCACGGAGTCGTGCCGAGCACTGTCGACGAGGACCCGCGATTCGACGACGACGGCGTGCACGAGATCCACCGCGGTATCCGCAAGGTCGTCGACGAGTACCCGGACGCGGTCACCGTCGGTGAGGTCTGGGTGTCCGAGCCCGAGCGTTTCGCTGCGTACCTGCGTCCCGACGAGCTGCACCAGGCGTTCGACTTCTCGCTGATCGAGTCCGAGTTCACCGCAGCTGCTCTGCAGCAGGCCATCGAGAAGACGCTCACCAGTGCCGCCTCCGTCGGGGCATCCCCCGTCTGGACGCTCTCGAACCATGACGTCGCCCGCCCTGTGACCCGGTTCGGTGGCGGGGAACGTGGGCTGCTGCGGGCCAGGGCACTATTGCTGCTGGAGCTCGCCCTGCCGGGCTCGGTCTATCTGTACAACGGCGAGGAGCTCGGCCTGCCGGACGTCGAGGTGCCGGACGATCGGCTGCAGGATCCGACCTGGGAACGGTCCGGGCACACCGAACGGGGCCGGGACGCCATCCGGTTGCCGATGCCCTGGGAGGGACAGGAACCGCCGTTCGGTTTCTCGAGTGGGCCGTCGACCTGGTTGCCGTCACCGCAGGAGTACGCGCCACTGACCGTCGAACGGCAGCTGGACGACCCGCACTCGACGCTGAACCTGGTGCGGGCAGCGATCGAACTGCGTGCCGAGCATCCGGCGTTCTCCGGCTCGACCGTGTCCTGGTACGGCGCACCCGAAGGCTGCTTCGCATTCCGGCGCGATCCGGGCGGCTTGGCCGGCGTGCTGAACGCCGGTGACGGTCCGGTGCCACTTCCACCGGGTGAGATCCTGCTGACCTCGACCCCGCTGGTCGACGGCCTGCTGCCGGTGGATTCCTCGGCATTGTTCCTCGCCTCGGCGCCGACGGACTGACTTCGGCGCTGCCGGCGCGACGGGATGAGGATGGTGCTCAGAACAGCAGTGGCAGCAACGCGTGCCGCCTCCGCAGCACCGAGCCGAAGCGGGCATCGAGCCGCAGCCAGGCGTCGGTGGCGCTGACCTTCACCGGTTCGTCCGCGACCAGCGGTGCAAATCCCATGCCGGACAACGCGAGCAGGACGCGCATCGGGATGAACACCCGCATCCCGTTGCCGCTCACCGTCATCGCCTCCGAATCCAGCAACGCGGTCGAGGCTCCGCCGGCCGGACCCGGATTGTTCTTCGCCTGCTCGACACCCCGGTCGGCGATCTCCCCCAGGACCATCGCCGGCACGGTGTCGACGGCGATGAAGCCGCCGGGCGGTGGTAGCTGCGCCCGCCACTGGCTGTCGATCACCGTGCCGGGGTCGACCTCGGCGCCGGTCTGCACGGCGAGCGCAGTGAGCAGGTTCCCGGCGTGCACGGTGACGTCGGAGGGTTCGATCCGTCCACGGATCGCGCGCATCACCAGGGTGTCGAAAGGCGTGGTGGCCCACAGCCGTACCAGCTCGTTGTCCAGCCGGATCCGCACCGGCCCGAGCGGATCCCACCGGGCCACCCGGCCGGCGAAGGCGGCGGCATCATCGCGGTCGGCGGTGCTCTCGGGGGCCAGGACGCTCACGGCGTGGCCGATCCCCGGGCTGCGGAGCGGACGCCGACAGCGCCGACCGGCTCGGCGGGGATGAACCGTCCCAGGTAGGCGCGCTCGGTGGCGTCCAGTCGCCGGGGCCGAGCAGTCTGCGGGTCGATCGGCACCAGGGAGGAGGACCCGGTCACGACCAGTTCCGCGCCCTGGTGCACGAGATAGTCGACGGTGAAGGACGCGGCACCGAGCGCTGTCACCCCCATGGACACACTGACCGGTCCCGGGAAGGTGATCGGCCGTCGGTAGTCGATCCGGATGCCGGCCACGACCACCCCTCTGGACAACCCCTCGGTCCCACGGTCCACCGCATCGACGAACATCCAGTCGACCCTCGCCTCCTCGAGGAGGGTCAGCGTCCGGGTGTTGTTGACGTGGCCGAACAGGTCGAGGTCCGACCATCGAACGCCGACCTCGACGACGTACCGCCCGTCCGACTCGCGGCCCATGTCGCTCCCTCGTGATGATCCTGCCGTGTGCTGCAGCTGGTGGTGCCGGCCCGTGCCGGCGTCCGTCAACGAACCATGGAGCGGAACTCCCTGGCCGCCACCGACAGTGCCGCCAGGTCGCCCTGACCCGAACCCGCGATCTCGGTCAGGGTGATCCTGGCGCGGGCCAGTCGGGACGCGTTCTGGAGTTCCCACTGATCGATCTTGGCGGCCGTGTCCTGCGCTGATGTGCTGCCGGCCAACACGTCTGCGGTCAGCAGGCGCATCGAACGGTACAGATCATCCCGCACCGACTGACGGGCCAGGGCATGCCACCGGTCACCGCGCTCCAACTCCGTCACTGCCGTCAGCAGCCGGTCGAAGTCGAGGTGGGCGGACAGCGCGTAGTACACCGCTGCGGCCTCCGCCGGCTCCCGGGCGGTGGCTTCGGCGACGTCGACGATGTCCAACAGGCTGAAGGAGTACAGGCTGTGGGCGACCCGCCCCGCCAGCTCGAGCGGCGCCCCCAGCTCGACGAGCTGCTCGCTGTCCCGGGTGACGTTGTCCGCCTCGACGCCCTGCAACAGCTCGGGCATCCGATTCGCAAGATCCGCGGCTGCCGCCACGTACCGCTGGGTCTCCGCGCGGACGTCCAGCGGCTGCGGGCGGTTCGACAGGAACCACCTGGATGCCCTGTCGAGCAGGCGCCGCGACGACAGCAGCAGCGCGTCCTTGGCCGGTGCCGGTACCCGCGGGGACAGGCCGGAGATCTCCTGCCACAGCGCAGGCAGGCCGAAGACGGTACTGGTGACGGCATAGGCGCGGACGCCATCGGTGATGGCTGCGGCCGTCTCCTCCTGGATCCGGAACAGATAGCTGATGCCGCCGCCGTTGACCACTTCGTTCGCCGCGATGGTGGTGACGATCTCCCGACGCAGCGGATGCTGCTGGATCGCGTCGGACCAGCCGGTGCGCATGGCGGACGGGAAATAGCCGGCGAGCCCCGCGGTGAAGGCGGCATCGTCTGCCAGACCGCCGCCGAGGATCTCGGTGGCGGCCTGCGACTTGACGTACGCGACCAGCACGCTGAGCTCGGGTGAGGTCAGACCGAGCCCCGTGGCGATCCGCTCGTCGATGGTCTCGTCGCTGGGGAGGAACTCGAGCTCCCGGTTCAGCGAACCCGCCGACACCAGCGCACGGATCAACCGCTGGTGCACCGAGAGCATCAGCGAAGCATGGGATCTGGAAACGCCGAGCAGCTCGTTCTGGGCGATGTTGTCGGCCAGCACCAGGGCGGCGACCTCGTCCGTCATCGAGGCCAGCAGCTCGTTCCGCTCCGGCAAGGTGAGCCGCCCGGCCGCCACCTCCGGTGCCAGCGCGATCT
The DNA here is from genome assembly GCF_040438885.1 of Nakamurella sp. A5-74. Lineage (NCBI taxonomy): Bacteria > Bacillati > Actinomycetota > Actinomycetes > Nakamurellales > Nakamurellaceae > Nakamurella > Nakamurella sp. A5-74. The sequence continues at coordinate 1,936,615 of NZ_CP159218.1, read as the reverse complement.
TGATGTTGACCTCGTGGTCGGAGGTGTCGACGCCCGCCGAGTTGTCGATGGCATCGGTGTTGATCCGGCCCCCGAGCTGGGCGAACTGGATCCGCCCGAGCTGGGTGATGCCCAGGTTGCCGCCTTCCCCGATCACCCGGGCCCGCACCTGGTCGGCATCCACTCGGACCGGGTCGTTGGCCTTGTCCCCCACCATCGCCTGGGTCTCAGAGGACGCCTTCACGTACGTGCCGATGCCGCCGTTCCACAGCAGATCGACCGGGGCCTGCAGGATGGCCCTGATCAGCGCGACAGGGCTCAATTCGGTCACGGCGTCGTCGAGGCCGAGCGCTGCCCGCACTTCACGGCTCACCGGGATGCTCTTCGCGGTCCGCGGGAACACCCCCCCACCTGCCGAGATCAACTCCGTGTCGTAGTCCGCCCACGAGGACCGGGGCTTCTCGAACAGTCTGCGGCGCTCGGCGAAACCGGTGCCGTGGTCCGGGTCCGGGTCGACGAAGATGTGCCGGTGGTCGAAGGCGGCGACCAGCCGGATGTGGTCGGACAGCAGCATGCCGTTGCCGAAGACGTCACCGGACATGTCGCCGACACCGACGGCCGTGAACTCCTGCGTCTGGGTGTCGAGCCCGAGGTCGGTGAAGTGGTGCTTCACCGATTCCCAGGCCCCCCTGGCGGTGATGCCCATGCCCTTGTGGTCGTAGCCGGCGCTGCCACCGGAGGCGAACGCATCGCCCAACCAGAAGCCGCGCTCCACCGCGAGGGCGTTGGCGATGTCCGAGAAGGTGGCGGTGCCCTTGTCGGCGGCCACCACGAGGTAGGGATCGTCGCCGTCGTGTCGAACGACGCTCTCCGGCGGCACGATCCGGCCCTCGACACGGTTGTCGGTCACGTCGAGCAGGGCACCGATGAACTCCTGGTAGCAGGCGATCCCGGTGGCCTGCTGCGCGTCCCGGTCACGTTGCGGGTCGCCGGTGGCCGGTACCGGTTGGCGCACGACGAACCCGCCCTTGGCCCCGACGGGCACGATCACCGCGTTCTTGACCTCCTGGGCCTTGACCAATCCTAGGATCTCGGTCCGGAAGTCCTCGGGGCGGTCCGACCACCGCAGGCCACCGCGGGCGACGTCCCCGAACCGCAGGTGCACGCCTTCGACGCTCGGTGAGTAGACCCAGACCTCGTGCGCGGGCACGGGTTTCGGTACGTCGGGGATCCTGCTGGGCACCAGCTTGAATGCCAGCGTGCCCTCTGAGCCGGCGCGGTAGGCGTTCGTGCGATCGGTGGCCAGGATGACACTGCGGACGCTGCGCAGGATGCGGTCGGCATCCAGGCTGGCGACCGAGTCGAGTTCGGCGTCGAACCGGGCGGTCAGCTCCTGCTCGCGCTGCGCACGCTCGGAGTCCTCGAGTCCCAGCTCGGGGTCGAACCGGGTGCTGAACAGCTCCGCCAGGTCGGCTGCCAGCGTGCCGTACTGGCTGAGCACCTGCTGGATGTAGGTCTGGGTGTAGGGCGTACCGATCTGCTGCAGGTAGTGCGAGTAGGCCCGCAGTACGGCGATCTGACGCCAGTCGAGACCCGAACCCAGGATGAGCCGGTTGAAGCCATCGGTCTCCGACCACCCCCGCCAGGCCGCCACGAAGGCGTCGATGAACCGACGCCGAGCATGCAGCTGGTCGGCCTCGTCCGGCAGATCGGCGGGGCCGAATGCCAGCCCGAAATCGTAGATGCGGCAGGACGTTCCATCGCTGCGCCGGACCGTGTACGGGTGCTCGTCCACCACTTCGGCACCCATCGACTGCAGCACCGGGAAGACCTGGGACAGACTGATCGCCCGGCCCGCGACGAAGAGCTTGAGTCGCCGATCGACCCGCACCCGTGCATGCAGTGCTCCCCGGGAAGCGCGGCCCTGGCGGTCGGCCGCCGCGTCGGTGCCCCCGGTGCCGTCGCTGCCGTCGGTGCCGTCGGTGTCGTCTTCGGGGCCGGGCACGGAGATGGTCAGCGCCAGATCCTCCGGACCGTCCAGCGCATCCAGGATTCCCAGGTCGGTGACGGCGTCCTGGGCGCGGTAGTTCTCCTTGTAGGCCTCGTCGAACGCCGTGGAGTAGCGGGCGAGAACGTCCGCGGTGTCCAGGACGTCGTCGGTACCGGAGACCGCGGCGAGCAGGTCGTCCTCCCAACTGCGCAGCACGTCCCGGAGCCGCGAAGTCAGCACGTCCAGATCCACCTCCTCGGCGGCCCGGTACTGAACCGGATCGGCCTCGGTCTGGACGACGAACTGGGCGACCGCGAGCTCTGCCTGCCCGACGCGCGCGCCGTATCGGATGTCGGTGCCGTGCAACGTCTCCAGCAACACGTCCTGCATCCGTAGCCGGTTGCCCGTCGTCCACCGGTCCCGCGCGAGGAACACCAGCACGGTGACGAACCGGCCGCGGGGGTCGTGCTGCAGGTACACCCGAAGTCGCCGACGGGAGGAGCCGTGCAGCACGTCGGCGCAGAGCGCGGCGACCTGGTCGGGGTCGGCCCAGAACAGCTCGGCCCGCGGATACCCGGAGAGCAGGTCGATGGCGCGTTGCCCGGTGAACGATTCCGCCGAGGCACCGAGTTCGTGCAGCACGGTCGCCAGCGTCCGGCGCAGCACCGGGACGGACGCGAGATCCGCGGCGACCGCCCGGGGTTGCAGCACGCCCACCACTCGCCAGCGATCGCCGGTCGGGGTCCGCAGCACCAGGCACAACGGGGTCGCCGCGGAGTTCAGGACGGATGCTCTGCCTGCCTGGGTGATGGCGATGGTGGTCGCGTCCGCGCCCGAGTCGGTGACGCTCAGATCAACGACCGCGGACGAGTTCGGCCCGGCGGGGCGCAGCACACCCAGGCTCTCCGCGGCGCTCTCACCGTCGGTGCGGTGTTCCTCCCGGACCCCGAGGAAGACCATGTTGTCGTCTGCGAGCCAGTCCAGCAGGTCGGCCACCTCTGCGGCGTCCAACTGACCACCGACGACCTCGGCGGGGCCGGCGGCGTCGCCCGGGGATGCCGGTCCCGACTCGGATCCGTCGATCGCGCCGGCGCTGACCAGGTCGGCGATCTCGTGCACGGCGGCAGTCATCGCGCCGGAGTCCTGGACGATGGCGCGCACGTCGGCGAGGGCGGCCGCGATCTGCTCCTCGATCGCTTCGGCCCGCTCGGCATCAGCGAGTCGGTCGATCAGTACGTGCATCCATGATTCGCGGACGAACCCCTCGCCGGCGCCGCTCAGACCGCGCGCCCACGGACCGTGCGCACCCCCGATGACGTCCTGCAGGAGACCGTCGTCCGCCCGCCGGACCACCAGGATCGGATGTTGGACACGGAACACCCGGACCCCGGCCGCCGTGAGCGTCCCGACGACTGCTTCGACGAGGTGCGGCATGTCGTCGTTGACGATGTCCACGACGGTGACGTTCTGAGCGTCCTCGGAGCGGGTGCGCGGATTGAACACGCGGACCGCACACTCGCCGGGGCGTCGGTTGCGGGCGAGGCGGATGTGGGTGTCGACGATGGCGCCTGCCTCGTCGGCGGATTCCGGCAGGTCCTCCTGCGGGAGGTGGCGGAAGTACTCCTCGATCAACGCCGCCCGCCCTGGTTCGGCGGCAGCCGCATCGGCGATCGCAGGCGGAAGCGCGGGTGAGATCATTTCACTGCTCCTGAGGTACGGCTCCTGGGTTGCGGTGCGCCGTTGCACCATTCCGTGGCCGCGATCGAGCCTAGTCAACAGCGGGCCCGCACCGAGTGAGCCACTGCTGCGTGCGGCGTCACATCGAGCCTGCCGGACGGGCCCTCCGCGGCATCAGTCGAGGCCGTGGTGTTCCATCACCTCGAGGGCGGATTCCGCGGCGTCTGCCGCCTCCACCCGGACGTCCTCCTCGGCATCACGCTCACAGTGTTCAGCGGTGCTCAGGATCTGCGCCAACAGCGCCCGGCAACCCAGCACGGTGTCCGGGTCGTCGGCGGCGACCACACCGTCGGCGGCCTCGGTGATCTGACCGAGGAAGTAGAGCAGCTCCACCTTGGTGGCGCCGTCCGACACCAGATCGGCCAGCAGCAGATCGCTGACGTACTGCGCGACGTCAGCGCTCACCGGCCAGGCCCGGCCGCCGGGCGCGATCGCCGCGTCCAGGTGCTCGGTCGCGGCCTGACGGGCAGCTGGGGACCGGCCGGAAAGTGCAGCCAGGTGGACTGCGGTGTCGTCCGCAGGCCCCAGCGCATGACAGCGACCGTCGAGAGCGGGGAGCTGCGGTGGGTTCGGCGCCATCAGCCGATCCACTCCTTCCGGCGGCCGTCCACCGCTGTCGTCACCGATCAGTCGCGGTTCAGTCGCGGGTCAGCCGGCGGTGTGTCACCCGGTGCGGCTTGGCCGCGTCGGCGCCCAGCCGGCTGATCTTGTTGGCCTCGTAGTCGGAGAAGTTGCCCTCGAAGAAGAACCACTTCGACGGGTCGTCGTCGGTGCCCTCCCAGGCCAGGATGTGGGTGCAGGTCCGATCCAGGAACCAGCGATCGTGGGAGATCACCACTGCGCAGCCGGGGAACTGCTCGAGTGCGTTCTCCAGCGACGACAGCGTCTCGACGTCGAGGTCGTTGGTCGGCTCGTCGAGCAGGATCAGGTTGCCGCCCTCCTTGAGGGTCAGCGCGAGGTTCAGTCGGTTGCGCTCACCGCCGGACAGGATCCCGGCCATCTTCTGCTGGTCGGGGCCCTTGAAGCCGAACGCCGACACGTAGGCGCGCGAAGGCATCTCGACCTGGCCGACCTTGATGTGGTCGAGTCCGTCGGACACCACTTCCCAGAGGTTCTTCTTCGGGTCGATGCCGCCGCGGTTCTGGTCGACATAGCTGAGCTTCACCGTGTCACCGACCTTCACCGAGCCGGCATCCGGCTGCTCCAGCCCGACGATCGTCTTGAACAGGGTGGTCTTGCCGACCCCGTTCGGACCGATCACGCCGACGATGCCGTTGCGCGGCAAGGTGAACGACAGCCCGTCGATCAGCACCCGGTCGCCGAAGCCCTTCCGCAGCTTGTCGACCTCCACGACGATCGAGCCCAGCCGGGGACCCGCCGGGATCTGGATCTCCTCGAAGTCGAGCTTCCTGGTGCGCTCGGCCTCGACGGCCATCTCCTCGTACCGGGCCAACCGGGACTTCGACTTGGCCTGGCGGGCTTTCGCGCCGGAACGCACCCAGGCCAGCTCGTCGGCAAGCCGCTTGGCCAGCTTCTGGTCCTTGCGACCCTGGACGGCGAGTCGCTCGCCCTTCTTCTCCAGGTAGGTGGAGTAGTTGCCCTCGTAGGGGATCAGGCGGCCGCGGTCGATCTCGGCGATCCACTGCGCGACGTTGTCCAGGAAGTAGCGATCGTGGGTGACGGCAAGGACGGCGCCCGCGTAGCCGGCCAGGAACTGCTCGAGCCACAACACGGATTCGGCATCGAGGTGGTTGGTGGGCTCGTCGAGCAGCAGCAGGTCAGGGGCGGACAACAGCAGCCGGCACAGAGCGACCCGGCGGCGTTCACCACCGGAGAGGATCGCCACCGAGGCGTCCGGCGGCGGACAGCGCAGGGCATCCATGGCCTGGTCGAGCTGGGAGTCGAGGTCCCACGCGTTCGCATGGTCGATCTCCTCCTGCAGCTTGCCCATCTCCTCCATCAGCGCGTCGAAGTCGGCGTCGGGCTCGCCCATCTCCAGACCGATGGCCTCGAACCGCTCCTTCTTGGCATAGATCTCGCCGAAGGCCTCCTGCACGTTCTCCAGCACGGTCTTGTCGTCGTCCAGCACCGGCTCCTGCATGAGGATGCCGACGCTGTATCCGGGGGTGATGTACGCCTCGCCGTTCGACGGCTGGTCCAGACCGGCCATGATCTTCAGGATCGTCGACTTACCGGCACCGTTGGGTCCCACGACACCGATCTTGGCGCCCGGGAAGAACGACATGGTGACGTCATCGAGGATGACCTTGTCGCCCACGGCTTTGCGTGCGCGCTTCATGGTGTAGATGAATTCGGCCACTGGCCTTCGTGCTCCGTCCGGATGTACTGCGTGCTTCGGTCCGACCGACAGTCTGCCTCATCGGGCCGCCCGGTCGCCGCCGCACCGTCCTGGGGGCAGCCGTGCGCAGGCCACCAGCCGCGCACCCGCTAGGGCCGCCGCGACCCGGTCAGCTGTACCGGTCCGCAACCCCGATCAGCCGGTCAGGTCAGCTGAGCACCAGAGACTCGACGATCTGCTGGTAGTTCGATGGCGGGCTCCCCAGCTCCGCGCCCGTCACGACCTGCTGGATCTGGACCAGCCGTTGACCGCTCAGCACCATCCGGAAGTAGACGGCGAGGTTGACCCCGTCCCGGCTGGACCCGATCCGCCCGTCGCGACCCTCGTCAGCGCCGATGGTGATCGGTGCCGACGACAGCACAGTGCCGCCGATGTTGCCGGCCGCCCCGTTCACCGCCCCGTCCAGGTCCACCGGAACGCCGTTCGGATAGGTGGTCACCGCAACGGAGATCGCGGCGTCCTTGCTGACGACCGTGTAGAACACGAGCTGCTGGTCGCCGGCCGCTGTGGAGACCGTCCTGGTGGTCTGGTCGGGCTCGCCGGGCAACAGCACGGAGAAGTCCGGACCGGTGAACGTGGACAGGGTCTTCTCCGCCTGCGGAATGTCCTGGGGCGTGACGGTGCTGGTGCACCCGGTGAGCAGTCCCAGCATGGCGAGCACCAGCGCCACCGCGACGCGCCCGGTCGACCCCGAGGTCCGCACACGATGCGGGCTGGTCTCACGGCGTGCGGCGTCGGTCATGCTCCGCACAGTAGCGACCGGAAGGAGCGACCCGAAGCGGGCCGCACCGCCGTCCGGGCACCGGGCGCAGCGCCGTCACATCCCGGGTCAGAACGGCGCACCCGCGGGAACCGGTTCGGCGCGCGGGTCGAGGATCCCGTCGTGATCGAGGCCGTCGGCGTGCGAGGCCTCCGTATCCAGATCGCCGATCCCGGACCGGGCCACCGCCGCCGCCGACTTGGCGAAAGCGGCGGTCCCCCGGTTCAGGTCGTGAGCGACCAACTCGGCGATCAGCTGGACGCTCTTGCGCTTGGCACCTTCCCGATCGACCCAGCGGTTCTCCTCGAGCCGGCCGTGGACGATCACCGGATCGCCGAGGTGGACACTGCCGGCAACGTTGCGGGCGAGCTCGCCCCAGCACGTGACCTCCGTGCCGGTCGCTTCCCGCTCCACCCAGGTCTGGCTGTTCCGATCGAAGTACCGGCTGTTGATCAGGACGCGGAACTTGGTCCGTTGCGCGTTGCCGTCGCCGTGGGTCTCCACCGGCGTGGCCACATGACCGATCACCCACGCTGTTGCCTGCTGACGCATGGCTTTCTCCTTCTGTTCGAGGTCCGGATCTCGAGCGTCCTGCCCGGTCCGGTTCGCTCCAGCATCGAAGACATCAGGCAGCTCCCGCCGAGCCGACCTGGATCCTGTGGACAGCTTCGACTCTGTGGACAACCGGCACTGCCGCGCTGCTCGTTGTCGGCGGGATGTGCCCGTAGTGCGGCCCGACCGGGAGTCGTCCTACTGGTCGGTGTCCGGATGCGTCCCGGACGGCTGGGTGGCGCCGCTGGATCCGGAGGACCCCGATGGACTGGCCCGCCCCGAGGTGCCCGACGGCCCCGACTGCCGGGCGTGCCCCGACGGTCCGCTGCGTCTCGGGCCCTGCCGGGCATCGACCTCCCGGAAAGCCAGTTCGGCCAGCATCGCGTTGTAGGCGTCCAGGTCCTCGTCTGCTTTCGAGTCGCCCAGCTTGTCGCTGCGCCGCGCCTCGCGGGCATCGCCGGCCGCCCACTGCGACATCAGCGCGATCACCACGATGATGATCGGGATCTCCGTTGCGCCCCAGGCGATCGCGCCGCCGAGCCGCTGGTCGGAGATCAGATCTCCCACCCAGGGCAACGCGAGGTCACGGTAGTAGTCCGGGTCGACGGAGGTGCGGTTGTTCATCATAGCCAGCCCGAAGAACGCGTGGAACGGCAAGGCAGCCAACAACAATCCCAGCTTCGCCATGTACGGCAGCCGTCGCGGTGAGCTGTCCACTCCGATGATCACCCAGTAGTAGAGGTAGCCCACCCCCAGGAAGTGCACCTCCATCACCAGGTGCCCGAAGTGGCCGGCCATCAGGAAGGCGAAGATCCCGGTGAAGTAGACCGCGTAGAACGATCCGATGAACAGCGCCAGCACGATCAGCGGGTGGGTGACGAACCGGGTGACCGGGCTGTGCATCGCCCGCACCACGAGTTCGCGCATCCCGGGTGCGGCAGGTGCCCGGGACGCGGGCAACACCCGCAACAGCAGGGTCACCGGTCCACCGAGCACGAGCAGGATCGGCGCGATCATGCCCAGCGCCATGTGACTGATCATGTGGATGGAGAACTGGGCGACCCCGTACCGGCCGATGCCCGACGACGTGGCGACGAGCACGGTCAGCCAACCGAGCGACCAGCACACCGTCCGGTTGGTGGCCCAGGCGATGCCTCTGCGCCGCAACCGGAACACGCCGTAGAGGTACAGCCCGACTGCCACCAGGGAGAGGGTGCCCAGGATGAGGTCGAACCGCCACGCGCTGACCAGGTTCCAGAACGCCGGCGGGCCGGGCAGCGAGTAGCCGAGCGTCTCGGTCAGGTTGTCCGGGACGGCTCCCGAGGGCGGCGGACTGGCAGTACGTCCGAGCGCGACGGCGACGCCGACGGTGGCAGCCATCACGGCGATCTCGACGGTCGCCAATCGCACGATTGCCGAGCGGCTGCCGGCGACCAACCGTGGGATGGTGCGTCGGCGGTGCCAGTAGCCGGCGGCGCCGAGCAGCACGATCAGCAGGGTCTTGATGACCACGAGCCGGCCGTAGTCAGTGCCGAACACGTCACTGAAGGCACTGAACCGCACCCACGCGTTGAGCAGGCCCGACAGTCCGACGGCGATGAAGGACACCAGCGCGAGCAGCGAGTAGCGCCGGACGATCACGCCGAGATGTTCGACCCGCTGCCGCAGCAGTCCGAGAACGGCGACCAGGCCACCGACCCAGATCGAAATGCCGACCAGGTGGTAGATCATCGAATCACTGGCGAGGTCGTGGTCCCCGGACTGGGCGGCATGCCCGGAGACGGCGATCGGGATCAGGCCCAGCAGCGCCGGCGCGAGCACGAGCGCAGCTCCTCCTGGACGCAGTACCACTCGTGCGAGGATCGCCACCAGGACAGCGGCGAGCGCTGCCCACGCGGGGGCGCGGACGTTCTCCAGCGCCTGCAGCCCGAAGGTGATCTGGTCCGCGCTCAGCGAGGTGCTGAGCGGCTTGCCGGCCGCGTCCGACACCGTGAGTGGCACCAGTGCGAGCGCCGCCGCTGTCCAGACCATCGCGCACAGTGAGGCCGCCCGCACGGCCCGGTAGCCACCCACGTCCAGCACGCCGTCACGGCGCGGCGGCACCAGGAAGACTGCCGCGACGAGCCACCCGATGGTCAGCGCGGCCGACAGGTCGAACACCGACTTCACGAGGGCCAGGCCCCACTCGGTGACGTCACCGGCCGACGGCAGACCGAGGGTGGCGCGCGGGCTGACGATCGTCGTCAGCCCGATGGACACGCACACGGCGATGGTGACGGCAGCGACGACCACCCCGGTGGTCCGCCAACGCACGGGAGCGACCGATGTCGTCCTGGTCCGGGATCGCCTGCCAACCACCTGCTCTGCCACATCCCCAGCGTATCGACCGGAGCGCGGCACCCTCGCGTGCGCGAGCGCAGAGCGGACCCGGTGGATGCGAGATCACACCTCGGCCCAGGATCTAGGATCGACGATCAGGCGCTCGTAGCTCAGCTGGATAGAGCAGGGGACTTCTAATCCTCAGGTCGCAGGTTCGAACCCTGCCGGGCGCACTCCCCGCCGACCGACCGTTGCGGTGCGGTCAAGCGAGTCCGGCCCCGTCGACGAGGGGGCGGAGACGAAGTTCCGGGCATCGAGACATCGACGCATTCGCTGCTGCGCCGGGTGGGTGCTCGCTGCCTCCGTCTCGGCCGTCCTACCCGGAGCTCAGGTGTGGCCGGGCCTGCCGCACACCTGACGGACCAGCGCAGCAACGCCTCTCTACGATGGGCACATGTTCGACGATCTGAACGGCCGGCACGCTGTGGTGACCGGTGGCGCACGAGGTCTCGGTTACCAGATGGCGACTGCGCTGGCCCGGATGGGCTGCTCCGTTTCCTTGCTCGACATCCTCGATGACGTCACCGTCAGTGCCGAGCGGCTGTCCGCCGAGTTCGGTGTGGCGGCCACCGGGATCCACTGCGACGTCACCGACGCCGACTCGGTGGCGAAGGCGATGGACGTAGCCGCGGCGGCCAACGGCACACCAGGGGTCCTCATCAACAGCGCCGGCATCGCCGTGCACGGCGACTCCGTCGACGTCACCCCGCACGACTGGCGGCGGGTGATCGACATCGACCTCAACGGCCTGTTCTTCACCTCGCAGGCATTCGCCCGCGTCGTGTTCGCGGCGGGCGGGCAGGCCTCCGTGATCAACGTCGCCTCGATGTCCGCGTTCGTGGTGAACATCCCGCAACGCCAGGCGTCCTACAACGCGGCCAAGGCGGGCGTCGAACAGCTCACGCGTTCGCTGGCGGTCGAGTGGATCGACCGTGGGATCCGCGTCAACGCCATCTCCCCCGGCTACTTCGCCTCCGACCTGACGAAGCAGTTCCTGGACGTCAACGCAGAGCTGGGCGAGTTCTGGGTGTCGCGGATCCCGGCCGGCCGGATGGGCCGACCGGACGATCTGGACGGGATCGCCGTCTTCCTGGCCTCCGACGCCTCCCGGTACGTTGTCGGCGAGTGCATCGTCATCGACGGCGGCTACAGCATCGTCTGAGCGCAAGTCCCGGACGTCGAGACCCATGCGAGAGCGAGATCCCATGAGCAGCAGTGCTTCTGCACCGTTCTCCGGCAAGGTCGCCGCGATCACCGGCGGCGGATCGGGCATCGGACTCGCGCTGGCACAATCGATCGCCCGGGGCGGCGGCTCCGTGCTGCTGGCCGGTCGCTCTCTCGACAAGCTGCGTACGGCGGCAGCCACGCTCCGCGGTCCCGTCGAGGTGCTCACCCTGGACGTGTCCGACCCGGGTTCTGGAAAGACGCTGGTAGCCACGGCGATCGAGCGGTTCGCTCAGCTCGACATCGTCGTGGCCAATGCGGGTGTCTACCTGCCGGGTGATGTGCGGGAGATCGATCCGGTGGCTGCCGATGCGCTGGTGCGCTCCAACGTGAGCGGGGTGATCGCCACTGTCGCCGCCGCCGCTGCACACCTCGCTGCTCAGGGAACGGGCGACATCCTGGTCACCAGTTCGGTGTCCGGGCATCAGGCGATCCACTGGGAGCCAGTGTATTCGGCGTCGAAGCATGCCGTGCAGGCCTTCGTCCGCGGGGTGCGTCGGCAGCTGGTGGGATCCGGGGTACGGATCGGTGCAGTCGCACCGGGGGTCGTGCTCAACGACCTGTGGAACGCCACCGACGAGCGTCAACGTGAGGCGGATGTGGCTGCCGGGCTGGGGATGTACTCCGAGGACGTGGCCGAGGCGATGGTCTTCATGCTGACCCGTCCGCGGCACGTGCAGATCCGTGACCTGGTGATCCTGCCGGTCAACCAGGAGATCTGAACCCTCCGGGACGCCCGTGCGGAGCGACCACCGCACCGATCGGTGAGCGGAGATCAGGAGGCTCGCTCCGGCCGCGCGCGGGTCTCGTCCTGCGCGGCCAGCCGTGCGACCCGCAGGCCCGGCACCGCGCTCGCAGCGATGAGAGCGATGCACACCAGCACGGCCAGCGGCAGGCTCGCCCAGGCCGCGACCGATCCGACCAACAGCGCGCCGATCGCCGTGCCGAGGTCGAAGGAGGCGTTCCAGACTGCGCTCGCCCTGGCGCGCTGCTCACCCGCGATCGCAAACCCGATGAGCAGGGTGAGGTTCTGCACCGCGCCGTATCCGCACCCGAAGATGAACGCTCCGAGCACCACGAGAACGTCTCCGGTCAGCCCGGCAGAGGTGGCTCCGCAGGCCACCACTGCCAGACCGATCACGTTGCCGACGATCCCCCAGCCCAGCAAGGAGCGGGTACCGCGACGATCGGCCATCAGCCCGACCGCCCATCTCACCAGGGCCGCGGTGATGCCGAAGGCGACCAGCGCCCAGGCAGCCGACGCCCCAGGACGTTGGACGGGCAGGATCGTCAGGATCCCGCCACCGGCCAGCGTCGAGGTGAGCAGCACCGCGGTGACGGATGCCAGACCCGGCACGCCGCGTCCGGTTTGCTGCTGCACGGTGGTCGACGGGACCGCGGTTTCGACCGTGTCACCGATGTCCTCGGCCGACGCGTCCTTCACGGCCGGTGGCCGCGGCCGCCCGGCCAACTGCCGGACGAACGGCAGGGCGAGGAGCGGCGCGATCCCCAACCAGGCCACCCACTCGAATCCGCCGGCCTCGGTCAGCGCCAGACCGACCGGCACCATCACCAGCTGGGGGACGGCGATCGCCAACCCGTACAGGCCGATGGCCGCGCCGTGTCGTTCACGCGGGGAGACCTCGGTCGCCACCAGCGGCAGCGTCACCGTCAGGATCGCGAAACCGAGTCCGCGAACGACCGACACCGCGAGCAACGGGGTGATCCCGGTACCCAACAAAAGAGCCGGGGTGGGCGCGCCCAGAGCGATGAGACCGACGCACATCACCGGGCCGGTCCCGAAGCGTCGCAACAGCATCGGCACCGTCAGTTGACACACCACGGTGGACACGAGCATGACCGAGGTCGCGAGTCCGGCGAGGGCTTCGGACGCACCCCGACCCACGGCATAGACCGGGAGCGAGGAGAGCGTCACGAAGAAGCTCAGGAAGCCGAGCGCCGCCAGAATCACGATGGATCGCATGGCGGGGATGCCGAGCAGGGAACGCGGCGGTCCCGGGAGGGATTCGCCTGTGGAGGCAGGGGTGGAGGGGGGACGTTCCAGGGTCACGCTGAAGCCTTCGATCGGCTCCCGAACGGGAGCATGTGCCCCGGCAGGCTCGGTGGTCCGAGGTATCGGGGCTGGTCGTCGATGCCGGCCGTTCCACTGGAAAGCACGCTGACGGCTGCGTCGACCCCCCCCCAGAGTACCCAACCCCGGACTTCCCGCCGACCCGAACACCGCACTCCCGGTCACCGATGCGGCACCACCGCCTTCCGCGCGTTGACACACTGATCAGTGGATGACAGATTGAATTACCGACCACATGGTCGGTAAATAGCGGTGACCGAGGCCCCTGCGCACCGCCTGGAACAGGTCGACGAGCCGGGCGCCGATGGAGCAGAGGAGCTCGCGTGGCGCAGGCATTCCTGGTGGGCGGGGTCCGCACGCCGATCGGTCGGTACGGCGGAATGCTGTCGACCGTCCGCCCCGACGACCTCTCCGCGCACGTCCTGCGGGCGCTCGTGCAGCGCACGGGGATCGACCCGTCGTGCATCGACGAGGTCGTCTGGGGTGCGGCCAACCAGGCGGGCGAGGACAACCGCAACGTCGCCCGGATGGCCACCCTGCTGGCCGGGCTCCCGGACACCGTCCCCGGCTTCACCGTCAACCGGCTGTGCGCTTCCGGACTCACTGCTGTCTCCACCGCCGCCGCGATGGTCGCCTCCGAGCAGGCCGACGTGGTGATCGCCGGTGGGGTGGAATCGATGACCCGGGCGCCGTGGGTGCTCGCCAAGCCCGAGACCGCGTTCGCCCGGCCCGGCGAGATCGTCGACACCTCGATCGGCTGGCGTTTCACCAACCCGGCGCTCGTTCCACTCGACGGTGGTGAGGCAACGGCCTCCATGCCGGAGACCGCGGAGAAGGTGGCCCGCGTCGAGGGGATCTCCCGGGCCGACTCGGACGCCTTTGCTGCCCGCTCCCACGATCGCGCGCTCGCGGCGATCGCCGGCGGCCGGTTCGCCGACGAGATCGCCCCGCTGACCATCCGCACCCGCAAGGGAGAGACAGTCTTCGACACCGATGAGGGGCCGCGCCCCGGATCCACCGTGGAGGTGCTGGCCGGGTTGCGACCGGTGGTCACCGGCGGCTCGGTGGTGACTGCCGGCAATGCTTCCTCGCTCAACGACGGTGCCGCGGCAGTCCTGGTCGCCAGCGAGCGGGCGATCGAGCGCTTCGGGCTGATGCCGCGAGCCAGGGTTGCCGCATCGGCAGCCGTCGGGGTCGCCCCATCGGTGATGGGCATGGGACCGATCCCCGCCACCCGCAAGGTGTTGGACCGGGTCGGATGGAGCGTGGACGAGCTCGGATCGATCGAGTTGAACGAGGCGTTCGCGCCCCAGGCGCTGGCCTGCGTCCGCGGTCTGGGTCTCGACCCGGAGGTCGTGAACAACGACGGTGGGGCGATCGCGTTGGGGCATCCACTGGGCTGCTCCGGTACGCGCATCCTCGTCACCCTGCTGGGCCGGATGGAGCGCGAGCAGACCCGTCGCGGGTTGGCCACGCTGTGTGTCGGCGTCGGCCAGGGTGCCGCGATGCTGGTGGAGGCGCTGTGAACGACACACCGATCGACCCGGACGCACTCGACCCCGAGGCCCAGGCCTACGAGCTGGTGGAGGCCGCGCGTAGTGAACGGGGCCTGCCCCTGGCGGTGGGTGTTGTCGGCGGCGGCCGGATGGGCAGCGGGATCGCGCACGCGTTCCTGATCGGTGGATCGCTGGTCCGGATCGTCGAGGCCGACGCGGCTGCCGGGGATCGGGCACGCGCCGCGGTCGAGAAGGCAGTGCGCGCCAGTGCTGAGCGGGGAAACTTGGTCGCGGGGGCGAAGGAGGCAATCGGACGCCTCCAGATCGTCCGCACGCCGGCAGATCTCAGAGCCGCCGACCTCGTCGTCGAGGCCGTGCCGGAGGAGCCGGAGATCAAACATGCTGTGCTGACAGCGATCTCGGCTGCGGTCCGGCCGGATGCTGTGGTGGCCACCAACACCTCTTCGCTGTCCGTCACCGATCTGGCCACAGCGATCACCGGCCCTGAGCGCTTCCTGGGAATGCACTTCTTCAATCCGGTGCCCGCCTCGAAGCTGATCGAGGTGGTCGTCGGGCAGCAGACGGATCCGGCTGTCCTCGAGCAGGCCCAGAAGTGGGTGGCAGGCCTGGGCAAGACGGCGGTCACCGTCACCGACTCCCCCGGCTTCGCCTCCTCCCGCCTGGGCGTGGCGATCGGCCTGGAAGCGATCAGGATGCTGCAGGACGGCGTCGGCTCGGCGCAGGACATCGACACAGCGATGACGCTCGGCTACGGGCACCCGATGGGCCCGTTGAAGCTGACCGACCTGGTCGGCCTCGACGTCCGGCTCGGGATCGCCGAGTATCTGCACCGCATGCTCGGAGAGCGTTTTACTCCACCACAGTTGTTGCGGGACAAGGTGGAACGCGGCGAACTCGGCCGCAAGACCGGCCAGGGTTTCTACCGCTGGGACGACTGACCGCCAGCACTCCGCGCCACCCTCGTTCACGGACACCAGCAACTTCAGGAGGATCACCGATGATCACCACCGACACCGCGGAAACAGCACTCGGCAGTTTCGTCGCCGACAGCTGGGTGATCGCCGGCGGCGACCGCACCCCGATCCTCGATGCCGTGACCGGCGATGTCGTCACCTCGATCGCTGCCGGTGAACTCGACACCGCGCTGATGGTCGACCACGCACGCCTCGTCGGCCACCGCGCGTTGGCTCGGATGACGTTCCACCAGCGCGCCCTGGTGCTGAAGGAACTCGCGCTGCACCTGCAATCGATCAAGGACAACTTGTATCCCTTGTCGTACCGGACGGGCGCCACCCACGCCGATTCATGGGTCGACGTGGACGGCGGGATCGGCGTGCTGTTCGCCTACGGCTCCCGCGGGCGGCGGGACATGCCCAACGACACGCTCTACCTCGACGGCCCCGCCGAACCGTTGTCGAAGCACGGATCCTTCGTAGGACAGCACGTGTATTCCTCGTTGCCCGGCGTGGCCGTGCAGATCAACGCATTCAACTTCCCGGTCTGGGGGATGCTCGAGAAGTTCGCTCCGGCGTTCCTGGCCGGAGTACCGACGATCGTGAAACCGGCCAGCCCGACCGCGTACCTGGCAGAAGCGACCGTCCGAGCGATCATTGCCTCGAAGATCCTGCCGCCCGGCACATTGCAGCTGCTCACCGGCGGCGCCCGCGGCATCATGGACCACCTCGACGAACGGGACCTGGTGGCCTTCACCGGTTCCGCGGGCACAGCACGGACGTTGCGTTCGGATCCCGCGGTCCTGCAACGCGGCACCCGGTTGACCTCCGAGGCCGACTCGCTGAACTGCTCTATCCTGGCCCCGGACGCCGGCCCCGACACCCCCGAGTTCGAGCTGTACGTCAAGGCTCTGGTTGCCGAGATGACGTCGAAGGCCGGTCAGAAATGCACCGCCATCCGGCGCGCGCTCGTCCCGCAGGCGTTGGTGGCGCCAGTGATCGACGGGGTCCGTGAGCGGATCGCGGCCAAGGTGCGGATCGGTGCGCCGGGCGCCGAGGGCGTGACGATGGGCGCACTCGTCTCCCGCGCGCAGCGCAGCGAGGTGCTGGCGCGGATCGAAGAACTGCGCGCGGACGGCGCCGAGCTGGTGGTGGGCGATCCGCACTCCTTCGACGTCCTGGGAGCCGACCCGGGAGCCGGGGCATTTCTGCCGCCCATGCTGTTGCACGCCAACGCCTCTGCGCGGGCCCCGCACGACGTCGAGGCCTTCGGTCCGGTCTCGACCTTGATGGCGTACGACGATCTGGACGAGGCGATCGAGCTCGCCTCGCGGGGTCGTGGATCCTTGGTCGCTTCGGTGATCACGCACGATCCGGACACCGCCCGGCAGCTGGTACGGGGGCTCGCACCGTGGCACGGCCGCATCCTTCTGCTGGACCGCGACGACGCGAAGGAGTCCACCGGCCACGGTTCACCGCTGCCGATGTTGGTGCACGGCGGGCCAGGCAGGGCCGGCGGCGGTGAGGAGAT
Source organism: Nakamurella sp. A5-74 (assembly GCF_040438885.1). Lineage (NCBI taxonomy): Bacteria > Bacillati > Actinomycetota > Actinomycetes > Nakamurellales > Nakamurellaceae > Nakamurella > Nakamurella sp. A5-74. The sequence goes on along the minus strand of NZ_CP159218.1, from coordinate 1,919,542 downwards.
GGGCGGCATCCGCGGGGTGCTCCACCACATGCAGCGCTCCGCCCTGCAGGGCTCCCCCGCCCTGTTGACAGCCGTCACCGATCGGTTCGTCGTCGGAGCGCCGCGCTTGGATGCGGATACCGAGGGGTGGGAGCATCCGTTCCGCAAGCCGTTGTCGCGCCTGCGGATCGGCGACACAGTCGTCGGCGGTCCACGGACGGTGACCCTGGCCGACATCGAGGCGTTCGCACACTCGACGGGTGATCTGTTCTACGCCCACATGGACGAGGACGCAGCGGCCGCCAACCCGTTCTTCGGTGGTCGGGTGGCGCACGGCTATCTGTTGCTCAGCTGGGCCGCCGGGTTGTTCGTCCAGCCGGATCCCGGTCCGGTGCTGGCCAACACCGGTCTGGAGGACCTCCGCTTCCGCACTCCGGTGAAGGCGGACGATTCGATCACCGTGACGCTCACCGCCGGCCAGATCACCCCGCGGGAGACCGACAGCTACGGCGAGGTCCGCTGGAACACCACCATCACCAACCAGCGGGACGAGATCGTCGCCACCTACACGGTGCTGACGATGGTCGAGAAGGACTGATCGCCGGGATCAGGCTGACGACCGTCGGCCCCGGACTCATCAACGACGAACGGCGCGCTCTCAAGCTGACGGCGTGTTGACACCAAATGGTGACAAGGCACACACTGGACGGCCAGCACTTCACACCGCTCTGGGAGCACACATGGTCGACAGACGATCACTGTCCGCGGTTCGAGTCATCCGTACGTCGCTGGTCGCGATCCTCCTCACCCTCCCGGCCGGGCTCGCTTCCGCTGGCGGACAACGATTCGGGGTTTCGACCGACGTGCGCGCCCCAGTTGTTCTCGCTCAACGAACTCCGACCACCGCGGGCGTTACTTGTAGGGACGGCTCGATCTTACGATGCCCGCCCCTCCAACCTGCGAACGCTGCACATTCTGCGCCTTCGGTTGCCCTAATTATTCGTGTGACCGGAAGCGTCGATCTGCCCGAACTCACGTCCGCGGAAGCTGAAGATGCAGTTCGCTTTGCTGAGCAGCACCAGCTGGATCCCATCGGTGAGACACTGAGGGCGCGCGGAATGAACCAATTTGCGGCCTTGTCCAGCTCGCTCCAGGACAGGTATCCGGGAATTTATGTGGACGCAGCGTGGGTGCCGAAGCCTGAGCTGAACGAATCAAAAGCCTGGATCTCTTTCACGTCCGCCCCTCCGTCTGCTCTCATTGCAGAAATTGCCGCTACTGGTATCCCGGTAGACCTCCAGGTCCTGGGTGTTCCCAGTCGACTGGAGCGGCTGCGAGCGACGGCACTGGTTCACTTCGAGGCAACGTCGCAGTTGGGCACGACCGACATCTCCACAACGGCAGATTCTGCCACTGGGGTTCTGACGTTGACCACTTCCTCAATCAGTCTACAGCGTTCTGAGGCGTTAGAAATCTCGCTGACAAAGGCGTTGGCGACAAACGGACTGAATGCATTCACAGTGCATGTTGTGATTGTCAATCAACCAGTCGCCATTCTACAGCGCGGGGGACTCAGGATCGGCGGTTGCACCGGAGCATTCAGCGTGAGAAAGGTGTCCGTTTATGGGATTTCAACAGCGGCGCACTGCGGAACACAGGCGTCCACGTACGACAGCCGGCCGATCACCTTCCAGCAAAGCGCAAGCCCCGGCGCCGACGTTGCTTGGTACAAGTTCAACAGCGGCACGGCGACCAGCAAGTTCCAGTATCGGAGGAATCTTTATCGCGACGTAACAGCTGCAATAAATCCGGTCAAGGGTCAGACTGCTTGCGTCTTCGGCTTTGGCACAGCAGACACCGGCAGCCCATCGGGCCTCTGTAGCACTGTGGAGGTTGTCGATTCTTGCACCGCGTCGCAATGCTACGCGATCATTGCGAGGGAGAAGGTCACGAAGGAGGGTGATAGCGGCGGGCCATGGTATTTCGGTACGGAGGCCAAAGGAGTTCATAACGGAGAAACCATCTACTCGGGTGCGTACCGAAGCTTCTTCGCACGAATTAGCACATTGAACGGACTCGGCCTGTACGTCCTTACTCAATGAACAAGTTCAGCGGACGATATCGGTATTATTCAAAGGGCGACCGCACGAGCATTCGGGTTCTGTACGTCGCCGCAATTCTCGTGGTCTGTGCGACGCTGACCGGTTGCGATGAGCCCGCACGACCGAAGGCAGCCAGCACACCACCTCCGACGCAGTCATTACCTGTAGCTGCAACCATGACGTCGGCTCAGACCACCGCGACCACCGCGACCACCGCGACCACCGCGACCACCGCGACCACCGCGACCACCGCGACCACCGCGACCACCGCGACCACCGCGACCACCGCGACCACCGCGACCACCGTAATCCTCCCGACTTTCGTTCGCAGATCTGAGGGATTGACCTTGCAGGCGCTGGCAACCGGTGTTCTCACCAAGGGGTCCGATGGGTGTCTGCGAATTGGGCGTGAGGGGCCGGTCGCGGTCTGGCTGGCAGGCAATTCAGCGATCACCGACGGATCAGGAGTGGTACGGGTGCTGCGCTACGGGTACGAAGTGGCTAGGACCGGCAATTACGTCTTCGCTACTGGGGGTGTGGAGGCGCCGACGCCACCTGGATGTCACACAGCGGCGGGCACCTTCAACGTTTATGAAATCCGGGTGGGTTCGCCAGGTTCCTCAGAAACAGTTGGTTGATTTCGGAGCTCATCGTTCGTCCCCTGGTTGATGATGTTGCGCGCGGATGCCGTCGAACACCAAGTGCGACAGCGTGTCTGCGACCTGCTCGGGACTGATGCCGCGACCTGGCCGGTACCATTCGGTCAGCGAGTTGACGGCGCCGAAGATCAGCCGGGTGAGCACCTGCGGATCCAGGTCCGCATCGAGCTGCCCGTCGTCCTGGGCGGCGTGCACGATCTCGGAGAACCGGGTGTCGATCCGCCGGCGGCGCAGCAGCGCCGACCGCTCGACGTCGGAGTTCCCGCGCACCCGTAGCAGCAGGGTGACGAACGGGAGGTCTTCGACCAGAACTTCCACCGACCGCCGCACCGCACTCTCGAGCCGGTCGATCGGCGCCTGCTCCTTGCTCAGGGCAGCATCCTCGACCACCGACTCCAACTTCTCGAGCGCCCGGTCCAGGGCTCGCCCGAGCAGTTGCTTCTTCCCCGAGACGTGGTGGTAGATCGAGCTCTTGGACAGTCCGAGCGCGCCGGCCAGGTCGTCCATGGTGGTGCCCTCGTACCCGCGCTGGGTGAACACGGTGACCGCCACCGCCAGCAGTTGTTCGGCGTCGTACCCGGGCCGTCCCCGGCGTCGCGCCCCACCCGGCGCAGCAGGGGGCGACGATGCTGCGGAGGATGCCGAAGGAGTCACGGGATTCAGCTTCGCAGATCGTAGATGCGGCGCAGCTTCCCGGCCGAGCGTTCCAGGCTGGCGTGGTCGACCACCTGCACCGCGGCGGTCACCCCGATCCGCTCCTTGATCTCGTGCGCCACCGCGCGGGCCGCGCTGTCCCGGTCGGTGTGGCCCGCCTCCGCCTCCACCTTGACCGTCATCTCGTCCATCCGGCCGCTCCGGCTGAGCTCGAGCTGGAAGTGCGGGCTCAGCCCGGGCTGAGCGAGCACGATCTCCTCGATCTGCGTCGGGAACACGTTCACGCCCCGCAGGATGATCATGTCGTCAGTACGCCCGCTGATCCGGTCGATCCTGCGCATCGGTCGCGCGACACCCGGCAGCAATCTGGTCAGATCCTTGGTGCGGTAGCGGATCACCGGCATCGCCTGCTTGGTGAGCGAGGTGAACACCAACTCCCCCAGCTCCCCGTCGGGCAGCGGAACTCCGGTGATCGGATCGAGGATCTCCGGATAGAAGTGGTCCTCCCAGATCGTCGGGCCGTCCTTGGTCTCGATGCATTCGCAGCCCACCCCCGGCCCGATCACCTCCGACAGCCCGTAGATGTCCAGGGCATGGATACCGGCGCTGGTCTCCAGCTCCTGACGCATCGCCTCCGTCCACGGTTCGGCGCCGAAGACACCGATCCGCATCGAGCTCTCCCGCGGGTCGAGCCCGGCGTCCCGCATCGCGTCGATGATCGTGAGCATGTAGGTCGGGGTGCAAAGGATCACGTCGGGACGGAAGTCACCGATCAGCTGCACCTGCCGGGCGGTCATCCCGCCGGAGATCGGGATGACGGTGCAGCCCAGGGTCTCTGCCGCCGCGTGCGCGCCCAGTCCCCCGGTGAACAGCCCGTAGCCGTAGGCGTTGTGCACCAGGTCTGCCGGACGCACGCCCGCGGCCCGCAACGACCTGGCACCGACGGCGGCCCACATCTCCAGATCCTGCCGGGTGTACCCGACCACGGTGGGCCGTCCGGTCGTCCCTGAGGAGGCGTGGATCCTGGAAACCTGCTCCCGGGGCACGGCGAACATCCCGAACGGATAGTTCTGCCGCAGGTCCTCTTTGCTCGTCATCGGCAGCCCGGCGAGATCCGCGAGCTCCGTGACATCCGACGGATCGATCCCGGCATCGTCGAAGGCTGCGCGGTAGTGCGCCACCCCGGTGTAGGCGTGACGAACGGTCTGCGCGAGCCGCTCCGTCTGCAGCGCGGTCAGCTCGTCCCGACTCATCCGCTCGGCCGCGTCCAGGGTTGCCGGATCGGGTGCCAGGGTGGGGTCGACCACCGGTGTACGTGCGGCCGGGGCGCTCTGCGCGTCGGTGCTCATGGACGTCCTTGTCTGAGGAGGCGGGTCGGCACGGTCATCGGGGCGGCACGGTCATCGGGGCGGCACGGTCATCGGGACTGTAGGGGTCATCGGGACTGCAGGGGTCATCGGGACGGCAGCGTGCGCGAGCGGCCGCGGAACTCGGCGACCACCTGCTCGCCGTCGGGATCGCGGCGGGTGACGGTCACGTCGTAGATGCCCGATCTACCGCGTTCGGAGCGCCGGGTCGCCCGGGCGATGAGTACGTCCCCCGGCCGGTTCGCGGCCAGGAAGGTGATGTCGGCACCGGCAGCCACCGTGACGCCGCAAGAATCGTTGCAGGCACAGGCGAATGCGGTGTCGGCGAGCAGGAAGACGAAGCCGCCGTGGGTGATCCCGTGGCCGTTGGCCATGTCGTCGCGCACGGTCATGGTGACTTCCGCGGTGCCGTCGCCGATCGCGGTCACCCGGACCCCTGCCGATGCGCTCGCCAGATCACGATCCATCATCGCGGCGGCGACGGTGTGGTCGGACCCACTGCTCGGAGCCGGGCCGGCGGTCCCGGGAACCACCTGGGGCTGCTGCTCGACGGAGCTCACCTGCTCACACCCTTCGTCCTGGACCCACCGGGCCACCTCGACCGGGTCGGCATGGGATTACCGACGGTTCGATCGGTAATCGAGGCCCCATCGGACCAGTCGAACCGACCCAGGTCAACCCCCGATTGCTTGACCGGGCTGGACCACCCCCGGTACATTACCGAACAAATAGTCGGTAATTCCGCAGGTCGCCTCCGGCGACGCCGGGACCGACCAGACGAGGAGGATCGATGACGCAGGTCATGGCTCCCGACAACACGTCACCCGCACCGGACGACACGCTGGCGACGTTCCAACGCGTCCTCGACGAGGACGGGCGCATCGAGCCCCGCGACGCGATGCCCGAGGACTACCGCCGCTCGCTGATCCGGCAGATCTCGCAGCACGCGCACTCGGAGATCATCGGCATGCAGCCGGAGGGCAACTGGATCTCCAGGGCGCCCTCGCTGGCCCGCAAGGCGATCTTGATGGCCAAGGTCCAGGACGAGGCCGGCCACGGGCTGTACCTGTACTCGGCCGCCGAGACCCTCGGCGCTTCCCGCAAGGAGATGACGGAAGCTCTGATTGCGGGCCGGGCGCGCTACTCCTCGATCTTCAACTACCCCACCGTGAGCTGGGCCGACATGGGCGCCATCGGCTGGTTGGTGGACGGTGCCGCGATCTGCAATCAGGTCCCGCTGTGTCGCGCGTCGTACGGGCCGTATGCCCGCGCGATGATCCGCATCTGCAAGGAGGAATCGTTCCACCAGCGGCAGGGTTTCGAGATCCTGTTGACGCTGTCGCGGGGAACCCCCGAGCAGCATCGGATGGCGCAGGACGCCGTCGATCGCTGGTACGCCCCCTCGTTGATGATGTTCGGCCCGCCTGACACCGATTCGCCGAACTCGGCGAAGTCAATGGCGTGGAACATCAAGCGCTTCTCCAACGACGACCTGCGGCAGCGCTTCGTGGACATGCTCGTCCCACAGGTGGCAGCGCTCGGGTTGACGCTGCCCGATCCGGATCTGCGCTGGAACGAAGAGCGGGGTCACCACGACTTCGGTGATCTCGACTGGTCGGAGTTCCAGGCGGTGCTCCGCGGCGAGGGCCAGTGCAACGCCCAGCGGGTCGAGCACCGCAAGGCTGCCCACGAGGAAGGCTCGTGGGTCCGTGAGGCCGCTGTCGTGCACGCGGCCAAGAAGGCTGCGGGAACCACTGTCGCGCAACGCCGTACGGCCGAGGCATTCCGGGCGAGCGCGTGAGCGAGCCCGCCGCCGACGTCGGTGCGAACCGCACCGAACGCGAGTGGCCGCTGTGGGAGGTCTTCGTGAGGCCGAATCGCGGCCTCTCCCATGTGCACGCGGGATCGTTGCACGCGCCGGACACCGAGATCGCCCTGCAGAATGCGCGCGACCTCTACACCCGACGCGGTGAGGGCGTCTCGATCTGGGTGGTGGCCTCCACCGACATCCACGCCTCCTCACCGGACGAGAAGGACTCGCTGTTCACCCCGGCGAACGACAAGGTCTACCGGCACCCGACGTTCTACACCGCCAGTGACGGGGTGCCGCACCTGTGACCGGGACCGCCGCATTCCACACCGACGCCGCATCGGTCGCCACCGCCGACCGTGGCGCGGTCGCGGAGTATGCGCTCCGACTCGGTGACGACGCGCTGATCGCCGCGCAGCGGTGGGGTGAATGGATCTCCCGCGCACCCGAGCTGGAAGAGGATGTCGCCCTCGGCAACATCGGGTTGGACGAACTGGGCCAGGCTCGTTCTCTCCTGAGCTTCGCCGGTTCGATCCTGGGGCGGACCGAGGACGAGCTCGCCTACTTCCGCAGCGACCAGGAGTTCCGATGCTGTCATCTGGTGGCCCTGGCCCGCGGCGACTTCGCCGATGCCATCGCCCGGCTGACCGTCTTCGCGGCCTACCAGCTCGAGCTGTACTCGGCACTCCTGTCGTCCTCCGAGCCCACCATCGCAGCGATCGCCGCCAAGGCGGTCAAGGAAGTCCGCTACCACCTCGACCACGGCGCCAGCTGGACAGTGCGACTCGGTGACGGGACCCAGGAGTCCAGGATCCGGATGACAGCAGCCCTCGACCGGCTGTGGCCGTACGTCGCTGAACTGTTCGACACCGACGACCTCGAACAGCAACTCGTCGCTGCCGGCGTGGCCGTCGACAGCTCCACCCTGCAAGACCCGGCGGTCGGGCGCATCACCGCGATCCTCGCCGAGGCCGGTCTACAGCTGCCGTCTGCCCCGCGGGTGCGTGGGGGTGGTCGGCTCGGTCGCCCGAGCGAGCACCTGGGGTTCCTGCTCGCCGAGATGCAGGTGCTCGCCCGACAACATCCCGGCGCGACCTGGTGATGTCGGTGCCCACCACATCATCCGAACCACACCGTGACACCGAGCTGCCCGATGTCACCGCACTGGCAAAGCTCGGCATCGGATCTGCTGCGCTGCACGGTTTGTCGGACGTACATGCGCCGGCAGTAGGTCGCGACCATCCCTGGATCGTGCGGGCCTCGGACGAGCGTAGCCGCGACGCCGCCGTGATCGCCGGGTCGATCGTGGATCCGGAGATCCCGGTGCTGACGGTGGCCGATCTCGGGGTGCTGCGCCGGGTCCGGGTCGAGGACGACAACAGCGTGGACGTCGACATCACCCCGACCTACTCCGGCTGCCCCGCGGTGGCCGCGATGACCACCGACATCAGGCGCGCGCTGGTCGTGCACGGGTATTCCGTGGTGCGCGTGCACACCGTCCTGTCGCCGGCGTGGAGCACCGACGACATGACCGATGTCGCCCGGGACATGCTGCAGCGCTTCGGGATCGCCCCTCCGGGACCGGCGATGCATGCGGGTCCTGTCGGACTCACGCTGGCGGTCCGCTGCCCGCACTGCGGATCCACCCGGACCACGGAGAGCGGCCGTTTTGGCTCCACCTCGTGCAAGTCGATGTGGACCTGCACCGAGTGCCGGGAGCCGTTCGACCACTTCAAGACCCTGCACTGATCTGACGCTGCACCACACCGAACCCGACCGAACGCCTGCCGAGCGGGCCCGCACCGACCGAGAGACAACACATGACGAGCAGCACCGGAGGGAACGCCGGAGCCGAGGGCGCCACGTTGCAGGTGCCGCGTCGCCGGCTGCGCTTCCACCCCCTCACCGTGGGTGTGGTCAACCGGCTGACCGCCGAGGCCGTCGAGGTCGTCTTCTCGGTTCCGGCGGAGCTGACGGACGAGTACGACTTCCTTCCCGGGCAGCACGTCGCCGTTCGCCACCAGCACGACGGAGTCGAGATCCGGCGGAGCTACTCCCTGTGCGCCGCACCGGGAAACGGCGAACTACACATCGCTGTCAAGACCGAGCCCGGCGGTGTCTACTCAACGTACGCCAACAGCCTTCTGAAGGTGGGTGACGTAGTCGAGGTGATGACGCCGCAGGGCTCCTTCACCTCCCGACTCGCCGCAGGGTCGCACGCCCACGTGGCCGCCGTCGCCGCCGGATCGGGGATCACACCGGTGATGGCGCTCGCGGCCGGTGTGCTGGCCGGATCGACGCAGAGCACGTTCACGCTCGTCTACTCCAGTCGCAGCGCTGAGCAGGTGATGTTCGTCGATGCCCTGGCTGATCTGAAGGACCGGTATCCGTCCCGCTTCGTCGTGCACCACGTGTTGTCGCGTGAGCTGCGGCAGTCGCCCGTCCACTCCGGTCGACTGGACGCTGAGCGGCTGGACGTCGTGCTCGACAGGCTGCTGCCGCCCTCGACGGTCGACGAGTGGTTCCTCTGCGGGCCGGTCGATCTGGTGCAGGCGGTCCGCGCTGCCCTGATGTCCCGCGGGACGGACCCGTCGCTCATCCACGTGGAACTGTTCGCGACCGGCGACGAGGTCCGCGGACCGCGGACGCCGATCGAGACCAGGGCGTCGGGGCCGCAGGTGGAGATCACCGTGACCCTCGATGGGCGGACGTCCAGCATCACCACCCCCCAGGGCGGTGGGGAGTGCATCCTGGACGCCGCACTGCGCTCTCGCTCGGACGTGCCCTTCGCCTGCGCCGGCGGAGTGTGCGGCACCTGCCGCGCCAAGCTGCGCAGCGGCACCGTGGAGATGGCCACCAACTACGCACTGGAGCCGGAGGAGCTGGCAGCCGGATACATCCTGACCTGCCAGGCGGAGCCGACGTCCGCAGCCGTGACGGTCGACTACGACGGCTGACGTACGAGTGTCGGCGCGCCCTGGGGTGGTGCCTGACCGGCCTCACGACGGTCCCTTCTGCCCCTCGTCGCGCGACCAACGGATCCCGCCGGTGATCGAGCAAGCGACAAAGGAGCGCGACGAGATCCCGTTGCTGCACCGAAGTTCTCGACTCGTCCGTCGCTCGACCACCGCACCCTTCGGTGATCGAACAAGCGACGAAGGAGCGCGACGAGATCCCGTCACGCCACGCCCGGGTAGGCATCGACCTCGGCGACCGCTATCGGTTCAGGCGAAATCGTGACCGGATCGTGACCACAACTGTTGCCCCACAACCATTTCAGAAACCTCGACTGTCGGACCCCCTGAGTAACGTATCCCCTATGAACAGCACTGGTGGAGCGAGCGTCGCGGACATCCGCGAACACGCCGCTGCGCTGAGCGCCGGGCTGAAAACACTGCACACCAACATCTTCCAATGCCCCACCGGCGAACTAGGTGACTTCCTGAGTGAGCTCGCCAAACTCCGCGCGCTGGCCGGCGCTGCCAGTGTGATCGTCACCGCAGACGCCGAGGGTCGCGGGGTCATCGAAGCGTCCCAGTCGGCCTCGACCCGCGGCTGGATTGCCGAACACGGCTGGCACTCCCGCCGGGAGGCGACCACCATCGCCAAAGCCACCCACATCCTGCGCCGCCCCGAACTCGCCGAAATCACCGACTCGATCCGCACCGCCGACCTCGACCTGTCGACCGCCGTCGTCGTGCAGGGCGAGTACGACAAACTTGCACCCGAGCTGCTGCTCGGCGCCCACCCCATCGTGCTGAAGCAGCTCGTGAACCACGGCGCCGAGTACGGACCCCGCGGCGTCAGAGAACTCCGGCAGTGGATCCTCGCGCACCACGGGAAGCCCGACGAGTTCGCCGACTTCCAGGACCACTGCCGCCGCCACATCTCCCTGTCATCGCCCACCGAGACGTCGACCGGGCTGCACGAATACCGACTTGTCGTCGACAACGAAGGCCTCAGTGTTCTCGAAGCCGCCATCCAGACCCTGTCCGCGCCGCGACCCGACCGAGATACCCGGGAGCGGGACAGCCGGCCCACCGACCGACGCCGCGGCGAAGCCCTCATCGAAGCCCTCCGCCGATCCGTCCTCGCCCAAGGCCAAGGAGTCACCGCAGCGGCGACCGCAACCGTCAACGTCACGATGCACTTGGATGATCTGCAGCAACGCACCGGCGCCGCCACCTGCACCGGAACCATCGCTGACGGCACCCTCCTCGCCCCCGACACCGCCCGCAAACTCGCCTGCGACGCCGGGATCATCCCCACAGTCCTCGGCGCCGACGGAGCGATCCTGGACTGCGGCACCCAACAGCGGCTGTTCACCCTCGCTCAGAAACGGGTGCTGTGGGCCCGTGATCGGCACTGCACCTTCCCCGGCTGCGACATCCCCGCACAGTGGTGCGACGCCCACCACCTCGTTCACTGGGTCGACGGCGGGCCCACCGACCTCGACAACGGTGCACTGCTCTGCCCGGCCCACCACACCATCGTCCACCGCGACGAACTGAACGGCGAAGTCACTGCAGGACAGGTCGTCTGGGACCGCAGACCAGGCTCCTACCGACCGACCCGACGATCCGAGCCACCCCGCAGGTCGGGCCCGAGCGCGGAGCGACCATCACGACAACGCGGAGCGCCCGTGCCCCTACGAACGTGAGTCCCGGAACGATGATGTCGACGGCGGGAATGCGACAGCCCTCCGTCGGGTGACGGGATCTCGACTCGCTCGTTCCTCGCTCGCTCGATCAGCGGCCGGAGGGTACGCGCCCGTGCACGCGCGCGATCTCGTCTCGTTGGTCGCTCGATCACTGCACACACCGGTCGAGCAAGGGAGGAACGACCGCGTCGAGGACCCCGTCATGAACCGATCGAGATCTCGACTCACTCCGTTCGCTCGATCACCTCAACGTCAGAAGTCGCCGCCGAAATCGCCACCGAAATCGGCGCTCCCGCCGCCATCGCCGAAGTCGCTACCGCCGTCGCCCCAGCCGTCCCCACCATCACCGGCGCTATCGCCGTACTCACCACCGCCGTCGCCGCCGTCGGCTGCGACCCCGTCCTGATACCCGTCGCCGTAGCTGCCATCACTCCAGCCGCCGCCGATTCCCGCCATGCCGGCGAACAGCGTGGTCGCGACCAGGTAGGTTCCGACGCCCCAGGCCCCTGCGACCAGGGCCGGCTTCCACCACGGTTCGGAGTACCAGCCGCGAGGCACCGGGCGTCCGGCGACCATGCCGCCCGGGTAGTAGTGCCGGGTCCGGTCGCTCGCGGCGGGCGATGCCTCGAAGTCGCGGCCCTCGACGTCGACCCTGCGATCCTCGGTGACCGCACCGGCCTGGGCCTGACCGGGGATCGGCGGAATCTCGGGGCCGGGATCGAGACCGAGTGTCGAACGGGCCGCTCGGACGTAATACAGACCCTCGTTGGCAGTCTGCTGCGCGAGCTGCGCCTGACGGGCGGTGCTCGCCTGCTCGATCTGTGCTCCGGCCGCGTTGAACCGCTCGGAGGCATCGCTCAGCGCCTGGCGCGCAGCCTCGTTGTCCTTGGCGTCCAGGCTCAGCACCTGCCCACCCAGCCGATCGATCCACCGACGCGCCTCGGCCTTGGCGTCCTCGAGCGATGCGGCCTTGGCCTTGCCACCGGTTCGCGAGAAATAGATCCCGACGATCACCAGTACGGCGATCAGCGCCACGATCAACAGCGTGTCCATCAGACCTCCCAGGGTCTTGCGTGCTCTTGTCCGTCCCAACGAACTTCGTTGGAGCGGTGTTCCGGAAACCGCGTGTTCAACAAGGGTGAGGGCGGTGCCGATCTGCCCGGAGGATCACCCGCCCGCCACCTCAGCGGCGGCGTCTCCGCGTTCCGAACACGTTGCGGCCCAACGTTCCTCCGATGGCGGTGCCCAACGACCGCAGGAACGACTTGCCAGCGGTGGATCCGATCAATCCGCCCAGCATTCCGCCGAGACCGCCGCCCTCCGACTGCGGCTCTGCGCGCGGCACCGTACGTGGCGTCGGAGCCGGCTCCGACGGGACCGGCGCGCTGGTCGGCGTGAACTCGGATGCCGGCCCCTGCGGCTGGAACTGGGACGGATCGCTGGGCAGGGTCGGCCAGTCCGGGTTGGGCGGTGCGATCGGCGTACCCGATCCCGGCATCGTCTGCGCGCTGTCCGACAGCCGCTGGGTGAGTTTCTCGTACGCCGATTCGCGGTCGAGGGCCTGGGCGTACTTCGGTTGCAGCGTCGACGCGCTGATGACGCCGGCAACCACGTTCGCAGCAGAGGGCGCCATCAGGGAGCGCGGCGCCCGGACCCGGGTCCAGGCGACGGGCGTTGGCGCACCCTTCTCGCTGAGGACCGTCACGATGGCCTCACCGGTACCCAGCGAGGTGAGCGCAGTCTCCAGGTCGTAGTCCTCGCTGCGCGGGTAGGTCCGCACCGTCCTGGACAGTGCCTGCTGATCGTTCGGGGTGAATGCCCGCAGCGCGTGCTGGATCCGTGCGCCCAACTGCGAGAGCACCGACTCCGGGATGTCGGTCGGTAGCTGGCTGCAGAAGAAGACGCCGACGCCCTTCGACCGGATCAGTTTGACGGTCTGCTCGACCGCCTGCAGGAAAGCCTTGGAGGCATCGGCGAACAACAGGTGCGACTCGTCGAACATGAAGACGAGCTTCGGACGGTCGATGTCACCGACCTCGTCGAGGTGCTCGAACAACTCCGACAGCAGCCACATGATGAACGTCGAGTACAGCGCCGGCTTGCTCTGCAGCTCCGTGACCTCGAGCAGCGAGATGATGCCGCGACCCTGCGGATCCGTGCGCAACAGGTCGCCGACCTCGAACTCGGGTTCGCCGAAGAACTGGTCGCCGCCCTGGGCCTCGAGGTTGGTGATGGCGCGCAGGATGACGCCTGCGGTGGCGGACGAGACGCCACCGAGTTCCTTGAGGTCGGCCTTGCCCTCAGCGCTGGTGAGGTGGGCGATGACCGCGCGCAGATCCTTGATGTCCAGCAGCGGCAGGTCCTTCGTGTCGGCCCAGTGGAAGATCAGACCGAGGGTGGATTCCTGGGTGTCGTTGAGGTCCAACACCTTCGACAGCAGGATGGGGCCGAACGAATCGATCGTGGCGCGCACCGGCACGCCGTTCCCCTGACCCGCCAGGGTCAGGAACTCCGTCGGGAAGCTGGACGCCTGCCACGTGTCGCCGGTGTCCAGGGCCCGGGCGACGATGCGGTCATCGGGCGCGCCGGCGGTCGCCAGGCCGGACAGGTCACCCTTGATGTCCGGCATCATCACCGGTACTCCGGCGGCCGAGAGCTGTTCGGCGATCAACTGCAGGCTCTTGGTCTTTCCGGTCCCGGTGGCGCCGGCCACCAGGCCGTGCCGATTGAACATCGCCAGTGGGATCCGCACCAGTGCCGTCGGATCGCACACCTCACCGACAACCACCGAGCCGAGCGTGACGCAGGGCGACGTCGTGTCGTAGCCGTGGGCGATCCTCTGAGTGGCCTCGGACGTGCGGGCCGGCGGAGCCCCCGCATCCGCACCCGCGGGGTGCGCTGCCGGGGCGTCCCGAGCAACCGGCGCTGCGGCGGCACCGGCAGACGGATCAGCGGACGTGCTGGGCTGCTCGTCGACCATGCCTGCAGCGTAGTCAACCCGCGCCGAGCGGTCGCGGTGAGTCCGGAGCAGCCCGTCGCACCGCCCGGACCGATTCCTCCGATGTTTCCCGGCGTTGCGTGCAGCCGGTCAAGTGACGTATCAGGTACTTTCTTCCCACGGGGACAGCAGCCGCATCATTCATGATCCGGCCCATCACAAGCATCGTCATGGCGAATCGCAAGTACTCGGCCTCGCAGCGCGCTCAAGCAACCGAGCTGATACTCACCCATCACCGGCCCGCCACCCTGGTCGCCCGCGACATGAGCGTTGGCGTCTCCACTGTTCACCGATGGGTCAGCGACGCGTTGGCAGCCGGCTCAGAATGGGAGACGGGCGCTGCCCCGACACGTCCAGCGGGACCGTCCCGTGAGTTCCTCGAACTCCAGATCCGGGATGCCCACCTTCGACTCGGACAGCTGGAGGCGCAGCTCGAGCGGCTTCGTCTCGGGCGCGAGCGGGTCGCCGACGCTGCGCCGGTGACGGCGCGAACCCACCTGCCGGGTCAGAACATCGGCTGCTGAGGACCAGAACGAGAAGAGCCCCGACGCACGCAGCGTCGGGGCTCTCCTTCTGGGGTGGATGACGGGACTTGAACCCGTACAAGTGAGCGCGTCTAGGTCTCTGACCAGGCGTTATTGTCCGTGATCACTCGGATTCGAACGTCTCCGAACGTGCTCGATCTGGGTTCTTGTTGACAGTATCAACAGACCCTCGCGCCCATCTCGGGCCTCAGAACCGGTTCCGGCGCTGCCGCTCACCGTGGGCGTCGTTGGCCATCCCAGCGATCGACGCGATGACGAGCACCATGAACACCCCGGCAATGACCCAGCCGCCCGTCCCCGGGAACAGGGCGGGCGACACAGCAACCATGGCCGCGCTCGCCGAGGCCAGCAATATGTACGCCCACCGCGGCAGTGGAATCGGCCGACGCCACCACGGCGCACGGTTCATGAGCTTTCACCAGCTCGAGTGGCTGCAGCACGGCGCGTGGTCGCGACCAGCCCGACGACGTTGACCACGAAGAGGAGTGAACCCAGAACAATCCCGAGGGTGTCACCGACGAAGATGATGAACGCGAGGCCGCAGAGCGCCCCAGCCAGCTGACTCACCTGCTGGACACGAATCCAGAAACCCGTTTCACCCACGGCGCGACACCGCCGAACGCTCAGTCAACCGGCTACGCTGCTGCTCCAAGATCCGCCGCATCCGGGCCGCTGTGGCCGGGTGTGACGCCACCGCTGTCGGGTCCAGCAGCGCCTCACGGAGCAGCTGGTAGTACCGCGTCGCCGACAGACCCAGCTCGTCCGCGATCGGCTGCTCCTTCGCCCCTGCGTGCACCCACGCCCGAGACTCGAACTCCAGGACCTCGACGGGCGCAGTCATCCCGAGGTCACCACCGCGCGGTTCGCGATCTGCGACTTCCATTGCTGCACCCACGGGTGATCAGGGCACAGTTTCATCGTCACCTGCAGGTCGACGACGTGTTGCGCCCAGGTAGCTTCTGGAGTTGTCGCCCAGTCCTTCGCGGGGTCAGATCGCGACCCAGCTTTGGTCTCGCCGCAGCTCGGATAGGTGTATCCCAGGATGCTTCCGCCGGATTCGTTGGCGCCGCTCTGGCCGGTGCGGGCCAAGGCAATTGCCGCAATCTGATCATCGGTGAAGGGTTCCGAGACCTCGTAGTCGAACGACTTTCCATCACCTGATGAGCACTCGTCAGATGTTCCCTTGGTCCAGATCTCGTGGTAGTCGGTCGTTGTCACGTCTGCGCCATCCACCTTGCACGTGATCTGGTAGTTGCTGGCTGCAGCGGTCGCGCTTGCCGTCGGCTGCGATGCCGTGGGTTCGGTGCTGCCACCGCAGCCAACCAGGGCCAGGGCAGCGGCCACCATTCCGACCAGAGACTTCCTGACGTGCTTCATGCAATCCCCATCTCGTCGTTGAAATACCGGTCCCACTGCTGCTCCGACTCCCGGTGGCGCTCCACCGCGCGGCGCAGCAACCCTCGCTCGGCTGGGTGCAGGTGCTCCAGACGCACCTGCAGCACCGGCTCGGTGACCCACAGAATGTCAGCCTGCTCGGCTGGCTGCTGGGACCATCGGAAAACTGACTCCAGATCCGTGATCCGGATGAGCCGGCGGGACGCGAGCTTGGCCGCGGCGAGCTCGAGCATTGGGTCGTCGCCGCACTCGTGGCCGAGGTCGATGTGTGCAAGCTCGTGGCAGATCGCGCACCGTCGCTCCACCTGGCTGAGTGTGGTGTCCATCCAGATCTGTTCTCGACCGTCGGTCACCGCGGCCAGCTGCTCCGGCAGTGGTGTCCAGGTCAGGATGATGTGCGGTCGTCGGCGTAGGTCCCCCCATGGGTGATGCATGTCCCGCACCCTGCCAGCGGCCACCGACACCGAACGTCAGGCCAGGTCAGGTGACTGCGGGGGCCTCGAATGGCTCGCCCGAGAGCTCGTCGAGGAGGGCGTCCAGATCGTTCTCGAAAGCGAACCGCCCGGTCTTCTTCAACCCGGCAAGCTGATCGAATCTGTCATGGCGGCACGCTAACACCGCGCTCGGACCCCCGTCAGTGGTTCCGGCGTCGTCCTGTTCTTCGTCGGCTGCAGATGCACTCCGCGGTGCCGTCGGCGAGCATGGCCAGTGCACGCCGAGCTATGGCATCCGCTGGGTCATGGGTGTGTTGACCGCGGGAGGCTTCACCGAGCGCGGCCGCCCAGCACACACCGGTGTGCCCGGGTGGCGTGGTCGCATAGGCCCCGTCGTTCTGGCCGAACTTCGGCGGGCGGTTCTCCATTCACGCACCATAGGTAAGCACAACGACAATGCCTCGCTACGTGCGCGCTACATCTGCCATCAGGCTCGGTATGAAGTTGGCCAGTGCTCTGTGCTCTGATGACGTGACGCCAGGGCGACCCGGGATTGTCACGATGCTCGGGGTACCTGCGTAGTGCAGTCGAACGGTCACTCGAGCAGCTTCCGGAGCCGTATCAATGAGGTCCATACCGCCATCGATGTCCACTCGATCGAGAGAAGATCTCGACACCACCTGGACGCCGACCTCGGGATGCCGACCGTCCCCTTGGCTCACACCGGCATGAACCAGCAGACCTGTGTTGGTGAACACGGCGACGAAACCTGACAGCGGAGCCGTGTAGACGTCCAGACCGTTCACCACGTACTCGATATCGCCGACGTCGGCGATCGCTACGGAGACGTTGGAGAGCAAACTGTCAACCCACGGAG
The DNA here is from genome assembly GCF_040438885.1 of Nakamurella sp. A5-74. Classification (NCBI taxonomy): domain Bacteria; kingdom Bacillati; phylum Actinomycetota; class Actinomycetes; order Nakamurellales; family Nakamurellaceae; genus Nakamurella; species Nakamurella sp. A5-74. The sequence continues at coordinate 1,902,062 of NZ_CP159218.1, read as the reverse complement.
GAACATCGAACCCCCTGCCCCACCACCGAGTTTCCGTGCCTTGCAACCGTTTCGTGATCGCGAAGCCGACTGTCGCGATCGACGCACCGCGATCTTCCTCACTCATCGCTGCCTCGGCGTCGTGACGATCGTCGGGTCGGTCATGTGGAGATCCTCCTGGTGGGACGTTGCGTGTGGTGCCGGACTGTAGTCGTAATGAGGGCCGAACGCCTGGTGTGCGCGGCGCGACATCAGCCGGAGAGAGCAGCTGCGATCGCTGCGGATGCTGCGCGCTGCTGGCCGGGCAACAGGTGGCTGTAACGGTCGGCGGTGGTGGTGATGCTCTCGTGTCCGAGGCGGCGCTGCACGGTGAGCAGGTCGACGCCGGCGGCGATGAGCCATGACGCATGGGAGTGCCGGAGGTCGTGGATCCGCGGGGTCACCTGCACGGCGCGGTCGCCGTACTTCTCGACGTCCTGGGCGCGGCGCACGGCCGGCAGCCACACGCGGGTCCGCTCGTGCGAGGGGTTCAGCATCGAACCCGTACGCGTGGTGAACAGCAGATCCTCTGCACCCTTCCCTACGGTGAGCTCACGCAGCTGCTCGGCCAGGTCGACGGGGATGCTGATGGTCCGCCGGAACCGGCGGGTCTTCGTCGGGCCGATGTACGAGCGGCTGTTCTCGTCCCGCTTGAGCGCTCGCATGATCGAGATCGACGGGTCGTCCGACCGGAGGTTCAGGTCACGCGGCCGCATCGCCCCAACCTCACCCCATCGCATACCGGTGTTGATCAGCGTCCGGAACAGCGGTCGGTAGAACGAATACACCCCGACGCCGAGCTCGCCGTCGATGATCTGCCACTCCGTCGGGGTCAGGAACACCATCTCCTGCGACTCGTGCTCGGAGCGGCGCGGCAGACGGACGCCCTTGCAGGGGTTCGCGGCCAGGTGCCTGCGGTCGACGGCTGCGGCGATCGCCGACGACAGCAGCCCGTGGACGTTGGCGATCGTCTTGACAGACAGCAACAGCGGCCCCTCGTTGCGCTCGTCGGGCGCCGGGCCGCGCTTGCTGGCCAGCTTCGCCAGCCACTCCCCGACGCGGTCCTTCGTGATTGCCGAGACCGGCACATGCCCGAGGTACGGGGTGATGTGATTCAACGCGTCGCGGCGGCAGTCCGCCTTCGTTCGAGCCGACACCGAGGGCAGCGTAGCGATGTGCTTCTCGACGACGGTGCTCACGGCGGGCGACCGCTTGTCGATCGCGCGGAGCATCTCGCCGGCCACCGCGGCGTCGCCGTCGTTGGCCTCGAGCATCCGCTTGAAGTTCAGCGCTGCCTGTTTGTCACCGGGGAACGCCATCGAGGTCTGCTTGCCGTCCTCGCGCCACAGGACCGCGTAAACGGCGACCCCGTCGCGCGTGCGGATTCGCTCTCGGATGGATGGCATTTCGACCCCGGATCCGGCTACTGTCGAGGGTCTGGGATCACCCTCTGACCTGCCTGTATGTGTTGTCAGGAAGGCGACTTGTATCAATAGAATCGCCGTTCCTGACAACACTTCCGCTGGTCATAACCTCTGACCAGCCACTACGTGGGGTGGATGACGGGACTTGAACCCGCGACCACCGGCACCACAAGCCGGGGCTCTACCAACTGAGCTACACCCACCATGCCCGGTCTGCAGATCTCCGGGACCCGACAATCCTAACCGATCGATCCACCGCCTCCGAACGTCACGCGGGACGGTGCTCCTCGTGCAGGTCCGGAGCACCGACCACCTGCACACCCGCAGCGATCTGCGTCGCCTGTTCGACGGACGGGCCAGGTGCAGCCGCGAACGCGGTCGCCCGGTAGTAGGCCAGCTCCCGGATCGACTCGATGATGTCCGCCAACGCCCGGTGCGCCATCCCCTTGGGCGGCTGGGAGGCATAGACCGCCGGGAACCAGCGGCGGCACAGTTCCTTGATGGTCGACACGTCCACCATCCGGTAGTGCAGGTACTCGTCGAGTTCCGGCATGTCCCGGGTCAGGAAACCACGGTCGGTGGCGATCGAGTTTCCGGCCAGCAGCGCAGACTTCGGTTGCGGCACATACTCTTTGATGTAGTCCAACACCTGCTGCTGAGCCTGCTCGATGGTCACCGTCGATGCCCGCACCGCGTCGGTGAGGCGGGACTTGGCGTGCATCTCCACGACGACCGGCGGCATGTTCGCCAGCTGTTCCTCCTCGGCATGGATCACCAGATCGACACCCTCGCCGAGGACATTGAGGTCCTCGTCGGTGACGAGCGCAGCGATCTCGATGAGGGCGTCGGCCCGCAGGTCGAGGCCAGTCATCTCACAGTCGATCCAGACCAGTCGGTTGTTCACGCTCGTGACCCTATCCGGCGCGCCGGATACCGGGATCCTGCGCCGGCATCGGGATCCGGCGGGCGCTGCACCTCAGTAGTCCATCTGCATCACCGTGCGCACGGTCGCCAGCCGCTCGTCTGCCGTCAGCCGGGCAGCGCCGGCACCCACGCGCAACACGGCGCTCAGCTGCCCGGGGTCGGCGATGAGGTCCGCACGGCGCGTGCGGAGCGGCCTGAGCAGCTCGTTGATCCCCTCAGCGGTGCGCTGCTTCAGCGCCGCCGCTCCCCCGTTGCCGATCTCCTCTGCGATCAGCCGCGGATCAGACCCCTCACAGGCCGCGGCCAGGTCCAGCAGCGACGACACTCCGGGTCTGCGCAGTGGTGCGTAGGTGATGTACCGCTCGGAATCGGTCGCCGCACGGCGCACCGACGCGAGGGTCTCGTCGTCGCTCGCGCCGAGCGGGATCGTGTTGCCCCGCGACTTGGACATCTTGTGGCCATCGGTCCCCAGCAGCCGCGGGGTGGGCGACAGCAACGCCCGCGGCTCGGTGAACACCTCGCCGTAGCGATCGTTGAAGCGCCGGGCGATCGTCCTGGCCAGCTCGAGGTGGGGCACCTGGTCGCCCCCGACCGGGACCAGATCGGTGCCGCAGAACAGGATGTCCGCCGCCTGGTGCACCGGATACGTCAGCAGCAGGCCGGACAGTGGCCGCGACGACTGTGCCAGCTCCTCCTTGACGGTCGGGTTCCGGCGCAGCTCGGCGTCCGACACCAGCGACAGGAACGGCAGCATCAGCTGGTGCAGGGCGGCGACGGCACTGTGCGCGAAGATGGTGGACTTCGTCGGGTCGACCCCGCACGCCAGATAGTCGGCGACCAGGCCGAGGACTCGCTCGCGCAGCGGACCGACGCCGTCCCGATCGGTGATCACCTGGTAGTCGGCGATGACGATGATCAGCTCCGCACCGGCGTCCTGCAGCGCGACCCGGTTGCGCAGCGTGCCGAAGTAGTGGCCCAGGTGCAGCTCGCCGGTCGGCCGGTCGCCGGTGAGCACCCGGGCAGCGCGGCCGTGGACGGAAGCGATCGCCGCGTCGAGTTCGTCGGCCTGCGGACGGCCGACACCTCCGTCCGGGCGGCGCCGCTGGGCGGCGGAGGGTCGGTGGTCGAGCGTGATGCTGGAGGGAATGGTCATGGGTGGCTCCTGGGTTCGGAGCCGCTGCCTCACGACCATCGTCATCCCGCTCGGTGTGCAGGAACGACGAAACCCGGCCGCGAGGAGCGGCCGGGTCGTGGGGGTACGACTGCACGGACCGCCGTCAGGCGGTCCACCACTAGCACGGCTGGACGGTCGTGTGCATGCCGATCACCCTAGCGCCCCATCCGGAGACTGGACCCCGGGGCAGGGGACCCAGCCGCTCACGCCGCCGCCGAGGTGCGTCCGGGGTGTGTCCGGGGAGTGCGACCCCCTCGACCCGACCAGGTGCCCTGAAGGCCGCATCCAGGATGTCGGCGCGTCGGCGACGTCAGTGGCGAGATGTTCAGCGACACCCGCGGTGAGCTGAGGATTTTCAACCCGGGCCCACTGCCGTGTAGTCTTGTTCGGTACGCGCTTCTAGCTCAACTGGCAGAGCAGCTGACTCTTAATCAGCGGGTTCGGGGTTCGAGTCCCTGGAGGCGCACGCACAGAACGGCCCCCGATCCTCACGGATCAGGGGCCGTTTCTCGTCCCCGGTCGGAGTTGGGCTCGGGCTCAGCGGGAATCGGCCAGCAGGCCGCCGAGGTACCGAGCGATCGCTGCCGGCCCGGACGCCTGGATAGTCGACTCGACCGCCGCGTTGTAATTGGTGTTCGTGTTCACGTCGTAGGTGACGATCCGACCGTCCGCCGCCTGGATCAATTCGATGCCGGCGATCTCGATGCTTGCGGCCCGCAGGAACGAGCGGTAGGCCGCTAGCGGCAGGTCATCGATGTCGGACCGGGCCAGGAAGATCTGCTCCCCCGGCTCGGGAGCGCGCTGCGCCCCGGGCGGTATCACCGGGCGGCCGTCGGGTCCGATCGCGCAGGCGTCCGCCGGACACAACTGGAAACCGCCGGCGACAGTATCGGCGCGGATCGCATAGACGAACTCCCCACCGACGAACTCGCACCGGGTGATCGTGCCGTCCGCCGGCGGTACGTACTCCTGGATCAGCGTGATGCCGTCGACCGGTTCCTCGAAATCCGCGGACGCCAGATGGTCGCGTAACCCGTCGAGGTCGTCGAACCGGTTGACCCCCAGCCCCTTCCCACCCTGGTTGTGCTTGATCAGGAACGGGGCCGCCGGGTCGTCGGCAGCACTGATGAACCGCTCGGCGGCGGCCGCCAGCCGATCGCTGCCGATCACCGCAACGGTGCGCGGGGTGTCGATGCCGTGCGCCTGGAGGGCAGCGAGTTGGGCGATCTTGCTGACCTCCAGCTCGATGACCGCCCGACCGTTCACGGTGCGACGACCCGCCGCCTCCAGCCACGACAGCACCGACCGGGTGTGGTCCTTCGCGAGTGCGTTGCCCCGGGTGTGGCTGGACGCGGAGAACCGGGACCAGAACACTCCCTCCGGCGGGGCCTGCGCCAGGTCGATGACGCCGCCGGCAAGCCGCCATTCGATGAGGGGGACACCGGCAGCGGCGAAGGCAGCTGCAAACGGCGGGATCCACTCCGGGTTCTCGTGCAGCACGTACACCGCGGGCCGGTCGGACACCGGCAGCTCGTCAGGAGGGAAGGTGGTCATCCGAAGTAGCCTTCCACCTCGAGCGGCCCACCCTGGGCAGCGAGTCGTCGTGGACTGCCTGCCGTAGATCCGGATCGACCAGGTAGTCCAGTGCTGTGCGCGCCAGCCCGAGTGCGCCGTCCCGTACCGCGGCATCGCCGGCCGGACCGCCGGCCACGCCGGAGTCGACCAGCGTGACGAATCCGGCAACCAGACATCCGACCCGTGTGCCGCCCTGCGCCCGCCCTCCGGCCGTCCGGGGAGCGGTCGACCTCGGGTTCCCGGTGCCGGCCGACGCCGTGATCGTGTTCGAGTCCACGAGCTGATCGGGCCGCCCGGCCCGTGCTGCTCAGGCCGCGTCGACTTCGGCCAACCGACCGGTGGCGACGTCGAAGACGAATCCGCGGATGGAATCGGTGTGCGGGACGAACGGGCTGTTCTTGATCCGGGCGATCGACTGGCGCACATCGGCATCCAGATCGCTGAAGGCCTCGGCCGACCAGGCCGGCTTGACCCCGACCTCGTCCGCGATGCCTGCCTTGAACGCGTCGTCGGTGAAGGTGAGCATCCCGCAGTCGGTGTGGTGCACCAAGATGATCTCGCGGGTGCCGAGCAGCCGTTGGCTGATGGCCAAGGAGCGGATCTCGTCCTCGGTGATCACCCCGCCCGCGTTGCGGATCACGTGAGCCTCACCCTCCTGGATGCCCAGGACGCGCGCAACGTCCAACCGTGCATCCATGCAGGCCACCACGGCCACGCCCTTGGACGGCGGCAACGGCAGCGGTCCGCTGAAGTTCTCGGCATAGGTGCTGTTGTTCGCCAGGTACTCGTCGGTGATGGTCATGACTCGCCTTTCTGGAGCGGACACCGGGCCGATCGGCCCGATGAGGAGGAACCGGGTGCTGTTCTGGTCAGGATGCGGCCGGCGCGATGACCGGGAGTCCGGCGTCACGCCACCCGGGGAAGCCGCCATCGACATGGACCACGTTGCTGAACCCGCGGCGGATCAGTTCCGCGGCAACAGGTCCGGAGCCGCGCACCGAACCGCAGATCACCACGACAGGATGATCGGTACCGGTCACCAACGAATCCGGGGAGGCGGGATCGAAGGAACCGTCGAGCGCGTAGCGATCGACGATCGACGCGCCCGGCAGGAGGCCGTCCTTCGTCCGGCCGGCATCGCTGCGGACATCGATCACCGCCGCACCCTGCTCGATCCGGCGCGCCGCCTCCTGTGGGGTGACCAGCGGAGCGAGCGCGCCGGCCTCCGCCAGGTCGAGGTCTGTCGCTGGGGCGGTTGTCCGCGGATCTGTCATCGGGATGTCCTGACCGGTGCGAGCTCCCCGGCGGTCACGGCGACCGGGATGACATTTCCCGGGACCGGCGCCGGACACGTCCCGAAATCGCTGAAGGAGAACGGCATGTTGAGGGCGCGGTTGAAGTCGATGGTGACCTGCCCTGCCGTGTCCGGAGCGGAGGCGAACACCACCCGCCAGCGTGCCGTGTCGACACCGTTGGTCGTGTCGTGGAACAGGATCGACCAGCCACCATCCGCGCCGGCCGTGGCCGCCAGCTGGACGTCGGAACCGTCGGGCAGCTCGACGATCACATCGGCATCGAGCCGGGCCTGTTGGCGCAGATCGCTCCTGGCGGTGTCGACGTCGACCACCTCGGGCTCGCTGCGGGGCTTGACGGTGGCCGGTCGCCTCCACACCGGGTCGAGCGGGTAGGTGGGGACCCCGGGGAACTCCGTCCGGGCGCTCGCGTGCGGGTCGCGGATCCGGATCGCGTACCGCCCGCCGCGGCGCGCCAGCTCGATCTGCCGCTCGCCCCACCGCAGCCAGCGCAACGAGCCCTGCTCGTCGACGACCGCTTCGTGAACACCTGCCTCGTGGACGCCTGACTCGTGAGCACCCGTCTCGTGGATACCGTCCGACGAGCTGTCGGAGCCCTCCCAGAGCTGTAGCCCGTCCCCGGCGGCGAAGCTCCCCCGGGCACCGGTCGGGTCGGCCTGCCAGCGACCGGGAAGCCCCTCCAGCGCAGCGGGAGTGGCGGGCAGCCAGTGGAATCCGGTGAGCGAGAGCCAACCGTGCTGCTCCTGCAGGACACGTTCCCGGTCGGCGTGCCACTGGGCCCACTCCGACACGGGGTAGGCCGGACCGGCGGCAGTTCCGCGGTGCAGGTCGGAATCGATGCTCATGCTGTTCTCCTGAGGTCGGTGGCGGTGCGCTGCCGACCTTCGGCCGCGCACAGATCGGTGAGGATGGTCCGAGCGACGGCGTCGTTCTGCCGGAGGCCCGGTGCGTTGAAGTGGGGCCGGGAGAAGCCGGACGAACCGGCTGAGCCGGAAACCGACGGACCGAGCAGGAACCGCCGGGAGTGCACGGACCCGTCCGCGCGGATGGCACGGGAACGTGTGTCCGCCAACAATTGGCCGCCACCGAGTGCAGCACCGTCGTCGGACACCAGATCCTCCGCGGCGAGCTCGCCGTCGGCCAGCAGTCCGACGATCACCGGATCGGTGGCGGCCCTGATGTCGGGCTTCGGCACCCACGCATCGATGAGGACCGATCCGCGGACCTCCGCCTCCGACGCGCTGCCGCGCCCCACGAACGCGCCGTCACGTATCTCGACGGTCCAGTCGGGACCGGCCGGCCGGACGATCCCGGCAGCCATCAACGCGCGCAGCTCACGAAGCCGGCGGGGCGGTGGCCCGCTGGCCAGGAACGAGAACAGGCCGTGGAACTCACCTTCGATCGCCGTGATCCGGTCCACGGCCGAGACCCGGCCACTCGTGATGGCCCAGGCGAGCACGCCGTACACCCCCAGCAGCGCATCGAAGACAGCGCGATCAGCAGAGAACTGCGGGTCGGCCCGCCGGGCCAGATCGTCAGCGATGTACGCATCGATCACCCCCGTCAGCTCGTCCGGAGACCGGAGGTGCAGCCCGGCCAACGGACGATCGACCCGGTCGATCTCGAACCGGTCGGCCGGTGCGGGCACCGCACGGCGGGCAAGCGCGATGAAGTCGTCAGTGAGCACGTCCGCACCGTCCAGCACGCGCTCGAAAACGTCCCAGGGCAGCGTCACCCGGTCTGGATGCGCCGCGAACAGCCGCCGGTAGTGGGCACCGGTGAGCTCCTTCACGATCAGCGGGCGCAGCACGGTGCGGAAGTCGAAAGGACCGTCGCCGAGTTCCGTCAACAGCCGGACCGTGAAGTACACCGGTGGGGTGGGTACTGCGTCGGCGATCGAGTAGCCGAGCTTGGAGTGATAGGGGACGCCTCTTCGGGATCCGATGTGCAGCACCGGTTCCCGCCCCGACGGGAGGTACGCCAGGGCGCCGTCCGGCCGCTCGGTGAACACCCCACCACGCCCTTCACCGAGCAGGGCCATCAGGTCGATGAATGCCAGGCCCATTCCCCTGACCAGCACGGCCGCACCGGGTTTGACACCACTGAGATCCAGATCCGCGGTGTAGGCGGGCGGGTGGTACTGCAGTCCGGCGGCCTCGGCCGCGACGATGGTCGTCGCCTCCGTGGGACCGGGCCGGCGGTCGAAGTAGCCCTGTGCCAGCACGACGCTCCGCGCGGCGATGGCCGATCCGTCATCCAGGATCACCACCTGGCGAGCACCTGGCTCGGTGATCGAGATCGCCTGTGCCGCATGGACGACGACCTGCACCCTGGACGGCAGCGAGGCGAGCACCTCATCGAAGACCCAACCGAGGTAGCAGCCCTGGATCTCCCGCGGCACGAAATCCTGCGGTCCGAAACGATCCACGTGATGCCCCAGCCCGCTCTCGCGAAGCGCGGCCCGCCCCGGACCTCTCAGCCAGGCGTCCAGCGCAGGTCCCGGCACGATCGGGCCGACGCACTCGACGGACGCGTCGGTGAAGATGGTGACGTCCGCGGCGGTCGAGTTCATCCACAGCAGAGCCGATTGCGCCGTTCGCCAGATGCGACCGCCGCCCGGCGGATGCGGGTCCACCACATGGATGCTCAGCGAGCTGCCCTCCGGCACGAGTTCGTCGGCATTCGCGGCGATCCGTTCCAACAGCGACGTGGTGCGCGGCCCTCCACCGACGAACACCAGGTCAGCGGGCAGCCGCTGCGTCATCGGATCTCCCTCCGGGGAACTGGATTCGGGCTCGGTCACCGCTGCCCGGCGGACGGCCACGGCGGGTCAGGCCGCACCGCTGGCCGAGACCGACGGCCGGTCGAGACCCAGGTGGTCCCGCAGGGTGGTCCCGGGGTACTCGGTGCGGAACACCCCCCGCTCGCGCAGGATCGGTACGACGCGATCGACGACGTCGTCCAGACCGCCCGGAGTCAGGTGGGGGACGAGGATGTAGCCGTCAGCTGCATCGGCCTGGACGAACTCGTCGAGCTGCGTCGCAACCGTCTCGGGCGAGCCGATGAACGACTGCCGTCCTTGCTGGGCGACGACCGTCTCACGCAGGCTCCAGCCGTTCTCAGCGGCAGCAGCACGCCACTGTGCCGCGGTGGCAACAGGATCGGTGAAACCGACCCGACCGCGCACCACGCCACTGCCGACCACCGGATCCTCGTCCGGCAGCGGTCCGTCCGGGTCGCGATCGGTCAGGTCGATTCCCCACAGCAACTCCGACAACGCGATGGCGGTGGCTCCGGAGACCTGCTGTGATCGGATGAAGGCCGCCTTCTCCTCCGCCTCCGCATCTGTGTCGGCGACCACCACGGTCACGCCCGGCATGATCTTCAGCGAGTCGGGGGTGCGGCCGTGAGCGGCGAGCCGTCCCTTGACGTCCGCGTAGAAGGCCTGGCCCGCTTCCAGGGTGCCGTGCCGGGTGAAGATGACATCTGCTGCTGCGGCCGCGAAGTCGCGCCCCTCGGCAGAATCGCCTGCCTGGATGACGACGGGTTGGCCCTGCGGCGAGCGCGGGATCCCGAAAGCCCCGGTGATGTCGAACTGCGGTCCGTGGTGGGCGAATGATCCGGCGCCGGCTCGGGAGAAGTGTCCCGTCCGCTGGTCCGCGATGACGTCCCCGTCGGTCCAGGAGTCCCACAGTTCTCGGCTGGTGGACACGAACTCCTGCGCTCGCCGGTAGCGGTCGGCGTGGTCGAGATATCCGCCCCGTCGGAAGTTCTCGCCGGTGAACGCATCGGAGGAGGTGACGACGTTCCAGGCAGCCCGACCACCCGAGAGGTGATCGAGGCTGGCGAACCGCCTGGCCAGCTCGTAGGGCTCGTTGAAGGTGGCATTGACGGTCGCCGCCAGCCCGAGATGGGTGGTGACCCCGGCCAGCGCGCTGAGGACCGTGATCGACTCGGGTCGACCGACGACGTCCAGGTCGTGGATGAGCCCCTTCACCTCGCGCAGCCGCAGACCCTCGGCCAGGAAGAAGAAGTCGAAGGTGCCCCGCTCGGCGGTCTCGGCGAGCGCCCGGAACGAGGCGAAGTCGATCTGCGACGCCGACCGCGGGTCGGCCCAGACGGTGGTGTTGTTGACACCGGGGAAGTGCGCAGCGAGGTGGATCTGCTTGCGCGGCTTGCCATGTGTGCTCACAGGGAGAGTGCTCACAGGGACAGTGCTCACATGGACAGTGCTCACAGGGACAGTGCTCACAGGGACAGTGCTCCTTCTCGCCCGGCGGCGAAGACATTGACGGGTCGCGTCAGACCCAGACGGTCGCGGAAGGTGGTCGGGCCGGTCGGCGCCGGCGGCAGGAGACCGCCGGCGCGGAGTGCTGGGATGAGCTGGGCGGTGATCTGCGGCAGGTCCGCGGCGATCACCCACGGTCGCAGGTGGATCCCGTCGACGCCGCCGGCCCACCCGGCGATGCGCTCGGTGATCGCCTCGAGCGAGCCCACTAGGTCGGGTGGGCCCGACCGCGTGCGACCCTGCAGTCGGTCGATCCGGGTGGCAGCGGTCTCCTCGGGCAGGTCGAACACCACGCTCGCGTCGATGAGCACCCGCACCTGGTCGAAGTCGCGACCGAGTTCCGCAACGGCGGCAGCCAGCGCGACCCGGCGGGCGGCAAAATCTGCGCCCGCCGGGACGAGCACCACGTCTGCCCGGGCGGCAACGCGGAGCACGACGGGGTCGGTCAAGACGGTGTCGGACAAGGACACCACGGTGACCGGATGTCCTTGCGGTGAACGGGGAACGATCGACGGACCCTTGACCGAGAAGGTGCTGCCGACGTGGTCGACGTAGTGCAGCTTGTCGCGGTCGATGAACCGGCCGGTGGCGACGTCCCGGATCTCGGCGTCGTCCTCCCAGGAGTCCCACAGCAGGCGGGCGACGTCGATCACCTCGCCCGCTTCCTGCCACAGCGCCTCGGGCGCGGCAGTGCCGCGCCGTCCGATGGCAGCGGCCTCCCCCGCGCCGAGGGACACGGTGGGTTGCCACCCGGCCCGACCGAGCGAGGCGAAGTCGACGCTCGCGACGGCAGCCTGGAGGTGGAACGGCTCGGTGTGGGTGGTGGTGACGGTCGGGACCAGCCCGATCCGGTCGGTGACCGGAGCGACGGCCGCGAGCTGGGTGACGGCGTCCAGCAGCGGCACCGACGACCCGGAGGCGTCGACTGCCAGCGAGTCCGGCACCGTCACGAAGTCGACACCGGCGGCTTCGACGGTCTGCACCTCGAGACGGAGCCGCTGCGGATCCAGCAGCGACCGGGGGTCGACGGCGCTCTCCCGCCACGCCGCAGGGTGGTCCCCCGCGCGATCGAGCGCGACGGCGGTGATCAAGGTACTCATCGCACGACTCCGGTCAGGACGGTGTCGACGGAATCGACTGCTGGGACAGGGTTCGGCAGGGTTCCGCCGATCTGAAGGGCCTTCACGAACGGCAACGGTCCGATGCTCTCTGGGTCGGCCTGTACGTCGAACTGGGGTGCGTAGCCGGACGCCAGGTACAGGTCACGAGCCTCCGGCTGGCGTGGGCCCGTGGTGAGGTAGATCCGGCCGTATCCGAGGTCCACGGCCAGCAGTTCGAGCTCGGCCATCACCCGGCGGGCCAGACCCTGACGGCGATGCCGGTTCGAGGTCCAGACCCGCTTCACTTCTGCGGTCTCGTCGTCCTTGCGCCGGATGGCGCCGCCGGCGACCGGCTGACCGTCGATCGTCAGGACCACGAAGCCACCCCGGTTCGCCGGGTCGAAGTCGCTCTGCGGGACTTCGACGAGCAGGGTGTTGGGGTTGTCCATGCCGTACCGGGTGCCGTACTCCACCTTGAGGTCGGCCAGCAGCGGGTCCAGCAGCGGATCGGGGTGCGAGACCCTGCTCACCTCCAGCCGGTCGTGATCGATGACAGTCGGAGCGACCGGCGCCGGTACCCCCGTCGACCGCGCCAGGTGACCGAGGAATGCATCGGTCACCTCGAACAGTGGGGCGGATGCCTTGGCGTCCAACAGCACTCCCCCGCCCGGGAACAGTTGGACGTGCTCACTCAGTACGAACCAGCCCTGCCCGATGTGCTCCGGCCCCATGCTGGCCAGCACCGGACGCAACGCGTAATCGACCGCCAGCACGTGCGCCGGGGACCCGCCGGTGACGATCGGCAGCACACTCTTACCGCGGAAGGCGAACTGCGGCAACAGGTCGAGGAACGACTTGAGCAATCCGCTGTAGGCCGCCTTGAACACCGGCGAGCCGATGACGATCGCATCGGCGGCGTCCACCGCGCGGACAGCTGCGGCGATCTCGGGTCGGGTGACGTCGGCCGCGAGCAGCGGACCGGCCGGCAGATCCCGTAGCCGGACCTGCTGCACCTCGTGCCCACCGACCTGGAAGCGGCGCACCAGATGGCTCAACACGCCATCGGTGCGGGAGACGGCCGACGGGCTTCCGGAGATCACCAGGATTCGACTCATGTTCTTGATCACTGTCCTTGCAGGGTGTGCGGGATTGGTGCTCGGGCTTGCATGGCGCATCGCGGGGCTGAGCGCCTGGCCGCGACGGTGCGGCGGGTGAGGGACGTCCTCCGGGTCAGCAACGGTCATCGGCGTGTTGTTCCCCGGGCGGGGACCCGGAACCGGTTCAGCGCGAACAGCGGGTTTGCGGGTTTCGAATCGAGCACGAGCTCGGCGACCAGGTCACCCAGAGCAGGCCCGAACTTGAACCCGTGACCGGAGAACCCGCCCGCGACCGTGACCTGCCCGACCCGGTCGATCACGAAATCGTGGTCGGGAGTCGTCGAGTACAAACAGCTGACGGGTCTGGCTGTTCTGGAATCGACACCCGGGATCCAATGCCGCACATGGTCGACCAGCCGGTCGAGCAGCGCCGGGTCGGCAGCGGTCCTGACATCCGGGTCGATCTCAGGACCTGTGCCGTGCTCGCCCACCTTGACACCGTCCGGTGAATCAAGACCGTAGATCCCCGGACCCCTGTAGCCGGCGCCCGGGTGGTGGATGAAACTGGGCCACTCGGTGCCCCGTCCGCGGTCCACCCTGGCGAAATGCGCCGGTTGTTCCTGGGTGGTCCGGATCGGCGGATAGTCGAGATGGGGACCGACGAGCGCGCTCGTCCAGGCCCCTGCTGCGACCACCACCTGGTCGGCCTCCAGCAGGCCGCCATCCGTCCGGACCCGCACCCCGGTCGGATCCGTCTCGATCGACAGCACCCGGCGCTCACGCTGCACCTGCGCGCCGCGGTTGGTGGCGGCGGCCTGCAGGGTGGCGACCGCACGGTCGGCGTGCACCCGACCGGCCGCGGCGTGCCACAGCACCTGGGTGTCGAACCGCAGCCCCGGCCAGCGCTTACCGGCCTCGGCCGGATCGAGGAAGTGGGACGGAACGGACTCGGAATCCAGCGCATCTGCCAGCGGCTGCAGCGCATCCGGATCACCGTGGTCGACAGCCCCGGTCAACTCCAACACGCGCTCGCCGCCCAGATCCTGCAGGGTCTCCCACCCCCGCAGGGCCTGGGCCGCCAGGCGCACGTAGTGCACATTTGAGTAGGCATGACGGTAGATGCGCGAGGAACCGTGCGACGCACCCTTGTCATGGCCCGCGCCGAACCGATCGACGAGCACGACCTCCGCGCCCCGTTCGGCCAGCCGCCAGGCGGCAGCCGAACCGGCCACGCCGGCTCCGACCACCACTACCCGCGTCCTCATCTCAGCTCACCCGGTCGTCTTCGGCTTGGGAAGCCCTGGCGGGTTGATCTCGGCCTTGCTCACAGCCTCGGCACCGAGTCCCCAGCGGTTCAGCACCTCGGTGTAGGAGCCATCGGCGATCGCCGAATCGATCGCCGCGGCAAGGGCTTTCACCAGACCGTTGTCCTTCTTCGTCATCACCGCGACCTTGCCGTCGATCGGGAACGAGGACGAGACGGTGCCGACGATCTCGGTCTGTCCGACCGTGGCGACGTGGTAGGTCGCGGTCGGGTTGGGTCCGAGGTACAGGTCGATCCGCCCGGAGGACAGTGCCAGGTAGTAGTCGGTGGCCGATTGGTAGTACTTGATCTCGACCGGCGCCAGCCCTGCCTTGCGATTCTCTTCGTCCCAGTTCAGGACGATGCCCTCCTGCAACGTTCCGGAGCCGACGGCCACCTTCTTGCCGGCGATGTCGGCGGCACCGTTGACCGTCAGCCCCGATCCCTTCTTCGCCTCGAACGCGTGCAGTCCCAGGCGGTAGGTGTCGAAGTCATACTTCTCCTTGCGCTCCTGCGACACCCCGACGTTGGACACCGCGACCTGATACTCGCCGGAGTCGGTGCCGAGCAAGATGTTCTCCCACGAGGTGACCTGCAGATCCGTTGTCAGACCGAGCTTGTCACCGATCAGGTGAGCGATGTCCACCTCGACCCCGATCGGGGTCGTGTTGTCGTCGGCGGTGAAACCCAGCGGCGGCAGGCCACCTCCTGCGAAACCGCCTGCGACGACGAGCTTCCCGCTCTTGCGAACGTCTTCCGGCAGCAGTGCGACGGCAGCCGGGTCGGCCGCCGCGCTGACCCGGTGTTGGTCCGGTGAGGTGTTGAAGCTCGCCGGAATGCTGACCGCCGCAACGCCGCTGCGGGACGGCTGCGACACCGCAGCCGCGACCGGCGAGACGGCGGAGTTCCCGCTCGGATCGGCGCACCCGGTCAGGATGACGGCCGACGCGACTGCGCCGGCGATCAGCGTACGGCGTCGACGAGCGACGCCACCGAAAACGCTGTGGGAGAGAGTGCTCCCGCGGGCAGGCCTGGACAGGGCGTGGCGACTCATCAGGACTCCGTCTTGGGCAGGCCCGGCGGGTTGATCTCGGACTTCGCCACGGATTCGTTGGTGAGGTTCCAGCGCGCGAGAACTTCGCCGTAGCTACCGTTCTTGATCGTCTCATTGATGGCAGCAGCAAAGGCCGCGGCCAGACCGTTGCCCTCCTTGGTGAGCACGGCGATCTCGCCCTGCAGGCCCGCGCCGGCGCCGGAGAAGGTCCCGGCGATCTCGGTCTCACCGGTCGAGGCGACGTGGAACGCTGCGCTCGGGTTGGGACCGAAGTAGGCGTCCAGCCGACCGGAGGCGATGGCCAGGTAGTAGTCGGAGGCGTTCTGGTAGTACTTGATCGCGATCGGCTCGAGCCCCGCAGCTGTGTTCTCTGCGCTCCAGTCGACCAGGATCTTCTCCTGGTTCGTGCCCGAGCCCACACCCACCGACTTACCGGCGAGATCCTTGGCGCCGGTGACCTTCAGGCCGGATCCGGCCTTCACCTCGACAGCCAGGTTGTCGTTGCGATAGGTGGCGAAGTCGTACTTCTCCTTGCGCTCCTGCGTCACGGTCACGTTGCCGATGAACGCGTCGGCGTTGCCGGCGTCGATGGCCACGAAGTTCTGGGCCCAATCGGCCGACTTGAGCTCCACCTCGAGGCCGAGCACGTCCGCGAACAGGTAAGCGAGATCCACCTCGGAACCGATCACCGTGGCGTCGTCGTCGGCATAGAACCGCAACGGCGGCGTGCTGCCGGCGAATCCGGTGATGACGATGGTGCCTTTCTCGCGGATCGACGCGGGGACGAGTGCGGCGATCGCCGCAACCTCGGGAGTGGTGATCCGGTTCTGGTCAGGGCCCAGGTTGATGGACGGCGCCGCGCCTTCCGCACCCGTCGAGGCTCCGGCAGAGGACGATCCTGCTGCCGAGGTGCCGATCGAGGATACGGGGGCGGACGATCCGGCGGCGGCCGGCTCCGGCTGGGCGGCGGGTTCGACGGCGGTCGAGGTGCCGCAGGCGCCGAGGGTGAACGCGGTCAGCGCGAGGGCGGCGGCGAAACTCTTGCGGTGGCGGGTGAGCCGGAACATGGGGTGTCCTTGGAATGTCGGGGGTCGGGATGTCTGAGTTCCGGAAGTCTGTGGTCGAGAAGTCTGTGGTCGAGAAGTCACTGGTCGAGAAGTCAAGGGATGGAAGGGGATTCGGGAGGTGAGGGGGGAACGCATCACAGCACCTTGGAGATGAAGGCCCGGGTGCGCTCGTGCTGCGGGTTGTCGATCACGGCGGACGGAGTGCCGGACTCGATGATCCGGCCCTCGTCGATGAACACGACGGTGTCGGCCACCTGGCGGGCGAATCCGATCTCGTGGGTGACCACCACGAGGGTCGTACCGCTCCTGGCGAGATCGACGATCACGTCGAGCACCTCGCCGACCAGCTCCGGGTCGAGTGCACTCGTCGGCTCGTCGAAGAGGATCAACTTCGGTTGCAGCGCCAGTGCTCTGGCGATCGCCACCCGCTGCTGCTGACCACCGGACAGGCGGCGCGGATAGTCGTGCGCCTTCTCGCGCACACCGACCCGCTCGAGCAGCTCGAGCGCCAGTGCCTCCACCTCGGAACGTTTGCGCCTTTGGGCGGAGATCGGCGCTTCTACCACGTTCTCCAGGACCGTCAGATGCCCGAAGAGATTGAAGTTCTGGAAGACGAACCCGATCTCCGAACGCTGCTCGAGAATCTCCTTCTCCCGCAGCTCGTACAGCCGGCCACGGCGTGGTTTGTACCCGATGAGCGAACCGTCGACGCTGATCGATCCCGAGTCGAGCTTCTCGAGATGGTTGATCGAACGCAGCAGGGTCGACTTGCCCGACCCCGACGGCCCGAGGATGACCGTCACGGACCCGGCGGGGATGTCCAGGTCGATGCCGCGCAACACTTCCAGATCGCCGAAAGCCTTGTGCACGCTGCGAATCTCGACCATGGGCCTGGTCGACGAGTCGACGGCGGCGGTCATCGGGCATCGCCCGCGGGTGCGACCGGACGGGTACCGGTGCGACTCGGCGGATGGGCGGCTGCTCGCCGTACCCGAGCCCAACCGCGGGTGATCCGCTGCAACGGTGTGGGCGGCAGGGTGCGACTTGCACCCTTGGCATAGTGCCGCTCGACGTAGTACTGCACCACCGACAGGATGGTCGTCAGGATGATGTACCAGACCGTGGCCACCATCAACAGCGGGACGACACGACCGTTGCGGCCGTAGATCACCTGGGCCTGGTAGAACAGCTCGGGGATCGCCATCACCGACACGATGGAGGTGCCCTTGAACAACGAGATCACCTCGTTGGCGGCGTTCGGCAGGATCGAGCGCATCGCCTGCGGCAGTACGATGCGGCGGAACTGCCGTAGACGCGGGATACCCAGTGCTGCAGCGGCTTCCAACTGTCCGGCATCGACAGACACGATCCCGCCGCGGATGATCTCCGCCGCGTACGCGGCCTGGTGCAGCGCCAATCCGAGGACCGCAGCACCGAGCGGGCCGAACAGGTCGTTGGTGTTCACACTGAAGAAGCCCGGCCCGAAGGGCACTCCGAACTGCAGGGTCTGGTACAGGTACGCGATGTTGAACCAGAACAGCAGCTGCACGATCAGTGGGATCGACCGGAACGCCCAGACGTACCCCCACGAGATGACCTGCAGGAAGGGTGATTTCGACAGTCGCATGGCAGCGATCACCACGCCGAGCCCGAATCCGAGGAGCGTGCCGTAGACGGTCAGCTTGATGGTGGTCCACAGCGCGGCCAGGATGGATTCGGCAGCGAAGTACTTGGCGAAGGTCTCCCAGTCCCAGCCGGGATTCGTGGCCAGGCCGTGCACGAACTGGGCGAGCAGCACCAGCACGACGGCCACCCCCACCCACCGCCAGGGATGACGGACCGGCACGACTCGAGGCTCGTCCAGCGACGTGCTCGCTGTCGGGGGGACCACCGCCTTGCTCAAGGACACTGCTGGTGGAGCGGGGGGTGGAGCAGGTGGAGCGGACTCGGCGCCCGGCCGGAGCGCGGGTGGCAGGGTGGGAGAAGTGGTCACGAGGATCCTCGGAAGTGTTGTCTAAAGGACGATCTCCGCTCGATGCGGGTCAATCGTTCTGGCGCGCAGCGCATCTCGATTTGCCTGGAAGGACAGGTCCATCCGACGGTCGGTGCGGCGCTGCGGTGATGGAGATCAGAGGGCGGAGCCTCTACCGGCTGATGGCCCCTGTTCGGTCGGGGGAAACGTCAGCGGGCGGCGAAGGTGCTGCGACACAGTGCGCTGGACAGACGACCGAGATCGACGTGTCGACGCGAGACCATCGGGGTGCGCGGCTGTACCGAGCACACACGTGTCTCGCGGTTCACTCCACTCATTGCTGACCCATCGTCAGAAGCAGCCGGAAAGGCCGCTCGCGCTTGCGGAAACCTTGATCGGGTGCCGCCAGGTCTTCATCCGGAGCACCCCACCGCGGAGGAGGGTTGCCGTCCAGCTAGCCGGAGCTGATCGCTGGAACTCATGACCTGACCGAAGACTAGGACACACGGCCCTGGGGGGCAAGCAGATCGGCACCATCGACACAGTGGCGCACGCCACTTTCCCGCGAAGGCACACTGGATGGATGAGCTCCTCCCCCCGATCCCGGCAGGTCCTGGCTGTCGCCCTCGCCTCCGTCGTGGCGGTCCCCGTCGCCGTCCTGCTCCCCCGTGCCAGGGCCGCCTTCAGAGGGCTGCCGCAGGCGCTCGGCGCATCCACCCGGGCCGTGCTGAGTTCTCTTCCGTCCGACAGCGCCGCCCCGGCTGACGAACGACGCTACGAGTCCGATCACCACAGCGGTCGCAGCTTCCACAACCGGCAGCGCAGCCACACGCTGACCCCTGCCGACGTCCCGCGGCTCCTGCGATCGTTCCGTGGGCGTGGGCCCGTCGGGTCGCCGATCGGTCCGGTCCAGGTCGTCACCCCCGAGATCCGCGACCGCACCCAAGGTCTTGCCGTCACCTGGCTCGGCCACGCGAGTGCGCTGGTGGAGATCGACGGGACCAGGATCCTGTTCGACCCGGTGGTGGAATCACGGGTCTCGCCCTCAGCGCAGATCGGTCCACGGCGACTGCATCGCGCGCCGCTCACCGCGGCCGAGCTCCCAGCCGTCGACGCCGTCGTCATTTCGCACGATCACTACGACCACCTGGAGAGCAGCACGATCCGTGACCTGGCCCAGCGGACCGCGTGCCGGTTCATCGTCCCGCTGGGAATCGGCTCCCACCTCCGCCGGTGGGGCGTTCCCGCCGACCGGATCGACGAGTTGGACTGGGATGCAGCAGTCCGCGTCGGCGGGGTGACGCTCACCTGCACCGAGGCCAGGCATTTCTCGGGCCGCTTCGTGCGCCGCGATGCCACCCTGTGGTCGTCGTGGGCAGTCGCCGGTCCCCGGCACCGGGTGTTCTTCGGAGGCGACACCGGCTACACGCCGTCGTTCGGTCGGACCGGGGCCCTGTTCGGCCCGTTCGACCTGACCATCCTGCCGATCGGCGCGTACCACCCCGCCTGGCAGGACATCCACATGAACCCGGAAGAGGCGCTCCGCGCCCACGGTGACCTCGGAGGCACTGCTCTGCTGCCGATCCACTGGGCGACGTTCGACCTGGCGCTGCACTCCTGGGACGAGCCGATCGAGCGTCTCCTCCGGGGCGCGGCAGAGTCTCCCGAGGCGACAGGCCGTGGACCGGTGGTGATCGGCACCCCGCGTCCAGGTCAACGTTGGGACCTGACCGACGACGTGCCCCGGGACGACTGGTGGCGTGCCGTCGCTCCGGCCGGCGGAGCGCACTCCCGGCCGTCCACGATCGCTGATCCGGCTGACGACACCGCACGACCCGGACGCTGAACGGTCGTTGCGCCTCTGGCGAGAGGGTCCTGACCCACATCCAGACCGCGATCCTCCGGCCATGACGACCGCCGGGACCGCGAACCCTCGGCTGAGGCGACCGTCAGGACCGCGAACCCTCGACTGAGGCGACCGTCAGGACCGCGAACCCCGGGATCGGCCTCTCGTCTGGCAATCTGGAGCAGTGAGGCGAGTCGGGGTCGGTCTGTTGGCGTTGCTGGCCGCCTTCTGGTGGTGCGGCATGGACAGCTCCGTCGATAGTGCGCCGGGTGATGTCGGGGCGACGGTCATGCTGACCGCGATCACCACCGGTGATTTCGACCGTGCCCGCCCGGCCACGGTGGTCCCGACCGCCTGGTCCGCCACGATGGGGTACCGGCCGATCCTGCTGCCGGGTCCGCGGGGCGAGACGATGCTGGCCAAACCGACCGGCGACTGCTCCTCCTTCACCGGCCAGACCGGCTACGACTTCACCCCGGTCTGCAAGGAGCACGACCTCGCCTACGACGTGGTCCGCTATGCAGCGCGGGTCGGCAACCCGCTGCCTGCGAACGGGCGGCAGGCGGCGGACGACATGTTCGACCGCGATCTGCACGCGCGCTGCGACGAGCTGGGCGTCACCGGCTGGAGCAAGATCATGTGCAACACCTACGCGTCCGGGTTCGCCCTGGGTGTCCGGATGAACTCCTGGCGGCAGGGATATCGCTCGCCCGACCCGGAGAGCACGACCCGTTGGTGGGCGATGCTGTTGATGGCACTGACGCTGATGTACCTGCCGCGGGCGGTCAGGTCCGTGCGCGCCCCCGAACGGATGCTCCCGTCCGATCCCTTCGGCCTGACTCGGAAAGGCACCGGCGCGCTGCCGACCACGGTCCCTCGGGAACCGTTGACCGTGGGTGGAGCCGGGCCGCGCTGAAGAGCTCCTGGGCGGACCGGTCAGTCGAGCGCTGACAACGTCTTCCAGGTCTCCCAGGAGATCGCATAGTCGAAGATGTCTCCGTCACTGGGACCGAGTTTGATGGCGGTACCGGTGATCTCCACCGGATCGCCCAGCATTGCCGTCCGGTAGTACGCCCCGGCATTCGCCAGCGACAGATTGATGCAGCCGTGGGTGACGTTCGTGTTTCCCTGCGCCGAGGTGCTGTCCGGGTTCGCGTGGATGAACTCCCCGTTGTTGGAGATCCGCACCGCCCAGCGCTCGAGCAGGTTCACGTAGCCGTACTTCGGGTTCGACATCCGCACGGATGCCTTCATGTCGTTGATGACGTGGATTCCGGAGCGGGTCGTCAGGTCGGGATTGCCGTTGCCCTGGCCGTAGGAAGCCGGGTAGGTCGCGACCGTCTTGCCGTCCTGCTGCACGATCATCTGGTGCGAGCCGACGTCGGCCTTCACGACCTGGTTGCGGCCGATGGTGAAATCACTCGTGAGGTCGGACTTGCCGTACGACCCGTCGGCGAACTCCAGGCCGTAGACGTTCGCCTCGACGTGCACCTTCGTCCCCTCCGGCCAATACCCCTCCGGCCGGTAGTCCAGGCCCCAGGTACCGCCGTCGTGCTGGATCCAGCCCCACCGTCCGTCCACCTCGGGCGTGGTGGTGATCTTGATGTTCTTCTCGACCAGTGCCCGGTCTTCGGGTTCGACCGCGAACTTCACCACCACCGGCATGGCAACGCCGACCTCAGCCCCGTCGGTCGGCGAGATCGTGGTGCGCACCTCCGTCTTCGGGGTGACGACGGTGTAGGTGGAGTTGACCTCCACGGCCTTGCCGTCGGTACCGGTCGCCTCGCCGGTGAGCGTGTACGACTCGCCGTAGCCCAGCACCTCGTCGGTCTTCCAGGTGATCCGGTCCGTCGAGAACGTTGCCTTGACCTCGTAACCGGTCTGCGCGTTCTTCAGGGACAACGTCGTCAGGGTGCCCTTGTCGACGGACACCATGATCGGGTCGGACGGTGAGATGCTCTTGGACCCGACTGCCGGGGACGACGTCACCTCGGCGACCGGTGGGGTGGCGGTCGGCGTCGTGGGAGTGGTCGGCACGGCAGAGGAAGACTGCTGGGGCTGCGACGAGGAGGGGGCGTCGGAGGACGCTGCCGGCCCCGAGGGATCCGGGACACCCGAGCCGGCGGCGGTCGTCTGCGCAGCGGTGGTGGCGGTCGAGCCACCCGTCGGTCCGGCGGTCGTCTGCGCAGTGGTGGTGGCGGTCGAGCCACCCGTCGGTCCGGCGGTCGTCTGCGCAGCGGTGGTGGCGGTCGAGCCACCCGTCGGTCCGGCGGTACTTCCGCTCTCGGCTGCTCCGGTCACCGAAGTGCATCCGGACAGCACGATCAGCACCCCGGCCAGCGGGATCAGGACACGTCGAAGACGGCGACTCATGCAGCGAACTCCCTCGGCCCCGTCGGGGGCAGTCAGTCACGCGCCGGCAAAAGCTTCACGGCGCTCGGACAGTGGCCTCGCACGGAGACCTCTTCCTGCGAGGGTACGCAGCTCAGCGGAAGATGCGCCGCACGACGAGTGCGACGACCAGCACACCGACCCCGATCAGCGGGAACTTGACCTTCGGATCGGCCAACGTGGCCCGCAGGGTCTGCTTGGTGCGCTCGGCGACGTTCTTCGGGTTCGTGCGATCGGTGATCTCGTCGACGGCCACGCCCAGAGCATCACGGGCGCGCTCGATCTCTGCCTGGATCGTCTTGACGTCGCGTGCCATTCGCTCTCCTCAGTCATCGTGGTCCGCACCTCACCGGCGTTCCGCTCGCTAGCCTAGACGCATGTCCGCAGACTCCCCCGCCGCCGGTCAGGTACCCGCTGTCGGCGATCTCGCACCCGCCTTCTCGCTGACGAACAGCCTCGGCGAGCAGGTGTCGCTCGCCGATTTCGCCGGTCGGTCCGTGATCGTGTTCTGCTACCCGGCGGCCGGAACCCCTGGTTGTACGACCGAGGCCTGCGAGTTCTCCGCCGCCGGCCCGACCCTGGACACCGCCGGGTACACGGTGATCGGCATCTCCCCCGACTCGCCCGCGAAGCTCGCCGGTTTCGCTGCGGACTCGTCGCTCGACCTGATCCTGCTGTCCGACCCGGACAAGGCGGTGCTGCGCTCCTTCGGCGCCTACGGCGAGAAGAAGAACTACGGGAAACTCGTCCAGGGCGTCATTCGCTCGACCTTCGTCATCGGCCCGGACGGCCGGATCGAACAGGCCCTGCGCAACGTCAAGGCCACCGGTCACGTCGCCAGGGTGCTCGCCGGCCTCGGCCTCGGCTGATCCTCCCCTGGCAGTGCCCGGCCAGTAGGATCGCTGCGGGGCCGTAGCCCAATTGGCAGAGGCACACGGTTTAGGTCCGTGCCAGCGCGGGTTCGACTCCCGTCGGCCCCACCACCGCCATCTGGCGCCGGTCGCCGCAGATCCGGGACAACACGCCGTCCCGAAGGGCCCGAATGGAGGGTCAGGGCCCTCCGCTCCTCGTTAGCCTGATCATGCGCTGCATCCCCATCAGTGGATCCCGGCCAGTTGGCCTTCGAACACCGCAGACCGTGCCCGCCCCAGACCCACGACCGCCCGAGGTGACCAGATGTCCGGACCCGACCAACCAGCACCGCCGTACCAACCAGCACAGCCGCACCAACCAGCACAGCCGCACCAGCCAGCACAGCCGCACCAGCCCAACCGCCAGCAGGACGGCGTGGAAGCCGACGAGTCGGAGACCACCGTCGTCGACGCGCGGTCGTTGGGCGCCGACGAGTCCGGTCAGCCGCCTGCCGGCGACGTCCCACAGGCGTGGTCCAGCTCTGCCGACGAGAGCGTGCCGACCACCGCGACCCCGTATCCCCGCGCGTATCGCCAGGTCGACGAGGACGATCCCACCGACGCGCCGCTCGATGACACCCCGGGCACCTTCGGCGGGGCCTCTGCTCCGGAGTCCGCCGGCGAGCGCGGTTCCTCGCCGTACGACGCCAGGTCCACAGCAGCCATCCCGGCCGTCCCCCCGGCCGCACCGCAGGCCCCGTCGGCCCCCGACGACCAGACGTCGGCCACGCCCGCGGCCGACGACGATCAGCACCAGGACCTCCTCCCCTCTTCCGGTCCCGCACAGCATTCGAGCGCCCAGGAGCCAGCCTCCACGGGGGGCCCGGAAGCCACCGCCGCGTACCAGCCGTTCCAGTCGACTGCACAACCGGCGGTGGCGCCGTTCCCGGCCCCCACAGCCGACAGCGCAGCGGACGACGCGACCAGAGCCCTCCCGAAGAGCGACCTCGGAAAGGACCCGTTCGCTCGGCCCTACCCGCCCGCCGCGGAACCGCTGGCGCAGCCCGAATACATCCCACCACCGCCCCAGCCCGCGGCCCCGGACGAACGGGACACGTTCATCGGGCAGCCTGCCCGGCCCGACGAGCCCGATCTGCTGCCGGAGAAGCGTCGGGTCTGGCAGAACCTGCTCGGGGCGCTGATCGGCCTGGTGCTGGTGCTCGGTCCGATCGTCGGATTCGCGCTGCTGGCCGGGACTCCGGACTCGTTGTTCGACGCGGCCGTCGCGCGCCGTTTCCTGCTGCTCGGAATCATCGCGGTGGCCGCTGTCCCGGCCCTGCTGGCCGGCTGGGCGCCGGCGACCGCCTGGCTGCCCGGCGGGATCCTTGCCGTCGTCGGAGCGATCGCATTCCTGAGCAACTCCTTCACCGTCCGGTTGCGCAGCTGGTCGAAGAGCCTGCTCGACACGGAGGTGGCCGGCTCCTTCCTGGCCCAGTACGCCGTCGTGATCGGGCTGGTCCTGCTGTTCGCCGGGCTCGGCGCTGCCTGGGCGCGGAGCTCCGGCGCGGACTCGATGATCAGGCGCATCCCCACCCGCGGTTGAGCTGAGCCGTCCCCCGGTCCGACGCACACCTCCGGGCCGGGGTGCGGGAGTGAGGCCGCACGCGGTCGTGGCATCCTCTGGAGGTGTTCCAGAGCCCCGGCTACCTCACTGATCCCACCCCCGGCCACGGGCGGCAGTTGCCGCCGCGATCCTGGTTGTCCTCGGACGCCCCTCGACTGTCCTTGAACGGTGACTGGGCGTTCCGGTTGTCGCCCACCGCCGCGGGGACGGACCATCCCGCTGTCTCGCCGGCGGACAGCTCGACGGACGGCGCGACGGACGGCGCGTTCGCGGCTCCGGGCTTCGACGACAGCGACTGGGACTCACTTCCGGTGCCCTCGCACTGGGTGCTGCACGGCGAGGGCAGCTACGGCCGGCCCTGGTACACCAACGTGCAGTACCCCTTCCCGATTGATCCGCCGTTCGTCCCCGACGCCAACCCGACCGGTGATCACCGGCGGTCGATCGACGTGCCGCAGGAGTGGGCGGACGCCGGTCGGATCGTGCTGCGGTTCGACGGCGCCGAATCGATGATCCGGGTGTGGGTCAACGGATCCGAGGTCGGTGTCGCGACCGGGAGCAGGCTGGCCACCGAGTTCGATGTGACGGAGCAGATCCGGTGCGGCGACAGCAATGTGGTCGCCGTGCGGGTGCACCAGTGGTCTGCAGCGAGCTATCTGGAGGACCAGGACCAGTGGTGGATGCCCGGCATCTTCCGCGACGTCACGCTCCTGGCGCGGCCGACCTCGGGCATCGATGACGTCTGGCTCCGCACCACGTACGCGACTGACGGCAGCGGCACCATCGATCCCGAGATCACTGCTGCGGCAACGGCATTCCCCGTCACGGTGTCGGTCCCCGAGCTCGGAGTGGACGTCACCTTCGGTGAACCCGCTGCGGTGACGACGATCCCGATCGCCGCCGTCGGACCCTGGTCGGCCGAGGTGCCGCGACGCTACGCGGCGACGGTGTCCAACGCGGCCGAGACGATCTCGCTCCAGCTGGGCTTCCGGACCGTGGAGATCGTCGGTGACCAGTTGCTCGCGAACGGTCGCCGGCTGGTGTTCCACGGCGTCAACCGGCACGAGACGCACCCGGAGCGTGGCCGGGTGTTCGACGAGGTGTGGGCCAGGCAGGATCTGGCTCAGATGAAGCGGCACAACGTGAACGCCATCCGGACCAGCCACTACCCGCCGCATCCCCGGCTGCTGGATCTCGCCGACGAGCTCGGACTGTGGGTCGTGCTGGAGTGCGACTACGAGACCCACGGATTCGAGCACATCGGTGCGGAGACGTCCGCGGACGTCCGGCCGGGATGGATCGGCAACCCGAGCGATGACCCGCAGTGGCGCGCTGCCCTGCTCGACCGGATCCGACGTACCGTCGAGCGCGACAAGAACCACCCGAGCATCGCCATCTGGTCGTTGGGCAACGAGGCCGGAACAGGGTCGAACCTGGCCGCGATGGCTGCCTGGGTCCACGATCGCGATCCGTCGCGCCCGGTGCACTACGAGGGTGACTACACCGGCGAGTACACCGACATCTATTCGCGGATGTACGCCACCGTGCTCGAGGTGCAGTCGATCGGCGGTGACGACCCGGCTGCGGCGACCCCGCTGATGGGGTGCAACGCTGCGCAGGCCGTCCGGCAGCGGAGCAAGCCGTTCCTGCTGTGCGAGTACGTCCATGCGATGGGCAACGGCCCGGGAGCCATCGACGACTACGAGGATCTCGTCCACCGTTTCCCCCGACTGCACGGCGGATTCGTCTGGGAGTGGCGCGACCACGGCATCCTGACCACCACCGCCGACGGGACGCCGTTCTACGCGTACGGAGGTGACTTCGACGAGCCGGTCCACGACGGCAACTTCGTGATGGACGGTCTGGTGCTCAGCGACGACACCCCCAGTCCCGGTCTGCACGAATGGGCCGCGGTCGTCCAGCCGCTGCAGTTCTCGCTCGACGCCGGCCGGCTGACCGTCCGGAATCTCAGACACACCGCGGACACCGGCGATCTGACGCTGCGGTGGCGGCGGGAGGTCGACGGACGCGCGGGGCAGGACGCCGTCGGTGAGCTCACGCTGCTCGTCGAGGCCGGGGTCGACGGTTCGGTCGACCTGCCGGCAGAGGCGTTGCTCGTCGGCGATGCCGGCGAGACCTGGTTGTCCGTCGAAGCGGCCACCGCTGCGGAAAGTGCCTGGGCCGAGGCCGGGCACGTCGTCGCGCGAGCGCAGTTCGACCTCTCACCCGCCCGCAGCGCACTCTCCCGGCAGGCTGCGGCAAGCCTGCTCACCTCGGCCGTTCCGCAGAGTCTGGTGATCGGTACCGCGACCTTCACCTCCGGGGAGCTGGTCTCGCTGGGCGGGCTGCCGGTCAGCGGACCGCTGCTGGAGCTCTGGCGTGCGCCCACCGACAACGACGAGGGCGATGACCGCGGCAGCCTGGAACTCGGCCCGCCGGGACCGCTCGGGCTCGGAGTGCCTGGCCCGTCCAGCGCCACCCGCTGGCGCGCAGTCGGTCTCGACCGGATCACCCACCGGTGCGAGAGCATCGAGCATGCGGACGGAGTGCTGCGGATCGTCAGCCGGTCGGCGGCCGCCGACCGCGCTGAGTGGGTCAGGACCACCGCGACCTGGTCGAAGCAGGACGGCGCCACTCGACTGGACCTGAACATCGAACCGTCGGCCGACTGGCGGGTCACCTGGCCACGGGTCGGCGTCAGCTGGCAGTTGCCGTCGGAGATCTCAGCGGCTCACTGGTTCGGCCTCGGGCCCGGCGAGTGGTACCCGGACAGCGTCCGTGCCACTCGGGTCGGTCGCTTCGACGCCACCCTGCAGGAGCTGGCGACCGAGTACGCCAGGCCGCAGGAGACGGGTCATCGCGCCGGATTGCGTGAACTCGTGCTGCTCGCAGGCGACACGCCGACCCTGACGATCACTGCGCTCCCGGGGGGCTGCGGGAGCAGGCCGGGATTCACCCTCAGCCGGTGGACGGCCGAAGAGCTGACTGCGGCAGCGCACCCGCACGAGCTGCCGACGCCGAGCTCGACCTGGCTGACCATCGACGCCGCAGTGCACGGTCTGGGCTCCCGCGCCTGCGGGCCGGATGTCTGGCCGACCGCCCAGCTGCACCCGCAATCACATCGGCTGTCGCTGCTGTTCTCCGCGGTCGAGGCGGCCGCGGACCGGTGACGTGGTGCGCCGGCCGCCGCGTCGGGGACCTGCACAGCGAGCGGGTGGCGCAGGTCAGCTGCTGAGCAGCTCCAGCAGCGCGGGCAGGATCGCAGCGGTGGCCAGCCCGCGATGGGACAGTGCATCCTTCTCCGAGGCGGCGAGCTGCGCGCTGCTGCGGCCGTCGGCATCGTCCGGGCGGAACAGCGGGTCGTAACCGAACCCGTTGTCGCCCAACTGTTCCCGCAGAATCACCCCGCGCCAGCGACCGAGCTCGACGATGGTCGACCCGCCCGGTACGGCCAGCGCGAGCGCACACACGAACTCCGCGCCGCGGCGCTCGTCGGGTGTGTCCCGGAGCTGCGCGAGCAGCAGTGCGTTGTTGGCCTCGTCGTCGCCGTGGGTGCCGGCCCAGCGAGCCGAGAGCACCCCTGGCATCCCGCTCAGCGCGTCGACCGCGAGCCCGGAATCATCGGCGAGGGACATCTCCCCGGTCTCCCGCGCAGCCTGCTCGGCCTTGGCGACGGCGTTCTCGGCGAACGTCGCACCGGTCTCCGGCTCCTCCGGGAACGCGGGGACGTCGGCGAGACCGACAACGGTGGCCCGGTCGCCCAGGATGCGCTGCAGCTCAGCGAGTTTCTTGGTGTTGCGAGTGGCCAGCACGACCCGGCGCGGGCGGCGGCCCATCAGAGCGCGTCCGGCCCGGCGAACTCGACGGTCTCACCGACCGGGGTGGCCAGCGCCCGCGTCTGCCAGCGCGTCAGGCGATCGATCCCCGCCAGCGCCGAGTCCAGCATCGCATCCAGGGTGCGGCGGGAGAAGGTCGCGTTCTCGGCGGTGCCCTGGACCTCGACGAGCGTGCCGGTCTCGGTGGCAACGATGTTCATGTCGACCTCGGCGCGCGAATCCTCCTCGTACGGCAGATCGAGGCGCACCTTCCCGCCGACGACGCCGACGCTCACGGCGGCGATCTGACAGGAGAGCGGCCGCGGATCCGACAACGCGTTGCGACTTCGCAGGAACTCGACGGCATCGGCCAGCGCGACATACGCGCCGGTGATCGCCGCAGTGCGGGTGCCGCCGTCCGCCTGCAGCACGTCGCAGTCGAGGGCGATGGTGTTCTCTCCCAGCGCCGACAGATCGACGCAGGCGCGCAGTGAGCGGCCGATCAGCCGGGAGATCTCGTGGGTCCGGCCCCCGACCCTGCCCTTCACCGATTCGCGGTCATTGCGGTCGTGGGTGGCGGACGGCAGCATCGCGTACTCGGCAGTCAGCCAGCCCTGGCCGGAACCCTTGCGCCAGCGCGGCACCCCCTGGGTGACCGATGCGGCGCAGAGCACCTTGGTCCCGCCGAACTCGACCAACACCGAACCGGCCGGGTGCTGCTGGAATCCTCGGGTGAACCGGATCGGGCGCAACTCGTCGTCGGCGCGGCCGTCGGCGCGGGAGGCGATCGGCGCGGTGTCTGCTGGATGCTGGGTCGTCATGGCTGGGAGCCTATGGGCACCACGTCGGACCCGAGGAATCGGCGGGCCAGTGCCGTGAACGGTCCCGGTGCGCCGGTCGCCAGGAACTCGTGCTCCGGGACGGCGTCCGGCGGCGACAGCAGGTCGAGATCGCTCAACGCTGCCGCGAGGTCGATCGCCGTCTCCAGCGCGCTGGAGACCAGGGTGACCTGCGGCCCGAGCACCTGCTGCAGGACGTCGACGAGCAACGGATAGTGGGTGCAGCCCAGGATCAGGGTGTCGATCTCCGCCCGTTGCAACGGGTCGAGGTAGGCCTGCGCAAGCCCGGTGACCTGCCGGCCGCTGGTCAACCCGCGCTCGACGAAGTCGACGAAGCTGGGGCAGGCCTGCTGGACGACGTGCAGCTCGTCGCCGCCGGGGAGGGCGGCGACCGTACGCGGATAGGCACCGGAGTCGACGGTGGCGACGGTGGCGATCACCCCGATCCGTCCCGAGCGGGTGACCCGGGCAGCGGTGCGGGCGGCCGGTGTGATCACCTCGAGCACCGGAACCCGATACTGCGCCACCGCCTGGGCGTGGGCGCCGGCAGCAGCCGCGGTGTTGCAGGCGATCACGATCGCCTTGCATCCCGCCAGCACCAACGACTCGATCACGGAGCCGGTGAGCCGGCGGATCTGCTCGTCCGGCAACGGACCGTAGGGGGCGTTCGCGGTGTCGCCGACGTACCGGATGCTCTCCTGCGGCAAAAGATCCATCACCGCACGCACCACCGTCAGGCCACCCACCCCGGAGTCGAGGATGCCGATCGGCGCACGCCGGTCTGGTCGCTGCGAGGCGTCCACTCAGGCGCTGACGGCGGCGCGGCGCGGGCCGTCCGCCCTGGCCACCAGGAAGGCGGCGAGCACGCCGCCGATCGCCCCGAACAGGTGTGCCTGCCAGGAGATCCCGGAGTAGCCCAGGAAGTCCTTGACGCCGGCGCCGATGATGCCGCTCCACAGCGTGCCGCCCCAGAGCACCAGCAGCACCAGACCGACCAGGATCTGACCGATGTTGCGGGTGAAGATGCCGCGGGCCACCAGGTACGCGAGCCAGCCGAAGACGACCCCGGAGGCGCCGATCGTCAGCGAGTTCGTCGCCCCGATGACCCAGACACCGATCCCGGAGACCAGCCAGACCAGCACCGTGACGACGACGAACTGCCGCACCCCGCCGGCGAACAGCAGCAGACCGAAGATGACCAGCGGAACGGCGTTGCCCAACAGGTGCGCCCAGTTGGCGTGCAACAGCGGAGCGAACAGGATGCCGTCCAGCCCGCCGACGGAGCGCGGGATGATGCCGAACTTGTCGTTGAGGTGCCAGCCGGCGGCGAGCGAGTTGAAGATCTGCACCACGATCATCAGCCCGAGCAGCACCCCGATCGTGACGAGCGCGGGCCGCAGCTTGACGGGTGCGAGCGACCGCTTCTTCGCCGGGGCGTTCGAGGTGCCGCGGCCGCCGTCGGTGATGCCGGGGATGTTCGGGACGGCGAGCTGCGGGATGCCGTAGTCCGCCGGGACGTCACGGCCGGCGGTGGACGGGCCAGTGGGCTCTGTCATGACCCCAGAGTACGGAGCAGAGGGCTGTCGGCGACCGTTTCGCACCCTGATTCGACCCTGATTGCGAGGGTGCGGCGCCGGACCGTCAGCCCTGCATCGCCTTGACGATGCCGATCGCGGTGGTCACCTCGTCGGTGGACGCCGCTCCGCGGGCGGCGGCCGCGGCAATCCGGGCGCTGGTGCGGACCACGGTGAAGGCGCGAGCCCGCGCTGCGTCGAGCCCGGCGACGTCGCAGATCACCTCGATCCGCAGTCGCAGGTGTGCCCGGAGCCGGTACGCCCTGGCCGCTTCTGCGTCGCGGTCCCAGACTGCGGCGGCGACTGCGTAAGCCGGATCGCCGGCAAGAGCGAGGCCGGAGGTGGCGAGGTGCGGCTCACGGTGGGCTGCGACCACCGTACGGAAGTCGAGCGCAGTGGGTACCACCCGGTCCGGGGTGTCGTCATCGGCCAACGAACGGGCGTGGGCGACCGCCTCCTCGAGGAGTCGCCGCGGCAGCACGTCGGAGGCTCGGTGCAGCTCTGCCTGCATCGGTTCCAGCAGCGACGCGACGGTCCGGAGCTGGGCGGGCGCCGGCACCGCGAGCCTGCAGAGCAACCCGCCGAGCACCTCGCAGCCCTCGATCAGATCCACCGAGCTCAGGTCGGTGCCGGGGACGGGGTCCTCCACCAGCACAGCGACCCTGGCCGGGTCGGCGGCGAGCAACCGCACAGCTCCGGCGCCGGCCCAGCGACGCAGCACGATGTGCTCGGTGGAGTCGGGGGCAGCAGCCGATGGGTCTGCGTGCCGCAGCACTGCGGCGCCGGCCTGACCCGTCACCCCGCGGCGTTGGACCCGCAGCGCCACCGCACTCCCGTCGTGGGCGATGCGGCTGCGAGGGCTCAACTCCCAGTCGTGAAGCAGGGACCGGGTCACCTCGTCGAGCTCGTCGGTGTTCAGGTGGTCGGTGCTCATCCACGTGTATTCGCGGGAGTCGCTGCGGCGCAGGTCATTCCATCGAGGCGACGACCAGCGAGTCGAGCACCATGGTGAGCCACTGGTAGGTGTTCCACATCGTGTGGATCGCATCGTCCCCGTCAGCCAGCGCCGCGGGTTCCTCGTCGTCGTTCAGCCCGATCCGCTCGGCGATCGCCAGCCTCACGTCGTTGAGCGCGGTCATCCAGGCCACCGTCTGTTGCTCGTCCAGCCGAACGGTTCCGCCCCCGCGAGGGAGCGAATCCAGCAGCGTCACCGCCGCGGAGTCCTTGGCGGCGATCAGCGCCGGCTCGTGCAGCTGCCGGAGACCCGCGGCCAGCTCGGCGTCGGAGGCGTGGAAATCGGGCAGCAGCCGTCGGACCGCGGCATCCTGGGGTGCCTCTGCGGTGCCCATGGCCATTCCGGTCAGATCGGCCAGCGGATCGACGGAGTGCTCCGCGCGGCGTTCGGCCAGCAGTGAGCGCACCTGGTCGACGAGATCGCCGAGCACCGACGCCTCCACCGAGCTCAGCTGGCCGGTGAGGCGACCGAACCTCTTCCTGAACCGGTGCACGCGTCAGACGTCCTGTTGCATCGTCGCCCACAGGCCGGCGGCCTGCAGCGTTGCCACGGTGGTCTCCATCTTCTCGCGGGTTCCGGTGGAGACGGAGGCACGCCCGACGGTGTGCACGTCCATCATCAGCTTCTCCGCGACCGCTCGGGGATGACCGAGGTCGCGCATGAAGACCAAGGTCACGTAGGACATCAGGTTGACCGGGTCGTTCCACACGATCGTGACCCAGGGATGGTCGGCGTCGACCGCCTCTTGCTGGTCGCGCTCGAGGATCGGGCTCGCGCTGGACACCCGTCCAGTCTCTCATGAGCTCGGGTGGCCGCCAGCGGGACCCGATCCAGCTCGGCGCATTCCAGTCTGTCGTCCGGTGCCCGATTCGGGCGTTTCGGCGACAATCCGGAATGCGGCTGGGGGTGGCCTGCACCAGTTGCCGTCAGCGGGGCCCGATCCAGCTCGGCGCATTCCAGTCTGTCGTCCGGTGCCCGATTCGGGCGTTTCGGCGACACTCTGGAATGCGGCTGAGAGGTGGCCTGAACCGGTTGCCGTCAGCGGGACCTGGACCGGCTCGGCGCATTCCAGTCTGTCGTCAGTGACCGCAGTCCTCGGCCTGATCTGGCGGCCCCCTATCGTGAACGGATGACTCAGTTCCCGGGATCCTCCGGCTCGACGGCGTTGTTCACCGATCACTACGAGCTGACGATGCTGCAGGCGGCGATCGCCGACGGCACCGCGACGAGGCACTGCACCTTCGAGGTGTTCGCCCGGCGGCTCCCCCAGGGCCGCCGGTACGGGATCGTCGCCGGCACCGGACGGTTGCTCGACGCGATCGAGCACTTCCGGTTCAACGACATCGAACTCGAGCGACTGGTGCCGATCCTGGACGAGGCGACGGTGCAGTTCCTGGCCGACTACTCCTTCGACGGCGACATCGACGGCTACCCCGAGGGCGAGTTCTACTTCCCGGCCAGTCCGATCCTCAGCGTCACCGGGTCGTTCGCGTCCGCAGTGATCCTGGAGACGTTGGCCCTGTCGATCCTCAACCACGACAGCGCGATCGCCTCGGCGGCCGCCCGGATGTCCTCCGCCGCAGGCGACCGCACGCTCATCGAGATGGGATCCCGTCGTACGCACGAGGAATCGGCGGTGGCTGCCGCCCGGGCTGCCTACCTTGCCGGGTTCCACGCCAGCTCCAACCTGGAAGCCGGCCGCCGACACGGCATCCCCACCGGCGGTACGGCTGCGCACGCCTTCACCCTCCTGCACGACACCGAGGCCCAGGCGTTCGCCTCGCAGGTGGCCGCGCTGGGTGTCGGCACCACGTTGTTGGTCGACACCTACGACATCACCCGCGGGATCGAGACAGCCATCGAGGTGGCCGGCACCTCGTTGGGCGCCGTCCGCATCGACTCCGGCGATCTCGGCGTGCTGGCGCGCGCAGCCCGCGACCAGCTCGATGCGCTCGGCGCAACGCAGACCAGGATCGTGCTGTCCGGGGATCTCGACGAGTACGCCATCGCGGCGCTCCGGGCCGAACCGGTGGACACCTACGGGGTGGGGACGTCCCTCGTGACCGGCTCCGGTGCGCCCACCGCCGGGATGGTCTACAAGCTGGTCGAGGTCGACGGGCGCCCGGTGGAGAAGCGCAGCGAGAACAAGGCATCGCACGGCGGGCGCAAGTCGGCGTTCCGACGGCATCGCTCCACCGGCACCGCGACCGAGGAGGTCGTCCACCTCGCGGTCGACGCCCAGGAACTGGGCGACCACGATCGCGTGCTCCCCGTTCCGCTGGTCAGGGGCGGCGAACGGGTGCCGGGGCTGCCCGAGCTGGCCGCGTCCCGCGCCGATCTGCTCGCCCGTCGGGTCAGCCTGCCGTGGGAGGGCCTGAAGCTCTCGATCGGCGAGCCGGCCATCCCGACGACCCTGCTGCTGTCGAGCTGACGACAGCCGTGCGTACCCGCCACCGACCCGGAAGGCCTTGAGGTGACCGATCAGTACCAGCCGTCCACCGCCCTGATCGTCGTCGACCTGCAGCGCGATTTCGCCGACCCGTCCGGATCGCTGTACGTCCGCGGCGGTGCCGAACTTGCAGCGCCGATCGCCCAGGAGATCGCCGCCGCCCAGGAGGCCGGCGCGCTCGTCGTCTTCACCCAGGACTGGCATCCCGAGCACACCCCACACTTCGAGCAGGACGGCGGGATCTGGCCGGTGCACTGCGTCCACGACACTCGGGGCGCCGAGCTGGTAGGAGGCCTGCTCCCAGATGGCACCGAACCGACCGATCATCCGGAAACGCTGGTGCGCAAGGGGTCCGGCTCCGAGGACGGCTACTCGGCGTTCTCAGTGATCGATCTCGATACCCAGCAGACCAGGGGCACCGAGCTGTCGGTGATGCTGGACGAGAACGGCATCATGGACGTCGTGGTCGTCGGACTGGCCGGCGACTGGTGTGTGGCGGCGACCGCCGTCGACGGCGTCCGGCTCGGCTACTCGGTGACGGTCCCGCTGGTGCTGACCCGATTCGTGGAACTCGAGAACGGCGACACCGACGCCGCGATCGAGCGGATGCGGACGGCCGGCGTCACCCTGGTGGGCGACGCGGTCCGCGCCTGACCGCGATCCGCGTCAGCGCGCCAGCTCGCGCCGCAGGAAGTCGATCTGCAGCCGCAGCAGGTTCTCCGCGACGATCTCCTGCGGCGTCATGTGGGTCACGCCGGTCAGCGGCAACACCGCATGCGGGCGGCCGGCGGCGAGCAGCGCGCTGGAGAGCCGAAGCGTGTGCGCCACCACGACGTTGTCGTCCACCATGCCGTGCAGGATCAGCAGCGCGGGGGGTCGCTCCCCCGCTGCCGGCGGCCGGGAGGCCAACTCCAGCAGGGAGTTCCGCCGGTAGACCTCCGGTTGCTGCGCCGGGTGTCCCAGGTAGCGCTCCGTGTAGAAGGTGTCGTAGAGCTCCCAGTCGGTGACCGGCGCACCGGCGACCGCCGCCCGGAACCGGTCCGGTCGCTTCAGCACCGCCAGCGCCGACAGGTACCCGCCGTACGACCATCCGAGGATCCCCACCCGGGCCGGGTCGACGTCGTCCGGGAAATGCTCGATCACCCCGTCCAGGGCATCGACCTGGTCCTGCAGCGTGACGGCAGCGAACTCGTCCCGCACCGCCTTCTCCCAGCGAGGCCCGCGACCGGGAGTCCCCCGACCGTCCGCCACCACCACACAGAACCCCTGATCGGCCAGGTACTGCGCCTGCAGGAACCCGCGGCGCGAGCGGACCGCGAGCTGACCGTGTGGGCCGCCGTAGGGCGCCATCAGCACCGGCAGCGGTTCCGATCCGGCCTGGTGACCGGTCGGGAACAGCACTGCGGTGACGATCTCCCGCTCGCCGGTCCGCAGCCAGTGCGGGTTCGGCAGGACGTCGACACTCGCCCCTCGACGCGCCAGGGCACCGACCTGCACACCGTCGTCCAGCACGGTGGCGGTCACCCCGTCGGCCTCCAACGATCCGCCGGCCACCACCACGGTGTTCCCGCCCCGAACACCTGACGCCGCAGTGCCTTCGGAGAAGGCCGTGACGCTGCCGTCCCACCCGATCTCCAGCACCTCGACCGCCGACGGATCGGCGCCGCTCGCTGCGACCAGCACGCCGCTGTCCGCGACGTCGAGCACCGCACGCACCTGTATCCCCGCGGGGCCGAAACCGACGCCGTCCAGCGCAAGGGTGCGGGTGTCGGTCTCCGCGTCGTCGCTCACCGTCAGTAGTCCGCGGGCAGTGGCGGTCGGCACTCCGCCCACCAGCTCGATCCACCGGCCGTCCGCCGGTTCGGCCACTACCCGGACGGTGCGGGAGGGGAGGTCCACCGCCAGGATCCTGGCGCTGCGTTGGTCGCGGCTCATCACCTGCAGCACTGCACCCGCAGACGCCCAGGACACCGTGGTGAGGTACGGCAGAAGCGTTGTGTCCCAGGGGATCTCCCACTTCTCGCCGTCCAGCCCCAGATACCAGAGGGTGACCAGCGCGTCGTCGCTGCCGGCCACCGGGTAGCGGTGCGGACGCGGCGCCGCCGCGGGATCTGCTGGGTCGGCCAGTTGCCAGACGGGGACCGGCGACTCGTCGTACCGTTCCACCAGCAGGCCGGTGCCGTCCGGCGCCCACCAGAATCCGCGGCTGCGGTCCATCTCCTCGGCGGCCACGAACTCTGCCTGACCCCAGACGGTGTCCTCTGGATGTTCGCCGTCGGGCTCGGCCAGCGCGCGGTCGCCGGCGCCGTCGACGCCGACGACGCGCAGCGCACCGCCGGCCGCGTAGGCGACGAACCGTCCGGTGGGGTCGATCCTGGGATCGATCGCCGCGCCGACCTGCTCCGGTCGCGGCAGCTCCCGCGTGATCCCGGTGGCCAGGTCGCACGCCCAGATCGCCCCGGACAGTCCGAACACCACCTGGGCCCCGAGCTCGTCGACCGTGTACGCGGTGATGCCGCCGCCGGTCTCCCGGGATCGTTCGCGACGGGCGCGTTCCTCCGCGGAGAGCTCCTCCGGACCGTCGGCCAGCTGGGCGGGATCCACCAGCACGCTCTCGGTCCGGGCGGCCACGTCGAACCGGTGCAGCTTGCCGAGGCCGTCGTAGGGCCCGTCGGTGCGGACGAACAGCACGCTCGAGCCGTCGGCGGTCACACTGATCGTCCGCGGCTCACCGAGGGTGAACCTCCGGGTCCTGGCGTACTGACGAGGGAAGGACAGGGACTCCTGGACGCTGGGGTGCGGTTCGCTCACACCAGCGATGGTGCCAGGGATCGCACGACGACCGCGACCGCGGTGCCCGCCCAGCAGGACCATCGGGAAAGGAACGATCAGCGCGGGGCGCGGGCGATCACGGTGACGGTACCGGCCGGGATCTCGGTGAACCCGGCATCCCGCACTCCCAGCAGCCGCTCCGTGCGCCACGCCGCGGCCGGGTCGTCCAGTGCCGCAGACAGTGTCGCCCACTCGGCGGGAGTCGCCGACGTCACCGCGCTGGGGCACCCGGCTGCCGCCCAGTCGGCGAGCGTTGCGTCATCGTCCGCGGCCATCAGCGCGGCCTCGATCATGCCGGCGTGGCCCGTCTGCGCCATCTGTTTGCCGGCGGTCATCGGCGGTTGCTCGGGCACCCACAGCCGCAGGACAGGCTCGTTCCCGGACCGGGCAGGAGGTGGATCCCACGGCAGATCCGTTCCTCCGACCTGCAACTTCGAGACCCGCTTGTCGAGCTCGGAGGCCGGTCCGGGCAGCAGTACCCGCACCTCGGTCACGCAGCCCGCATCCTCCGCTCCCTGGTCC
This sequence comes from Nakamurella sp. A5-74, assembly GCF_040438885.1. Lineage (NCBI taxonomy): Bacteria > Bacillati > Actinomycetota > Actinomycetes > Nakamurellales > Nakamurellaceae > Nakamurella > Nakamurella sp. A5-74. Next base: position 1,863,995 of record NZ_CP159218.1, on the reverse strand, counting down.
GACAGCGTCAGCCCTGGCAACGCGGCGGTCGCCTCCCACTGCGCGCCGCGGGCTCGACGGGTGACCTTGCGGATGTGGGCGACGCAGTACTGCCGGACCGGTTCGAACCACTCACCGCCGGGTTCGCTGCGCTCGTCCAGACAGAGCAGGGCGGCACCGGCGGCCGCCAACTCGAGAGCCCGGTGCCGGCTCACGGTTGCGTCGCGTTCCAAGCGCAGGACCAGCTGGAGGGCCCTGATGTCGTGAGCGGCCTCGTCGCGGTCGACGAGAACTTCCTGCTCCGACATCCCCCACCACGCCGCGTACCGCGCGGCGACCGGCCGCAGAGCCTCAGCAGTCGGCTCGGCGGGTGGCGTCACGGCCGCTGCACCGGCATGACCGGCGAGTCCGTGGGATCCGGGGCGGCATCGAGGGCGGTCCGCTCCCGTGCGGCGGGTGCGACCACTGCGGCAACAGCGATCAGCACGAGCACGAGCACGAGCGCACCGAGCAGCCCGACGTGTTCGCCGAGCAGCCCGATCCCGGGCGGCCCGACCAGGAAGGCGAGGTAGCCGATGGTGGCAACGGCGCTCACCCTGGCCGCGGCCTGTCGCGGATCGTCCGCGGCCGCCGACATGCCGACCGGGAAGCCGAGCGAGGCGCCGAGTCCCCAGAGCATGGTACCGACGATCGCGACCGGGACGCTGTCGATGAAGATCACCATGCTGAGTCCGATGACGCCCATCAGGGCCGAGACCCGGAGCACCGGGACCCGGCCGAACCGATCCAGGACCTTGACCCCGGCGATCCGGCCGACGGTCATCGCCGTCACGAAGATGCCGAACACCACGGCGCCGGTGGCGTTGGTGGTCCCGCGCTCGTCGACCATCGCCAGCGCCAGCCAGTCGCCGGCGCTGCCCTCGGCGAATGCCATCCCGAGCACGATCAGCCCGATCAGCAGGGTGGTGGGCTGCTTCCACACCGACAGCCGCTCACGCCAGCCCTGCTCCGGCTCGGCACCCTCGGTCGCATCCAGCGTGCCCCGCTCGTCCAGGATCCTCGGCAGCGCCCACACCAGCGCGCCGAACCCGACCAGCACGATCAATCCCAGATGCCACGCGACCGGCAGATGGATGCGTTCCATCAGCGCGCCGATGCCGGCGCCTGCCATGGTCCCGAAGGAGAAGAACGCATGGAACAACGGCATGATCGTCCGGCCGGCACGACGCTCGTTCGCCGCTCCGGAGAGGTTCATCGCCACGTCGCTGCTGCTCATGCCGACCCCGAAGACGATGAGTCCCAACAGGATCAGCCAGTAGGCGGGCACCAGTGTCCCGAGACCGGCGACCAGCATGCCGAGCAGCATCACCGTGCCACCGGTCGCCATCGTCCGCCGGGCGCCGAGCGCCGCGATCACGTGGCTGGACAGCAGCAGGCCGGCGATGGAGCCGATGGACAGCCCGCCGATCAGCAACCCCATCTGCAGCGTGGTCGCTCCCAACAGGTCGCGCACCCTGGGCAGCCTGGCCATCCAGCTGGCAACGGTGATCCCGCACACGAAGAAGATGGCGAACACGCCGAGGGTCCAGCGACGCACGCCGGGGTCGGTGGACGGTGCGGTCCGGGTGGTGGTCATGAACATCCCCTCACGGTGGTGCTTGTGCGGTGATCGAGCGAACCGTCTGCTTCGACGACGATCGCGCGAACGCGCCCTCACGGTGATCGAGCGAACGCAGCGGTCTTACGGTGATCGAACGTACAGCGGTCTTACGGTGATCGAACGAACACAACGGTCTTGCGGTGATCGAGCGCACGCAGCGGTCTTGCGGTGATCGAGCGAGCGCAGTGAGTCGAGATCCACTATATCGGTCAAGAAGGCCCGTCGGACCACCCGTCCACCGGACCCGCGTCAGCCGAGCGGGATCCGCGCTGCCATCGTCCCATCGGCAGTGTCGGCCGCCTCGATGTCGGCCCGGCTGATCCCGAGGATGAACAACACCGGGTCCAGGAACGGTTGGTTGACCGCGGTGTCCGCATGCTCGGCGACGACAGGCTTGGCGTTGAAGGCGATCCCCAGGCCCGCGGTGGAGAGCATGTCGATGTCGTTCGCCCCGTCCCCCACCGCGACCGTCTGGTCCAGCGGGATGCCGAACTCCTCGGCGAACCGGCGCAGGGCCACGGCCTTGCCGGCCCGGTCGACGATCTCCCCGACCAGCTGACCGGTGAGCCGGCCGCCCACCACCTCGAGGGTGTTGGCGGCGATGAAGTCCAGCCCCAGCTCGTCCACCAGCCCTCCGGCGACCTGGGTGAATCCACCGGAAACGATCCCACAGCGGTATCCCAGTCGCTTGAGCGTGCGGATCGTGGTGCGGGCTCCGGGGGTGAGCTCCAGCGACGCCGCGACCTCGGCCAGCACCGATTCCGGCAGCCCGGCCAGCATCGCCACCCTGGCCCGCAACGATGCGGCGAAGTCCAGTTCGCCGCGCATCGCCGCCGCGGTGATCGCCTCCACCTCGCCGCGGGCACCGGTGTGCTCGGCGAGCATCTCGATCACCTCGCCGGTGATCAGGGTGGAGTCGACGTCGAAGACGATGAGCCGTTTCGAGCGCCGCTCCAGGCCACTGGCCTGCACGGCGATGTCTGCGCCGACGTCCCGACCGACCGAGGCGACCGCAGCCCGTAGGTCCGAGTCGGCCGGCGCGCTGACGCTGAGTTCCAGGCCGGTCACCGGATAGTCGGCGACCCGCGTGATGGTGTCGATGTTGACGCCGAGCTCGCCGAAGCGTCGGGCCAGCTCGCCGATGGCCGACGCCTGCAGCGGTCGTCCCATCACCAGCACCGTGTGGGTCGCCGGCACCCGACCGCCGGGTTCGGGAGTCTCCTGGGACCGCCGGACGCGTACCTGCATGCCGATCTCGTCCATCGTGTCCTCGACCTGTTCGGTGAGCTCACGTGCGTCTGCGTCGGCCACCGACAGCTGGACCCCGAGGGTCAACCAGCCACGGATCACCACCTGCTCGACGTCCAGCAGCTCCACCGGACGCTGGGACAGAACCGCGAACAGCGCGCCCGTGACGCCCGGCTTGTCCGGTCCGGTGACGGTGATGAGCACGGCTGTCATGGGGCAGGCAGTCCTGTTCGGGGAGGGTCGCAGGCATCCGACCGGCAACGAGACCGCGACAGCACATCGACGTGCGATGTTCTGCCGCGGATCCGAATCAGCCGGACTTCGGTTGTTCCGGAATCTTCAGGTGGTCGCTCGACTCGAGGTCGTTGAGCGCCTTCCAGTTGCGGTGCGGGTGCGCCTCGGTCCGCATCCGCTCCATCATGTGCGGATGGTGCAGCTCGAAGGCGGGACGCTCGGACCGGATACGGGGCAGCGAGGTGAAGTTGTGCCGCGGCGGCGGGGAGCTGGTCGCCCACTCCAGGGAGTTGCCGTAGCCCCACGGATCGTCCGCCGTGGTGATCTCGCCGTGCCGCCATGACTTGATGACGTTCCAGATGAAGGGCAACGTCGAGAACCCGAGGATGAACGCGCCGATCGAGGAGATCATGTTGAGCGTGGTGAAACCGTCGGTCGGTTGGTAGTCCGCGTACCGACGCGGCATGCCCATGTTGCCCAGCCAGTGCTGCACGAGGAACGTCAGGTGGAACCCGACGAACGTCGTCCAGAAGTGCAGCTTGCCCAGCCGCTCGTCCAGGAACCTGCCGGTCATCTTCGGGAACCAGAAATAGATACCCGAGAATGTCGCGAACACGATGGTGCCGAACAGCACGTAGTGGAAGTGCGCGACGACGAAGTACGAGTCGGAGACGTGGAAGTCCAGCGACGGAGCGGCCAGGATGACGCCGGTCAGGCCGCCGAACAGGAACGTCACCAGGAAGCCGCACGCCCAGAGCATGGGTGTTTCGAACGACAGTTGGCCGCGCCAGAGCGTGCCGATCCAGTTGATGAACTTGAGGCCGGTCGGCACCGCGATCAGGAACGTCATGAAGCTGAAGAACGGCAGCAGCACCGCACCGGTGGCGAACATGTGGTGCGCCCACACCGCGACGGACAGGGCGGCGATGGACAGCGTCGCGTAGACCAGCCCGCGGTAGCCGAAGATCGGCTTCCTGGCGAACACCGGGAACACCTCGGAGACGATCCCGAAGAACGGCAACGCGATGATGTAGACCTCGGGATGTCCGAAGAACCAGAACAGGTGTTGCCACAGGATGGCTCCGCCGTTGGCCGGATCGAAGACGTGCGCCCCGAAGTGTCTGTCCGCCGCGAGACCCAACAGGCCGGCGGTGAGGATCGGAAAGGCGATGAGCACCAGGATCGACGTCACCAGGATGTTCCAGGTGAAGATCGGCAGCCGCCACATCGTCATGCCGGGACAGCGCAGGCAGATGACGGTGGTGATCATGTTGACGGCACCCAGGATGGTGCCGAGCCCGGACACGGCCAGGCCCATGATCCACAGATCGCCGCCGACCTGCGGTGAGTTCTGGATGCCGGACAGCGGCGGATAGGCGGTCCAGCCGAACGCTGCCGCACCACCGGGGGTGAGGAAGCCCATCATCGCGATGATGCCGCCGAACAGGAACAGCCAGTACGAGAAGGCATTCAGTCGGGGGAACGCGACGTCGGGAGCGCCGATCTGCAGAGGCAGCACGAAGTTGGCGAAGCCGAAGACGATCGGGGTCGCGTAGAACAGCAGCATGATCGTGCCGTGCATGGTGAACAGCTGGTTGTACTGCTCGGGCGAGAGGAACTGCATGCCCGGCCTGGCCAGTTCGGCGCGCATGATCAGCGCCATCACGCCGCCGATCATGAAGAACGTGAACGCCGTCGCGATGTACATGACGCCGAGGACCTTGGGGTCCGTCGTCTGGAAGAACTTGAGGAACTTCGACCCCCGGGCCGGGCGTAGCACCGGGTAGGCACGTGCCACCGTGGGACGAGGGGCGACGGCTGTCACGAAATGCCTCCAGCTGGGGGTTCGACCGCGCTGCCGATCCGTCGGCTCACGCCGGGGACCGCCGGACCGGTACCTGTCGCACCGAGCCGCCGCCGCGCAGTTCCTGTCGGGGAGCTGTGTGGACCACCCCAGCGTAGTCCGACATGCCGTAGAACTCCGCCCCCGGGGCGGTGTTTCCACCTCACCTGTGGTCGGTGCGCGGCCGTCCGATCGTGCTGCGGCGGTGGCCCTGCCGGTGTGCGAGCGGCCGCCGATGCCCTGAACAGCGGATGCGCTCCCGAGGCCACCTCCCTACGCTCGGGCCATGGAACAGACTCCCCTGACCCGCCGGACCGACGACGCCAACGCAGACTCCGTTGACCGCCGGATCGATCGCCGCACGGTGCTGGGCGCCGGGGTGACCGCCACGATCGCCGCCGCCGGGATGCTGGTCCCCGGCGGGGAAGCCGCCGCGGCTCCGGACGCGGCCGATCACTCGCGCCGCCCGCAGCCGATCCCGCCGGGCGAGCTGGATGCACTGACCATCCCGGAGATCCAGCGACGGTTCCGGTCGCGGAGGCTGACCGCTGTCGCTCTCACCCACGCCTACCTGCAGCGGATCGAGAGCGTGGACCCGCTGGTGGGAGCGGTGATCCTGGTGAATCCCGCGGCACCGCACCAGGCGGCAGAGAGCGACCGTCGCCGGGCCTGCGGCCGGTCACTGGGTGCCCTCGACGGGATCCCGGTGCTGCTCAAGGACAACATCGACACGGCATTCCTGCAGACCACGGCCGGGTCTCGGGCCCTGCTGGGGATGCCGCCGGTGCACGATGCGTTCATCGTGACGCAGTTGCGCCGGGCCGGAGCGGTGATCCTCGGGAAGGCGAACCTGTCGGAATGGGCGAACTTCCGGGCCGACTTCGCGACCGGCGGCTGGTCGGGGGTCGGGGGCCAGACCAACAATCCGTACGTTCTGGACCGGAACCCGTCCGGTTCATCGTCCGGTCCGGCCGCCGGCGTCGCTGCCGCACTGGCCCAGGTGGCCGTCGGCACCGAGACCAACGGCTCCATCGTCTCGCCGTCCGGACAGTGCGGCGTGGTGGGCATGAAGCCGACGCTCGGCATCGCCTCCCGCACCGGCATCGTCCCGATCAGCGTGGAGCAGGACACCGCAGGTCCGATCGCGCGGCACGTGGTCGATGCGGCCATCGTGCTGGCCGCCCTCCGCGGCGCCGACCGGCGGGACACCCCCACCCTGCACGTCCCACGTTCACTGCCGCGCGACCTCGCCGGGGCGCTTGACGGCGCCTCGTTGCGCGACCGCCGGATCGGCGTCTGGCGACAGGCCGGGATCGACGCGGGCACCGACCGGGTGGTGCAGCACGCCGTCGACGTGTTGACGAGCTCCGGTGCGACGGTGATCGAGGTGGAGGTGGATGCCGGCGAGTCCGGGAACCTGTCGTTCACCGCGCTCAAGAGCGAGTTCGTCCGCGACCTGGAGGCCTACCTGCGCACCCGCCCGCGCCAGGAGCGGACCCTGCAGCAGCTGGTCGACTTCAACGCGGCCGACCCGGTCGAGCTCAGCAGATTCGACCAGAACCTGTTCCTCACCTGCCTGGCGGCGCCCCCGGCGGGCGCGAAGTCGATCGTCGCCGCCCGCAAGCAGGCCAAGGCGCTCGCCCGCGCGGCGTTGGACGGGTTGCTGCACACCCACCGCCTGGACGCGGTGATGGCGCCCAGCAACTCGCCCGCCTGGCGGACCACCTACGGCACCGGTGACGACTTCAAGATCGGCAGTTCCGGGGCCGCAGCAGTGGCCGGTTACCCGGACCTGTCAGTCCCGGCCGGGTATGTGGGCGCGCTGCCGGTGGGCGTCAACTTCATCGGTGGACGGTGGCAGGACGCGAAGATCTTGCAGATCGGCGCAGCCTTCGAGGCCGCCGCCCGGGCCAGGACGGCACCCCGGTTCCTGCCGAGCATCGGCTGAGCCTTGGCTCGCCTCCTGGTCACCCGCCGGGGCCGGTCAGCGCCCGGCGGCGTAGCCCTGCATTCCGCGCGGGTTGGCGGCGGCCCGTAGCACCCGGCCGTCCGCCGACCTCGACACCGCACTCATCCGGCCGAGCGACCACGGCCCGGATCGGACGACGTCGTGCCCCCGGCTCTCCAGGTCCTGCAGCACGTCCTCGCCGACCCTGTCCTCGATCACGATCTGGCCGGGGAAAGCCTCCCGTGGGTGGAACGAGCTCGGGAAGTGCGTCGAGTGGAACGCGGGAGCGTCGATCGCTTCCTGCAGGTTCATCCCGCCCAGCACGTGGTTCAGCAGGAACCCGACCTGCCACTGGTCCTGCTGATCGCCGCCAGGGGTGCCGAAGGCGAGTCGCCGCCCGTCCCGGTGTGCGGCGAGGCTGGGGCTGAGCGTGCTGCGCGGGCGCCGACCGGGGGTCAGGGTGGTCGGCAGATCCGGCTCGAGGGTCGTCATCTGCAGGCGGGTACCGAGCGGGAAGCCGAGCGCCGGGATGAGCGGGGACGACTGCAGCCAACCTCCGCTGGGAGTGCCAGCGACCATGGTGCCGAAGGAGTCGACGACGCTCACGTGGCAGGTGTCGCCGCGGTTCTCGCCGGTCCGCGAGACGGTCGGGTCTCCCCCGGTGCCCGCAGCAGCGCCGGCGTTCCCCGGACCACCGCGAGCCCGCTCCCAGTCGGGGAGCCTCGCCACCCGACCGTCGGGCGAGCCCGGACGCAGCTCGCGGGATGCCTGCGCGGAGATCAACGCGCGGCGCTGGGCGGAGTAGTCCTCCGACAACAGTGTCGTCAGCGGTGTCGCTGCCGGATCGCCCGGTGCACTGTCGCCGTACCAGGCATCACGATCGGCGAAGGCGAGCTTGGCTGCCTCGGTGATCAGATGGATCCAGTCGGCGCCGCCGGGCGGGCAGGCGCCGGCCCCGAGGCCGAGACCGTCGACGAGTCGGAGCTGTTGCAGCAGCACCGGTCCCTGCGACCACGGACCGGCCTTGGCCACGGTCCAGCCCTCGAAGCCGACGGAGACGGCATCCTCGTACGGGACCTGCAGAGCGGCCAGGTCATCGGCGGTGAGCAGTCCGCTGTAGCGTCCGCCGGAGCCGTCCGCCTGCTCCGTCCGGCAGAACGCGTCGAGCGCCTCCGCCACGAATCCCGTTGTCCAGCAGTCGATCGCAGCGTCGATGGCCGCCTCGCGGGACTTCCCCGCTGCCGCCTCCAGCATCCGCCGGTAGGTCTGCGCCTGCTGCTCGTTCGTCAGCATCGCACCGACCGGTGGCGGTGCGCCCTCGCGGAGATACTGCGCCGCGGAGCCGCTCCAGGACTCCTCGAACAGGGTGGCGACCGTACCGATCGTGCGGCGGATCGCCGGCAGTACCGGGAAACCCGTTGACGCATAGTGGATCGCCGGGGCCAGGACGTCCTCGACGGTGCGAGTTCCGTGATCACGCAGCAGGGTGAGCCAGGCGACGGTCGCAGCGGGCACGGCAGCGGCCGCGACCCCGGCGCCGGGCACCAGACTCAACCCGCGGTCGAGCATCGCCCGCACGGTGGCCGCGGCGGGGGCCGCACCCTGTCCGGCCAACACCCTGGGCAGCGCGTCGGCGGCGGCGAACAGCAGCGTCATGTCGCCGCCGGGTCCGTTCAGGTGCGGCTCGACGACCTGAAGGGTGAATCCGGCCGCAACGGCAGCGTCGATGGCGGTCCCGCCCGTTTCGAGCATCGACATGCCCACCGCAGAGGCGAGGTAGTGGGTCGAGGCGACCATGCCGAAGCTGCCGGTGAGCTCGGGCCTGGTGGTGAATCCGGGAGACGTCATTCCCCCAGTCCTACCGCATCGGGCGTTCCGGCTCCCTCCGGAGCTCGCCCGGTCCGAGATTTGATCAGGTCCAGACGGCCCAGAGCGCAGTGGCTGCGGGGAGCACCACCAGGGCCCCCAGCACGAGGGTCGAATGGCGGGGGACGATCGGCCGGCCGGCGGCCAGGGCGGCGCGCACCCGCAGGTAGCGACGTCCGCCGTAGACCCAGTAGGCCACCGCGAGCAGCAGCGTGAGCAGCGCCGGGATGCGCAGCAGCAGCGACAGCTCCGGCCTCGTCGGGTGGAGTTCGAGTACGCCCACGACAGCAAGCGACAGGGCTGTCCGCGACCACGCCAGCCGGGTCCGCTCGGCCTGCAGACCGGGGTCCTGGACCGCTGCAGTGGACTCGGTCACCGTCGGCCCGTCATCGCGAGGGTGCACCGATGATGAGCACCACCAGCACCGCGAGCGCGACCAGGGTGATCCCGATCGCGAGGATCGCCGTCATCGGCGTCGGGCGCAGCGCGGTCCCGAGCCGCATCGCCTTCTCGTTGAGGAACCAGCGACGGTGACTCAGGCCGGCCAGCGCAACGGCGAGCAGCACCAGCACGGTGCCCAGGGTGATCCGCACCCAGCGATCCCCGAGGGTCGCGGTCAGCTGGACGACGGCGACCCCACCGGCGACCAGGGCCAGCGAGGTCCTGATCCACGCCAGGAAGGTGCGCTCGTTGGCGAGGGTGAAGCGATAGTCGGGGTCGGTGCCGATCTCGGACAACCGTGGACGTCGACCGTCCGCCACGTCAGGCGACGGGCTTCCCGGTGCCTGGCCGGGATCGGGCGGCCGGTCCTCTCTGGGCGTCTGGCTCACCGGCCAACGGTAGCCCGCGGCCCCATCCCAGCGGCGGCCCAGGCGCCACCCGAGCGGTCCGGCGCTGATCCGCGCAGACTCGGGCGGCGGGAGCCGGGGAAAGGGGAACGTTCCGGCACCGCACCCATTGCCCGGTCGCACCAGGGTGTCGACAGTGGATCCATGACAGCACCCGCCCGTCCCGGATTCCTCGGGTCCGACGTCGAAGCCCAGCAGCGGTTCGACAGCTGTCTGACCACAGCTGCGCAGTCGTTCACCTCGGTCCGGACCCGGATCAGCAAGCAACTCGCGGGCCTGGAGTGGTACGGCACCGACGGTACGAGCTTCCGTCAGCTGTGGGAGAGCTCCTGTGCCCCTGCGCTGCAACGGATCTCGGAGGCCATGACGACGGCTGCGGGCGCTGTCTCGCGGCAGCGCGAGCAGCAGGAGAAGGCGAGCCGGGCGTCGGGTGACATCGTAGTGCTCGGTGCGAGCAGTCCGGTCGGCGCCGCCGACGCTCCGGCATCCGCAGGCGGCGGGGGCACGGCGGCGGCGCCCCCCGCAGATCCAGCGACATTGGCCACTCCTGCGTCGTCGACCACGGGTGGGCCGGTGGCGCTGCAGGTGCCGTTCTACAGCCAATTGGTCGCCGGGAACGGCTTCACCCCGGGCAACACAGCCTGCTTCAAGGCCTCGAAGGCGATGGCCGCCCAACTCGGCGCCGAAGTGCTCGGACCCGACCAGCGGATCCAGGTCGCTGCCGGGGAGCACAGCGACGGATCGGTCCGACCCGACGCCGCCCAGGCCGCGGCCGGCCGCAGCTATCTCGACCAGCAGCTCGACTCCGGCAGGCCGGTGGTGGTCGGGGTCAGCCACAAGGGTGCCTACAACGGCAACGTCGACGGCATCACCGATCACTTCGTGATCGTCACCGGCCGCGGCACGGATGTCGACGGTGGGACCTACTACACCTTCAACGACCCCGCGACCAGCCATGCCTCGAAGGGGTCCGACGCGAACGTGGCCAACCGCTTCCAGGTCGGCGAGAACGGGGTGCTGGTCTCCACGGGAGCCACGGCCCGCGGATCCGTGGTGGATCGGCACATCGAGGTCTCGATGGTCCGGCGAAATCGCTGAGCCTGCCGGGTTGCTCCAGACCGGGCGATCACGCGGAGTGGCCGCCAGCCTCAGTACCCTCCCGGAAGATGAAACGGGATCGGCGTGCCGCGCACGACACGATGACGCAGCGCGACTGCCGCCACCACCGGTGGACCTTGCTTGACGTATCACTCGTACCACCGGTCACAATCGTCACGTTCGGTACCGCATCCGGCGTGTCACCGTGACTTGAGGAGTGCGCTGTGCGTATGGCAATCAACAGCAGGACGCGTATCCGGCGCGGCAGTTCCCGGACGCGCATCCATGTCTTGGGCAGCGCTTTCCTTGTCGTGCTGCTGGGGCTCTCGGTGCCGGGAACGGCTGCCGCTGCGCCGACAGTGCCGGCGGGTCCCGCCGCGCCGGGGCCCGGCATCCCCGGCAACGCACGGGTGCTGGATGACGCGCCGGTCGACGGCGACGCCTCGCTGCGCACCCGACTGCTCACCGGGGGCGCCAGGACCGCGGCCCTCAACCCGACGGTCGTGTACACGCCCCTGGCGGCAGTCGCGACGAAGGCGATCTGGGGCACCACCCAGTACGTCAGCTACCTGTGGGGTGGTGGACACGGCGGTACACCGCCCACCAGCCCGGATCGCACCGACTGCTCGGGCTTCACCCGGTGGGCCTACTGGACCACCCTCGGATACGACATCAGTGGCGACTCCAGCGAGGGTATGCGCACGTCGGGGCAGTTCACCAGGACGACCACCCCGCAACCCGGCGACGTGGTGTTCTTCGGCAACGGCGGCCAGCCGCCGTCGTACCACATCGCGATCTACATCGGTCGGGATGCCCAGGGCAACCGGATGATCGCCGAGAACTCCAGCAGCAAGGTGGAGGCCCACGTCAGTTCCCTGGAGACGCCCTACAGGTTGCAGAACACTCTCGGTTTCTACCATCTGACCGCGGTGAAGTTCGTGAGTCCGCTGACCCCGACCCGGATCAACGGAGCGTCCTTTCCTGCCGCCGCTGCGGCCGGACAGAGGACCACGATCGGCGGCCTGCTGTGGTCGGCGAAGGATCAGAAGCCGATTCCCGGCGCCGAGGTGCTGCTCAACGAGCAACAGGCGAACGGCAGCTGGAAGACGCTGCAGCGCAGCACCACTGCCGCCACCGGCAGGTACGCCTTCACGCTGCTGGGCACCGGAGTCCTGCGCCGACTCCAGGTGCACTACACCGGTAACAAGTACCCGTTCCAGTCGATGCGGTCGGCGGTGTTCTACCAGCGCGGGACGAGCTGAGCCGGCAGGAGCCTCACCGGCGACCCGCACCAACCGGATCCGTCGGGACCCGCGAACGTGCAGGTGGCAGCCTCAGGCAACGCCCAGCGCGCGCCAGACCCGCTGCTGGTCCGAGTCGTCCGGGACCAACGGCCGCGGGATCCACAGCAGCCGCATCCCGGCTTCGACCGGTGTCCGGTCGGCCTTGCGGTTGTTGCACGGCCGGCAAGCGGTGATCAGGTTGTCCCAGGTGTTCTGACCTCCACGGCACTGCGGCATGATGTGGTCGATCGTGTCACCGAACCCCCCGCAGTACCCGCAGGTCCGGCCGTCCCGCAGCTTGACCTGGGGGAACGTCGGACGCCGCTCACGGGTGGTGCGGTGGTCGACGTGCCGGTAGGTGCGCAACCTGATGATGGTGGGGAACGGGATCACCAGGTGCTGCGAGTGGATGAGCTGGGTCGGGTGCGACTCGACCGCTTCCGCCTCGTCGGTGACGACGAGCACCACCGCGCGCTGCCAGTCGATCCGGGACAGCACTTGGTAGGACGCATTCACGAGCAGGACGTCGTTCAAGATCAGACACTCCTTCCGCTGGTGGCGGCACCGCTGACCACAGCATTACCGATGACGGACCTCCTTGTCCGCAAACACGGCTCAGGGAACTCCGAGATTTCTCCGCGCCGACATTCTGCGGTCACCCATCGGCGCCGCCGCACGGCCGGTCGACGCTACTCGGGCCGCCCGGTCCGGGTCGCCGGGATTTCCCGTGGTCGCGATCGCCGCCGCGTCGACGGGTCGCCGGGATCGGTTGCCGCGCAGTAAATCCGGGTCAGATGTCGCGGTGCAACGCAGCCCTCATCAGCTGCCCGACCGAGGCGTCGACCGGACCGGTCGATGCCTCGAGACCGCGGACGACACCTTCGCGATCGGCGGCCGACCGGTTCTGGCTCAGCTTCGCCTTGGCCTCGATCTTCTCGACGTGGATCTCGACGCCGACGATTCCGCGCAGCTGACCCGCCACGAACGGCTCAGGTGCGTCGGTCACCGACCAGGGATCGGATCGCCCGGTCTCGTGCTGTTCGGTGAGTCGGGTGACCGCGGTGCGCAGCCAGTCGGGGTCGTGGTGCACGATTGCGGTACCGCTCAGGTGGACGGCCGAGTAGTTCCAGGTCGGCACCACCTTGCCGTGCTCGGCCTTGGTGGCGTACCAGGACGGCGAGACGTAGGCCTGCGAACCGCCGCAGATCAGCAGGGCCGGCGCACCGGCGGTGATGCCGCGCCAGTGTGGGTTGGCCTTCGCCAGGTGGGCGATCACCGTGTCACCGTGCCAGATGATCGGCAGCAGGGTGGCCACCGGGCGGCCGTCGGGATCGACGGTGACGAGTTCGGCAGTGCCCCACGCACGCACCAGCGCGCGGATCTCGTGCTCGTCGTCGACCCGGTTGAACGGTGGGCTGTACACGCTCCGAGCGTAACGCCAAGTGCCCCCGGCGCCGAAGAGCGACGGGGGCACGTCGGTGGTCGTCCTGCGGGAGGACCGGGTGATCAGCGCCAGCCGAGCGCCGGGGCCACGTGGGTCAGCAACGACTCCAACAGGTGTGCGTTGTAGTCGACGCCGAGCTGGTTCGGGACGGTCAGCAGGAGCGTGTCGGCCGCGGCGATGGCCTCGTCCTGCGCGAGCTCGCGAATCAGTTGGTCCGGTTCACCCGCGTAGGTCTTGCCGAAGCGGGCGCTGCCGCCGTCGAGGTGGCCGACCTGGTCCTGGCTCCGCGTCTCGGCGCCGAAATAAGCCCGGTCCTGGTCGTTCACGATCGGGAAGATGCTGCGGCTCACCGACACCCGAGGTTCGCGAGGATGTCCGGCCGCAGCCCAGGCCTTGCGGAAGCGCAGGATCTGCTCGGCCTGCAGCTCGTGGAAAGGCACGCCGGTGTCTTCCGTGAGCAGGGTGCTGCTCATCAGGTTCATCCCCTGCTGGGCAGTCCACTCGGCCGTCGCCCTGGACCCCGCGCCCCACCAGATCCGGTCGCGCAGGCCCTCGGAGTGCGGCTCGATGCGCAGCAGACCCGGCGGGTTCGGGAACATCGGGCGCGGACTGGGTTCGGCGAAGCCGCCGCCCTGCAACACCTTCAAGAAGACTTCGGTGTGGTTCCTGGCCATCTCTGCCTGATCGCTGCCCTGAGCGGGCTCGTAGCCGAAGTACCGGAAACCATCGATCACCTGCTCCGGTGATCCTCGGCTGATCCCGAGCTGGAGCCTGCCGCCGGAGATCAGGTCAGCCGCACCGGCGTCCTCCGCCATGTACATCGGGTTCTCGTAGCGCATGTCGATGACGCCGGTACCGATCTCGATCTTCTTCGTCCGAGCGCCGATCGCCGCGAGCAGCGGGAACGGGCTGGCCAGCTGACGAGCGAAGTGGTGCACCCGGTAGTAGGCGCCGTCGACGCCGAGCTCCTCCGCAGCCACCGCCAGCTCGATCGACTGCAGCAGCGAATCGGACGCAGTGCGCACCTGCGAGTGCGGTGACGGCGTCCAGTGTCCGAAGTTCAGGAATCCGATGTTCTTCACAAATGCTTCAACGTTCATCCATTCGCTTTGTTCCCCCGCGAAGTCGGGGATGATCGGCTCATGAGCGACGAAGTGTTGTACGAGACCCGTGATCACACAGCGATCCTGACCCTCAACCGTCCGCAGGCGTTGAACTCGGTCAACCAGGCCCTGGCGACGGCCGTGGGCGAGGCGGTCGAACGCGCCGCCTCCGACGAGCAGGTCCGGGTCGTGGTGTTGACCGGCTCGGGTGACCGGGCGTTCTGCGCCGGGATGGACCTCAAGGCGTTTGCCGCCGGCGAGAACGCAGCACCCGATGGGCACCCCGAGTGGGGATTCGGCGGATTCACCCGACACCGCATCGACAAACCGACGATCGCGGCGGTCAACGGGGCGGCCTTCGGCGGCGGCGCCGAGTTGGTATTGGCCTGCGACCTGGCCATCGCTGGACGGTCGGCCCGGATCGCCTTTCCGGAGGTGACCCGCGGCCTCGTCGCCGGGGCCGGCGGGGTGGTCCGGCTGCAGCGACAGATCCCGCGCAAACTGGCTCTGGAAGCGCTCCTCACCGGGGCGCCGATGACCGCGGACAGGGCGCTGGACCTGGGTCTGCTGAACCGGGTCGTCGACGACGACGCAGTGCTCACCGAAGCCCTCGCGCTCGCTGCTGTCATCGCCGCGAACGCACCGCTCGCCGTGCAGGCGACCAAGGCGTTCGTCCGCGACTCCGACCGCTTCGGCTCCGACTGGGACGACGACGTCTGGCAGCAGAACGAGGCAACGGTGATGCCGATCTTCACCACCGAGGACGCCCGCGAGGGTGCCGTCGCGTTCGCCGAGAAGCGCCGGCCGGTGTGGCGCGGCCGCTGACTCCCGCCGCAGACCGAGCAGCGCCGACGCCGATCGAGCGACTCCCGACGCTGATCGAGCGAACGAAGTGAGTCGAGATCCCGACCCCTCACGTCGCTGCCATCACCGCCGTTTGAGACCCTCGGGCAGATTTCCACCGTCCAGCAGCCATCCCCTCGCCCGTCGGCGACGTATCTTCTCCTGAGGCTTATTTTCGGCGCACCGAACTTCGGGAGGCAGCGTGTCCGCGAGTGATCTCCCGACGACCACCACCGAGCAGCCGAGCGCCCTGGCCGTCCTGCGGGCCAGCGGGCGCCGGCGCACCCTCGCCAAGCTGCTGGGTCCGGCGTTCGTCGCCGCTGTCGCGTACATCGATCCCGGCAACTTCGCCACGAACTTCACCGCCGGAGCGCGCTACGGCTACCTGCTGGTCTGGGTCATCGTCGCGGCGAACGTGATCGCGATGTTGGTGCAGTACCTGTCGGCGAAGATCGGTATCGCCACCGGCAAGGATCTGCCCGAGTTGTGCCGTGAACACTTCCGCCGGCCGGTGACCATCGGCCTGTGGTTCCAGGCCGAACTCGTCGCGATGGCCACCGATCTCGCCGAGTTCGTCGGCGCCGCAGTAGGTCTCAACCTGTTGTTCGGCATCCCACTGCTGCCCGCCGGGTTGATCACTGCGGTCGTCGCCTTCGGCATCCTTGCGCTCCAGGAGCGGGGCCACCGACGGTTCGAGCTGGCGATCATCGCGCTGCTCGCAATCGTGACCTTCGGCTTCCTCTACGACCTGATCCTGGTCGGCACCTCGCCGGCGGGTGCGGTGGCCGGTCTCGTGCCGCGCCTCGCGGGTCCGGACAGCGTGCTGCTCGCTGCGGGCATCGTCGGCGCCACAGTGATGCCGCACGTCGTCTACCTGCACTCCGCACTCACCAAGAGCCGGATACCCGCTCGCGACACCGGCGAACGACGAAGCCTGCTGCGCTACGCCGGGGTGGACGTGACCCTGGCGCTGGGCGTCGCGGGTCTGATCAACCTGAGCATGGTGCTGATCGCTGCACATCTGTTCCATCGCAACGGCCGCACCGACACCGACACGATCGAGGCGGTCCACGCCGGCCTCGGCCAGTACATCGGTGGCGGCGCCGCGCTGGCGTTCGCCGTCGCGCTGCTCGCGTCCGGCTTGTCGTCCTCGAGCGTCGGCACCTATGCCGGGCAGGTGGTGATGCAGGGATTCCTCCGCAGACGGGTTCCGCTGTTCCTGCGCCGGGCGGTCACCATGCTCCCGGCACTGGTCGTCCTCGCCGCTGGAGTGGAGACGACGACCGCACTGGTCGTCTCGCAGGTGATCCTCTCCTTCGGCATCCCGTTCGCCCTGACCCCGCTGGTGCTGCTCACCCGGAGACGGGATGTGATGGGGCCCTTCGTGAACAGGCATCTCACGACCGTCGTCGCGAGCGTGGTGGTCGCCCTGATCATCGGCCTCAACATCTACCTGCTGGCCGTCACGTTCTTCCCCTGATCTGCGGTTCCCTGATCGGCCGGGCTCACGCAACCCCGCACCAGCGCAGCCCGGCCGTCACCCCCGCCGCCGCCAGCACGACGACCACGAACGGCGCTCGCCGCCAGGCCAACACCCCTCCGACCGCGACCCCGGTCACCCTGGAGGCACCGGAGAACGCCTGGCCATCGAAGATCGTGGCGGTGGCCACCAGTGCCATCAGCAGGATCACCGAAGCAGCCGTGAGGCCCTGCAGCACCTGCGGCGACAGGGTGATCCTGGACCGCAACGTCACCCCGGCGAACCGGAATCCGAACGTTCCGAGCGCCAGCACGGCGATCGAGATCCACAGCGCAGTCGGTGCGAGCGTCATCCGTGCGCTCGTTCCGGTCGGGTTCGCAGGGCCAGCGGCAGCGCAGCCAGCGACAGCAGCACGGGTAGTCCGGCGGGCAGCACGAGCGCGGTGGCCAGAGCGATCAGCCCGCCGACCACGGCCGCGGTGCGGGTGGCCGCCTGCCGCAGCGACGGCAGCAGGATCGCCAGCAGCACCGCTGGGAAGGCCGCGTCCAGGCCGAGGGTGTCCGTGTCCGGAACGTACGACCCGCCGAACGCGCCGGCCAGCACACCGATGTTCCAGCACACGAAGATTCCCACCCCGGACCCCCAGAACGCCCGCCTGCGCTGTGCCGGATCAGCCTGTGCCAGCGCGAAGGCGGTGGATTCGTCGGTGAGCACGTGGCTGCCGATCACCCGTCGGATCAGGCTGTTCCCGATGACGTCGCCCACCGCCAGCCCGAACGGGAAGTGCCGGACATTGATCAACAAACCCGCCAGCACCGCGGCGATCGGGTTGCTCATCGCCAACGCGACGAACAGGAACTGGGACGCTCCTGCGAAGACCACCAGCGAGAGCACGACCGGCACCCAGATGCCGAACCCGTTCCCGACGCTGATCGCGCCGAACGAGGCTCCGACGAGGGCGTCGGCGAGGCAGATCAACGCAATGTTCCTGCCCAGACCGTCGGCCGGGCCTACGGGCCCCGTCGAGTCGTGCCGGGTTCGCCATATCGAACGCATGTTTTGTATGATGAACGCCTCGGCGGCCGCTCGTCAAGGCGAACGGTCGTACGACCCCTCGACCACGCTGCTCACCCCCGGAGGCCTGGATGTCCGGACCGACCAAGGCGCCGCTCGCCGCGATCGCTGCCTCCCTGCGCCGGGAACGGGAGCGGGCCGGACTGTCGCTGGGCGAACTGGGGCGTCGAGCCGGAATCGCGAAATCGACTGTCTCGCAGCTGGAATCGGGGTCAGGCAACCCCAGCATCGAAACGCTGTGGGCATTGTGCACCGCGATCGGGATCCCGTTCTCCCGGATCGTCGAGCCACCCCGCGCCAGCGTCCGGCTGATCCGGTCCGGGGACGGGCCCAGTGTCGCTTCGGCGACCGCCGCGTATGCCGCCACGCTGTTGTCGGCCTCTCCCCCGAACGCCCGACGCGATGTGTACCTGGTCGCTGCGGAGCCCGGTCCCGGACGACATTCCGCGCCGCACGAGCCGGGGGTGGTGGAACACGTCATCCTCAGTCGTGGTCGTGCGCTCGTCGGCCCCGCTGACGACCCGGTCGAGATCGGTCCCGGCGACTACCTGTCCTACCCCGGCGACGAGCCGCACGTCTTCACCGCACTGCGGGCACACACTTTCGCGGTGCTGGTGTCCGAGCATGTCTGACCCCGTGCTCGTCTCCAGGCCCACCAGGCGGCTCGGGTCGCTGTGACCGGTTCAGCACTCGTCCTGATCCTCATCGCAGCGCTCTTCCACGCAGTCTGGAACATCGCCGCGAAGCGCGTGCAGGGCGACGGGTACAGCTTCGTCTGGTGGTACAACGCGTTCTCCGCGGTGATCTGGCTGCCCATCGGGCTCGTCGTGCTCGCCCAGGCGGGCTGGCCGTGGTCATGGGGGCTGTTGGTCGGGCCCCTGGTCTCGGCGGTCCTGCACATCGGCTATGCCCTGACGCTGCAGACCGGCTACGACCGGGCTGATCTGTCCGTCGTCTATCCGGTCGCGCGCGGTACCGGTCCGCTGCTGACCATGGCCTACGCACTGCTCGTGCTCGGCGAGCGACCGGGCTGGATCGCGGCGCTGGGCGGCCTGACCGTGATCGCCGGCGTGGCCGTGGTCGCCACCGGACGAAGCGCGGGACACCGCAGTCGTGCCGTCGCCGGACTGAGGTACGGAGCCGCCACCGGACTGATGATCGCGGCGTACACGTTGTGGGACAACCATTCGGTGACGTCGCTCGCGCTCGCGCCGATCACCTACTTCTCCCTCGGATCGGCGTGGCAGACGCTGATCCTCAGCCCCGGTCTGCACCGCCAGGCCGTGCGTCCGCTGCAGGTGCTGCGTCGCTGGTGGCGTGAGGTGGCGGTGGTTGCCGTGCTCTCGCCCGCCGCCTACATCCTGGTGCTGCAGGCGATGCGGACCACCCCGGTCGCGCTCGTTGCGCCCGTCCGCGAGTCCAGCATCGTGATCGGATCACTGTTGGCGTGGTGGCTGTTCCACGAGCCGCGACCGCTCCGCAAGCTGGTGGGAGCCGTGATCGTGCTGGCGGGGATCGCACTGATCGCGACGTCCTGACGTCTCGGGATACGCATCAGGACGGGGACACTACTGCTGTCCCGGTCCTGATGCGTTGGTGGAGCTGAGGGGATCCCTTTCGGCTCGCTGGCGCTCACCGAATGGGGCCGCCTTCAAGTCGCTGTGCCCGATAACGAATCAGGACCGGGACGATACTGCCGTCCCGGTCCTGGTTCGTTGGTGGAGCTGAGGGGACTCGAACCCCTGACCCTCACACTGCCAGTGTGATGCGCTACCAGCTGCGCCACAGCCCCATGCTCAACTGCTGGACAAGGTTATCAAGGACCCGTCGCCGGTTCCTAATCGGCCGGGGTCGATGCTGTCTGCGCAGGTCAGCGTCACGAAAGCCAGTCACTGCCGGTCGCTGGCCGAAAGGGCAACTGCTGGCAAGAAGGACGTCCTCAATGCCAGCGACAGCACCTGTGACCAGCAACAACAAGAATCCAGACCGGTCGTGACCTGACGGGATCTCGACGCGCTCGTTCCTCGTTTGCGCGATCACCGGAAGATCAGTCGGCGCCGAACTCCATCGCGGCCCGCTCGGTGGCCCCGTCAACGCCCTCGTCGGGCTGCGAGGAGGAGTTGAGCTCGGCGATGGCTGCCGAGGCGCCCTGCTCGAGGCGGCCCACCAGGGTCTGCTCGGCGTCCAGCTGACCGAGCGATGCGTAGTACTCGAGCTTGGCGCGCGAATCAGCGATGTCGAGGTTGCGCATCGTCAGCTGACCGATCCGGTCGGTCGGCCCGAAGGCGGCGTCCTCGACACGTTCCATCGAGAGCTTCTCCGGGTGGTAGCTCAGCATCGGACCCTGGGTGTCGAGGATCGAGTAGTCCCAGCCGCGCCGCAGGCGGAGCGTCACCGAGCCGGTGACCGCCGAACCCACCCAGCGCTGCAGCGACTCCCGGAGCATCAGCGACTGCGGATCCAGCCACCGTCCCTCGTACAACAACCGGCCGAGCCGGCGCCCCTCGGAGTGGTACGTGGCCAGGGTGTCCTCGTTGTGGATCGCGTTGACCAGGCGCTCGTAGGCGGTGTGCAGCAGGGCAAGTGCCGGGGCCTCGTAGATCCCGCGGGACTTCGCCTCGATGATGCGGTTCTCGATCTGGTCGGTCATCCCCAGGCCGTGCCGGCCGCCGATCTTGTTGGCCTCGTCCACCAGATCGACCGGGCTGCCAAAGGTCTCGCCGTTGATGCTCACCGGCCGGCCGCGCTCGAATCCGATCGTCACCACCTCGGGCTCGATCTCGACCGACGGATCCCAGTGCGCGACTCCCATGATGGGCTGGACGATCTCGATCGACTCGTTCAGGAACTCGAGCGTCTTGGCCTCGTGGGTGGCACCCCAGATGTTGGCGTCCGTCGAGTAGGCCTTCTCCTGCGAGGCGCGGTAGGGCAGGTCGCGGGCCGTCAGCCACTGCGACATCTCGGTCCGCCCGCCGAGCTCGGCGACGAATGCCTCGTCCAGCCACGGTTTGTAGATCCGCAGCCGCGGGTTGGCGAGCAGCCCGTAGCGGTAGAACCGCTCGATGTCGTTGCCCTTGTACGTAGACCCGTCGCCCCAGATCGCCACGTCGTCGTCCAGCATCGCTCGCACCAGCAACGTGCCGGTGACGGCCCGTCCCAGCGGTGTGGTGTTGAAGTACGGGAGACCACCGGAGCGGATGTGGAATGCGCCGCAGGCGAGGGCGACCAGGCCCTCCTCCACCAGGGCAGCGCGACAGTCGACGATCCGGGCGATGCCGGCGCCGTACTGCTCGGCGCGGCCCGGCACGCCGGCCAGATCGGGTTCGTCGTACTGGCCGAGGTCTGCGGTGTACGCGCAAGGCACGGCACCGTGTTCCCTCATCCAGGCGACGGCCACCGAAGTGTCCAGTCCACCGGAGAACGCGATGCCGACCTTCTCGCCGGCGGGCAGGGATGTGAGTACTTTCGACACGACCAGCAGCCTATCGGCCGGGAGACAGCCGTTCGGCGGCCCCCGGTGACACGGTCAGGCCGTCAGCGTGGTCAGCCAGTCCGGGGAGTTCAGGGCCAGCGGCTTGTTGTCGTGCAGCACGGTCGGTGTTGCCCACTGTTCGCCGACCGCAGCCTGGATCGCTGTCTGGCTGGTCTTCGCGTTGGCAGCGGCAGCCTCGACGTACTTGCCCGCAGCGATGGAGGCGACCACGGCGTCCGGTACGCCTGCGGTCTTCGCCACCTCGCCGAGCTGGGCATTGCTCAGGTCGGAGCCGCTGTTCTCCTTCGGCTGGGTCCCCTCCGCGAACAGCGCGGTGTGGAACTTGAGGAACAGTCCCGGCTGGCTGCCGGCCTCGGTGGCCACCGCCAGCAGCGCAGCAGCGCCGCGGGTCGAGTAGTCACCGGAGGACGAGGCGCGGTTGAGGAAGTTCAGCATGTGTAAGCGGACGCCCAGCTTTCCCTCGTCGGCGAGCTGGGCCATCTGCTGCCCGAACTGGTGCTCGAACGATCCGCAGGCCGGGCACATCGCGTCCTCGAAGACGTCGATGCTCGTCTGGGGAGTTCCGGCGGAGATGGTGATGACGCCATCGGCGACGGTGGCGATCGAGGCCTTCGAGTCGCCGTAGCCGTCGGCCGGAACGGCAGTGTTTTTCTTGTTCAGGACGAGGCCGACGATGATCACCGCGACGATCACCACGATCGCGACGCCGCCGATCATCAGCTGCGTGCGATTCGATCCACCGGAGTTGCGGGCGGCGGCCACCGACTGCCGGCCGGCCTTCGACTGCGGCGCCCGGGGCCCGCTCGACGTCGCTGAGGACGGTCGGGACCCTGTCGAGCCGGCGGCGCCGGACGGCCGTTTCTGCGCCGGCGTCCTGCTCGGATTCGGCCTGGGTGCCCGGCTCTTCGCCACGTGCTCGTCCTCCTGGTGCGGGGTGCGATGCCGGAGCGGCATCCCCTCCACTATGCCTGGGCGTTTCGCCGCAGCGCGCTCGGCGGACTGCGGGCCAGGGTGACGACGCGCACGAACTGTCAGCGGCCGGACCGCCGGACACCGTGGCTGAAGCTGGTGTCGTCCACGTCCTGCTCGTCTTCGACGTCATCGAAGTCCTGGTTCCGGCGGGCCAGCGCGTCGATCGACAGCCAGGTTCGTGGCCGGATCACGAGCCAGACAGCGAGCACCAGGAAACCGGTGTCGCGCAAGATCTCTGCGGTGTAAGCAGTGGCACCAGCGGATACCTGGCCGCCACCACCGAAGCACCCGCAGTCGATGCTCAGCCCGCGGGCCGCGGCCGAGATCACCCCAGCGATGAACACCAGCAGCAGCAGACCACTGGCCAGCGCGGCATACCGGGTCACCATCCCGAGCAGCAGCAACAGCCCGAGCGCGATCTCGAGGTACGGCAGTACCGCGGCGACCGACCGCGCCAGGCCGTCCGGCAGCACCTGGTATCCCTGCACAGCGACCAACGTCTGACGCGGGTCTGCGGCCTTCGCGAAACCGGAGAGGAACCAGACGGCCGTCAGGCCGAGCCTGGCTGCAGTGCCGATCAGGTCGAACAGCAACCGGGAACGGACAGGGTGTTGCATGCTCCAACGGTAACGAATCCACCCGGACTCCCCCGCGACACCACCAGAGAGGCCGGATCACCCGTGACCGACCAGACCCCACCCCCACCAGAATCCGAGGCGACCAGCGACGGACCAGGATCGAATGATCTCGTCGCACTGCGTCAGCAGCTGGCGTCGGACCGTAAGGAGATCCGCCGACTGGAAGCGCGGGTGAACGCCCAGGGCGACGTCCGGGGCGCCGGGATCGAGCTGATGCTGGGTGCTGGAGCCACACTCGCTGCCCTGCTGATGTTCATCGGCCTCTTGATGAAGGTGTTCATCCCGGTGTCGGGGGACGACAGGTCGCTGACGTTGTTCCAGGTGCTGGACCCGGAGTACGAACCCGATCTACTGGACTCCGATGGTTCCTGGGACACCGGTCCCGGCTGGTACATCCCCATCGTCATGGTGCTGATCTGCGTCGTGTTGATCCTCTCCGTCTCCCTTGCCGGCGGCTCCGCTCCGCAGTCACGGCCGCGGGCGCTCGTCACCGTCACCGAGGTGTTCTGCTGGTGTTTGGCGATCGGGTGCTTGCTCGGCTTCGCCACGCTCGCCAACAGCCGGAAGATAGTCGCGGTACCCGGTGGGCTGGTGACGATCCTCATCGGAGCGGTGCTGGCCGTCCTCACGTGTCGGCTGGCACGGGCCCGGGCATGACCGTGCCCCCGCCGCGATGCTGACGGGGGCACGGCACGTGACGGACGGTTGATCAGCCCTTGGCGACGATGTCGACGACCGCGGCCAGCGCGGGGGTCCCGCCTCCGCTGCCGGTGGAGTCGGCGGTCGCCGGGACCAGCAGCAGAACGCGGCTACCGATGTTCAAGCCAACCAGCTTCTCGAACGGGCTGCCCGCCTGCAGCGGGATCGACTGCAGCCCGGTGCGGGACTCCTCGTCGGGCGTGGTGGCGTTGGCGACCGGCCAGGTGCCCTGCTTCTGGGTGCCGTCCCAGGTCACCAGCTCGTACTGGGCCAGCATGTTCTCGCCGGCGATCAGCTTCGGGCCGGTACCGGTGGCCAACACGATGGCCCTGGCCGTGGTCGGTGCCGCCTGGCCCTTCGGGATGGTGATGGTCGGCCGCTCGCCGAGCTTGCCCGCCACCTGCGGAATCCCCGTCGGAAGGGTCGGCACGGGCTTGGCGTCGACCTCCCCTCCGCGGTCGGACGGGATGGTGTCGACGATGTCGACGACGAAGACGATGGTGTCGGTGCCCTTGATCCCGGCGCCGCTGTTGCCGGTCGAGCCGTAGCCATCAGCAGGCGGCAGGCTGATCAGCACGCGGCTGCCGATCTTCAGCCCGACCAGGGTGGTGTCCCAACCGGGCACGACCTTCCCGGCGCCGATCTGGAAGGTGCTGGGGGCCTTGCGGTCGTAGGAGTTGTCGAAGGCCTTGTCCGCACCCCACACCACACCGAGGTAGCTGGCGGACAGGAAATCGCCGGACTTGACGACGGCGCCGGTGCCCTCGGTGAGGATCTCCCGCTGCAAGGAGTTGGGCGCAGGAGTCTTCGGGAAGGTGATCACGGGCTTGTCACCGAACCCACCGGTGGCGGTCGGCATCAGGTCCTTCGCGACCGCCGGCGCGATCGTGGTCGCGGGGGGAACCTCGGGACCTGGGTTCGGGGCCGCTGCCGAGGACGACGGCGACGAGGACCCGTCTGATGAGGAGGCCGAACCCGAGGTGGACGAACCGGAGCTGGTGGCGTCGCCGCTGGTGGCCGGAGACCCGGAGTCGCCGCCCCCACATCCGGCGAGCAGAACGGCAAGGGCAACGGAGCCGGCGAGTGCGGCGGCGCGGACGCGCATGAGCAGTTCAATCCTCCGGGACGGACGGTCAGGTCGGGCCGGGACAGCCGAGTGCGAACCATCGCGGTCCCCACCGGCTCCCAGCCCACGCCACCCTACGCATTTTTCCTGAGCCCGCTGGTCATACGCTGGTCGTATGGCCCCCACCCCCCGCGTCTTCGTCGCGCGCCTCACCGGGCTACCGGTGCTCGGTCCCGGTGGCGAGTCGATCGGCCGGATGCGCGACGTGGTGGTCGCACTGCGGGTCGACCGGCAGCCGCCACGAGTACTGGGGATCGTGGTGGAGCTACCCACTCGCCGGCGGATCTTCGTCCCGATGGGCCGGGTCTCGACCATCGAGACGCATGCCATCACCCTGTCGACGGCCCAGGTCAGCATCCGTGCCTTCGAGCAACGCCCCATCGAGCTGCTGGTCCAGGGCCAGTTGGTGGGAGCGAAGGTGCGGGTCGCCACCACCCAGGACGCAGTGATGATCGTCGACGCGGCGATGGAACAGAGCCGCACCCGCGATTGGGGCATCACCCGACTCGCCCTGCGCGAACGAGGGCGCCTCGCCCGCCGGGCCGCTGTGCAGGTCGTCGGGTGGGCGGACGTCCGCGGCAACGAGGTCACCACCCTGCTCGCCGGCGGCAACATCGGAACCCAGGAGATGCTGCTCAACTTCGAGGGCCTGCGGGCGGCGGACGCCGCGACGGCGTTGCGCGAGATGCCCCCGGCCCGGCGGTACGAGCTGGCCGATGCCCTTCCGGACGAGCGGCTCGCCGACGTCCTGGAGGAGCTGCCCGAGGACGACCAGAAGGACCTGTTGACCCATCTCGACGAGGATCGCGCCGCCGACATCCTGGAGGCGATGAACCCGGATGACGCCGCCGACCTGCTCTTCGAGCTGGCACCCCGGGTGCAGGCTCGGTTGCTGGAGCTGATGGAGCCGGAGGAATCGGCGCCCGTCCGCCGCCTGATGCAGTACTCCTCGCACACGGCCGGCGGTCTGATGACGCCGGAGCCGATCATCCTGACTCCCGATGCCACCGTCGCAGAAGCGTTGGCGCGCATCAGGTCTCCCGAACACACTCCCGCTCTGTCCTCGATGGTGTTCGTGGTGCGAGCACCCCAGTCGACACCCACCGGACGGTATTTGGGGTGCGTGCACACCCAGCGGCTGCTCCGCGAACCCCCGTTCGAACTGGTGGCCGGCGTGCTGGACACCGACATGGCCCGACTCTCGGCCGAAGCGTCGCTCGCCGAGATCACCCGGTTCTTCGCCACCTACAACCTCGTCTGCGCACCCGTCCTGGACGATGCGGACCACCTGCTCGGCGCCGTCACTGTCGACGACGTGCTCGACCACCTGCTCCCGGACAACTGGCGCGAACAGGGGCTGAACGACATGCTCAGCGAGGACGACGCATCGCTGACCGAGCAACACTGACCCGCTTCTCCTGCATCACTGCCACGTCGCGCAGTACCGGATCACGCTGCACGCCCACTCGCCCCGCATCCCCGCCCGCATCTCCTGCCCGCCCAGCCGCCCGCGTCTCCTACCCGCCCAGCCGCCCCGAGGGGGAATCATGACCAAGCCGACATCGCGCAACTCGCTGAGCGACCCGTACGTCAAGACGTCGTTCGTTCCCAGACTCGGCATCAACGGCGACAGTTTCGGTCGATTCTCCGAGAGCACGGCCCGGTACATGGGCACGTCGAAGTTCATCCTGCAGATGTCGGTCTTCGTCATCGCGTGGTTCGTCTGGAACATCAGCGTGCCCACCGACCTGCGCTTCGATCCGTACCCGTTCCAGTTCATGACCCTGGCGCTGAGCCTGCAGGCCTCCTACGCTGCGCCACTGATCCTGCTGGCACAGAACCGACAGGACCACCGCGACCGGATCTCGATGGACGAGGACCGGGCGCGCGCCGCCCAGACGAAAGCGGACACCGAGTACCTGGCCCGCGAACTGGCGGCGCTGCGGATGAAGGTCGGCGACGTCACCACCCGCGACTACCTGCGCAGCGAGATGGACCGGCTCCGTGGCGATCTGGCTGAACTGACCGAGGCTCTGCGCACCGCGCAGGTCATCGCGCCCGCAGCCGACAAGGGACGTTCAGGCGATCGTTCGAAGCCCAAGAAGAAACGACCGGCGGAATCGACGTCGAGCCGGCGCACCCCGACCGAGGGTCAGTAGTTCCACTGCCACCCGGAGCCGGAGCCGGGCGGGTTGTCGAGGTACAGCGTCCCGTGCAGGTCCTCGGTGTCCAGCACGATCCAGTGTCGGCGCACGCCGAGCCCGACAGCACGATCCCGCTCGCTACCAGCGCGTGTCCGGCCGGACCGATCCCCCGCCGGGCCGCCCGGCGTCCGGTCGACAGTGGTCGAATCCTCACGATCCCCCCTGCTGTTGCGGATCGGGTCAGTGGATCACGGGCCGGACGCGGAGGGTCGCAACGGTTCGTCCCGCGTGCCGGGATCCGGTTGCACAAGCCGCCTCGAGCCCGTAGACCGATCACCGCGCGATGACGTAGCGTCACCAGGACCGAACCTGCTGGAGGTCAACGATGCCGTCACTCCCCCGTCTTGCAGCCGTCGCCGCCGCCGTCCTGATGAGCACCACGGTGACCGTCGGATCGTCTGCTGCGGCAACTGATCCGGCCCGTGCCACCAGCGCGGTGCTCGCCGCAGCTTCGTCGGACGTAGCGACCGGTCTCCAGGTGCCCTGGGCCATGGTCCCGCTCGCCGACGGAGCCGCTCTGGTCACCGAGCGGAACACCGGGCGGATCTACCGCGTGAAGCCCGGAACACCCAAACAGCTCTACACAACGGTACCGGGCGTGGTCGCCTCCGGCGAGGGTGGCCTGCTCGGAATCGCTCTCTCCCAAGGGTTTCCGAAGGACCGGCGGTACTTCGTCTACTACACGACGGCACACGACAACCGGGTCGCCATGATGCTCGCCGGCAGCACTGCTGCACCCCGGCCGATCGTCACCACCATCCGCAAAGCCGGCAACCACAACGGCGGCGGACTGTTGGTGATGGGCAACGACCTCTACATCGGCACCGGTGACGCCGGCGACACGACCCTGCCGCAGTACTCCTCGTCGCTCAACGGAAAAGTGCTCCGGGTGCGGTACGACGGCACGCCTTCGGCCGGAAACCGTTGGGGGAAGGTCTTCACGATGGGCCACCGCAACGTCCAGGGCCTCACTCCGGCGCCCGACGGCAGGACGGTCTACGCGACCGAGCTGGGTCAGAACGACCAGGACGAGGTGAACTGGATCCGGTCGGGTGGCCTGAACTACGGCTGGCCGAGCTGCGAGGGTCGCTGCACCGACCCCAGGTACACCAACCCGATCCAGACCTGGCTGACGTCGGAGGCCTCGCCGTCCGGCATCAGCTCGGTCGGATCCGGCAGCGCGAGGACGTACTACGTCGGCGCCCTGCGCGGCACGCGGCTGTGGAAGATGAAGATCGTCGACAACCGGGTCGTCAGCCGGCAGAGCATCGTGCAGGGAACCTTCGGTCGGATCCGCGCCGTGATGGGCCGCACCGACGGATCGCTCTGGATCACCACCAGCAACAACGACGGCGCGGACCGCGTGATTCGGTTCGCTCCTGCCCCCTGAGTCGGGTTCCCTGAACCGGGTTCTGCCCGCGCGGGTGTTCCACTCGATCGCCGGGGTACGCAGCCTGGTGCAGTGACCGGCCCGACTTCACCGGTCCTCGGATGCCTCGACCTGCCGGTGGGCCTGCTCAGCGCGCGACACCTCCGCCTCGGCAGCGTGCAGATCGTCCCGAGCGCCGGTGAGTCGACGCTCGAGGTCCTCCAGCGCGCGACCGAGCCGGTCACGCTCGTCCTGCAGATCACTCACCGAGTCCGCCGACCGGGCGCGAGCACGTTCCGCGGTCCGGACGGCGGCGCTCGCGTCCCGCACCGCACGCAAGTGACGCTTCCGTTCCGTCGCCGGTGCCGATGCAGGTGCGGGAGCCGCGGACGCGCGGTCCGGCGCTGAACGGGTGTTCTTCCGCGGCGCAGCCGGTGCCCCCTGCTGCTGGGGCGAGTGGGAACGGATAGCCAGTTCGGGGAGGCTTTCGGCATCGTCCGGATCGGGAAGCTCGACCAGCACCCCGGTGAACAGCTGCTCGGCTGTCGAGGGGTCGGTCAGGACTCCTCGCACGGCTGCCTCCACGACTTCTGCGGCGGCGGGCGGGATCGTCGTCCCGGACGCAGCCGCGAGCTCGGCCGCGCGTTCCAGCACGTCGATCACCAGGATCCGCTGCGCCGCAGCGAGTGTGCGCAGCTCCGCACGCTCCCCTGCGGTCACCGCGGCGGCGATCTCGGCGGCGAGCTCCAGCAGCTCCGGAGCCGTCCGGCCGTCCTCGGCCAGCAGGTTGACGACCCAGGCGGGGGTGGTCGGTTTGCGCAGCGCCGCAACAGCTCGCGCCGCCTCCTTGTCTCCCGCGGCGCGCACGGCTGCCACGAGATTCTTCCGGCGGACGACGAACTCAGCGGGTGGGCCGGTGTACAGCTCACCCAACTGAGCCCGGGTGAGGACGCCGGACAGGGTCCCGGCCTGCCCGGCCGACTCCTCGTGGGTGCCGTCCATCTCGCCCTCCCTGCTGCGCATCGACGCGCCGCCGTGCGGCCTCCAGTGCATCACGGAAGGTGCGGCGCCCGCTGCCCGACACCGACCGTGGTGCACCATGATCGGATGAGCAGCAACGAAGCATCGGTCGAACTGGATGCGGAGCTGCTGAGCAGATGGCACCGGTTCCGCGGAACTCACCACCCGTTCACCATCCCCGGCCACCAGGGCCTGGCCGGCCGATTGGATGCGACGCTCGGCGCGCTGCTCGACTCCGATGTTCCGCTGTACGGCGGTCTCGATTCGGTCAAGCTCTCCGCGGATCGACTGGCTGCTGCCGAACGACGCGCCGCCGACGCCTGGGGCGCCGACTGGGCGCGCTTCTCCACCGGCGGCTCAACCCATGGCAACCAGGCGATGACGCTCGCCGTCGGCAAGCCGGGCGACACGGTCCTCGTCGCCCGCACCGCGCACCGTTCGACGCTGCTCGGCCTGGTCCTGGCCGGGCTGACGCCGGTGTGGTTGCCGGTGAGCACCGACGCGCGCTGGGGTACCCCCGCCGGCGTCGAAGCCGGTGCCCTGCAGGATGCTCTCGAGGTGCACTCGCCGGTAGCGGTGTTCCTCACCGAGCCGGCCTATCTGGGAGTGACCTCCGATCTGCCCACCTTGATCGCCCTGTCGCACCGGAGCGAGGTGCCGGTGATCGTCGATCAGGCCCGGGGCGCCCATTTCGGTTGGGCCGCAGGCTATCCGGAGCAGGCCGTCAAGCTCGGCGCCGATGCCGTGGTGATGAGCGCCCACAAGACCCTGCCCGCCTACAGTCAGGCCTGCCTCATCGTCGCCCGGACCACCCGACTGGACCGCGATCGGCTGGACCGCGCTGTCGATGCGTGCCACACCACCAGCCCTGCGGGTTCCATCCTGGCGTCGATCGATGCGTCTCGAGCGCTGCTGGAGTCCCGTGGGGCAATGCTCCTGGGGCAGCTTGCCGAGCGCGTCCGTGCGGCTCGGACCCGGCTCCGGGCGCTGTCGGGGGTGCAGGTTCCCGGTCCGGAGGATTTCCCGGTCGGACGATTCGATCCCGCGAAGCTGGTGGTGATCGTTGCGGGCGCCGGAGTGGACGGCATCGCGGTCGAGCAGGATCTGCTGCGCGACGGGATCCCGGTCGAGCTGGCCGATCGCGACATGCTCGTGCCGATCGTGACGATGGTGGACACCGCAGCCGATCTGGAACCCCTGCTCGGTGCCCTGGAGCGGTCGATCCGCGCGCACACGACCGGCGCCGCTCGGCCCGTTCGTGCCGCTCCGCTGCCGGACACCGATCAGGCGCTCACGCCCAGGGAGGCATTCTTCGCCGATCAGATCGCGGTGCCGGCGGCAGCGGCGGCGGGCCGGGTGTGTGCCGAGGTGGTTGCGCCCTATCCACCCGGCGTGCCGGTCCTGATGCCCGGCGAGGTGATCACGACGGAGATCGTGCACTGGTTGCAGACGCTGGCGCGGCGCGGCACCCGTGTCGCCTATGCAGCCGACCCGATACTGCAGACCTTTCGCATCGTGAAGTAGGAAACAACCGAGAGTGACCCGATGTCTGGTGTGTCCGTCTTTCGATGGCATCCGTCCGCATTTTCCGGTACTCGAACACCTACGGTGAACATCGACCCGTTGATGACGCGGCGACGTCATTTTGTGGAGACGAATGTCCACCCCCAATGGCGTGCCGCGGCCGCATCGCCCTCTAGGCTCTACACATGACGAGGCGCGGGCGCAGTCGAGGGAACCCCTAGTGCACAACGAGATGACGGTCGTTCGCATCGACGCGAAAGACGTCCGGCGCCTGGACGATCTGCTGGTGGCGGTGGGCAAACACGATCGCGCCGCTTTCGTCGAGCTCTACCGCATCAGCATCACCAGAATCCGCGGGAGAATCCGACGGACCGTCATCGATTGGGTGCAGACCGAGGACATCGCCCAGGATTTCTACTTCGAGATCTGGCAGACCGCGTACCGATTCGACCCCGCACAGTCCCCGGCCATCGCCTGGATGTTGCGCCTGGCCCATGCACGAGCCGTCGATCGGGTCCGACGACTGGAGACCTCCAAGCGACGCGAGAGCGGACCAGCGGACAGATCAGGTGAAGCCGCACGGGACCTGTTCGCCGAGAGCGACGACCGCGACGATGCGGCGCAACGGATCCATGCCGGGCTGCCCCAGCTGTCGGTGTTGCAGCGCCAGGCGCTGCGCCTGGTCTATCTCGAGGGGAACACCAACGCTACAGCGGCGCAGACCCTCGGAATCACCTCGGCAGCGTTCAAATCCCGGCTGCGGGACGGGGTCGTCGCACTGCGGCACCTGCTCACCGCCGTCTGAGAACGGGCCCGCCTCGACGCCATCCGCTGCGGCGCAGGGAACTACCGCGCACGGGATCTGCAGCGTCGGGACGGCCGCCGGTTGCACCAGGTGGCCGGCGGGGGCGTCCCGCACCGAGAACGGATGGTCGCCGGCGAAGGGCGCTGTGAGCAACAGCAGGTCTTCCGCGGCGCAGCGGGCCGGTCAGGCCGGACCGGGGCGCCCGGATCAGGGCCGCAACACGATCCGGCCCCGGACCGCTCCCTGTTCGAGCAGTCGATGGGCGTCGGCGGCATCCCGCAGCGGGAACTCCCGGGCGATGCGCGCCGGGAGCACGCCGTCCGCGGTGCGCCGCAACGCAGCGGCGAGACCGTCCGCGTCCGCGGTCACGAACACGTCGGAGCTGGTGATCCCGCGAACGGCCTCGACCGGCGCAGCCGGTGAGAGACCCACGTAGCGTCCGCGGTCAGCCACCACCGCGAGCGCCGCCTCCCGCAGGCCGGCGGCGTCCACCACGGCGGCGACCTGCTCGGACAGCGCGGACAGGTCGGTGACCAGCCGGGCTCCCGCACCCTCGACAAAGGCGCTGTCCGACTCCCGGGCCAGCCCGATGACGGACCATCCTCGGTCCGCAGCTGAGCTGAGCGCGTAGCCGCCGACTCCCCCAGCGGCCCCGGTCACCACCAGCGTCCCGCCGGCCTCTCCCAAGCTCTCGACGGCCTGGTCGGCGGTGAGCGCATTCAACGGAACAGTCGCCGCCGCTACGAGTTCCAGCGTTTCCGGAACCCCGGCAACAGCGGTGACCGGCACCACCACCGACTCGGCGTAGGCACCCAGGGCCCGATCGACCCCGGCGGCCAGAGCGGCCACCCTCCGCCCGACCCATGCTGGGTCGACGTCGGCGCCTACCGCGGTGACGATGCCGGCAACATCCCAGCCGAGCCCGGTGTGCTCGGGCTGATGCACCCAGCCGAAGTCGTGGTAGATCCCGCCACGGGTCTGCAGGTCGACCGGATTGACGGCTGCGGCCGCGACCTGGATCAGCACCTCTCCGGCACCGGGGACGGGCACATCCACCTCGATGAGCTCGATCTGTTCGGGGCCACCAGGAGTGGTGAACACTGCTGCGATCATGGTGGGACTCTCCTGTTGTTCGCGCCACCCTCTTGTCGGGCGGTCTGTCAGGGTCCACACTGGGCCGACACCCTCTCCGATGGGAAGTAGGCACCTTGAAGTGCGTAGGGCACCCGAAGGAGAGTGGCCTGATCAGCTCATTCTCGAGGAGGAGATCGTGACCAGCACCCCCACAGCGGCAGTCAGCGTCACCGGTCGACGGACGACAGGCGCCGCCGCGCGGCGACGCGCCGAACGGGTTGCCTACGACGCCTATCTCGCCCAGTGCGCGAGTCGACAACTGCTCGATCGCATCTCGGACAAGTGGGTCACCCTCGTGCTGTGCGCGCTCGACGAGGACGGACCTTCGCGGTACTCCGCGCTGGCGCGGCGGATCGCCGGTGTCAGCCAGAAGATGCTGACCCAGACGCTGCGCTCGCTGGAGCGGGACGGTCTCGTCGACCGCGCCGTTGAGCCGACCGTCCCGGTGACCGTCGAGTACACCCTGACCACGCTCGGGGCGTCCCTGGTCGACGTCGTGCACTCGTTCAAGCAGTGGGCGGAGCACCACGTCCCGCAGATCGTCGAAGCCCGCGCTGTCTACGACCTGAGGTGACGCCCGGTCGGCTCGGCGCACACCGATCGGCGGCGGGACCCGCGAGCCCCGAACCTGGCGTGGACTCCAGCATCACCGGTGTGAACGCGGAACAGATCCGGGTGCGGAGCGATGCGTTCACCCATCGCACGGACACCGATCGATCAGATCGCTGATCGGGCCCCGATCCACACCGGTGATGGGGCCTGCAGGAGCTGAGCTGGAGCGGTGAGCAGATCGCCGCGGGCGCCGCCAAGTTCCCACGGGGTCCACCCTCGCTCTGCAGGACGTCCGGGCCGAGTGTGCGAACATCTCCCGATGGGGACCACCACCTTCGCCGTGACCGTGTTCCGGGGCCGGGTCGGAGACCACAATGACCGCGCGATGGCCGGGTCGGAGGTGGTCGGCGCGGCAGTCGCAGAGCACCTCGGACTCGTGCCGGTGACCGTCGGCGTACCGGCACCGGCACTCGGTACGGGTTGGCAGGACGAGCTCGACGCCGCTCGAGCCGACCTCACCGCCATGGCCGCCCGGTACGAGGAAGTCCTTGGTGCCCACCACGTTCCGGTCACCGCGCTGACCCGGTGCGCGGTCGCGTTGGCCACCCTCCCCCGGGTTGCCGCGCACCGGCCGGATGCTGTCGTGGTCTGGTTCGACGCCCATGCCGACATCAACACCCCCGACGACACCACCACCGGCTATCTGGGTGGACTCGCCCTGTCCGGCCCGATGGGCTGGTGGGACACCGGTCTGGGCGGCGGCCTCGGGTCCGATCAGGTCATCCTCGTCGGCACCCGTGACCTGGACCCGGCCGAGCAGCGACGGGTCGACGACGGGACCGTCGCTCTGGTCGCGCCGGGCGCCGATCTTCCCGACCGCCTCCGAGCAGCGGTGGCCGGCCGGCCGGTGTACGTACACCTCGACTGCGATGTCCTGGAACCGGGCACGGTCCCGACCGACTACCACGTCCCCGACGGTCTCACCCTCGATGATCTGCACCCAGCCGTCCTCGTGCTCGCCGAGTCGGAGCTCGTCGGGCTCGAGATCGCCGAGTTCGAGACGGCCCAGCAGCCGGGGGAAGAGGCCGTCGCCGCGGCCGCGCTGCTCCAGGCGCTGCGACCCCTGCTCATCCCCGTCTGAGCGAGATGCGGGCCATCGGCCCGCTTCCTGAGGAGACGAGCAACGAGGCTCACCGCGCCGGCATCACCTGCGGCACGAAGCTCCTGCGGAACGGCATCTGGTTCAGCCACACCGTCTGCACGATGCCCGGCGACTCGGGGCCGCCATCGTCGCCGGTAACACCCTGGTCGGCAACGGGAGTCGGTGGTGGCGTTGATCACCACCGGGCGTCAGGGGTTGGGTTCGTGCACGAACCTTGCGAGCATGGGGGCAGAGCCGCCAGGGCGGCTCCCGGACGAGGGTGCCGTACCCGGTGTGCGACAAGACGGCCACGACGGAGCGTTGTGATGTCCTGGATCATTCTCGTCATCTCCGGTGTGCTGGAAGCTGTCTGGGCCACGGCCCTGGGCAGATCGGCTGGGTTCTCGCGGCTCACACCGACGGTCGTCTTCGGGGTGGCGCTCGTACTCAGCATGGTCGGGCTGGCTGTGGCCATGAAGCAATTACCGGTGGGCACCGCCTACGCCGTATGGGTGGGGATCGGCGCGGCGCTCACCGTCACCTACGCGATGATCACCGGCACCGAGTCCGCGTCGCTGCTCAAGGTCGTGTTGCTGGTCGTCATCGTGGGCGCGGTCGTCGGCCTCAAACTCGCACACTGAAACCCCCGGGGTTCGGTGTATCCCGGACGCAGGTCATCCGGGATGGGTCCTACTGTCGTCCTCGTCCGCCGACGATCCAGGGAGTACCGATGACCCCACCCGAGTTCATCCACACCGATCTGACCGGGGCTCGTTTCGAGCGTGTTCCGTTACGGCAGACCAGATTCCGGGCGGTTGACTTCTCCGGCTCCGTGATGCGAGCAGTGAGCCTGGAGGGTGTCGACATCGACGGCGACATCGGAGGATTGAAGATCAACGGCGTGCCCATCGCGCCGCTCGTCGACGCGGAGCTACGGCGACGCCAGCCGGCGCGGGCGTACTGGAATGCCACCGATCCCGTGGACCTGCGTGCGGCCTGGGGTTCGCTGCAGGGCACCTGGGAGGAGCTGGACCGGCGGGTGCTGGGGATGCCGGCAGGCACGGCGGACGTCTCGGTCGACGACGAGTGGTCCTACACCCAGACCCTGCGTCATCTCGTGTGCGCCACCGACACCTGGTTCACCGCCCCGTTGCGCGGACCGGCGGGCTTCCACCCGTGGGGTCTTCCGTTCACCGACATGGCGCAATTCGTTCCCGAGGGCACTGATTTCGGGCTCGACCCGGCCGCGACACCCAGCTGGGCCGAGGTGCTCGAGGTCCGCGCAGAGCGGGTCGGACTCGTCGGTGCGTTCCTCGCCGAGGCCGATGCCGAGCAGTTGGCCCGGGAGGTACCTGCACCTCCGTGGGCGGACAGCGGGCAGATCACGCTGCTGCAGGGGATCCAGGTGATCATCGAGGAGGAGTGCGAACACCAGCGATTCGCTGAACGGGATCTGAACCGCATCGAGGACGGTGCGAGCCCGACACCGTCGCCGCCGCACGCCGTCACCTCGCAGTGGACCGGTAGCGCTGGGTACGCGCCTGAACGTCCGAACGGCTGATACCCGACGGAAACTTCCTTCCAGAGGTCGCTCCCGGTACAAGGTTCCGCGCCTCTGCGCTGGTCAGGACCCTATTCGGGTGTCACACTCTGCTGGCCAACTGGTGTGAGCCCGATCCGGCAGAAGAGGTCCCATGAGCGCACCCATCCGCCGTCGACGCGCCCCGGCCGCGCTGTTGGCCGCGATCACCACTGCGGCGACCGTCCTGCTCGGTGGACCGGTTGCTGCCGCCCCACCGTTGACGCCCGTCCTGGTCGGCCCGACCGACGGAGGCACGACCTCGAGCACCGCACCGACCCTGTCGGTCACCGCCACCGACCCGGACGGCGGCGCTGTGCCCGTGCGCTTCGAGGGACGCAAGCTGGGCGCGACCACGCCGGCACCCGGTACCGGGGACCCGTTCACCCTCGTCGCGTTGCCCGACACCCAGAACTACACCTACGGAGACCGGCAGGCGACGATTCCGCAGCAGACCGAGTGGATCGCGAGCACCCGTACGGCCCTGAAAACCGCGTTCGTGGTGCAACTCGGCGACCTGGTCAGCGACTGGTTCAATCCCCAACAGTGGCAGTACATCTCGGACGGTCTGCGGGTGCTCGACAACGCCGGGATCCCGAACTCCGTCGTGC
The DNA here is from genome assembly GCF_040438885.1 of Nakamurella sp. A5-74. Lineage (NCBI taxonomy): Bacteria > Bacillati > Actinomycetota > Actinomycetes > Nakamurellales > Nakamurellaceae > Nakamurella > Nakamurella sp. A5-74. The sequence continues at coordinate 1,827,177 of NZ_CP159218.1, read as the reverse complement.
CAGGCAACCACGATTTCGACAACGTCGCGCAGGACGTCGGTCCGTACGACACCTGGTTCCCGGTGTCCCGCTACGCGAATGCGAGCTGGAACGGTCCCGCGGCCCGCTACGGCGGGTTCCTGGGGCAGAACCAGTTCGGCGCGGACGCAGTCGACCGGCGCAACATGGACAACTACTCGTTGTTCACCGCCGGTGGCCGCGACTTCCTGGTGCTGAACCTGGAGTGGGAGGCCCCGCAGTACGCGCTCGACTGGGCACACCGGGTGCTGACCGCCTACCCGGACCGGCTCGCCATCATGGTGACCCACAGCTTCGTGACGGTCGCCGGTGGTCGGCGGACCACGGCCGAGCGGACCGGAGGGACCCCCACCGCAACGCTCTGGAGCGATTTCGTCGCCCAACACTGCTCGATCCGAGTTGTCCTCAGCGGGCACGAGCACAGCGGTGACGCCGGCGAGGCCCGTCGCACGGACACGAACTCCTGCGGCAATCCGGTGCCCCAGATCCTCACCGACTACCAGTCGAGGGCCAACGGGGGCGACGGCTGGCTGCGGTACTACACCTTCGACCCGGCCGCCAACACCATGCAGGCGACCACCTATTCACCGAAGCTCGGGACGTACGAGACCGACGCCGACTCAGCCTTCACCCTGCCGCTGGACCTCGGCACCAGCACCCCAGCACCGTTCACCACCATCGGGACGACGAGCGTCACCAGCGAACAGACCGCTTCGGTGCGCTGGACGGGTCTGGACCCGGACACCCGGTACGAGTGGCGGGCGGTCGCGGGCGCCACGGGCGAGACGGCCACCTCGCCGGTCTGGACCCTGCGAACCCCCGCCGCCGTCGGCGGGGTGAACGACACCTTCACCCGAGCCCTCACCGGCGGCTGGGGCAGCGCCGACACCGGGCAGCGGTGGTCGACGGTCACCGCCTCCGCGTTCTCCGTGGACGGCACCCGCGGGCGGTTCAGCGTGCCGGCCGGCAACTCCCGGCGGGCCCAGCTCGACGAGGTGTCGCTACGGGACGTGCTCGTCAGCACCGACGTCGCCGTCACCCCCGCGCCCACCGGCTCCGGCGTGTACTTCAGCCTGCAGGGACGATCGGTGAGCGGCGGGCAGTACCGGGCCAAACTCCGCTTCGTGGCCGGTGGCGCCGTAACGATCGGCCTCATCAAGGTGATCGGCGGGGTCGAGACCGCGCTCTCACCGGAACGGCCGGTCGGCACCGTGTCAGCCGGCGCACCGGTCAACGTCCAGCTGGAACTCACCGGGAGTGCCCCCACGGCCCTGCGGGCAAAGGCGTGGCCCTCGACCACGTCCGAGCCGACCGGGTGGACGGCCACGGGTACCGACAGCACGGCGGCACTGCAGGGTCCGGGAGCGGTCGGACTCGAAACCTACGTCTCGAGCAGCGCGACTGCACCGGTCACCGTCGCGATGGACCGGTTCTTCGCGACCGACACCGCCACCCCACCCCCCGTCAACCAACGACCCACCGCAGTGATCCGCACCCCCACCATCACCGAACGCACCGTCACCCTCACCGCAGCCGACTCCACCGACCCCGACGGCACCATCACCGGCTGGGCCTGGAACTTCGGCGACGGAACCACCGCCACCGGCCAGAACACCAACCACACCTACACCGCCGACGGCAACTACCCGATCACCCTCACCGTCACCGACAACCAAGGCGCCACCGACACCGCCACCCGCACCGTCACCGTCGCCGCCACCCCACCCCCCATGACGGATCTCGCCGCAGACACCTTTTCCCGCACTGTGTCCCGTGCCTGGGGAACCGCGACGACCGGTGGCAGCTGGAAACGCCATCGGCTCACCCGACCGGTTCTCCGTCACCGCAGGGGTCGGCCGTCAGACCACCCCGGCCGGGCAGGGCGCCGACGCCACCCTGCCTGCCGTGCAGACGAAGTCGGCAGAGCTGCGGGTCGCGATCAGCTGGGATCGACCGGCTTCCGAGGCACGCCTCTACAGCACGGTGGTCGTCCGTGGAGCGGCGTCGGGCAGCTACCGGGCGACGCTGAACATCGAGCCGACGGGAGTGCCGCGGATCTCGTTGGTCCGTCGGGTCGGTTCGACAGACACCACTCTGAAGGTCGCCGACGTGCCGGGCACCACGATGAAACCCGGTGCCTGGTACCAGCTCTCGGTGCGAGCCACCCCTGGTGCCGGAGGTACCACCGTGCTCAGCGCGAAGGCCTGGCCGCGCGGCGGCACGGAACCGGCTGCCGCCCAGGTCAGCGCCACCGACGGGACCGCAGGCCTGCAGCCAGCAGGATGGGTCGGCGTGGGCAGCTACCGCTCCTCCGGTGCGAGTGTCGCGGTGACGACGTCGTTCGACGACCTGCGGGTGACGCCCGTCGCCTGACAGGCCCCGGCCGGAGTGTGGTCAGGCGGTGGTGCCCGGTTCCAGGCGGGCACCGGGACCGATGGCGACGCCGCGGCCGACGGTGCTGTCACGACCGATGAGGACGATGTCGTCGTCGCGCGGGGTCCGACGCCCACTGGGACCTCCGACGCTCGCGCGGCCCAGCACCTGCACGCGCTCGTCGAGGATCGCGGTGTCGATGCTCGCACCGGGGTGCACCTCGACCCCGTCGAACAACACGGCGTTCCGCACGGTCGCGCCGCGGTGCACGATCACGTCCGATCCGAGGACGCTGTTCACGACCTCGCCGGAGATCCGGCAGCCGGCACCGATCTGGGTGTCGACCACGGTCGCCCCTGCTGTGATGCGGGCCGGCAGCCGGTGCGGTGCGCTGGTGAGGACCGGCCGGTCCGGATGGTCGAAGACATCGATCCGGCCGGCGATCAGATCGCGGTGGGCAGCCAGGTAGGCCTCCGGCCGGCCGACGTCCTGCCAGTACCCGCCGATGTCGAGGGCGAACACCTTGCCGCGTCGCACGAATGCCGGCAGCAGGTGCTCGCCGAAGTCGCCCAGACCGGAATCGGCTTCGGACTCGACGTCGTCGCCACCGTCGGCGGCTGCCGCGCTCAACCCGACGCGCAGCTCCCCGAGCACCTGCAGCAGCACTGCCGTGTCGTAGACGAAGATCTCGGTGGCCACGGTGGTGCCCTGCGGCTTGGCCGGCTTGTAGTCGAAGCCCGTGACGCGACCCCGGTTGTCGACGGTCACCACGGCGTTCTGGGCGGCCTCCCGCTTGGACACCTTCGCGGTCACCAGGGTGCACTCGGCACCGTGCTCCCGGTGTCGGTCCAGGACCGCCGCCAGGTCGGCGGAGAAGACGTGGTCGGCGCTCATCACCACCAGTTGGTCGGGACCGAACTGCTCGATCTGGTCGGCCAGCCGCAACAGGTTGTCCGCATTTCCGCGGGAGAAGCCTGTCTCGGTCGAGGAGCCGGCGCCCTGCTCCGGTACCACCCGCCGAAAGCCACCGCGGGTGCGATCCAGATCCCAGGGCCGCCCACCGGCCAGGTACGGGTCGAGCGAGCCGGCCTGGTACTGCACCCCGACCCAGACATCTGCGATGTCGGCTGCTGCCAGGCTGGACAGCGCGAAGTCGATCAGATGGAACCCACCGGCGAACGGCAGCGCTGGCTTGGCCCGCTCCCGGGTCAGCACGTCCATCCGACTGCCCTGGCCGCCGGCCTGCACCAGGGCGAGTACGCGATCCGCTCGGCGGGAGCGGGCGGGCGTGCTGCGGGACCGATCACGATGCGTCATGGCCGTCCAGTGCCCAGGAGCGACCGGCACGAGACATTGCGGGAGCTGCGGGGTCTCACGCCTCGCGCGGTCTGTGGTCACCCCACGCGGCCGGTACCGCATCATGGGCGCATGCACGATCCGCTGGAAGGCCTGACCGACGACGGCTTCATCCGCACTGGCGTGAGCCTGGACCGCATTCCGCGTGCGTTCTCGCCGATCCTGGCTGACCTGCTCCGCGAGTTCGAGGATCACCAGGAACCGTCCTGGGAGCTACACCTGTACGGGTCGGTGGCCACCGGCGTTGCCCGGGTCGGTCTCGCGGACGTGGATCTGGTGCTGATCAACGGTCCCCGGACCTGGGCCGACGAGGTGAGCGCTCGACTGTCCCGCCGCCATGCGCAGCTCTGTCGCGGCGTCGAGATCGGGGTGGCTCAGACCTCCGACTACGTCGGGGCGAGTGACATGTCCTACGGCAACAGGGTCTTCCTGCAGCACTACTGCGTCTCACTGGCCGGTCCCGATGCCGTCCGGGCACGGCGGCCGTTCGCCGGTGACCGGCGGGCCGCACGCGGGTTCAACGGCGACATCGCCGCGGAGTTGGCCCGGTGGCGGAGCGGCGATGCGACCGCGCGCCGCATCTCGCGCAAGACGTTGCTGGCAGCGTCCGGCATCACCAGCGTCCGTACCGGCACCTGGACCACCGATCGGACCATCGCGGCGCACGCGTGGATCGACCAACAGCCGGCAGATCGGGACGGCGTCGAGCAGCTGCAGTGGCACGCCGACCACAGCGAGGACGTGCCGGCCGAGCGGATCCGCGCAATGTTGGCCCCCGATGGTGTGGTGGCAGCCATCGTGGACAGCTTCACCGCCGAGATCGGGATCTGGGTCTGATCGCAACACTGGTCCGTGCACCGGAGGCGGTCTCGGGTCCTGTAACTGGGCACTCCTGATTGGTTAACGGCGAAGTCTTGACGGGTTGAACAAAGCAGGTCTAGCGTCTGTGTCACTGGCGTCTGCGACGTATATTTCACAGGGTTGTCGCCATGAAGCTGCTCGTTTTCACTAAGACCTGCGTCGTGATCGCTGTGATGTGCGCCGCGGGATTCTCGGCGTTAGTGGAGGCGGGGCCGCCACCGGTTGGCCTGCCTCTATCGGTAAGTGCCACGGATGAATGCCCGGACCCGCTCGCAATATTCAAGGAAGACTACTTGAACGGTGAAACGGGAGAATATTCGGACAAACCGACAACCGGATCTGCCAAAATTTCTCATTTTCGAGCACAAGAGGGTGACGACTTCCAATATATTTCGCTACCGGAAGGTTTTGATGCTTCCTCGGCCTCGAACAAGACGCTGGAGAACTTCGCAATTCCTGCCAGGCCGGTCGAGGAGCAGGACCTGAATATTACCCCAAGTCGCGCCGAGTTCCGATGGCAGTCAACAGCAAACAATATCGCGATGCTCGTGACGATTCCCTCTGCGGGCGGCCAACCTGCATCCGCTTTCTATCACGGTGTGACCGCCGAATGGATTCATGAGAGGCCGACGTCAGCGCTTGGCGGCTTGTTCCAACTGCAACACTACGGAGTCGCGGGCTGGGCAGATGCGCGAGCGTACCGGGCTGGGCAACCCGCGGCCTGTGCGAATCAGTTGCCACCTAACTTCGTCTCGATGGTCAGCGCGAATGGCACGCTTGCCGAAGTAGACGGTCACTGGCTGAGCACTACGGGAGACTTCCGCTCACGGTGGCGATCATGTACGTGAGCATTGCTCGGGCCGTCAGAAGGCGTTCCAGTTCGTCGCGGAAGAATGAACTCACGCGTATCGGGACACGTGCGATCCTGGCTTCCGTCACAGTGATTGGGTTTGCTACTTCAGGGGCATCCTGCAGTCCGCACACGCAGCCAGCAATTATTGTCTCCAGCTCGTCGAGCAGCACATGAGAATCCGAGCGCGACATGGAGTCGCTGTCGGAATGCTTGCATTCGTCGCGTTTTTGTACAGCGGCGGACTCTCCGGAGCGCCATCATCTCCCGACGCAAATGGCTGCGCATCAGTGGTGACTGTCAAATACATCGACGGCACCGGCAAATCCGTGCCGGGTCCGGGGCCAGCCATCGGACAGATCCGCTACTACGGCGCACCCTACGAAGGGACGTCCTCGATCGTTGCACCTGTCGATTTCGTGCCGACGCTCGCTACTGACGGTGAGTTAGCAAGCTTTGGCTACCCGCCGCGTCCCAGGAGCGGTGACGGCAAAGCAGTCTGGGAGAAGACCTGGGGCCGCAGCCGTTATATTGATCCTGGGGAGATGTGTTCGACCGGGAGGCACAACTGAGTTCGACTGGCCGCTACCGGCGGATCAAATGGACCGCCGCGCCGCCCGCCCCTCCCCACCGGGGTCGTGCGCGCGGGAGCACTGGATCGGCCCGTCAAATCGCCTTGCCCCCGTCTGGGAAAACGCCCAAACGCACACGGTTGGTCGTCATGCCGACCACATGCGCGGGAGGTACGACACGGATCCGCGCCTCAACCCGCGATCGGGGCAGGCACGCTGCGCTGTCATGGATCGATGAACACCACCCGCTGCAGCGTCGGCGAGCGATGGGACCGAGTGACCCGATGACCGGCAACCGCAACGTCAACGTCAACGTCGCGATCTTCCTGGTCATCACCGGCTGCCGCAGTGCAGGCGCCCCACGTGTCCTCGGCGCATTCACCCGCGGCGCACGGCTAGGCGGAGCATCATGAGGGAACACGCTCCCGAGCCGCGGACCGCCGAGCGTGCAGGCCCCCGTCGTCGAACAAGGTGCGACGGGGGCCGCACCCCACCTCACTCCTCGGGTGCGGCCAGTTTTCTGGGCAGCTCGCCCGCCGCGATGATCCGGTCTGCGATCACGAACAGCTTCGTGTTGCCCTGCTGCGAGAGCCGCAGCAGCAGCGCCCAGGCCTCGTCGCTGCCGAACCTGAACTGGTGCATGAGGATTCCCTGCGCCTGACCGACCCGATGCCGGGCGTCGACCGCCTTCCACAGATGCGCATCGTGACGGGAGCGGGCCAGCTCGATCGAGACGATCGTGGCGACGGCTCTCGCCTTCTCCACGTCGTCGCTGGAGAAGTTCTGCGGCTCGGTGCTGAACAGGTTCAGCGCACCCAGGGTGGTGCCGCTGGCATACAGCTGCACGCTGATCAGCCCGCGCAGTCCGATCTGTGCGACCAGCGGACCCCAGTGCGGCCAGCGCGGATCGTCTCGCAAATCGTTGGCGGCCAGGATGCCCTGCTGGAACACCTCGTCGATGTACGGACCTTCGCGCATCTCGAACTGTGACGCGTCCGCAGCCGCTGCGCGTTCGTCCGTCGCGGCCCTGGTGCGGAACTGCGTGGCGTCCACCCGTTCGGTGATGCTCACGGCGTCGGCAAGGCCCAGTTCCACCAGGGTGGCTGCCGCTGCCTGCACCCGGTCGTCCGCATCCTGCACATCACGCGATCTGGCCATCAGCTCTGCCGACAGCTCTGCTGGGTTCAACTCCACCTGCACGTACCCCCGTTCGCTCCAGGTGCCCACCGGCCGTTTCTGACCGACGTCGGTCGTCGACGAGCCTAGGGCAGAATGCCGCGACCGCCTGACGGCGCACTCCTGTCACTGCCGAGTGTTCGCCCGTTTCTGAAGCGTTGACTTGACAATTGGGCCGACGGGACAGATCGTGAAGGCCTCCCTTCAGACAGGACGCCGTCGTGATCGCTGGAGCACCCCCTCCCCGGGCCGTAGTCGGCACGGCGGCGCTGGCGGCGTTGGCCGTGCCCGCCAGGTTCGCCCTGTTGAGTCATCTGCTGGCCGGCGGTCCGCGGACCGCCAGCCAGTGCGCGGACGTGGTGGGCGAATCCGCCTCCAACTGTTCGTGGCATCTGCGCGCGCTGGCCACCGTCGGGCTGGTCGAACGCGCGACGCCGCCGGCGGGAACGGACGCCCGCACCCGGCTGTGGCAAGCCGCCGCGGTCGGCTTCGAGTTCGGCGACGAGTCCGGACCGGCCGCTGCAGTCGCGCGTCGGGTGATCGAAGGGCTCAGCACGGAGCACGAGGACCACCTGCATCGGCGCTATCTGTCCCGGGAAGCGGATCTCCCGACGCCATGGGTCGACGTCGCCGCGAGCAACAGCTATGCGTTGCGAGTGACTCCGGGGGAGCTCACGGCACTCATCGCCGAGATCGACGCACTGATCCGGCCGTTCGTGACACCGATCCGGACGGACCTGCCTGCTGGGAGCGAGGTCGCGCACCTGACCCTCAGAGCGTTCCTGCACCCCGACCTCGCGCCCGAACGGTGAGCCGACCGGGAGTGCTGGGTCGGCCTGGTGTCACCCGGCTGCTGTCGGAGACCGGCGACTGGATGTTGTTCATCGCGCTGCCGGTGTTCGTGCTGCAGCTGACAGGATCAACGCTGGTGACCGCCACCGTGTTCGTCCTGGAACTGGTGCCGACCGTGCTGCTCGGACCGCTCGCCGGCGCGCTCGTTGACCGTTGGCACCCGTGGCGTCTGATGACGTCCGTCGTGGTAGCCCAGGCGATGATGCTGCTGCCCCTGCTGCTGGTCCGATCTGCGGAGCAGCTGTGGATCGTCTACCTGGTGGTGCTCGTCGAGTCGGTGCTCGGCACCGTCGTGGAGCCTGCGCGATCGACGACCGCGGCGCGCCTGGTGACGTCCGACGACCTACCAAGCGTCAACCAACTCTTCGGCGTGCTCTCGAGCGCGGCGCGATTGGTCGGCGGCCCGATCGGCGGGTTGCTGCTCGGACTGACCGGGCTGCCCGGAGTGCTGATCGGTGATGCCGCAACGTTTCTCGGCGCAGCGGCGCTCCTGGTGACCGGCTGGCGTTCGCGCACCGGAGCTCCGGCCACGCTTCCGCCGACCTCCCTCGTGCGCGACTGGGCAGAGGGTCTGAGGATCGTGGCGCGCTCCCGGGTGTTGCGACGCAGCCTGGTCGTGACCGGACTGATGGGCCTGGCCCAGGGGTGCTTCGTGGTGTTGTTCGTGTTCTTCGTCGTCCGGGACCTCGGAGGCGATGCCGCCGATGTCGGTGTGCTGCGCGGAGTGCAGGCGATCGGCGCCATCGTCGGAGGGATCCTGCTCGGGCGGGTGGTGCGCCGGATATCCGCAGAACGCTTGGTGGGCCACGCGCTGCTGTTCTTCGGGGTGCTGTCGCTCGCCACCTGGAACGCCCCGTTGGTGACGACGGCGTTCGGTGTCTACGTCGGGCTGTTCATCACCGCGGGCGCGCCGGCGATCGCCGGCCTGACCGGACTGTTGACCGTGCTGCAGCGTTCCGCACCCGAGCATGCCACGGGGCGGGTACTCAGCGCGTTCTTCGCCGTGTCCGGTGGTTTCCAGGCCGCGGGGATGCTGATCGCCGGCCTGGTCGGCACCGGCGTAGGGCTGACGATCGCGCTGCAGGTCCAGGGCTGCCTGTACCTGACCGCGGGGCTGCTGGCTTTTCGGCTGCGGGGACTCGTCGGTGCGCACTCCTGATCGGAGCGATCGCCGGCGCGAGTGGGCCGACGGAATCCTGGTGCGGCAGACAGCACAGGGGCATCAGGGACCGACCAAGATCTGCACGAGCTTGCTCACAGCCTCCAGGCCGCCGGCCACCCACACGATCAGCGTCGCAGTGTACGTGCCGATCCCGTTTGGTTCGAACTGCTTGCTTCCGCACTGCCCCACCGGCGGTACACCTTCGGCCCGGGTCGAGCCACCCGAAACGACCTCCACGACGGGATCCACGGTCGACTTTGGGCCGGACAGGATCGCGACGATCTCGCCCGACCCGTCCTCGAGTACCACCGTCGACGTCAGCACGCCTTCGAGCTGCGTCCGGGAGTGATTCTGCAGCGTGATGCCGAGCATCGAATTCCGGTCGGAGTACATCGTTTGCGGCCACGTCACGGATGTCTCGATCGGGGTGTCGATGGCGACGGGGGTCCAATGCCCACCGCAGATGTTGGACGAGCTGCCAGGCAGCCTCGAATCGGTCTGCGGCTCCGTCAGGCTTGACGCTTCGCCCGAGTAGGCGGCGCTGGACGGCCCCGAGCTGTGCCCGGACGTCACGACGGTGGGCGCGGCGACGTCGGCCCGGTCGCCGCGGAACAAAACCGTGGACGCGACCGCCAGCGCCACCACCGACGCAGCGATCCCGATCGCGGCAGCCCACCGGCTGCGCCGCCGCCGATTCCGCCGCGGTGCGGGCGCCTGCAGCTCCCGCAGCCGCGCCTCGAGATCCGCCGAGAGCGCGCCCGAGTCACGGCGCGCGCGCACTTCGTCGATCACAGTCCGGTCGTCGGTGGTCATGACGCGGTCCCTTCGCTGGCGGGTTCGATGATGTCGGAGAGAGCACGCAGACCGTCGTGGGCGACGCGGCGCACGGACCCCGCGGGCATGCCGAGGATGACCGCAAGGTCAGCTGCCGACAGGTCGAGTTGGTACCTCAGGACGAGTACCTGCCTGGTGCGCTCGGGCAGCAGGTGCAGCACCGCGCTCAGGTCCAACCGCGAAGCCACCCGGTCGTTCGCCGGCTCTTCGCGGTCCGGGGTGACGAAGGTGTGCCTGTGCGCGGCCTCGACGCGCAGATGGCGGCCCTGGTCGCGGAACCGGTTGACCATGGACCGCCGGGCATAAGCGACCTTGTCGCCGGTGATGCGGTCCCACCGCGGCAGCAGGGTGGACATGGTGTCGAACACCAGATCGTCCGCCGCGTGCGCACCGACGAGATCCCGCGCGGATCCCATCAGCCGGCGCGCCACCTCCAGATAGCTCGGATCGGCCTGCCCGGCGGGATCCTCCCCCACGTCAACCACGGTGATCCCCATATCTCTCTACACGTCCTGCGGCCGGGGAACGTTCGCGAATGCCGACGTGCCTGGGCTTCTCTGCACGGATCCGGACCACCGTCGACAGCTGGAACGACAGCCCGCCGAACTACCCTGGGCACTGTGGATCACGAGGAGAGCAGCCGCCTCTACGGTCCATGGACGCCACGAACCCCTGCCGACGTTGCAGCCCTGCTGAGCGGTTACCCGGGCAGCTGGTGGATCGCCGGCGGTTGGGCGATCGAGGAGTTCACCGGCGTCCCACGCCCGCACGGTGACATCGATCCCAGCATCCCGAGGTCCGAGACACCGTTGCTGCGCGATCACGTCAGAGGTCGCATCGATGTCTGGGCCGCGGACAGCGGCACTCTCCGACCCCTCGTCGGCGACGACGACACGATCCCGGAGATGTGCGGGAACCTGTGGCTGCGTCCCGGCGGCGCCGATCCGTGGGAGTACGACGTGATCCTGATGGGCACCGTCTCCGGCCGCTGGGAGTACAAGCGGCACCACCAGATCACCCTCCCGCTGACCGACATCCTCTGGCGGCGCGATGGCATCGACTATCTGCGCCCTGAGATCCAACTGCTGCACAAGGCTCCAGGGCTGCGTCCGAAGGATCAGCAGGACTTCGACGCGTGCCTACCGCTGCTGGACTCCGATGCCAGGACTTGGCTGCGCAGCGCACTGGAGACCGCCCATCCTGGGCACCCGTGGGCGAAGCAGCTGTGCTGACATCAACCCTCGACGGCGGCAGGTCGCCCCGGAGGAGGGCCGCTCAGGCTAGCGCTGGCCTTCGCCGGACACGATCCGGCAGCGGCAGTTCCAGCGCTGCGCTGAACCGAACGGAGCCGAGTCTCCGGCCTACAGCTCCCAGGTGATCCTGGCGTTGCTGTCCCAGCGTCGACAGGCGGTGAACGTGCCCGTGCGCTCCGCTGCGATGTCTTCCATCTCGGCGAGTGCGGCGATCACCTGTGGCAGCTGCTCGGTGCGCACCCCACGAGCCAACGTGAGGTGCGGCGTCCACGCCCCGGGCGCCATCCGGGCGCCCTGCCCTTCGAGTCCCGCCAAGCACCGGGAGACACCGCTGTGCAGACCCAGCAGCGCATCGCTCGCGATCACCGCCCTGGCCACCACATGTCGGCGGCCCGGGAACCAGATCACTCCGCCCACCTGCATCTGCATCGGCAGTGCCTGCGCGACCCGAGCGCTCACCGCGTCGTCCACGGCGGTGGAAATGGAGTCGGCGACGGCGAGCGTCACATGCGGCCAGTTCGTCAGCGACCCGTGCTTGACCTGACTCGGCAGGCCGGCTTGCTCCAGCGCGCGCCACTGCGTCCAGATCCAGTCGTCGATCGACTCGTCAGCCAGCAGTTCGATCGACTGGACCATGTCGTGATCCTCCTTTCTGCAGGTGTTTCTCGTACAGGCAGTAGAGGCCGTCCTGGCCCACGGGTAGGAAGCCGTGCTCCAGGTACCGGCGTTCTGCACCCGGATTCCCCGGCACCGTCCTCATCGGTGATCACACCACTCGTGGGCAGACAATCGATCCACAGCTGCAGGTTCCGGTCGATGGCGGCGGTCCAGGCTGCGAGGCTGTCCGGCTCGATCGTCTGGATGTACGACCGTTCGAAGCGCAGGAGCTGCGGCAGGTCGCCGGTGCGCATGCTGCGGAGCGCCATGTCAGTCGAAATCGGTGCTACGGCTGACGGTTTCCCAGGTGTCGAGGTCTCCGCGGAGAGCATCGAGCGCGGTTCGGACGGCGTCGGACGCGTCGTTGCCGAGCATCAGAAGATAGGGGGCAGCGGCGGATTCCACGACATCGACGAGCGCTACCGCAGCTCTGGTCGGATCTCCGGGCTGGGTGCCGTGCGCGGTGTCGTTCTCCTTGCGGCGCTTGCCGGCGGTGTCTGCGTAGTCGGCGATGGGCGTCGCAGCCTGGGTGAGGGACCGGCCGGCGAAGTCCGTCCGGAAGCCGCCGGGCTCCACCGTCATGGCGGTGATGCCCAGGGGCGCAAGCTCTTTGCGCAAGGACAGCGTCAACGCTTCGACCGCGGCCTTGGCTGCCGCGTAGTACCCGGAGCCCTCCGGGCAGATGCGGGCACCGATGGATGACAGGTTCACGACCGTGCCCGACCGCTGGGCCCGCATGCCGGGCAGTACAGCCTTCACCATGCTGACGGTGCCGAAGACGTGGGTGTCGAACAACTGCCGCACGGCTCCGTCCTCACCTTCTTCCACCGCCGCGCGATACCCGTAGCCGGCGTTGTTGACCAGGACGTCGATGGAGCCGAAGTGCTCCGTCGCGGCGGACACCGCCGCGGCGACCTGTCCCTCGTCGGTGACGTCCAGGCTCAGTGGCAGCGCGGAGTCCGGGTAGGAGTCGGCGAGATCCTGCACCGTCGTCAGATCCCGCGCCGTGACGGCGACCTGATGGCCGCGCTGCAGGGCCTCCAGCGCGAACGCGCGGCCGAGTCCGGTCGAACAGCCGGTGATGAACCACGTGCCCATGCTCATGTCTCCTGACGGTCGAGTGCCCGGGGCCCAATACCTGCCCCACAGCTGCCTGTCATCCACCGTAGGCGGTTCCGCTGCTGGCGAGCAGATGCTCCCGCTCGCCCGAACGACAGGACCTGTCCTGCACCGCCTGCCGGCGGGCATGGCCGTGCAGACTCTCCCGTCGGGCGGCACCCCGACCGGTGCCGGTGGTCAAGGCTGCATACCGCTGCTCTGACACCCAAGACCGTCACATGGATGGCATGGCGACCGCTGCCGACCGGCGGTATCCGCGCCGCACGACTTCTCCCGTAGGTCGCTGTCCGAGCGGACCTCCACCCCGAGACGTCCGGCGATGATGTCAGCAGTTGTCCGCGCCCGCACCAGGGCGGACGAGCGGACCTCAACGGACGCACCGGTGGGGATACGAGCGGCCAGGCTCCGTGCAATGGCGTCCGCCTGCGTCCCGCCGCGAGCAGTCAACTCGGAGTCGAACCAGCCCCCGACGACGCGATCGACGTGGTGTGTCGCCTCCGGATGGGTGACCACGTAGATGTTCTGCACCCGTAGAGAATCGCGAACTCAGGCCTCCGCCGGCGACCCGATGCAACAGATGGGACGGATACTGCGTCCTTGGCCGATGAGGGGGTGTGCATCGTGATCGATCAGGTGGTGGCCATGTTGGTCAGTCGTGGCACCGCGCTGACCGCGTTCGGGCACCAGCTCACCCACAGCTCCACGGAAGCACAGGATCTGCTCCAGGAGGCCGTCACCCGGATCCTGTCCAGCCGACGCCGCTCGAACGCGCACGTCGATGACATCGAGGCCTACACCCGGACGGTGATGGTGCGGACCCTGATCGACGCGCACCGACGCGATCACGGCCTCGACAAGCGCACCGACCGGCTGGACGAGACCCCGGACCTCCCGGATCGCATCACCGGATTCGACGACAGCATCGTCGATCGCGACGAGCTGTGGGAGGCGATCGGGCAGCTCCCCGCCCGACAACGCACTGTCCTGGTGCTGCGCTACTACCAGGGCGCCAGCGACGTCCAGATCGCTGCGGACCTCGACTGCCCCGCCGGCACGGTCCGCAGTCTCGCCAGCCGCGCCCTCGCCACCCTGCGCGAGCGCCTGTCCAGCACAGCCTTGTGATCCGGGAGCCACCATGACCGACGAGAAGTTCTCCACCGGAGAAGACCACCAGCTGGGCGTCGAGATCGCTGCAGCGATGCGCGATCACGAGCAGTCCGCAGCGGTCGACGGGATCATCGCCGCTGTGACGTCCGGGACGGATCGCTCGCGTCGCCGGGGCTCGATCAAGGCACATCGTCAGGGGTCCGCGGTGTGGCTCGCAGCGGCCGCGGTCGTGCTGCTGGCCGGCGTGACGGGGCTGGTCGTGGCAGGGACCTCCCACCGCGCAACGGTTCCGCCAGTGACACCTCCGTCTCCCCCCGTGGCCACCGCACTCACGGCTTCGGTGGTGCAGCCCGGGGACCGGGTGGTCGCCGAGGGTCTCGGCGGAATCGTCACCGCCGGGGAGGACGCCTTCGAGCTGTGCAGCCTGTTCACCGGCGCCGCCACCTCACAGTCGCCGAACCCGTCCGACTCCGGGGACCGACCGGGCTTCGGCTGCGAAGCGTTGGGAGCGATCAAGATCGCGACCGTGAAGCCCTACCGTCCGTTCGGGTTCGCAGCCGACCAGCATCGGTCCGTCCGGGTGACGGGGACCTACAACGCCGACGGCAGCATCACCGTGGACCAGGTCGTCACGGCACCGGGCGGACCGCGTCCCGAGGACTCGTCCATGACGACGCCCTGCCCGACGCCCGACGGGGGCTGGCGGCTGCGGGACGGCGATGTCGGGGCGCTCAACACGTTTCTGAACCAGCACACCGACGAGTACCTCTCCCGCGGCACCTCACCCGAGGACAAGGACTACAACGTCATCACGGTCGGGACCGTGAGTACGGACCTCGTCGCGACGCGAACCGAACTGGAGACGATCTACGGCGCGCCCGTGTGTGTCTACCGCGCAACGCATTCCAAGAAGCAGCTCGAGGCCGCCACCAGCACCGCCGAATCGGTGCTCAGATCGCACCAGGAGGACCTGTACACGGGGCCGACGAACTCCGTCGACTCGTCGCTGCCGCTGGCGGGAGACTCGGACACCTCGGTCGGCTACACCCGGATCATCACCCCGGCACTCGCGGAGCAGTTGGCACCGCTCAGCGAGTTCATCACGTTCGTTCCCTTCATCAGGCCGTTACACGATCAGCCGCAGTCCGAGCCCACCAGCTCGGACATGACACCCACCCCCACCACTGCTCAGATTTCGGAGGGTGCGCCTGCGACCGGAGCGGTGGAATCCGTGAAGGGTGGCTTCGCCGACCCCGACGAGGTCGCAACACCGATGATCACCGATTGGAGCGGGGGTCCCGTCACCCAACCCACCGTGTCCGCGGCCTGGTTGCGGACGAGGGATCGGCTCGTCGTGACGACGTTCGGGAGCGGATCGTGTCCCCGACAGATCCAGCAGGTGCGGCTGATCGGCCCGCAGGAGATCGATCTGACGATCATCGACACCCAGAATGAGCCGCTCGTCTCCGCGACGCCGGGACAGTCGTCGGACTCTGGGACGTACAGCTACCCGCGGACGTGCACCCGGGACATCAGTCCGCACACGATGATCGTCCGGCCTCCGGCGGGAACGAGTCCTGACAAGGTGCTGGTGATCCACTGCCTCGGCTCACCCATCACCCTCCCGGCGCGCACCGGCACCACCGCTGCCGGCACGTCGACCTCCGCGCCGCCCACCTCTGCCGCACACACCTCTACCACGCCCTCCTCTGCTCCATCCGCCTCCGCTTTGCCAACCTTCGTTCTACCGACCTTCGTTCATCAACCTGGCGCAATGACGCCCGAGGCACGGTCGATCGGCATTCTGACGAGGGGCTCGGACGGGTGCTTGTACCTCGGAGTCGACGGGCCGGTAGCCATCTGGCCTCAGGGGTACTCGGGCGCCGTCGAGCGATCTGGGGTCGTCCGTGTGCTGGACCGAGGGTCCGAGGTCGTCCGCACCGGACAGACGGTGGATGCGATTGGAGGGTCCTTCGACCCGGTCCCCGACGGGTGCTCATCCTGGGCCGGCACCTTCCGGGTGTACCTCGCGACGGTGACGGGCTAGCCCGGGAAGCCTGCTCCCGGTGAGCCGTGTGCGCTGCGACGGCAAGTCGGAAGAAGGGGACTCGTTGTGGACCTGCCTCGGCAGGAGACCGAGCCGAGGCTGCGCCCCTGACGCCGGCGGGAGCCCACCGGTGATGCGCAGCGTCAGCCCGGCCGTGGGTCTCGATCACGATGCATGCAGACACGAAAGAGCGGGACCCCGGTACCGCTGGGGCCCCGCTCTTTCGTCCGTGGAGGCGGCGGGAATCGAACCCGCGTCCAACGGTGTGTTGTGAGTCCTTCTCCGGGCGCAGTCCGCTACGTCTCTACTCGACCCCACCGATCGCGCGAACAAGTCGGTGTGACGGGCCCAGTCACTGTTTGATGTCCTACTTCAGTCCGTGACCGGCTGGAGCAGTGATCCTCCTTGTCGGCGCCAGCATCCGGGACGGAGGAACTCCCGGGCTGACGGAGTCGCTACTCGCTCAGGCGGCGAGGGCGAACTCGCGCTGACTGTTGTCGGCGCTTGATTTTTTTGCAACGGATGGTTAACGAGATCATCGTTGCCTTCCTCGGCCCGCTTCTCCTCACTCGACAGCCGCTGTCGAGACCAATCGCCCCCGAGGGGGTACTGCTTTCACACAACGTCCCCACTCTACCCAAGGATGCCGACAGCGTCAGCCGAGTTGCGGTCCACCGAGGATCTGGGCGCTCACCGACCCGGAGCACAGGTCATTGCGGGCGAGGAAAGCATCGCGTCCAGCTCCCGTTCGCCACCCGCGCCGCCACTCGCATCTGCCTCACGGAATGTCCAGCGGCAGGCAGGCGACCGCGGGCGGGAACACCATGAGGTCGAGCTTCGACTTCCTGGTCGGGAAACGGAACCAGGCGGAGTAGGACATCCCGGGACCGGCGTGCCAGCCGGGTTTCGCGGCCGACTTCTGGACGGCGGCCTTCGCCGCCTCGGCGGCGGTCCCGGTCAGGATCGTGCAGTTGTTCGTCAACTTCGCGGTCGGCGGCCAGACGGGCGGGGCGAGGTCCTCGGGAATCCCCGAGTTCAGGCCGTAGTTCCCCGTCACACCGATCCGATCCAGCCCCAACGGCACACCGTGACGGAGGTGGGTGAGTGCGTCGAACCATTCGGTGACGGCAGTGCGGGCCCGTTGCTGATCAGCGGGCAAACCCTGGGTGCCGTCATCGATGCCGAATCCGTTCACGTGCAGGGCCCAGGTCCGCGCACCGCTGCTGTCGAACCGCTCGATCAACCCTTCGGTTGCGTCGTACACCCCGGCCTCACCCACCTCGGCGCGCTCGAAGGTCGCGAACTGTAGCTCGAGGCGCCGCAGAGCACACGGGCTGAACTTCGCGCCGGTGAAGGGCAACAACTTCTCAGGTCCGCTGCGGCGGGACTCGGCGGCGACCGCGACGGCCCCGTCCCGGTAGAGCACGGTGACCGGCGACAGGATCTGGCCCCAGGTGGAGAAGAACCGGACTGTCACCATCGGTTCGGACCGCGCGGTCGGCACTCCGGCGGACCCGTCAGCAACCAGGTCGCAGGGCATCACGGTCGCTGGAGTGGTGACCGCGTTCGAACCCGACACGGATTCAGGAACGGTGGTGGCCGGGGGTGCCGACTTGGTCGATGACGCTGGAACGTCCGCCAGTGTCGGCGCGGTCGACGCGCAGCCGGACACCAGCAACGCACTCACCAGCACGACCGACCCGGACATCGCCGCACGTCTCATACCGTGAAGACGGAGTCGATCCCTCCGATGGTTGTCCGCCGGATCACTCCGAGCGAATGGCCATTCCCTTGGCGCGACGGCCGGAATAGCGCTCCAGCTCCCGGTCGGCGTCCCGGGCGGCGAGGGTGTGCCGCTTGTCGTACTCCTTCTTGCCGCGGGCCAGCGCGATCTGGACCTTCACCTTGCCGTCGAGGAAGTACAGCTGCAGCGGGATCAAGGCGATACCGCCGCTGGCTTCGCGCAGCTTGTTGGCGAGCTTGGTGATCTCCAGCCGGTGCAGCAGCAGCTTGCGGGCGCGGCGCGGGACGTGGTTCGTCCAGGATCCTTCGGCGTACTCGGCGATGTGCACGCCGCGCAGCCACACCTCGTCCTCGGAGATGGTGGCGTACCCGTCGATGAGGGACGCGCGGCCGGCTCGCAGCGACTTGACCTCGGTGCCGGTGAGCGAGATGCCCGCCTCGTAGACGTCCATGATCTCGTAGTCGTGCCGCGCCTTCTTGTTGGAGGCGATCAACGACTTGCCGGTCGGGGGGATGACGGGTTTCTTGCCGGGCTTCTTCCCGGTGGGGACGGTGACTGCGGTGTTCTTGACCATGACCGGTCAAGGTTACCGTCCGTCCGCACCGCCGATCGAGCGAGCGAGGAGACGAAGGGATTGCCGCCCGAATCGGGTGACGGGATCTCGACTCCTGCGTCGCTCGATCACCGGGAGATGTCGGCACCGGCCAGCATGATGACCACATGACCGATGAGCCGGAGCACACGTCGGACGGTCACTTCGTGATCATCAAGGGCCGACGGTGGCGAGCGACGGACCCCGAGCTGCCCACGGATGTCGATGAGGTGCTGCGCCACGAGTTGATGAGGGCCCGTCGGGCGGTGGGCACCGCGTTGAAGGCCGATGACGCCGCAGCCGAGAAGGCTGCCCGAGCCCGGGTGCAGCGGACCAAGGTGGCGCTCGGCGAGCGCGGGACACCGTGGTGGGAGCAGTCCACGGACGAGCGCCGGGAGCGGTGGACGGGCCTGGTCCAGGAGCTGCGGCGCGAGGCGTGACGGGATCTTTACTCCTGCGTCCCTCGACCACCGAAAAGGGTGGTCCCGGCGAGGGCGTTGAGATAGATTGCTAGCATGCAAGCACCTGAGCCGAAGTCGCAGTTCAACATCTACCTCCCGGCCGAGCTGGTGCGGGCGATCAAACACCGGGCGATCGACCAGGGTTCGTCGCTGTCCGCGCTGGTGGAGGACGTCATGCGCCGCCACCTGGACGGCCCCGCCGAAACGCTGCCGGCCGAGTCTGCACAGGTCGCGGCGAGCGGAGAGCTCGTCGTCATGCCTGTCTGGTACCCGCGCGACATGCAGGCCGCCGAGCATCTCCTCCGCACCCTCGGGCTGCAGCAGCGGATCGCCTCCGAATCCGGGAACTGGCGCGACTTCACCGCTGCCGGCGGCGGCCTGGTGGCTCTGCACGCCGATTCCGACGCCGACTCGAGCGCCGCCCCAGCGCGTCCCCGTACCGAGCTGTCGTTCGAGTACCGCGGCGACCTTGACGCCCTCGCCGAGCGGCTCGAGCTCGCCGGGTTCGAGGGCGTGATCATCGACGAGGCCTACAACCGGACGTTGCGCGTCACCACCCCCGACGGCTGGACGCTCTGGATCAACGCCGCCCAGCAGGACCTGCATGGATTTCGCCGTGCCGACTGAGAGGGTGCCCGTCGGGAAACCGACATTGCGGTCGGTGTTGCAGGGACGTCGCGGCGCATTCCTGGGCGCTCTGCTGCTGGCGGAGTTCGCCGCCGCGATGCAGGGCATCGCCTACAGCACCGTGCTCCCTGTCATCGCCGCCGAGCTGGACGGCTTCGCGCTGTTCGGGGCAACTCTCGCCGCAGGGGCCGTCGCCGCGGTGCTGATGCTGTCGTTCGCTCCGGGGATCCTGCGACGGATCCGCCCGCAGCGAGTACTGCTCACAGCGACCGTGCTCTACCTGGCCGGCGCACTGACCGCCGCGCTCGCCCCGTCGATGATGTGGGTGCTGCTGGGCACCGTCATCCGCGGCACCGCCGCTGGACTCTTCGGTGGGTTCGGGATGGGCGCGATCGGCGCCCTCTTCGACGAGCGCGAGCGGCCACGGGTCTTCGGCCTCTTCGCGCTGATCTGGTTGCTGCCCTCAGTCGTCGGTCCCCCGCTCAACGCCCTGATCGCGGAGTCGCTCGGCTGGCGCTGGGCCGTTGGATGGCCCGCCGTACTCGTCGTCGTCGCCCGACTGCTGATGGGGTTGACCATCTCTACCGTCCCGTGGGAGCGCGGGTCGGGACATCGGGTGGCAGTGGGCTTCGGGCTCGCGGTCGCTGCTTCGTTGGCGGTCGGCGCATGGGGATCGACGGTCGCCGGGGTGGCCGGATCGATCGCGCTGGTGGTCGGCGTCGTCTGCGGAGGTATCGCGATCGCGGGCTACCTCGTGCGCGGGCTGCCGGCCGCGCGTCGGACGGTCATCGCCTTCGCGCTGCTGTGCGCCACCTATTTCGGCGCCACCGAATTGCTGTCGCTGACCATCGTGCAGGGACTGGGATCCTCGGTGCTGGTGGCCTCCGTCGCGGTCACCGGCGGGTTGCTCGCCTGGTCGCTGGTCGGGCTGCGGCCACGACCCGATGCCCGCCCCGACCCGGCCGTGGTGGGACCGGTACTCGTGCTCGCCGGGGTCGGCGCGGTGATCGGTGGCCTGGCCGCCGGCGGTGGGTTCGGGGTCGTGCTGGTGATCGTGGGGGCGGTATTCGCCGGAGCGGGGATGGGCGCGGCCTATCCCCTGCTGAGCTCCGAGCCGTTCACGACGAGCGCCCCGACCAGCACGGCCGGCAGCATGATCGCCTTCGCCGAGACCTCGGCGACCGCGTGGTCGGCGCTGGTCGCCGGCGGCTCCTACTCGGCGCTGCACGGCGGCGGCTGGCGGCCGGCCGCGGCCCTGCAGATCGGGTACGGCGTGCTGGCGCTGCTCGGGATCGCGACGGTGATCGTGTCGGCGCGGCGGCGGGACGCGACAATCGGAACCGTCGAGTCCTGACGGTGGTCTCGACTCCTTCGTCGCTCGACCAGCGTCAGGTGCGGACGTAGGCGCGCAGCGTGACGTAGGCGGAGATCGCGGCCAGCACGACACTGGAGCCCACCAGGATCGGGATGACGAACGCGAAGTCCTCACCCGTCAGCTGCGGGAGCACACCGCTGGCGAAGACGGCGCCGAGCGACTTCTTGAGGAAGAACGTGTCGAAGGCGAACAGTCCGCCGACAGCCAGGGCCGCGCCCACCAGCGCTGCGACCACCGCCTCGATGACGAAGGGCAGCTGGGTTCTCCATCGGCTCGCACCGACCAAGCGCATGATCGCGGTCTCGGTGCGTCTGGTGAAGGCGGCGATCTGCACCATGTTGCTGATCAGCAACAGCGCGGCGATCGCCTGCACCAGGGCGATCCAGAGCGCGAACGACCGGATCGTGTCCAGGAAGGTGAAGACCCGGTTGAGGAAGTCGCGTTGGTCGCTGACCGACTTGACCCCTGGGGCCTTGGAATAGCTGTCGATCACGGCGCCGAAGTTGGCCGGGTCCTTCACCCGAACCCGCAGGTAGGCGGACAGCGCGTCCTTGCGGACGATCTGCAGCATCTCCTGCTGTCCGGCGAACAGTTCTTGGTACTCCTGGAACGAGTCCGCCTGGCTGTGGAACTCCACCGATTCGACGAGCGGGTTCTCCTGGATCTGGGTACGCAGGGTGGCGCAGCCGGCCGCACAGTTGATGTCCTTGGCCGACAGCGCGTCGTCCAGGTAGATGTTCAACTGCAGCTTGTCGCCGTAGAGCTCCTGGGCGTGGCCCGTCATCCGCGCCACCAACAGGCCGCCGCCGAGCAGACCCAACGAGATCGCGGTGGTGAGGATCATCGCGATCGTCATGGTGATGTTGCGCCGCAGGCCTGTCATGGCCTCGCTGAGCACGAATCCGGCTCGCATGTGTTCCTCTCGGACAGCCGGCTCGCGGGGAACCGGTGGTGCTGTGGGGCGGATGCTGCTCTGGTCGGTGGTGCGGTGGTGCGGGTGCTCGGTCTGCGGTCGGGGTCAGCGGCCGACGCCGTAGACGCCCCGGTCCTCGTCGCGGACGATCTTGCCCAACTGCAGCTCGATCACCCGGCGGCGCATCGAGTCGACGATGGTGTTGTCGTGGGTGGCCATCAGCACGGTGGTGCCGGTGCGGTTGATCCGCTCCAGCAGCAACATGATGTCGGCGCTGGTGTCGGGGTCGAGGTTGCCGGTGGGTTCGTCGGCCAACAGCAACAGCGGCCGGTTGACGAACGCTCTGGCGATCGCGACCCGCTGCTGCTCGCCGCCGGACAGTTCGTTCGGCATCCGGTTCGCCTTGCCCTCCAGACCGACCAGCTCCAGCACCTCGGGAACGGTGCGGCGGATCATCGCCCGGGGACGGCCGAGCACCTCGAGCGCGAACCCGACGTTCTGGGCGACGGTCTTGTTGCTGAGCAACCGGAAGTCCTGGAACACGCATCCCAGCCGGCGGCGATGGGAGGCGACCTTCGCCCGCCGCAGCGAACGGAGGTCGCTGCCGGCCACGGTGATGTCCCCCCGGTCGATGCCCTCCTCGCGCAGCAGCAGACGCAGCAGCGTCGACTTGCCGGAACCGGACGGGCCGATGACGAAGGCGAACTCACCCTTGTCGATGTCGACCGTGACGTCGTCGAGAGCGGGGCGGGTCGAGGTCTTGTAGCTCTTGGAGACGTGCGACAGGTGGATCACGAGAGCCGACTGTACCGGCGCCTCCGTTGTCTCCGGGTGATCAGCGGTCGGTGTCGGGACAGAGCGTCCGCAGCACTTCGGGGTGCAGCAGGCCGTTGGTGGCCACCGCGCTGGCGATCGTGAGGTCTGCCGCGCGACCGTCGACACCGGTGAACGAGCCGCCCGCCTCGGTGACGATCGGCACCAGCGCGGCGAGATCCCACAGGCTCAGTTCGGGCTCGGCCGCGATGTCGGCGGCGCCCTCGGCGACGAGCAGATAGGAATAGAAATCGCCGTAGCCGCGGCTGCGCCAGCACCGTTCGAGCAGCTCGCCGAAGCCCGCCCCGCGCCCCGCGGCCTGCCATTCCGGCAGGTCCGAGTAGGCCAGGGAGGCATCCGGGACCGCAGCGATCGCCGAGACCCGCAGCGGCCGCGGCGGCTGCTCCCGGAAGGAGCCGAACGCGCCACCGCCACGTTGTGCCCACCACCGGCGGGCCAGCGCCGGTGCGCTCACCACCCCGACGACGAACTCACCGTCGTCGACGAGGGCGATGAGGGTGGCCCAGATCGGTACGCCGCGGACGAAGTTCTTCGTGCCGTCGATCGGATCGACGATCCACCGCCGGCGCGCGTCGGGTCGGGAGTCGCCGAACTCCTCACCCAGCACGCTGTCGGCGGGGTAGGCCTGCGCCAACCGCGCGCGCACCGCCCGCTCGACGGCCAGGTCGGCGTCGCTGACCGGAGTCAGATCGGGCTTGCTCTCCACCCGCAGATCGACGGCCAGGAACCGGTCGAGGCTGATGGCATCGGCGAGGTCCGCGAGTTCCAGCGCCACTGCGAGCTCCGTCGCATACCGACCGGGCACTGTTCAGCCCCCTGCGGCCGGCGGCACCTGGGCGATGTGGTTGAACTCGTTGTAGATGAACAACTTTCCGGTCCACCGGGGGAACGGGAAGGAGTACTGCCGCAGCGGGTTCAGCCCCAGATCTCGATCGAGTTCGGTGAGCGCCCGCTGGTCGGTGAACACCAGGTGCGTCGGATCGGAGGCGTAGCCGCGCTCCTGCGGAGTGATGAAGACGACGCGGCCGCCCGGTCGCACCAGCGGCAGGTACTGCTGCATCACCTCCCGCGCCTGCGACGTCGTCAGGTGCTCGATGAGGTGCGCGGCAAGGATCGCGTCGAAGGAGGCGGGTGCGCTCAGCTCCGGATCGGCGAAGAACTCCTCGGTCGTGTACGCCCGGCAGCCGCGCTCGCGGGCCGCGGCGATCAGGTGCGGGTTGTGGTCGACACCCACCGCCCCCGCCGGCAGGTGCTCGAGGTTGCGGCCGTTCCCGCAGCCGACGTCCAGCACCCGACCCAGACCCATCCGGCGGATGTTCCAGCGGTAGGGCCGTTGGACGTCCAGGACCTTCTTCCACCGCTTGTTCTGCAGGCGGTTCAACCGGTCCGCGTAGTTCTCGCCGGAAGTGGTGACGTCGGTCTCGGGGGCGTGCTGATCGTCGGACATGAGTGCTCATCCTGCCAGCCGTCGCCGCCGATCCGGCATCCGACCGAAGGGCGCGGCTGACCAATCCGGTATGCCGCCGGCCGAGCACCCGGCGAGCACCAGCGATCCAGCGATCTCAGCCCGCGCCCTGGGTGATCTCGAGCGATCGCGCGTGACGCTGCTCCGGTGACGTCGACAGTGCTACCTTCGCCAGCTCGTTGGACATCGGGAACCAGGCCCAGCGGCCGTCGTTGCTGATCCGTTCCGGGGCCCCCAGGCTCGGGGTCAGCCGGGCGATCCAGCCGTCTCCGGAATCCTGGAAGGCGAGCCGGTCGACGATGATGCCGGAGAATCCGACGGTGGCCAGATCAGACAGGAAGTTGGCGGTGGGGAGCTCCTCCACCGTCGCCGGCCATTCCGTCTGCGGTCGGCCTTTGATCCCGCCGCCGGAGAACCGCAGGGTCTTCGTGTGCATGATCGCGCGGAGCTGGTCGCTCTCGGTCGTGCCGTTGATGTACCAGCCCTCGGGATAGCCGCGGAAGGGCAGCTGGTACACCGCAGCACCGGCCGGTAGGGACGCCTCCACTCCTGCATAGAACTGCTCGTCGGAGGCGAACGAGGCGGCGATGCTCGGGTCTGGCACCGCACGGTCAAGGGACTGGTCGGCAACGCCGACGACCAACGTCACCCCCGCCAGGACGAACACGATCTGCCGCACGCTCGGTCGCGGCAACGCGGACAGCGATCGCCGCCAGCGCACCGCGACGTTCTCCATCGCGAGCCCGAACGCGGCCAGGGCGAGCAGCGCGATGACGATCGACATCCGGTTCCAGCCGCGCATGGCGTCGCTGGCCATCGACACCAGCAACCCGAAGCCACCGGCAGTGGCGATCAACGTCGCCAGGATCGTCAGGCCCGCCAGCTGGCCAAGGGTGTCGCGGCGCGAACCCACGCGCACCGAACTCCCCCGGGCGCGCATCATCCGGCCGAGTCCGACGCCGAGCAGCAGGACGAACCCGACGGTCGCGATGAACCCGAGCGTCGGGTACTCGGCCTGGGGCGGGTAGCGGCCGGTGAACCAGTTGCGCAGCTCCGCGAACTCCGGGATCGGGTGGTCGGTCGCCGGCAGCATCATCGCCAGGATCCGCAGCGCGTAGTACTGCGCGTCGTCGACCCCACGCGGAAAGGCTGCCGCATTCGAGCCGTACGTCCTGGCGTACAGGATGTCCGGCAGCAGGGCGAGCGCGAACCACACCACGCTGACGATCCCGGCGACGACGGCGCCGCCGAACCGGGACCACGACCGGTGGCCGGCGAGTGCGACGAGCGCTGCGACGGCGAGCAGCAGGACGACGAAGACCGCGTAGTAGACGCCGCTGTAGATCAGCAGCGCCAGGATGAGCACCGTTCCGGCGCCGCGGCCGGTGAGTGCGGACCGCACCCGTGCGAGTACCCCGGCGCCGGTCGGAATCCGTCGACCCCACAGCGGCTGCCCACGGACCACCCGCAGCACCAGCACCATCGCGGCCGGGATCATGTAGTAGCCGGACAGGAACAGGTGGGTCTCGTTGCGCTCCCAGTGGTACGGGCTCACGGAGTACAGCACCGCGATGATCACGGCCATCACGCCGCTGAGGCCGCAGACCCGCAGGAACCACAGTGCGGTCAGCGACACCAGCAGGAACGTCAGCAGGTAGTAGAGGTTGAACGCCGACACCCAGTCACCGCCGGTCACCCAACCCAGGATCTTCGCCGACACCAGGTGCAGATCGTCGGAGAACGGGAAGTCGTGGTAGTGCTGGCCGTAGGGGAAGCCGAGCCGCGGCTGGTTCTCGTACCACCCGGTCTCGATGGTCGTGACGAAGTGCGCCATCGACCCCTGGGCGTCGTAGGAGTAGTAGAACGGCGCCGACCAGTTCGCCCGCCAGAGGCGCATCATCACGCTGACGCAGACGGCGGTGAGCGCGCTGACCGCGACGTACAACCGCAGGTCCGTCGTCCGCCACCAGCGCCGCATCCTGTTCCCCCGGTGTTCCGTTCGTGGTGCTCCTGCGCTGAGCCGTCTGCCGTCAGTCGGCATGCTGTACCGACCGCAGCAGGTCCTCGGCGGTGGCGGCGACGCCGGCCGGGAGGGACGTCATGGGCCGCGCATCCAATTCGATCCACACGATCGAGCGCACCCGCAGATCGCTCGCCTGCCCCTTGGCCGCATCGGCGGAGCCCAGCACCACCCTCGGTGACCGCTTGAAGACCCGGCGGAACTCCCCGATCAACGCTCCGATGGTGGTGGCCTGCTGGGAGCCGAAGATCTTCACCACCGGGTTCCCGGCGATGCCCACCGCACCGGCCGCCCCGTCCAGAGCGGCGCGGACCATGTCGGCGCAGTCCTCGACGAACAGGTAGTCGCGGATGGTGTCCAGCGGCGCCCACATGGTGATGGCGGTGCGGTTCAGATGCGCAAGCGCGAGGTGCGAGATCAGGCCCTGGGGTTTGGCCAGGTTCTGACCCGGCCCGTACAGGTTGGTGATGCGGCCGACGACGGTCGGGACGCCGGTGCGGTCGGCGAACCCCCTGGCACACTCCTCGGCCGCGAGCTTCGCGCGTCCGTAGTCCGACCGGGGGGCCACCGGATGGGTCTCGGTGAAGGGCGGCGATTCCGAACCGGCGTAGACCCCGCCGGCCGAGGACGCCACGAACGCGGCTCCGGTCGCAGCATCGACACCGCGGGCGTCGATCTCGTCGGCGAGCGTGTCCAGGATGACCTGCAGTTGCGCGACCTCCTGCAGCAGCGCATCGGCGCTGGTGCCGGTGACCCCGGCCCCGGCACACCAGACGAACCGCCAGCGCAGTCCCCCGGCGGCCGCCCGACCGATCAGCTCACCGGCAGCCCGCCGGAGCACCTGCCCGGCGCTCGCCGGGTCGGACCACGGAGTGTGCACGGTGAAGACGTCGCCGCCGTGCGCGGTCAGGCAGCGGACCAGGGAGCTACCGAGCAGGCCATGGGCCCCGACCACCCAGGTGATCATCGGGGAGGTACCGGCGTCCCGGTCGAGGGGGCGGTCCGTCACCGGCCGATCCTGTGCAGGTCCGGCTGGACGTCGGACGTCGTGACGCCGGAGTTCGTGTCACCGGGGTCCCGCATGACGGGCGGCGGCCCGATCGGCCGCGGTCGTCGGCCCAACGGGCCGTGCGCCGGGTCGGAGACGATCAGGTACAGCGGACGACCCATCGCCATGTTGACGCTGACGCCGATGTACTCCGCGATCACCCCGAGGGAGAACAGGATCGCCCCACTGGACAGCAGCAGCGCGACCATCAGCGACGGCCAGCCGCTGGGCAGGTCGACGGAGAAGAAGACCTTCGCGACGAAGAGATACACCGCCAGTCCGACGCCCAGGACGGCGAAGAAGGCCCCCGTGAGGCTGACCATGCGCAGCGCCCTGGTCCCGCTGGAGACGGCCATACGCCAGAAGTGGGAGAACAGCGAGCGGTAGTTGTAACCGGACGGTCGGGCACTGTCCGGTCGGAGTTCCACCGGACAGGTGGTGATGCGACCGGCCACCCACGTCATCGCCACGTCGAGGTAGGCGCCGGCGCCGGCATAGGCGGCCACGCTGCGTCCGACCTCGCCGAGCACCAACCGGAAGCTGTTGAACTCCCTGGCGGTCTTGGACCCTGCCGACATCGCAATGATCCGCTTGGCGATCCGGGACGAGAGGTTGCGGGTGAAGGAATGCGGCAGCGCCGTCAGCGGCCGGGCGTAGACCAGATCCGCCTGCTCGGCCATCGCTACGTCCAGCATGCGCGGGATCGCGGCGGGGTCGTGCTGGCCGTCCTCGTCCATGGTGACGATCCAGTCGCCGCCGGTGGAGGCCATCCCGGCCAACGTGGTGGGGTGCTGGCCGAAGTTCCTGCTCAGCCACACGTTCTTGATGAACGAGAACTCCTGTGCCAGCGTGCGCATGACCTGCGCGGAGTCGTCAGGACCGCGGTCGTACACGAGTACCACCTCGGCGATCCTGGCCTCGTGCCCGTCCGAGGTGGTGAAGCCTTCGGTGAACGGCAGGATCTCGCCGATCACGCCGCGCAGGGTTTCAGCGCCCTGGTACACGGGGATCACCACGGACAGCGCATGAGGCCGGGATTTGCGCGGCTCCGTCATGCGGCGATCCTATCCGGGCGCCGGTCGCCGCGGATCGTGGATGATGCAGCAGCGCCCGGCGAGCCGTCGGACTCCGGATGATCCCGCGAGCACCGAGGGACGAGATCCCGTCCCTCGGGGATCTGCTCATCCGGCGCCGTGGGTGATCCGTAGCGAGCGGGCGTGCCGCTGCTCGGGGGTCATCCGGGCGGCCGCCTCGGACCCGACCGCGCCGAGCGGGAAGAAGACGAACCGGCCGTCGTCGCTGACCACGGTCGGCTGCCCGAGCGGCCCCACCAGTGGTGCCGTCAGCGAGGCTCCGTCGTCAAGAGTGGCCCTACGGTCGACGATCACCCCGCTGAAGCCGACGACCGCGATGTCGCCGAGGAACTCGCCGGTCGGCAGGGCGACCACCTCGGCGAGCCAGTCGGTCTGCGGACGCCCCTTGATGCCTGCCCCGGAGAACCGCAGCTGCCGGGTGTGCAGCAGGCCCCGGAGCTGATCGCTCTCGGTGGTGTCGTTGATGGCACTGCTCTCCGGATACGGCCGGTACGGGAGCTGGAACACTGCAGCCCCGGCCGGCAGCGAACCCTCGACCCTGGCGAAGAAGGCCGCATCGCTCCGGAAGGACGCCACCGTCCCGGGGGTCTGGACAGCCAACCGCAGCGACTGGTCCGCGACGCCGATCAGCAGGGTGAGGGTCGACAGCAGGAGCACGCAGCTGCGCACCGAGCTGCTGCCGAAGGAACCGCCGCGCACGGAACGGCCGCGCGGCGGTGGACTGTCCCGCACCCGCCGCCGGGCCGCCGTCCTCCTGCGGAGCTTCGCCGCCCACGATTCCAGCGCCAGTCCGAATCCGGCCTGCGCCAGCAGCGTGATGACGATGATCATCCGGTACCAGGCCCGCATCGCCGGGGTGACGATCGAGATCGCGAGTCCCAGGCCCCCGGTGGTGGCGATCAGGGTGGCGACCAGCGCGAGCCCGGCCAGTGCGCCGAGGGTGTCTGCTCGCGATCCCGGCCTGACCGGGCGCTGGGATGCGCGCATCATCCGCGCGAGTCCGATACCCAGCAGGACGAGGAAACCGATCGCGCCGATGAGCCCGAGCGAGGCGTAACCCCCGGACGGTGGGTACCGGTCGGTGAACCACACCCGTAGTTGACCCAGCACCGGGATCGGATGGTCCTGTGCGGGCAGCAGCATGCCGAGGATGTGCAGTGCATAGCGCTGCGCGTCGCCGGTACCGCGGGCCAGCGCAGCGCCGTTGGAGCCGTGCGTCCTGGCGTACAGCAGGTCCGGTAACTGGGCCGCCGCGAACCAGATGAGACCCACCACCCCGACCGACACCGCGCCACCGAAGCGCGACCACGAACGGTGGCCGGCGAGGGAGACCGGGGCGGCCACAGCCAGCAGGATCAGTACGAAGACGGCGTAGTACACGCCGCTGGAGACCAAGAGCCCAAGGATGACGACCGTCCCGGCGCCGCGCCCGGTCAGCACGGACCGGACCCGCGCCACCGTGCCGTCTGTGGTGCGCGTCCGGCGTCCCCAGAGCGGCTCACCGCGCACCACCCGCAGCACGAGCACCATCGCCACCGGCAGCAGGTAGATGCCGGACAGGAACAGGTGACCCTCGTTGCGCTGCAGGTGATACGGCGCGGCCGCGAACAGGACGGCCATCACGACTGCGGTGGGCCCGCTGAGTCGGCACTGCCGCAGGAACCACACGGCGCCGGCCGCCGCGAGCGGAAAGGTCAGCACGAAGTAGCCGTTGAACGCCACCGCCCAGTTGCCGCCGGTGACCCACCCCATGACCTTCGCCATCACCAGGTGCAGATCGTCCGAGAACGGGAAGTCGTGGTAGTGCTGGCCGTACGGAAAACCGAGCCGCGGTTGGAACTCGTACCAGCCGGTCTCGATGGTGGTGACGAAGTGCGCAGCCGAGCCCTGCGCGTCGGACGCGTACTGGAACGGCACGCCCCAGTCCGCGCGCCACAGCCGCAGCATCACGAACGCGCTCGCACAGCTCAGCAGCACCGCGTACCCGTACAGCCGGGCTTCGGAAGCGAACCGGCCGCGATGTACACCGGACCCGACAGGGCGGGCGGGCACGGCGGGGCGGTCGACGGGCGCGGGGCGGTCGACGGGCGCGGGGCGGTCGACGGGCGCGGGGCGGTCGACGAGCACGGGGCGATGCGGGCGCTGGACGCCGTCGGCCGCGGTCACGACGTTGCCCCGTGGGTGATCTCGGCCGTGTGCCTCGCGCGCTGCTGCGGTGTCATCGAGCTCTCGACGCCGGCCAGCACCGTGTCGAGCGACAGGTACGCGAAGCGGCCGTCGACGCTGGTAACCGTCGGTTGCCGGAGGGTGGGCTCCAGTCGTCGGAGCAGCGAAGCGCCCCGATCGGGCACGGCCAGCCGATCGATGACGATGCCGCTGTAGCCGACGATCGCGATGTCGGTGAGAAAATCAGCGGTCGGGAGAGCAACCACTTCGGCGGGCCAGTCGGTCTGCGGCCGTCCCTTGATCCCGCCGGCGGAGAACCGCAGCGACCTGGTGTGCAACAGCCCGCGCAGTTGATCACTCTCGGTCGTGCCGTCGATCAGCTCGCCCTCCGGGTACGCCCGGAACGGCAACTGGAACACCGCGGCACCGGCCGGCAGCGACGCCTCGACCTCGACGAAGAACGACTCGTCGCTCTCGAACGACGCGACCGTCGAGGGTTGCTGGACGGCCGAGGGCAGCGACTGGTCCGCGCCCCCCACCAACAGCGTCAGCACCGACAGCACCAACACGATCCGCTGCACCGGCATCGGGGGTCGTCCGGGAGCGTGTCGACGTCCGGGCTCCGCCCACCGCCGCCGGAGCCGCACCGCGACTGCCTCGAGCGTCAGCCCGAACCCCGCCAGCGCGAGCAGGGCGATCACGATCACCATCCGATTCCAGGCACGCATCGCCGGGGTGATCATCGAGACCACCAGGCCCAGGCCGCCGGTGGTCGCGACCAGGGTGGCGATCAGCGACAGACCCGCCAGCGCGCCGAAGGCCTCGAGCCTCGATCCCGGCCGGACCGGCCCCGCCGACGTGCGCATCATCCGGCCGAGGCCGACGCCCAGCAGGAGGAGGAATCCGATCGTCCCGACGAGTCCGAGGGCCGGCCATTCCGCGTCCGGCGGGTACCGCGCCACGAACCATTTTCGCAGCGCGGCCAGCTCCGGGATCGGGTGGTCCGGGGAGGGCATCAGCATGCCGAAGATGCGCAGCCCGAGGAACTGTGGGCCGTCCCCGCCGCGAGAGAAGGCGTCGCCGTCGGAGCCGTACTTCCAGGCATGGAGGAGGTCGGGCAACAGCGCCATCCCGAACCATCCGACACCGACGATCCCGGCCATCACGGCACCGCGGAACCTGGACCACGAGCGATGGCCGGCCACGGCGACCAACGCGGCGACGGCCAGCAGCAGCAGGACGAAGACGGCGTAGTAGACGCCGCTGGTGACCAGCAGTCCCAGGATGACGACGGTGCCGGCGCCCCGCCCGGTGAGCACGGACCGCACACGAGCGACCGCGCCGGTATCGGGACGGGGGCGGGGGCGTGTCCCCCACAGCGGCTGGCCGCGGACCACCCGCAGCACCAGCACCATGGCGACCGGGATCAGGTAGTAGCCGGACAGGAACAGATGGGCCTCGTTGCGCTGCAGGTGATACGGGGCGACGGAGTACAGCACCGCGAGGACGACGGTGGTGGGTCCGGTGAGCCTGCACTGCCGCAGGAACCACACCGCCCCGGCGGCAGCCAACGGAAACGTCAGCAGGTAGTAGCCGTTGAATGCGGCGACCCAGTGCCCGCCGGTGACCCACCCGAGGACCTTGGCGAACACCAGGTGCAGATCGTCCGAGAAGGGGAAGTCGTGGTAGTGCTGGCCGTAGGGGAAACCCAGCCGCGGCTGGCTCTCGTACCAGCCGGTCTCCAGGGTGGTGACGAAATGCGCCGCCGAACCCAGCGCATCGCCCTGGTAGACGAACGGCACCCGCCAGTCGACCCGCCACAGTCGCATCATCACAGCAACACCCGCGCCGCTCACGACCACCGCCAACAGGTACAACCGGACGTCGGTTGCGGCTCGTCGGCCGCGCGCTCGGAGGGTCGTGCCGATGGCCGGAGATCGCTCCGGCGCGGGGGCGACTGCGGACTCAGCCACCCGTGGGTTCTGTCGAACGGTTGCTCCGAGCGCCATCGGGCGGATCGGGGCGAGTCCCCGTGGGCGGCGCAGCCTGGGTGTGGGCATCGGGGGCGATCCTCACTACGCCGGGACGCCGCCGCAGTCGCAGCGCCTGGTAGACCGCGCGGCGGGCGACGGCCATCCCGGTCGCTCTGACGTCGCCGACCCACCGGTCGCGGCGGGAGAGCAGACCCGGTTGCTCGGCCCCGATGGATCGGTGGAATCCTCGCGCGTGGGCCGCCTGCTCCTTCGCCAGCGCAACGCTCCACTGGCCGTGGCTGATCCGGAAGGTGGCCAACGTCCTGCGCAGAGCCACCAGGTCCCCGAAGCGGAGCACCGCCGAGAACGTCGCCTGATCGAGCAGGTACGGGGAGCGATCGTCCCAGCTGCCGGCCAGCCGCAGCGCCTCCGTCCGCACCAGCGAGCACGCGGGTTCGCCGAACACGTTGGACCCGACCACCACGGTGCGCCTGCGTGCGACGTCACCGGGGACCAACCCGTCCATGCCCTGCAGACCTCTGCCCCGCACCACGATCCGGTCGTCGGCGTCGACGATGTTGCGCAGCGAGCTGACCAGCACGGCGCTGGGATGGGCGTCCATCGCCGCCACCTGCTCCTGCAGCGCCGTTGGCGCGAGCAGGTCGTCTGCGCAGACCAGCTTCAGCAATTCGCCGGACGCCAGCGCGGTCACCGCCCGCCAGTTCGCCGGGGCGCCGCCTCCCTGCGGCACCTGCGACAGTCGCACCCGCGGGTCGGACGTGAACTGCTGCAGCAGATCCCAGGTGCCGTCGGTGGAGGAGTGGTCGGAGATCAACAGTTCGAAGTCGTCGTACGTCTGCTCGATCACCGACCGGACGGTTGCCTCCACGTAGTCGGCGTTGTTGTACGACGGGATCACCACGGACACACGGGGTGTCACGCGACCTCCTCGGGGGTGGGTTCGACAGCGGGCCGGCGGAAGGAGAAGTCACGGTGACCGAACCAGCTGAACACGACCGTCACGGCGGCGATGATCAGTTGGGAGGCCAGCACGGGGAGCCCTGCGACCTCGACCAGTAGCGGCAGCATCGCCGCGTTGAAGGCCAACGCACCGAGGTTGATCAGTTCGAACCGACCCAGGTCCCGCCAGAGGTGCCCGCGGACCCGGAAGACGAAGGTCCGGTAGAGCACGAAGGCGCACAGCACCGAGGCCACGTGGGCGCAGGCCAGGACGGCCATGTACCCGAACCGTGCCTCGACTAGATGCTGGAACAGGATGAACCACAGCGCGCCGACCACCGTGTTGGTGCCGCCCACCAGCAGGAACGCGATCCGTTGGTCGCGGACGAGGCGGAACAGCGGGCCGAGGCCACCGCGCATTCCGGCAGGGGGCGCAGGTGTGCCCGCCACCGGCTCCTGCGATGCCATTCCTGTCCTCACCGTCCCGCCGGGGCTGTCACCCCGTCGGAGCTGTTGCCGTTCGCTGCTGTCGTCATCCTGAAGGATCCGATCCCCACCCCGGTACCGGCACTGCAGACGGACCGCCGGCCCCACAATATCCCGCAGCCGGTGGGGACCGGTCCGGACGACACCCCCCCGACGTTCGCGGTCCCCACGGTCGCTTGCCACCGACGTTCGCGGTCGCCACGGTCGCTTGCCACCGACGTTCGCGGTCCCCACGGTCGCTCACCACCGACGTTCGCAGTCCCACGGTCGCTCACCACCGACGTTCGCAGTCCCCACGGTCGCTCACCACCGGCTTTCACGGTCCCCACGGCACCGTCATCCCCGACTCCTTCCCACCGCCGCGCTGTACGGCTCGCGCCCGTCCTGCGCGACTGACGTGGGAACGGCCGCGCGTCACCGGAACCCGCAGGACGTGCTGCAGGAATGCTCGACGAACGGCCGCTCTCCGACACCCGCTCGTCAGCCACACCCCGGTCGCTCATGCGGGCTGTCCACACCTTCGTCGATCAGCGCGCCGAGGTCGTCGCCGTCGGCTACCGTTCCGGCAGACGGATGACGGGGGGACCGGAATG
The DNA here is from genome assembly GCF_040438885.1 of Nakamurella sp. A5-74. Lineage (NCBI taxonomy): Bacteria > Bacillati > Actinomycetota > Actinomycetes > Nakamurellales > Nakamurellaceae > Nakamurella > Nakamurella sp. A5-74. The sequence goes on along the minus strand of NZ_CP159218.1, from coordinate 1,792,589 downwards.
GCGGGGGCGAAGACTGCGCTGGAGCACATCCTGGACGAGGTCCGGGAGCTGATCCGGCGACGCGGGATGGACCCGGTCGCCGACCGACGGGCAGCGCGACTGCTGGTCGACGAGGTGATCAACCACTACGAGGAACGGGTGGCGACCAGTTCAATCCCGCCGCTGTTGGACCGGACGGGTGTCGCTCGGTACGTCTTCGACCTGCTGGCCGGTTTCGGTGCGCTGCAACGGTTCCTGGACGATCCGACGATCGAGGAGATCTGGGTCAACGAACCGGGCCGGGTGTTCGTCGCGCGGGACGGTGTCTCCGAGCTGACGACCGTGGTGCTGACCGCAGGAGAGATCCGCGACCTGGTGGAGCGGATGCTGAAGCCGTCCGGTCGCCGGCTGGACCTGTCGATGCCGTTCGTCGATGCACTGATGCCGGACGGCAGTCGGTTGCATGCCGTCATCCCGGACATCACCCGCGAACACCTCTCGCTCAACATCCGCAAGTTCGTGGTGGCGGCCAACGGCCTCGAGGATCTGGTCTCCCGCGGTTCGCTGACCCCGCACGCCGCGCACTTCCTCGAAGCGGCCGTCGCGGCCGGGTTGAACATCATCGTGGCCGGCGGCACCCAGGCCGGCAAGACGACCCTGCTCAACACGCTGATCAACTCGATTCCGGCACGCGAGCGGGTGGTGACCTGCGAGGAGGTCTTCGAGCTCCGCCCGCACCTGCCGGACGTGGTCGCGATGCAGACCCGGCAACCCAACCTGGAGGGGCACGGCGAGATCCGGCTGCGGAGGCTGGTGAAGGAAGCGTTGCGGATGCGGCCGAGCCGGATCATCGTCGGCGAGGTGCGTCAGGAAGAAGCGTTGGACTTGTTGGTGGCTCTGAACTCCGGGTTACCGGGAATGTGTTCGGTACACGCCAACTCAGCCCGCGAGGCCGTCGTCAAGCTCTGCACGTTGCCGTTGCTCGCGGGCGAGAACGTGACCGCCGCGTTCGTCGTGCCGACCGTCGCAGCATCGATCGACCTGGTGGTGCAGATCGGGATGGAGCACGACGGATCCCGACGCATCCGCGAGATCGTCGCACTGCCCGGGCGGGTCGAATCAGGTGTCGTCGAGACCGCGGACATATTCACCAGCGTCGACGGGAAACTTGTTCGGGCCCAGGGCTATCCCCCGCACCCAGACCGGTTCGAGCGCGCCGGCTACGACCTACCCGGTCTGCTCGCGGGCACCAAGACCGGAACCGGTCGGCACCAGGGCTGAGCCACCCGGTCCGCATCCGGCTCGAGCCGCGATCGTGCCTGGCTCGAGCGAAAGCCGCGTTCGCGCTGCATCTCGCGAAACGCGAGCGTTTCCCCTGCGGGTCCGAGTCAGTGGCGATGCCGTGCCCGGCATGATCCTGGCCGGCAGGGTGTGGGCGAGTCGGCAGACGCGCAGAGGCGAGGACTTGACCGCCCGCAGACCTGCTGCCCTGCCTGCAATTTCGTGGAAGACGGGTCACCGCAGTGATCGACAAGGCAATGCCGGAGCCCTACCTGCCAGGCTTGAGTGAGACATCCGGAAGTCCCCCGGGGTGCAACGCTGTAGGGCGTGACAGGAGACAAACAAGTGACCAACAGTGTGCAGGACCCCACCGGCCTTGACGGGGCGGTGGAGGAGGTGTCGAACCCGGCGGCGAAACCGCTCCGACGGTCGTTCACAGCAGAGTTCCGGGCCCGAGTGGTCGCCGAGTACGAGTCGGCCCCGCACGGTGAGAAAGCCGCGGTGCTCAGGCGTGAGGGTTTGTACCAATCGCAGGTCCGGGAGTGGCGCGCCGAGCGTGACGCCGGCGCGGCCGGCTTGATCCCGAAACGCAGTTCCCACCGGTCGCCGCAGAAATCGTCGGAAGCGGATCGGCTGCGCTCCGAGAATGTTCGATTGACCAGAGAATTGGCGAAGTCTCAGGCGGTGGTGGAAATAATGGGAAAACTGCAAGGGCTCTTGGAAACCATCTCCGAGAGCACGGACACGCCGCCGCCACCGACGACGCGATGAGCGCGACGTTCACCGAGCTCCACGCCGCGCAGGTCACCACGAAGGCGGCGTGCGCTTTGATCGGTCGACCGCGGGCCAGCCACTACCGGCAGCGGGCCGACCCGATCCTCGGGCCGAAACAGGCCCGCCGGGTGCCCGACAACGGTCAGGTACTGACCGCCCAGGAGCGGGCAGCGGTGCTCACCCTGATCAACACGAAGCCGTACGCGGATCTAGCGATCGGGCAGATCTGGGCCCGGGAACTGGACGAAGGCCGGTACCTGTGCTCGATGTCCAGCATGTACCGGATCGCCCGCAACGCCGGCCAGACCCGTGAACGGCGCAGGCAGGCAACACATCCACCGAAAGTGAAACCGGAGCTCATGGCCGATGCGCCGTCACAGGTGTGGTCGTGGGACATCACGAAACTCCGCGGACCGGCTAAAGGAACCTTCTACCACTTGTACGTGCTGATCGATATCTACTCCCGCTACAACCCGGGCTGGTTGGTGTCGACCTGCGAGGAATCGAATCTGGCCGCCGATTTCATCGCCGACGCGATCGGCCGCAACGGCACCGCCCCCCTACCTGCCAGGCTTGAGTGAGACATCCGGAAGTCCCCCGGGGTGCAACGCTGTAGGGCGTGACAGGAGACAAACAAGTGACCAACAGTGTGCAGGACCCCACCGGCCTTGACGGGGCGGTGGAGGAGGTGTCGAACCCGGCGGCGAAACCGCTCCGACGGTCGTTCACAGCAGAGTTCCGGGCCCGAGTGGTCGCCGAGTACGAGTCGGCCCCGCACGGTGAGAAAGCCGCGGTGCTCAGGCGTGAGGGTTTGTACCAATCGCAGGTCCGGGAGTGGCGCGCCGAGCGTGACGCCGGCGCGGCCGGCTTGATCCCGAAACGCAGTTCCCACCGGTCGCCGCAGAAATCGTCGGAAGCGGATCGGCTGCGCTCCGAGAATGTTCGATTGACCAGAGAATTGGCGAAGTCTCAGGCGGTGGTGGAAATAATGGGAAAACTGCAAGGGCTCTTGGAAACCATCTCCGAGAGCACGGACACGCCGCCGCCACCGACGACGCGATGAGCGCGACGTTCACCGAGCTCCACGCCGCGCAGGTCACCACGAAGGCGGCGTGCGCTTTGATCGGTCGACCGCGGGCCAGCCACTACCGGCAGCGGGCCGACCCGATCCTCGGGCCGAAACAGGCCCGCCGGGTGCCCGACAACGGTCAGGTACTGACCGCCCAGGAGCGGGCAGCGGTGCTCACCCTGATCAACACGAAGCCGTACGCGGATCTAGCGATCGGGCAGATCTGGGCCCGGGAACTGGACGAAGGCCGGTACCTGTGCTCGATGTCCAGCATGTACCGGATCGCCCGCAACGCCGGCCAGACCCGTGAACGGCGCAGGCAGGCAACACATCCACCGGAAGTGAAACCGGAGCTCATGGCCGATGCGCCGTCACAGGTGTGGTCGTGGGACATCACGAAACTCCGCGGACCGGCTAAAGGAACCTTCTACCACTTGTACGTGCTGATCGATATCTACTCCCGCTACAACCCGGGCTGGTTGGTGTCGACCTGCGAGGAATCGAATCTGGCCGCCGATTTCATCGCCGACGCGATCGGCCGCAACGGCACCGCCCCGCACAGCGTCCACGCCGACCGAGGCACCTCCATGACATCCAAGCCGGTGTCGATGCTGCTCACCGACCTCGGGGTCACCCGATCCCATTCCCGCCCACACGTGTCCAACGACAACCCGTACTCCGAAGCGCAGTACCGAACCCTGAAATACTTGCCCGACTTTCCCGACCACTTCGAATCGTTGGAACACGCCAAGCAGTTCTGCACCGAGTTCTTTCACCAATACAACTACATCCACCGGCATTCCGGTATCGGCTGGCACACCCCATCATCGGTGCACTTCGGCACCGCCGACGCGATCGACGACGCCCGTCAAACCACCCTCACCACCGCCTACCACGCCACCCCCGCACGGTTCGGCCGACGACCCCACCCACCCCGACGACCGGAGAAGTCCTGGATCAACCAGCCCCCACCAGAACCACCGAAATGAACTCACACCCCCGTGTCTCACTTGACTTGACAGACAGCGCCCCGCACAGCGTCCACGCCGACCGAGGCACCTCCATGACATCCAAGCCGGTGTCGATGCTGCTCACCGACCTCGGGGTCACCCGATCCCATTCCCGCCCACACGTGTCCAACGACAACCCGTACTCCGAAGCGCAGTACCGAACCCTGAAATACTTGCCCGACTTTCCCGACCACTTCGAATCGTTGGAACACGCCAAGCAGTTCTGCACCGAGTTCTTTCACCAATACAACTACATCCACCGGCATTCCGGTATCGGCTGGCACACCCCATCATCGGTGCACTTCGGCACCGCCGACGCGATCGACGACGCCCGTCAAACCACCCTCACCACCGCCTACCACGCCACCCCCGCACGGTTCGGCCGACGACCCCACCCACCCCGACGACCGGAGAAGTCCTGGATCAACCAGCCCCCACCAGAACCACCGAAATGAACTCACACCCCCGTGTCTCACTTGACTTGACAGACAGCGGAGCGACCACTCGTCGGCGCGTTCTCCGATCTGGCAGCCTTCTTGCGATCGGACTCTGGGGATCAACTCATTCGATCACCCCAGATCGACGAACACGGGCACCTGTTCCCGCAACGAACCGACGAGCAGGTTCAGTCGCTCCTCAGCGGGATCGGTCACCTGATCACCTTCCAGACCAGGGGTTGATTCGACAGCGGAAATCACTATCAGTGGGCGGCCATCGAGATCGGCTGACCTCGATGCGCGATCGCCGACGATCTGCCGGCATCGTGCCGACGGCCTACCCGGTCAGGCGGACGCCTCGTCGGTCGGCGAAGGGGAGAGTGGTTGCATGGAAGCACCGATGATCCGCGGCGCGGCACACCCAGACGCCGCATCGGCAGTACTGCACTCACTGGACCAGTTGCAGTTCCCGCAAGGAGACGACGAAGAACAACTCGTCCAAGAGGTACACGACCGCATTCGTACGCTTTCCCGGAGCTCATTTTACTGACAGTCACCGTCGGATGGCAGCTAGGCGCATCCCCGGAACCCGCCTCTGGTGGGCTCTCCCGGCACGACTCGGGACATTTCTGCCACTGCTGAGTCCGCTCGTCGGTTTCCGACAAACAGGTTGTTAGGAGATCCGTCGGATAGTGGTGAGCTCCGTCGTTCCGTCGCCGGCGAAGTCACCTGCGACTGCGACATCTGCCGGCAGTCCGGCTGCGACGGTGTAGGCGACGGTCTTGTTGTCGTTCGAGAGCAGGTAGGTGTTGCCGTGCTTGAGGCCGATAGTGTCTGTTCCGTCGCCGTTCCAGTCGCCGATCACGGGTGTGTCGGTGGGTGAGCCGAAACGGAAGCTTCCCAGATATCGGAGGTAGTAGACGTTGCCGCGTTTGTAGCCCATGTCGGTTCGGCCGTCCCCGTTCCAGTCGCCGACGAACGGCAGGTCTCCGGTCCGTCCGTATTGGATGGTGGTGTCGCGCGCTCCGCTGTTGGTGAGAGTGTCGCGCAGCTGGAACACGCCGGCCTTCCAGAGTCCCACCGTGGAACGACCATCGCCGTTCCAGTCTCCGACCACAGGCGTGGCTCCAGGACTCGACCAGGTCACGATCGTGTCCGGCGTCCCTGACTGGTTCTGCGCGAAGAACTTTCCGCCGCGATAGCCGCCCGGAGTATCGCGACCGTCGCCGTTCCAGTCGCCGGTCCAGGGTCTGTCTGTCGGAGTGCCATAGCGGAACGGAGTGCCGCCACTGGGTGTCCAGATAGGTGGGCTCAACGTGGGTGCAGACGGCGGTGCAGCTGACGGAAGGGACACGGTCACCATCTTGTTGTCCCATCTCAGATGGAGACGACCGTTACCGACGATGATGCCTGTGGGCCTGTCCGATCCATCTGCGCCCGCTGACGGGATGATCGCGCCCGTCAGCGGTACGCAGTCCGTGCAGACCGCTGTCGCATACACCGTCACGACCTCTGCGCGGGGGACCTCTTCATTGCCTACTGAGGACTCAGCCAGCAGCTGCGTGCCCGACAAGACCAGCTCGCTCTGGCGGGGAATCCACCCGGACCACCTCAGGGCTCCCGTGAACAAATCCCAGCCGTACACACGGTCTTTGTACAGCTCGGGTTCCCCGCGTGCGAAGAACGTCGTAGCGTTCGTTCCCACCGCGAAGAGCTCAATCGGACCTGTTGCATTCTGTCCAGGGCTGTACATGATCGGTTCGCTCACCCACTCGGGCTGGCAGATCCGTGGAGCATCAGGTCCGAGACAAGCCTTGGTGTTCCAGCGGTACACGTACCTACCGGCAATCGCCCAAATGGAACCTGACCGGGCAGTCAAACCACGCAAGAACCCTCCGCCGCTCCCCTGCCACAGGACCTTGCCCGTCCGCAGGGAGAGAACAACAGGGGTTCGCAGACCGATGTCCCTCGAGAGAGCGGCACCGACCACCACGGTCGATCCATCGATCGTTGCTTGGCCGAGGAACAGGCCGGCGGTTCTCCACATCAGGCGGCCATCCGACAGCCGAAAGGCCCGGACACTGCCATCGAAGTAGGTCCCCAACAGTAGACCTCCTGCGGTGACAAGATTGGTTCCGTACGGCGAACCATTGACATCTGTGGGTGTGCTCCACCTGGTGCGACCGGAGGTGAGGTCGAGCGCCATCACGCCGGTCGTGCTGCCAACTCCCGTGCGGTAGCCCCGGATGTACAGCGACGACCCCACGGCAGTCATCGACTGGACGCCGCCGCTGAACTCCCATCGACGCTGCCCGGTGGCCGCATCGACTGCGACCATCCCGTCACCACCGCGAAAGATCAGCAACTCGCCGGCCGCCAACCACTCCTCCTGCGACTGAATGAACCCGTCGTCAGATCGCCACAACTCGCTGACCGCTGCAACGTTCCCTACCGTGATCGGCCGCTCGACCGCGTTCCATCTCGACCCGTCCGACCGACCGTTCGGTGTCGCCCAATCGCCCGAGCCAACGAATCGCACGCCCGGCACTGGAGAAGCAGCCGAGCCGCTCGTCGCCGCAACAACCGTCGGGGCCACAACCCGTTGCTGCGGTGAGAACGCGGCGCCGACCGGAGCTGATGCCCCGGAAACGAGCGACGCAGCTGACACCGTCAAAGCAAGCGCTAGGACCGCGCTGCCGACCAAGTGCCTGCTGGACAGAAACCGCCGGTTGATGAGATGCACAACGCCCCCTGAATGCGCCGTCCTGGTCAGGCGCCTGGACCGGCAACCGCCGGATACATGATTCATACCCGATCGATAAGCTCGGATGAGTAGATCAACAACGACAACCTGCTTGAGCTCGGGCAAGTGCACCCCTACGAGTGAACACGCGGCGTCACAGCCGGGGCTATCCACGCACACTAAGTGAGCCGCCCTGGCCCGTCCGGAGGTTCCGGCCGCTGGGGACCAGAGAGCCCGACTAAGACGCGGTACCTGCCAGGGATCACGCGAGCGCGGAGCGGCGATCGTGGCATCACCCCGCCGCGATCATCGGCGGTAGTCGACGGCACGACGCCGCGTGAGGAGTCGGCCACACAGCCCGCTTCCCCCGAGTGGGCCTCATGTCGCGTACTGCAAACCAGGACCATCGAACTACCCAAGACGTCCCTTCGTGGTTGCAAAACCACCGTCTCCCTACCTGACCTGCGGCGGAGGCCCCGGTCCGGTGCCCGCTTCCCGTCAGCCAGGCGCTCGTTGCAAGCTTTCATTCCGCGAATCTCCCTCACTGCCGGGTGGTCACCTCGATCGCTACGCGGCGCCGTCTCGATTGACGTGCGGGCGGCGATCATCCCGCTCCTCAAACTGTCACACGAGAGCGACAGATCATCGGTTGAGACCCCGCGGACACTGCCGCAGTGTGGGCCGAGACATCGCTGCGCGTAACGCCGCCGTTGTCAGACGGCCTCCTGAACGCGCCAGCACAGCAGTCACCAATCCGAGCAGCAGACCCAACTCAAGACAATGCGTGGACGGCCCCGGTCTTCGCCGCTGACACCATGGCGAGGACCGAGGACATGGTGTTCAAAGAGAGCGGGTTCATCTCTGGATACCACAACGGGCACCGTCCCGATCCAGATCCCGACAAGCCTCGCGATGGTGTGCGGCGTTCCGTCCCTGGCTCTGAGAACCAGTCAGCTCGTGCAGATCGACGCATCACGCGCAGATCACCATGCGAGATAGCCTCCGTCGACGGCCAGGTCGGTGGCGGTGATGTAAGCGGCGGCGTCACTGAGCAGGAACATGATCGGTGCGGCAATTTCGCCAACCTCGGCCATCCGGCCGAGCGGGGTGTGCGCGGCGAATTCCGCGTTCATCTCTGGCGGGTTGTTCGCGGTGAGAGCGGTGCGGACATAGCCGGGGCTGATGGAGTTCACGCGAACTCGATCTTCCACCCACTCGACACCCAATGCTTTGGATACTTGGATGACGCCGGCTTTGGCTGCGGAGTACGCGGCGTGCGCGGGTGCGCCGCGGTTGATGATGTGACCGGACATCGAGGCAACATTGACGATCGAGCCACCCTGCTCGCGCATGGCCAGGTGTTCGGCCTGACAGCAGTAGAAAAGTCCCGTCAGGTCAATGTCCAGAACCCGGGACCAGTCCTGCGTCGAGACCTGCTCCGATGGACCTACGCTGTCGACGCCTGCGCAGTTGACTGCGTATCGAACGCGACCGATCGTGGCGGCCTTGTCCAGAGCGGTGAACACATCATCGCGGCGGCGCACGTCCACAGGGAGGAAGTAACCAGGCACGCCTGCGTCCTGTGTGATCGACAGGAACTCGGAACCGTCGGCCTCGCTCGTGTCGATACACACCACGCCCACTCGCTCTCGCGTGAGCATGCGAATCACGGCCAACCCGATTCCGCGGGCGCCCCCCGTTACGACGGCCAGCGTGCCGGTTTCCAGTTCCGCGATCATCCGATGACCCTTTCATTCGATGCCAATACCGGGACGCGGACGATTCGTGTTGCGCGGTGGCGTGTTCCGCTGACGATCGCCGCGTTGGCGCCATCCGAGCCCTGCGACCGTTCGGCGGCCTCCTCGACGCTGCGGCCATGGCTGATGTGCCTGGCGACGAGACGCTGGATGCGGGTGTCTTCGTCCGGGTCGACATACCAGCATTGATCCAACAACGCTCGGACGGGCCGCCAATCCGGCTGATCAGCGAGTAGATAATTGCCTTCGGTGATGACCAGGGGTGTATTGCTGAACACAGGTACCGCCGATCCGATCGATTTCTCCGCCGCCCGCTCGAACCGTGGTGCATAGACGATGGGCTCGAGCTGATCCTGCAGGCGTCGGAGCAGCGTTACGTATCCGGCAGCGTCGAAGGTGTCGGATGCTCCTTTGCGTGCGTACCGGCCCATTCTGATGAGCTCGGGATCATCCAGATGAAACCCATCCATGCTGACCAGAACAGCATCCTGACCGAGCGCGATCACCAGGAAGTCGGCCAGGGTTGATTTCCCTGACCCGGGAGGCCCGGTGATGCCCAGGATGCGTCGTTCGCCGGGCACGACAAGGGCCCGGGCCGCATCGACAAGATCTGCCAGCTCGTCGAAGTCCGCTCTTGGGACAACAGGGTTCGATGGGACAGGGTGTTCGCTGGTCATGGAGCTGTCTCCCGGTGGCGGTCGTACTTCGTGTGGTCGGAAGCGGGTCGCTCGGATACCGCCTCGGGGCGCGAAGCGGCATCAGCGGCTGGTGTAACCGCCGTCGATGGGAAGGCTGACGCCGGTGATCATCGAGGCGGCGTCGCTGAGCAGGAAAACGATCGGTCCGGCGATATCGTCCTCGGTGGCCCAGCGGTGCAGCGGCATGGCATCCAGGAACGGCTTCTCGATCTCGGGTCGACCCCAGTAGGACGCCGACATCTGGGTCATGACGACCGTCGGGTTCACGCTGTTGACCCGGATGTCATGCGGACCGAGTTCAAGGGCGCTGACCCTGGTGATGCTGTCGAGCGCCGCTTTCGATGCTGCGTAGGAGACGTGCCCGGGGAGGGCGACGAGTGCTGCCTGGCTGGACACGTTGACGATCGATCCGCCGTTGCCGGCAGCGATCAGCGTCCGGGAGGCGTACTTGATGACCAGCAGCGCGCCGCGGGTGTTCACGGTCACCGCCTCGTCGAAGACTGAGATGTCGGTGTCCTGGGGGCCGGCGATCTCGCCGCCGAAACCGGCACAGTTGACCACGCCCCACAGGTCCACGCCATCGAGGGCGTCGCGGATGCTGTCCTCGCTCGTCAGGTCGAACGCCAGCGCTGCGGTGCCGGTGGATGCGACGATGTCCTCCAGCGATTCCGCGGTGCGGCCGCCGGCGATCACCGTGGCCCCCTTGTCCTTCAGCTGTCGGACGACGGCGCCACCGATGCCGCCTCCGGCGCCGGTGACCAAGATCGTGCGACCTTCAAACTCGCTCATTTGACTCAGGCCTTTCCAGGAATCGATCCGGCCCAGTTGGGACGCGGAGGGTGCGGCACGGTGTCCGCTTCAGGTGCAGGGCTCGCCCGCGGGGTTCTGTGGGGTGGCACAGCATGAGCGCCGGCGTCTCAGTCCGACCGGCAGCACAGTCCGTCGCCGGAAGCGGCGGGCGGGGTGGTCCAGTCGATCGAAGACCCGTTCGGCTGCCAGTCGGCCGATCTTGTGCGGGTCCTGGTCGATGACGGTCACTGATGGGGTGACGACATCAGCCATCGGGAAGTCGCCGAAGCCGACCACCGCGAGGCCGAGGTTCTCGATGGCCGGCAGCAGGACCATCGTGCATCGTGCGTTCGAGGAGAAGATCGCCGTCGGCGGGTCAGGCAGGGCGAGCAACCTGGTGACAGCCTCACGGGCTTCGGCGCGGTCGTTGACGCCCGGGACGATCAGATCCTCATCGGGTTCGATCCCGGAGCGGCCAAGTTCAGCGCAATAGCCCTCGACTCGTTTGATGGTCGTCAAGAACACCGGGTGATCCCCCAAGAATGCGATCCGGCGATGTCCGTGCTCGAGCAGATGCCGCGTGGCCAGAACGGCGCCGCCCTCGTCATCGTCGGAGATGCTGTCAGCCGCCAACTGACTTGGCTGTCGGTCGACGAACACCAGGGGGACCTTGCCCGACCATGCCCGCAGGTAGGATTGGTCCGGGCCGATCGGGGTCATGATCAACCCGCTTAGCCCACGCTTCAGCAGACCTTCGACCATCGACGGTTCGGCAGAGACGTCACCGCCGAGACTGGTGACCAGGGTCTGCATGCCGCGTTCATTGGCCGAGATCTGAACCGCCTGGGTGATCGCGGCGAAGAACGGGTCGATGATGTCCGGGATGGCGACCCCGATGACGGATGCGCGTCCTGCGCGCAGCGCGGCCGGCAGATCACTTGGCACGTAATTCATTTCACGCAGGATCGCCTGGACGCGTTCACGAGTGGGTCGCAGCACGTGCGGATCACCGTTGAACACCCGGGAGACGGTCTTGACGCTGACCCCGGCGGCCGCCGCTACCTCGCGCATCGTGCTCATCGTTGACGGTCCTAGTGACAGTGATCGTTCGAGCGGACGCTCGAGCTGTGCGTGTATGACTTCCCGGAGGTTACCGCGCACCGGGTGACCAGGGCTCCGGGGCGGGACACCCGTGTCACCGGATCTGCGGTGCGCAAAGACGCCGTGGGCGGTGCAATCCACGGCCCGGGTGTCAGGAGTTGACAGCGTCGTTGAGTTCGCGAAGGCGTGGACGTGCCCGGTTGGTGAGGAGGTCCCGGCGGGTGCTGGCTGACGTCGAGAGGCTGTCCTTCCACAGGGAGCGCCCGGCCATGGCGCCGGCGGCTCCGTGAGCGATGGCTGTCCGGACCTGCTGGATGAAGGTCGCGTGGTCGACACCGGCTGACAGAACAGCCCACGGCACGCCTGCGGCGGCTTCGGTTACCGCGGCGCAGAGCTCGGCGGAGCCCGGGTACTGCAGCTTCAGCAGTTTGGCGCCGCAGGCCACGGCCAGGCGGGCCCCTTCGACGACCAGACCCCCGAAGGCTGCTTGGTAGTGCTCATCCGTCTCGCCCTCAAGCTCGTAGGTGAGCAGCTCGACGATTAGCAGAATGCCTTCGGCCTCGCAGGCCTCGACCAGGTCGCGGATGTCCTGTGCGACTCGGGAGTCCTCGTCCTGACGGTCCGGTCGGGTGTACCACAGCATCTTGGCAACGTCGCCACCGAGATCGCGAACGGTGCGCGGGGTGACCCCATCGACGAACTTGGTGTACTGCAACCCGTCTTGGGTTTCGAAGCCGGAAGCGTCCAATCCGACGACCAGCGCAGTGTCTCGGCTCAGGACGCCGTCATCCACGATCGCGGGGAGTGCGACTTCGGGGTCAAGAAGGATCGCTGGGGCGTTGTTGGCCAAGTATTCCACCAGGTCCGCCTTGGCCGCTGCGAGCTGCGTGACATCGATGTCCTTGGGGTCTTCTTCCGGCCCGGCCATGGCGGCCCTCATGCCGTTTCGCTGATCGGCCGCGACGATCAGGATGCGGCCTTGCTCGTTCGAGATTGCTTGCAAGGCACGACGTTCCAACGTGTTGAGAGCGTTCATGGGTGCTCCTTCGGTAGAGGCCGGATGGCCAGATGGGTCGGACTGACGCCGGGCGGCGGTCTGATGACAGCTGCTCAGACCAGGGGTTGATCGGTCAGGAGACGCGCGGCGATCTGCGCGGCCCCGAAAGCTGTTTCCTGCTGGCGCTGCGAGATCGACAGAGATGGCAGCACCCGGCTACGAGCACGCTGGACGCTCTTCATGTCCGCCCAGCCGCCGGTGAGGGTGGACGAGTTCGCAGCCGGCAGTTCTTGGTCTATCGCCGAGATGAGCCTGGTGATCTCGGCGTTGCTGTGCCGCAGCACCGCACCGAACAGTTCTGCCGGATTGACGTCATCTGTCTGCAGCTCGAGTTTCAGCACCCCATCGTCGTTGCGGGCGCCGCTTACCGCGATTCCGCCCTCGGGGAGCGTTCCCTCCAACGGCAACGCCATCACCTCATCGTCCAACGTGCCGCGGCTGGCGCGGTCACGGACACCGGTCAGCTGCAGCGCTCGCCTCAGCAGCAGACCGCTCTTGCATCCGGCCACCAGGACGCGCTTGCCGGGGACGATGTGCCGCACCTCGTTGATGAGCATCGACGCCAGGCGCGCGCGGGCCTCGTAGCCAAGCGGTCTGTCCAACACTCGTAGCAGAACCTCGGCTGTGCCGAGAGAGACGTAGTAGTGGTCATCGGGTATCGGACCTGAGGATTCAGCGGCGACGAGATGGTCGTGGCCGGCCACCGTGATCGCAGCGCCAGCGAACCGCTCGGGAAGCCACACCCCGGCCGTGCCCAGGTGCTCTCCGGAAGCGACCAGTGGCGGCAGGAAGTCATCATCGACGCCGAGATGGTCTGCCATTGCGCGCCATGCCAGGCCGGTGTCCTGATCCAGAAGTCCGGTTCGAGAAGCCAGCGAATACTCACTGACGGCACGAGCGCCCAGGGCTGTGGCGACGAACTCCGGCAGGTTGAGCCATCGCAGGCCGGCCAGGTCGACACCGCCGTCGCGCAGGAGCGCGATTTTCGCCACCGTAACCTGGGTGCCCAGCGGAAGCCCGGTCCGGCCAGCGAACTGTGTGCGAACCGGGGCCGGAAAAGCTGCCACCTGAGCCGCACCTCGCGGATCGAACCACGCAAAGGCCGGAGCGACGGGCTGCCCCTGAGGATCGACCAAGAAACCGCTCTCCCCCATACCGGAGATGCCGATCGCACCCACCGGTGGGCTGTGCAGGGCGTCCAGCCTGTGCGCCGCAGCTGTCATGAGAGTGTTCACCGAACTCAGCAACCGGTCCACCGGCAAATCAGCTGCCCCATGCGCGCCCAGCAGCCAAGGCGTGGCCACCTGCTCTGAAACCAGCTCTGTGCCGCCCTCATCGGTGATCAGGAGCTTGAAGGCAGTACTGCCCAGGTCGATGCCGGCACGCAACGGAGCAGAGGTCGACACCGCTCCCCCTCTCAACGTTGATCCGAAGAACCCGATACGTCCGGCAAGGAACGATCACCCCGACATGACACGCGTGTCTTACAGCTGCATCATTGGGTCGACGTACCGCGATTGTCAACTGCGACAACGAGGCACCGCCCGAAACGCTCTGGCCGCGTCTCCGCGCGGCCCGCCCGTCTGCTGCCGTCATGACCAGTGACGGGCGTTGCGAGTTCGTTACGATGACACCCGTGACATGGTCGGCCCGGATGCTTTACAGTCAGCCACGAAGTCACTGGGAAGTTGCACGACCGGGTATGACAGCGACTCAACTGGCTCTGGTATCGCCGTCTCGCGGCCGGCGACCGTGAGTCGACGAGGCAAGTTCGGACTGCTCCGAGGTCGATGTCATCTGGCGTACCACGTCAACGACAGCCTCACCGCAGCAACCATCGCGCCACATCCGCGATGAGCGTCCCGTGCCGCGTCGGTCCGCTCTCGCGGAGCTGACCGACAACCACCTCAATCGTCACCCCCACCACCCTCGAAGGGAAACGCAACGATGCGTTCAACACGCAAGACCCTGGCCGTCGGTCTGACCGCTCTGGTCGCCGTCGGCTTGTCCGCCTGCGGAAGCGACTCGGGCGACGCAGCAGGAACCACCTCCGCTACCGCGGCCGCCGCCAGCAGCACCGGCAATGGTTTCGCAGTCTCCACTCCTGCGTCTACCTCCGCAGCCACCGGTTCCGCTACCGGTGGTTCCAGCTCGACCCCGAGCAGCTCCAGCGGCTCCACCGATGCAGGCCCCACCAAGAACCCGGCGACCGACGGCAAGACCATCAATGTGCTGATGGTCGCCAACCCGCAGATGACCGACCTGCAGAAGCTGACCGAGGCGAACTTCACCGCCAAGACCGGCATCAAGGTGAACTACACGGTGCTGCCGGAGAACGACATGCGCGCCAAGGCAGACATCGAGTTCAAGAACCAGGCCGGCCAGTACGACGTCGCGACCTTGTCGAACTTCGAGATTCCGATCTGGTCGAAGAACGGCTGGCTGGCCGATCTGACCGACTACTCCAAGAACGACACCGCGTTCAACCAGAGCGACATCTTCCCCGCGTTCAACCAGTCGCTGTCCAACGACGGCAAACTGTACGGCGAGCCGTTCTACGGCGAGTCGTCGTTCCTGATGTACCGCAAGGATGTCTTCGCGGACAAGGGCGTCAAGCTGTCGGACAACCCGACCTGGGATGAGGTCGCTGCAGCGGCTGCGAAGGTCGACGGTGCGCAGTCCGGCATGAAGGGCATCTGCCTGCGCGGTCTGCCCGGCTGGGGTCAGCTCGGCGGACCGCTGACCACCGTGATCAACACCTTCGGTGGCGCGTGGTTCGACAAGGACTGGAACGCATTGCTGACCGATCCGAAGACCGTGGCGGCCGTCAACTTCTACGTCAAGCTCCTCAAGGAACACGGCCAGGTCAGCCCGTCCCAGGCCGGTTTCACCGAGTGCCTCAACGACTTCGTCCAGTCCAAGGTAGCCATGTGGTACGACGCGACGTCGGCTGCCGGCTCGGTGGAGTCCGCGGACTCGCCGGTCGCCGGGAAGGTCGGCTACGTGCAGGCTCCCGTCAAGGAGACCAAGTCCTCGGGATGGCTGTACACCTGGTCGTGGGGCATGGAGCAGGCTTCCAAGAACAAGGACGCTGCCTGGCAGTTCATCTCGTGGGCGTCCTCCGCCCAGTACGAGCAGCTCGTCGGCGAGGATTTGGGATGGCCCCGGGTTCCGTCGGGCAAGCGCATCTCCACGTACAGCAACCCTGACTACGTCAAGGCCGCGGGCGCGTTCTCGGGTCCGACCCTGACGGCGCTGCAGAACGCCGACCCGGCCAACCCGGGCGTGCAGGCGCGTCCCACTGTCGGTATTCAGTTCGTCGACATTCCCGAGTTCACTGCACTCGGCGACGACGTGACCGCCTCACTGGCGCAAGTCATCGCTGGGAACGGCACTGTGGAGCAGGCTCTTGCTGCTGCGCAGAAGAAGGCTCAGGACGTCGGCGACGAGTACAAGTAGCTAGCTGACGCTTGCTATTTGTTTGTCCACCAACGAATCGCGAACACTCCATTAACCTCGCTGACACGAGTTGCAGCGGCGGGGCCCGAAACCCTGGGCTCCGCCGCTGCTGTCTTTCCGAGCATCAGAATCCGGAGCCAACCCGTCATGACCACAACCCTGCAGCGTCCTGCCGAGACGTCGAAGAAGGTGGCCGCCGAGGTCAATCGCCGCGCCAAGCGCGAGGGTTGGGTCCGCCGGGCGCCGCTGTTGCCCGGCCTGCTGTTCACCGTGATCGTCACCCAGCTGCCGTTCATCGTGACGATCCTGCTGTCGTTCCGCCGCTGGGACGGTGACCGGCCCAGGATCTCCGGCTGGACATTGCGCAACTACGAGCAGGTGTTCAAGGACGAGGCGATCCTCTCTGCGTTGTGGCACACGGTGGTGCTGACGGTGTCGGTGGTGTTGATCTCGCTCGTGTTCGGACTCTGCATCGCGCTGTTGCTGAATCGGAAGTTCCGTGGCAGGGGCGCCGTCCGGACGATGATGATCGCCCCGTTCCTCATCGTGCCGGTCGCCGCCGCGACGTTCTTCCGCTACGGCGTCTTCGACGCCAGCAACGGCCTGCTCGCCGGGATCCTCACCTCGGTGAAACGTCTGTTCAACCCGGATGCGGCCGCTGCCACCATCTCGATCGCCTCGTCGCACCCGATGCTGACGGTGATCATCACGCTGGTGTGGCAGTGGACGCCGTTCATGACGCTGATCCTGCTGGCCGGACTGCAGTCCCGTCCCGGCGACATCCTGGAGGCCGCCGCCGTCGACGGCGCGACGCCGTGGCAGGTGTTCCGCAATCTGACGCTGCCGCACATGCAGCAGTACTTGGAGCTCGCCGGTCTGCTCGGCGCGATCTACATCATCCAGAACTTCGACGCGGTGTTCACCCTGACACCACTCAACCCGCAGACCCAGAACCTGCCGTACCTGATCTTCCGGACCATCCAGGCCGACAGCGACTACGGCCTCGCCTCAGCGCAGGGAGTCGTCGTCGTGGTCCTGACCATCATCGTGGCGACCTTCGCCCTGCGCACCGTGTCCAGCCTGTTCAAGGAGGAGAACGCGCGATGACCACCACCGTTCCTGCTGCCGGCAGCGCCACCGCCGCCCACCGCCCTACCCCTGCCGGGGCGCCGCGCAGCACCAAGGTGGGCGCGTCCCTGCTCACCGTCCTCACCTGGGTGATCGGGCTGATCTTCGTCGCCCCGCTGTTCTTCATGCTGCTGGTGAGCTTCCACAAGAACCAGACGGCCACCCTCAACACCCCCGGCCTGTTCGAGCCGCTGTCGCTTGAGGGCTACCAGGCGTTCTTCGGCTCCAAGACCGGCCAGAGCACCTGGCCGTACATCATCAACTCGGTGATGGCCTCGGTGATCTCGACCGCGATCGTGGTGATCGTCGCGATCCCCACCGCCTATGCGCTGTCGGTGAAGCCTGTCCGCAAATGGACCGACGTGATGTTCTTCTTCCTGTCGACCAAGTTCCTGCCGATCGCCGCGGCGCTGGTGCCGCTGTTCGTCATCGCCAAGAGCATCGGCATGCTGAACAACATCTGGTTCCTGGTGATCCTGTACGCCGGGATGAACCTGCCCATCGCGGTCTGGATGATGCGCTCGTTCCTGGCCGACATCCCGCCTGCCCTGTTCGAGGCAGCCTCGCTCGACGGCGCCGGCCTGATGAAGACCCTGACCAGGGTGGTCGCGCCGATCGCGGCACCCGGCATCGCCGCGACGTCCCTGATCTGCTTCATCTTCTCCTGGAACGAACTGCTGCTGGCACAGCTGCTCACCTCCAGCATCGACGCCCAGACCCTGCCGACATTCCTGCCGAGCCTGTTCGATCCGCGGAACCCGTTCCTGGCCACCATGTCGGCGGCCTCGATCTGCATCTCGCTGCCGGTGCTGATCGCCGGGTTCGCCGCCCAGGACAAGCTCGTCCAAGGGCTGTCACTCGGAGCCGTCAAGTGACGACATCGACTGCTCTCGCCCTGGGATCGGCAGCGCTGCAGCAGATCTCCGGGTCCGTCCGTACTCCTACCTACGACCGCACCGCCGTGACCGTCGGCATCGTGCACTTCGGGGTCGGCGGGTTCCACCGCGCCCACCAGGCCATGTACACCGACGCCCTGCTCGCCGCCGGTGAGCGTGACTGGGGGATCTGCGGGGTCGGTGTGATGCCCGCAGACCGCCGGATGCAGCAGGCGCTGGATGCCCAGGACGGTCTCTACACGCTGGTGACGAAGTCGCCCGATGGCGCCCTGGACGCCCAGGTGATCGGGTCGATCGTGCAGTACCTGTACGCGCCGGACGACCCGGAGGCGGTCCTGGAGCTGCTGGCCGCACCCAGCACCAGGATTGTCTCGCTCACCGTCACCGAGGGCGGCTACTCCATCAACCAGGTCACCGGCGACTTCGACCCGGCACCACCGGCGATCGCCGCCGATCTGCAGCCGGAAGCCGTGCCCGGCACCGTGTTCGGCCTGATCACCGAGGGGCTGCGGCGACGACGCGAGCGCGGGATCGAACCGTTCACCGTGCTTTCGTGCGACAACCTGCAGGGCAACGGCGACCTGGCTGCGCGGGCATTCACCGAGTTCGCGACCTTGAAGGACGCCGAGCTCGGCAGGTGGGTCGGCAACTGTGTCAGCTTCCCGAACTGCATGGTCGACCGCATCACCCCGGTGACGACCGACGAGGACCGCGCGATGGTCGCCGAGAAGTTCGGCATCACCGACGCCTGGCCCGTCGTGTGCGAACCGTTCACCCAGTGGGTGCTGCAGGACGACTTCCCCGCCGGCCGGCCGGCGTGGGACACCGTCGGCGCCCAGGTCGTCGACCACGTCGAACCGTACGAGCTGATGAAGCTCCGCCTGCTCAACGCCTCCCACCAGGGCATCGCCTACCTGGGTCACCTAGCCGGGTACCGCCTGGTGCACGACGCCGCCCAGGATCCGGCGATGCGGCGGTTCCTGTTGGCGTACATGCAGGACGAGGCGACGCCCACCCTGGCGCCGGTGCCCGGGATCGACCTGGATGCCTACCGCCACGAGCTGATCGAACGGTTCTCCAACGCCCACGTGCGGGACACCGTCGCCCGGCTGGCCGCCGAGTCCAGCGACCGGATCCCCAAATGGCTCGTGCCGGTCATCCGCGAGAACATCGCGGCCGCACGGCCCGTCCCGCTGTCCGCCGCGATCTGTGCGGCCTGGGCACGCTACGCCGAAGGCACCGACGAACAGGGCACACCGATCGAGATCGTCGACCGGATCGCCGACGAACGTCACGCCGCCGCCCTCGCCCAGCTCCAGGACGGTGGGGATCAGCTGGCCTTCGTCCGCAACCGGGACCTGTTCGGTGATCTCGCCGAACAACCCCTGTTCACCGAGCCCTACCTCGCCGCGCTCGACCTCCTTCACAGCCGGGGCGCGGCTGCGCTCCTGCTGGAGCTCATCAACACCGTCGGACCGCAGGGTCACCAGTCTGTCTAGTTGTTGAGATGAGCTTGCGCTGACTCCCGGATGCTGTTCCGGCGCGTCCTGTCGTCGCCCGAGAGGTCACCACCATTCGCGCCGTCTCCACGGGGGCCATCGGGTGTCAACTACCCAAGACGTCTCTTGGTGGCTGCAAATCTGCCTTCTCCCTAGCGGACCTGCGGCAGAACCATCCAACAAGTCGCCCGAACCCCGCCCGCAACCCCCTCGAGTCGTCCATCGCTCGAGTGTCCACCAACGACCGATTCAAGCCTGTACCGCGGTCTGCCCACCCACCCCGCTCCCCGTCTCAAGTAAGACACCCTCGATGAGACAAGCCCCCGACCACTTTGTTGAGACTGCGCTGGTCGGGGGTTCGCCGGCGCGAAAGCGAGCTGGGTGAGGTCTCGGCGAAGGAACGTCAGATGAGACCGCCAGATGCGGTGAACGTCAGTAGTGGACGGCGATCCTGGTGGCCTAGATCCCGTCGTAGTCGTGACCTGCGATAAAGGTGGCCCACCGGCCAGATAGACGTACAAAACCCAGAGCAGGCGGCGATGGCCGAAATGGCGGGCCACCCTGGTGCTCGAGCAGGCGTTGTGGCGGTCGAACCTTCAAATGCGACGAAGGCTGGCTTTGGGTCACCGCAGACTGTGCCGGACCGAACAGCGTGATGAGCTCAGTTGATCGGTGCCAGTTCGATCGGCCGACCGAGTCCCCGAACGGTCAGGGTTTTGTCCGCGCTCGCGCTTGCCGGCGGTATGACCACCATCGTGTACGGCCGCAAATCGCGAGTGCACGCCCGCGGATACGTGACGGAGTTGGCCGCCGCGCCAGACGTTGCAGGCGTCAATGGCTCAACGCCGGTGTCGACGACTGTCAGGTAGATCTCTTGGGGACCGGTGAGTTCGACGCGCTGTATCGCTCGCGGGCACGACCCGCTGCCGAATGTGGTCACGACGAGTCGGTCAGCCGTTCTACTCCACGCAGCAGACGCCGTCGTGCCGTTGATGTCGCCGCTCCAATCAGTGATCACCGGCGAAGCCACCTCATTCGCTTTCGCGAACCCACCCGACACCGACGCCACCGAACCAATGTCTGGACCTGTTGATGCTCGGACCGTCGCAGCAGTCGAGATGCGAGTCGCAGAGACTGCAGCAGAGCCCGCACCAGCGGGAGATGTGCCGGCGGCTGCCCGCTCCCCCGTACTGGTGCCGACGCAGCCCGCAACGACAATCGCGACCGTCGTCAGTGACGCCAAGAGCACGCTGCGGGCAAGCCCGACATGGCGCCTTCCGACCTGCTGATTCATTTGCTTCCGCTCCGCGGTTGGGTGGGCTGGACCGTTTGTGTACTGGACGTAATCAGTGCGGCACTCGGTTGCACTTCACGTCGGCCGACGTCACCCATATCGATCCAGCGCTGCTCCCTGCTGATCCCTTCACCGTTCTAGTTTGGTTGCTGCGCTGCGGAACCAAATCTTCATCCCCTCAAGCTTTGCTCGATGTAAGCCCTGATGGCGTCTGTTCCGCGTAGCCCGCCGGTGTCTGTCCACATGTCGCGCAGCTCGGACGGGTCCGAACCCAGAACCCGCGTGGCGCCCCTCGGGGCGGCAGCCCCGACAACGCAGGCCATGTCGAAACAGCTGGCCGTTGCTCCTGGCGGCTGTCGCCCGGCAGGCGTGGCGAACAGGAAAAAATACGTCTGATCCGGCAGCGCAACCTGCGAGAGGATGCAATCAGCGGAAGGGGCTCGAGCCAGCCCAAACTTGTACTGCCGCCCGTTTGCGCTGGCCACCGTGACAAGTGTCCGCGCACCGCCTCGGATCCGCGTCGGATCCGCTCCGCGCGGCTCTACAACTTCAGCAGCGATGATCTTGCCCTCGACGACGAACTCGGCACGCCCGACGGCTTCGCGCAAAGACGTTGGAGGATCGGCCTCGTCGACAGCGACCGTTCCTGCGCCGTGCACTCGCCAGAAGGGGTTCCCGATCGAGTCCGGCTTGCCGTCGTCATCGGAGGTGCCGAGCCCCTCGGATGCGGGCCACGACGGGCAAGCCGGCGAGGAGGCAGTCGACGAAGTGACTGACGTCTGCGTCGACGCACTGCTTGCATTCGACGCCGCGGACGTCGCAGTGGCCATCTGGGGCGTTGCAGTACGGGCCGGGGAGGGGCTGCAGCCTGCGCTGACGACGAGCAGCGCCACCAACAGGGTCAGCGACGACAGCCTGCAGAGACAGGATGCAGTAGCTCGCATCATTGCCTGGTCTCGTTCTCTGGTCACGGCGGGGCGGGGACGGTTTACGGTTGCGAACCCGGTGCTGCGAAGCCTTCTTCACCATTCAGACGTAGGTCAACTAGCTTCATCTCGTCGACCGCGTCGTGACTTCACGCTGCGTGTTGTTGTCCAGATTGATGTATCTCGAATCGACAATCTTGCCAGCCGAGTTCTTCGCAGTGACGGTGAGGCCAGCATTTTGAGGTCCACGGGTGTTACGGCTAGAAGGTGCGTAGTACCCGGGGCCCGGCGAGTACAGGAATGCGAAACCCTTCCATCCATGGACCAGCGGCACCAGCGTCACGGTGACCGGCAGAGGGTTCTCAGAGAGCGAGAGGACGACCGTCGCGGCGGAGCTGTCGACGGCGCCTGCGAGCCAGTAATAGCTGCCTCCGGTACTCACCAATCTGTCCTGCACCAGGCTGAACAGGTACGCCAAGGAGCCGGTTGTGGAACCGCCCGACCCGCTCTGCGACCCGCCTACGCTCTTGACCCCGAAGGATCCGCAGAGGCGGGCGGTGGGCGGCGCTCCGCCTACAAAGTGCAGCTTGGCGGAAGCGCCGTCGCCGTAAGTTGCCAGCGGCGCATCCACACCTGCGTCAGAGCTGTCCTGACATCTGTCTGCTGAGCGTGCCGATGACGCAGTGGTTGCAGTTGAAGACGGCACGGTTCCAGTCTGAGCTGTGGAGTCGGCCGGCGTGGTGACGCCAGGAAGGGGTGAACCGGTCGGTTCCGCCGTCCCGGGTGTGCACGAGCTGACACTGAATACGACGACCGCCGAGATGAGCACGGTCATCAGACCCCGGGTACGGCCAGGTCTTGAAGTGACGTTCACATTCTCCACCTTGCGCTTGAGTCCATTGCCCGCGCTAGGGAGACGGGATCACCAGGGGCAAGCGTTGCCTGATGCATCGAGAAATTCGTAGGAGTCACCCTCAAGACCAGTACCGGTTGAGGATCGCCTGTTGAGACCCCCGATGCGGGACATTTCAGCGGTCTGAGGCACACCTCGTTGCGACGGACGAGAGCCCCGCGTCTGACGTTGTCGGTCAGTCCACCTGGGAGCAGCCCGTCACCAGATCTAGTGGCGGGATCGGATCGGCGCCTGCCGACGAATGCGGGTCCCGCGGTCATCAACGCAGCCACGGGCTCGGACTCCAGCGAGAGTGGTTCAGATGCAACTGCACGTCTCGGGATGCGGCCAGCGGAGCAACCGCTCCGGGGGAGCCATGTCGGTCGTCGGCCACAGCTGGATCCGGTACTGGTCGGAGAATGCCTTTTCGTCCAGTTCCTCGTCCCAGGGTGGACGAAGCAAGCCGCGTCCACTGATCCGGGCTCGATACCGTCCGGCCGGCACGGGGATGTCGACGCCCTCGACCGTCGGCGAGACCCAGGTGACGCCGCGCTCTCCTGCGATCAGGGAAGCCTCGAACGCTTCATCCCAGCCGCCGAGATCCTTAGGGGGCTCCGAGTCCCACAACTGTGCCTGAAGCGGGACACCGAACGCGTCCCGGTGTGGAAGGACAAATACCGTCGAATCCTTGCCCGAGGCGATTCCCGGATCGAACGCGTGGCCGAGCAGATCGACCATGTCGTCCATCTCTTCGCCGGGCGAGTCGCTGTCTCCCCAAGCCGGCATCAGGTACACCTGCCCGTACTCCAGGTAGACGGAGAAATTCCATGCAGTTGTGGAAGGCACGATTGTCAGTGTCCGCTCGGTGTGCGAACGCGTCAAAGGGCAGGTGCGCGCCGTAGGCGCCGCCAACTTCCGCGGTGGCATCGGACTGAGCGTCACTCTCGGGAGCCAAGGAACCGATCACAGCCTTCATCCTGCGAGTGCTCACCACCAGTTCTCTCGTTCCACCGCAAGGGCTCTGCAGCTGCTCGCACGGAGCTTGCAGCGCACGAGCATCTGATGAGCAATGATCGGAACCTGTGGATGGCCCTCGGCGGGGTGACGCGAAGGAGCGCACCTTCCCGAGGATGATCTGAAGCCCAAACAAGTCTGATCAGAGCCGGCGTTGGCGCGCTGGTTCGGGAAGGTACGCCCATGCTCAAGGTAGTCCACGAGGAGAACGAGACCAACGCTCATGGCCCGGTCGGTGTTGGCGGGTCGCTGCTGGATGAGGTGGTCCGGGACGGGGCGCGGGCGATGCTCGCGGCCGCGTTGCAGGCCGAGGTCGCCGCCTACATCGACGCGTTCGCCGATCAGCTCGACCAGGACGGCCACCGGCTGGTGGTCCGCAACGGGTACCACGCCGCTCGGGAGGTGACCACGGCGGCGGGCGCGGTGCCGGTACGGGCGCCGCGGGTCAACGACAAGCGCACCGATGCAGCCACCGGTGAGCGGGCCCGGTTCTCCTCAGCGATCCTGCCGGCCTGGGCGCGGAAGTCTCCGAAGGTGGCCGAGGTGCTGCCGCTGCTGTACCTGCACGGGCTCTCGAGCAGCGACTTCGGGCCCGCGTTGGAGCAGTTCCTCGGCTCGGGTGCGGGGCTCTCGGCCCCGACGATCACCCGGCTGACGACGCAGTGGCAAGACGAGGCACGCTCGTTCAGCCAGCGGTCGCTGGCGGGCACCGACTACGTGTACATGTGGGTCGACGGGATCCACCTGAAGGTCCGCCTGACCCAGGACAAGGTGTGCCTGCTGGTGATGATCGGGGTCCGCGCCGACGGCACCAAGGAGCTCATCGCCCTCGCCGATGGTCACCGCGAGTCATCCGAGTCGTGGGCCGATCTGCTGCGCGACTGCAAACGCCGCGGGATGAGCCCGCCGGTGCTTGCCGCTGGTGACGGGGCGCTCGGGTTCTGGAAAGCCGTCCGGGAGGTGTTCCCCGCAACCCGGGAGCAGCGTTGCTGGTTCCACAAGATCGCCAACGTGCTCAACTGCCTACCGAAGTCGGCCCAGCCCGGCGCGAAGGCCGCCCTGGCGCAGATCTGGCAGGCCGAAGACAAAGACCACGCCGCCAAGGCCGCCAAGGCGTTCGCGGCCGAGTACGGCACGAAGTGGCCCAAGGCGGCCACGAAGATCACCGAGGACCTGGACGTGCTGCTCGCGTTCTTCGACTACCCGGCCGAGCACTGGATCCACCTACGCACCACGAACCCGATCGAGTCGACCTTCGCCACCGTCAGGTTGCGTCAACGCGTCACCAAGGGCCCCGGCTCGCGGGCTGCCGGCATCGCGATGGCGTTCAAGCTGATCGAGTCAGCCCAAGCCCGGTGGCGCGCCGTGAACGCACCTCACCTGGTCGCGCTCGTCCGGGCCGGTGCCACATTCGAGAAAGGCAAACTCGTCGAACGACCCGACGACTCAAACGACGAACGCCTCGTCTCGTGACACACCAATCCACAGGTCTTGACTATTCCTCAGCCACTTGCTGTACGGGGCCCAGGGTCGCTCCAGCAGGAACGTCAGCCGGATCAGATCTCGCACCAGGCGGCCTGCCAGGACTTGGCTCCCCAGCTCGTCGCCCCTCGACCCGGTTCGCCCGATGAAGGCCTCTTCCTGGGAGATCCGTAGCCAGGATGCCGCCAATACGTAGCGCCAGACGTCGTCCGGGTACCAGGCCAGGGCGCCCCGACGTTGGGTCAGCAGAGCATCCGGATCGTGGAACACCTCTCCCGCAACCAGGGTCGCCAGCCGCTGGGTTGGGGTGGTGAGCCAGTCACGCAACGTTCCTGGCAGCGCCGGATCCCAGCCGAGACGTTTCCGAAAGAACTGAGGCGCCGTGGCGACCTCGATCTGGTGCTGCGGCTCCCCGGAACGATCAGCGTCGAAGTAGTGGACTCGAGACCCGCCGAACATCTCAGGGAGCGCCGCAGCTGCCAACAGGTGGACCACCTTCGGGACATCGGTCTCCGAGCTCACGAGCACCTGCACACGTGGCCCGTAGTCGTGGTCGGTCGACACCTGATCGTCGAACCCCAATATCTCCGATCCGTCGCCCAATCGCCGGACGATCGTTCAGAGGTGAGGTGTTGCCGATCAGAGAACGCCTCGCGTTACTCCAGCAGCGAGGAGGGCA
Organism: Nakamurella sp. A5-74; assembly: GCF_040438885.1. Lineage (NCBI taxonomy): Bacteria > Bacillati > Actinomycetota > Actinomycetes > Nakamurellales > Nakamurellaceae > Nakamurella > Nakamurella sp. A5-74. The sequence continues at coordinate 1,766,625 of NZ_CP159218.1, read as the reverse complement.
CGACGCAGTCCCGGAAGATCTCGGTAGTGGTGGGTGTGCATGCCTAACGACTGCGCGGCAACGAGATTGCGCGGCGAGTCATCGGTGAAGAAGACCTCGGAAGGCGGGAGTCCCAGGTCGGCGATGACATGCTCGAACACCCGCTGATCCGGCTTGATGAACCCGATCGACGCCGAATTGAACACCCGATCGACGCGCTCACTCACACCGAGGCTTGCCAATTCCTGCGGGATCGTATCGGTGCCGTTGGTCAACACAGCGCACAGAAGACCCGCCGCTCGCAGGTCGCCGACAAGATCGAGCAACTCCCAGTCGACTCGAGCCTGCTGAGAGCCCCAGTCGTCCGCTGCCGCGGGATTCCCGATCCGCCGACCGATGCGCCGGATCCATTCGGCCCTGGTGATGCGACCGGTCGTCGCCTCCGCCAGGTCAGGCTCGGCGAACGCCTCGCGACCCAACAGTCCAAGGTCCAGGGTGTGACGCCGCTCGATCTCGCCGCCGATCTCAGTGTCGAAGCGTCGGATGACTCCGTCGAGGTCGAGCACGACAGCCCTGATCATGCACGCCATCCTCTCCGCCACCTACCGACGGAGCAACTCACCACCCAGCGGTCGATCCGCCAGCCGGCGGACTGACAGGCGACCGCTGACCGCTACGCGTATGTCCCACAGCGCCTTGGTCGCGCACAGAGACCGTCTCAGATGCCGATCTTCGGTTGAGACGACCCAGATGGTCTGACGGGCATTTGCTGCGATGATTTCGGTGTGCCTTCACTCGTCATGCCGACTGTCGCGCCGGGGTCCCTGTCGAGCACGGACCAGCCGACCCTCGTCACCGGGGCGGTCCTGTTGCGTCCTTGGGTCAGGGACGACGTTCCCGCTCTGGTCTCGGCGTACCAGGAGCCTGAGATCCAGCGGTGGCACGCACGGTCGATGACCTACCAGGAGGCAGAACACTGGGTAGCTGACGCCCGGGCAGCGTGGTCCACGAGGAATAGTCAAGACCTGTGGATTGGTGTGTCACGAGACGAGGCGTTCGTCGTTTGAGTCGTCGGGTCGTTCGACGAGTTTGCCTTTCTCGAATGTGGCACCGGCCCGGACGAGCGCGACCAGGTGAGGTGCGTTCACGGCGCGCCACCGGGCTTGGGCTGACTCGATCAGCTTGAACGCCATCGCGATGCCGGCAGCCCGCGAGCCGGGGCCCTTGGTGACGCGTTGACGCAACCTGACGGTGGCGAAGGTCGACTCGATCGGGTTCGTGGTGCGTAGGTGGATCCAGTGCTCGGCCGGGTAGTCGAAGAACGCGAGCAGCACGTCCAGGTCCTCGGTGATCTTCGTGGCCGCCTTGGGCCACTTCGTGCCGTACTCGGCCGCGAACGCCTTGGCGGCCTTGGCGGCGTGGTCTTTGTCTTCGGCCTGCCAGATCTGCGCCAGGGCGGCCTTCGCGCCGGGCTGGGCCGACTTCGGTAGGCAGTTGAGCACGTTGGCGATCTTGTGGAACCAGCAACGCTGCTCCCGGGTTGCGGGGAACACCTCCCGGACGGCTTTCCAGAACCCGAGCGCCCCGTCACCAGCGGCAAGCACCGGCGGGCTCATCCCGCGGCGTTTGCAGTCGCGCAGCAGATCGGCCCACGACTCGGATGACTCGCGGTGACCATCGGCGAGGGCGATGAGCTCCTTGGTGCCGTCGGCGCGGACCCCGATCATCACCAGCAGGCACACCTTGTCCTGGGTCAGGCGGACCTTCAGGTGGATCCCGTCGACCCACATGTACACGTAGTCGGTGCCCGCCAGCGACCGCTGGCTGAACGAGCGTGCCTCGTCTTGCCACTGCGTCGTCAGCCGGGTGATCGTCGGGGCCGAGAGCCCCGCACCCGAGCCGAGGAACTGCTCCAACGCGGGCCCGAAGTCGCTGCTCGAGAGCCCGTGCAGGTACAGCAGCGGCAGCACCTCGGCCACCTTCGGAGACTTCCGCGCCCAGGCCGGCAGGATCGCTGAGGAGAACCGGGCCCGCTCACCGGTGGCTGCATCGGTGCGCTTGTCGTTGACCCGCGGCGCCCGTACCGGCACCGCGCCCGCCGCCGTGGTCACCTCCCGAGCGGCGTGGTACCCGTTGCGGACCACCAGCCGGTGGCCGTCCTGGTCGAGCTGATCGGCGAACGCGTCGATGTAGGCGGCGACCTCGGCCTGCAACGCGGCCGCGAGCATCGCCCGCGCCCCGTCCCGGACCACCTCATCCAGCAGCGACCCGCCAACACCGACCGGGCCATGAGCGTTGGTCTCGTTCTCCTCGTGGACTACCTTGAGCATGGGCGTACCTTCCCGAACCAGCGCGCCAACGCCGGCTCTGATCAGACTTGTTTGGGCTTCAGATCATCCTCGGGAAGGTGCGCTCCTTCGCGTCACCCCGCCGAGGGCCATCCACAGGTTCCGATCATTGCTCCAAGTGGCTCGGCACAGCGTTCAAACAACTTGCGTTGGCCAACGCCGTGGGCCCGCATCTTGACGAGGCCCTGCGCGCCGGCTCGTGGCGCAGGCGAGAACAGGCACTGTGCTCCGCGCAAAGAGAGCTCGGGATCGCCACCAATGGTCTCGGTCTCGCCAGATCAGTAAATCCGGAGCCGAGGCAGTTTCATGACCGGGACATCAGAGTCTTCGGAGGAGATCGCTTCACTGAGGCCCTCCTCGAAGTCGTCGCCGATCCGGATGTGTGTGGCCTCATCGAGCGAGTGGGCTCACGGTCGAGTGACATCAACGCTCCGGCTGCACTACCTGGAGCCATCGATCAGACTGTCGACTCGGTGGACGTTCTCACCACTCCGGATCGGTGCCGCAGCGCGGCGGCCGTTCTCGGGTTTCCGAACTGACAGCCCATGGCGGAACGGCCCAGCACTGCGCACCGCACGCTGCGACCCCCACATCGCCACCGGGACCACGAACGGGAAGACGGCGCCGAGCGCGCCACCCGCTGCAAGCCCCCACCGTCTCTGGTAGGGATCCTCAGATGAGACGGGAAGCCGCCAACGATGACGGCATGGCTCCTTCTTATCTTGCAGGCCCCTCCCCACGCCTGGTGCCGTCGCAGCACAGGAGCGCCGCCCCTAGCTGCGCGTGTGGACCGAGCTGATGGTCGTCAACTACCCAAGACGTCTCTTCGTCGTGCCGACCGTCGCAGCATCGATCGACCTGGTGGTGCAGATCGGGATGGAGCACGACGGATCCCGACGCATCCGCGAGATCGTCGCACTGCCCGGGCGGGTCGAATCAGGTGTCGTCGAGGCCGCGGACATATTCACCAGCGTCGACGGGAAACTCGTTCGGGCCCAGGGCTATCCCCCGCACCCAGACCGGTTCGAGCGCGCCGGCTACGACCTACCCGGCCTGCTCGCGGGCACCCGGACCGGAACCGGTCGGCACCAGGGCTGACCCACCCGGTTCGCATCCGGCTCGAGCTCCGATCGTGCTTGGGTCGGGCGAAGGCCCGTTCTCGCTCCAGCTTGCGACACGCGTCGGCTCCCGTGCAGGTCCGAGTCAGTGGCAATGTTGAGGCAATCGTCGCGGACCCGTCCCCGGAGAGCGCTCGACGCCGACCAGCTGAACCAACCAGGGGGTCGCGGCGCTCGGTCAGTCAGTGCCTTCGACGATGCGGAAATCGCGCTCGACGCCGTCGGAGAGGATGCTCAGCGCCTCTTGGTAGGTCGCACTCTCGCGCGCCGCGACGGCCTGCTCGATGCTGTCGAACTCGATCAGGACGGTGCGCTCGGCGATTCCGGCGTCATGCGCCACGACCCGACCGCCACGGACCAAGGTTTGACCGCCCCCGGCCTTGACGGCGGGAGCAGCCAGTTTGTTGTAAGCAGCGAGCTTCTCAGGGTCTGAAATGGTGCGATAGGCGCTGATCCAATAGCCCTTGGGCACGGAACCTCCAGTGTGGGATGACAGTGCATGTCGTCGTCGATGAGGAATGCCGGCCGGAGACCAGTGCCAGGCAAGTCCGGGACAGAACGCGGCGCAGCGGTCAGATCGGCCGCAGGGGACCGTGCGCGCTGCCGCGGCCTGACACCTTGGAGCAACGACGCACATTCGACTTCGGGGTGCTCAGATCGGCACTGTCCATGTCGCGCATCATCAGGAAAGAGCGCAGTCGGTATACCTTTGCCTCGATCTGGGTGTCCGGTTCCATCACCGGGCTGCGCGTCCGGAGCGCGGGCCGGGCTGTACCAAGCACTCCTGGCCCAGGATGTCGGTGGCCCGGTGGCTTGCGTCCACCCCGACGAACAGTGCGATGGTGCTGATGCTGTGCCGGGACCGCAGCGGCGCAATCCGGCAGTAGCCGTCTGATTCGTACCAGAGCCGCGCACCGTCAGGATCGGGAAGGAAATCACCACGAGATCAGACGACCATGATCCTTCCCGAACATCCGGCCGTGCACCGTGAATGAGGAACCGGGCGCCGAACGGGGCCAGGGTGCTGTCGATGGCCTCCAGGTACGCGGTGATCTCCGGGCCGGGATCCACCTCGCTCAGCACGCCGACGGCGTAGCTGTGGGTCGGCGCCGTCACTGGGCCGGAACCCGGTCGAGGAAGCCCAGCACCGATTCGACCCGGCCGTCGTCCGCGGTGGTCACCACGTCGAACCCCTCGATGACGGGCTCCCCACCGGCCGGCCCGAGGCCCCATGCGAAGCGGGTCAGGTGGTGGTGGTGATCGGACTGCCCGATCTGGTGGAAGGCGAGGTCCGGAAACTGTTGTCGCACAGCGCTGATCGTCGCTGACAGACCGTCGTGGCCGGCCACGTCGGCCATCGGGTCGACGTACCGGACGGTCGGGGTGAATGTCTCCTCGACGAGTCGGCTGCGTTCGGCCGGCTCGGCGTTCCAGCAGGCGAGGTAGCGGGTGGCGATGTCAGTCATGGTGGGTACTCCGATGATCGGTGAGTTCGGTGAACACCTCCGAGCTTCGGCGAGCACCCGGCTGCGTGTCGATGACCTGTGGGGTCATGGAGCGGCGACCCGACGGTGGCTAAGGTCGGCGTCGTGACCCAGACGATGAGGGATCAGCCCATTGGTCAGCTGTTGCGGGACTGGCGGGTCCGGCGGCGACTGAGTCAGCTGGAGTTGTCGGTGCGGGTGGAAGTGTCCACCAGACATCTGTCGTACATCGAGACGGGGCGGTCGCGTCCGTCGCCGGAGATGATCAGCAGGCTCACCGAGCAACTGGACCTGCCGTTGCGGGAACGCAACGCAGCATTGTTGGCGGGCGGCTACGCCCCGGCGCACGACGAGCGGGATCTCGATCATCCCGATCTGGTACGGGTGGCTGATGCCCTCCGCGGCGTGCTGGATGCCCATCGACCCTTCCCGGCTGTCCTGCTCGACAGGTGGTGGGACATCGTCGATGCGAACGACGCCGTCGACGTCCTCACAGCGGGCTGCGACCCCGCGCTGCTGCAGCCCCCCGTCAATGCCCTCCGACTTTCGCTGCACCCGGCCGGGCTGACACGTCGGATGATCGATCCCGGCCCGTGGCGTGCACACTTGCTCGAGCAGCTGGCCAGCCGCGTGGAGAGCACCGGCGACCCCCGCCTGGTGCAGCTGCAGGACGAAGTCCTGTCCTGGCCGGGAACACGCGATCTCGCCTCGCCTCCCGCGCACCAGGTCGTCGTGCCGCTGCGGCTACGGCACGGCGACCACGAACTCTCACTGTTCAGCCTCACCTCACGGGTCTCGACAGCCGAGGACGTCACCGTCGACGAGCTGACCGTGGAGACGTTCCACCCCGCGGATGCGCGGACCGCCCAGGTGCTGACCCAGGGGACCTGAACGGGCTCTGCACCGTGCGCCGGATCAGCTGTCCTGCAGCACTTCTGTCGGATTCGGACGCAGGTGCCAGACATCTTCCCCGTCGCCGTGCGTGACCCCGGACGGCACGAACCCTTGCTTGTACCACCGGGTGGTGTTCCCACTACCGGTCGAGCGCAGTGACGCGCGTCGCTTGGTGCGTGACGTGTTGAAGATGGTGCGCTGACAATGGCATCAGTGGGATCCGCATTGTCGATGGATCCGGACGCCGTGTCAGAGGACCTCACCGCTCGCATCCACGACGTGCACCGCATCGGTCTACCTCGGGCGGACGAGTGGACGCTGTCGAAATGGGTTATTTCGACGGCCTGATCCGGACCTGGGCGCAGACCTATGACTGGCGGAGTGTCGAGGCGCGCATCAGAGCGCTGCCCTGGGTTCACACGGCCGGGCACGACGTCCCATCAGCAGTCCAGCCGCCGGCGAACCAACGGGCGCTCGATCTGACACTAGGTCTCTCCTCCTCAAACGGGACGAAGAGGACCAGGCTGAATGAGTGCTGACCTGCCGGTCGCTGCATGCCGTCGATCCTGCCAAACAGAACCAGCGGCTGCTCTCATGAGGCTGAGGTGAGGCCAGCGGTTCAGAGCAAGTCCGCCTGCCGCAGGGCGAGCGCAAGGGTTAGCCGACTTGGAGTTTCAAGAGCTCTCCCGCGCCAGCACGCGGTGCGGGGCGATGACTTCCTGGGCAGCAGTGTCGGGATCGTCGATCCGGGCGGCGATGCGCCGGACCGCCTGCTCGGCGATGAACGCGGTGTCCAGAGACACCGTGCTGAGGGCAGGCCGGGCGAAGCGGCCTTCTTCGATGTCGTCGACGCCGATCACGGCGATGTCGTCCGGAACGGAGCGGCCCGCATCAAAGATCGCTCTGATCGCGCCGATCGCGAGCAAGTCGGAGTAGCAGAAGATCGCGTCGAGCTCGGGGTGAGCAGCGAGCAGTTCTCCAGCAGCGGTGTAGCCGTCAGCACGGCCGTAGCGGGGGGCTGATCTGATCAGGTCGGCGGTCGCGCCCAGATCTGCTTCTTGCATCGCACGGACGAATCCCTCGGTGCGCTGCAACGGAGTGGTGTAGCCCAGCTTGGGCTGGGCACCGATGGCGGCGATCCTGGTCCTGCCGGAATCCAGCAGATGTCGGGTGGCGTCGAATGCTGCTTGAACGTTGTCGACGGCGACGTGGTCGAAGCGGCCATCGAAGCTGTGTTCCCCGAGCAGCACCAGCGGATGCGTCGATGCGGATCTGATTCCGTCCAGCTCCTCCTGGGTCGCCAGCGGTGCGAACAGCATGCCGTCGACCAGCATGCTCGGGTCACCCGCTCGCAGCAGTGCCCGTTCCCGGTCGTGATCGTGGCCGGTCTGGTCGATCATCACCCGGTACCCCTGCTCCCCCGCGGCCACGATCACATCCCGGGCGAGTTGGCTGAAGTAGGGCACGTCGATCTCGGGGACCACGAGCATCAACAGGCCGGTACGACCGGTGCGTAGGGTCCGTGCTACGGGGTTCGGGCGGTAGTCCAGCTCGGCGATGGCCTTCTCGACCCGCTCCCGCATGCGCGGGCTCACATGCTGGAAGCCGGTCACCACATTGGACACCGATCGCACGGACACCCGTGCGCGATCGGCAACGTCGCGGAGCGTCGTAGCCATCGAGTCTCCCCTGGTCGAAATTCCTCCCAGTCTAGCCTTTGCAACGTCGGCAAGCTGAGCTATGGTTTGCCTACGTTGCAAACGCGTTGGTAGGTCGTCCCCGATCCGACGAGCGCACACACAAAGGAGTGTCATGCACCTGAATTCACGGCGACGGCGCCACGCGTCCCGCCTTCTGAGCCTGGGTCTTGCCGGCATGGTGGCGATTGCCGTGACTGCCTGCGCGCCAGGTGGCGACACCGGTTCATCCTCTGGTTCTGCTGGGGCGGCGCCCACCGCACTGCAAGCGCCGGACAAGACGTCGCCGAAGGGCGAGATCACCATCTGGGACCGCTCCGGAGACCTGTACAAGGTGTTCGATTCGGTGATCGCGGACTTCAACAAGAAGTACCCGGACATCAAGGTCAACCACCAGGCCGTCGACATCGACGCCAAGCTGCAGAACACGCTCATCACCGGCACCGACGTCCCGGACGGGGTGTTCCTCGACGACGCCAAGGTCGGCGGCTACGCCGACTATCTCTGGAACCTCAGTGATGTGCTGAAGCCCTACCAGGCGGACATCGCTCCCCAGAAGGTGGCGGTCAACACCGTCAACGGCGGGATCTACGGCGTCCCGTTCGATCTCGATCCGGGTCTGCTTTTCTACAACGCCACCGCCCTCAAGGCCGCCGGCATCGACCCGGGACAGATCAAGACTTACGACGACTTGACCGCAGCGGCCAAGAAGTACCAGCAGTACAAGCCCGGCTCCAAGCCCATCCACCTCGAACAGAGTGCGTTCCTCGGCCAGCTGCAACTGGAGATGTTCGCCAGTCAGCTCGGCACCAGCCTGGCCGACGACAAGGGTGAGCTGCGGCTGAATTCGCCCGAGTACACCCAGATCCTCACCTGGCTCGACACTGTGCAGAAGCAGGGCCTGGGCACCCGCGCGGAATACCTGAGTCCCTCCGACATCGGCGCACTCGATTCCGGTGAACAGGTCTTCTACCCCTGGGCGATCTGGTTCGACTTCGCCCCGCAGCAGCAGCTCACCAAGACCAAGGGCGACTGGCGCGCGATGCCCCTGCCCGCCTGGAAGGACGGCGGCGCTCGCAGCGGTGCGATGGGCGGATCATCCTTCGTGCTGCCGAAGGCCGGCAAGAACTCTCAGCTGGCGTGGCTGTTCTACGAGTTCATGATGTTCGACGAGGCCGGCTACACCGCCGTCTACGGGCCCAACGACGTCTACCCCGGCGGCCTCAACACCTCCATCCCGGCCTACCAGCCGGCAGCGAACCCGGACAAGGCGCTGTTCAAGCCGATCAAGGAGATGGGCAACCAGGACCTGTGGGCCACGGCTGTCGAGGCGGGTGAGCAGATTCCCGCGGGAGCTCCCATTCCGTCGTGGTGGGCCGGGGCCGTCGACTACCTCGGCAACAACATCCAGAAGATGCTGGACGGAACGATGACACCGCAGCAGGTCATCGACACATCCGCCAAGGACATCCAGGCCAACCTCATCGACCGCAAGTAGCAGCGGCAGCTGCGGAATCCTCAAGACTCATGAGCTCCCTGACTGCCCCCCGGGTCCGCGTCGCCACCACACGGACCCGGGGTGGCCACCACACCCGAAAAGCACTGGCCCCGTATCTGTTCACGGCGCCGTTCGTGCTGGTCTTCCTCGGCTTCAGCGTCTACCCGCTGCTGTTCACGCTCCAGCTGAGCTTCACCAACTGGCACGGAGTGGGGGCCGCTGAGTTCATCGGCCTGGACAACTACACCTACCTGCTCGGCAACGCCGCGTTCTGGGCGTCATTGGGCAACTCCGGTGTTCTGTGGCTCCTCATCGTGCCAGTGCAGATCGCGTTGGCCGTCGTCATCGCCGTCCTGCTGAACAACGCCAAGCTTCGCCTCCGCAGCTTCTACCGCATAGCGTTCATCGTGCCGTTCGTGACACCCCTGGTCGCCGTGGCGCAGATCTGGATCGTGCTGTTCGACCAGAACTACGGCGCCGTCAACGATCTGCTCGGGCTGCTCGGGCTGCCGAACATCGGCTGGTTGGTCAGCACCGGCTGGGCCAAACCGACCCTCGCGCTGCTGTTCCTGTGGAAGACCACTGGTTTCATCGTCATCATCACGTTGTCCGGGTTGCAGGCCATTGACACGAACGTCTACGAGGCCGCGGACATCGACGGGGCAAGTCGCAGCCGGCAACTGTGGAGCATCACCGTGCCGCTGCTGCGCCGCACCCTGATGTTCGCGGTCGTGCTGCAGACGCTGGCGGTGTTCCAGATGTTCGCCGAACCGTTCGTCGTCACCAAGGGCGGCCCTTACGGATCGACCACCACGGCAGGTCTGTACCTGTACAACCACATCACCCGAGCCGACCTCGGCACCGGCGCCGCCAACTCGTTCCTGCTCGTCGTCCTGGTGATGATCCTGTCGCTGGGATTCGTACGGCTGCTCCGGGCGAAGGACTGACCCGCCATGACCTCCACCGTCCCCACGGCCACCAAGGCAGCGGCCCCCGCAACCGCCCCCTGCGCCACCGGACCCCGGTCGAAACCGCTCATCGTCCAGAACGTCTTCCTGCTGCTGATGACGGTCGGATTCCTGTTCCCCGTCGTCTGGGCGCTGCTGTCGGCGTTCAAGCCGGCGGCCGACATCATTCGTGACCCTCTGGGTTTCAACCCCGGCACGTTCACCCTGGACAACTTCACCGGCATGCTGCGCGACGTCCCCATCGGTACCGGGTTCCTGAACACCGGCATCGTGCTGCTCATCAAGGGCAGCCTCACACTGTTCTTCGCGCCGCTGGCCGGATACGCCTTTGCCAAGTACCGATTCCGTGGCAAGAACCTGATCTTCGGGGCCGTGCTGTTGACCCTGATGCTCCCGACCATCGTGCTGATCATCCCGCTGCTGCTGGAGATGAAGCAGCTCGGCTGGATCAACACCTACCAGGCGCTGATACTGCCCGGATCCGTGGATGCGTTCGCGATCTTCTGGATGCGTCAGGTCATCTCCTCCGTGCCCGACGAACTGCTGGACGCCTCCAGGGTCGACGGCTGCGGTGAGTTCGCCATCTTTTGGCGCGTGGTGCTGCCCATCATCAGACCCGGCCTGGCCGGCCTCGCCGTCCTGACGATCATGAACATCTACAACGACTTCGTCTGGCCCGTCGTCGCCGCCAGTTCCAGCAAGATGGCCACCTTGCAGGTCGTGCTGTCGACACTGGCGCAGAACATCAGTGGCAACAAGGTCGGCGCTGATTACGCCACTGTCACCGGCGAGCTCCTCGCCGCCAGTTCGCTGGCCCTCGTCCCTCTCCTCATCCTGTTCATCGCCCTGCAGAAGCAGTTCATCGCCGGCATCCTCGCCGGCAGCGTCAAGGGCTGAATCCCTGTGCATCGTCTTCCGAAAGGACCACCTGCCGTGCCCATTCCCAGGCCGGAATACCCCCGCCCCGACTTCGACCGCTCCTACCGGTGGCTGTCTCTGAACGGCACCTGGGAGTTCAGCCCCACCGGCGGCGAACCGACCAGCATCGTCGTCCCCTTCGCGTGGGAGACGGCAGCCTCCACCGTCCGCCGCACCTGGCTTGAGCAGGCCGCCTACCATCGCGTCGTCGTCGCACCGTCGGAATGGCGAGACAGGCGCATCCTGCTTCACTTCGGTGCCGTCCACCACCGCGCCACCGTCTATCTCGACGGGGAGCTCGTCGGCACTCACACCGGCGGCTACACCTCCTTCTCCTTCGACGTCACCGACGTGCTCCGGCTGGGCGCCCCGGCTGAGTTGACCGTGGAGGTCGACGCACCCGCAGACAAACGCTTCATCCCCCACGGCAAGCAAAGGTCCATCCCCCGCAACGACTTCGACGGGTGCTCCTTCACCCCCAGCTCCGGCATCTGGCAGAGCGTCTGGCTCGAAAGCCCTGGACGCACCTACATCCGATCCGCATCCATTCGCGGTGACTCGCTCACCGGATTCGACATCACCGGCGTACTCACCGGTGACGCGCCCGCGGAAGCTGTGGTGTTCGCCCAAGTCGATGGGCACATCATCGCCTTGACCGCTGACCGGGCAGGACACTTCGCCGGCCGCATCGAACTGGATCAGCCGCGCCTGTGGTCACCCGACGATCCGCACCTCTACACCGTGCAATTCACCGTCGGCGAAGGCGCAGCAGCTGATCGTGTCCTGGCCACCGCGGGGCTGCGGCACATCGAGACCCGCGGTGAGCAGCTGTACCTGAACGGGCAGCGGCTCTACATCCGCGGCGTGCTCGACCAGGGCTACTGGCCCGAAACCGGCATCACCGCACCCGATGAGCAAGCTCTCGTCCGGGACCTCGAACTCGCCCGGGAATTCGGATTCAACCTCTCGCGCAAGCACATCAAGTTCGAGGAACCCCGCTGGCTGCACCACGCCGACCGGCTCGGCATGCTCGTCTGGGCCGAACCACCAGGCCCCAGCCGCTACACCCCGGCATCCGCCGCCGCAGTGGAAGCCATGATCCCCGAGATGGTCGAACGCGACGGCAACCATCCCAGCATCATCGTATGGGGCCTGTACAACGAGGAATGGGGTCTCGATTGGGACATCCCCGGCAGCCACGAACGCGCCGCAGCAGCCGCCCACGCCTACGACACCCTCCACCAACTCGATGACACCCGACCCATCGTGGAGAACTCCGGCTGGGCACACATCAAGACGGATCTTGTCGACTGGCACTACTACGACGTCGACCCCCAGAAATGGGCCAACAACCTGACCGCTCTCGCCTCCGGCGAAGCCGAGAGCTTCGAGGTGCTCCTGGGACCCGACTTCGCCGTCGACAAATCCCTCTACGGCAACGACACCTTCCCCCGCAGCGGCGTTCCCATCCTCAACAGCGAGTTCGGTGCCGGGTTCACCAGCCTGGAACGGGCGTGGCACATCCGTTGGCAGACACAGGAAATGCGCCGACACGACCGGTTCGCGGGCTACGTCTACACCGAACTGACCGACGTCGAACACGAGATGGCCGGCATCGTCGATGCGGATCGCCGCCCCAAGGACCTGGGCGGTCTCGATCCGGCCACCACCAACGCCGACACCGTCATCATCATGGATGTCATCCCCGCAGCGGCCGGAGCCGACATCCCTGTTCCCACCGGACCCCTTGAGCTGGACATCAGGATCTCCCACCACGGGCCCACCCCACTGAGCGGTGTGTTGTGCGCGGCGTGGGGGCCAGCTGGCTCACCACTGCCACCTCGCGAAGCCGACAAGAGCGCGCCGCTACCGCACCCGGTGCGGCCATTCCAGGTCAGTGGGCCCATCCAGGTCGTCGTGCCTGCTCCGAGTGGCCCCGCCCGTCTGCACATCTGGCTCCAGGACAGCAACACCCGGACGTTCCTGGACGCAGGCGTGATCGAGCCACCCAACCGGCGCGGCGGGAGACCTACCCCTAGGTGAGTATGAGATCTTCGGTCTCGAAAGTCATTGGCCCACTTGTCGTCTGCCGTCGTAACCGGTGCCGGACGGCTCAACATTCGCATGCCGTGCCGAGCGCCATCTCTCTGCACATGCCACGAGACCGTGGTAGGGCGATGGGGCAGTCGACAGAACCGCGGCACGACTTTGTGTTGGACGGTCGCGAGGTGCTCGTCATCCAGAACAACCGCGAAGGGAGGCCGGGACGGAGATAGCTGACAGCGTGAGTGACCGGTCCAACAACTTCGCCACACCGCATTGCGAGCTGGGCTCGCTTCGCCACGGACGGAGGCAGCTCGTTCCAGCGGGCGAGTCGCTGCGCCAGGTGTGCCGTCACTCCCCGCTCCACGAAGCGGCCAGCCACCTACCATCAGTTCGTGGACCAGACCCATCTAGTGAAGACCCGCCAGTCGTCAACTATCCAATACGTCTGTTTCTGGTTGAAAACCTGCCTTCACCCCTAGCTGACGTGCCGTGATGGGCCCGGTCGGGCGCCCTTTACATGCTGCTGGGTTCCCGGTGCCGGCGCTCATGCCGCAAGTGTCCACCAGTCCCGACGCCCTGCGCCGCGTCGGCTTACTGCACGGCTGATTCCTCAACCAGCGACCAACACCGGCTCCACCCGAGCCTCACTTCGATACCCAGGTCCGGGTCAGCGAGATGCCGTCAGCTGCCGCGACGGGGACAGATTCGTAGTGGCCCGCGCATGCTGCACCCGGCGTGCCGTCGATTGCGGCACGGGAACCAGCCACCTCAGATGTCACCCGTCCGTGCAGCAGACCCAATCATCGTTCTGACCGCTTCGAGGACGTGAAGTACGCGGCTGGGCCAATCGCGGATGGTTCAATCGCGGCTCAGTGCTGACCGTGGGCTTGAGCCCGACGCAGCGTCATAGTTTCTGCTGTACACATGGCCAAAAAAATCACCACCTCCACAGTCTTCCTCACCTCGTACGGGCTCTCAATGCTCGGTAACTCCATAGCAGCGGTGGTGCTGCCGCTCGTGGTGCTCCTGACTACCGGCAGTGCGCTCGACGCGGGCCTGGTGGCCGCAGCTACGGTGCTGCCGGCTGTTCTGGCGGGGGTGTTCATGGGCGGGGTGGTCGACCGGGTTCATCGACGCTCCGTCTCGATCGCGGCCGATCTGATCTCTGCCGCCGCCATCGCAGCGCTGCCGTTGGTCGATCAGATCTGCGGGCTGTCGCTCGGATGGTTCGTGCTGTTCGGGATCATCGGGTCGTTCGGCGACGTTCCCGGTCTGACAGCGCGCGAGGCGCTGCTGCCCGACGTGGCACGGCACGAGGGCAGGAACGTCGGCCGGTTGGTCGCGTTGAGGGAGAGTACCGGCGCGCTGGTGATGCTGGTCGGCCCAGCCATGGCTGCGGGGTTGGTGGTCATTGTGGGCGGGTCCGGCGCCCTGTGGGTCACGGCCGGCACGTCCTGCCTGGCTGCCTCGGTGACGCTTCTACTGCCGCGGGAGGTCGGCAAGATCTCGGGCGAACAACGGGGCGGCTCGCCACGTGAGGCGTTGGCGCACTTGCGTGAGGGCTGGTCGCTGTTGTTCCGCCGCAGTCCATTCCTGTTGAGCACCACCATCCTCAACCTGGCGCTGGTCACGGTTCTCACCGCGATCCAGGGGTTGCTGCTCCCGGTGTACTTCACCGAGCAGGGCCAGGAGGCCCGGCTCGGGTTGGTCCTGAGCGCGCTGGCTGCCGGCTTGCTCGTCGGGTCGGCTCTCTACGCGGCGGTAGGCGCGTCGATCAGTCGTCGCACCTGGCTGGTCACTGGGCTTCTGGTCTCTGTAGCCGGGATCACGACGATCTGCCTGCTACCGCCGCTGTGGTGGATTCTGGGCGGCGCCGTCGTACTGGGTCTGACCGGCGGAGTGGTGAGCACCGTGATCGGTGTGCTGATGACGGAGCGGATCCCCGATCAGCTGCGCGGGCGTGTCACCGGCACGCAGAACGCCATCGTGACCGCTGCACCGTCCCTCGGTGTGCTCGGCGCCGCGCTGGCCGTCGAACACGCCTCGCTCGGCACAGCCGGCATCCTGATACTGGCAGTCTGGGTCGTGACCGTCGTGGCTGCCGTCCTCGTGCCGTCCCTGCGCGACCTCGAACCGCAGGAGCTGGAGACAGTGGTGAAATGAACGCCATGCGCAGCAAGGAGATTGCCGAGCTCGCGGGGGTCTCGGTACGGACCCTGCGGCACTATCACCAGATCGGGATCCTGCCCGAGCCCCACCGGGGCTCGAACAACTACCGCCACTACACCCTCGCGAACGTAGGAACCCTGCTTCGGATCAGGCGACTGGTTGCGCTCGGCGTGACCCTCGACCAGGTCCCGGCATTCCTCGACGACGAGGTCGAGCGCAGCGATGTCCTGCTCGACGAATTGGATCGCGGACTCGCGGCCCGGATCGCCGAGCTGCGGGACCAGCGCGCAGTCATCGCACAGCTGCGTGCGCAGCAACACCGGCCCGACCTCCCGCGCGGTCTCGACACGCTCGCCGCCCTCGTCGGCGCTGCCGGGAGCAACCTCGCCGATCTCGAACGCGATGCGTTCCTCGTCGTCGCGGGCCTCACCGGTGACACCCATGAATCCGACCTGTTGTCACTCAGCGCGGCACTGCAGAGGGCCGACCGGGCCGGCGCACTGAGCTCCGTTGCCCATCGCTACAAGGATCTGGAACCGGATACGTCCGCTGCCGAGGTCGTCTCGGTCGTCGATGAACTCCTGACACTGCTCGGGAACCACCTGGTCGACTTCCTCACCAGCAGCAGCGGCCAGAAGATTCGACGGGCCGCCGCCCGGAAGGTGCTGGAGATCCACAGCGACCCGCGCCTCAGCACCGCTCAAGCTGCGGTGCTGCGAGTTTTCGGGGACCGCCTCCAGGCGCTCATCGATGACGACCCGGATGCCGGACGAGCCACCGAACCCGGCCGCTGACAACGGAAGTCATCAGCGCCGGGCTCCACCGCCGCGCGAGTTCACCTGTGGGTCGATCAGTGCTTCGGCTGCGCTGCTTTCCGGGGGCAGCAGCGGATCTGGGGTTGACCCCGTTTCGTGGACATCGATCCATGCGGCTTTGACGGCCGCGTTGATGTGACGGGTTTCGAACTCTACGGGGCTGATCTGGCCGAGCGCTGAGTGCCGCCGGCGACGGTTGTAGATGTCCTCGATCCAGGTGGTCACAGCCCAGATCGCATCCCGGCGGGTCGTGAACTGGTGCCTTCGGTACAACTCCGTCTTCAGCGACGACCAGACTGATTCCTGCTGCGCGTTGTCCCAGCAGACCCCTGTCCGTCCGACGGACAACCGAACATCCACTTCCTTCGCCACCCGATGCAGCTGATCGGATGTGCACTGGCAGCCGCGGTCGGCGTGGAAGGTCGTCCTGAACGTCGACCCGGTCGCCGGATCCCGGAACATCACCACACGACGCATCGCCGACTCCACGACATCGGTGTGCAAGCGATCGGCGAAGGCGTACCTCAGCACCCGGCGTGAGCAGCCGTCGCGGACCGCGCACAGATACAACCAGCCCTCACTCGTGGCCAGATACGTGATGTCCGAGGTCCACACCCTGTTCGGCTCACCGCGGTCGAAGTGGCGCTCCACGAGGTCTGGGATGGTGTGCGGCACCTCATCGGCGATCGCGGTCACCGGCACCCACGGCCCCGGGCTGATACGCCGAATCCCGTTGCTGCGCGCCAACTTCGAAACCGTCCTGCGTGACACGGTCTCACTACCCAGCAGCTGTTGACGGAACCGATCTCCCGGGCCACCTCCGCATTCCGGCGGCCCGAATCGATCACCAGATGAGCAGCTTCCGTGCGGTACTGCGGGTGGCGACGACGTCCCACCGAGCACCGAGACCAGTACGACTTCCTCTTGGCACCCCGACACGCATCCTCCCAGGCCAGAGTTACCTGACCATCAGGATGTCCACCGAACGGGGTCAACCCCAGGGCCCCGGCAAAGTCGTTCTGTGATTTCTTGACCTGCGGTTATGGGTCCGCGACACGCCGGTCGGGTGGTTGTGGCGGGTGGGCGTGGCCTTCGTGGTGACCTGAAGGTCTCTAGCCGCCCAGTTCACCGCGAAGGACCACGCCCGATGCCATCATCACCCATGTTCGCTGCCGTCGATCCCTTCGACGAGTACGAGTTGTTGGATGTTCCCGCGGCACCTGCGGCGTTGATGGCGGTGTTCGACTCGGTTCCTGACCCGCGCAGTGCACGCGGGATACGGCACCGGCTGTCAGTGATCCTGGCGGTCGCTGCGTGCGCTGTCGTGACGGGTGCCCGCTCGTTCGCCGCGGTCGCGGAATGGGTGGCGGCAACATCGCCCGGGCTGCTCGCCAGGGTCGGTGTCAGTGATGGGCCGCCGTCGGAATCGACGATCCGCCGCACGCTGCAACAGCTGCACGGTGACGGTCTGGATCGGCTGCTCGGGGCATGGGCGCAGCTGCGGGAACCAGCTAGCCGGGGACGGCGGGTGATCGCGATCGACGGTAAATCGGTGCGCGGCTCAGCGACCCCCGACCGGCGTTGCCGACATCTGCTCGCGGCGCTGGGACACGGATCCAGGATGGTGTTGGGACAACTCGATGTGGCAGTGAAGACCAATGAGATCCCCTTGTTCGCAACGCTTCTGGACAGCATCGATCTGCTCGGTGTGTTGGTCACCGCGGATGCGTTGCACTGCCAGGCCGAGCACGCCCGCTACCTGATCGAGCAGCGCGGCGCGCACTACCTGTTCACCGTGAAAGGCAACCAGCCGAAGCTGCGGGCGCAGCTCGCCGCGCTGCCCTGGACAGGCGTGAACATCGGAGCGACCCAACACGACCGAGGCCACGGACGGATCGAGAAACGATCCATCAAAGTCGTCACGGTGAAGGCCGGGATCCTGTTCCCACACGCCGCGCAAGCCATCCAGATCATCCGCCGGCGTCGCTTGATCAACAGCAAGAAGTGGCGCAGCGAAACTGTGTACGCGGTCACGTCGCTGCCCGCCGAACAAGCCCAGCCCACCCAACTTGCCGGATGGTTGAAAGGTCACTGGGGCATCGAGAACAGCCTGCACTGGGTACGGGATGTCACCTTCAGCGAAGACCACTCCCAGACCCGCACCGCAGCCGGTCCTCAGGTCATGGCCACCCTGCGGAACCTGGCCATCAACCTGCTCCGCCTCGCCGGTGCCACCAACATCGCAGCCGCACTCAGACACCAAGCACGACAACCGATCCGACCCCTCAAACTACTCCTGACCAGCTGAAACACGACTTTGCCGGAGCCCTGGGGTCAACCCCACTACATCGCCAGATCATTGCCGGAGTCCGGCGGGCGCAGACCCCGACTCCACCATGGATTGTGATTAGCCGAATTATGGACCTTTCGATAACTATGGCTCAGAGTGCACAGCGGGTAGCTAAGTCTGGCAGTTTGAGGTTTACCAAATAATTCGCAACGATGTCATCAATGCACGGGTTGCCCGCGATCGTTGCGCCGTGCTGCTCGCCGTCGACGGTGAGCAAACGCGCGCCCAGTGTGTCCGCAAGGGCGATACCGCCCTCGTGGGGAGTGAGCCCGTCACCCGTCACGGAGACGACGAGCGTCTCGGGCAGGCCATCGATATTGGTGGCGTATGGAAAATCGAGAGTCGAGGCCGTAGACCACCCTTCGCAACCGTAGTGTGTCTTGACGTCGATTCCCGGATCCAAGAAGGGAGCCACCTCATTGGTCTCGTTCACCAAGTTTGTTGCCTCGTCAACTGTCAGCTGTCGTTCATCCAGGCAGTTGATCGCCAGCGTTGCCTCGGCCGCGTTGGTATAGGCGCCCGCGGCTGAGCGCGTATTGTAGGCATCTCGCAATGCCAGGAGCATGTCGACGTTTCCCTTCTTGAAGGCGGCCAAAGATGCGATGACAGCTGGCCAGGC
This sequence comes from Nakamurella sp. A5-74, assembly GCF_040438885.1. Classification (NCBI taxonomy): domain Bacteria; kingdom Bacillati; phylum Actinomycetota; class Actinomycetes; order Nakamurellales; family Nakamurellaceae; genus Nakamurella; species Nakamurella sp. A5-74. The sequence goes on along the minus strand of NZ_CP159218.1, from coordinate 1,747,722 downwards.
CTCCTGGGCATAGAGCCCGACGATGACACCTTGAATGGCTGTGTAGAACGTCACCGTCCTTCCATCGGAGGCTCGCATCGGCGTCTTGACGAGCGGCCGGAGTAACTTCTGCAAGGCTGGCGTAGCCTGAGCGGGGTTGTCGCCGAGAGGACATTCGGGTTCATGCGCACAGAACTTGGCGAGTTGCTCGAATGAACGCTGCAGGCCCCCGAACAGCTGCAATTGCCGTTGCTTGAGGTCTTTGCGTGGGTCTTCCGCGCCGTCAAGCACCAAAGCCCTTACCCTGCCCGGGAACATTTCTGCGTAGATGGCGCCGAGCCGCGTGCCGTAGCTCACCCCGAGGAACGAAAGCTTGTCGTCGCCGAGCGCGGCACGCAGAACATCAAGGTCACGAGCAGCATCCTTGGTGCCGAAGTGCGCGAGCGCCTCGGCGCCTCCCGAACCGGCTGCACACTGCTGCAGCATCGTCCGCGCGGTTTCTGCCGTCCAGGTGAGTGCGCCCGCCGGGATTCCCGAGACGATTGGGTCATCGTCGCGTTGTTTGTCGGTATAGCAATCGATGGTGGGCCGGGACTCGCCGACGCCTCTCGGATCCAGCCCGATCAGGTCGAATCGCTCACGTGCTGAATTGTTCCCCCAAGCCTGAGCGACCTGAACAGCAAACTCAGTTCCGGCTCCACCGGGCCCTCCAGGATTGACCACGAGTGAACCAATGGGGTCGCTCCCCGTTGCCACTACACGAAGCACACCGAGCTCGATCACTGTGCCGGCGGGGTTCGCGTAGTCGAGCGGGACTTTCAGCATCGCGCATTCAGACGCAACCTTCGTCGGGTCCGCGACGCCCGGTTCGCAACCTGTGAAGTCGAGTGTCTGCGCTGTGAATTTCGCGAGCTCCGCATCTGCGCCGGCAGAAGCTGCCCCATGGCTTGATTGGGTACCAGCAGTATGGCCGGTCGCGCTGGTGGCCTCGGCTGCTGGTGTCGCTCCGCTGCACCCTGCCAGCAACACTGTCAGACTCACCAGGGGCGCGATTCCGCGAAGTATGCGTTTCCGTTGGATTTCATTTGGCATGCTGACCAGTTCACTTGTTTCTGCCTTCGACCGGCAGTGCCGCTGTGTCACACGGACGCATGACACTGCGTCACTCCCGCCCGGCCGTGGTTGACGGCTCTTCCGGCTTGGCAGCGGCATGGCTGCCGCCGGAGGAATAGTCAAGACCTGTGGATTGGTGTGTCACGAGACGAGGCGTTCGTCGTTTGAGTCGTCGGGTCGTTCGACGAGTTTGCCTTTCTCGAATGTGGCACCGGCCCGGACGAGCGCGACCAGGTGAGGTGCGTTCACGGCGCGCCACCGGGCTTGGGCTGACTCGATCAGCTTGAACGCCATCGCGATGCCGGCAGCCCGCGAGCCGGGGCCCTTGGTGACGCGTTGACGCAACCTGACGGTGGCGAAGGTCGACTCGATCGGGTTCGTGGTGCGTAGGTGGATCCAGTGCTCGGCCGGGTAGTCGAAGAACGCGAGCAGCACGTCCAGGTCCTCGGTGATCTTCGTGGCCGCCTTGGGCCACTTCGTGCCGTACTCGGCCGCGAACGCCTTGGCGGCCTTGGCGGCGTGGTCTTTGTCTTCGGCCTGCCAGATCTGCGCCAGGGCGGCCTTCGCGCCGGGCTGGGCCGACTTCGGTAGGCAGTTGAGCACGTTGGCGATCTTGTGGAACCAGCAACGCTGCTCCCGGGTTGCGGGGAACACCTCCCGGACGGCTTTCCAGAACCCGAGCGCCCCGTCACCAGCGGCAAGCACCGGCGGGCTCATCCCGCGGCGTTTGCAGTCGCGCAGCAGATCGGCCCACGACTCGGATGACTCGCGGTGACCATCGGCGAGGGCGATGAGCTCCTTGGTGCCGTCGGCGCGGACCCCGATCATCACCAGCAGGCACACCTTGTCCTGGGTCAGGCGGACCTTCAGGTGGATCCCGTCGACCCACATGTACACGTAGTCGGTGCCCGCCAGCGACCGCTGGCTGAACGAGCGTGCCTCGTCTTGCCACTGCGTCGTCAGCCGGGTGATCGTCGGGGCCGAGAGCCCCGCACCCGAGCCGAGGAACTGCTCCAACGCGGGCCCGAAGTCGCTGCTCGAGAGCCCGTGCAGGTACAGCAGCGGCAGCACCTCGGCCACCTTCGGAGACTTCCGCGCCCAGGCCGGCAGGATCGCTGAGGAGAACCGGGCCCGCTCACCGGTGGCTGCATCGGTGCGCTTGTCGTTGACCCGCGGCGCCCGTACCGGCACCGCGCCCGCCGCCGTGGTCACCTCCCGAGCGGCGTGGTACCCGTTGCGGACCACCAGCCGGTGGCCGTCCTGGTCGAGCTGATCGGCGAACGCGTCGATGTAGGCGGCGACCTCGGCCTGCAACGCGGCCGCGAGCATCGCCCGCGCCCCGTCCCGGACCACCTCATCCAGCAGCGACCCGCCAACACCGACCGGGCCATGAGCGTTGGTCTCGTTCTCCTCGTGGACTACCTTGAGCATGGGCGTACCTTCCCGAACCAGCGCGCCAACGCCGGCTCTGATCAGACTTGTTTGGGCTTCAGATCATCCTCGGGAAGGTGCGCTCCTTCGCGTCACCCCGCCGAGGGCCATCCACAGGTTCCGATCATTGCTCCTGCCGCCGCCGTGATGCGTGTCGGTGACTGCTTCTTGCCTCGCTCTTGAGGACTGCGGGTTCGTGACGTATCCAGAGCACAGACGCGAACCACGTCTGATCACAGTTCACCTTGGCCTCGGTGGACTCGTCGTGGGCGATTTCCAGGCCGGGTCCGGTGGCAGGCGTCAGGTGCGCTTATTCACCGCTGTGGGGTGGGCGGTTCGGTGGTCGGCATGCCGGGTTCGCTCACGTCGGACGAAAAGTTGGTGGTCACCCGACCTCGGGGACGTGGGGGACGTCCCGGCCATCTTGAAACTATCGTGCTCCAGGCAAACTTGGACGTGCACGAATCGGTTCTCAGAGCGGCGGAGCCGATGAATGAGATGGGCCTGCGCCCGCCGAGGCCTTTCGCTCAAGCCGAGGGATCAGGAGTGGCTCGTTCCGACGCGCGTCCGTCCAGTAGAAGAAGGAGGACCCAGCCTCCCGCCGCCAACGAACCTACCCTTGAGATAATATTCACTGCCGTCATTCCCTTTATCTGATGCCCACGCGAAGTGCTCTCGAGTCCCGGAGATCAGGTTCCGGCGCTGTCGAGCCAGCTGTGGCGCAGCCTGAGCCCCCGTTCCAGAGCACCGGCAGCAGCCCCCAGGCCGAGGGCGAAGTTGAGCCACCAGGGAAGATGAACAGGCGACTCAATGGTCCCGATCTTTTCGGCGACCAGCGGTATCGCGGAGAGCGGCCCGACGAGCTGGAAGATCAGCAGGATCACACCGATGATGAGCAGGGTCATCGACAACATCCCGATCATCCGGCTCAGGCCAGGGTGCTCACGACCGAAGTGGGATCGCTTGCCCTCGGCAGATCTGGGGTCCGGAGTGAGTTGTAGTTCTCGGCCGCCGATTTCTACATAGTGGCACCGTTTCAAGCCGTAGCGGCTGGTCGCAACTTCGATGGTGCCGCCATGAACGGGAAACCTGGCCGGGAGTTTGGACTGCGCCACGTGCGTGCCACCGAGATACACATGGGCGATCATGGCGCGGCCTGTGCCCGGATCACGCTTGCGCTTGCGCGGAATATCGACTGCGTAGTCCGCCCATCCGGTGTTGTCGTCCGGCATCCTGAGATGGAACAGCGCGCGGGTCGGCATCTGCCACCAGCGGAATCCTCTGAGGGCGCGACCATCCCCAGGCTTGATGCGCTTCGTTACCTGACTCTCCCGCCATCTCTTGAACAAGTTCTTGCCTCCTCCGGGGAACGGATAGCTTCTTGCTCGGTCCAAAAAACTCTGCCGACGCCTACGACGACAGCGGCACCGCGTGTAGGGTCGCGCAGCACATCCACAGCTGTGCATTCTGCTCAGGAATTACCGATCCTCATCACAAACCGGTTCAGCCGCTCCTGTAGTCGGAGGATCTGTTCGACCGGGTCCTGAGTGTCTTTGACTCGTGTCGCAAGCGGTGGCTTCTTCAACCCTCGCAAATAGAGTGAGCACTGCAGATCGGTGCACAAGAATATGCCGGCGGTATTCCCCAGACGCCCGGCAGCGCCAGCAAGTGGCGCCACCATCAAGGTGACATTACCGCCTGGATGCGTTGTCAAACATACGTTGCACATTGAGGCCTTACGGGTCGCCGACGAACCTGATCGCAGCACGATCCCGACGGGAGCTCCATCGATCGCGGTCACGATGTAGTGACGATGAGACGATTGTGGATCTGCCCAACCCAGGAAATCGAGATCGTCCCAAGGTGTGGATTCCAGATCGGCCGGCAGCCTGAGGCGTTTCGATTCGCCCTTCGAGCAATTGACGAACGACGAGCGAATCTGCTCAACGGTCAAAGAATTCATGTCTCTTGTCCCAGTCTTCCATCACGTCGGCTTGCACCGGTGTGCATCGATTAAATTGCCCGAGCAAAGGTGGATGATGATGACCCGAATGCACTGTCCTCGGTGTGCGGCGCAGTCGGTGTTCTGGACGGCATGCGACCCCAGATCGGTGAGCCCTGACCACTGAGTCCCACGACGGCGAACTGTGAGCCGCCGACTCAGAGCCAGTCGTGTTCACGTGCATAACGCGCGGCCTCGTGCCGGGTCCGGGTCTGTGTCTTCTGCATCGCGGTGGACAGGTAGTTGCGGACGGTCCCCTCTGCCAGGTGCAGCTGGATGGCAATGTCGCTCGCCGAGAACCCTTCGCCGGTCACCCTGAGCACGTCGAGCTCCCGGTCGGTGAGCGGGCAGTCGTCGACGAGCGCCAGGGCGGAAACGTCGGGATCGATCCAGCGTCTTCCACTGTGCAGAGTCCGGATGACGTGGGTGATGTGAGCGGGGTCGGCAGACTTGCTGACGAACCCCTGCACTCCGAGCTTCAGCGCCTTACGCAGCACACCGGGCTTGGCGTGGCGGGTGAGCATCAGAATCACCTGGTCCGGCAGGTCACGTCGGATCGCGGCTACGGCACCGAGCCCGTCGACACCGGGCATCTCCAGGTCGATGACGAGCACATCGGGCCGGCACCGCATGGTGGCCTCGACGGCCCCCGCGCCTTCCGCTGCTTCGGCGAGCACGGTGATTTCTCCCTCCAGGGGGAGCAACGCTGCCAGCGCCGTCCGCAGCAGTGCCTCGTCGTCGGCCAGCACGACGGTGATCACCGGGCCCGTCCGCTGCTCGGGACGGTGTCCGCGGGCGCGCGGGGGAAGGACGCTGCGGTGCGGAACTTCCCGTGCCCCTGCGTCACCGTCATCTCGCCGCAGTTGCCGGCCACTCGTTCACGGAGCGCAGCGAGCCCACGCAACTCGGGCAGCTGAGTTTCTTGGGCTCCGTCGTTGACGATGATGATCCCCGACTCCGACAGGCTGATCCGCACGTGGGTGGCCTGTGCGTGCCGCAGGATGTTGGTGGTCGTCTCTCGGAGCACCTGACCGAGCCACTCCCCCGCCCGCGCATCGATCTCGACGGATTCGCGGTCGACATCCACGCGAATGCCGGCGGCCTCGAAGAGGTTCTTCGCATTCTCCAGCTCAGCGGAGAGGTTGAGTCGCCGTTGGGCGTGGGCGAGGTCCTTGGTCTGGTTGATCGTGTCGCCGACCAGGGTGTAGACCTCGCGCAGTTCGCTCTCCACCCGCCCGATGTCGCTGTGCAGAAGTTTCTGCGCCAGCGCGATCTTGAGCTTCACCACGTGCAGGGTGTGGCCCTGGATATCGTGCAGGTCACTGGCAAAGCGGATGCGCTCCCTGGCCACGGCGAGCTCTGCCTCGCGGGCCCTGGCAACCTCGAGATCGGCGACGACGTCGTAGAACCGCTTGTTGGGAAACATCAATCCGGCCACGACAGCGACGATTCCCGCCGGGAGGACCACATAGGGAAGCAGCACATCGGACAGGGCGTCCGGTGTCACCATCGCCCGCGCCAGTCCTGTCGCGGCGACGAAGGCGACCAGTCCTGTCGCGGCCAGCGCCCGATGGCGCGGCAACTCGGGGACCATCAGGGTTCCCACCATCATGATGCCGAAGAACGCCGTGGTGCTGCCTGCCATCAGCGCGCCGTACACCCACACCGCTGCGGCGACGAGCAGACAAGCGGGCGCGACCCGCTGCAATTGTCCCGCTGTCCAGCGTTCGAAGGCGACCACTCCTGCCACGACGCCCAGCCCGAGAATGGCGCCCTGCCCCCAGGAGTGGGCATCGACAGCCACCGCCACCAGACCACCGATGACCACGGCAGGCAGCATCATGACGAGATTGAGCCTGCGCAACCGCGCCTGCGGCTGCACCTCGGAGTGATCGGAAATCTCGGGCATGGCGTGTCACTCTCCTGAGGATCGGATCTGCATCGGACGGGGCGGTCAGAGCCTCAGTATCCGGGGGGTGCTCCTGCGGCACCAGTGACACTGCGTCATACACCCGTCGCAGGAATGTCACGGTGGAGTGCTGACGTAGCCCCACTGCCGGGAACCGGTCCGCGCCGATGGGATTGGTCGATGACCACCACACCCGTGATTGACGTCGAACGTCTCAACATCCGGTACGGCGAATTCCATGCCGTCAAGGATCTGTCCCTCCAGGTGCAGCCCGGCGAACTCTACGCACTGCTCGGTACCAACGGTGCGGGCAAGACCTCGACCCTGGAGACCATCGAGGGACACCGCGTCGCCACCTCAGGCACGGTGCGGGTCTTCGGACAGGATCCCACCGACCGCAGAGCTGTCCGTCGAAAGATGGGAATCATGCTGCAGGAGAGTGGATTCGCGCCGGATCTCACTGTGAAGGAATCGATCGGTCTCATCGGCAGCCTCAGCGGCCGGACGGACACCGTCGGCCGCGTTCTGGGCATCATCGACCTGACCCGCAAAGCCGGCACGAAGGTCGCGCAGCTCTCCGGTGGCGAGAAGCGAAGGCTGGATTTCGCCACCGCCGTGTACGGCACCCCGGAGCTGGTGTTCCTGGACGAGCCGACTACCGGCCTGGACATCCAGGCCCGTGACGACCTGTGGAGAGCAGTGGAGAAGCTGCGCGAGCGCGGATCCACGATCGTCCTCACCACGCACTACCTCGAGGAAGCGCAACAGCGGGCCGATCGCATCGGACTGATGCACGACGGTGTGTTCCACCGGGAGGGGACCGTCAACGAGTTGACGCAGACCCTGCCCGCCGCCATCCATTTCACCCTGCCGCCCACGGCGCCGACCCCGCCCCTGCAGGCCACCCGCGGTCCCGACGGAAAGACCCTCGTCGAGACCTTCGATCTGCAACGGGACCTGTACACGTTGCTCTGCTGGGCGCAGGAGCACACCGTGGACCTGCCCGACCTCAGCGCGGGTCCCACCGGACTCGATGACGTGTTCCGAGCCATCGGCACCCACTGACACATCCCGGGACATCCCGGCCCCACCCCACGGAACCGTCCGAGAAAGGGACTTTCCCATGCTGTCCATCGCTCGCAGTGAACTGATCCAGCTCTTCCGCAATCGCGCGGTGTTCCTCACCGGCCTCGTGATGCCCCTGGCCATCAGTGCCTTCTTCCTCTACCAGCACGAGCTGTTCACCAAGATCGGCAGCCTCGGGTACATCGCTGCCGTCGTCATGTTCACCATCGCTGCGTTCGGGCTCTACTCGACCGCAGTCACCACGCTCGCCTCCCGTCGCCAGAACCTGTTCCTCAAACGGCTGCGCTCCACCGCTGCGAGCGACAGCGGAATCCTGGCCGGACTGGTCCTGCCGCTCTCGGTCATCGCGCTGGTCCAGATCGGTGTGATCCTCACCGTGCTGGGCGTGGTGACCGGTGGACCGGCCAACATCCCGCTGCTGGTCGTGGGAGTCATCGCCACGGTCGCGATGATGCTCGCCCTCGCGCTGGCCACAGCCGGCCTCACGAATTCGCCTGAGCACGCCCAGGTGACGACCCTGCCCATCACCCTGGGCGTGATCGCCGTGGCGAGCTACGTGGGGATCGCGGGCACCGAGGACCTGGCGCTGCTCAAGCGTCTGCTGCCGGGTGGCGCGGCGACCGAACTGGTCTCCAAAGCCTGGAACGGTGGCGCGCCGCTCGGCGAATCGCTGCTGTTGCTCCTGCCAACCCTGGCGTGGGTCCTGGTGGCGGTCGCCTTGGCGGGTCGGATGTTCCGTTGGGAACCACGTCGCTGAGCTCCGTCGAGAAATTCACCACCCGCACACACTCCAATAGATCAACTCCTAAGGCCCATCATGAACAAGAAGATTTTCGCCACCATTCCCGTTGCTCTCTCGCTGGCGATACTGGCCTCGTGCACCTCAACAGGCGCGTCGACGCCGGAATCCGTGGCCACCTCGCCGTCGTCGACCGCGCCAGAATCCGTGGCCACCTCGTCGTCGCCTGCCCCGGACTCCGTGGCCACCTCGTCGCCGCCTGCCCCGGAATCCGCGTCCCCGCCGGAATCCACCCCCAGCTCGGACACCGCCACCGCGACGACGGCAGCACCGAGCCTGAAGTGGGAGAAGTGTCCTGCAGACGTGAAGGACAAAAGTCTGCAGTGCTCGACTCTCGATGTTCCGTTGGACTACCGCAATCCTGGCGGCCGGACGATCAAGATCGCCATCTCGAAGTTGGCCAGCACGAATCCGGACCAGCGTCACGGCGTGCTGCTCACCAACTCCGGGGGTCCGGGTGGCGCGGGGTTGGCTTTCCCTGCCGGGCTGCGGAAATTGGGGCTTCCGAAGAGCGTGCTGGACACCTACGACGTCATCGGGATCGACCCGCGGGGCGTCGGTCACAGCACGCCGGTCACCTGTGACCTGGACCCGGCGCAGACATTCAGCAACATCCCGCCCTATGCGCGCAACGCCGCCGATGTCGCCAGCGACGCCAAGGCCGCAGCTGAAATCGCCAAGGCGTGCGGATCCTCGTCGTCGGCGTCGGTGCTGCCATACATCACCACCGCGAACACGGCGCGCGACCTGGACCGCGTTCGGGAAGCATTGGGCGAGAACAAAGTGTCCTACTTCGGACACTCCTACGGTAGCTATCTCGGAGCGGTGTTCACGACCATGTTCCCGGATCGCAGCGACCGGATCCTGATCGACAGCGTCACCGGGCCGCACGGGTGGGACGCTGAATTCTCGCGGATGGTCGGCCAGGGTTTCCAGGACAGGTTTCCCGACTTCGCAGCGTTCGCCGCCGCACACCCCGAATACGGCCTCGGCCGGACACCGGAACAGGTCAGGGCGACGTACCTCGACATCGCGGCGAAACTGGACGCGAAGCCGAGCTTGCAGGGCGTAGACGGCAGGTTGTTCCGCCAGCTCTCGTTCGCCAAGATTTACTACGACAGCGAGTTCCCGGCGCTGGCCGATATCTGGCAGGCACTCGACGCAGGGAAGAAGCTGCCGGTGCCGCCCGCTGCCGACGCACCAACCGCAACCACCGACGTGCCGGCGGACAACTACCTCGCCAGCCAGATGCACGTGATCTGCAACGACTCCGCCTGGCCGGAGTCGGTGGCCGGCTACCAGCGCAACGTCGCCGCCGACCGGAAGCGCTACCCGCTGTTCGGCGCGGCCGCGGCCAACATCACGCCGTGTGCGTTCTGGCCGTCCGAACCGATCGAGCCACAGGTGACCATCACCGATGAAGGTCCGTCGAACGTACTCATGGTGCAGAACCTCCGCGACCCGGCCACGCCGCTCGCCGGGGCTCTGAACATGCGGAAAGCCCTCGGCGACCGAGCCAGGATGGTGACCGCCGATCAGGGCGGACACCTGGGTTACCTGATCCTGGACAACCAATGCGCCAACAGCATCGCCACGAAGTTCCTCCTCACCGGGCAGCGTCCGGCCAACGACGTCGCCTGTGGGAAGGGCAAGTAGGCATCCTCCCGTGCCGCCTCGGCCCCCGTAGGCAGCGCCTGCTCGCGGGGACCCGATGTGGCACAAGAACTCACCACGCATTCCGCTGACCAACCGCAGTGCTGCTGATCACTCCGGCCAGGTTTGCGTGTACCGCGACGGCCGAGTGTCTCCTCAACCGCAGCACCGTTCACCGTCACGGAGGGGTTACCCACTCCCCTCCCCGCGACGGAGATCAGTTAAACCAGTGGGCCTCAGGGGCCCGAATCCATTCCCCCAAGGAGCAGTTGATGATCGAAGTCGAGAATTTGAAGAAGCAGTACGGCGACACCCTCGCGGTGGACGATCTGACGTTCACCGTGCCCAGCGGGACGGTGACCGGGTTCCTGGGCCCGAACGGTTCCGGCAAGTCCACCACGATGCGGATGATCGCCGGACTGGACGCCCCCACCGCCGGCTCCATCCGGGTCAACGGCAGCACCTTCCGGTCGGCACAGGCACCGATGGCCGAGTTGGGGATCCTGCTCGAGGCCACCGCCGTCCACCGGGGCCGGTCGGCCCGCAACCACCTGATCGCACTGGCGCAGACCAACGGCATCGGCCGCCGGCGGGTCGACGACGTCATCGACATCGTCGGCCTGACCGGGGTCGCCGCCCAGCGCGTCGGCGGGTTCTCCCTCGGCATGGGTCAACGACTGGGCGTCGCCGTCGCCCTACTGGGTGACCCGAAGGTCGTCATGCTGGACGAACCCGTCAACGGGCTCGACCCTGAGGGTGTGCTGTGGATCCGCACCATGCTCAAATCCCTAGCCGCCGAGGGACGCACCGTCTTCGTCTCGTCGCACCTGATGAGCGAGATGGCCCTGACGGCAACACGTCTGGTCATCATCGGCCGGGGCAGGCTGATCGCCGACACCAGCGTCACCGAGTTCGTCGCCCGCTCCTCCCACCAGTCGGTCATCGTCCGAACTCCGGAGGCCACCCAACTACGTGAGCACCTGCTCGGCCCGCACATCACAGTGACCAGCGCAGAACCGAACCTCCTGCAGGTGCAGGGCCTCACCGCAGAACAGATCGGCACGATCGCCTGGCGGTCGCACCTGCCGATCTTCGAACTGACCGCCCAACAGGCATCCCTGGAAGAAGCATTCATGGAACTCACCCACGACTCTGTCGAGTACCGCGCCACCGACGTGGCTCAGGTGTCGGCATGAGCACCCACACCCCCACCCGACCGGACCGGCCGAGGACCCCGCCGACGGGCCAGCGGACCTCCCAGCTTCGGGTCATCGCCTCGGAATGGACAAAGTTCCGCAGCCTCAGATCCACGATCTGGACCCTGTTGATCGCGGCCGTCCTGACGATCGGCGCCGGAGTGCTCTTCTCCGCGGCCGTCCCTGGCCAATACAAGTCCGTGAGCGAAGCCGAACGGTACGGCTTCGACGCCACCGACACGAGCCTCTACGGGATCCTGTTCTGCCAACTGGCCCTGGGAATCCTCGGGGTGATGCTGATGTCCGCCGAATACAGCAGCGGCATGATCCGCTCCACGCTCGCCGTCATCCCCGCGCGGCTGCCCGTGCTGTGGGCCAAACTGGCCGTCTTCGCCGGCGTGACGTTCCTGCTGACCCTGATCGCCGGCCTCGTCGCTTTCCTCGCCGGTCAGGCAATGATGAGCAGCGACAACCTGGGTGTCAGCCTGTCCGCACCCGGCGCAGTGGGCAAGATCGTCGGCGCAGCGCTGTACGTCACCCTGGCCGGGCTGATCGGCGTCGCGCTGGGATCGCTACTGCGCAACACCGCCGCCGGCATCTCCACCTACGTCGCCGTGTTCGTCATGGTCCCCCTCGTCGCCCAGGCCCTGCCCGCGTCCATCGGTGACCATTTCCTGCAGTACCTGCCTTCCAACGCCGGCGGCGCGATGTTCGGCGGAGCCGACGGTGTCACCAACGCGCTGTCCCCGTTGACCGGGTTCCTGGTCCTGACCGCGTTCACGGCCGTCCTCGTCGGGGGTGCGGCATGGCGGCTCAAGGCCCGCGACGCGTGAGCGGGACGGGGGGTGACCGTTCCGATCCAGCAGTGCCGCCCGCGTGCGAAACGCACTGGTGGGGATCCGCATCCGGCGGGGTCGCAGCCAGCCGGTTGCTCATCCCGCGAGAATCGGCGCCGCTCGCACGCAGAGTGCTCACCAGGCGTCGCCGACTGGACGCACGGCGGGGAACGCGTTCGATGGAACCGGGCACACGGTGAACGTCTTCATCATCGGGATCAGCGGCCAGATCGGCGACCTCCTGGCGCAGAAGTTGAGAGCCAAGGGTGCGACCGTCCGGGGCCTCGTTCGCCAAGTCGACCAACAGATTCGGCTCTCCCTGCGGGGCATCCACACCGAGCTCGGTGATCTCGCGCGCCTGACCGCCACGGAGCTCGCATCGATGCTCAAGGATGTCGACGCGATCGTCTTCACCGCAGGCTCGAACGGCGGCGATGAGGAAACCACCAGAAGCATCGACCGAGACGGTCTCGCGACAGCGATCGCGGCGGCGAAGCGTTCCGGTGTCAAGCGTTTCACCCTGGTATCGGTCTTTCCCGAGTCCTGGCGGGAGCGGAACCTCGATGCGGCGGTCGAGTACTACTTCGCCCTGAAAAGAAAGCGGACGTCGCGCTCAGCCGCAGCGGTCTGGACTGGGTCATCCTGCGTCCGTCCCTGCTGGTCGACGGTCCACCGGCGGGTACAGTATCCCTGGGACCCGCTGAACTGCACAGCCAGATCACCCGCGACGACGTCGCGCAGACCCTGCTCGGCCTACTCCACGAACCCCGCATCGGCAGGCAGATCCTCGAGCTCACCACCGGCTCGACCCCCATTCAAGAGTCCATCCGAGCGAACGTCCGTTGAAGGAGAGAGCATGACAGTACGACTGATCAATCCCGACCCGCAGGTGATCGTCGCGTTCGGCCACCATGTTGCCGTCGCGACCGGGAGTCGCCAGGTGCACATCGGCGGCCAGGTCGCCTGGGACCCCAATGGACAGCTCGTTGCCCCAGGAGATCTCGCAGGGCAGGTGGCACAGGTGTACCGCAACATTGCATCATCGCTCGAGGCCGCCGGAGCCACGTTCTCCGACGTCGTGCGGATCACCTGGTACGCAGCGGGATGGCAACCGGAGATGTTCGACGCCTTCAACGCCGGAGTCGGACAAGCAGCACAGGAGTTCGACATCACGACTCCCCCGGCATCGCTCATCGGCGTCCAGATGCTCTTCCAACCCGAGATCCTCATCGAGGCTGAGGTGACCGCAGTCCTGCCTTGACGCACCGAACCCATTGCCCACCAGAGAACTTCGCTCCGTAACGACCCCGAGCGACACGCAGTACGAAGACGAAAAGCACAATGAACGAGCCGAACCTGTTGATCGTCGAGGACCTCCTGCTACTCCTGCTCGACGACGAGACCGGGACGATCGCCGGCGAGGGAACGCTGCACTACGCGCTGGGCGGAGCAGTGATCGCCGAACTGGCACTGGCAGGCCATGTCCGGACAGCGGAGCAAACGGTGTTCCACGGCCTGAAGGTCAGTGCGGTCAGCGAAGCACACGTCAGCGACCCGCTGCTGCGCAGAGCTTACGAGAAGATTGCCGAACGACCGCGCGGCATACAAACGCTCCTACTCGAGATCGGTGCTGACTTGCGGTCGATCGTGCTCGACCGGCTCTTGCACCGCGGAGTGCTCCGCCGCGAGACCAGGAAGTGGTTGAAGATCTTCACCACCAGCCGCCTGCCGACGAACGCCCCGCTCCACGAAGCTGCAATGTTGGAAGCGGTTCGCGCCGTCCTCGAGGACGGCGCGGAACCGGAGAACGCCCGGGAAGCAACGCTGGTCGCGCTCCTGTCCGCGACCGGCACGCTCCCGCAGTTCCACCCGGGCAATCTCCTGGTCCGGCAGAGTCTTCGTCCGTGGCAAGGAACTCGAGAGTGCCTGTTGGGCAGCCCGAGCCGTCGGTGACGCCCTGACGCGTACCGACGCGGCCAATTCCCTGGCAGGTTCCAGCGCTGTAGCGGCCGCACTGAAAGCAGAACGCTGACCGTGCAGTCCCAGGCGGACGCGCCGACGGCGGCTTCGGATCCACCGTCGGATGAAAGAGGTCAGCGACTCATCCAGCAGGTGGCCACGTCACCTCGGCTCTACCTCGCCAGGCTTGTACTTGCTACCGCCGGCGACCCCTTGCCACCGGTGCGAGCAAGGCGATACTTGTTGCAGCAGCGGCTGTCGCAGGCTCCGAGACTTTCGCGGAACGGGTCGGCTTCCTATGGCTGCGGCACGGTGCGGATTCCTCGGAATGCTATGTCCAGGGCATCGTCGACCTGCCCGGGTTCGGACGGTCGGGTGTGCAGCAGCAGGCGGAAGTACATGGCGCCGAAGAGCATGTCGATGAGCGCGTCGGGGTCGGCGTCCGCGCGCAGTTCGCCGTTGCGCTGTGCGCGAGTGATCCGTTCGTGCCAAGCGGTGTGGGCCGGTTCGATGACCTTCGCAAGGTGCGCGCGGGAGAGGTCGGGATCGGATTGGGCCGCGGAGAGCAACCCTTGGATGACCGGACCGATCTGGGTTGAGCTGATCATTCGCGTGACTCCGCCCATGTGGTGGCGCAGATCCTCCACTATGTCACCCGTGTCCTGGTAATCGACCACTGTGGCGAGGCTTTCATCCAATGCCTCGAGCGCAACGGCACCCTTGGATGACCACCAACGGTAGATCGTCTGTTTCCCGACACCGGCGCGTTTGGCGATCGCCTCGATCGAGACGTGGTCGTAGCCGAGCTCGCTGATCAGCGAGGTCGCTGCGTCAAGAATGGCGCGACGACAGCGTTCGTTACGCCGAGTGGGGTCGGGCGGCGCGGGAGTTGACATGACCCCATCGTACAACGCCACGAGACGAGACGAGCCGTCTTGACGGGAGACGAGACGGCTCGTATCGTCAGAGGTGCGTACCGGACCGGGTTCGTATCCGACAGGAGCCCCACGATGGCCACGATCGCCCGCGGTGACCCCCTCACACGCTTGCCGGGGAAAGTGCCCGCCGCCGCGCGATTCTCGATCCGTCGGACTGCGAGCCTGATCCGCAGGAACGCACTCCTGCTCTCCCGGAACAGACTCGCGATCCTTTGTGTGGTGCTGATGCCTGTCCTGCCGCTCGCCCTGCTTTTCACCGGTGAACGTGGCTCACCGGCCGTCGGCGCCGTTGTCATCATCATCATGTTCCAGGTCATCGCACTGATTCCGATCCAGTACACAGGATCCGGGACGGAGTGAGTGTCGAACCGGGGGCGCCCTGCTAGTGCCTGCGGCGGTGGAGGTCCCGCCTTCCCCGCGGTCCCCGCGGTCCCCTGCGCGACATGACCCCACTCACGCGGTGCGGGGTCGAGAGTGCCCGTACGGCCGGGTGCCGTCTGACATCCACATCGATCTTCGCCGATCCTCGGCGTCCCCCACACCCTCAGGAGAACCACATGAACCGATCGAGAACGGCACTCTGGGCCGCACCAGTCCTAATGGCCACCTGCGCACTGACGGGCGCCGCTGCCGCAGGCGCTGCAGGACCAGCGGTACCGACGTCGGGAGCCGTCGCCAGTGACGTCATCGCAGTCACCCACGCACAGAACGACCGGGTTCCCGAAGGCGCCTCCTGGACCCAGCACTACTTCCCGTCTTCGGATGGTTCCGACACCGAACTGCATGCCGACGTGCTGCTGCCGGAGGGACTGGTGAAGGGCGAGAAGGTTCCCGTCATCCTGTCCGTCGGCTCGTACTACGGCCACGCCGGCCAGAACTATCCGGAGGGGTTCACCCACACCGGTCCCTCCGACCGTTTCTCCGACCTGATCGAGGATGCAGACCTGTTCGCCCGCGGGTACGCCCTCGTCATGGTCGATTCGCGCGGCTTCGGCGGGTCCAGTGGATGTCTGGAGCTCGCCGGTCGCGGACAGCAGGCCGACGTCCGGGCGGCGATCGACTGGTCCGCCGACCAGCGGTGGTCCACCGGCTCAGTGGGGATGTACGGAAAATCCTACGACGCCATCACCGGCCTGGTCGGCAACAATCTGGACCAGGACGCGCTCAAAGCCGTCGTCGCCCAGGAACCCATCTGGGACGTGTCCCGGAACTTCCGATCGAACGGCGTGCCCCGCACGACCATCGTCGAGGTTCCCAACGTCTACAACGCCAGCGCCGCGAGCCCGCAGATGCCGGACGACGAACCTCGATACCTGGCCAACGCCGGCTACGAGCTCACACACCCGGAATGTCTGCAGAAGAACTCGGTGGATGCCAGGACAAGTGATCCGCAGTCCGAGTACTGGCGCAGTCAGGACCTCTCTCGGCAGGCGAAGGGCAGCGACACTCCGCTCTTCGTGACCCAAGGATTCATCGAGTGGAACACCGAAGCCGAAGGGATGCAGGAATTCCTCGCTAATCACCAAGGCCCGGAGCGCGGGTGGCTCGGGCAGTGGGACCACGTGCGGGGCAACGACCGCACCCCGGACGGGCAGCTCGAGATGGGCCGCGAGGGCTGGTTCGCCGAGGTCATGTCCTTCTACGACCAGTACCTCAAGGGCATCGCACCGACGAGCGAGTATCCGGCGTACTCCATCCAGGACAGCACCGGAACCTGGCGGGCCCAGGACACCTGGCCGGCAGCGGATTCCCGGGTCACCCTTCCCGTCGGCCGTGGCTCCTACCTCGACGACGGCCGCGAGAGCGGGACCGACTCCAAGAACAGCTTCATCACACGTTCCGAGCCGCTGGACAAGGCAACTCGGATCACCGGCACCCCGCGGATCTCGCTGAACGCCGTCGGTCAGGGCAACGTGATGGTCAAGCTGCACGACGTCGCCCCGGACGGCACCGCCGTCATCTTCGACGAGCAGGTTTCCCTGCTGAGCTCGGGCCGGACCAACTTCGATCTCAGGTCGACCGACTGGACCCTGGCCGCCGGGCACTCCCTCGCCGTGGAGATCGGCACCATCACTCCGGACCCCTTCCCGCTGTCGGCCGAATTCGGGCCGGGTAACGGCTGGCTGGGCACGCCGTCACAGAAGCGGATCACCGTCACCCGTGCACAGCTCCGCGTCGCACTGGACAACCCCGCAGACGACACCCCCACCGCCGGCGGACGCTCCCCGTACCTGGACGTCTACCTGGCGCAGAAGACGGGAGAACTGCCCACCGGCACCGCCACCGTCACCATCCCGGCCAGCACCGGGTGATCCGTGGCGCCTCGGCCACCAAGGCCGAGGCGCCACCATCACCACCAACCGACGGCATCGTGTCGAGGTCAGGCAACGGGCACCGGCAGGCTATCGATCGCAGCGTCGGCGATGCGATTTCTCATCTCGACGCTGACCCCTGCTTTCGCGAGCGCCTCAAGTCCGCGATGTGTACTCACGATCAGCCCGCCCAGCAGCTCAGCGTCGGCGGCTGGGTCGAGGCGTCCAGCACGCTGAGCCTGCTCGACCACCTGTCGGCAGCTGTCGATCAGGCTTTCGAACGCCGCGAGCGACCGGGTCACAATGGTGTCGTTCTCCCAGGCCAGTTCAGCCGTGCCCTTGGCCAGCAGACAGCCAAGTCGATCCGTGTCGTCCTGAGAAGGCTGCAGCCAGGTGCGAAGGCGATCGAGTGCGAGGGTTTCAGGGCCTTCGAGTAGGTCGGCGACGCTCCTCTCAGCTGTCGTGCAGTAGGCGTCGAACACTCGCTCGAACAGGGCCTCCTTGTCGCCGAACGCACCGTAGAGGCTGCCCTTGCTGAGCCCTGTAGCAGTAGACAGATCGTCGACTGAGGTCCCGTGGAAGCCGGTCTCGTTGAACCGCCGGTAGACGGAAACGAGGACATCTTGTTCCTTGAACTTGCGTGGTCGCGCCATGCTGACAAAGCTACCTCGTTCTGAACCGCCGGTCCATAATTTCTGGACGTCCGGTCCAAAACTGCGTTATGCTGGACCGTATGTTCAGAACCCTAGCTCCAGCAGACAGAACCGAATTCGCCGGAAAACGCGCAATCGTCACGGGAGGCTCTCGCGGAATCGGGGCCGCCGTCGTACAACGGCTGCTCGACGGCGGCGCCAACGTCGTCGCGACGGCACGGACCGCCACCGACGAGACGCCAAAGAGTGCCACCTTCATCGCAGGAGACATCAGCACGCTGGCGGGCGCGCAGGAGTTCGCCTCGGCAGCGCTCGCCGAACTCGGCGGCGCCGACATCGTGATCAACAACGCTGGCGCGGCCCGCACCCATCTCGGTGGCATCACGTCCATCCCCGACGAGGAATGGCTCGACGCCCTCGCCCTGAACTTCATGTCCGCGGTGCGGGTGACCAACGCGCTGCTGCCTGCGCTCCATGAGGCCGGGGCGGGCAGCGCGATCGTCAACATCTCATCCATGACGGCGCTCACTCCTACGCCGCCGATGGCCCACTACGGCGCTGCGAAGGCCGCCCTCAACGCCTACAGCAAAGCGCTCGCATTCGAACTCGCCCCCGCCGGGATTCGCGTCACCACGGTCTCTCCCGGCAACGTGCTGACTCCGGGCGCGGACGCTATCCGCCAGGATTTCGCCGACGCAGCAGGCGTCCCGTTGGCCGAGATCACCGCCAACATTCCGCTCGGTCGGCCCGGAGACCCGCGGGACATCGCCGAGGCAGTTGCGTTCCTCGCATCGGACCGAGCTCAGTGGGTCAGCGGGGTGAATTTGAGCATCGACGGCGGCGAACTCCCCGTCGTCTAACCGCAAACCAAGACGCATAGCGGTTGAGAGCCAACTGAGGGCGATGACCTCGTCTTCCGACTCGCCGGGCGCAGGCAGGCAATCGCGTCCCTTGATCGCCGACTCCAATCGTTCTGCGAGCGGCCGTCTCCCAACGACTACGCACGCAGATCAGGGCGCTCGCCCCCTGCCCCGCCCTGATCTGCGCAGCGACATCACCGCGCGGTACGCTGGAAATGCGCCTCCGTCGCTATCTACCCAAGACGTCTGTTCGTCGTGCCTACCGTCGCAGCATCGATCGACCTGGTGGTGCAGATCGGGATGGAGCACGACGGATCCCGACGCATCCGCGAGATCGTGGCGCTGCCCGGCCGCGTCGAGGCCGGCGTCGTCGAGACGGCCGACATCTTCACCACGATCGACGGTCGACTCGTTCGGGCCCAGGGCTATCCCCCGCACCCCGACCGATTCGAGCGCGCCGGCTACGACCTACCCGGCCTGCTCGCGGGCACCCGGACCGGAACCGGTCGGCACCAGGGCAGATCCACCCCGTCCGCAACCGGCTCGAGCTGCGCCCGGACACGGCACCCGGATCGAAACGAAGGCCGCGTTCGCACTCCACCCCGCGACCCGCGAGGGTTCCCTGCAAGTCCGGGAGTCAGTGGCCATGTCGTGTCCGGCATGATCCTGGGCTGCCGGGTGTGGGCGCTGGGCGAGCCGGCAGACGTCGCACAGAGGCTAGTGACCATGACCGCCCGCAACCTTGCGACCCTGCCCGGGTTCCACCCTCGGTCCAGGATCGATTGATGCCGATGACTCAGCTAGCTGATGCGGACCTAGAGTGTCGTCGAGCACTGCTGGCGGCGGATCGAGTCGCCACCGGTTCCCTACCCCAAGGGAGGGCGATGTGAAAATGTTGACGTCCGGCTGACCCGGTCTGAGCGCTATCGGGCCGCCAGAGTGCTGCAGAGCTACCTGGACGGGGAGGTCGACGACCGGACCGCGGCGATCGTGAACTCCCACTTGGAATTCTGCCGGCGTTGCGGCCTTGAGGCCAGCACCCACCGGGCGATCAAGACGGTCATCGCCTCCATCGGACCGGGCGAGGTCGACGCGGCCGCCGTCAGCCTACTGCGGGCGTTCGTCTCCGACCTGGAGGCTCCGGAGGACGGCCGTGACCGGCGAGCGGCGTCCCGAGACACGTCGGTCCGCAACCCGAACGTCCGTACCCACTCGCCGAAACGGGTGAGGGCCCGACAGATGTCCGCCCCGCCTCGGCTCGGCTCTGCAACCGAAAGGATTGATCCCCAATGACCGTTCGACCGTTGGTTGTGGTGTTCGATGTCAACGAGACCCTGTCGGACCTGGGCCCGATGGGTGGCCGCTTCACCGAGGTGGGCGCGCCGCCGGAGCTGTCGCGGGTGTGGTTCGCCGGGGTGTTGCGGGACGGGTTCGCACTGACCGCCGTCGGAGCGTGTGAGCCATTCGCGATGCTGGCCGCCGATAGTCTCCGGACGGTGCTGCACGGGGTCCCGCTGAACCGGGATGTGGACGCCGCCGTCGACCACGTCATGGGTGGGTTCGCCGAGCTGCGTGTACATCCGGACGTGCCGGACGGGATCCGCGCACTCCGCGCCGCGGGCCACCGGCTGGTCACGTTGACCAACGGCGCCGTTCAGGTCGCCGACCGGTTGTTGACCGGTGCCGGAGTGCGGGACGAGTTCGAAAGGCTGCTCTCGGTGGACGATGCCGGCGTGTGGAAGCCGGCCGAAGGGGCGTACGCATACGCGGCGCGGACGTGCGGGGTGGAGCCCGCGGAGATGCTGCTCGTCGCGGTGCACCCGTGGGACATCGATGGTGCTCGGCGCGCCGGGTTGCAGGCGGCCTGGGTCAACCGCACGGGGACGCCGTACCCGAGCTGTTTCACCGCTCCGACGATGACCGTGTCGGGGCTGGACGACCTCGCCCGCCGGATCAGGACCTGAGGTCCCTCGGGCCGGGGAATGCAGCTACCGGGTACCGGGTCGAACAGCAACCCTTCATCGATCTGCCTGGCCCCGATCCACGATCGGCACTGTTCGTTGTCGATCTCGAGTGACTCGCCTCACCTGAGTGGGCCGTACCGGTCGGCGCAGGCTGCAACCGGCACGTACCTGACGGGTCCAAGGCTCAACACGGTGCGGCAGCGACCCGACAGGGAGGAGGGGTGCTGCGCGCGACCGGATTGGGGCCCACGTCAGCTCAGGCGGGCTGATCCGCTGGCGGATCGCTGCACGGTGTGCGACGAGATCCGTTGTTCGGTCGGTGAGGCAAGCAGCGATCTCGGTGCTGACTTCGGTCATCCTGATCACCCGAGGCCTGCTCAACCCAACCGCGTGTCTCGGGCGTGACGGGAGTCTTCAGCGGTAGCGGCAATGCGGGTGCGGAAAGTGTCGATGAGGACCGCAATCGTGGCCTCGTCGCCGCTCGTGACAGCCCCGCTCGCGCTGAGAGGTAGCCCGGCAAACAGCACCTGAGCCCAGGTGCTGGAGTCACAGCGCACCACGGCCGGCGCGTCAGCGAGCGGCCCGCGCTCACCCCTGAAGGCGGACCTGCTCCACTCGATCCCATACGTGTGCTCACCGCCGGACGCAACCCGGTCGTCAGTCAGACGCAGTTCGAGCCGCACGGGCGCGCTCGGGGCGGTGCCGGCGGCCAGGGTGATCATCGCCTGTACGGCGGCGTCGGGGGTGAGGCCGCCTTCGGTGCTGCGCACGGGTGAGGACTGAGCCCACCTGCCGAGCTCACGCAGGATCGGCGCGAGTGTGAGCGCCCAGTCCGTCAGCGCGTAGGCGTGCAACGCGGCGGGGTCCAACTCGTCCTTCTGACAGATCAGTCCGGACTGCGACAACTCGCGCAGGCGGCTGGTCAATACGGCAGGCGTGATACCACGCACTGACTCGAGCAGGGCGCCGAACCTCTTGGGGCCCAACATCAGCTCACGCAGGATCGGGTAGGACCACCGCCCGCCGATCAGTTCCATCGCGTGGGCAGTGGCGCAGGCGTCACCCAGCTCCGCATAAGTGGCCCTGGCCATCAGCACGTCTCCTCAGGTACGGTCTCCGTTGAACTATGAAAACCATACTACCGAGAGGAGGGTGGCATGAGTGGTGAAGTGTCCCGGACATCGGTGTCGGCCGATGGCTCCCGGATCGCATGGACGCAGCAAGGTGAGGGCCCCGCGATCGTCATGGTCGGCGGTGTTATGTCGTCGCGGTCACGCCCGCAACAGCCTGGGCTGGCCAGCGCCCTGTCGAGTCACTACCGCGTCCTGTCCTACGACCGCCGGGGCACCGGCGAATCCCGAACCGAGCAGCCCTACTCGGTGGAGCGGGAATTCGAGGATCTGAACTGCATGCTCGGTCTCGTCGGCCCGGGCGCCTCGGTCTACGGGTTCTCCTCAGGCGCCACGCTTGCACTCCTGGCCGCGGACGCGGGTGTGGGTGGCTCACAGCTGCTGCTGATCGAGCCACCGCTGGTATCCGATCCCGACCTGGGACCGCTGGAGGAGGCCGAACGCAGGCTGCACACAGATCGAGCCACGGCCCGCGAGTGGTTCGACGTGGAGATCACCGGCATCCCCGCGGAGATCCGAGCCCAGTTCTCGCCCCTCACCGACGAGGACATCGAGAACGCGTCCACGATGCTGCATGAGCTGAGGTTCTTGCCGGGCACCACGGCACGACAATTCGCTGCGCTACGGACGCCTGCCCTGCTCATGGCCAGCGATCACACCGCGCCCAATCTGCTCGACTGGGCTCGCGAGCTCGGCGACGCCCTGCCCGACGTCGACCTGCGCATCCTTCCGGGCCAATGGCACGGCATCGCCGACGACGTGATCGTCGAGACGATCGATGACTTCCTGGAGTCCCGCACGACGAGCAGGACAGCGGGACGAACGACACCGCAGGCAACGCGATGACCTCCCGCCGGCTGCCGCTCGAACCCGTGCTCGCGCGCGTGCTGCCACCGATCGCTGACCGCGGTACATGGCAGAGCGAGCTGGATACGCTGCTGATCCGCGAAAAGGCGCACACCCGTGAGGGTGACGCGATCGCCGCTGCACGTCGCCGACTCCCCATGGTCGCAGTACCCGCGACCACGACAGTCGTCGGCGCCGCCGGAGAGATCCCCATCCTCGACGCGTTCGAAGGACGCCGGATGCTCATCGCGTACTTCCACATGTGGCACGACGGCCAACCCTGGCCGGACCAGTGCGAAGGATGCACATTCTGTGCCTCACAGATGCAGCGACCCGAATACCTGCACTCGCGCGACATCACGCTCGCCATCTTCAGCGAGGGAACCTACGAGGAGAGCAGTCCTTACGCCGAATTCCTCGGCCACATCACACCCTGGTACTCCGCCCGCGAATCCCCTGAACTCATCGCCGGCCGCCACTTCGGATTCCATGCCTGTTACCTACGCGACGACGACGGCGGAGTCTACGAGACGTATTGGACGACAGGACGAGGCGCAGAAACCCAGCTGTGGAGCTACGGGCTGATGGATCTCACCGCGTTCGGCCGACAGGAACCCTGGGAGGACAGCCCTGACGGCTGGCCGCGTCTACCCCGGGGCCAACACCAGTGGCGGACCGACGGAAGGCCAACGGCGCACTGGGCCGTCATCGACGCCGGCTCTGTCTCGCCCGAGGCGCCTGGGCGCCCCTGAGACCTCCGGTGGGCAGACCCACGGCAGGACGGGTCGCTCAATGGGTGCAGCGACGGATCACGAGGTGGTCCATCTCGATGACCAGATCCAGGTGGCTCGTCGCAGTGAGCGGTGAACGTCCCAATGGAGCCTGGTGGACGATCTAAGCTCAGCTGCTGACATTCTGGCCGCCGGATCTTGACGGAGACAACATGCTGAAGATGTCCCTCACCGCGCTGGCGCGTCACCAGCTGGAGCTTGCCCACCGCGCGTCCAGTGGCCGTAGCGCATCCACGGTGTTCGGCGGGCACGAGCATCAACTCCGACAGACCCTGATTGCGTTGGCCGCGGGTCAAGCGATGAGTGAGCACGAGAATCCCGGCGAAGCCACGCTGCAGGTTCTCGTCGGCCGAGTACGCCTCATGGCCGGCAAGGACTCCTGGGTCGGTTTGCCCGGGGATCTGCTGATCATTCCGGATTCTCGTCACAGCTTGGAAGCATTGGATGCCGCCGCTGTACTGCTGACGGTGGTGAAGCGGACGTCGTAATCCCCCGGCCCGGATCCTTCAGGCGAGGATGACCCGGTGTCCGACATCCCGGTTTCTCGAACGAAGAGCTGTGCCGGATGCGGCTGCTCGAAGCGGTAGCTGTTCTCATCTGGCTTCGGAGGACTTTCGACGAGCATCACGACCGGCCGGCGCAGCTGGCCGGCTCGTCGTCGGATTCCGACACGGCCCGGATGATCGGAGTCGTAGTCACCTCGACGATCCGAGGGGTGCCGTCGACGAGGGTGTTGACCCGGAAGTCGGAGAGCTGCAGACCGGCGCCCTTGCCCATGGCGAGGCACATCTGCTCGACCGTCCACTCGGCTCGCAGGTAGTGCCAGCGGCCGGGCGCGATCGTGACATCAGGGGCGAACGTGCGCTCCTGCCAATTCACGGCGCCACCACGGGCGTCCTCGGGCTCGGTCGCTGTCGTCACGATCAGACGACCGGGATCGCTCGAGCCACGCACCGTCACCGGGTACTCACTCTCGTTGGTGACGATCATCAGGATCGTCATCGGCTCACCCTTGCGCATCGGGACGGTACGGCTGTACTCCTCGAAGTCGTCGGCAGTCACCCGGACGGCCGCCTCGTCCCGCGGGTCGGGGAAGAAGATCCCGGACAACGAGCCATTCGGATCCAGGACGTTCGCGGCGGCGATCGCACGGGAACGGTTGTGCGCCAACACATACCAGGTGGTCGCACCCGCCAGCAGGATCACGACGACAATCACCGCAGCCCACACGCGACGCCGGCTCCGCCTCGGGGGCGCGGCCGATGCCGGCGCGCCAGTGTCTTGCTCGATGGCCGTGGTCATCTGAACCCCCTGTGCGATGGTGCAGACATGCTCGCATGAGTGGATCAACAAGGATGCCGTTCAGGAAGATGTGTTCCTCGGCAGATCCAACGCGGCGGCAGCCGGCCGGGCGACGGAATGAGCGCCATCTGGCCAGGTCCGCTGACCGCCGGTCGGGAGAACTGCTCGCGGCCAACACTTCTGGGACCTCACTCAGAGCTCCATCGAGATGTTCCTCAAGCAACCCCCGGAACGTCGAATCGACGACCGCCTACCTCCGCAGATCGATTCTCAACGCTCACCTCCGACAGCGTGGCAGGAACAGCGCCCTGGCTGCAGCGCACCGGCTCATCCGACCCGCCCAGCGCATCGCACCCGAACCCACGCCCTCCCCCGAACTCGTGCTCGATCCACCGACCGCAGTCATCTACTCGGAAGGTGAGCACGGCACCCCCTCGGACGAGTTCCGTGCCCTCGGTCTGAACGTGGCGAACGCCCTGCAGAAGAACGAGCTCCCAGCGCCTTCCGCATTACAGGATCCGTCGTCACAGCAGCCCAACCTCATGGCCGGTCTCATGGAGATCTACGGCGGAAAACCCGTCAGGGTGGCCGAGTACATGGAGTCATCCATCAGGGAGTTCCCCTTCGCCGCAGTCGATTACACCGTCGGCTGCGCCTCAGGTGAAGACGTGCGCTGCAGTCTTCGATTCAATTACGTCGACGGGGAGCTGGTCCTGTTTCCCCTCCAGCAGGAAGACATGTCGATTTCTGCCTCGGAACTCACCGACGGCGCAACCCCTGGCTCCACCGTCACCGCAGCCCCCGACATCCCCTCCCCGGCTGCGGCTCCATCGACTGAAGTGGCCCCGCCTGAAATGATGCGTTACCCGAGCTGCCTTCGCTGAGCGCGGCTCGATCGACGTGACGGGCTTGCTGTCTGTGGTGGACCGGCACGACGATCCTGGCGGTCGTGAACATTCGGGGACGCCGGCGCGTCTGAGTTGTGTGAGCGAAACGGGGCAGGTGGTGGATCCACACGCACTGGTCGCTGCGGTCCCGCAAATGTACCGCCTCGCCCTGGCCATGACCGGTAACAGCCACGTCGCTGAGGACATCAGCCACGACCTGCTCCTCAAGCTGTGGAGCGCGCAACCCGCGACCGAGCTGACGTGGCCCTACATTCGTGCCGCCGTCGCGAACGCCGTGTACGACCAGCACCGCCGTTCCACCGACCGGCTCCGAATCCTGCGCACGAACGCCGACGAACTCGGATCGGCCAGTGACCCCACCACGGACCGCGACATCGAAGCGAGCATCGATGTGCAACGCGCACTCGCTCGGCTGCCCGGCACCCACCGACTGGTGATCGTGCTGCACTACCTCGAGGATCTGCCGTTCCATGAAGTGGCCGCGATCCTGCAGCGGCCGCCTGGGACGATCCGGCGCATCGGACGCGAAGCAGTCGGGCAACTCACCCGCGACCTCACCCCCACGGAACGGGAGAACTGAGATGACCAGTCAGCACGATCTGCAGCTGGCCGTCCGAGAGGCCTACGACCACTCCCCCATCCCCGAAAGCCTCACCGCCGCCGCCCGGGCACTCCTGAACAGCGACGGAACGAGCACCCAGACCAGCGCAGCCGAGCCCAAGCCCATCGTCGTTCGTGCACCGACACTGCGGGCGTCCAGGAAGCGAGCGGTGCTTGCTGCCTCGCTGATCGCCGCAGCGGTCGCCGCGGTCGCGATCCTGACCACCAACGTGACCGGATCGCGCAGCGACCGGGACGCCGCGCCCACCGGGGTCACACAGCCACCGGCTACGAGTGCACCACCCACCAGCACCCGTACCAGCAATCCCTCGGCCGGCGACACCCAGCCAGCGAACACCCTGGCGTCGGACATGGATCTGTTGCGCGCCATTGCCACCGGTGTGATCGTCCAACCCGATGCGGGGCCACCCACGGACAGCTCCACAGTGGTCGGCGCACTGAATTGGTCCTACACCCGCAGCCGCTCGGTCCCCGCCCCCATCACGGACGTCATCGCCTGGTACCAGACCAACGTGCCGACGGCCAGCGCCCCGCAACCACTCACGCTGATCGATTCCACGCTGTACCCAGCCGGAACAACCCCGGAACTCGCCGCCGCCCGGGACACCTTCGTGCAACCCCAGGTCGCCATCCGGTTCAGCGAGGTGAACATCGACACCACCAGAGTTGACGTGATTGCCACCGGCTACCACCGAGACGTACATCCGAAGGAAGCCTTCATCCCCGCCGCGCAGATCACCCGCACCGAGCTGAACTGGAAGCCCAACGACCCCAGGGAGGCGAAGACCCGCACCATCGACAAGGCCGCTGCGGACGAGCTCATCGACTACCTCAACCGGGCCCCGCTGAAGCCTGCACTGACCTACTCCGGCACCACCGGCGGCGCGACCTTCAACATCACCTTCACCGCCACAGACGGGCACACCTACACCGCCCATTGGGACTCAGACTTCGGCGGCGCAGGCGTCGCCCTCGACCTCGGCGCCGCCGGATCGCAACTCGTCGACCCCGACAAGGGCTTCTACGATCTCCTGCGCGAACTGTCCAGGGGCTGATCCCACCGCAAAAGCCCAGTGCGCCAGTGCTATCCGCCCTGAAACGGCGGTTGCCCCAGCTGGACGAGCACTCGAAGCCGCCCGGCGTCAAGGGGTCAGTAGTGGCGCAGCATCGACAGCGACGATGCACCATCGGTCAGGTGCAATCCGGGTCTGCTGCACGCTTCGCAGGCACCGCCGTGCTCGGTGACCCCGGTATTCGTCATGGCAGGTGAGGCACGCTGGCGGCATGAGCAGGAAGGGCAAGCACACGTCGTTCGCCGACATGGTGCGAGACGTCGAGTCCTCGCCTCGCACTGCGATGCAACCCCGACCGGGTTCTACGGGGACGTCATTGTCGACACCGATGGGTGCGTGTTCGAACTCGGGCGGGCAGACATCACTGCCGACCAGGGGTGCCGGCGACCACCGCTTCATTCCGGTCTTGGATGACTACGGCACTTTGAATGTCGACATAGTTGCAGCACTCCGAAGTGGCGCCGCCGACCAGATCGCCGCCGGTGAGCTGGACGGCGCCGCCCCGCCTCTTGCGGCGCCTGTCCGGCTGGAGTGCGGTAACGCGTTCGGTACCGGGCCGGGCTGCCGACGTGGTCGCGGCTGCGCATGAGCGTGGCGTCAACCTGGGCCCGACCACCAGGTGGCCCATTGCAGCGGCGACCGCTGGCGCACCTGAATTCGGATTCAGGTGCATCAGCGGTCGCCTCCGGCTAGGACGAACCCGGGGACGCACACGCCGTGACAGTCGCCCGATCAGGCGCGTCGTGGGCGTCCGCCAAGTCCTGCGAGTTCGAGACCGGGAATACGGGTAGGTGAAGATCGCTCACCGGTGTGCGCGGCGCCGGAACAGCACGGCCGCAGCCGCAAGGATCGACAACATACCGGTGGTCAGCAGGACGGCCCGCCCGGTGTCACCGGCAGGGCCCTGCGCGGCGGTACTGCCGCCTCCGGTGTTCGGGGCGCCGACGGGCATCGCCCAGCCACCGAAGTCGTGCTTGGCGAGCCATCCCGCGACGTCGGAAGAGAACAGATCCGCAGTGCGATGCAGCGCCACAGCGTGGCCGGTCAACGGGATGGTGACAGCAGTGACGTCGGTGCTGCCGGTCAGCAGCCCAGCCTGTTTGTCGGCGGTGACGGGATAGATCGCGTCGGCGCCACCGATCAACACGAGAGTCGGAACGCTGATCTTCGACAGGTTCTTCAGGTTGGTGGCTGCGGCCGTCTTGTACGACAGCACGTCGCCGCAGGGGTCGCGGCTCCGCAGGCCGGCGGTCGCGTCGACGACGGACGGATCCGCGTTGTTGACGTAGAAGTGCGCTTCGATGAATTTCTCCGGGGTCTGCGCGCCGAAGTAGACGTAACCCTCAGGGCCGGTGGTGCCGTCCTGTTTCTGGCCGCCCGCTTGGCACTCCTGGGTGGCTACGGCCAGTGCGCCCTTGGCTGCGGGACTCACGTCGGTGTCGGAGTACGACAACACCATCAACCCATCGATGTCGCCGAAGCTGTACGCCTCAGCCTGCGCGATCAGGCCGCCGACCGAGTGTCCTGCCAGCACGACCTGCCGGAACTTCGGGCTCTGGATCCCGTCGACGGTGTAGGAACCGGCCCGCAGCTGCTGCACGATCTGGTGGGCGATGTCCGCCCGGGACCCGAAACAGATGTCCTTGCCGGCAGGTTTGCCGCTGCTGCCGTAGCCGAGACGGTCGATGGTGACGGTGGTGTGACCTGACATCGCCTGGCTCTCGGCGAAGTTGTAGCCGGGCACCGCGTCGAAATTCCCGAAGAACTCCCCGTAACTCAGACCGTGCAGCAACACGGTGACAGCCTGCGGATCGGTGAACGACTGGACCGGCGCGGTGATGTGACCCCGCACCGTGTACGTCTTGCCGTCCGCCGCGCACTCGATGGCGGAACGGTTGACGTTCTGCACGGTGAACGACACCCCGAACTGGCGAACGGTGTCGTTGCTCGAGACGGTGTCTCCCGGAGAGGCCGACGCGGAGACACTGGTGGCCAGGATGGTCAGGGGCACCGCTGCCGCAACGAGCGCGGACCGGGCCAATCGACGGATGGATGGGCGAGTGATCATGAGTCCTCCGACGCGGCGCGTGAGCACAAGCCGCGATTGGTTCGGAAAGGGCCGTTGGCTGGACCCTCCGCATGCAGCCACGTCTTGCAACGCTGCCACTCCGGAAGTTCGAAACTGAACCCATCACGGATGGGCCTGTCGAGCAACACATCGACCCGGCCCAGGATCTGCACACCCTCGGGGTCGACCTGGTCGTACCACACCAAGGAATCGACGGCCTTGAAGAGCCCGAGTTCCACCGGTCCAACTCCCCGAAGTGGCGGAGGAGCTTTCGGCGGATGGCCCAATCCGTTGCGAATGTCCGTCGGCACCTTGAGAAAGTGCGAGCCATGATCTCGGCGCTCTGCATCGCGACCTATGGGACAGTGAGCGGATGCCGGCGGCCGAACAGGAGCGTTTCGAAAGCTTCGTGCGCTCCTCCGACCAGTCGATGTGGTCGACAGCGGCGCTGATCATGGGGATCCGCGGCTTCGGCTCCCCCGAGGCGCGGGCGGCGGCCGCGGAGGTGCTTCGGATCCTGGACCTCGAGACGTCCTCCGATCTCGGGCCCCTGGATCCCGACGTCGTGGCCTCACAAGCGACCGCATCCATGATTCAGGTCGCTGCACTCCTCGGGGGCGAGGAGCAGCTGTGGGCGAGCCAGTCCGACGAGGCCCTGCTCGCGCAGGGGAGAGCCAGCGCCCAAGGAGCCGCACAGTTGGCACGGCAAGGCCTGATGCTGCCGGGGTTGGCGGAAGCCTTGGGCATCGTTGACCATCCGCGGGTGCTCGATGTCGGCACCGGCGTCGGGGCGATGGCGGTGTTCTGGGCTGAGCAGTACCCGCACATCGCGGTGGTAGGCATCGACGTCCTCCCCCGAGTGCTCGCGCTGGCTGCGGCCAACGTGAGCGCGAGCACGGCCGGGGGCCGAGTCATCCTTCGGGAGCAGGACGTCAGCACGTTGGATGAAACGGACACGTACGCGTTCGCTTGGATGCCCGCACCGTTCATCCCCGAGCAAGCCCTTCGCGAGGGCGTCCGGAGAGTCGTCGACGCGTTGGTCCCCGGCGGCTGGTTGACGCTGGGGCACGGCAAGTTCTCGGGTGACCCCCTTGAGGACGCACTGAACCGCTTCAAGACCATCTCCTACGGGGGAACGGCCCTGGACAACGACCAGGCAAGTCAGCTTCTACTCAACGGCGGACTCAGCGAGATCACTTCCGCCCCGACTCCGCCGGGCTTCCCTGCCTTCACCATTGGACGAAAGGCCGTCAAGGGCTGACCTCGGATGATGCTCACAGGCGTTGGCCTCTCTGCGTCTCGGGACCTGCCCGGAAACGCAAGCTCTCCGACGACACGGTCTGGCCGGAGGAAGGGCCGGAAACTTGACGATCCGCTTGTATTTTGCAAGTGTTGACCGCATGAGCCTCTTCATCACCTGTCCGGTCGAGAGCGTCGAGCGTGCGACCGCCTTCTACAACGCTCTCGGCTGGACCCTCAACACCGAGATGTCAGATCACAACGTGTCGTGCTTCGCGATCGGACCCGAGCAGCACGTCATGCTCGGCAGCCGCGAGATGTACGCGAGCGTCGGCGGAGTCGAGGAGCTGGTCGGCGGACCCCACACCCCCTCGAAGGTCACGGTCTCCTTCGATCTCGGCAGCCGTGAGGCGGTCGACGAGCTCGTCGAGCAAGCCGGCGCCGCCGGCGGCCGGATCGGTGACACCGACGACTACCCCTTCATGTACCAGCGTCAGTTCGATGACCCCGACGGATACCACTACTCGCCGTTCTGGATGAAGCCGGACGCCGATCCGACCACGTGAGTGACCTCGCCGCGGCCCTGGACGTCGTGGGAGCACGGTGGGCTCTGCTCATCGTGGAGCGGCTGCTCGACGGGCCGCAGCGCTACGGCGATCTGCAGCGCAATCTCCGAGTGCCGACGAACATGCTCGCAACGCGCCTGCGTGAGCTCGAGGCGGCCGGCGTGCTGTCCCGGCTGCCCTTGCGGCACAACACCCGGGCCTACGCGCTGACCGATCGCGGTTTCGCTCTGCGTGAGGCGATCGTCGCGCTCGGACGATGGGGCGAGGAGAACGAGTAGGTGCGCCGTGCTCGCGCGGCGCGCGAAGCCTGTGCTGACAGGGCGTCTCAACAACCCAACGCCTACTGACGACAAGGGTCGGTCCAGCGCATCCAGGTCGCAGCCGGCAGTATCACGTCCGCGACGCTCGCAGGTGGTAGCCGATGTCGTCGATCATCGTGGCTCCCTTGCTGAATGAGCACCCGACTGGGACTCGGAACGATTCAGACAGCTACGCGCTCTCCCCGCGGCAAGAGACATCCGAGTACGTGATCGGTCGCTACTCCCTGTTGTTGGGGGCAGCAGCTGCAGTTTCCCTCGTCGTCGAAAGGGCGCGTGGAATCATGCCTTGGACGTCTGTCATCGTCGCGGTCCTCGCGTGGGTCGGGGTCGTCCTCGGCAAGTTCGTGGGGGCGGGCGCGGGGACGTACCCGTGGCTGATCCCGGCGGCTGCTGTGGTCGCTCTGGTAGCCGTCGCTGTGCCGGGGGCGCACCGAAACGCTTCCGCCTGCACCGCCAGCGTCCTGGCCCTCGTGACCGGGATCGGACTGCTGGGACTCGCCTGACAACCCGACCCCCGCCAGCGCTGAGAGGGATCCTTGCCCGTAGCGGTCGACTCGTTCGGGCCCAGTCGAGCTCGAATCCGATGCCGTTGTACCGGTGGGCCCGCTGCTGCAGCTGGGTCGATGGACCGTCCCGATCGGGTTGTTCCTCCTCGACCTGGCAGCGGCAGGAGGCCCATCACCT
Source organism: Nakamurella sp. A5-74 (assembly GCF_040438885.1). Lineage (NCBI taxonomy): Bacteria > Bacillati > Actinomycetota > Actinomycetes > Nakamurellales > Nakamurellaceae > Nakamurella > Nakamurella sp. A5-74. The sequence continues at coordinate 1,715,484 of NZ_CP159218.1, read as the reverse complement.
TCCACCGGCTACTCACGGTCGGTGCGCGGACGCCACGGGTCGTGTGTGTGCGTGAGCCAGACCGATTCGGGCTGCAGCGCCACGATCAGGCGCTGCCCGTCGGTGCGTGGCTCGTCGAGTTCGCCGAACCAGACCGTCGCATCGCCGCCGATGACGATCGGTGGGCCGCCGGTGTTGATGACAACGATCTGAGTGCCGGGCGTGTGACCGGGCGCAGGCAGAAGCTGCACCCCGGGCAGCAGTTCGAACTCGCCGTCGACCGGTATGTACTGCGCGCCGGGAGCGTCGACCCAATCGCGGATCGTGTAGTCGTCCAGGGTCAGGGCGTCGTCGAGCTCCCGGCGCTGCACATAGATCGGCGTGCCGGCGAACAGATGGTTGTTGCCGCAGTGGTCGAAGTGCAGATGGGTGTTGACCACGAGGTCGATGCTGCCGAGATCGATGCCCCAGTCGTGGGGCGGACGAGGTCGCGGGTCGAGGTCGACGGTCAACGGATGCAGCTCCCTGATGCCCGTGTCGATGAGCACCCGCGCATCGGGATGGTCGATGACATGGGCGTACACCGGCATGCGCTCGCCCCCGATGCCGAGATCCGCGACGAGCACGGGTGTGACGGTGATGCTCATGACGTCTCCACTGTCCCTACTGACTGCACCGTGTCGAGGGTCATCGGCAGGCCGAAGTGCGGGAGAACGGAGCGGTCGAAGTTGACGACGTCGGCGACCGCGCCGTCCCGGAACCGCAGACTTTCGAGCGTCAGGGCGGCGTAGTCGGAACCACCCGGAAGACGCACGTAGACGGCCACGGCGGGCTGACCGTTCGCGCGGGTCTTGACGCAGCGCACGCTGCCGAACGCGTCGGAACCGAAGCCGCCCTCGGCCCAGCACGTCACGACAGCCTCCTTCCCGACCCACATACCCGGCTCGGGCGGCATCGAGAACCGCGCGTCCTCGTGCAGCAGCGCGGCCAACCCCTCGAGATCGACACGTTCGGTGCAGTCGACGTACCGCGCCAGGAGGGCCTGCTCGACCGCGGTCGCGTCGGCGCGCCAGTCCCCGCGGTCCTCCGGCAGCGCGTGCCGCAACCCCCCGCGAGCGCGCTGCAGAGCGGAATTGACCGACGCCACCGTCGTCTCGAGCAGGACCGCAGTGTCCCTCGCGGAACACCCCAACACCTCGCGCAGGACCAGCACGGCACGAGGAAGCGGCGCAAGGTGTTGGATCGCGGCGATGAATGCGAGCTCGACCGTCTCGCGGCTCAACGCGACGTCCTCCGGTCCCTCCCGATGATCGGGCAGCTGCGCGAGCAGGTCGTCCGGATAGGGCTGCAGCCACGCGACCTCCCCGTCCGCAGACGGACGCCGGGGTCGCTTGTCCAGTGCGTCCAGGCACGCATTGGTCGCGATGCGGTACAGCCAGGCGCGGACGGACGCCCGCCCCGCATAGGTCTCGCGGCGGCGCCACGCGCGCAGGAACGCCTCCTGCACCAGGTCCTCCGCGTCGTCGAACGATCCGAGCAGGCGGTAGCAGTGCACGTGCAGTTCGCGGCGGTGCGGCTCGACGCGGGCGCCGAAGCTGCGCTCGTCGAGTGTGGTCAGGTCGTCGGTATCGATGTTCATGTCCTATATGACGGCACACACATGGGGAACTCATCATCGCGCGTCGAGCAGGCAGCATCACTCGAGTCGTGCGTCCGATCGCGGACGAGCCCGCGCCGGCGGGAACCGAACGTCCATGCTGGTGCAGGTGCACGTTCGCTGCGGCCCCGGCTGGATCGGACGCACTTCTTCGGACTGGGATCCTAGGTCTCTCCCGGTGATGGACCAAGACCGCTTGCAGAGCATCCTCGCCTTCGGCCTCGCCGTGGTGGTGCATCTCGCGGTGGTGATTGTTCGGCTCAAGGCAGCCGAATCCAGCTTCCCGGCCCGCGTGACCGATCAACACTTCCTCAGCCGGTGCCGTCCGAGCGGGGCCGGACGAGCTCCGCAGACGTGGCAATGGTCGCGAACCCACCGGCCGCCAGGTTGAGCGCGGTGGTGAGCATGAGTTCGGTCGCGGTCCGGGTGATCCGCTCGCCGTCCGGCAACGTGGTCGTCATGTCGAAGGTGCGGGTGGCGTCCAGCGCGACGGTGACGAGATAGCCGAGGTTCCCGGCCATCCGAGCAGTGGTCTCGACGCACATGTTCGTCTGGATCCCGCAGAGCACCAGCTCGGCGATCTCGCGCTCCTGCAGCCAGGCATGCAGATCCGGATCACCGTAGAACGCCGAGTTCACCGACTTGGTGACGAACAGCTCGGCCGCACCCTCGTCCAGGAACGACTGCAACCTGTTGCCCTCGGAGCCGGTGAACAACGGCGAATCCACGTGGACGGAGTCGTGGCGTACCAGCACCACAGGACCGCGGTCCTGGGCGCGCCAGCAGCTCACCAGGGCCTCGATGTTCGACTCGGCCTGCGGGTTCACGCTCGGCCCCCAGAACCGGGTGTCGGAGAATCCGTCCTGGACGTCGATGACGATGAGGGCGCACGGCGCCGCGGGGAGTGTCATGGTTCCATCACAGTCGGCCACTGCGGTGGCCACCAGCGTGCCGACCGACAGCAACCGACAAGATCCGGCCGCACCCTCATTCGCAGCGCGCGAGGGCGGCGATCACCAGATCCCAGAACCGATCTGCGTCCACCGATTGCGCGACGGCGGTGCGCAGCTCGGCGCCGCCGCGGCCGTAGAAGTCGCAGACCGTCATGCCCGTGGTGTGGGTGCCGGCGAGCTCGACCTCGACATGCGCGGGACGGGTGGTGAGCAGGTCCGGATCGATCACTGCGGCGACCGTCACGGGGTCGTGCACCGGCGGTGCGGTGAAGCGGTACTCGTGGGCGTACGCAGCGGTGTAGAACTCCAACATCGCCTCCACCATCCGCGCCGACGTCGTGTCCACCGCGCGGATCCGTTGCCGCACAGCAGGAGTGGCCGGCACCTGGTGCGTGGTGTCGATGCCGACCATCGTCACCGACCACGGAGCGGCGAAGACCGCCTGGGCCGCTTCGGGGTCGACGGCGATGTTGAACTCGGCGGCGGCCGTGATGTTGCCGAATCCGTCGCCACCACCCATCAGCACCACCTCTCGCACCCGCTCGACGATGGCCGGTTGCTTGCGGATCGCCAGCGCGATGTTGGTGAGCGGTGCCGTCGGCACCAGCGTGATGGAGCCGGGCTCGTGTGCCATCACCAGGTCGATGATCAGGTCGACCGCATGCCGATCATCAAGCGGCACAGTGGGTTCCGGCAGCACCGGCCCGTCGAGGCCGCTCTCGCCGTGGATGTGTGCGGCGACGAACGGCTGCCGGACCAGCGGTCCGCCGCAGCCGGCGGCGATCGGGACCCCGGATATTCCGGCGAAGGTGGCGATGATCCGCGCGTTGCGGGTGACCTTCTCGATCGTCTGGTTGCCGGCGACCGTGGTGATCGCCAGCAGCTCGATGTTCGGGTCGCCGTGCGCCAACAGGATGGCGATCGCGTCGTCATGCCCGGGATCGCAGTCGATGATGATCTTCCGCGGCGCCGGGTGCGCCACTGTCCCGACCGCGGTCATGCCCACCCGTCGGCGTTGCTGCCGGTGGTGTGATCGAGCTCGGTCCGGTGGGTCCAGTCGGACCCGGTCCGCTGGGCGAAGGCTGCGGGCGCGACGTACAACAGCTCCTCGGCGCCGAGATCCCAGGTCCCGGCCATCGCCGACGGATCGTCGGCGACCCGCTGCCAGGTCTCGCGCCCGGCCACCACCACCGCGAGACGGGCGTAGAGGAAGACCTCCTTGGACAGCGGGAACGCGGGACTGTCGGGACCGTCCGCGGTGTCGCGGATCGGCTGCGCCATCCGGTCCCGCGAGTCGAGTGCGTACAGCGCCGTCGCGAGGTGGTCGGCGAAAGAACAGATGGCGGCGCTGCGGAGTTGGGCCAGCGTCTCGATCAGCGCGGCGAAGCCCTCGGGCTCGGCGCGGCCGCCCAGCTCGGCGACATACTGCCAGAACTGTTCCGGAGTGAGTCGGGTGGCCGGATCGGTGGCACCGAGTTCGTCCCCGGAGCCGGCAGCAGAGTCGTCGGCGGGCTTCTCGGACGGGACGGTCGCTGTCATGGCGTCATTCTTCCGCATCCGGGGCCTCGCCCGCAGCCACCCCCGCGGGCCCACCCAAGGTCTCCCGGAGCAATGCCTTGATCTGCGGGATCCGGGCTGGGGCCATCGACAGCTCGCCGACCCCGAGCCGCACCAGGTCGACCGCGAATGCGTCCATGCCGGCCATCTCGCCGCAGACCGCCACCGGAATGTGAGCCGCTGCCGCTGCCGCGCACAGCTGCTCGAGCAGTCGGCGGATGGCGATCGATCCCGGGTCGAGCAGATCGGCCACCCCTGGTTCGGTCCGGTCGGCCGCCATCGTGTAGCTGGTCAGGTCGTTGGAGCCGACCGAGAAGAAGTCCACCAGGCCCGCGAATCCGTCCGCGGCCAGCGCCGCCGCCGGGACCTCGACCATGATCCCGACCTGTTCCGGCACGGCGAACTCCAGACGGTCCGCGCGCAGCGAATCGACCGCCGACGCGACCGCTTCCCGCCACTGCTTGGCCTCGTGCGGCACGGTGACCATCGGCGCCATCACCGAGACGTGGTGTCCGAAGGACGCCCGACAGATCGCCCGCAGCTGGGTGCGCAGGATCTCCGGGTTCTCCAGCAGGAAACGCAGACCCCTGACCCCGAGGAAGCCGTTGCGTCTGGCATCGACGTCCAGCGTGGCCAGCGGTTTGTCGCCGCCCACGTCGAGGGCCCGGATCACGACGGGCCGGTCACCCATCGGATGCAGGATCTCGACGAGGTTCGCCGTCTGCAGGTCCTCGTCGGGATACTCGTCCCGATCGAGCACCAGCAGCTCGGTCCGCAGCAGCCCGATACCGTCAGCACCGTTGTCGACCGCCGCGATCGCATCCGCCACCGATCCCACGTTGGCGGCCACCAGGACCTCGCGACCCCCGGCCAGCACGACCGGTCGACGGGCCTCACCGCGCAGCCGCTCGGCGACCGCTGCCTGCTCGGCGATGGATGAAACTATCTCCTCCCGCTGCTCGCGCGGCGGATCCACCAGCACCGTCCCGGTGTCGCCGTCGACGACGAGGGTGGTTCCGGTGGCCACCGACTGCAGGACGTCGCCGGAGCGGATCACCATGGGCAGACCGAGGCCGCGAGCGACGATCACGGCATGGGCGGTCGTCGAGCCGGTGGCCAGCACCGCGGCGACGGCGCCCCGCCCGACGAGCTCCGGGATCTCGGCCGGCCCCAACTCGCCGGCCAGCACCACTGCTCCGCGGAGGTCGTCGGGGATCCGGTCCAGGTGCACACCGAGCTCGCCCAGGACGGCGACGCCCGCCTCCCGCAGATCGATCCCCCTGGACGCGATCAGCTCGTCGTCACTGGCCTCCAACTCGCGGGAGATCTGGACGACGGTGTCCCACCAGGCGGCGGGAGCGCCGCGTTCCAGCTTCTGTTCGGTGAGCGCCCGGAGTTTCGGATCGGCCACCAGCGCCGCGTGTGCTTGGCCGAACTCACCTTGTCCGGCAAGGGTTTTGGCCGCCGCTGCGATCGCTGAGTCGAGCCGGTGCTCCTCGATGTCCCGGTCCCTGCCGGTCCGCGGCGCAGGATCGGCCGTGGCCGGGAGCGTCTCCGGCAGTGCATCCAGCCGCGCGAGCGGGCCGATCGCCCGGCCCGGTGATCCCGCCGTCGCGGTCACCACTCCGTCCACCATCCGAGCGGACGGTTCGGGTCGGGTCACCACCGTGGCCGCACGATGATGGGCGATCTCGCCGAACCCGCCGCGGACCAGCTTCACCAGCCGGCCCAGCACCAGGATCGCGTCCGGCCCCCAGACGTTGATCCTGACGTCGTCGCCGCCCCGTACAGCCAGGCCCACCACCCCGAGCACCGAGCGCAGATCCACGGCGGGGCCACCGGGACGCCCGATCCGGACCGTTGCGGAGGTACCGGCGAGCGACCTGGCCAGTTCCGCGGCCGGGCGGGCGTGCAGTCCCAGCGGGTTGACGACTTCGACGTCTGCCGAGTCCGGGATCCCGGCGGGAATGTCCGCGTCGTCCTGGTCCGCACCGAACCCGCCGGACGGAACACTTGAGCCCCCGGCAACTTCCTCTCCGGCACCCTCGTCACCGGCAGCGACCTGCTCCACCGCCGCGGCGCCGTCGGGTCCTGCGCCGAAGGATCCGATCGCCGAGCGGGCCGAAGCCGCGACCGCCGCCCGGTCGCCCGCACCCTCGGCGGTCACTGCAGCAGCGATGGTTCCCTCGACGAGCGGAGCGTCGATCACGGTGATCCGGTCGGCATCCTGCGGGTCGAGGAACTCCACCGCCGTCTCGGTCGTCAGCACGGCCGACCCGAGGTCGTACAGCACCACCGTTCCGTCCGGATTGTCGGCGCGCTGCAAGGCATCCGAGATCAGCTCGAACGATGTCCCCAGACCGCCGTCGTCGCCACCGCCGGCCGCCAGGATCGTGACCGACGGCGCCATCTGCGCAGCCAGCTCAGCGACCCCACGCGCCAACGCCGCACTGTGCGAGACCAGGACGAGGGCGACGGTCATCTCGTCTCAGCTGCCGTTGGCTGCCGCTGCCAGTGCCCGCAAGAGATAGGCGACGCTCTGCGCGCCGGGGTCGACATGCCCGATGGACCGTTCGCCCAGATAGGAAGCACGGCCCTTGCGAGCCTGCAGCGGCTTGGTGTCCAGGGCGCCCTGTTCGGCAGCTGCCGCTGCGGCGGCGAGCACCGCAGACACGTCCTGGCCGTCGGCGGCGGCCGCGGCGGCCGCCTCGACCGCTGGGCTCAGTGCGTCGACCATGGTCTTGTCCTGGGCCTCGGCCTTGCCCCTGGCCACCACACCGCCGCGGGCGGCCGCAAGCACCGAGGCGATGGTGGCGGAGTCGAGCTCGGCCGCGTCTCCGGCGGCCGTCGCGGCCCGCAGGAACCCGGTCCCGAACAGCGGGCCCGAGGCACCCCCGACGGTGGAGATCAACGACGTGGCCACCAGCTTGAGCACCTCTCCCGGGGTACCCGGGTGCTCGCTGTCCAGCTTCGCCGAGACGGCTGCGAAGCCTCTGGCCAGGTTCTCCCCGTGATCACCGTCGCCGATCTCCCGGTCCAGCGCTGTCAGCTCCGCGCGCCGCTCCGCGATCACCGCAGCGGCCGCCCGCACGGCGGCGATGGTTGATTCGGTCGTACAGCTCATCGGTCTCCTCACACTCCCCAACGCAGTGCAGCGGTCTGCACCGGCGCGTCCCACAGCTCGGTCATCTCATCGTCCAACTGCAACAGCGTGATCGACATGCCCTGCATCTCGAGCGACGTGATGTAGTTGCCCACCAGTGACCTGTCCACCTCGATCCCCCTGCCCGCCAAGAACTTCCGTGCCGAATTGTAGGCGAGGTAGAGCTCGATCTGCGGGGTGCCGCCCAACCCGTTGACGAACAACAGTGTGCTGCTGCCCGCGGTGAACGGCAGGTCGTCGACGATCGCGGTGAGCATGATCGACACCAGATCGTCGGCGGGGGCCAGCTTCATCTTCTCCCGACCTGGTTCGCCGTGGATGCCCACCCCCATCTCGATCTCGTCGTCGCCCAGGCTGAAGGACGGTTCACCGGAGTGCGGGACGGTGCACGGTGCCAGCGCGAGACCCATCGACCGCACACCGTCACTGACCCGTTGGGCGATGGCCGCCACTGCAGCCAGGTCGTCGCCCCTGGCCGCCGCGGCTCCCGCGATCTTCTCCACCAGCACCGTTCCGCCGACCCCGCGACGTCCGGCTGTCCAGGTCGAGTCCTTGACCGCGACGTCGTCGGCGACCAGCACGGTCTGCACCGCGATCCCCTCCGCGTCGGCGAGCTCGGCCGCGGTCTCGAAGTTCAGTACGTCGCCGGTGTAGTTCTTGACGATCAGCAGTACTCCCGCGCCGCCGTCGACCGCCCGGGCAGCGGCAGTCACCTGGTCGGGTGTCGGCGAGGTGAAGACCGGGCCGGGCACCGCGGCGTCGAGCATGCCGGCACCGACGAACCCGCCGTGCAGGGGCTCGTGGCCGGACCCGCCGCCGGAGACGAGGGCCACCTTGTCGGCCACCGGGGCGTCGGCGCGGGTGATGAAGTCGGGCGCGTACGACACCGAGATCAGCTCAGGGTGCGCAGCTGCCATCCCCTGCAGGGCCTCGGTGACGACGGTGGACGGATCGTTGATGATCTTCTTCACGCTGACTGTCCTGTTCCGAGAGCTCCGGCTGGGAGCACCTCTGAGGGGTACCGCACGACGGTGGACGGCCGGCCCGCGGGTCGCCTGAGGATGATCTTGCCCGGATCCCGTCCCGACGACCAGAGGAGGGTCCCGGTAGCTCACCGGATCCACTGGATCGCACCGTTCGCCCTTGCACCGGCTCGCGACGAGTCGTCAGGATCGCTGCTGGTAGACGTCGGGAATCCCGTCGCCGTCGTCGTCCCGCTGCTCCTGCTCGGCCAGCAGCCGGTACCGCCGGCTCCGGCGGAACAGCACGACCGAGGCCACGAGCGCGGACAGCACCGTTCCCACGAGCACGGCGGTCTTCACCGCCTCGCCGGCAACGGGGTCGCCCACGAAGGCGAGCTCGCCGATCAGCAGGGACACCGTGAAGCCGATCCCGCCGAGCATCGACATGCCCAGCACGTCCCACCAGGACAGGTATCCGGGGAGCCGGCTGCGCGTCAGCTTCCCGACCAGGTAGGTGGTGAGCATGATGCCGATCGGCTTGCCGAGCACCAGTCCGAGGACCACCCCGATGGCGATCGGATCGGACAGGGTGCGTCCGAGTTGCTCGGCGCCGCCGATCGGAACGCCTGCCGCGAAGAAGGCGAACACCGGCACCGCGAGCCCGGCAGACAACGGGCGCAGCCGGTGTTCGAAGTGCTCGGCGAGCCCGGGTCCGGCGTCCGGCCCACCGGCAGCCTCGCTGCGCAGCACCGGCACGGTGAAGGCCAACAGGACCCCCGCGACCGTGGCATGCACCCCGGACGCGTGGACCAACGCCCAGGCGGTGACCGCGAGTGGGATCAGCAGGTACCAACTGCGGACCCGCCGTTGCACGAGAACGCCGAAGGCCGCGATCGGCAGCATCGCCATGGCCAGGTACGCCAGGTGCAGTTCTGCGGTGAAGAAGACCGCGATGATGGTGATCGCCAACAGGTCGTCCACCACCGCCAGCGTGAGCAGGAAGGTACGCAGCGCGGTGGGCAGCTGCCTGCCGACGACCGCCAGCACGGCCAGGGCGAAGGCGATGTCGGTCGCCGTGGCGATCGCCCAACCCTGCGGGCGACCACCCGGCAGGACCGCGTTGACGACGAGGTAGGTCGCGATGGGCAGCAGCATGCCGCCGATCGCGGCAGCGACCGGTGTGAGCGCACGACGGACGGTGCGGAGATCTCCCGCGACGAACTCACGCTTGAGCTCCAGCCCGGCGACGAAGAAGAACAACGCCAGCAGGCCGTCCGCCGCCCAGGTGCCCAGCGACAGGTCGAGGTGCAGGGCGGAGGGGCCGATCACCGTGTCCCGCAGCGCGGCGTAGCTCGCGGCCAGCGGGGAGTTGATCCAGACCAGCGCGATCACCGCACCGAGCAGCAGCAGGACGCCTCCGACCGTCTCGCTCCGGAGAAGCGTGGCGATACGGCCGGCCTCCGGCCAGCTCCCGCGGTCGAACAGGGTGAAGCCGGATCGCTCCTGCATGCTGGGTCCCCACTGGGTCGACGGGCCGGACGGACACTCGGTGTCCATCGTCGCCGATCAGGATCCGAGCGGAGCGCTCGCCTCGATCGACGCGGTCCCGTGCCGACCAGTCTTCCCGGCACACCCTGTTGATCATAGCAACTCACCGTAACGACAATCCACTGGACCGCACGAGTGAACACAGGCCCAGAAACTACTCGAATCGGACTGGAGGCCCTCTCCATCATGCGGGGATCGCGCTAGCCTGATGCATCGCCACCAGCACCGTTGCTGGTGGCGTGCTGGATCCGGAGGTCGGCCGACCGACGATCCTGCAAGAAGTGAATACTCGCTCGTCGGAGCGACGGCTTGACACCCACAGTGATCGATGATGCCCTTCGGGCACTTCCACGTTCCCTCGGACGAGTGAGGACCAGCACATGAGAGCCGAGCCGACTGCGCTGCCGTTCCTGCGTCGTCGCGAGCGGAACCTGGCTTCCCACCACCTTCCCTGGCCCAGGGGCGCGGCCACCGGAACTCCGACGCCACCCCTGGACATCGGCGCCGGCCTGCAGGTCCGCGCGGCCAGCGTGTACGACCGCTCCGTGTTGCGCACCATCTCGATCGAAGGGCGTGCGGTCGAGTTCAACGGTCTGCCGCCCGAGCTCGCCAGCACACTGCTCGGCATGCAGTACGTCGCCGCCGTACGACACCGGGCCCTCTGCTGGCCGCGGGCGACCGATCATGTGATCGACCACCACCACGTTCCGGCGGGTGTCGTCACCACGCTGGTGACGAGGTCCGAGTTCCGACTCATCGACATCGGTCTGCTCCCCGGGTTCCGCGGCCAGGGACATGCGGTGGCCGTCATCCGGGCGATCGCCCAGAGCGCCGCTGAGCGCGGTCTCCCTCTGCACTACCGCGCACGGACGTCGTTCATGACGGCGTCGCTGATCCGCCGGCTCGGTGCCGAGATCGTCGCCGAGGGCGCCAGCTACCTGGAGTTGCGGCACCCGCTGACCGGAGTTGCCGAGCGCAGCCCGCTCCCGTCGCCGGCCAGATCCCCCGAGGACGCCGACGTCTCGCCCTTCCTCGGTGAGATCCGCCAGTGGCACCAGGGGGACCCGCCACCGGGTTGGCAGTGGTGCGACGGCAGTCGGCTCTCCGTCACCGATCATCGCGAGCTGTTCGACCTGCTGGGTAACGCGTTCGGCGGGAACGGTGTCGACACCTTCCGCATCCCGTCGCTGTCCGGCACCCATCCGCTGCACGGCGCATTCGTCATCGCCGTCGATCCCGAGCGTGACCGCGCCCTGTCCTGACCACTCGTTCGAGGGGTTGTCCACACCGGAGGTGCGCACACCGGGCCGGACCCGCCGGGATGCGCTAGTTTTCCCTGCAAGGGACCTCACTGCGCCGCGGAAGGGTGCCCGGAGTCCTGTCAGCGCCGGGCGTGGGGGTTGGTCGTGGGGGCATTCATCGGGCTGTGTGCCGGGATCGGGCTGTTGCTCGTCTGGCACGGATTCGCCGTGCCCACCCTCCCCCGGTCGTCGAAACCCTTCGCCGCGCGGACCAAGGACCAGCTCGACGAGGCCGGGTTGACCGGAGTCTCTCCGCTGCAGCTGTACGTGGGACAAATTCTCGCCGCCCTGGTCGTCGCGACGCTCACCCTCGTCGTCACCAGGTCCATCGCGGTGTCGGTGGTGTTCGCCATCTTCGGTGCGACCGTTCCCCGGCTGCTGGTGAACCGGCTCCGGCGGCGCCGCCAGGCCGATCTGCGCGAGCTGTGGCCCGAGGTGGTCGACAACCTGACCTCTGGCGTGCGGGCGGGTCTGTCCCTCCCGGAGGCGTTGAGCGCCATCGGTTCCCGAGGCCCCGAGGGCATCCGCGAGCCGTTCCGACGGTTCGGCAGCGACTACCGCACGACCGGTCGCTTCAACGACGCCCTCGATCGGCTCAAGAGCGCGCTCGCCGATCCGATCGGCGATCGGGTGTGCGAATCGCTGCGGGTGGCCCGCGAGGTCGGTGGCACCGATCTGGGCCGGCTGCTGGTGACGCTCTCTGCGTTCCTGCGGGAGGAGCAACGCACCAGGGCGGAGCTGCTGGCCAGGCAGAGCTGGTCCGTCAACGCTGCCAGGCTCGCCGTCTGCGCACCGTGGCTGGTGCTGGTCCTGTTGGCCACCCAGAGCACCACCCTGCGCGCCTACGACAGCGCTGTCGGCGGCATCCTGCTCGCCGGCGCCGCCGTCCTCACCGTCGTGGCCTATCGGTTGATGTTGCGGATCGGGCGATTGCCGGAAGAGCGGCGGGTGATGCGATGAATACGCCCATGGTGATCGGCGGCCTGCTCGGCGCGCTTGCCGCCACCGCACTCCTGACGCTGGTGTTCTCGCTCCCGCCGCTGCGCCGACGAGCGCTCGCGGATCGGGTAGCTCCGTTCCTGCAGGATGCGGAGATGCCGTCGAAACTGTTGCAGCGCAACATTTCCGGCGGATCACTGTTCACCCGGCTCGGCGGGCCCCTGTTGCGGGACCTGGTCGGTTTCCTGGACCGTTTGCTGGGTGGCCAGGCGTCGGTCCGACGACGCCTCGAGTCGCTGAACCGGCACGCCACTGTCGAGCAGTTCCGGATCGAGCAGGTGCTCTGGGGCGCAGGGGCGGCCGCGCTCGGACTCGGCCTGGGCGCAGTGGGCCTGCTGATCGGCAAGGTGAACCTGCTGATGGTGCTGGTCTTCGTGATCGGATTCGCGATCGCCGGGGTGCTCGGCCGCGACTGGTGGCTGACCCAGGCGGTTGCCAAGCGCGATGCCGCGGTGTTGGCCGAGTTCCCGGTGATCGCCGAGATGCTGGCCCTGGCGGTGACCGCGGGCGAGGGTCCGATCGGCGCAATCGATCGGATCACCCGGTTGGCCAAGGGTCCGTTGATCGAACAGCTGGCCGCACTGCTGGCCGAGACCCGTTCCGGCACACCCTTCCTCGAGGCCGTCACCGCGCTCCGGGACCGCACCGACCTACCGCCGCTGGCCCGATTCCTGGACGGCATGGCGGTGGCGATCGAACGCGGAACCCCGCTGGCCGACGTCCTGCGGGCGCAGGCGGCAGACGTCCGGGCACTCGGCAAACGCCAGCTGATGGAGACCGGCGGCAAGAAGGAGATCGCGATGATGGTGCCGGTGGTGTTCCTGGTCCTGCCGCTGACGATCGTGCTGGCCTTCTACCCGGGCCTGGTCGCCATCACGGAAGTGGCGCGGTGAGGAATGGACACTTCGCCCGGAAGTGCCGCCTCGCACCGTCATTCGGCCTGTGCGCGCACGCACCCCGCTACCTCGAATCCCACCACCACGAAACCCACCACCACGAAACCCACCACCACGAAACCCACCACGAGAGAGGAATCCGATGATGGAGAAATGGGCCACCCACGGGTTGGCATTCACCCTGACGATGCTGACTGCCCTGACCAGGCAGTTCGGCGAGCCGGAGCCGGAGGGACGGGAGGGCAGCGATCGCGGCGACGTCCCCGGGTGGGTGATGATCACCGTGATGACAGCAATCGTCGTCGTCGCGCTCGTCAGCATCTTCGGCAAGGAGGTGCAGGACGCGATCACCAAGGCGTTCAGCAGCGTCGGAGACTCCAAGATCGGCAAGTAGGCGGCGCCGAGCGTACGCAGCGGATCCCGGACCGGGACAGCGGCTCAGCGGTGGCCGAGTTCGCGATGGTCATCGTGCTGCTGATGATCCTGTTCCTGTCCCTGGTGTCGGTGGGGTTGTGGATGTACACCCGCACCGTTGCCACCGCAGCAGCCGCCGACGCTGCCCGCTACGTCGCCAACGCCGACATTCCGCCGGCCTCCGCCGCGGCCAAGGTGCGGGAGCTGCTGGGTGACGGGATCGTCGGCTCCACCGGCGAGCAGCTGAGCTGCACCGCCGTCGCCGACGGCGACCTGGTCGGGGTCACCTGCACGCTGCCCGCGCCGGGGATCGTCTCCCTGCTGGACGGTGTGCTGCCCACCATCACGGTCACCGGCCACAGCGTCCGGGAGCGCTGATGGACCGGCTGAGGTCCGTGTTCGGCCCGCCCGACGACGATCGCTGCGCCCCTCCGGCCGATCGCGCTCGGAGGGACAGCGGGCGGGCCATCCTGGAAGTCATCTTCGGCGCTGTTCTGCTGCTGATCCCGACCGTTTACATCCTGATCACCGTGTTCAAGTTCCAGGCCGCCACGTTCGCAGTCACCCAGGCCGCCAGGGACGTGGGCCGGGTCATCAGCATCAACTTCCCCTCCGGCAGCCTGTCGCAGGCACAGCAGGTGGCCGAGGTGGCCCTGGCGGACCAACAGCTGTCGGCGCGCAACGTGGTCATCCGGTTCACCGAGCCGGGTGCGTCGTGCGACGCCGGGTCGACCACCCTGCCGCCGCTGCGGGCCGGCTCCCGCTTCGATGTCTGCGTGACGACGGTCGTCGACCTGCCCGGTCTCCCCAGCGTCATCGGAGGCAGCAGAAACACCGTCACCGGGGTCTACTCGCTCGCCATCAACGAGTTCGTCGAAGGCGCCCAGGGATGACGGCCCGACCCCGGGTGACTGGCGATCGCGGTTCGATCACCCCGCTCATCATCGGCATGGTGCTGTGCCTGTTGCTGCTGGGATTTGGCGTCATCGCCATGGGGTCGGTGGTGCTGGCCAAGCGAAGCCTGCAGAACGCCTGCGACTCGACCGCCGACTACGTGACCGGCTCGACGACGCAGACCGACATCACTTCCGCTGCCGACGGATACTTCGACCAGCAGGCCAGTGCGGAGTTGCAGCGCCGGGTCCCCGCCGCCACCGTGTCGACAGGGACGCAGAACGCCTCCCTGATCGCCGTCTGCGCCGTGCAGGCACCGATCGCACTGGGCGGGCTGTTCGGCTCGCCGACGGTGTCGCTGCAGGTCCGCTCGGTCAGCCAGCTCCGCCGCGACTGATTGCCGCGCTCGCGGACCCCACGGTCGCCAACCACCCATGTTCGCGGACCCCACGGTCGCCAACCACCCATGTTCGCGGACCCCACGGTCGCCAACCACCCATGTTCGCGGACCCCACGGTCGCCAACCACCCACCTCCGCGGACCCCACGGTCGTCAGGACGCTCCCGCGACCGCAGCGTCGATGTCCGACCTGCGCGGCATGCCCTCTGCGGCGCCCTCCCGGGAAGCGGCCAGCGAGGCCGCCCGCACAGCGATCCGAGCGGCGTCCTGCACCGAGGTCCCCTCGGCGATCGCCCCTGCCAACACCCCGCAGAAGCAGTCGCCGGCGCCCGTCGTGTCGGCCACCGTGATCTTCGGGGCCGGGATGTAGAGGACGTCGTCGTCGGTGATCACCATCGCTCCGGCGGCGCCGCGGGTGACGATCACCGTCCTGGTCCCGGTGATCGACCTGGCGGCACGGACGATCTGGTCGGGCTCGGCGACGTCGTCGGCGCCCGCGAGGTGGGCCAGCATCGCGAGCTCGATCTCGTTGGCCACCAACACATCCGTGGCGCCCAGCAGGGTCTCCGGCAGCGATCGGGCCGGGGCGCTGTTGAGGATGCGGGTACCGCCGGCGAGTTCGAAGGTGGCCGCGACCGTCTCCAGCGGGATCTCCAACTGGCACAGCACGACGGCCGCAGACCGAACTGCCTCTGCTGCCGCGTCGATGTCGGCAGGCGTCACCTGCAAGTTCGCCCCGGAGCTCACGATGATCCGGTTCTCGCCGGAGGGTTCCAGCACGATCAGCGCCAGCCCCGTCCCCGCGTCGTCGCTGGTGCCGAGCAGTTCCGTGTCGATGCCCTCGTCGGCGAACACGCGGCGGATCTTCGCACCACCGGCGTCGTCCCCGAGTCTGCCCAGCATTCCCACGTCCGCCCCGAAGCGGGCGGCGGCGATGGCCTGGTTGGAGCCCTTTCCGCCCAGGCCCCAGTCGTGCGGACCGCCGAGCACCGTTTCGCCCGCTGCCGGGACCGTGGGAGTGCGCAGGCGCAGATCCTCATTGAGACTGCCGACGACCAGGACGCGGGATGAATTCACACCTGGGGTCTAACACATCGGGGGCGCGGGTCGGGGCAGGCCTCGGGACCCGTCCCTCGCATCGTCCCTGGCGAACGTCGTGGACCGCGCCGGGTAGCCTGGGATGTTGTGAATCCCGACGTTGCAGTGCAGATGGATCAGCTGGCCGCCACGATGACAACCATCGAGGCGGTGGTCGACGTCGGATCGCTGAAGGTGAAGATCACAGACCTCTCCGAGCAGGCGAGTTCGCCCGACCTGTGGAACGACCAGGAGAAGGCCCAGGCGGTGACGTCCGCGCTCTCCTACGCCCAGACCGAGGTCCGGCGGATCGAGGAACTGCGCCAGCGGATCGAGGACCTACCGGTGCTCTTCGAGCTGGCGGAGGACGACGCCGACACGCTCGTGGAGGCCGAGGCCGAGCTGAAGTCGGTGCACGCCGCGGTGGAGGCGATGGAGGTCCGCACGCTGCTGTCGGGTGAGTACGACCAGCGCGAGGCACTCGTGACGATCCGCTCCGAGGCCGGCGGGATCGACGCCGCGGACTTCGCCGAGATGCTGCTCCGGATGTACAGCCGGTGGGCCGAGCGCCACCACTACCCGACCGAGATCTACGACACCTCGTACGCGGAGGAGGCCGGCATCAAGTCGGCCACCTTCCAGGTGAAGGTGCCCTACGCCTACGGAACGCTGTCCGTGGAGCAGGGCACCCACCGCCTGGTGCGCATCTCCCCCTTCGACAACCAGGGCAGGCGGCAGACGTCGTTCGCCGGTGTCGAGGTGGTCCCGGTGGTGGAGACGAGCGACCACGTCGAGATCGACGACAAGGACCTGCGGGTCGACGTCTACCGCTCCTCCGGGCCCGGTGGCCAGGGCGTCAACACCACCGACTCGGCCGTGCGACTCACCCACCTGCCGACCGGCATCGTCGTGTCCTGCCAGAACGAGCGCAGCCAGCTGCAGAACAAGGCCTCGGCGATGACTGTCCTGCAGGCGAAGATCCTGGAGCGCCGCCGCCAGGAGGAGAAGGCGACGATGGATGCGCTCAAGGACACCGGCAACTCCTGGGGCAACCAGATGCGCTCCTACGTGCTGCACCCGTACCAGATGGTCAAGGACCTGCGCACCGAGTTCGAGGTCGGCAACCCCTCCGCCGTGTTCGACGGCGACATCGACGGTTTCATCGAGGCCGGCATCCGCTGGCGGCGCTCGGCGGACACCGAGTAGCCCTTCCGCACGACGCGAAACGGCCCCTCGTCCCACGTTCCCGCCGGACTGCTGCGGGGAATGCGGATCGAGGGGCCGTTCCAAGTCACGGGACGCTGGCCTTGGACGGCGGCCAGCGGACCTGGAAGGACGGTCAGCGGCTGACGCGGCTCCGGTTGCCCACGCGGGTGTAGATCAGCAGCGCGATGACAGCGCCGATGATCGAACCGATGAGGCCGGCGGGCTGGAAGAAGCCGTCCTGGGCGTCCTTGTGGAAGATCAGGTAGCCCAGGAATCCGCCGATGAACGAGCCGACGATTCCGAGCACGATGGTCATCGCGATGCTGATGTTCTGCTTGCCGGGGACGAGCAGGCGAGCGAGAGCGCCCGCGATGAGTCCGACGACGATGAGGGTGACGATGAGTCCGAGCATGAGTGCTCCTTGGTTCGAGGCACCGGTCCGGTGCGTGACGGTGGCTGACAGCTCGTCGGCCCTATCCATGAACAATGGCACCCCTAGGGCTGGTGCAGTACACCCCTAAGGGGGTTAACGTGGAACCATGACCTCCGCGAAGCTGCCGATCCTCATCGCACTGATCGACGACTACGACGTGGTGCTCACCGGGGTCGCGAGCATGCTCGACCGCTACCGCGACCGGGTGCTGGTGTCCGAGATCGACGCGAACAAGCCCCTCGAGGACACTGTCGACATCGCGTTGTACGACTCGTTCGCCCAGCCCGAGGCCGATCACGAAGAGATCGAGGTCCTGGTCCGCAGTGAGCGGGCGCGGAAGGTCGTGGTCTACACCTGGAACTTCGCACCCGGTCTCATCGAGACCGCACGGGACAAGGGTGCCGACGGCTATCTGTCCAAGACTCTGCCCGCCGCAGCCCTGGTGGCGGCGCTCGAGGCGGTGCATGCAGGCGAGACGGTGTTCAACGATCCGCCGGGACGCGCCCGTTCCTCACCCGCCCTCGACTGGCCCGGTCGGCTGCACGGCATCACCGACCGCGAGGCAGAGATCCTCGCCCTCATCACCCAGGGCAAGAGCAACGCCGAGGTGGCGAAGCTGACCTACCTGAGCCCGAACACGGTGAAGTCCTACATCCGCAGCGTCTACCGCAAGATCGAGGTGGAGAGCCGGACGCAGGCCGTGCTCTGGGGCGTTGAACACGGCTTCTCCCCCGACCACCACCGCATCGACCACTGGCGCGGCGGCCCCTGATCCCTCACTGATCGAGCGACGCAGGAGACGAGATCCCGCGGCCACACAGTGCTTGAGCGAGCGACGGAGGAGCCAGTCGAGATCCCGTCACTGGTTCAGACCCGGTGACGAGAATATGGACCTCGACCGCCGAAACCGCAGGCGCCCCTGCGCAAATGCCGCTCGAGGGCCACATCCTGGTCACTCAGCATCTCGCCCCCAGTTCACCGCGGATCGCGGGAATCACAAAAAACGGACCAGGTCGTCGGCGTGCGCCCATCCTCGGCGATCGAGCGAGCGACGAAGGAGCGAGTCGAGATCCCGTCACTGGTTCAGACCCGGTGACGAGAAAATGGACCTCGACCGCCGAAACCCCAGGCGCCCCTGCGCAAATGCCGCTCGAGGGCCACATCCTGGTCACTCGCACCGCGCCCGTGATCGAGTGAGCACCGGCGAGCCGAGATCCCGTCGCTCGACCAGCCGCTGCCCAGTTCTCCGGTTGTCGAGCAGCGAGGCACGAGCGTGACGAGACCGCGGAACGGCTCAGCCCGTGCTGCTGGTTGCAGCGCTCGGCGGCAGCGCGGAAGCGTTGAAGGTGATCTCGTAGCCGGCCGCCTGCAGCACGACCCCACCCCGATTGACAAACCACCACTTGTCCCGCGCCTGCAGGGCGACCATGAACTCCTTCTGCCCCGCCGGTGTCGGCTCGCACAATCGGCCATTCTGACTGAGCGCTACGGTCGTTGGAGCTCCACTCGACATCAAGGCTGCACTCGTACCGATCCAATTGCATCCGTCGTAGCCCTGCATGCCGGTCCGTGAGAGTTGCAGACGCATCGCCTGCTCCGGGTCCACCGGCCGAGAGATGGCGATCGGCTCACTGTTCGTGAGAATCTTGGTGACGTACCAGGTCTTCGAGCCGAGCAGCCGCGCCACATCCTGCCGGGACGGCGCAGCGACGATGAGCTGCGTCGATGGTGTCGAGTCGAAGGTCACCTCGTATATGCCCGCTCGAAGCACCAGATCGCCACCCATCATTGACCATGATTTCGACCCCTCCTGCAGAGCCGCATAGAACTCCGACTGACCTCCTGGGGGTGGTGAGCATTCCGTGCCGGCGTAACTCAATTGTGCGGGGACGGACGAGTTGCTGGTGACAATGGAAACGTCAGCGCCGATCCAGCCGCACCCGTCGTACGCCTCGATGCTGTTTCCTACGATTCGCAGCCGCATGGCTTGCTCGGCTGAAAGTGGTTTCGCGAGGTCCACTGCTTGACCATTCGTGAAGATCGCTGCCGCGTACCAGGTCGAGGTTCCGATGAAATCGACAACGTCCTGCTCGGACGACAACACAGTCGCGCTCGACGGGGGTCGGGCTGTCCGATCCTTGCTGAAGCTGATCTCGATGCTCCCGGAGGTCAGCACCAGCAGACCCCGGTCAAGGACCCAGGATTTGGGCCCGGACTTCAGCGCATCGTAGAACTCCTTGGACCCGACCGGATCCGGCCC
Organism: Nakamurella sp. A5-74; assembly: GCF_040438885.1. Taxonomy (NCBI): domain Bacteria; kingdom Bacillati; phylum Actinomycetota; class Actinomycetes; order Nakamurellales; family Nakamurellaceae; genus Nakamurella; species Nakamurella sp. A5-74. Next base: position 1,695,786 of record NZ_CP159218.1, on the reverse strand, counting down.
GCAGGAATTGGCCGTCACGGTCAGGGCAACGGTGTTGGAGGGTGCACTCTCTAGCAGGGCTCTTGCGGCGTTGAACCAGTGACACCCGTCGTAGCCGCTCAGGCCATTGCCATCGAGCTTGATGCGCATGGAATCCTCGGCAGGCTGCGGCGCGCTCAAAGCCAAGCTCTTCCCCTGCGCGACGATGGCGACCCCGTACCAGGTGTCGCCCCCCAGGACGTCCTCCACATCGTCGACCGGCGTGACACCGGTTGATGCCGTAACAACCCCGTTCCCAGGCCCCGGCGGAGCGGACTCAGGGGCACGGATCAGCGGTACCGCGAGCAACACGGCAGCAGCAGCCAGACCCGCACCACCGACCGCGATCCAGCCGCGGACCGTCGTGCGACGGCGCACACGCATTCCCTCGACAGCTGCGGACACCCTGGCGCGCAACGTGTCCGACGCCTCTGCGCCGTCGACCGAGTCGCTCATCAGCTCGCGCAGCCGTTGCTCATTCATGGCCTCGACTCCTCGTCGCCGGAGATCTGCAGATATTCGCCGAGGGTCTGCGGCGCCGCCGCGCGCAGCGCCGCCAGTCCGTCGTGCAGCTGCGATCGCACCGTGCCCACCGAGATGCCCAGCACCTCGGCGATCTGCGCTCCGGTCAGGTCCTCGAAGAACCGGAGCACCACCACCGCGCGTTGCCGCGGCGGGAGCGCCTCGAGCGCCGAGAACAGGTCAGCCCGCAGCATCGCGCGCTCGTGCGAATCGGCAGTGGCACTCTCCGGCACCCGGTCGGTGGGTCGTTCGTCCACGACGGATCGGCGGCGAACGGTCGACAGGAACTCCCGCAGCACCGCCTGCCGCACGTACGGCAGCGGCGCGCCGCGGATCGACGACCACCGAGGCAGACACTTCGAGACGGCCGTCATCACCAGATCTTCGGCACTTGCGCTGTTGCCCGTCAACAGCAAGGCGACGCGGACCAGCCGGTCGAGGGAGGCAGCGAAGAACTCTGCGGGCTCGACGGGATCGTCGACCGGCATCACGTGCTCTGCCACTTCCTGCACCCCCGCCCGTCGGCCCATACCCACTCTGACGCATGGCGGCCCGGAAACGTTGGTAACCGGCCGCTCATCGAGCGAACGGCCTCAGTGCAGGCCACAAGGATTGGCATGTCGCGTAGAGAGCCCCGTGATGATCCGGACCGGTCTCGACTCCTTCGTCGCTCGACCGCCGAGACAGCCGCCCGACCACCGAACAGCCGCCCGACCGGCGCAGGTGAAGACGCTCCGGTCTCGTCTCCTGCGTCGCTCGAACAGCGTGCGATCAGCCCAGCATCAGATAGGGCGCGAACGCCGCCGGCGACTCCCCCACCGCCACCGCCTCCGCGAGCAGCACGGCGCCGTCGAGCGAACCGCCCACCGGCGGAGTCAACCGGCGCCCGGCCGCGGCCACAGCAGCCTCGAAGGGCTCACGCACTGCGGCCGACGACAACAGCCCGCCAGTCCAGCTGAGCACCGCGTCATCCGGCAGCGGCTCGGACGCGGCCAGCAGCGTCGCAGCCAGCAGACCACCCGCCTCGGCGCACAGCGTTGCCGCGAGCGGATCCTCATCGACCAGCGCAGTCACTCGTGGAGCGAACGCACCCAGCAGGGCTGGGGCGTCATCACGGGTCATCACCTGACGGGACCAGGCCATCACCGGACCGAAGTGCTCCTGCGCTGCCGACAGCAACGCACCGGTCGGGTGCCCCAGATCGACCGCGACCAACAGTCGTCGCAGGGTCTCGCAACCGAGCCAGGCGGCAGAGCCCCTGTCCCCCAACACATGTCCCCAGCCGTCCACCCGCCGATGCGCGCCGGCGAAGTCGGTGCCGAAACCGATCGCGCCGGTGCCGACCGCGATCACCGCACCCGGCCGTACCGCGCCCAGCGCCCCGACCAGGGACGAGACCGCGTCAGCACAGAGCACCGAACGCGCAGCGCCGAGGCCGACCACCGCGGCCAGCATCTCGTCGGGGTCGGCGAGCGTGGTGAACGACCGCGCAGCAAAGGTCAGCGCGTCGATCCGCTCATCAGCAGGCAGGAATCCGCGCACCGTCTCCACCAACGCGGGCAAGGAGACCCCACCGCTGCCGATTCGGATGCCGGGAGCGGACCGCACCCCGTCGCGGACATCGTCGCGGACCACGACGCAGCGCAGCCCCGAACCGCCAACGTCCACCCCGACAACGATGCTCATCGCACGTCAGCGGATCACTTGCTCATCCCCGCAGTCAAGCCGGCGACGATCTGCTTGGTGGCCAGCAGGAACAGCACGATCAGCGGGAGAGTGGTGATCACCAGACCGGCGAAGATGGCGGAGTAGTTCGCGGAGTTCTCCGCGAAGAAGCTCGTCAGCCCGACCGGCAGCGGGTACTTGTCCGAGTCTCGCAGCAGCACCAGCGGGAACAGGAAGTCGTTCCAGATCGGCACGAAGCGGAACACTGCCACCGTCACCACCGCCGGACGCACCAGCGGCAGCATGATCTTCACGAACGTCTGCCAGGCGTTGGCCCCGTCGATCTGCGCGGCTTCCTCCAGCTCCGCCGGCAGCTGGCGGAAGAACGTCGAGAGCACGAAGATCGAGAACGGTACCCCCGACGCCCCGTAGAGCAGCACCAGGCCGAACAGGCTGTTGATCAGACCGAGCGAGTCGAACAGGTAGAAGATCGGCAGGATCGCCAGATGGATCGGCATCATCAGGCCGGACAGGAACAGGCCCTCGATCACCCGGATCACCTTGGATCTGCTGCGGGCCAACGCATACGAGGCCATCGTTGCGACAACGGTCGACAACAGCACCGCACCGACCGTGATGATCACCGAATTGACGAAGTACTGTGCCATGCTGCCGTCGGTCCAGGCGGTCCGATAGCTCGAGGCGTTCGGCGGGAAGGGTGCGCCGAGCGGGTTCGTCACCAGATCCCGGTTGGTGCGGAAGGAGTTCCACACCATCAGCAGCAGCGGGATCAACGCGATGATCGCGTAGGTCCAGAGCGCCGTGCTGCCGATCCGGCCGCCGACCGGCGGGGTGATCGACCGTCGGTGCCGCGACTGCCGGGGATCCGGCGGGGTCGGTGCCGACGGGGTCGGACGGTCGAGGGTCGCGGTCATGACATCACCCTCCGCTCCACCCTGCGCAGCGCCCAGGTCGCCAGCAGCGCACCCCCGAAGATCAGCACGAACAACAGCGCAGCCATCGCCGATGAGGTGCCGATCCGGTTCGGATCACCCGACTCGAAGGCGGTGCGGTAGAACACCAGGGAGATGAAATCGGTGGCTCCGGCCGGACTTCCGGTGGATCCACCAACCGCGTACGGCAGCGCGAAGGCCTCCATCGCGAAGATGAACGTCAACACGCTGACGGTGCCGATCGCTGGGGTGAGCAGGGGCAGCAGGATGCGCCGGAAGGTCATCCAGTTGCTCGCTCCGTCCATCCGGGCCGCCTCCGACAGCTCTTCGGGGATGCCACCGAGTGCTGCGCCGTAGAGCAGCACCGGGAACCCGATCCACTGCCAGACGCTGATCGCGATCACCGCCCAGATCGCGAGGTCCGGATCGCCCAGCCACGGCAGTGCCAGCCCGTCGAGTCCGATCCCCTTCAGAGCAGCATTGACGGGTCCGAACGCCGGCGACAGCAGCAACGTCCACAGATAGCCGATGACGATCGGGCTGACCAGGTAGGGGATCGCGTACAGCACCTGCAGCGCACGTCGGGTGCTGCTGCGTCTGAACAACAGGAACGCGATCCCGAGGCCGACGGTGTTCTGGATGAGCATCGTGCCCAGGAAGAACAAGACGTTGTGCAGCAGGGCGATCGGGACCGTGGAGACGAACGGCTCAGCGGTGAACAACGTGCTGAAGTTGCCGAGTCCGACGAAGCCGCCACGCTTCGTGCCGCCCCACTCGAAGAGCGAGTACGACAACGCGGTGAACATCGGATACAGGATGAACACGCCGAACAGCGCCAGTGCGGGCAGCACGAACAACAACGCCGTACGCAGCGGCATCCCGGATCCCGCGCGGCCCCGGCGTCCCCCGGTGGCTCCGACGGCAGCGCGGCGGACGGACAGCGTCGGAGGCTCCGCGTCCGTCCGGGTCAGACCCGCGGTCACTTGGTCGGCTTGAACCAGGCCGAGATACCGGTCTGCAGATCAGCGGACACCGTCGCGGCGTCCTTCTCGCCGAGCAACAGACTCTGCATGCCCTTGCCGAACACCTCACCGCCGCTGGGCGTGCCGTACCGGAAGTCGGCCAGCAGCAGGTACGGGGTGGGCGCCGCCTGGTAGTTGTCGGCCATCTGCTTGAGCAGCGGATCCGTGTAGGTGACGCCAGGAACCGCGGACAGCTGCTTGATCTCGTCGGCCACCATCTGGCCGAACTCCGGGGTCGCCATCCACTTCACCAACCCGAGCGAGGCGTCCTGTTTCGACGACTTGGTGTTCACGCCGAACGCGCCGTCGGCGTACCCGGGGGTGACGGCGCCGGCGGTCGGTGAGCCGTCCGGTGCCGGGACCTCGAACACACCCATCTTGAGGTCGGGGTTCTGCTTCTGGAAGTAGCCCAGCTCGAACGATCCGCCGGGGAACATCGCAGCGGTGCCGCCGGTGAACATCGCCTGGGCATCGGTGTACGCGACAGCAGTCGGGCTCTCCGGCATGTACTGCTCGAGCTTCTTGACGTCGTCGACCGACGCGACCCAGTCGGGGTCCCCGAAGGTCTTCGCGCCGCTCAGCACCGCCATCTGGAACGCGCTGCCACCGAACCGCGGGGTGGCCAACACCTGGTGCAGGATCGGCAGCGTCCAGTCGTCCTTGGCGCCCACCGCCAGCGGGGTCACGTCGGCCGCCTTCAACTTGTCCAGATCTGCGGTGAACTCGGCCCAGGTGGTGGGCGGAGCGCTGATCCCAGCCTTCGTGAACAGCTCCTGGTTGTAGTACATCTGCAGTGTCTGCACGGCCAGTGGGACGGCATAGATCTTGCCGTCGTCCTTGCCCTGCACGCTCTTGACGACGTTCGCGTCGAACTTCGACAGGTCCACCTTGCCGTCGAGATCGACGAGCGAGCCCGAGGCCACCGTCGGCTGCAGCTGACCGTAGCTGCGCACCTGGGCGACATCCGGGCCGTCGGCGCCCGCCAGACCGGTGGCCAGGATGGTGTTGTACTCGGTGCTCTTGAACGGCTTGAAGTCGACGGTGACGCCCGGATGCGCCTTCTCGTACACGTCGAAGATCTTCTGGTAGGCGTCCTTGTCCTCCACCCGCCACGACCACACCGTGATGGTGGCCGGGTCGGACGAGGAGCCGGCAGCGGCGGTCGAGCCCGAACCGGCGGTGTCGGGATCGCTGGACGGCGCACACCCGGCCACCAGCACTGCACTCGCGCCGACGGCCACCAGGCCGACGACACCTCGGGTCATCTTCATCGGGTGTCCTTCGCTCGTCGTTCGGCTGGCTCTCATGGTGCGGCTGGCTCTCATGGTGCGGCGGTGTCTCATCGTGCGCGGTGTCTCATCGTCGGGCGGTGTCTCATCGTGCAGGGGTGCCTGACGGTGCGGCGGGTCTGATCATCGTGCGGGCCGGTCCCCCTGCTCGGTCGCTCGACCGGCGGCCGGTTCGGGGCCTGGCTGCTTCCGCCAACGCGGCGGCAACCACCCCGTCGTGCCGCGCCAGCAGGTCGCGGGCGGTCTGGACGTCGATTCCGGCCAGCAGGTGCACCAGCGCCGGTTTGAGCTCGCCATCGGACATCGCCAGGGCGTCCCGGGCGACCTCGTCCGAGACTCCGGTGGCCTGCTGCAGGATGCGGACGACCCGACCTCGCAGCTTCGCGTTCGTCGCGAGCATGTCGACCATCAGGTTCGACCACGTCCGACCGAGCTTGATCATCAATGCGGTCGAGAAGGCGTTCAGCAGCAGCTTCTGCGCCGTCCCCGCCTTCATCCGGGTGGACCCGGTGATCACTTCGGGGCCGGTGTCCGCGGCCAGCAGGTAGTCGGCCGACGAAGCGAGCTCGGCCTGCGGATGGGAGGTGATCAGGGCCGTCAGAGCGCCGACCTCACGCGCCACCGCGAGGGCGCCACCGACGAACGGGGTCCGGCCGGAGGCGGTCAGGCCGATGGCGATGTCCTGCTCACGCAGGGCGGAGGCCTCGCTGCGGCCCAATTCGACGCTGTCCTCGACGTTCTCGGCCGCGGTGATCAGCGCACTGGCGCCACCGGCGTGGTGGGCGATCACCAGACCCGGCGGAACATTGAAGGTCGGGAGCAGTTCGGCGGCGTCGATGACGGCCAGTCGTCCGGAGGTACCGGCCCCGAAGTAGTGCACCCGGCCTCCGGCGCGCATTCGCTGCACGGCTTCGTCGACGAGCCCGGCCAGCTGCGGCAGGGCAGCTGCGACGGCACCGGCAACCTGGGCATCCTGGTCGTTGATCAGCTGGACGACCTCGAGTGTCGACATCTTGTCGATCTCCAGGGAGGCAGGGAGTCGTTCCTCCGTCGGCGCGCTCACCGAGACGTCATCTGGCATAGGGAGAAGTTACTTTCCAACGACGCTCAGGTCAACGCGGTGAAGAAATTACCGAGGAGTATGCACCGAGCTGGTACCACTCGGCTGCTGGACCGGCACCGTCGTGCGGACTCAGGACTGGTGGTGGGATGCCACCGACTCCCTGGTCTCGGCGATGGCCTCCAGGACCCGATCGATGTCCTGCTGGGCAACTGCGATGTACAGACAGTCGACCACGGTCAGCGCGGCAATCCGGCTCGCGGTCGCACCCGACCGGAGCTTGGTCTCGCGGGCCGCGGTGGTGAGCGTGATGTCGACCGCCTTGGCGAGCGCGGACATCGGGAAGTTGGTGATCGCGATCGTGGTGGCCCCGCGCTGCCGGGCGGCTCGCATCACCTCGACCGTCTCGGTGGTCGTTCCGCTGTGCGAGATCCCGATCGCCACGTCTCCGGTACCGAGCAGGGTGACGCCGGTCAGGGCGACGTGGGGGTCCGCGGTGGCCGAGACGTGGATGCCGATGCGGTAGAGCTTCTGCTGCAGGTCGCCGCCCACCAGGTTGCTCGCCGCGATGCCGTAGATCTCCACCCGACCGGCTGCGGCGACCGCCTGCGCCGCCGCGGTCAGCGCACCGCGATCCAGTTGACCTGCTGTCTCCTCCACCGCCGAGGAGTCGATGTAGGCGATCTTGGCGATGATGTCGTCGATCGAGTCGTCGGCACTGATGTCGGACGCCGGGGCCTTGCGGATCCGCTGGGGCGCCGACTCCTCGGCCAGCGCCAGCCGGAGCGACGGGTAGCCCGGCAGACCGAGCCGACGACAGAAGCGCAGGACGGTGGTCTCCGACGTGCTGGCCGCGGTAGCGAGTTCACTGATGGTCAGATTCGCCGCCGCCCGCGGGTTGTGCAGCACCTTCTCGGCCACCCGGTCCTCGGCCGGCGAGAGCGTCGGCCGGAGCCCCCGCAGTCGCACGAGCAACGAGTGCTCCATGCCATCCGCTGGCTCGGCCGGCGCGGACTTGGCCACCTTGCGCGACCGGGCAGCACTGCCGGCGGGATTCTTCTGCGTGGATCGCGTGCGCACCATGGTCATACCGTAGTCATCCAGCGGATACTTTTCGCAGAGAACCGGCACCGCGGCACGGAATGTCGCCAGCTCAGGGCAGGTCCGGCTCGATCGACACCGGAGTTCCGGCCCGAACGGTCACCGCGTCCCCGAACCCGTCCCGAGGGGCCGACGACGGAAGTGGCGGCGGTCACCGGTCGGGAGTGCCAAACCCGGGAACGACAGAACCGCCACCCGATCCGGGCGGCGGTTCTGTCACTTCACATGGTAGCGGGGACAGGATTCGAACCTGCGACCTCTGGGTTATGAGCCCAGCGAGCTACCGAGCTGCTCCACCCCGCGTCGTATCTCCACTGTATCAAGTCCTTGCAGCAGAACCCAAATCGTGGAGACACCCGGCATCAGCCGGTGCTGCTGCTCGGCGCCGAGGTGATCGGTGTCGAGGACGGAAGACCGCTGGAGGTGACTCCGAGGTAGGCCGTCACTGCGGCCTCGAGCCGCTTGTTGGCGGCGCCGATCAGTTCCTGGTCCCCGGTCTTCTTGGCCAGTTCGAGGTTCAGATAGGCGGCCTGCAGCGCAGCGCGGGCACCCGCTTCGTTCGACGGCGGTACGACGGATCCGCTCGTGACCGACGGCTGACCACCCGACTGCGTGCTCGATGGCGCGCCGCTCGACGGCGACCCGTCCGGGTTCGTCCCCGAGGTGTCCGGCGGCTGGGCCTTCACCAGTGCCTCGGCCAGTGTCGAGCCGACACCGACCAGACCGCGGTACCAGACAAGCACCCTGTTCAGCTGGGGGAACTGCGCCGTGGAAGCGCCGCCCTGGATGTAGAACGGCTCCACGTACAGCAGACCGTTGTTCACCGGAAGCGTGAGCAGATTTCCGAACAGCACCTTGGTGCCACCTGGCTGTTGGGACAGGGTGACCAACTGACTGATCTCCTGAGTGGTCCGGAAGTAGTTCTGGACCTGAGCAGGGCCGGGCGTCTGGGTGTTCGTGGGTAGCTGCAGCACGGTGATCTTGCCGTAGGTCTCCGGGTCCGAGGACGCAGCCATGTAGGAAGCCATGAACTCCCGGGCAAAGCCGGTCATGACGCTCGTGAGCGCAAACCCCGACGACCCTTCGCCGGGCAGCTTGACCTGCAAGTAGTAGGGCGGCTGCGCCAGGGTCGTGTCGCTGGTCGGATCGCCCGGCACCTTCCAGAAGCCCGAGTTGTTGAAGAAACTCACGGGATCACTCACGTTGTACTTGGTGATCAATCCACGCTGGACTTCGAAGAGGTCCTCCGGATACCGGAAGTGCGCTCGCAGATCTGGCGAGATGTCGCTCTGCGGTTTGACGATCCCCGGGAAGACCCCTTTCCACGCCTCGAGCAGCGGGTCCGCGTCGTCCACCTGGTAGAGGGTGACCGTTCCGTCGTAGGCGTCGACCGTCGCCTTCACCGAGTTGCGGATGTAGGAGATCGGCTTGTTCACCTGCGCCTCGGCGCCTCGACTCTGCGACGAGTTCGTGGTCGCGTCGCCGAGCAGGACGTTCTGCGAGTACGGATAGTTCTCGGCCGTGGTGTAGGCATCGACGATCCAGACGATCCGTCCGTCCACGACCGCCGGGTACGGCTTGGTGTCGGTGGTCAGGAACGGTGCGGCCTTCTCCACCCGGGTGCGGGGGTCCCGGTTGTACAGGATCTTCGAATTGTCGTTGATGCCGGAGGAGAACAGGAAGTTCATCTCGCTGTAGTTGGTGGCGAAGACCAAACGCTGGAACAGGTTTCCGAGCGAGACACCACCAGAGCCCTGGTATGTGTAGGTGCTGCTGTCCGTCTCGAGTTCCCTGGCGGGATCGCCGGCCGCCGAGCCCACGATGGAGTAGTCGGTGGTCAACTGGCCGTAGTAGATCCGGGGTTCGGAGATCGGCACGAAGCCAGCCGGCTTGGAGACCTCGGAGATCCTGTAGTTCGGTACACCGTTCACGACCTCGTTGGCGGGCGCCGCGACGAACCCGTCACCGTGGGTGTACACCAGGTGTCGCTGGATCCAGTCCTGCTGGTTGGCAGACAGACCGGCGGTGTTGAGCTCGCGCAGAGCCACCAGGAAGTCGCCGGTCTTGCCGCCGATCGTGTAGCGATCGACGGACAGCTGCGAAGCGAAGCCGTACCAGTTCTTGAGTTGCTGGTTCTGGGTGAAGGTCGGGGACAGGATGTTCGGATCGAGCAGCCGGGCGTTCGGCACCGTGTCGGTGTCTTTGACGATGTCGGTCTTGTCGCCCGCAGTCTCGCCCTGGTAGGGGACGTAGGTCACCTTGTCGTCACCGATCCCGAACGCCGTCCGGGTGGCATCGAGGTTCTTGCTGATGTACGCGGGCTCGCGGGTGTTGGCGTTGGGCTTGACGACGACCTGCTGCAGGATCAGCGGCCACAGGCCACCGATCAGCACGCTGGAGAGCACCAGCAACGCGACCGCGAGGGCCGGCAGCTTCACCGAACGCAGGATCGCGCCGACGATGAAGCCGACCGCGCAGATGGCCGCGATCACCATCAGGATGATCTTGGCCGGCAGCACCGCATTGACGTCCGTGTAGCTTGCGCCGGTGAAGATGGCGCTGCGGTCGGAGAACAGCAGGTTGTACCGATCGAACCAGTACTGCACCGCCTTGATCAGCACGAAGAAACCGACCAGCAGCGACAGCTGCAGCGTGGCCGCCGAGGTCACCTTGCGACCGGCGCCCTGGGTGCGCAGCCCGCCGAAGAGGTACTGCACGACGGCGACGATCACCGCACAGATCGCGGTGATGACGAACAGCCAGCCCAGCACCATCTGGATCAGCGGTAGCCGGAAGACGTAGAAACCGATGTCGTGCCCGAACTGCGGGTCCGCCTTGCCGAAGTTCCCGCCGTGCAGGAACAGCTGCACGGTCTGCCAGTTGCCCTGCGCCGAGATTCCGCTGATCAGCCCGATCAGTACCGCTGCGACGATCGCGATCAGCCGGGGACGGGAGGAGATGATGATGCGGTACGGAGCCAGCGGATCCTGCTCGTTCGTCGACGGCACGAAGACCGGACGCGAACGGTAGGCGACCACCATCGCCCCCAGCACCAGGCCGGCCGCGACAGCGCCGACGACGAGGAACAGCACGATCCTCGTCAGCGCCTGGGTGGTGAAGACCTCTCGGAAGCCGACCTCACCGAACCACAGGAAGTCGACGTAGACGCTCACGAACTGGAACCACAGAATGGCCAACACGACCAAGGCGACGATTGCTGTCAAGACCCGCTTCGCACGTCTGGACATCGTCGGGATACCCATACCTGGACGCATGCCCACGCTGAAAGCTCCTCATGTCGCACTCCGGTCCGCCACCGCCACCGGGCGCGGATCGACCGGCGCGGCCACAGCCGGTCATGCTGACAACTCTACGGACGCCGCCGAGGTTCCCCGACCGGGCGCCGGAGGTTCCACGACCGTGAGCCAGCGGTTCCACGACCGTGCGCCCCGGTCGTGACACCACCCCGGCAGTGGGCGGAGACGTGCGACGATCTCCGGGATGAACGACTCCCCCGCAGCCGCCGATTTCCTCGAGAATCCCGACCTCGCCGCCGCCGTCGCCGAGGTCGAGGCCTTTGCCGGTGAGGCCGGCTGGGACCAACCGCCGCGGCTGTTCGCGTTGGTCCCCACCGGTGAGCTGCTCGCGGCCGACCCGAGCCTGGCCGGCCAGCTGGATCCGGCGTCCAGGTTCACCCCGATCGCCCAGGACGAGTTCCTGGCCGGCGACCTGCAGGAGTCGCTGGCCGGCATCGGCTGGCCGGAGGCGGTGGCCGGCTGCGTGCTCGTCCGCGAGATCCTCGTCCTGCCGCCGGACGCGGCGGCGTCGGTCGGCGACGACCCCGATGCCGCAGCGGTGCACCCGGACCGGGTCGAGGCACGCCTCGCGGCCGGTGTGCTGCGGGGTGCGAGCGGCGGCGCCTGTCTGATGCGGCTGCGGACCGAGTCTGCCGAGCTGCTGCGGGGTGCCGACCTGGCGCCCGGCCTGGTGCAGGCGCTGGCCGGGACATTCGACTGACGGCCCCGCCGCGGCTCAGCAGCCGGTGGTCGGCCCGCCGGCGGCGATCTGCTGCAGGGCGGTCATCGCGTCATCGACGGTGGACACCTTCACCAGGGTGAGACCGGCGGGGATGTCCGTCACGGCCTCGGAACAGTTCGCCGCGGGCACCAGGAAGAACTGGGCGCCCTGGTCGCGGGCTGCGATCAGCTTGAGGGTGATCCCGCCGATCGGCCCGACCGCGCTGGGCTTCGTCGGATCGGTGGTGTCCGGGTTGATGGTGCCGGTGCCCGCGATGAAATGGCCGGAGGCGAGATCGCCGGCGGTCAGCTTGTCGATGATGCCGAGGGTGAACATCAGTCCTGCGCTGGGTCCACCGATCCGGTCCAGTGAGATGGAGATGGTGAAGTCGGCGATCGGGCGATCCGTCGGCACCGTCCCCAGGTAGCCCTGCTTCCCGGAGTCTGGTCGGGTTCCCAACGTCACCTGCACGGTCGTCGGTTTCCCGTCCCGCACCACGGCGACCTCGACCTGCTGGCCGGGCTTCGTCGGCAGGATGGCCTTCAGCAACGAGGCGCGATCCGTAACGGCCGTTCCGCCGAAGCTGGTGATCCGGTCGTTGGGCTGCAGCTTGCCGACGCTCGGCGAATCCGTGGGGATGTCCCCGACGTAGACGACCTCGGGATACTTGAGGTAGCGCAGTGCGGAGATCTCCGCGGCCGACTGGGATTCCTGGAACAGCTCGGCGTTCTGCTGGTTGACCTGCTCCACGGACTTGTCGGGCGGGAACTGGTCCTCCCGGGGGACCAGAGCCGAGTCGCCGTTCGCCCACAGGCCGAGTGCTGCGAACAGTGGGAGCCCGTCGGTCACCGAGATGGTGGTCATGTTGAGGTGGGAGGCGCCAGGGATCTCCTCGGCGGCCGAGCTCGGGACTCCCTTGCCGGAGAAGGAGATCACCTCGGTGCCGCCGACCGCCCCCAGGGTGTTGTAGGTGACGCCGGGTCCCAGCGCCACGTAGGGCACCGGGATCGCTGCGGCGGCCACGACGAGCACGCCACCGAGCACGCCGCCGGTCAGCAGGACCTTTCCGCGCTGCGAGAGCCGGGAGTACCAAGTCACCTACATGACTGTAGGTGCTTCCCGATCCCGGCCCGCTGTTCACCCTGCGCGATCACAGCGGATTCCTGCGATCTCCACCGCCGGGGAGCCGCCGCGACTGCGTACCGTGGAAGCATGACGAACCCTCCTTTCGGCTTCGGCTTCGGCAACGGGAACGATCCTGACGACGAGTCGCAGCGTGACTCCGCGGGCGGTTCCGGCGGCCAGGTACCCGGTTTCGGGTTCGGCGCCGGTGGCGATTTCGACCTGAGCCAGATGGGCAACATGCTCGCGCAGCTCGGTCAGATGATGTCCGAGGCGGGCAAGAGCACCGGACCGGTGAACTACGACATCGCCCGCAAGCTCGCCCAGCAGGCGCTGCCGGCCGAGCACCCGGCGAGTTCGGTCGACCTGCAGAAGATCCGCGAGTCGATGAAGCTCGCCGAGCTGTGGCTGGACGATGCGACCGTGTTCGGCATCGGGGTCACCACCGTCACCGCCTGGAACTCCCGTGAATGGGTCGACAAGACCCTGCCCACCTGGGAGCTGCTCTGCACGCCGATCGCCCAGCGGGTGACGAGCGCCTGGACCGACGCGCTGCCCGAGGAGGTGCGCGGTCAGGTGGGTCCGCTGCTGGGGATGCTGTCGTCGATGGGCGGCATGTCGTTCGGTACGCAACTCGGCCAGGGACTCGCCCAGCTCGCCGCCGAGGTGCTGACCTCCACCGACGTCGGACTGCCGCTCGGACCGGCCGGCACCGCGGCGCTGCTGCCACGGGCCATCGCCGAGTTCAGCCAGGACCTCGCCGTCGACGACGACCAGGTGCTGCTGTACCTGTCTGCACGGGAAGCGGCCCATCATCGGCTGTTCGCCGGGGTTCCGTGGCTGCGCGAGCGCATCCTGCAGCTGGTGGACACCTACGCCCGGGGCATCACCGTCGACTTCGGCGAAATGGAGAACCTGGCGGAGAAGTTCGACCCGTCGGACCCCGCGAAGATGCAGGAACTGCTGAGCGGGCAGGGCATCGGGGCCGGCATGTTCGAGCCGAAGATGTCCTCGGGTCAGCAGTCGGCCCTGCAGGACCTGGAGACGTTGTTGGCCCTCGTGGAGGGTTGGGTCGACGCGACCGTCGAGCATGCGGTCGGCGAGCGGTTGCCGGGTGCGGCCGCGCTGCAGGAGACGATGCGCCGACGGCGGGCGTCCGGTGGACCGAGCGAGCAGACCTTCGCCAACCTGATCGGACTCGAGCTGCGACCTCGTCGGCTGCGCGCCGCCAGTGAACTGTGGCGGGCCGTCGCGGCGGTCCGCGGCACTGAAGGCCGGGACGCACTCTGGGCCAGCGCCGATCTGTTGCCCACCGCGAGCGACCTGGATGATCCCGACGGCTTCGTCGAGCGGGACCGACAGTTCTCCGAACTGCTGGCCGGCCTGGACGACATCGGCGACCTGGGCGACCTGGGCTTCGAGGAGAAGAACGCCGCTCCGGACGACGAGATCTCCCACCCGGACGCGAAGCCTGACGCCCCCGACGACGACAACCCACCCCGCCCGGTCTGACCGGTCCGCAGGGTCTGACCGGTCCGCAGGGTCTGACCGGTCGCAGGGTCGCGGCCCGGCCTGCTCAGACGGAGCTGGACGGACGCCAGAGATCGATGCCGGTGTCGACGGCGTGCTGCTCGATGACAGTGAGCTCGTCGGCGTCGAAGGTGAGATTGTCGAGCGCGCCGAGGTTGTCCACCAGTTGATCGACCGAGCTCGCCCCGACGAGCACGCTGGTGACCCGTGTGTCGCGCAGAGCCCACGCCAACGCCAGCTGCGCCAGGCTCTGGCCACGGTCGGCAGCGATGGCGTTCAGCGCCCTGATGTGGCCGAGGGCGTCCTCGGTCAGCAGGTCTGTCGACAGGGAGCCCTGGCGCGCGGCGCGGGATCCTTCCGGGACACCGTCGAGATAGCGGTCGGTCAGCATGCCCTGCGCGAGGGGCGAGAACGCGATGCAGCCGATCCCGTTGTCCCCCAACACATCCAGCAGCCCCCCTTCGATCCAGCGGTTGAGCATCGAGTACGACGGCTGGTGGATCAGCAGCGGCGTACCCAGCTCGGCGAGGATCTGTGCCGCCTCGACGGTGCGCTCCGGGGAGTAGGAGGAGATGCCCGCGTACAACGCCCGACCGGACTGGACGGCGGTGTGCAAGGCCCCCATCGTCTCCTCGAGCGGCGTCTCGGGGTCGGCTCGGTGGTGATAGAAGATGTCGACGTGGTCGAGGCGCATCCGGCGCAGCGAATCGTCCAGCGAGTTGAGCAGGTACTTACGGGATCCCCAGTTGCCGTACGGGCCCGGCCACATGTCGTAGCCGGCCTTGGTCGAGATCACCAGCTCGTTGCGGTAGGGAGCGAAGTCCTCGACGAAGATGCGCCCGAAGTTGGTCTCCGCGGTGCCGTAGGGCGGGCCGTAGTTGTTGGCCAGATCGAAGTGGGTGACCCCGCGATCGAACGCGGCGCGCAGGATCGCCCGCTGGTCCTCGAGCGGGTTGACGTCGCCGAAGTTCTGCCACAGTCCCAGGGACACGGCGGGCAGCAGGAGCCCGCTGCGGCCCGTCCGGCGGTAGCTCATCGGCGGGTGCTCGGTGGGTTCGTAACGGGCGGTGTCGGCCAGGAAGGTCATGCCAGCATCGTGCCACCCGCATGTGACAGGCCGTACCGGACCGTGGCTCCGATCGAACCGCCGGGCGCGGGTTGCGGCGTGCAGCCGTGCTCAGCCTGTAGCGTGAGCGGCGATTCCGGGCGGCAACCCAGAACCGACCCGAATCCCCACGTCGTGGGGATCAGACGAAAGGAAGATCCATGGCCGAGACCTACAACGGCTACTGCGTGAAGTGCAAGGAGAAGCGCGATTTCGACGGCGAGGTCCACGAGACCAACGGCCGTCGGATGGCGAAGGGCATCTGTCCCGTCTGCGGCACGAAGATGAACCGCATCCTGGGCAAGGCCTGATCCTCGCGGCGCGCTGAACATCCGGCGCACGCGCAGCGAACAACCCCCACGGCGCCGTCTCCCCTCGCGGGAGGCGGTGCCGTGTGTCGTCTCCCGGACCAGCAGTGCCCCGGTCGGGACGCGACGGAGGACGACCGGTCCGGTGGACAACTGCCTTGTGGACGATCGCTGTGTGGACAACTGATGGTCCCCGCCGGCCTGGGCTGCCACCCTCGTGGCAGAACACCGTGACGGCCCCGGGAGGCAATGATGACGGATCCCGGCGAGCGCCCGCCCGCGCCGGCGAAGTGGAGATCGCCGAAAGGTGCGGTCATCGCGCCGGTCGCAGCGGGCACGCTCCCTCGCTACCGCCTCGGCACCGGAATCCGGCTCATCCCCCGCGGTGCCGACCTGCAGATCGGCACCGCCGCCGGCCGACGGTTGCTGCTCGCCGACGCGCCGCCGCGCGCGGCCCGGATCCTGCAGGAGCTGGACGGGACACACTCGGCCGATCATCTGCTCACCGGCGCCGATGACCGCCGGTGGTGGTACAGCACCTTCCGACAGCTGTACCTGGCCGGGATCCTGCACGGCGACGACCGGGCACCGCAGGTGGGTCCCGGGCTGGTCGACGAACGCATCGATCTCACCCACCGGCACGGTGCCGACGCCGCAGACCTGGCTCTCGGACGGCGCTGCGATGCGATCGTCGAGATCCGCGGTGCCGGTCGGATCGCCGGCCTGGTCGCCGGACTGCTGGTCGCCGCAGGGATCGGCCAGGTGCAGCTCACCAAGAACCGTCCCGCGCGGGCGTCCGACACACTCGTGGCGGTCGAACCCGGCCGCGCCTCGGAGCCGGCGGGGAATCCACCCTCGACGGACGGCGCGGGTCTGCTGACCACCTCCGCGTCCTCCCCCGCCCAGCTGCGGCCGACGGTCGTGGTGCTGGCCGGCGACGCGGCGGCCGAGTACACCGATGCCCGGGACCTCATGACGGCCCGCGTCCCCCACCTGGCGCTCGGGGCCGCGGACGGCCGCGCGGTGGTCGGTCCACTGGTGCTCCCCGGTCGATCCAGCTGCCTGTGGTGTCTCGACCTGTGGCGGGCCGATCGCGATCCCGACTGGGCGACGCTGCGCCTGGCGACGTCGAGTGCACCCGGTGTCCCGTCTGCGGTGCTCGCCGCGGGTGCTGCCGCGCTGGGCACCGCCGAGGTGCTGCACGTGGTGGAGGGGATCCGTCACCCGCTGACCGTCGACGGCACGCTCGAGTGGGATGCCGCAACGCTGCCGCGACGTCGGACCTGGCAACCACATCCGGAGTGCGGCTGCACCGATCGTCCCTGATGGAGGAGGGTGGGCTCGAGCAGCTCCCCCTGTCCGTCGGACCGACCTGACACAATGAGCTCGTGTCGGACATCCCCAAAGGCGCTTTCGGACGGACGGCCAAGCTGGCCGGTCTGCCGATCTCTGCTGCGGGCAGGATGACGCTCGGCTGGGGGCAGAAGTTGTTCGGCGCCGACCGCGACGAGGTCAGCGCCGGAGTGCAGCGCCGGACCGCTGAGCAGCTGTTCGAGGTTCTCGGGTCGCTCAAGGGCGGCGCGATGAAGTTCGGGCAGGCACTGTCGGTCTACGAGGCCGCCATTCCCGACGAGTACGCCGAGCCGTACCGGGAAGCCCTCACCAAGCTGCAGAAGGACGCACCGCCGATGCCGACGGCGCAGGTCCACCGGGTGCTCGACGAGCAGCTCGGCACCACCTGGCGCTCCCGGTTCGCCGAGTTCGACGACACCGCCACCGCAGCGGCCAGCGTCGGGCAGGTGCACCGCGCGGTCTGGAAGGACGGTCGCGAGGTCGCCGTCAAGATCCAGTACCCGCGCGCGGAGGCCGCGCTCCGCGCCGATCTCGGCCAGCTCGCCAGGATCGCGCCGCTGTTCGGGATGCTCCTTCCGGGGATCGCGATCAAGCCGCTCATCGCCGAACTGCGCGAGCGCATCTTGGAGGAGCTGGACTACCCGGCCGAGGCGGACAACCAGCGCGCCTTCGCGGCCGGCTACGCGGACGACCCGCGGTTCCGGATCCCGCGGGTGGTGGCCAGCGCTCCGAAGGTGTTGGTGTCCGAGTGGATCGACGGGGTGCCGATGAGCGCCGTGATCGCCTCCGGCACCACCGAGCAGCGTGATCTGTGTGGCGAGTTGTTGACCGAACTGCACTTCAGCTCCCCCGAGATGGTCGGTCTGCTGCACGCCGACCCACATCCGGGCAACTACCTGCTCACGGCCGACGACCGGCTGGGCGTCATCGACTTCGGCTCGGTCGCTCGCCTTCCGGACGGCTCTCCGCCGATCATCGGGGAGATCTCCCGGCTCGCCATCGACGAGCGCGCCGAGGACGTCGAGCGGTTGTTGCGGCTCGAGGGGTTCATCCCAGCGGCCTACCAACCCGATCCGGTGATGTTGATGAACTACGTCGCGCCGTTCATCGAGCCGCTGCGGCACGAACGCTTCCACTTCACCCGCGGCTGGATGCAGGAGCGGTTCGCGGTGATGTCCGACATCTCGAGTGCCGAGTCCAAGATGGCCCGGAACCTCAACCTGCCCCCGCACTACCTCATGGTGTACCGGGTGACGTTCGGGTCGATCGGGGTCCTCTGTCAGCTGGACGCGACTGCTCCGTTCAAGACCATCGTGGAGCACTGGCAGCCGGGCTTCGCCTGACCGGTCGGTGGCCGGCCGAGGGTCCCGCGGGTCGGCACGGTCACCACCAGTCGTGCGGCAGCTTCGCCTCGACAGCACGCAGGTTGTCCCGGGAACACCGATCGCAGTAGTGCAGCGTCCCCGTGCCGGCGTCGAACTCGGTCGACCACGTCATCGGCACCGGGTCCGCGTGCGTTCCGCAGAGCGCGCACGAAACCTGGGGCGTTGGACCGCCCACCTCCGGATCGATCATGCGAGCCACCGTAGCGCCGCTGCACGCGCACAGCCCCGACCGGATCACCGGTCGGGGCTGTGCGGATGATGCGGGAAGGTCAGTGCTGCTCCGGGTGTCCGGTGCAGCCGGCCCTTCAATGGCGGACGGTTCGCCGACGATCGCGCAGCTTGCGAGCGGTGCGCAGTCGGCCGGCCAGCCTGATGGCCTCCATGTCCCGCTGCGCCTGGCGCATTCGGTCACGGGACAGTTCTTGGACGAGCAGATGCATGTCGATACTCCTGTGCTGTGGATGGGTGTCGGTTGCTGTGGGTCCGGTCGGACCGGAACCACCGGATGGTGCTGATGTGCTGGATCCCTTGCGACAGTTCGGATCCGGGACCTCGGTCACCGGACCGGGGCCGCAGATGACGAGGCGCGGGGTCATGCCGCAACCTTGCGGGGACGACCACGCGGACGCTTACGGGCGATGACGATCCCACGATCGAGGATCTCGCCGCCCCACACTCCCCAGGGCTCACCGCGATCGAGTGCACCGGACAGGCACAGGGCCTTCGCCGGGCAGTCGCCGCAGAGAACCTTGGCACGCTCCAGATCGTCGGGTCGCTCCGCGAACCACAGATCCGGGTCGCCTGCGTGGCATGGCAGGTTGTCGGTGAAGATCGGGTCGATCTCGTCGGGGAACAGGTTTTCGATCACTGCTGGCTCACCTCCGATGGTGATGTATTCGTCTCTGATGACGCGGGACCGGGCGGAACCGCGCATGATCTGCGGGTTCTGGGTCGGTGCGGAGACACGTCGACCGCGGAACCCAACATCTTGGGGGGCCGCGGTCGGAGGGGAGGGAGCTGGTGACCTACACCAGTTGATCCCCGGTCCGACCCAGGCATGCATCAGCGCTACCGGCGTATTCGCCGGCCGATCCCATGACGGGACCGGTGACCATCACCGAAGACGGCCGCTGACGCACCAGCACGGCGGACGCCGTCCGATTCGCCTCGATCGAGACGAGGGCGCGGCTGTGTCCACCGAAGTTGAACTTGGTGATCTCCACGGGGCGCCTCCTTTCGTCTCGATCCTGCTCGGGTCGATACCGGGCAGAATTCCGGCAACTCGCCGGACCTGACAAACAGTACGACCCCCTACATCGACGGGGCAACCGAATAAGAGAACTTTCTGGAAGATTCTTCCCGGCGGCCGTTCAGCGACCGTCGGCGAAACCGCGAGCGACCGGAACGGCGGCAAACAGAGGTGCGCAACTCGTTGTGCAGCAACACTTCTGGAAACCCGGAGCGCCGGACGCGCCGTGCACGTCGTCGGGCTGCGAGTTCAGCGGGTCCGGCCGACGACGGCCAGGACTTCGCATCCGTAGCTGTCGAGCTTGGTCGGACCGATTCCCGGGATCGCCAGCAGCGCCGCGTCGTCCGTGGGTCGACGCTCGGCGATCGCGAGCAGCGTGGCATCGCTGAAGACGACGAACGCGGGCACCGAATCGTCAGCCGACCGCTGCCGACGCCAGGTCTTGAGCGCTTCGACCAACTGAGGATCCGCCGACGACGGGCAGTTGTGGCACCGTCCGGTCTTGATCTCACCCGGAGTGATCAACGGCCCCGCACACACCCGACACCGCCCGGTCCCGGCCCGCGCCGGTGCGTCCGGCGCGATCCCGGTCAGGAACCGCGACCGCCGGCGCGACCGGCGGCCGCCCGCCGTCCGCGACAGCGCCCAGGACACGTGCAGATGCGTCCTGGCTCTGGTGACGCCGACGTAGAGCAGGCGCCGCTCCTCCTCGACCTGCTCGGGAGTCTCCGCATATTGGATCGGGAGCGTCCCGTCGGTCAGACCGACCAGGTGCACGGCGTCCCACTCCAGGCCCTTCGCCGCATGCAACGAGGCGAGCGTGACGCCCTCGATGGTCGGGGCGTGCTGCGCTTCCGAGCGTTGTTCCAGCTCGGCCGCCAGTTCGCGCAGCCCGGGCTCGTTGCCCGCGTCCGCCAGCTCCTCCGCGATGCTGACGACTCCCAGCAGCGAGTCCCAGCGGTCACGGAGCGCACCCGGCGGGGGCGGGTCGTCGGAGAGGCCGATCGGGCCGAGCAACTCACGGACCTGGTCGATCAGCACCGGACCGCCTCGCTCGTGGGTCTCCGGTGCCGACTCGGCGGCCCGCCGGACGAGCGTCATCGCCTGCCGCACCTCGGCTCGGGCGAAGAACCGCTGACCGCCCTTGACGACGTACGGAACCCCCGCCTCGGTGAGCGCCTTCTCGTAGACCTCCGACTGGGCGTTGATGCGGTAGAGGATCGCGATGGACGAAGCAGGCATCCCCGCCTCGATCCTGGCGGCGATCTTGGCGGACACCTCGGAAGCCTCGGTCGGCTCGTCCGGGTGCTCGGAGAAGACCGCCTGCGGACCGTCGGGTAGCACGGCCCGCAGCTTCAGCCGGAACCGATGTCCGGCACCGGCTCCGGCGATCACCCGGTTGGCCAGGGTGACCACCTGCGGGGTCGAGCGGTAGTCGTTCTCCAGCCGGATGACGGACGCCTCGGGGTAGGTCTTGTCGAACTCGAGCAGGTGTTTCGGTGACGCTCCGGCGAAGGAGTAGATCGTCTGGTTGGCGTCGCCGACGACCGTCAGCTGGTTCCGTCCGCCGAGCCAGGCCTGCAGAGTGCGCTGCTGCAGGGGGGTGACGTCCTGGTACTCGTCGACCACGAAGCACCGGTACCGCGCGCGGAACTCCCGCGCCACCGTCTCGTTGTCCTCGAGGATCGCACTGGTGTGCAGCAGCAGGTCGTCGAAGTCGAGCTGCTCGGCGTCCCGTTTGACGGATTCGTAGACCTCGAACACCTTGGCCACCGTCTCCGGCGCCACCGACGGATCGCGCAGAGCCTTCGCCGCCGCCGCCTGGTAGGTGCTGGGAGCGGCCAGCGTCGCCTTGGCCCACTCGATCTCGCCGGCCAGGTCGCGCAGCGTGGCGGCATCGGTGCCGGAACCGACCCGACGCGACGCCATCGCCACCAGCCGCAGTTTGTTCTCCAGCAACGGCCACAGCTGACCGCCCACAGCTGTCGGCCAGAAGTACCGCAGTTGTTTGAGGGCGGCGGAGTGGAAGGTGCGGGCCTGCACGCCTGGGGCACCCAGTGCCCGCAGCCGGACCCGCATCTCGCCGGCGGCCCTGGTGGTGAAGGTGACCGCCATGATCTCCGACACCGGATGGGCGTCGGTGGCGATCAGGTGCGCAATCCGGTGGGTGATGGTGCGGGTCTTGCCGGTGCCGGCACCGGCCAGCACACAGACCGGCCCGGAGGGTGCGAGGACCGCCGTGCGTTGTTCGTCGTCAAGTCCATCCAGCAGATCCCTCACCCGCCCATGTTCGCACAGGTGTACGACGCCGACGGGCTCTGTCCACAGCGCGTCACCCGACTCCGGGGAGACGTCGGTCGCACGGGCCCCGCCCGCTCAGCCGCCGACGGCGGCCCAGCCCTCGATCATCCGGCGGGCGATGGAGATCGAGCTGGGCAGCTCGATCCGGTCGGTGGCGACCGGGGCGTCGGGCCGGCTGCCGTTCGGGGTCGCTGCAGGTTCGGCGCCGGCGCCCCAGCCGGACCTGGCGAGGATCTCCCGGACCTCGGCGCGGGTGACCCAGCGGGCGTCCTCGATCTCCCCGTCCTGCGGTCGGAGCGGGAACGACGGGTCCGCCCGGGCAACGAATCCGATCATCAGCGAGCGGGGGAATGGCCAGGGCTGCGAGCCGAGGTACCGGATGTGGTCGACCCGCGCACCCACCTCCTCGAACATCTCCCGGCGCACGGTGTTCTCCATCGACTCGCCGGCCTCGACGAACCCGGCCAGCACCGAGTAGCGGCCGGGTGCCCACACCGGTTGCCTGGCCAGCACCATCCGGTCGGCGCCGTCGTGCACCAGCACGATCACCGCAGGGTCGGTCCGCGGGAACTCCTGGTGGTCGTCGGCGCACCGCCGTGACCAGCCACCGGGATCGGGGGCGGTCGGCCTGCCGCACCGTGAGCAGTAGCCGGCCCGCCCATGCCAGAGAGTCAGCGCCACCGCGGTGGTCAGCAGGCCGGCGTCGTCGTCGCCCACCAGGGCGCCCAGTTCGCGCAGCGATCTGCCGTCGGCGAGATCAGCTGACGGAACGGCGAAGTGATCGACCCCGTCCACCGCACCGAGCAGCACGGCACCTGCGGGAGGCGTGTCCGTTGACGACGACTCCCAGGCCGGACGGTCCGGATCGTCGGCGGCCACGGCGACCTGTTCGCCGGACACCCGCAGCACCCTGGCCGACGACCACGACGCCATGATCCGCTCGTCGCTCAAACCATGTTCCGTGCTGAGCGAGGCCCTGCCACGAGAGAGGGCAGGAACTTCGATCCCCCAACTGCCCGGTTCGCTCCTCACGGCACACTCACCCCGCCGAGGCGCTGCAGTTGGTCGCCGATCCGGTCGAGGTCGCCCACGACAACTCCGGTGAAGGCGGTCGGTCCGAACCACCGCGCAGCGGCGTCGGCGACCTCGTCCCGGGTGACGGCGGCCAGTCGGGCCGGGTGCTCCCTGAGCCAATCGGCGTCCGATCCGGCGCCGAGCAGCCGGGACAGCGTCGAGGCATATCCCGCCTGGGTCGAGAGCGACAGCGCCAGCGTGCCGAGCGCGTAGTTGCGGGCTGATTCGACCTCCGTCTCGCTGGGGGCGAGCAGCGCCAGCTTCGCGAGCTCGTACCGGGTCTCCAGCAGCGCGGGCGCGGTCGTCTCGGTGTTGGTGTCGAATGCCACCGACACCAGCGACCTGCCCGGCCAGAACTCGGCCGATGAGCCGGCGCTGTAGGTGTAGCCCTTGTCCTCACGGATGTTCTCCACGAGACGCGAGGAGAAGTAGCCGGCGAAGATCAAGTTCGCCAACTGGAAGGCCGGATACTCCGGGTCGCTGCGCAGCGGCGCCGGGCCCGACAATCGGACCTGCGACTGGACAGCACCGGGGCGATGGACCGCCTGGAGCGCGCCACCGAGGCCTGCCGGCGGCGTTGCCATCGTCCGCGCCGGGTGCTCTCCCGTCCAGATCGACAGTGCCTGCGCCACCGACTCCGCCGCCGACTTGACCGACAGGTCCCCGACCAGCACGAGGGTGGACCCCTGCGGCACGACGGCGCGCCGGTGCAGGCCGCGGACCGCGGCAGCTCCCACCGCCGCGACATCCGGTCCCGACGGCATCTCATGCACCGCGGGATGATCGCCGAACCGCTTGCGCAGCAACGCCTGCCGGGCGATCACCCCGGGCTGGGTGGTGCTGATCAGCAGGTGCTCGACCAGCCGTTCGCGTTCACCGGCCACGTCGCCGGCCCGGTACGCCGCCCCCGTGAGGCTGAGGGCAAGGATCCGTGCCAGGACCCCGAGCCCGGTGGCCAGCACGGAGCCGGCCAACGACAGCCGCTGGGGATCGACCGCGGCATGCAGACCCCCGCCGACGGCACCCAGCGTGGTGTCGATCCGCCTGCGGTCGATGTCCGCGGTGCCGAGCAGGATGGTCTCCGCCAACACCTCGGCGCGCGCGGCGTGCGCGGCGGCCTGGTGCCCCGACCGGGCGGCGAACGGGATCCGGAGCCGCACCTCGATGATCGGGGCTCCCGGCTTGCGGATCGCGATCACCCGCAGCCCGGCCGGAGTCGTGACCTCGGTCTGGGCGAGTTGACGCGTCTTGCCCTGTTTCATCAGCGGCGGGAGTGGCCGCGGTCCGATGTCGGTGCGGGCCAACTGTTCCGCGGTCCTGGTCGGCGCAGACCGCTGGGCCCGCGCCGACTTCTTCGACCCGCTCATCGCTGTCCCCCGGCCGGTTCCTGGCTGCTCTGGGCGGGTCCGCTGTCCTGGTCGGCCGTTTCGGCCGGGACCACTTCCAGCACCGCACTGTTGTCGATGCCCAGCCGCGCGGCGGCAGCGGCGATGTCCTCGGCGCTCAGTGCGGCGATCCTGGCCGGGATCTCGTTGATCAGCTCGGCCCTGCCGTGCAGCAGCTCCAGGGAGCCGATCGTCCTGGTCCGGCCGGCGATCGCGTCGTTCTCCCGGAACAGGTCTGCGCTGAAGCGGATCACGGCCCGGCGCAACTCCTCCGGCTCGACGCCGTCGTCGGCGACGGCGCGGATCTGCTCGAGCGCGGCCTCGATCACGTCGTCAGCCGTGCGGCCGGAGGTGTGCAACGCGCCGAGCACGAAAGCATCGGGATGACGGGCATCGAGCGCGCCGCCGACCAGTCCGGGGGACGCCCACATCTCGGTGGCGATCCCAGGGGTGACGACGGCCGACTGCAGTCGGGAGGCCTCGCCGTCCGACAGGATGCTGCCGAGCAGGACGTAGGCCAGGTATCCGGACAGGTCGGCCACCGGATCCGGCATCCGCCAGCCGACGGCGAGCGCCGGCGAGGGTGCCAGCGGATCGGTCTGCACGGCACGCCGCTGGGTCGTGGGTGCCGGTTCGTCGAACGAGGGTCGCTGGGGCGCTGGCCGGAACGGGATGTCGCCGAAGTGCGAGGAGGCCAGATCGCTGGCCATCCCGGCATCGACGTCGCCGCAGATCGTCAGCACCGCGTTGGCGGGTGCGTAGTACGTCCAGAAGAAGTCGACACAGTCTTCGACGGTGGCCGCCTGCAGATCGACGAAGTCGCCATAACCGTTGTGCGCGTTGGGGAACGTCTCGTACAGCACCGGGGGAAGCCAGATCCACGGGAACCCGCCGTATGGCTGGTTGAGCACGTTGAGCCGGATCTCCTCGCTCACCACGTCGACCTGGTTGGCCAGGTTCTCCGCCGTGATGGTCGGTGCCCGCATCCGGTCGGCCTCCAGGAACAGCCCGCGTTCCAGGCCGGCTGAAGGGAGCACCTCGAAGTAGTCGGTGTAGTCGAGGTGGGTCGAGCCGTTGAACACCCCGCCGGAGGACTGCACGACCCGGAAGTGCTCGAGCTTCGGCAGCGACTCGCTGCCCTGGAACATCAGGTGCTCGAACAGGTGCGCGAACCCCGTGCGGCCCTGGGGTTCGGAGCGGAATCCCACGTCGTAGTGCACGCTGACGCCGACCACACCGCTACCGGACTGGGGCGCGACCACCACCCGCAGACCATTGTCGAGGGTGAACCGCTGCACTGCGAAATCGGGCATCGGCAGCTTCGCCGTCCGTCTGCGGTCAGCCACCGTTCGCCACCGCCTTGCGGTCTGCGTCGCTGCTCAGGCCGCCCCGTCCGAGTGCTGCCAGCTCCGACCACAGGTGCGCGACGGCTTCGGCGCCGCGCTGGAGCAGGACGAGCGGAGCCCGCTCGTTCGGCGCGTGGATCTGGTCCTCGGATGTCATCACCCCGAGGAAGACCATCGGAGCTCGCAACGCCGCGACCAGATCGGCCTCCGGGCCGGACCCGCCCTCACGCGTCAACAGGACCCGATCGGTGTCGAACGCGGCGCCGAGCGCGCGCTGCGCCGCCCTGGTGGCCGGGTGGTCCAACTGCGTGGTGAGCGGCGCGACTCCTCCACCTTCCCACCGCATCTCGACCTGCACGCCATTTCTGGCCAGCTCGGTGAAGAACTCCGAGACCCGCCGCTGGACGGCGGCCGGGTCCTGCCGTCCGACCAGCCGGAAGCTCAGCTTGGCGTGCCCGTCGGTCGGGATGATCGTCTTGCCTCCGGGACCGGTGTAGCCGCCGATGATGCCGTTGACCTCCGCGGTCGGCCGCGCACCGATCCGCTCCAATGTGCTGTACCCGGCTTCACCCCAGGTTTCCCGGGAGGCCGCGGGACCGGCCAGCCAACCGGCCTCGTCGAAGCTGAGCGCGGCGGTTGCCGCTCGCTCCTGGGCTGTCGGTTCGTCGACGCCGTCGTAGAAACCGGGAACGGTGACGTGGCCGTGCTCGTCGTGCAAGGCGGCGACGAGCCGGGCGAGCTCGGCGAGCGGGTTGGGAACGGCGCCGCCGAAGGAACCGGAGTGCAGGTCGACGGTCGGGCCACTGACGTGCAGCTCACCGGAGACCAGTCCGCGCATGCCGATGCACAACGAAGGGGTGTCCGCGGCGAAGATCCCGGTGTCGCTGACGACGATCACATCGGCGTCGAGCCGCGGGGCGAGCAGCGCGAGCAACTCGTCGATGTGCGGGCTGCCTGACTCCTCCTCGCCCTCCACCAGGAGGGTGAGATCGACGGCCGGCGCGGTGCGCCCGGTGGCTGCCAGATGCGCCTGCAGTCCGATCAGGTGCAGGGCGATGTTGCCCTTGTCGTCGCTGACACCCCTGCCGTGCAGGACCCCGTCGACCACCACCGGGTCGAACGGCGGGTGCGTCCAACGGTCCTCGCCGTCGGCCGGCTGGACGTCGTGGTGGCCGTAGACGACCACCCGCACTGCGTCCGGGTCGCCGGACGGCCACCGGGCGAGCACTGCGGGCAGGTACGGTCCCTGACCGAGCACCTCGACCTCGGGAAACCCGATGCTGCGCAGGGCGTCTGCAAAGAACTCCGCGCTGGCTGCGACATCGCCGTGGTGGGCCGGATCGGCACTCACCGACGGGATGCGGGCCCATTCGACCAACGTCCGCACCCAACTGTCGAAGCGGAGAGCGACCTCGGCGCGTTCAAGGCCGGCGGCGCGTCCGGTGCTCTCGGCGGGCTGGGCCTGGGTCGTCACGTCCGTCATGCAACCGACTCTATGCGCTGGCGGCGGGCCCTCCGGACCGGGGCACGGCGCGCGTCCACTGCCGCCCTCAGTGCGTCGCGGTCACCTTGTTGAGGCCCTGCGGTGCGTCCGGGTCGGAACCCAGCGCGAGCGTCGTCCTGATGGCCAGCTGCTGTCCCCTGACCACCAGCGGGATCACGGCGAGGGCCTCACCCAGACCCTGCGGGGTCGGGACGCCGATGGCGCCGTCGATGCCGGCAGCGACATCGGGATGCCCCACTCCGATCACCGGCGACCCGAGAGCAACTGCGGCGCGGGCGGTCTCGGCGACGTCCACCAGCACCGGACCGGTGGCACCGTAGGCGACCACCACGACCTCGGGCGACGCCACGGTGAGCGGGCCGTGCAGGAAGTCGGCGCTGGAGAAACCCTCGTGGATGCCGCGGGTGGTCTCCTTCGCCTTCAGCGCCCCCTCGAGTGCCGCCGCGTAGGTGAGTCCGCGCGCGAGGTGGATGCCCGATCCTTTCGAGGCGAGCAGCGCGACCGCAGCATCGAGCGGGTCGGTGTCGGCCAGTGTCTGCGCGACCGCATCCACCAGCTGCCCCCAGGCCGCCGGACCACCGGTGAAGGCGTCGAGGGCGCCGTCGGCGCCGGCCGCTTCTGCCAGCAGCGTCACCAGGGCGAGTTGACCGGTGACTGTCTTGGTCGCAGGGACGGCCAGCTCCCGTGAGGTGCCGACCGACAACGTCACCGCGGCCACGTCCGCCAGCGGCGAATCGGCCTCGTTGGTGACGGCAACGACACAGGCCCCGCCGTCGGCGAAACGCCCTGCCACGTCGACGATCTCCGGGGTCCGCCCGCTCTGGGAGAGTGCGACCACCAGATGGTCACGCATGTCGGTGACGAAGCCGTAGCGGGTGACCAGCGACGGGGCGACGAGGCTGACCGGGAGACCGGTGGCGAGTTCCAACAGATAGCGCGCGTGGACGGCGACGTTGTCGCTGGAACCACGGGCGATCAGCGCTACGCCTCGCAGGGTCTGCGGGAGCGCGGCGCGCACCTCGGCGTGGATCGCCGCACGCCTGGCGATGATCGCCGCCAGCACCGCCGGCTGCTCCGCCATCTCTGCCACGACCTGTGTGCCGGCCATCGTGCTCCCGTCTGCGTACCTGCTCGAACCCTGCCGGGTCAATGCAAGCATATGCGCGTTACTGCGCGCAACCGTGCAGGATCAAGCACACACTGTCAGCGGTCGAATCCCAGCTTGCGCAGCTGCTTGGGGTCCCGCTGCCAGTCCTTGGCGACGGTCACGTGCACCGCGAGATAGACCTGGCAGCCGATCAGCGGTTCGATCCCCACTCTGGCCCGCCGGCCGATTCCTGCCAGCCGAGATCCCTTGGGACCCAGGATGATCGGCTTCTGCGAGTCCCGCTCGACGAACAACGTGACGTAGATGTCAACGAGGTCGTCACGCCCCTCCCGCGGGATGATCTCGTCGACGGCGGCGGCGATCGAGTGCGGCAGCTCGTCACGCACACCCTCCAACGCGGCCTCCCGCACCAGCTCGGCAACCCTGATCTCGATCGGCTCGTCCGTCACCTCGCCGTCCACGTAGAGCCGCGGACCGGTGGGCAGGTGTGCGAGCAGCACGTCGGTCAGCTGGTCGACCTGGAATCCCGACGTGGCGGACACCGGGATGAGGTCGGCGAAGTCCCGTACCTGCGACAACGCCAACAACTGGGCTGCCACCTGGTCGGGGCTGACCTTGTCGGTCTTGGTGACGATCCCGACGACAGGGGTACGAGGTGCCAGGTCCGCCAGCTCGGACACGATGTGCCGATCGCCCGGCCCGATCCGCTCGTCCGCCGGGATGCACAGACCGATCACGTCCACGTCGCTGAACGTCGAGCGGACGATGTCGCCCAGCCGCTCGCCAAGCAGCGTCCTGGGCTTGTGCAGCCCGGGGGTGTCGACCACCACCAGCTGACCGGACTCCTGGGTGACGATGCCGCGGATGGCGCGACGAGTGGTCTGCGGCTTGTCCGAGGTGATGGCGATCTTGGTGCCCACCATGGCATTCATCAGGGTGGACTTGCCGGCATTGGGGCGCCCGACGAAGCAGGCGAAGCCCGACCGGTGCGGCCCCGGTGTGGATCGGGTGGTGTCGTCGGTGCTCATCGCTCTGCTCTCCGCGTCGGGTGCTGCTCGGCCTGTGGCGGCTCGGTGTGCTGCGGCTCGACCGCGGTCGAATTCGCACCATCGGAGTCGGTGTCGCTCTCGGCGATCAGTTCGGCCTTGGGCGCCTTGCCGTTCTTGGTCTTGTTCTTGGGCTTGTTCTTACCCTTGGGCCGCTCGGGCTTGTCCGCCTTCGCGGACTTCTCCGCGCCGGTGCTGCCGCCGTCGTCCCGGCTGGACCCGCCGTCGTCGGCGCTGTCGTCGAGCGGCACCGCGGTGGCTGACGGATGCCCGTCGTCCCGGTCGCTGCGCATGGCGGGATCCTGGATGCGGCTGATGATCAACGTCATCACCCTGGGTCGGCCGCGCCGATCGACACCGGGTTCTCCGAGCAGGTGCAGACCGTTGATCTCCGCCTCCGACATCGGCAACGGAACGCGACCGAGCAGCTGGGCGAACAGGCCACCCACCGTCTCGACGTCCTCCGCGGGCAGCGACACGTCGAACAACTCTCCGAGATCCTCCACCAGCACGCGTGTCGAGACCCGGAACCGCCCGTCGCCCAGCACTTCGATCAATTCCGGTGACTCGACGTCGTACTCGTCGGTGATCTCCCCGACGATCTCCTCGAGGATGTCCTCGATGGTCACGATGCCCGCGGTGCCGCCGTACTCGTCGACGACCACCGCGAAGTGTGTCCGGGTGCGCTGCATCTCGGCGAGCAGATCGGGGATCGGCTTCGAATCGGGGACGAAGAAGGGAGCTCGGACCAGCTCACCCACCTCGGGGCCGGCGCTGCCCGGTTCGACGACGAGCGTCCTGGCGACCAGGTCCTTGATGTAGATGACGCCGGTGATGTCGTCCACGTCGTCACCGACGACCGGGATCCGTGACAGGCCCGACCTGGACGCGAGCTGCAGTGCCTGCCGCATGGACTTCTGGCGCTCGATCCAGACCACCTCGGTCCGCGGCACCATCACTTCGCGGGCGATCGTGTCACCTAGCTGGAACACGGAGTGCAGCATCTCCCGCTCGGATTCCTCCACCACGCCGTGCACCTGGGCCATGTCGACGAGTTCCCGGAGCTCGATCTCGGAGGAGAACGGGCCCTCGCGGAAGCCTCGGCCGGGGGTGATGGCGTTGCCGATCAGGATCAGCAACGAGGCGATCGGCGACAGGAAACGTCCCAGTCCCGCCACGGTTCCGGCCATGAAGAAGCCGACGCCGGACGGGTGCTGCCGGCCGATCGTCCTGGGCAGCACGCCGATCACCACGTAGGTGACGACGATCATCACCCCGACCACCATCAGCAGCACCCAGAACCGGAATCCCCAGGTGGACAGGGCGACTGCGGCCACCAGGACGGTCGCGGCGCACTCGCTGCCGACCCGGAGCAGCAGCAACAGGTTGGTGTAGCGGGGTTTGTCGGCGACGATCCGGCGCAGTGACGCCGCGCCGCGCCGGCCTTCCCGCATGGCTTCCTCGACCCGCGCCGGTGAGACCATGATGATGGCCGCGTCCGCCGCGGCCATCAGGCCGGCGAACGGGACGAGCAGACCGGCGATGACCAGCAAGACGATGTCGAGTGCGTCCACGGGGCGCAGTTACCCCTCGGAGACGGTTCGGGCGGACGGAGCCAACTCGCGCCAGGCGTCCAGCAGTTCGTTCTGCAGCCGGAACATCTCGCGTTCCTCGTCCGGTTCGACGTGGTCGTATCCCAGCAGGTGCAGCACGCCGTGCACGGTCAGCAGGTGCAGCTCGTCGTCCAGCGCGTGGCCGGCTTGCTCCGCCTGCTCGGCAGCCACCGCGGGGCACAGCACGACATCCCCGAGCAGGGCCGGGCCGGGCGCCTCGGGATCGGGGGTCCTGGCGGTGTCGAGCTCGTCCATCGGGAAGCTCATGACGTCGGTCGGACCCGGCTCGTCCATCCACTGGATGTGCAGCTCCGTCATCGCCTCGACGTCGACCAGCAGCAAGCTCAGTTCGGCTTGCGGGTGGATGTCCATCCGGTCCAGGGCGAAGCGGGCCACCGAGATCAGCGCCAGCTCGTCGACACCGATTCCGGATTCGTTGGCCACCTCGATGCTCATCCGCCACCGCGATCGCTGCGGGTGCGGCCACCGGCGAACCGTCCGCGGTCCTGGTGGTCGGCGGCCGGGTCGTCGTGTTCGTCCCCCCACCGCTCGTAGGCTTCCACGATCGCGCCGACCAGTCGGTGACGGACCACGTCGGCGCTGGTCAGGAGAGGAAAGGCGACGTCGTCGAGGTCGGCGAGGATGTTGCGGACCACCCGCAGACCGGACAGCTGCCCGCCGGGCAGGTCGATCTGGGTGACGTCCCCGGTGACGACCATCTTGGACCCGAACCCGAGGCGGGTGAGGAACATCTTCATCTGCTCGGGCGTGGTGTTCTGCGCCTCGTCGAGGATGATGAAGGCCTCGTTGAGCGTCCGCCCGCGCATGTACGCCAGCGGCGCGACCTCGATCGTTCCGGCCGCCATCAACCGCGGGATGGAGTCCGGGTCGAGCATGTCGTGCAGCGCGTCGTACAGCGGCCGCAGGTAGGGGTCGATCTTCTCGTTGAGCGTGCCGGGCAGATAGCCGAGCCGCTCCCCCGCCTCGACGGCGGGGCGGGTGAGGATGATCCGGCTGACCTGCTTGGCCTGCAGAGCCTGCACCGCCTTGGCCATCGCCAGATATGTCTTGCCGGTACCGGCGGGGCCGATCCCGAAGACCACGGTGTGCTCGTCGATCGCGTCGACATATCGCTTCTGGTTCAACGTCTTCGGGCGGATCACCCGGCCGCGTCGGGAGACGATGTTGAAGCCGAGCACCTCGCTCGGGCTCTCACCCTCCTTGCGGTCGAGCGCCGGTGCGCCGAGCATCGCGATCGTGCTGTCGACCGCGTCGTCGGAGACCTGGGAACCGGAAGCCTGCAGGGTCATCAGCTCGCGCACCACCTGTTCGGCGAAGGTGACGTCGCTCTGGCTGCCGGTGAGGGTGAACCGGTTGCCGCGGACGTGCACGTCCGCGGTCAGTCGGTCCTCGAGGGTGCGCAGGACGTGGTCACCGACCCCGAGCAGGCCGACCATCGAGGTACCGTCCGGCACCACCACCGAGCTGCGGGCGATCGGATCGCCGGGCTGAGCGGCGACGCCCTGGGTCACTGCCTGCACGAACGGGTCCTGACCGCCGGACCCACGGCGCTGCCGGGTCGGTGCCGGATCTGACTGCTGACGCGACCGCTCGCGGCCCTGACCGCGACCTGCCGCCGTCGATGGGGTGTCCGGCACCGGGACTTCACGCCTGCTCTCCGCCCATCTGTCAGGGCATCGCTGCGGCCTGGACCGACGAGTCCTGCTCGTCCGGGAGATCGTGGGCCGCGAACCTCCAGTCTACCGACGGCGCCCAAGTGCGATCCGCCCGCAATCGTCGGGCAGGATCTACGAGCCGATCGCGCCGATCGACCTCGGGACCGCTCAGCCGATCGGCCAGCCCTGCGGCTCGCCCCCGAGCAGATGCAGATGGGTGTGGAACACCGTCTGGCCGGCATCCGCTCCGGTGTTCAGGACCAGCCGGTATCCCGAGTCGGCGATGCCCTCACCCGCAGCGACCTCGGCGGCAGCGAGGACCAGCGCACCGACCAGCGTGGGGTCGGCGGCGGCCGTCGCCGCGGCGTTCTCGGTGTGCTCGATCGGGACCACCAGGATGTGCGTCGGTGCCTTCGGGGTGACGTCGCGGAACGCCACGGTCCGATCATCGCGCCGGACGACGTCGGCCGGGACCTCCCCTGCGACGATCCGGCAGAACAGGCACGAGGTGGTGGCATCACTCATGACAGCCGAGTCTATGGGGACCGCTGCCGGCGCGCGGTCCGGACAAACCCGCCATCTCGGAACAGGTCTTCCTCACCCGGCTCTGCAGTGTGCCAAGCTTGCGCGATTCGTTCCCCGTCCTTGCGGAGAACCGTTGCGGAGAACCGTTGCCGAGAACCGTTGCGGACGACCGTCGCGGAGAATTCGTCGCCGACAGCACCAGGAGATCCCGATGGCGTCATGGGCAGTGCTCGATCGCAACAACACCATCGCTCCGCCGGGATACAACCGGTGGCTGATCCCCCCCGCGGCGCTGGCCGTCCATCTCTGTATCGGGCAGGTCTACGCCACCAGCGTCTACAAGACCTCGCTGATCAAGGACTTCGGTACCACCCAGACCGCCATCGGCATCATCTTCTCCATCGCGATCGTCATGCTCGGGCTCTCTGCCGCAATCGGCGGCACCTGGGTGGAGCGCAGCGGGCCGCGCAAGGCGATGTTCGCCAGCGCCTGCTTCTGGGCGGTCGGATTCGGAGTGGCAGCCCTCGGCATTGCCACCACCCAACTGTGGCTGGTGTACCTGGGTTACGGGGTGATCGGCGGCATCGGTCTGGGCATCGGCTACATCTCACCGGTCTCGACGCTGATCAAGTGGTTCCCGGACCGGCCGGGCCTTGCCACCGGCATGGCCATCATGGGCTTCGGTGGCGGCGCACTGTTCGCCAGCCCAGCGCAACGGCAACTGCTGTCGTTCTTCGACTCGAGCTACCACTCGGCCGACTCGACCTCGACTGCCGATGGCGGCGCCCTGACCAGCCTGTTCATCACCCTCGGCATCATCTACTTCCTCATCATGATGGTCGGTGTCTGGAACATCCGGGTCCCGGCGGACGACTGGAAGCCGGCAGGGTTCGACCCGGCGACGGTGAAGACCAAGGCGCTCGTGACGACGGACAACGTGTCGGCGGCGAACGCCATTCGCACCCCGCAGTTCTGGCTGTTGTGGGTGGTGCTGTTCTGCAACGTGACCGCCGGGATCGGCATCCTGGAGCAGGCGAGCCCGATGATCCAGGACTTCTTCCGCTCCGGGATCGGCAGCACCTCCAGCGTGGCGGCGGCCGCCGCCGGTGGCTTCGTGGGAGTCCTGTCGCTGTTCAACATGGCCGGTCGGTTCCTCTGGTCCAGCGCGTCCGACCGGATCGGCCGCAAGCCGATCTACCTGCTGTACCTGGGTGGCGGCATCGTGCTCTATGTGCTGCTCGCGCTGGCCGGCAACACGGCGACGGCCCTGTTCGTGCTGATCGCGGCTCTCATCCTGTCGTTCTACGGTGGCGGCTTCGCGACTGCTCCGGCGTACCTGCGCGACCTCTTCGGCGTCTTCCAGGTCGGCGCCATCCACGGTCGGCTGCTCACCGCGTGGTCCCTGGCGGGGGTGGCCGGTCCGCTGATCATCAACAGCTTCCTGGACGCGCAGGGCAAGCCGGGAACGCTGACGGCGGCGGCCTACCGCCCCGCGCTGTTCACGATGATCGGGATTCTTGCGGTCGGCTTCGTCGCCAACCTGCTGATCCGCCCCGTGGCAGCTAGATTCCACGAGGCGACCGCGGCCGCCCCGAAGAACGCCGACAGGCAGCCGAAGCGTGCGCCTGCGGCTGGTTCCGATTCCGTTGCCGCGACGGACACGCCGTCCGGCGGCTCGGCCTCCTCGGCGCGGGTGATCTTCTCTTGGGGCCTGG
The DNA here is from genome assembly GCF_040438885.1 of Nakamurella sp. A5-74. Lineage (NCBI taxonomy): Bacteria > Bacillati > Actinomycetota > Actinomycetes > Nakamurellales > Nakamurellaceae > Nakamurella > Nakamurella sp. A5-74. The sequence continues at coordinate 1,660,794 of NZ_CP159218.1, read as the reverse complement.
TGATCGCGATGCTCGTCTACGGGGTAGTCCAGACGGCGATCACGGCTGCCAAGCTGTTCGGCTGAGCGGACGCGATGCACCCGGGTGCATCACCAGCGCCGGGCCAGCACTCCCAGTGCACCCAGCGCGACCGCTCCTGCCGTCGACGTGCGCAACACCTGCGGACCGAGCCGGACGGTACGCGCACCGGCAGCGGTGAACCGTTCGATCTCCTGCGGCGCAACGCCTCCCTCCGGCCCGACGACCAGCACCACCTCCGCTGCGACGGGCCAGTCGACGTCGGTGAGGGCCGCACCGGGCGCGTCTGCGGCTTCGTGCAGCACCAGCGCGAGATCCGCGGCGGCGATCAGCCGCACCACCTCGGCGGTGTCCGCCAGCTCGGCCACCGCCGGAATCCACGGCCGCCTGGCCTGTTTCGCCGACTCGCGGGCGATGGTCCGCCACTTGGCGACCCCCTTGGCGGCTTTGGGACCTTCCCACCGGGCCACGCAGCGCGCTGCCTGCCAGGGCACCACGGCATCGACGCCGGCCTCGGTGAGCAACTCGACCACCAGATCACTGCGCTCCCCCTTCGGCAGCGCCTGCACGACGGTGACCGTGACCGCCGGCCGGGGTTCGGCACGAACCTCGTCCACCCGGGCCACCAGCGACGACTTCTCGACCGACAGCACCACGCCGGATCCCACCGCGCCGGCACCGTCCGTCAGCACGATCCGCTCGCCCACCCTGGTCCGCCGGACGGTCGCGGCGTGCCGTCCTTCCGCGCCGTCCAACAGCAGCTCCCCGACCACCGGCGGCTGCTCCAGCAGGTACCAGGCCTCGCCGGCCATCAGGCCTCGCCAGCCATCAGGCGTTGCCCGCCATCAGTGTCCGACCGCCATCAGTGTCCGACCACCATCAGTGTCCGACCACCATCAGTGTTCGACCACCATCAGTGTCCGACCACCATCAGCGACCCACGAAGGAGTCCCGGAGCCGGGAGAACAGGCTGCTGGACCCGCGGCTGGCCAGCTCCGGCTGTTCCTCACCCCGGAGTTTGGCCAGTTCCCGCAGCAGTTCGGTCTGACGCTGATCGGGCCTGGTCGGCGTGACCACGTCGATGTGCACCATCAGGTTGCCGTTGCCAGAACCACGCAGGCGCGGCATGCCGAGTCCCCGCAGGGTGGTCACGGTCCCGGACTGGGTGCCCGGCTGGATGTCCAGATCGTGCTCGGAATCCAGGGTGTGCAGCTTCATCGAGCTGCCGAGCGCCGCGGTCGTCATCGGCACGTGCACCGTGCAGTGCAGGTCGATGCCGTCCCGGGTGAACAGTTCGTGGGCGATCTCGTGGATCTCGACGTACAGGTCGCCGGGAGCGCCGCCGCCGGGGCCGACCTCGCCCTGACCGGCCATCCGGACCCGCACCCCGTCGCCGACGCCGGCGGGGATGACGGTCCGCACCGTCCGGCGGGAGCGCACCCGACCATCGCCCTGGCACTGCCGGCACGGTTCCGGGATGACCTCACCGAACCCGCGACAGACCGGGCACGGACGGGAGGTGACGACCTGGCCGAGCAGTGAACGCTGTATCTGCTGGATCTCACCGGCCCCATCGCAGGTGTCGCAGGTGACGGGCTGGGTGCCCTCCGCGCAGCCGGTACCCCGGCAGGTGGTGCACAGCGTCGCAGTGTCGACCACCAGATCCTTGGCGACCCCCGCGGCGCACTCCTCCAGGGTGAGCTCGACCCCGATCAGCGCGTCGTCGCCCTGCCGGGTCCTGGATCGCGGTCCACGACCACGACCTGGTCCGGCGCCACCGCCGAAGAAGGCGTCCATGATGTCGCCGAGACCGACACCACCCATGCCGCCCATCCCGCCGAAGGGATCCTGCTGACCCCCGCCCCCGCCGGGCGACAACGGGTCGCCGCCGAGATCGACGATCTGTCGCTTGGCCGGGTCGGAGAGCACCTCGTAGGCGTCCTTGACGTCCTTGAACCGTTGCTGCGCAGCAGCATCAGGGTTCACGTCCGGGTGGAGCTCCCGAGCCAGCTTGCGGTAGTTCCGCTTGATCTCGTCCGCTCCGGCGCCCTTCTGGACGCCGAGCAGCGCGTAGTAGTCCCGTGCCACCTGCTGCACCGATTACCTTCCTGGATTCGTCACGATCGAAAATTACTGCTGTATCCGCACCCGGGACCCGACCGACGCGCCGGGCATCCGGTCATCGCCCGGCGAGGATCTCGCCGACGTACTGGGCCACCGCCCGAACGGTGGCCATGGTTCCTGGGTAGTCCATCCGGGTCGGCCCGACGACAGCGAGTCCACCCATCAGGAACTCCCCGCTGCCGTACCCACCGGCCACCAGCGACGACGAGACCAGGTTGGCATCCCGGTTCTCCTCCCCGATGGAAACGCGCATCGCATCCGGATGTTCCAGCACGGCCAGCAACTGGAGCAACGTCACCTGCTCGTCCAGTGCCTCGAGCACCCCGCGGATGGAGGGCTGGTCGAGGAACGATCGGGTGACGTTGGGGGTTCCGGAGAGCACCAGGCGCTCTTCCGGATGCACCACCAGAGCGGTGAGCAGATCGGCGATCACCTCGCGGCGGAGCACCGAGGATGCGAGCTCCGGGTGTGCGTCCTCCTCCTCGTGCGCTGCGCGCAGTGCTGCTGCCGCTTCGCCGACCTTCTTGCCCGCGACCAGCGCGACCACCCCGGCGGCCAACTCCCGCAGCTCCTCTGCTGTGGCCTCGACACTGCTCTCCAGAATCCGCTGTTCGACGCGACCCGTGTCGGTGATGACGACGGTCAGCACCCGACGGGGAGCCAGCGCCACCAGCTCGACGTGCCGGACGACTGCGCGGGTCAGGGTGGGGTACTGGATCACCGCCACCTGCTGCGTCAGCTGGGCGAGCAGCCTGGCCGACCGGCGGAGCACGTCGTCGAGATCGAGCGCCTCGGACAGGAACGACTGGATCGCACGGCGCTCGCCCGCCGACAGCGGCTTCACCTGGGTGAGCCGGTCGACGAAGAGCCGGTACCCCTTGTCTGTCGGGATGCGACCGGCGGAGGTGTGCGGCTGCGCGATGTAGCCCTCGTCCTCCAGCACTGCCATGTCGCTGCGCACGGTCGCGGAGGAGACTCCGAGCTGGTGACGTTCGACGATGTTCTTGGAACCCACCGGTTCCTGGGTGGCGACGTAGTCGGAGACGATCGCCCGCAGCACCTGGAAGCGGCGATCCTCGGCACTCATCGCTGCACCTCCTGCGCTCGTCTGCGTGTCGTCTGCTCGTCATCCCGCGGATTGCCGGCAGTCCCTCCGGACGGCTGGCACTCTCGGTGTCCGTGTGCCAAGTGTAGTCCGCGTCCGACGCGGCAACCTCGATCCGTCACCCGCGCCCGCTACCCTGCTGGAGCCGATACCTGATGCGAGAGGCTTTTCGAAGATGATCTTCAAGGACGTCCGTGACGGACGCCCCTACCCGGACCACGGGTTGAGCCTGCGGGACTGGGCGAAGATCCCGCCGCGCCAGATCCGCCTCGACGAGCTGATCGCGACCAAACGAGAGCTCCGGTTGGACACTCTCCTCGACGAGGACTCCACGTTCTACGGCGACCTCTTCCCGCATGCCGTGATGTTCCAGGAGAAGGTGTACCTGGAGGACGGCCTGCACCGGGCGCTGCGGGCGGCGCTGCAACAGCGCAACGTCATCCACGTCCGGCTGCTCGATCTCGACGGATTCCGTCCCGGTTCGGGTACCTCCGGCTGACCAGCCGGTTCAGCCGAGCAGTCGCACCGCGAGACCGTCGGCCATCAACCGGCCGCGGAGCGTGAGCCGGAGGGCGCCGGAGCCGAGGGAGGATGGATCGAGCAGACCGTCTTCCACTTCCCGCTGCAGTGCGTCGTCGGTCACGGCGACGGCCGACCTCGGCAGCCCGTCCACCAGCCGCAATCGCAACAGCACGTCCTCGACCTGGCGGGACTCCGCCGAGAGCACCTCCCTGGCGTGCGCGGGGCTCTCACCGCCGACCAGCCGGCCTGCATAGGCGGCCGGGAACTTCACGTTCCACCACCGCACCCCGCCGACGTGGGAGTGGGCACCGGGGCCGATCCCCCACCAGTCGTCACCCTGCCAGTAGGCCAGGTTGTGCCGACAACGTGCCGCGTCGGCAGTGGCCCAGTTCGACACCTCGTACCACCGGAATCCCGCCTGCGACAACTCCTCGTCGACGATCAGGTACCGATCGGCGAGCACGTCGTCATCCGGCATCGGCAGTTCACCGGAACGCACCTGCCGGGCCAACCGGGTCCCGGCCTCGACGATCAGCGCGTAGGCCGACACATGATCCACCCCGGCGTCGATCGCAGTCCGGACGGAGTCGCGGAGGTCGTCGTCACTCTCCCCCGGGGTGCCGTAGATGAGGTCGAGGTTGACGTGCTGCAGGCCGGCGCGCTCCGCCCAGCGCACCACCTGCGCGGGGCGACCTGGTGTGTGCACCCGATCCAGCACTCGCAGCACATGCGGCGCAGCGCTCTGCATGCCCAGCGACAGTCGCGTGAAGCCGCCGGCCGCAATGCCCGCCAGGAACTCCTCGTCGGTGCTCTCGGGATTGGCCTCGGTACTGATCTCGGCGTCGTCGGTGAGCCCGAACTCCTGCCGCACCCGCTCGAGCAGCTCGACCAATGGCGCAGCGCCGATCAGCGACGGCGTGCCGCCGCCGACGAAGACCGTCGACACCTGTCGGGTGTCGCCCAGGGCCCGCAGGGTCGCCCCGGCCAAGGAGATCTCCGCGAGGGCGGCGTGCAGCCAGGCGTCGTACGGTTCGGTGCGACGGATCGGAGCGGGGCCGGGCAGCGCCGGCGTCGGGACGCCGAGCTCGGGCAACGTGTAGGTGTTGAAATCGCAGTAGCCGCAACGGGTCCGACAGAACGGGACGTGCAGATAGATCGACAGGGAGCGCCCCGCCATGCCGACGGCTGCCGAGGACGGCAGGGAGCCGTCCTGCGGGGCAGGATCTCCATCGGGCAGAGCGGAAGGCACCCTGTCAGTCTGTCATCTGTCGGACGGTGTCATCTCCCGGAATGCGCTTCGTGCCGCCCGTGCCGGGTGGCCGTGCCGGCAGCCTCGTCGATGGCCGCGGCCACCTCCGGATCGATCTGCCCGTGACCGGCAGCAGCCGTGCTCACGGACATCGCAGGGGCCGGGGAGCCCTTCTCGATGGTGCTGCCCTCGACGTCGAGGTGCGGGAGCACCCTGGCCAGCCACTTCGGCAGCCACCAGGCAGCCTTGCCCAACACGGACAGCACCGAGGGGATGATGATCATCCGGACGATGAAGGCGTCGGCGAGCACACCGACCGTCAGGGCGAACGCGATCGGTTTGATGATCTCGTTGTTGCTGAACACGAACCCGCCGAACACCGCGGCCATGATGGTCGCCGCAGCGATCACCACCGGAGCAGAACGGCGGAACCCGGCCCGGATCGCCTCGACCGGTTCGGCGCCGTGCGTGTGGGCCTCGTGGATCCGGGACACCAGGAACACCTGGTAGTCCATCGCGAGGCCGAACAGGATGCCGACCACCAGGATCGGCATCAGCGACAGCAACGGCGCGGACTGGGTGACGCCGAACAGCGAACCGAGCCACCCCCACTGGAACACCGCGACAGTGGCGCCGAGGGCGGTGCCGAAGGAGAGCAGGAAGCCGATGGTCGCCGTGACCGGCACCAGGATCGAGCGGAACACCAGCAGCAGCAGGATCAGCGCGAGGCCGACGACGATCGCGAGATATCGGGGCAGGGCCCCGTTGAGGGTGGTCTGCACATCGATGCCGACCGCGGTGGTACCGGTGACCTTGACCTCCACCCCGCTGCCGAAGTCGGTGTCCCGCAACCGGTTCACCAGTTCCGATGTGGCATCGTCGTGAGGTCCCGAGCTGGGGACAACCGCCACCAAGGCAGCCGAGCCGTCCTTGCTGACCGCCTGCGGCTGGGCCTGCAGGACGTCCTGGGAGTTGGTGAGCTGCTGCACCACCGCGCCGGCCGCTGCTTGGGCGTTGCCGGGAGACGTCTGGATCAGCAGCACCAGCGGTGCGCTGATGCCCGGGCCGAACTTCGAGGTCAACACGTCGTACGCCTGACGCTGCTGGCTCGCCGGATCGGAGGTCGAGGAGTCGGGCAGCGCGGTGGTCATGGAGAACAGCGGGACAGAAATGACAGCGGTGACGATGATGCCGATCAGCCCGGTCAGCTTGCCGTGCCGGGTGACCAGGTTGGCCCAACCGGCCTGGAAGCCCCGTTTCTCCCCGTCCTCGACGGTTGCTTCGGCGGGGGCCGGGATGGCCTCCCCCGCCTGCACAGCGGCTCGGTACTTCTTGCGGATCAGCTTGTCGCCGAAGGCCGCGATCACGGCCGGCAGCAGTGTCAGCGCCACCAGCACGGCCAGCACGACGGTGCCGGCAGCGGCCAGGCCCATCTCGCCCATGAACGGGATCCCGACCACTGTCAGGCCGACCAGCGCGATGACGACGGTGAGACCGGCCACCACCACGGCGGAGCCCGCGGTGCCGACGGCGATGCCCACCGCATTGTGCACCGACCGCCCGGCCATCCGTTCGGTGCGGAATCTCGCCATGATGAACAGCGCGTAGTCGATGCCCACTGCCAGGCCGAGCATGACGGCGAGGATGGGCGTGCTGGTCTGCAGGTCCATCACGCCGGTCAGCGCGGTGATGCCGGCGGCACCGATACCGACCCCGATGGCGGCAGTCAGCAGGTTCGCACCGGCGGCCGCGAGAGCGCCGTAGGTCAACATCAGCACCAGGAAGGCGACGACCACACCGCCGACCTCGCCGACACCGAGTACCTCGGGAACCCCCTGGAAGGCGTTGCCGCCGATCTTCACGTCGATGCCGGCGGCCTTGGCCGCGTCGACAGCCTGCTGGACGGCGTCCAGCGACGTCTGCTCGACGTTGCCCTGGGTGGCGGCGAAGGTGACCGTGACGAAGGTGGTGCTCAGGTCCGGCGAGAGGATCGGCAGCTTCGGGTTGGCCAGCGGGTCCTGCACGCTCGCCACGCCGGCAACAGTCTTCAGCGCAGCCACCGTCTTCGCCACCACCCCGGCGTTCACCGGTTCGCGGAACGTGCTGCCGGCGGGCGCCGACATGACGACCTGCGCGGAAGCGCCGGAGATGTTGGCCTGGGGAAACTTTTCACTGACGGTGGTGAGCGCCTGGGAGGACTCGGCCGAGGGGATCGAGAACGACTGCACCGTCGGTCCGGACAGGGTGACCGCGGCCGTGCCGACGCCCACCAGGACGAGCAGCCAGACAATGATGACGCCCGTCTTGTGGCGAGCGACGCCGAGTCCCAGCCGCTGCAGGAGCTGTGCCATCTGTGAATCCTTCCGAGGGAACTGCTGGGGAGAGTGGTCAGTTCCGGTGGTCGAGCGACCCGGCCACGACCTGCGTCGCCAGGTCGGTGAGGAGCGGCGCGAGCTGGTTGCCGAGACCGAGGAACCGTGACTCGGCACCGATCACGGCGCCGCCGGCCACCAGCTGCAGTGCGAGCAACAGCCGCAGCTCCGCCTCCGGTGTCGCGTCCGCACCGGCGATCGCCTCGAGCACCCGTCCGGCGACGGCGCCGGCGCCACCAGTGGCGGCATCGCGATGGTCCAGGTGCTCGACGCTCTTGATCGTGCCCAGCAGATACTGGACGGCGCCCGGGATCCGAATGGCGACGGCGGCGATCTCGCCGAGCAGGACGCTCGTCCGTTGCGGACCGACCGGCGCCTGCTGCATGCGGTGGAGCAGTTCGTCCGCGTGCGTCTCGATCATCGCATCGACGCCGTCGACGATTGCCTGCTTGCTCGCAAAGCGATGCAACAGACCAGTTTTCGAGTATCCGACCGCATCGGCGATCTGCTGGACGGTGGTCCGTTCGATGCCGTGGACGGCGAACAACCCGGCCGAGGTGTCGAGGATGGCGATGTCGATCTCCTCGGGAGTCGACCTGACCTGTGCCACCGCGATCTCCCGTCCGTCGAACGTCCGGCCACAAGTCGGACCAGATTGGTCCCCACCGGACCAGAATGGTCCGCTGCAGTGCGTCCTTCAAGCCGGCGCCGGAGAATGTGAGCCAGATCGCGCCCGCCAGGTATCGTCCGCACGATGCAGCCATCGCCGACCGACCAGGTCGCCACCGCCCTGGTCCGCACCGAGATCGCCGGCGGCGTGGCCACGGTGACACTCGATTCGCCGCGCAACCGCAACGCGCTGTCCAGGTCGATGCGAGCCCAGCTTCTCGCTGCGCTGCAGCAGGTCTCGCACGATGACGCGGTGCGGGTCGTCGTCCTCACCCACGCCGGACCGGCGTTCTGCGCCGGGATGGACCTCAAGGAAACTGCCGTCGAACGGCCGGGGCACGAAGGCGTCCGCGAGGTACCGGCGATCCTGCAGGCGATCAGCGCCTGCCGTACACCGGTGATCGCCGCGCTCGCCGGTCCGGCCAGAGCCGGCGGGGTCGGAATCATGGCGGCAGCCGACATCGTGCTCTGTTCTCCGAACGTCAGCTTCTCCTTCTCGGAGGTGCGGATCGGCGTCATCCCTGCGGTCATCACCGTTCCGGTGCTCGACCGGATGAACGTCGTGGCGGCCCGCGAATACCTGCTCACCGGCGCCGTCTTCGACGCGGATCGGGCTCGCGACACCGGCCTGGTGAACGCCGTCGCCGAGAACGGGACACCCGAGGCGCTGCAGGATCTCGTCGATTCCTACACGGCCGCCCTGTTGCTCGGCGGGCCCACTGCCGTCTCGGGTACCAAACGGATCGTGCGCGCAGGGTACGACGACAGCGATGCCCGGTTCGCCCCGCTGCTGGAGCTGTCCGCCCGTCAGTTCTCCTCCGCCGAGGGACGGGAGGGTGCCAGGGCCTTCGCCGAGAAGCGCCCGGCGTCCTGGGTCGCAGCAGGCAACTGAGCACCGGACCTTGTCGGGCGCCGGGTCAGCGCAGCAGGGCGAAGACGATCGCCAGCACGACCAGCAGTGCCAACGCGATGCTCATCCAGCGCCGGGTGACGGCCGGGAGCGGTTTGCTCACCTAGGAACCTGTGGCTGGACGCCGGGATTCCGGGCGGCCGCGACCAGTGCCGCGTCGGTGGCGGCGTCCCGAGCGGAGTGCCGACGCAGAGCCAGCTCCACCAGTTTGTCGACCCCGCCGGCGACCAGCCAGCACAGCGGCACCAGCACGGCCAGCACGATCGGCACCTGGATCCAGAAGGACTGTCCGGCCAACCACGACTCGACTGCGTCGATGATCGCGCTCGGGAAGGCCACCCGGTCAGCGTAGCCGGGGGCGGCATCGTGGCCAGGCTGCCGCACACTGGAGCGATGCTGGCCGCAGTCTTCGACACCATCCATCAACCGCCCGTCGTCCGCGATGTCCCCGCCCCGATCTGCCCCGCCGACGGCGCGGTGGTCAGGGTCGAGGCCACCGGGGTCTGCCGCTCCGACTGGCACGCCTGGCGCGGACACGATCCCGTTGCGCTGCCGCACATTCCCGGGCACGAGTTCGCCGGCACGATCGCCGAGGTCGGCGCTGGGGTCCGGCACTTCAGGGTCGGGCAGCGGGTGACCGCTCCGTTCGTCTGCGGCTGCGGGCGGTGTCGTTGGTGCCTGGCCGGTGACACCCAGGTGTGTCCCGATCAACGACAACCCGGCTTCACCGACCCCGGATCGTTCGCCGAGTTGGTCCAGATCGTCGCGGCCGACCACAACCTGGTCGCCCTGCCGGACGGGATCTCCGCGGTGGCCGCAGCGAGCCTGGGATGCCGGTTCGCGACCTCGTTCCGGGCCGTCACCGCCCACGGCAGGCTCCGACCCGGCGACTGGCTCGCGGTCCACGGCTGCGGCGGAGCCGGACTTTCGGCGGTGATGATCGCGCGGGCGCTCGGTGCTCGGGTGATCGCGATCGACGTGTCAGCGGGTGCGCTGCAGCGAGCGGGTGCGCTGGGTGCGGAGGCGTTGCTGCACAACGAGTTCGCCACCCCCGAGGAACTGGCGGCCGCAGTGGTGGTAGTGACCGGCGGAGTGGCCGTGTCGATCGACGCGATCGGCCTGCCCGCGGTGGTCATCGCCTCGGTGCTGTCGCTGCAGCGGCGAGGTCGCCACGTACAGGTGGGCCTGCTGCTCGGCGAGCATGCGCGACCGGCCATCCCGATGGACCGGGTGATCAGCTGGGAACTCGAGCTGCTCGGCTCGCACGGCATGGCGGCTCGGGACTACCCGGCCATGCTGGCGATGATCCAGGACGGCAGGCTCGATCCACTGCAACTCGTCGGCCGGACGGCTCCGCTGTCCGGGGCCGGTGCCGCGTTGGCCGCCATGGACGGTCCCGGCCTGCCCGGGATGACGGTGCTACTGCCCTGACCTGGTCCGGGTGCAGGTTGTCGGAGGCCCGGAGCAGACTCGGAGGATGACCACCACTGAGGACGAGATGATCCGTTCGCTGCTGCTCGACGGATTCGCCCGCATCGAGGACCAGGTGGCCTCGGCCACGGACGGACTGGACCCCGACGACGCCCGATGGCGCCCTGACGCCGCTGCGAATCCGATTGGCTGGCTGCTCTGGCACCTCACCCGGGTGATGGACGATCACGTCGCAGAGCTGGCCGGGGTCGAGCAGGCGTGGACCGCCCAGGGGTTCGCCGCCACCCTGGCGCTGCCCTACCCGGTGGCCACGGTGGGATACGGACAGAGCAGCGACGAGGTCGGCGCCTTCCGCGCGGATCCGGCGGAGATCCTCGCCTATCACCGGGCGACCCAGGAGCTGGTCCGCGCACACCTGTCGGACCTCACGGCGTCCGGGCTAGGCCGGATCGTCGACGAGAACTGGGATCCTCCGGTGACCGAAGCGGTGCGCATCATGAGCGTGCTGGGTGACGTGACCGCGCACATCGGTCAGGCCGAATACGTCCTCGGTCTCCTCGAGCGCCGGGCCGGCTGACCGACCGGATCAGCCGTCCCGCAACCGATCCCGACGATCGGACTCGCTGCCGACCCACCGGTCGTCAGCGGCCGGTGACGCCGTCGATCGTCTCGCGCAGCAGGTCCGCATGCCCGGTGTGCCGGGCGTACTCTCCGATCAGGTGGGTGTAGACGGCCTGCAGCGACATCTGCTCGCCGTCCGGACCACCGACCAGGATGCGGTGGTCGTCCGGCAGTGAGGATGCCGCTGCGTCGCCGGCACGCTGCTCCGCGTGCAGCGCCTCCCATGCGTGTGCCGCAGTTGCTGGGGTGCCGCCCTCGAAGTCGTGGTCCTTGCCCAGCGCGCGGTCGTACAACGGTGGGGCGCCGTCCTCGGCGAGTCGCTGCCTGAGCCAGATCCGCTCGACCTTCGCAAGATGCCGCACGATCCCCAGCAGCGAGAGCGTGGTCGACGGTATCGGGCGCAGGGCCAGCTGTTCAGCGGTCAGCCCGGCGCAGATGTTGTCGAGCACCTGGCGGTACCAGCCGAGATAGCCGACCAGGATCCCTCTCGCAGCGCCTACCAGGGGCCCGTCGACAGGTGCCGGAATCGGCGCGGTCCAGTCGGTCCGTTCGTCGCTCATCGATCCACTCTGGCACGCCCGGTGCCGACCGGGCCCACCCGACGGTGATCGAGCGACGGTGTTCGAGCGAAGGTGTTCGAGCGACGGTGTTCGAGCGACGGAGGAGTCGAGAACCCGTCCGCCGCCGGCAACGCCTGCGCACGAGCCGATCGGCACCGCCCGGGGTGCGGTGGGTACGGTTTCGGCATGACCGTTCCCACCGAAGAGATCACCGGCTGCCGCATCGCGCACGATCGTCTGCACGTCACCGTGGGCACGCTGGATCCGGATCGGCTCCAGGCTCCGAGCCTGTTGCCCGACTGGACGATCGGCCACCTGCTGGCTCATCTCGTCGGCAACGGCGAGAGCGTGATCCGTCGCCTGAACGGGGCCATCGACGGCGAGCAGGTGGAGATGTACGTCGGCGGGAGGGAGGGGCGCAACGCCTTCATCGCGGAGTTCTCCGGTGCTCCTCTGGAGGAGTTGACGGATCGACTGCGGCACGTCGACGAGACGATCGACACGCTGCTCGACGGGCTGGATCCGGACATCTGGGACGTCGCCGTACTCTCCCGCGACGACGTCCCCGTCCTGGCCGGCGACCTGCCCTTCCAGCGTTGGCGCGAGGTGGAGATCCACCTCGTCGACCTGGGATTGGGGCACACGCCGGCCGACTGGTCACCCGAGCTCGTCGAGCGGATGCTCCCCGGCCTGATCGGTGACCTGCGTTCCCGGGCCGAGCCGGCTGCCCTTGCCGGCTGGCTCGTGGGTCGCGCGCCGGCCCCCGAGCTCGGCGCCTGGCTCTAGCACCACGAGACACGGGCCGACGGAGACCAAGGACCCAGATCCCGGCGGCACGGTGATCGAGCGACGCGGAACGCGAGATCGCCTGCCCCCAGGTCGCTGATCGAGCGACGCAGCAGTCGAGATCCCGGCGGCACGGTGATCGAGCGACGCAGGAATCGAGATCCCCTGCCCTCAGGTCGCCGATCGAGCGACGCAGCAGTCGAGATCCCGACCGAGCACACCCACCGCTGATCGAGCGACCCAGGAGTCCAGATCCCCTGCCCCAGGTCGCCGATCGAGCGACGCAGGAGTCCAGCTCCCGACCGAGCACACCCGCCCGCTGATCGAGTGAGGCAGCAGTCAAGATCCCGATCGGACCAATCCCGTGCTGCATCCGTCGGCATTGGTCACCTGATCAGAGTATTGATCGCGAACGTGCGTTCGACTACATTGAGAGAACGGGGGTGAGGACATGAACACACAGCAGATGGATCGGCCGGCGAGTGCACTCGAGCGCGAACTGGAGCACATCCTCGGCAGGCCCGTGTGGACCCGGATCGAGTCCTGGGTGCCGTTGCCGCGGGTTCCGCAGAGCGATCCGGCTCCGGACGCGGTGAACGCCTTCCGCCCCTGCACCCCGCGCGCATCGTCCCCCTCGGTCCCGGCCATGCCGGAGGTGCCCGAGGAGCCGGCCCCGCCCTTGCTGGCTGTCCTCGACGACCTCATCACCCGGTTCGAGCAGCTCGCTCCGGCCGAGGGCGCGGCGGAGTCCATCGACCGCATCGCTGCCCTCGAGACGCTGATCCGCTCGGCATCCGGTGCACTTGCCGCCGAGGAGGTCGCCTTCGCCGCACGCCAACGCGCAGATCAACTCGCCGCCGGCGTGAAGGCGCGCGACCTCGGCCGCGGGATCGCCGAGCAGATCGCATTCGCCCGCAAGATCTCGCCCACCTCCGGTGCCCGACATCTGGCCGCCGCCCAGGCGTTGCAAACCCGCCTCCCGCTGACGTGGGCCGAGTTGCGGGCAGGCCGGATCTCGGAGACCCAGGCCAGGATTGCCGTGACCCGCACGAGTCATCTTTCCGACACCGATGCGAACATCGTCGACGCGGCCCTCGCTCCCCGGATGTCCGGCTGGAACGCCGGCGCCACCGAGAAGGCCGTCGACCACGCTGCCTACGCCATCGACCCCCGCGGGAGCGTCGACCGGAAGGCCGCTGCCGAGCAGGATCGACGGGTCTGGGTCCGACCCGCCCCCGACTCGATGGCGATCGTCTCCGCGTTGCTACCGATGGCCCAGGGTGTGGCGGTCTTCGCCAACCTGCGCACGGCTGCCCAGACGATGCACGGCACCGGCGCGGCCGAGGGGCGCGGTCTCGGGCAGGTGATGGCCGACCTGCTGGTCACCAGGTGCACGGGCCAGTCCCGCGCGAGCGCCGTGCCGATGGAGATTCGCGTGACGATGCCGCTGGACTCGTTGCTGGGCAACGGGAATCAACCCGCCTGGGTCGACGACTTCGGACCGGTCGCCGCTCCCCTGGTTCGCGAAGCGTGCGGTGGACCCGGCAGTGAGGCTGGGTGCGGGACGACCGCCCCCGAGGACCCTCGACTGTGGATCCGGCGGCTGTTCACCGATCCGGTGGACGGCACCACGGTGGCGGTCGATCCTCGACGTCGACTGTTCCCTAAGTCGATGGCTCGCCACATCACCGTCCGCGACCGGACCTGCCGGCAGCCCTACTGCGACTCGCCGATCCGGGAGGTCGACCACGTCGTTCCTTTCGCGGACGGCGGACCCACCACCATCGAGAACGGTCAGGGGGTGTGCTTGCGCGGCAACAAGCTGAAGGAGTTGCCGGGCTGGTCGACGAGTCGGCGCAAGGACGGGTCGACCGTCGTCGTCACTCCGACCGGGCACCGCTACATCCGTGAACCGCAAGCCGCTGCGGGTCTTCCCGCGGTCACGCGCCGGGAGTGAGTGCTGTGGCCTGATCCCGCGGGACCACGATCTCCACCTCGAAACCCTGGGCGTTCTCAAGGAAGAGCGCGGTGTGCTGCCTCCCGCCGGCATGTGGGTACCTGTCGGCGAACAGCTCGGACCAACCGTGTGGGACGGCGTCGACCCGGAGGGCATCGAGTTCGTCATGCGATGCGCAGGTGACAGCCAGATGGTTGAGGCCGGCCCGCATGCGGTCATGCCCTCCGGGTTGCACTGCGGATGACTGTTCGAGCACCAGATAGGGGCCTGCTGCGTGCCGCCAGCTGACGCCGCCGGTCCAGCGATCGCCCACCGTCCACCCGAGCGCTCCGAGCAGCCAGCCCCAGCTCACCTCACCGGCCGCGAGATCATCGGTCCACAACTCGATGTGGTGAATCGGGTTGGAGACGGGTCGATCAGCCATTCTGGTAGCCGCTGTGCGCGGTCACCTGCAGGCCGTCCCGGCCGGTGAAGGTGATGAATGCGCCGTCCCGATCGATGGTCACCGGCCCGCTCAGGATCAAGCGCAGCGCGGCCGCGAGTGCGGATCGATTCGGCGGGCAGTCGTGCAGGATCGTGCCATCGGCGACGGGCAACGTGATGCTCGGGAACGAACCAGAGAAGTCGGCGATGTACTGACCGCACCCCACGTCGAACACGAGCCGCTTGCTGCTCAGCGTGAACGACGGCGCGTACCAGAAGGTCCCCTGCTCCAACTCAGGAAGGGGGTGGCTGCCCGCGCCGTCGACGATCTCGTCGATCGTGGTGATTGCCAGGTAGTTGGAGGGCTCCGGATCGGCACCCGCGCTGCTGCCCGGAACCTCGGACAACACCATCGCTGTGCCTCCTTTCGAAATCGTCAGACGGGAGCCGTCCAATGCGAACTTCGTTGCGCCCGAGGCGAATTCACCCAGCCACGCCTCCTGCTGCATCACGCCCTCGGGCATGCACGCCATCGCCGTCCAGGATCCAGAGGTGAAGGTCATCTCGTCGCCGACAATGGTGTACCCGGCTCCGCCCCCGTTGCAGCCGGCGTTCAGCCCGACCTGGTCCAGGCCGAACTGCATCGTCACGCCCTTCCCTGCGAGAGTGCGACCGGTGATCGATTCGACCCGGAAAGTTTTGTCGCGAAACGGGTTCGCGTCCAGTACTTTGCGCACCGTCCGGGCGTCGGGCGCAGGCAGGAACGAGAGATCGGGCGCGGTGACGGTGGGAGCGACGGGGACGTCTGCGCTGAACAGCAGGGTTGATTGGTTGGGGCCCTGGTCCAGGTGGACGGACAGGGTCCGCCCCTGCAGATCCAGGGATGCCGTCTCGGTGCCATAGGACAGGAATCGGGTTCCGCATTCGCTTCGGGACTGGAGGTCGTCGAGTTCCGACTTGAGCAACCGCACCTCGTCGGGCAGCACCGTCACCCCGGCATTCCACGTCTCGCACGGCAGATCGGAACCCCCGGCTGAACGCTCGACGGTGCCGTTGAAGGTCACCGAATCGGTGCCGAACCGGATCCATGCGTCGGGGTCCGCCGGCTGATCGATCCGCAGGTCGTTGTTGATCCGCGCGACAAAATACCACTTCGTACCCCGCAGTGGCGCATCCGTAGCCTGAGCACTCGACTCTGGACTCGATTGCTGCGAGCTCGACGACTGCAAGCTCGACGGAGACCGTGGCCCGGAGGTGGACGTGGACGTGCGGGACGCGGACGGAGCAGTGCTGGACGCGGACGGAGCAGTGCTGGACGCCGGCGGACTCGAGACCGATGGCGACGCGTCCCCTCCTGCGGGTCGTGCGCATCCGGCCAACACCAGCACCGCCACAGCGGCACCCACCGACGTCCTGACCCGAAGTGCTGACCGCATCGCCGTCATCCCCATCTGTGCTCGCCGTGGATGGAACACACCCACCCCGCGGACGAAGCATGGCACCGAATCGGTTGCACGACCTTGGCTGCAGCTACTTCTTGGCTTCTTTGGGGGCAGCGTCGGACGAGAGCGCGACGATGAAGGCCTCCTGGGGTACTTCCACCCGGCCGACCATCTTCATGCGCTTCTTGCCCTCCTTCTGCTTCTCCAGGAGCTTGCGCTTGCGGGTGATGTCGCCGCCGTAGCACTTCGCGAGCACGTCCTTGCGCATCGCACGGATGTTCTCCCGGGCGATCACCCGCGAGCCCACCGCCGCCTGGATCGGCACCTCGAACTGCTGCCGCGGGATGAGCTCACGCAGCTTGACCGTCATCGACGTCCCGTACCCGTAGGCGGAATCGCGGTGCACGATCGCGGAGAACGCATCCACCGGTTCGCCCTGCAGCAAGATGTCGACCTTGACGAGGTCCGCGGCCTGCGTGCCGGACTCCTCGTAGTCGAGCGAGGCATAGCCACGGGTCCGCGACTTGAGCGAGTCGAAGAAGTCGAAGATGATCTCCGCCAACGGCATCGAGTACCGCAGCTCCACCCGACTCTCGGACAGGTAGTCCATCCCGCCGAGGATGCCGCGCCGGCCCTGGCACAGCTCCATGATGACGCCGATGTACTCGCTCGGGCTGATGATGGAGACCTTCACCTTGGGCTCCCGCACCTCGGAGATCTTGCCGCCCGGCCAGTCGCTGGGGTTCGTCACGCTGGTCTCCGAGCCGTCCTCCATCTTCACGTCGTACACGACGGTCGGCGCGGTGGAGATCAGATCGAGCCCGAACTCCCGCTCGAGTCGGTCGCGGGTGATCTCCAGGTGCAGCAGTCCCAGATAGCCGCAGCGATACCCGAAGCCGAGCGCGGTGGAGTTCTCCGGCTCGTAGGTGAGCGCAGCGTCGTTGAGGCGCAGCTTGTCCAGTGCGTCCCGCAGCAGCGGGTAGTCGCTGCCGTCGATCGGGAACAGGCCGGAGTAGACCATCGGCCGCGGATCGCGGTAGCCGCCGAGGCTCTCGGTGGCGGGCTTCACCTGCGAGGTGACGGTGTCGCCGACCTTGGACTGCCGGACGTCCTTGACCCCGGTGATCAGGTAGCCGACCTCGCCGACACCCAATCCCCTGGTGGGCACCGGTTCCGGGGAGATGATGCCGACCTCGAGCAGCTCGTGGGTGGCCCGCGTCGACATCATCTGGATCCGCTCGCGCGGGGTGATGCGGCCATCGACGACGCGGATGTAGGTGATCACGCCGCGATAGATGTCGTACACCGAATCGAAGATCATCGCCCTGGCCGGCGCGTTCGGATCGCCGACCGGCGGCGGGACGTCCCGCACCACCCGGTCCAGCAGCGCGCCGACGCCCGCGCCGGTCTTGCCCGACACCCGCAGCACGTCGTCCGGGGAGCCGCCCAGGATGTGCGCGATCTCCTCTGCATACCGCTCCGGCTGCGCCGCCGGCAGGTCGATCTTGTTCAGCACCGGGATGATCGCGAGGTCGTTCTCCATCGCCAGGTACAGGTTCGCCAGCGTCTGCGCCTCGATACCCTGGGCTGCGTCGACCAGCAGCACCGCACCTTCGCAGGCGGCGAGGGAGCGCGAGACCTCGTAGGTGAAGTCGACGTGCCCGGGGGTGTCGATCAGATGCAGGACGTATTCGCCGGAGATCTGGTCGGTCGGCTCGGCCACCGTGTAGGGCAGCCGCACGTTCTGACTCTTGATGGTGATCCCGCGCTCACGCTCGATGTCCATCCGGTCGAGGTACTGAGCACGCATCGCGCGGCCGTCGACGACACCGGTGAGCTGCAGCATGCGGTCGGCCAGGGTGGACTTGCCGTGATCGATGTGCGCGATGATGCAGAAGTTCCGGATGCGCTCGGGAGGCGTGAAGGTGGTCCGGTGGGCGAGCGACGGGACGCTCGGTCCGGACGACACAGTCGGCTTGGTCAAGATCCTCGGTTCCGTGCTCTGGAGATGGCTCTGGGTGCGGACGGCGACCGATCAGCAGCAGGTCGACCACCCCAGTGTCCCACGGCGCGCCGCTGGCTCCCTCCGACCGGATCCGCCCCCCGTTTCACCTGGCCAGGTCGAGCCGATCCCTCGCGGTGCGTACGAGCCTGGTCGGCGAGGCCGCGGTGACGACCCGGTCGCGGGCGGCGATCCGCCGCTCAGGCGAGGTCCGGCCGATCAGCTTGACGGTCACGACCACGAGCGCGATCGCCGAAATGCACGCACCGACGGCGAGCGAGCCCCGCGGGCCGATCAGCTCGTTCAGTCCGCCGACCAGCGGTCCGCCGACGCATCCACCACCGAGCGAGCCCAGCAGGTAGATGCTCATCACCTTGCCTCGGAGCCCGTCTTCCACGGCCATCTGCACCGTCGAGTTGGCGCTGACGCCGAAACAGATCGCGCAGATCCCCACCGCGACCAACATGATGCTGAACGGCACCAGCCCCGGCACGGCCGCTGCCACCCCCTCGACCACGACGACCAGAGCAGCCAACAACAACAACGACCGCAACCGCAGGGACGAGCGGCGCGCGGCCAGCACGGAGCCGATCACCGACCCGATCGCCATCAGCGAGGTCAGCAGCGCGAGCCCGGTGGCGCCGGAATGGAACTCGTCAGCGGCGAACGAGGTGAGCAACACCGGGAAGTTCACGGTGTAGAGCGCGAACACTGCGGCCAGCACCATCGGCCACCACAGGTGCGGATCGGCCCGCACGATCCGCCAGGCCGTACCCAGCGTCGCGCTCCGGCCTGCCGAACGCACGGTGGGGATGAGCCGGCGTCCGTCCAGCGAGGCCAGGGCAGTGAGGGACACGGCGAAGGTCGCGGCGTTGGCCGCGAAGGACCAGCCGATGCCGACCAATCCGATCAGCACACCGCTCACCGCGGGACCCACCAGCGCGCCGAGTTGGAAGGAGGCCGAGTTGATGCTGATCGCGCTGCGCAGGTACGGCTTGCCAACCACCTCGGTGACGAACGACTGCCGGGTCGGGTTGTCAATGGCGATGGCAGCGCCGAGGACGAGCCCGACGGCGAAGATGTGCCAGGTCCGGATGGTGTCGGTGAGCACCAACAGCGCCAGGGTCACCGCACAGGCCGCCAGCACCGACTGGGTGATCAGCAGGATGCGGCGCTTCGGATAGCGGTCGGCGAGCACACCGCCGTACGGCCCGAGGATCAGCGTCGGCAGGAACTGCAGGGCCGTCACCAGCCCGACAGCGGTGGCACTGCCGGTGAGGGTGAGCACCAGCCAGTCCTGGGCGATGCGCTGGGTCCAGCCACCGATGTTGGCTGTCAACTGACCGATGGTCAGGACGCGGAAGTTGCGGATCCGCAGGGTGTCGGTGAGCGTGATGGGCTTGTCGGTGCTCGCTGGAGCTGTACTCGTTGGAGCTGTGGTCGCAGCGGCGTCGGCTGCGGTGTTGCTGGTCACGGTGGATCATCCCGGTGTCGTGGCTGGAGGAGTGCGTCGATGCAGATCTGTCCCTCCATGATCGCGCACGCTGGCGTCATGTCATGCGACAATCGCCCACATCGCTGCTATTGCGATTCGCAATGAGTGGCCCGGCCTCGAGGAAGCGGATGTCACGATGTACGAACCCGACCAGCTCCAGTCGTTCCTGGCAGTGGCGTCCACCCTCAGCTTCACCCGCGCAGCGGAACAGCTTGCGCTGCAACAGCCGACGATCTCCGGTCACATCCGCAAACTCGAGAAGACAGTCGGGAGAACACTTTTCGTCCGGGATTCCAGGTCGGTACTGCTCACCGCCGACGGTGAGGCGATGATCGGATTCGCCCGCACCATCCTGGCGGCGCAACAGGATGCGGTCGCCTACTTCTCCGGCCCGACCCTGTCGGGTCGGCTCCGGTTCGCCGTCTCGGACGATCTGGCGCTCACCGCGCTGCCGCGCATCCTGCGCGAGTTCCAGCGGCACTATCCGAGGATCCACCTGGAGCTGACCGTCGGTCAGAGCCCACAGATCCACCGCCGGCTGGAGGCAGGTCACCTCGACGTCGCCTTCGTGAAGCACCAGCCGGGTGATCCGGGTGCGGCCATCGTCCGCCGTGATCGCCTGGTCTGGGCCGCAGCGCAGGGCACCCGCCTGGAACCGCAGGCGATCGTGCCGTTGGTGAGCTACCCCGCCCCGTCGATGTCCAGGACCATGGCGATCCGGGCGCTGGAGGCCGAGAGCCGGCCGTACCGCATCACCTGTACCGTGCGGGGTGTCAACGGCGTGCTCGCTGCGGTCAGGGCAGGTCTGGGCGTCGCCGTGTTCGCCAGCTCCCTCGCGCCGGCCGACCTGATCGAGCTGCGCACCGACAGCGGACTGCCCGACCTGCCGGACGTCGACTTCGTCCTGCTGACCGGACCGCGTGCACCCGACGAAGCCGCCAGGGCGTTGTGCACCGCGATCCTGTCGAACGTCCGGTCGATGGCCTGAGTCCTGCCGCCGGCTGGAGGTCACCCGGCACCGGTCGACGATGCGGATCCGTGATGTGACGGACGCAACCTCGGTGGGCTCCGTCCGTCTTTCCGGCATGTCAGAGCGCCCGGATCCGGGCGCCGCATTCTCACCACGGGGGTAGTCATGTACAAGCTCGGAACCAAACTCACGATCATCGCGATCGGCAGCACGCTGCTGACCGGCGCAGCCGTCACATCTGCTGCAGCGCAAGTACTTCCGGCTGGAGTAGCGGCCACCGCGACCTCGCCGATGCCGTCCGCGATGTCGCCCGCATCGATCCCGGACGACCATTCCGACGCAGCCCGCGCAGCATTGCTGCGGACGCTGCCCACCGTCCGGAAAGGCAGCAGCGGCGGGGAGGTCCTCGCGCTGCAGATCGGGCTGCGCAACCAGGGCGCGACCTACCTGCAGGGCACCGGCTACTTCGGTGTGCTGACCACGAAGGCGGTCCGGGAGTTCCAGCAGTCCCGCGGCCTGACCGTCGACGGCGTCGCCGGTCCCCGCACCTGGGACGCCCTGATCCGCCGCGCGACCGGGGCGCCGTACGCGTTGGCGAACCCCCAGCTGCGGCCGGGGCAGGCGTGGGCGCAGGCTTCCCCCGGAGACTGTGTCGACCGCGAACACGGTTACCTGCGCTTCGGGCTCCAGCGGCTCCACGAGCTCACGCAATGGGCACCGGCCCAGGTCGGCAATCCCGTCGTCTACGAGGGCTCCGAGGTCGTCGCGGTCCGCGAGCTGCAGCGGCGGGCCGGCCTCACCCCGTCCGGGATCCTGGGTGCTCGCACCACCAGGGTGATCCTGCTGGTCAGCGCAGTCATCGGCGGCTTCGGCGGTTGATCGGACCGGCGGTTGGGTGGGCGGCCGCCGAGCGGCCGCCCACCCCTGTGCGGCTGCTCCCCCGGCCGCAGCGGCTTGGTCGCGGGTGGCAGGGTGGAGGGATGGCATCCACACTCGCATTCACCGGCGCCCACATCGTCCCGATCGAGGGCGAACCGTTCGACGGAAACCTGGTGGTGACCGACGGCAGGATCAGCGCGCTGGGTCCCGACGTCGCCGTTCCGGACGGCGCCGAGGTGATCGACGCGGCCGGAAAGTGGCTGCTGCCCGGGTTCGTCGACGCCCACACCCACCTCGGCGTGCATGAGGAGGCCGGCGGCTGGGCCGGCCAGGACACCAACGAGATGACGGATCCCAACACGGCCCAGGTGCGGGCACTGGATGCGATCAATCCCGGCGACATCGGCTTCACCGATGCGCTGTCCGGTGGCGTCACCTCCGTCTGCGTGAATCCCGGCTCCGGCAACGTCATCGGCGGCCTGTGCGTCGCCATCCACACGTACGGCCGGACCGTCGACGAGATGGTGCTGCGCTCCCCCGCCGGTCTCAAGTCCGCGTTGGGCGAGAACCCCAAGCGGGTCTACGGCGATCGCAAGCAGATGCCCTCGACCCGCCTCGGTACCGCGGCAGTGCTGCGCAAGGCGTTCGTCGATGCACAGAACTACGCCGCGAAGAAGGCCGCGGCCGAGGAGGCCGGAAAGCCCTTCGAGGCACGGGATCTGCAGCACGAAGCGATCCTGTCGGTGCTCAACGGGGAGATCCCGTGGCGGCAGCACAGCCACCGCGCCGACGACATCGCCACCGCATTGCGGGTGGCCGACGAGTTCGGCTACCAGCTGGTGCTCGATCACGGCACCGAGGCACACCTGCTCGCCGACGTCATCGCCGAGAAGAAGATTCCGGTGCTGATCGGGCCGCTGTTCACCACTCGCTCGAAGTACGAGCTGATCAACCGTTCGATCCGCAACCCCGGGCTGCTCGCCGCCGCCGGGGTGGAGATCTCGATCATCACCGATCACCCGGTGATCCCGATCCACTTCCTGGTGCACCAGGCGACCCTCGCGATCAAGGAGGGCCTCGACCCGGTGATCGCCCTGCGGTCGATCACCATCAACCCGGCCGTCGTGATGGGCGTTGCCGACCAGGTCGGTTCGCTCGAGGTCGGCAAGCTCGGTGACGTGGTGCTGTGGTCCGGCGATCCGTTGGACGTGATGCAGCGCGCCGAGAAGGTCTGGATCAAGGGCAACGAGGTGTTCAGCCACTCCAGCGTCTGAGTTGCGATGCGCTCACTGACGCGGTCGATCGCGGCGTGCTTCCTGCTCGCCCTCGCTGCCTGCTCGTCGACCACCGGCGGAGCTGTCGCACCGAGCTCTGGAGCCGCATCCCCGCCGACGTCGTTGCCCACGTCCCTGTCGGCGACCTTGACCACGTCCCTGTCGGCGACCTTGACCACGTCCCTGTCGGCGACCTTGACCACATCCGTGTCGGCGACCTTGACCACATCCCCGTCCACGTCATCGCCGCCATCGCCGTTCGCGTCTGCAGGTCCGACCTCATCCAGCTCGTCGCCCACCACCACCACGACGTCAACGTCGACGTCAACGTCGGCCCCGGCGGTCCCCACCTCCTCAGCCGGCCAGGTCGCGCTCCCCGAGGTCGGACTCGAGGGGGTGAACGACCCGGCCTGTCGGTCCGCCGAGCCGCCCGTTGTCCTGCTGCACGGCACGTTCGCGACGCCGGCCGGCGACTTCGGCCGTCTGGCGCCCGCTCTGCGCGCGTCGGGGCGGTGCGTCTACGCCGTCCTCTACGGGGCGGCCTTCGGCTACGGCGGAGTCGGCTCGATCACCGACTCGGCGCAGGCGGTCGGGGCGTTCATCGAGCAGGTGCAGACGACGAGCGGGGCCGCCGACGTCGACGTGGTCGCCTTCTCGCAAGGGGCATTGGTGCTGCGGGCCGCTCTGCAAGGCTTCGTACCGACCGGAACCGTGCGGCTGGCACTGCTGCTGGCGCCCGACTACCACGGGACCTCGGTGCCGATCGTCACGAAGGTGCCGGCGGCGCTCTGTCCGTCGTGCGCGGAGCAGGTGCGCGGATCCGCGCTGCTGCGGTCGTTGGATGCCGGGGGCGAACTGGCACCGGGGGTGCGCTACGCGAGCCTGCTGCTCGACGACGACGCCTGGGTCCAGCCCTTGGCCGACCAGAGTCCTCGTGGGCCGGCCGACCGGGTGCGGGCCCAGCTGCTGCAGGACGTCTGTCCCGACGTGCAGGTCCAACACAGCGTGTTGCCCTCCGCACCCGCCGCGGTGGCGTGGACGATGGCGGCGCTGGAGAGCGACGGGCGACCGACAGGCCGGTTCGCCTGCCGGTGAGGTCACGAGTTGGGCACAGCCGCCGACGCTGCTAAAGTCGGAGGTCGTTGTGCATGTGTACGCCCACCCACTGTGGTGGCGTCACCGCCGGACTCGTTCCAGGATCCGGTCAGCACGCAGTACGACCAGATCACTCCACTGAAGAAATGAAGGCAATCGCCCGTGGCCAACATCAAGTCGCAGATCAAGCGGATCCGCACCAACGAGCTCGCCCGTCAGCGCAACAAGGCTGTCCGGAGCGGCCTGAAGACGTCGGTCCGCAAGGTCCGCACCGCCATCGAGTCCGGTGACAAGGACGTGGCCGCCACCGCGCTGGCCGTCGCCAACCGTGACCTCGACAAGGCCGCCTCCCGGGGCGTCATCCACGCCAACCAGGCTGCGAACCGCAAGTCGTCGTTGGCCTCGCAGGTCGCCGCACTCTGATTCCAGTGCCATCCGGCGGTATCACCCTCACCGGTGGTACCGCCTTTCGGCGTTCCCGGGGTCGGCCCGGGTGTCAACCCTCCGGACCGATCAGCGCATCGCCCGTGCCTCGACCAGCTGCGTGACGGCGCGTTCCAGTGCGTACTCCACGTCGACTGCCACGCCCTTGACGTCAGCGTTCAGTGCGGACACCGCGGCGACCGCCTTCACCATCCCCGGCGCGCTCCAGCCACGCACGGCACGCTGGGCCTTCTCGATCTTCCACGGCGGCATGCCCAGTTCGCCGGCCAGCGTGTAGCTGCTGCCGCGAGCCCCGGCGACCTTTGCCAAAGTGCGGATGCCGTCGGCCAGCGCGTCTGCGATCAGCACTGCTGGGACTCCGGTGATGAACGCCCAGCGCAACGATTCCAGCGCCTCCGGCAGCTCACCGGCGATCGTCCGGTCGGCGATCGCGAAACCGCTCACCTCGGCCTTCCCCCGGTAGTAGCGGGCCACCGCAGACTCGTCGACCAGCCCACCGGTGTCCGCCACCAACTGGTTGGCCGCCGAGGCCAACTCGCGCAGATCGGCGCCGACCGCCTCCACCAGGGCGGCGGCGGCCTCGGCGGTGGTGGTGCCCCCGGCCGATTTGATCTCGCGCCGCACGAATCCGACCCGATCTCCCGGTTTGACCTTCTCGCACTCGAACACCGCGGCCTTCGCTGCTCGCAAGGCATCGACCAGGTTCTTGTTGCGCGCTCCCCCGCCGTGCTGCACGACCAGGGTCACCCCCTCCACCGGGTCGCGCAGGTAGCCGATGAGCTCCGTGACGAGATCCTTGACGGCTTCGTGCGCGCCGCGGACCACCACCGCACGGGGCTCGGCGAAGAGGCTGGGCGCGACCATGTCGGCGAAGTCGGCAGTCGTCAGCCCGGCTGCCGACGCCTCACGTCGCTCGACGTCGGGATTCTGCTTGCGCAGCGCGGTCAGCGTGCGGGAGACAGCGCGATCGACGAGCAGTGCCTCGTCCCCGGAGATCAGGACGAACGGCGGGACAGTCGGGTCGGGCATCCGCCCATCGTGCCAGGCAGCACCGACGGTCCGCTCCCCTGCGCCGACGGACCCAGCCCCCGGACCGGACTCAGTGCCCGCCCAACTCGATTCCGAACAGGGTGTGCAGCGCCTTCACGTAGTCCTCGCCGGAACCATCCTTGGCCAGTTCCTTGGCGCGGACCGTCGGGGTGTGCAGCAGTGCGTTGGTGACGCGCAGCATCGCCCGCTCCATGTCGTCTGCGACATCACTGGAGTACTTGCGCCGCAAGCGTTTCACTTCGCTGTCGACGGCGGCGTAGACGTGGCTGCGCAACGCGACGACGGCGGGGTCGAGGGTACGTTCGGTGAGCTCGTCATCGAACCGGGCGGCGGCCGCCAGCACGATCTCCTGGGCTGTGCGGAGCTCCGTCCCGTGGGCAGGGCCGGCCGCATCCGCCACCGAGTGCAGGTCGATCACCCGCACCGTCTTCAGGTCCCGCACGACTGCGGATACGTCCCGCTGCAGGGCCAGATCGACGACAGGGACGACGTCGGTACGACCGGCCAGCGTCTCGACGACTCTGGGGTGGACCAGGCTGCCGGTGGAGGCGCTGGTCCCCGAGGCAGCCACCACGAGATCGACCGTTGCCAGGGCCGCGACGAGTTCGTCGGTGTCCAGCGGCCGCGCCCGATGGGTCCGGGCGAACGCCTCGGCCCGCCCGCTGGGCGAGAACACCGAGAGTTCGACGCAGCCCTGCTCCTGCAGTGCGGTCGCGACCACCCTGGCCAGTGCTCCGGTCCCGACGATCAGGGCCGATCGGCCCGCCAGCCCCTCGGGCCCGGCGTCCTGCGCGGCGATCTGCAGCGCGACGGACGCGACGGACCGCCCTTCGGCACCGAGTGAGGTGTTGGTGGCGACGGCCTTGGCTGTTCTCGCGGCAGACCGGAACAGACTGTGCAGCGCCGGGCTGACCGTCCCTGCCCGGTCCGCCTCGCGATAGGCGCGCGAGACCTGGCCGGAGATCTCCGCCTCGCCGACGACCATGGCGTCGAGACCGGCGGCCACCCCGAAGAGATGCGCCCCCACCGGGCTGCCGACCCGGACCCGGAGCGTCGACTCGGCGAGGTCCGCCGGCCATCCGGTGGCCTCGGCGAGCAGGTCGGTCACCAGCTCGACGGCATCGTGGAACCGGACGGCGTCGAGGTAGATCTCGAGCCGGTTGCACGTCGACAGGACCACGACACCCTGTACGACCGGTTCGGGGCCGCGCACAGCACCGGCGAGTCCGGCACGCAACTGCGCCGCGGAGTCGCTGAACATCTCCAGCTGAGCCAGGTCCACCTCGTGGTGACCGGCGCCGAGAACCATGAGCACCCGCGAATTCTACCGCTTGTCGAAGGTCGGCCTCGCGCGGTGGCACGATGGGTCGGTGAGCACTTCGGCAGTCCGACCCCTGATCGGCGACCCGGTACCGGCCGCCCCGTCCGCAGGTGTCCCTGCCGCCCCCGGACTCCCCGCCGACCACCCCCTGATGGACGGTCGAACCGCCGGGTCGTCCCTGGTCAGGGCCTTCCGGGGGGAGCGAACCCGTGAGCGGGCCGTGTGGTTCATGCGGCAGGCAGGCAGGTCCCTTCCCGAATACCGCTCGCTGCGGGCCGGTACGGCCATGCTCGACGCCTGTCTGGACCCGGAGATGGCGTCCGAGATCACACTGCAGCCGGTCCGTCGACACGGTGTCGACGCCGCCGTGTTCTTCTCCGACATCGTCGTCCCGCTGAAACTGGCAGGCATCGACGTCGAGATCGTCCCGGGCACCGGCCCGGTGGTGGCCGAGCCGCTGCGCAGCCGCGCCCAGATCGAGGCGCTGCCGACGCTGGATCCCGCGGCACTGACCCCGATCAGCGAGGCCGTCGCCCGGTGCGTCGCCGTGCTGGGATCCACGCCGCTCGTCGGGTTTGCCGGAGCTCCGTTCACCGTCGCGTCGTACCTGGTGGAGGGCGGTCCGAGCAAGGAGCACCTGATCACCAAGGCGATGATGCTGGGCGACCCGGAGACGTGGACGCTGCTCACCGACTGGGTGGCCTCGGTGACCGGGGCATTCCTCCGGGCGCAGGCGATCGCCGGGGCCTCCGCACTGCAGCTGTTCGACTCCTGGGCCGGGCATCTGTCGGAGCAGCAGTACCGCGCCGGCGCGCAGGGCCCGTCGGCGCAGGTCCTCGATCTGGTGTCCGACCTCCCGCAGCCGAAGGTGCACTTCGGGGTCGGCACCTCGGAGTTGCTGATCGCGATGCGCGAGGCCGGGGCCGACGTCATCGGAGTCGACCACCGGCTCCCGCTGGACGAGGCCTCGCGCAGGCTCGGCGGCAGCACTCCGCTGCAGGGCAACATCGATCCGGCGGCGCTGTTCACCGATCCCGACACCCGTGCCCGGCACGTCCGCCAGGTGCTGGATGCCGGAGCATCCGCGCCGGGGCACGTCGTCAACCTCGGTCACGGCGTTCCACCGTCGACCGACCCCGAGGTGCTGACCCGGCTGGTCGAGCTGGTGCATTCGCTGCCGGATCCGGCAGCGTGACGGTCGTCGCCACCCGCCCTGTGGTGATCGGCGGTGGGATCGCCGGTCTGGTGGCCGCCTGGGAACTCGCCATGGCCGGCCGCCGCCCCCTGTTGCTGGAGCGGTCGCAGGCGGTCGGGGGTCCGGTCGCCCGACACATCCTCGCCGGGATCGAACTCGACGCCGGCGCCGAGTCCTTCGCCACCGGCCGTCCGGCCGTCACCGACCTGCTGGTCGACCTGGGGATGGCGGACGCCATCGTGCCACCGGCCCCGATGGCCGCCTGGGTCCGTCACGAGGGCGGGAGCGCCGCGCTGCCGGCCGGCGCGTTGTTGGGCATCCCCGCCGACCCGCTCGCCGACGATGTGGTCGCCGCGATCGGTGTCGAGGCCGCAGCGCAGGCAGCAGCCCTGGATGCCCGCCCGGTCGGTGCGCTGCCGGATTCTCTGGGCGCCCTGGTGGAGGCTCGGATGGGTCGTCAGGTGCTGCGGCGACTCGTCGATCCGGTGGTGGGTGGGGTGCACGCCGCGGATCCGTGGCTGCTCGAGATCGATGCCGTGGCACCGGGTCTGAGCAGTGCCGTCACCACCACCGGCTCGCTCGCCGCTGCCGTCCGGACGTTGCGGGGTGCTGCGGCCCCCGGCTCGGCGGTGGCCGGGATCGACGGCGGGATGGCGGAGCTGCCGCGAGTGCTGGCGGAACGGATCATCCGTCACGGTGGTGAGATCCGTTGCAACGCGCACGTTCTCGGCGTCCGGACCACACCGTCCGGCCAGCGGGTGGTGCTGGCCGACACCGACGGGCAACGCTCGCTGGACGCCGATCTGGTCGTGATCGCCTGCGCTGCGGCAGATCTGCTGGATCCGGACGTGCTCGGCCCGGCAGTCCCGACGATCTCCATGACCACCCCGGTGACCCTGGTGACGTTGGTGCTGGACGATCCGCGGCTGGACGCGGCACCGCGCGGTACGGGAGTCCTGGTCTCCCGACGGGTGACGCAGATCAGCGCCAAGGCCCTCACCCATGCCAGCGTGAAATGGCCGTGGTTGGCCGACCGGCTGCCCAGTGGACGGCACGTCCTGCGGCTGTCCTACGGCCGGGGCGGCAGCATCGCCACTCCCGACCCCGCGACGGTGCTCGCCGATGCCTCCGCGCTGTTGGACATCGACCTGCGGCCGCAGGACCTGATCGATTCTGCCGTCGTCCGGTGGCCGTCGGCGCTTCCCCAGGCCCGCCCCGGTCACCTCGCCGAGGTACGGGCGCTGCGTGCGGCGCTCCCGCCGGGGCTGGTGCTGATCGGCGGGGCGGTGGCCGGCAACGGGTTGTCCTCCATCGTCGCCGACGCCCGGACCCAGTTGAGGGCACCGTGCGCTCCGAGCTGAATCCCCAGGTCGTGACCCGCGACGCGATCGACACGCGACGACACTGCCGACAGGGTGTCGGTGCAACGAACGACACAGGCCCGCAGTCACGCAGGAGTCCCGACATGGGTGAGGATGGAAACATGAGCAGTGAGCAGTCGGTACCCCAGCACGATCACCCGCACCACGACATCGCCGCCGGCACGGATGAACCAACCGGCGCCGGAACTGCTACGGGCGATTCGATCACCTACACCCTGTACTCGGTCTATTCGCGCGCCGAACAGCCCGGGGCGAACGCGGCAGACTGCACCGCCGAGTTGGACGAGCTGATCGGTCAGCTGACCGATCAGGGTGTCGTCATCCGCGGGTTCTACGACGTCTCCGGCCTGCGCACCGATGCCGACCTGATGATCTGGTGGCACGCACCGTCGGCCGAGGTGCTCCAGGCGGCTGCGCGACGGTTCCGGCGGACCGCCCTCGGCCGGGCGCTCGAAGGCACCTGGTCCGCCATGGGCGTGCACCGCACCGCCGAGTTCAACAGGTCGCACATCCCGGCCTTCCTGGCCGGCCTGCCCGCCCAGCGGTGGTTGAGCGTCTACCCCTTCGTCCGCAGCTACGAGTGGTACCTGCTGCCCGACGCGGAGCGTCGCGACCTGCTCCGCGAGCACGGAATGCTCGGACGGGAGTACGACCAGGTGCTCGCCAACACCACCGCAGCGTTCTCGCTGGGCGACTACGAATGGTTGTTGGCACTCGAGTCTGCCGACCTGCACGACATCGTCGACCTGATGCGGCATCTGCGAAGCTCCGAGACGCGGCGGCACGTCCGCGAAGAGGTCCCGTTCTTCACCGGCCGCCGGATCGAGATCGACGAGATCCACGAGGTGCTGTTGTGACCGCCTCCCCATCCGCCGCCACCGCCCCGGAGCCCGGGTACGACGCCATCCTGCTCGCCGGGTTCGGCGGACCAGAAGGCCAGGACGACGTGCTGCCGTTCCTGCGCAACGTCACCCGCGGTCGCGGCATCCCTGATGAGCGGCTCGAGGAGGTGGCCACCCACTACCGGGCGATGGGCGGCATCTCACCGATCAACGACCAGAACCGGGTGCTGCTCGACGCGCTGCGCGCTGAACTGGCCGACCGATCCATTGCGCTGCCGGTCTTCTGGGGCAACCGCAATTGGGATCCGTACCTGGCCGACGCGGTGACCGAGGCGAAGCAGCAGGGACGGGTCCGGCTGCTGGCGATCGCGACCTCCGCCTATTCCTCGTACTCCTCGTGTCGGCAGTACCGGGAGAACTTCGCCCAGGCCCTCATCGACACCGACTCCGTCGGCACAGTCACCATCGACAAGATCCAGCCCTACTTCGACCAGCCGGGATTCCTGGACCCCTTCGTCGACGCCACCGCGAAAGCGGTGCGGCAGGCCATCGACGCCGGGTTCACCCCCGACGAGATCGAGGTGGTGTTCAGCACCCACTCGATCCCCGATCCGATGGCCGACACCTCCGGTTCCGCGACACTGGGCGATCACCGGCGCGGTGGCGCCTACGTCACCCAGCACCTGGCCGCCGGGCAGTACGTGATCGACCGGGTCGTGGCGGATTCCGCCTTCCTGCAGGGCATCCGCTGGCAGCTCGCCTACCAGTCACGGTCGGGCGCTCCGTCGGCACCGTGGCTGGAGCCCGACATCAACGACGTCCTGAAGGGCCTCGCAGCGGATGGTCGACGAGCCATCGTCTGCGTTCCCATCGGGTTCGTCTCCGACCACATGGAGGTGATCTGGGATCTCGACACCGAGGCCGCCCAGACCGCCGCGAATCTGGATCTGGCGTTCTGGCGGATTCCGACACCGGGTGTCGATCCACGTTTCGTCACCGGACTGATCGACCTGGTCGCCGAGCGCCTGGGGCGCGGGCTGCCCCGGGAGTCGGTGCTGTCGGTACCGACCCGACCCAACTTCTGCGCTCCGGGATGCTGCGTGAACGCCCGTGGCGTGCGACCCACCACCGGCGCCCAGGACTCCGCCGACGACTGGGCCGCGGCTCGCGAGAGCGCCTCGACGGCCACCGTAGGTGGCCCGAGATCGTGACGCCCCGCGTGCTGCGGGTCGGTACCAGGGGGAGCGCGCTCGCCCTGGCGCAGTCGAACGCGGTGGCGACCGCCGTTGCAGCGGCAGCACAGTGTGAGTACACCCTGGTGCCCATCCGCACCGAGGGTGACGTGAACCGTGCCCCGCTGGCGACGATCGGCGGAACCGGGGTCTTCGTGGCCGCGGTCCGCGACGCGCTCGTCGCCGACCGGGTCGACCTCGTCGTGCACTCCTTCAAGGATCTGCCGGTTGATCCCGCGCCAGGTCTGCGTCTGGGCGCCGTCCCACGGCGCGAGAACACCTCGGACGCCCTGTGCTCCCACGGGATCGAGCTGGATCAGCTGCGCGTCGGTGCCCGGGTGGGTACCGGTTCGCCGCGTCGGGCAGGGCAGCTGCTCCGACTGCGGCCGGACATCTCTGTGGTGCCGATCCGCGGCAACGTCGACACCCGCCTGGCGCGGGTCGCGCCGGATGATCTGGATGCCGTCCTGCTGGCGACCGCCGGGCTCAGGCGTCTGGGCAAGGAAGCGTCGATCACCCAGCAGCTGACCGCGCCGCAGTTCCTGCCGGCTCCCGCCCAGGGGGCCCTGTCGGTGGAGTGCCGGGCAGACGTCGACGACGCGCTGGCCTCCGCGCTCGGCACGCTGGACGATCCGGCCGCCCGCCGGACTGCGCTGGCCGAACGGGCGGTGCTGCGCGAGCTGGAAGCGGGCTGCTCCGCGCCGGTCTCCGCGCTGGGCCTGCTCGACCCCGAGACCGGAATTCTCACCCTCGTCGCGCGGATCACCACCCCTGACGGCACCGGCGAGATCACCGTGCAGGCAACAGGTCCGGCGGATGACGACCGCACCGCCGAGGCGATCGGGACCGCTGCCGCACGCGACCTGCTGGTCCGCGGTGCGGGCCGGCTGGTCGACGGACTGGGCTCGAGCGCCGGGAGCAGTCGGTGATCAGCAGGGAGGAAGGGCTGCGTGCGATGCGGGAGCGTCGCGAGCAAGCGCGGGCAGCGCGCGGGCCCGGAGTCCTGGCCGGCTGGCGCATCCTGCTCGGCCGGCCGCATGGCCGCGCCAAGGCGTTGATCTCGCTGCTCGATGAGATGGGCGCGACCGCGCAGGCGATCCAGTTCATCGAGGTCGGTCCGGTGGACGACTCCGCCGAGATGGATTCGTTGGTGCTGGCGCTGTCGGAGGGCAACGCCGAGTGGGTGGTGTTCAGCTCGGTGAACGCGGTCGACGCAGTGATCTCGCGAGCCCGGCGCCTGCGCCTTTCGCAACCGGTGTCGGCGTCGGTCAAGGTCGCCGCCGTCGGCCCGGTCACCGCAGATCACCTGCGGTCGAAGAAGATCCCGGTGGATCTGATGCCGCCCAGCGGCGGCTCGGCCCGCGAACTCGTCGACATCTTCCCGACGGCCGGTGGACGTCAACTGGTGCTTGTGCCCCGCTCGGCCCTGGCCGATGATGTGCTGCCGAACGGTCTGCGTGCCAAGGGGTACGACGTGGAGACCGCCGATGCCTACCTCACCACCCCGCGGCTGATTCCCCCGTCGATCACCGATGACCTCAGGGCCGGCAACTACGAGGCGGTGCTGGTGACGTCCACCAGCGCGGTCCCGGTGATCGCCGCCGCGGAGCCGGCTCCCAGCACCCTGATGATCGCGATCGGACGGTCGACGGCGACCGCTCTCGTCGACGCCGGCTTCCAGAAGATCATCGTCACCCCCTCCCCGAACGATCTCGGCGTGATCAACGCGCTGGTCATCCATGTGCAGCCCCCCACGGACGAGTCCGGTCCGACACGGGTGGAGTGGCTGCCCGAAGAACGTGAGGAACCATGACCGAACACACCACGGGACCTGTCGTCACCGCGGGCGCGCTGCGTCCCCGACGGCTGCGCCGGACGCCGGCGCTGCGGCGTCTGGTGGCCGAGAACCGCGTCACCGCAAGTGATCTCGTACTTCCGCTGTTCGTGAAGGAGAGTCTGGACGCCCCGTCGCCGCTCACCTCGATGCCGGGGGTCGACCAGCACACCCTGGACTCCGTGCGGCGGGCTGCGGCAGCGGCGGTCGAAGCCGGCGTCGGTGGGCTGATGCTGTTCGGCATCCCCGCCGTCCGCGATGCGAGGGGTTCCGCCGCCGACGATCCGGACGGCATCCTCAACCGGACGCTGGCCGTGCTGCGCGCCGATCTCGGCGCCGGCACCGTGCTGATGGCCGATCTGTGCCTCGACGAGTTCACCGACCACGGTCATTGCGGTGTGCTCACCACCGACGGCACCGTCGACAACGACGCGACGCTGCTGCGGTATCAGCAGATGGCGCTCGCCCAGGCGGCCGCCGGCGCCGACCTGCTCGGCACCTCCGGGATGATGGACGGCCAGGTCGGCGCCGTCCGCGCGGCGCTGGACGATTCCGGCGACGTCGACACCGGCATCTTCGCCTATGCGGCCAAGTACGCCTCCAGCTTCTACGGTCCGTTCCGCGAGGCCGTCGACTCAGCGCTGCAGGGCGATCGCCGGACGTACCAACAGAATCCGGCCAACCGCACGGAGGCGATGCGCGAGATAGCGCTCGACATCGCGGAGGGCGCCGACCTGATCATGGTCAAGCCGGCGATGAGCTACCTGGACATCGTCGCCGATGCGGCCGCCGTCGCGGACGTCCCGGTCGCCGCCTACCAGGTGTCCGGCGAGTACTCGATGATCGAGGCCGCCGGCGCGCACGGCTGGATCGACCGTGACCGGGCGATCGTCGAGACGGTGACCTCGATCAAACGGGCCGGCGCGCAGATCATCCTGACCTACTGGGCCACCGAGCTGGCCACCCGACTGCTGCCTGGAACGAGCCACTGATGTCCCTACCCAGCACGCCCCGCAGACCGATGACCACGTCCGCTTCGGCGGCGCTCTTCGAGCGCGCCTCCGTGGTGACCCCGGGCGGCGTCAACTCCCCCGTCCGCGCATTCCGTTCGGTCGGCGGCACTCCCCGCTTCATGTCATCCGGCTCCGGCGCCAGGATCGTCGACGCCGACGGCAACTCCTATGTCGACCTGGTCGGCTCGTGGGGACCGATGATCCTGGGTCATGGGCACCCCGATGTGATTGCGGCCGTACACGAGGCCGCCGATCGCGGGCTGTCCTTCGGTACCCCCGGCGCCGGCGAAGTGGCACTGGCCGAGGAGATCGTGGCCAGGATCGACCCCGTCGAGCAGCTGCGCCTGGTGTCGTCCGGGACCGAGGCGACCATGTCGGCCATCAGGCTGGCCCGCGGTTTCACCGGCCGCGACAAGATCGTCAAGTTCGCCGGGTGCTACCACGGCCACGTCGATGCGCTGCTGGCCTCGGCCGGCTCGGGAGTGGCCACCTTTGCGCTCCCTGATTCGGCAGGGGTGACGGCGGCGACCACCGCCGAGGTGATCGTGTTGCCCTACAACGACATCGCGGCGGTGCGTAGCGCGTTCGCGGAGAACCCCGGCCGGATCGCGGCGATCATCACCGAGGCCGCTGCCGCCAACATGGGTGTCGTCCCTCCGCTGCCGGGCTTCAACCGGGCGCTCGCGGAGATCGCCCACTCAGGCGGTGCGTTGCTGATCACCGACGAGGTGATGACCGGATTCCGTGCCTCCCGCACCGGCATGTTCGGTCTCGACGGCGCGGTCGAAGGATGGCAGCCCGACCTGATGACGTTCGGCAAGGTGATCGGCGGCGGCCTGCCGGTCGGCGCGTTCGGCGGTCGCGCCGACGTCATGGCGCTGCTGGCACCTGATGGCCCGGTCTACCAAGCAGGCACCTTGTCCGGGAATCCGGTCGCCACCGCCGCTGGTCTCGCCACCCTGCGCGGGTGCACCGAGACGGTCTATGCGCGGCTCGATGAGACGGCTCGCACCGTCAGCGATCTGGCCTCGGCCGCCCTGTCGAGAGCCGGGGTGCCGCACCGGGTCCAGCGGGCCGGCACCCTCTTCTCGATATTCTTCACCGAGGTCGAGGTGACCGACTACGACCTGGCGCGAACCCAGGACACGGCCGCCTTTGCGGCCTTCTTCCACGCGATGCTCGATGCCGGGGTCTACCTGCCGCCGTCGGCGTACGAGGCATGGTTCGTCTCGGCGGCGCACGATGTCGCCGCGCTCGAGGTCATCGAGGCGGCCCTTCCGGCGGCGGCGCGTGCGGCGGCTGCCGCTGCTGGCTGAACCGGTCACCTCCGGCTCGGTTCTCGGGCCGCGAGCGATCCCCTGCGCACCGCCGACAGCGTGCCGGCATCCAGCAGCACGGCGATGTCGCCATCCTGGTCGGTGCGCAGCACGCTGCCGGTACCCACTTCGGTGAGAGCCGCCAACAGGCTCGGCGCCGGGTGGCCGTAGTCGTTGTCGCGTCCGACCCCGATCATCGCGACCTGCGGAGAGACCGCGGCGAGGAACTGCGGCAGGTCCTTCGCCGAACCGTGGTGCGGGACCTTGAGCACATCGACGTCCAGATCGACTCCGGCCGCCAGCAACGCCCGCTGCGCTTCCGGTTCGATGTCACCGGTGGCCAGCATGCTCACACCGTTGCGCTGCGCCCTGAACACCAGTGAGTCGTTGTTCTCGTCGGACGTGGTCCCCGCGAAACCACCGCTGGGTCCGAGCGCCGTCAGCTCGAGATCGCCTGCGCTGAAACGGTTCCCGGGTCCCGCCGCGATCACCGGGATGCCCCGCCGCGCCGCCACCGCGAGCAGTGCGCTCCACGCGGGTTCGGTGCGATCGGGGCCGACGAGGATGGTGCCGACCGACCGATCGTCCAGCACGCCGGCGATCCCGCCCACATGATCGGCATGCAGGTGGGTGATGATCAGCAGGATGACGGTGCCGATCCGCAGGTCACGCAGACAGCCGGCGACCGGGGCCGGTTCGGGCCCGGCGTCGAACACCACGGCGGTGTCGGCGACATCGGTGGACATCACGAAAGCATCGCCCTGGCCGACCTCGCAGCCGACCATCAGCCAGCCGGGTGGCGGCCATCCCAGCGGCGGCAGCACCTGCACCGGGACCAGCACGACCCCAGCGCCGCAGCCGGCAGCGAAGATGATCGCCCGCGGCCCGGGGAACCGCAACACCAGTCCGACGGCCAGCGTCCCGCCGGCGAGCGCCACGGCCCACAGCACCCCCGGTGGCCACCCGAGAGTTGCCTGCGGAAGCGCCGCCCACCCGTGGGCGAGCCCGGCGATCCCGGACAGGAACGGTGCGGCCGCATCAGCGCAGACCTCTGCGCCCGCCGGCCACCACGGCCCGCAGAGGGCCGACAGCAGGCCGAACACCAGTGCGGGAGCGACCAGCGGCGCAGCCATCAGGTTTGCCGGGATCGACACGACCGAGATCGCGCCGGACAGCAGCACGATGATCGG
The DNA here is from genome assembly GCF_040438885.1 of Nakamurella sp. A5-74. Taxonomy (NCBI): domain Bacteria; kingdom Bacillati; phylum Actinomycetota; class Actinomycetes; order Nakamurellales; family Nakamurellaceae; genus Nakamurella; species Nakamurella sp. A5-74. Next base: position 1,624,071 of record NZ_CP159218.1, on the reverse strand, counting down.
CGCAGTGACGATCGACGCCGCGACCGGGACAGCCACCAGCACCGCCCAGCCACGGGACCAGCCGCGCGCCACCAACGCCGCCGTCCACGGCGGCACCAACAGCACCAGCCCGGCGGTGGCCACCACCGACAGGCCGAAGCCGGCCGAGACGGCCAGCGCGGGATCGGCGATCAGCAGCACCACCACGGCGCTCGCCAGCGCCGGGATCGCCGACCGGGTTCGCCCGACGAGCATCGCGACGATGGTCACAGCCCCCATCACCGCGGCCCGGAGGACCGACGGCTGCGGTCCGACCAGCACCACCAGACCGAGCAGTACGGTGGCCGCGCAGCCGGCGGCGATGCGTGGACCGAGGCGTCTGGTCAGCAGCACCACGAAGCCGCAAACCAGAGCGAAGTGGGACCCGGACACCGCGAGCAGGTGGGTCAGTCCGGCCGCTTTCGCATCCGCCGTCAGCCGGTCGTCGATCGCCGCGGTGTCCCCCACCACCAGGCCGGGCAGCAGCGCGCCGGCATCCCCACCGAGGCGTTCCCCCTGCGCCCGCAGCCCGGCACGGAGGCGGGCAGCGGCGACGTCCACCGCAGGCGCTGGAGCCAGCTGTACGGGTGCGCTGCGCAACCGGATCGACACGCCGGGGACCGCCGGGAAGGCGTCGACGGCCAGGGTCCCGGCCACCCGGACCAGGCTGCCGGGAACGAGCTCAGCGACGGCGGGTCCGACTCCGATCATCGACACCTGGGCCGCTGAGGCCACGACCGTGCCGTCGAGGGTGAGCTGCTGCGCCGCTGTGCGCACCCGATACTGTTGCGGCGCAGTCACTGTCCCGTCCTCCGCGGCGAACCCCGGCAACGCCACCGGAGCTGCCGCGATCTCGACCTGCAGCACCGCGTACCGGTGCTGCTCAGCAGCTCGGAACGCCGGATCCTGCTGCGCCAGCTGGACGGCCGACGATCCGATCGCGATCCCGGCCGCCAATGCCACGCCGAGCACCGCCCAGCCCCGCCAGCGGCGCACGACCGCCAGGCCGAGCACAGCACTGGCCGAACCGACGACGACCAGCGCAGCCCCAGCACCACCCGATGCCGGGAGCAACAGCGTCGCCGCAGTGCCGATCCACAGCCCCAGCGCGAGCGGCACCACCCGCAGGTCCTGCACCGGGGGTGGGTCGTCCTCCACCCACCGCCGCCGCCGCCGGGCCGGCGTGCCGGTCGGCGCTGTCGGAGCCGGCGCCGAAGCCGGAGCAGGAACAGCAGCGGCAGGCACCGAAGCCGCCGACGGGTTCATCCGACGACCACGAGTGGGGCCAGCTGGGCGTAGCGGGCCGGTCCGATCCCGGTGATCTCCTGCAGCTGGTCGACGGAGGTGAACGGCCCGTTCGCATCCCGCCAGGCGATGATGTTGCCGGCCATCACCGGACCCACCCCCGGAAGTTCCTGCAGCGCAGCGTCGTCGGCGCTGTTGAGGTCCAGCGGTCCGCTCACTCCCGCAGCGGTCGAACCGGCCGGCGGCCCCGCTCCACCGACGCTTCCCGATCCCGGCGGCGTACCCGCGGTGCCGACCACGACGGAGTCGCCGTCGGCGAGCACCGTCGCCACGTTGAGGCCGGTGATGTCGGCCTCCGCGGTGATCCCACCCGCCGCGGCGATCGCATCGGCGACCCGGCTACCGGCGCGCACCCTGACCAGGCCCGGGTGCTGCACCGCTCCGGTGACCGAGACGGCCAGCACGGCCGGCACGGCCGGCACGGCCGACATGGCCTCTCCCTTCGCGGACGCGGACGCGGGCGAACCAGCGGACGGACCGGGCGACCCGGTTGGCCCGCCATCCCCGGAGCGCGGTCCTGACCTCGGCACGTCGATACGTGACGGACCGCCCGACGTGTGGTCTCCATCCGCCGCCGGCTGCGAGATCGATTGCACCGGACGGGGTTCCGGTCGGTCGCGCCACACCCCGACGGCCGCTGCGACCGCAGCCAGCGCGGCCACCAGACCCAGGACCAGGGCAGCTCGTCGCCCCGGATCGACGCGGGCGTCCCGCAGGGACACCGGGACCCAGGTTTCGACGAACCGTCCGCCGCGGCCGAACCGCCGCCACCACGACGGCCGACGATGCTCGACGCGGTGCTCGCGCTGCTCCCCCGGATCATCGACGAGTTCGTCCGGGTCGTCAGGAAGGTCGTCCGGGTCGTCAGGAAGTTCGTCCGAGGCGTCACGTGGGTCGTCCGCGCGGCGGTCGGGGCGGCGGTCGGCGCGGTCGGGCGCATCCGGGATCCAGCCACGCGCGGCGAGCCGAGGTTCCGGAGTCATGCAGCCACGCTAGGAAGTCGCACCCCAGCCCGGCCCCGGGCGATCGACGCCTGTGGACAGCTCCGGAGTCTGTGGACAACCGGCCGCGCCCTCGCCGCCGACCAGGCCTCAGACGCCTGCGACCTCGTCGTCGGCAGCGGGCATGACGATCGCGCTCAGGCCGGCGTTGTAGGACCGCAGCCGCCAGTGCCGCTCCTGCAGCTCCAACTCCACCCAGTGGCAGTTGGAGACACCGGTCAGGGCGTGCCAGTGCGCACGCGGAAGGTCCAGCAGCAGCGCGGTCAGGCCGACGATCAGTCCGCCGTGGCTGACCAGCAGCGCCGACTCGGGGCCGTCCGGCGAGGTGATGAGTTCGTCGACCACCTCACGGGCCCGGTCGGCCACCTCTGCCCTGGTCTCACCGTCCGGTGGGGCGACGTCGGCGATCGAGGACCGCCAGTGATCCCAGGCGTCCGGCCAGCCGTCGTCGACGTCGGCGCGGGTCAGCCCCTCCCACTGACCCATCGACGTCTCGCGGAGCCGGACGTCGGGCGTCGGTTCGGTTCCGAGCAACCCGGCCACCGGCGCAGCGGTCTGCCGGGCGCGCTGCAGGTCCGAGACCATCATCAGATCCGGGTCGAACCCGGCCACCGACGGGGCCGCGGCCTGCGCCTGCGCCAGCCCGCGCTCGTTCAGCGGGATGTCGCGGTGCCCCTGCAGTCGCATCTCGGCGTTCCAGTCGGTCTCGCCGTGCCGCAGCAGGACGAGGCGGTGCAGGCTCACGCCTCGTCGGGCCGATCGGCGTTCTCGGCCGGGACGTCCTCGTTCGCACCCGGCGCCGCGGCACGCAGCTCGGCGCTGCGGTCGGAGTCCTGGTCGTCGAAGGGGATGGACGGGCAGTCCTTCCAGAGCCGGTCGAGGCCGTAGAAGACCCGCTCCTCGGCGTGCTGGACGTGCACCACGATCTCGACGAAGTCGATCAGCACCCACCGTCCGTCGCGCTCGCCCTCGCGGCGCACCGGCTTGTGGCCGGCAGCTCTCAGCTTGTCCTCGACGGCGTCGACGATCGCACTGATCTGCCGTTCGTTGGAGCCGGTCGCCAGCACGAAACAGTCGGTGATGGCGAGCTTGTCGGACACATCGACGATGGCGATGTCGGTGGCGAGCTTGTCGGAGGCCGCGGTCGCGGCGGTCCTGGCAAGTTCGATGGCGAGGTCGGTGGCAGTCACTGCACTCCCTGTACTGGGGTTGACCGCACGTCGGGGCGCGCGGTCGATGGGTGGTGGTCGGAGACCGGCGTGCTGAGATACAGCCGGTGTTTGTTGATGTACTGGACGACACCGTCCGGGACGAGGTACCAGACCGGTTTGCCCTCGCTCACCCGGTCACGGCAGGCGGAGGACGAGATGGTCATCGCGGGCACCTCCACCAGCGTGACGGCACCCTCGGGGAGGTTGCCGTCCTCCAGCACGTACCCGGGACGGGTGACACCGACCAGGTGCGCCAGCGACAGGATCTCCTCGACATCCTTCCAGCTCATGATCCTGGAGAGGGCATCGGCGCCGGTGATGAAGAACAGCTGGGCCTCGGGATCGGCGGCGTGCAGATCTGTGAGGGTGTCGCGGGTGTAGGTCGCACCGGGCCGGTCGATGTCGACCCTGGACACCGTGAAGCGGGGGTTCGCGGCGGTCGCGATCACCGCCATCAGGTAGCGGTGCTCGGCCGACAGCACGTCGTCGTCGGCCTTCTGCCACGGGCGACCCGTCGGCACGAACACCACCTCGTCGAGGTCGAACAGGTCGGACACCTCGGAGGCTGCCACCAGGTGACCGTGGTGGATGGGGTCGAAGGTGCCGCCCATCACCCCGACCCGGCGGCGTCTCGTCGGATCGATCATGACGTCCCCCTGATCTGGCCGCTGCCCTCGACGATGTACTTGGTGCTCGTCAGCTCGGCGAGCCCCATCGGCCCGCGGGCATGCAGCTTCTGGGTGGAGATACCGATCTCGGCGCCGAAGCCGAACTCGCCGCCGTCGGTGAACGCGGTGGAGGCGTTGACCACGACCGCCGCGGAATCCACCTCGGCGGTGAAACGCGTTGCTGCCGCGATGTTCTCGGTGACGATCGCATCGGTGTGGCCGGTGGAGTGTGCGGCGATGTGCGCGAGCGCACCGTCCAGCGAATCGACGACGGCCACCGCGATGTCCAGTGACAGAAATTCTCCGTCGAAGTCCTCGCGGGCTGCCGGAACCGTCCGTGCGTCGGTCGGGAGCAGCTGCAGCGCAAGGGGATCGGCGTGCACCGTCACCCCCGCAGCGTGCAGCGCATCGACCACGGCCGGCAGCAGGTCGCCGATCCGGTCGCGATGGATCAGCACGGTCTCCGCGGCGTTGCAGACCGACGGCCGACGTGCCTTGCTGTTGACGACGATCGGCAGCGCCTTCGCCGCGTCGGCAGCGGTGTCGAGGTACACGTGACAGTTGCCGGTCCCGGTCTCGATCACCGGGACCGTCGCGCCGATGACCACCGATTCGATCAGACCCGCTCCGCCGCGCGGGATGATCACGTCGACCAGGCCACGCGCCGTGATCAGGTGGGTCACCGAGCTGCGGTCGGTGCCGGGCACCAGCTGGACGAAGTCTGCCGGCAACCCGGCAGCGGTCCCTGCCTCGTGCAAAATCTCCACCAGGACGACGTTCGACGCATGGGCGGACGCGGATCCGCGCAGCAGCACCGCATTCCCGCTCATCACGGCGATCCCGGTGGCATCGACGGTGACGTTCGGACGCGCCTCGTAGATCATCGCGACCACGCCGAGCGGTACCCGGATCTGGGTGAGCCGCACACCGTTCGGCAACACCGAGCCGCGCACCACCTGACCGATCGGATCCGGCAGATCAGCGACTGCGACCAGGGCATCGGCGATCGCGGTCACCCGCTGCGGCGTGAGCCGGAGCCGATCGAGCAGCGACTCGCTCATCCCGGCTGCGGCGCCGGCCTCCAGATCCTGGGCGTTCGCGGCGAGCACCTCCGGCGAGCGGGCCAGCAGCGCGGCGGCCATCTGCCGCAACGCATCCGACTTCTGCGCCGCCGTCAACCGGGCCAGCGCACGGGCGGCGGGACGGGACAGCGCGGCACAGGCCAGCACGTCCTGGGCCGTGACCACGCCGGACTCCGTCACCACGCTCATTGCATTTCCTCCTGCGTCGCGCCGCCGGCGCCGGCGGAGACCGCCACCAGGTCGTCAGCATGGACCACCGGCCGTCGGTGGTCCTCGGCCAGCTCACGCAACTGCCGTCCCAGCATCGCGGGTAGTTCAGCAGCGTCGTAGGAGACGAACCCGCGGGCGACCACCCGGCCGTGCGGGTCGGTCAGATCAACGACGTCACCGGATTCGAATTCGCCACTGGCCGCGGTGATCCCGGCCGGCAGCAACGACTTCCGGCGGCCGATGACAGCTGCGACGGCGCCCGCGTCGAGGGCGATGCTGCCCTGGGCGAGCGCCGCGTACCTGAGCCACAGCAGTCGGGTGCCGGTACGACGTCCGGAGGTGGCGAACGCGGTCCCCACGGACGGGGGCGCACCACCGCGCAGAGCGCGCGCGGCGTCGGCCGCACCGGCCAGCAGCACGGGGATGCCGGCGTGGGTCGCCGTCATCGCGGCGCCCAGCTTGGAGCTCATCCCGCCGGTGCCGACCCCGCTGCGGGAGTCGACCAGATCGACCCCGGTGAGGTCGACGGGTGCGTCCACCTGGCGGATCACAGCGGACGACGGGTCTGCGGGGTCGCCGGTGTACAGCGCGTCGACGTCGGACAACAGGATCAGCGCGTCGGCGCGGACGAGGTGGGCGACCAGCGCGGCCAACCGATCGTTGTCGCCGAACTTGATCTCGGCGGTGGCGACCGTGTCGTTCTCGTTGACCACCGGCACGACGCCGTAGGTCAACAGCTTGTCGAAGGTCCGCTGCGCGTTGCGGTAGTGGGAGCGCCGAACGACGTCGTCGCTGGTCAACAGCACCTGCCCGACGGTCAACGCATGACGCCGGAACGAGTCCGCATAGTGGGCCGCCAACTGCTGCTGGCCCACCGAGGCTGCAGCCTGCTGGGTGGCCAGGTCGCGCGGCCTACAGGAGAGCCCCAGCGGGGCCAGACCGGCGGCGATGGCGCCGGAGGAGACCAGCACCACCTGGGTGCCGGATGCGGTCCGGCCGGCCACCGCGTCGACCAGGGCATCGAGCCTGGCCGGATCGAGCCCACCGGCGGCAGTGGTCAACGACGAGGATCCGACCTTGACGACGAGCCGGCGTGCGGCGCCCACCGCCGTCCGGGCATCGGAATGCGCAGCGACGTGCCCGGTGGCTGCGGGGGCGGTGTCAGCCGCGATCATCCGACCTGCCCGCAGCAACTCCCCCGACATGCGACCCGGTACCCGGGGTCCCGGCAGCGTCGTCGATCTCGGCGTCGAGCTCCTCGTCGTCGTCGACCCCGATGTCGAGGTCGATTCCGCGGGTCCACGACTTTTCGCCGGCGCGCACCGCGCGATCGGCGGCCCGCAGGTCTGCCATCCGCGACTCGGAGATGTACTCGGTGGCCAGATCGGACCACTCGAGCTCCTCGACCGGGAGACCACGGCGTAGGCGGTGCAGCACCTTGCGTTCCGCGGCGCCCACCCGATGGTTGGGGACCACCCGTTCGTCGAGGCCGCGACCGGACAGCGGGACGACCGCCGTGGCGGCCATCGGTTCGAAGTCGAAGGTGATGCCCGCGACGGTGACCGGACAGCCCGCCTGCGCGCCCTGGCGCGCCAGCTCGTCCTCGATGCCGATCTTGGCGAGGCGGTCGGCGAGGAAGCCGATGGCTTCCTCGTTGTTGAAGTCGGTCTGGCGGATCCACCGCTCGGGACGCACGCCGGTGACGATGAATCCACCGGGGGTGGCCGGGTCCGGAGCAACGACGAACTGTTCCTCGTTGACGGCCTTCGGGCGCACGACCACTCGTGCGGTCGGCTGGATGACGCGGTACGCGCGGTCCTCGGCGACGACCTCGGCGAGCGCGTACCGCAGCTCCTTGAGTCCCTCGTGAGTGGCGGTGGAGATCAGGAAGACGCGATGTCCGGCCGCCTCGAGATCGGCCCGGACGAACTCCGCCAGCTCGCGGGCCTCCGGGACGTCGATCTTGTTGAGCACGACGACCCTGGGCTTGTCGGCGAACTCGGTGGGCAGCGACGGGATGTATTGCGACAGTTCGGATTCCAGCGCCGCAATGTCGGAGGCGGGATCGCGGTCGGCTTCAAAGGTGGCGCAGTCGACGACGTGCGCGAGCACCGAGCAGCGCTCGATGTGTCGGAGGAACTCCAGGCCGAGGCCCTTGCCCTGACTCGCACCCGGAATCAGGCCGGGCACGTCCGCGATGGTGTAAGTGCTGCCGCCGGCCTCGACGACGCCGAGGTTCGGCTCCAGGGTGGTGAACGGGTAGTCGGCGATCTTGGGTCGGGCCTTGGAGAGCACCGAGACCAGGGACGACTTGCCGGCGCTGGGGAAGCCCAGCAGCCCGACGTCGGCCATGGACTTGAGTTCGAGGGTGACGTCGGCGATCTCGCCGGGCTCACCGAGCAGCGCGAAGCCGGGTGCCTTGCGGGACTTGGACGACAGCGCGGCGTTGCCGAGGCCGCCGCGACCACCCTGGGCAGCGATGTAGCGGGTTCCGATGCCGGTGAGGTCGGCCAACATCCTGCCGGTGGCGTCCAGCACGACGGTCCCTTCGGGGACCTTCATCACGAGGTCGTCGCCGTAGGCGCCGTCCTTGTTGTCGCCCTGGCCGAACTTGCCGCTGCCGGCCTTCGCATGCGGGCGGAAGTGGAAGTCCAGCAGCGTGTGCACTCCGGCGTCGACGACCAGTACGACGTCGCCGCCGTTGCCGCCGTTGCCGCCGTCCGGACCGCCCAGCGGCTTGAACTTCTCACGGTGCACCGATGCGCAACCCTTGCCACCGTCACCGGCCTGCAGGTGCAGTACAGCTCGGTCGACGAAGCGGGCCATCAGGTGCCTTTCAAGGGAAACGCCAAGGGCGGGGCCGGTGTGAGCCGGTCCCGCCCCTGTAGCGAAATGTTCACTTCTCGCCGCTCGGGGCGGCTGCGCTGGATCAGGCGTCCGCGAGTGCGGGCGCCTCCTGGACGATGTTGACGGTCTTGCGTCCACGCTTGCTGCCGAACTCCACCGCGCCGGGGACCAGGGCGAACAGGGTGTCGTCCTTGCCGCGACCCACGCCGTCGCCCGGGTGGAACTTGGTGCCACGCTGGCGGATCAGGATCTCGCCGGCCTTGACCACCTGGCCGCCGTAGCGCTTGACGCCCAGGTACTGGGCATTGGAGTCGCGGCCGTTGCGGGAGCTGGATGCGCCCTTCTTGTGTGCCATGTCGTATCGCCTCTCAGCTCGTCAGGTTCCGCGTCACTTGCCGGACTTGATACCGGTGACGCGCAGCTTGGTCAGCTTCTGACGATGACCCTGCCGCTTGTGGTAACCGGTCTTGTTCTTGAACTTGTGGATCACGATCTTCGGGCCCTTGGTGTGCTCGAGGATCTCGCCGGACACCGTGACCTTGTCCAGGGCAGCGCCGGTGGTGAGGTCGGTACCGTCGACGACCAGCAGAGCGGGGAGGGTGACGGCGTCGCCGGTGGCCAGCTCCAGCTTCTCGACCTGGATGACGTCACCTTCGGCGACCTTGTACTGCTTGCCGCCGGTGTGGATGATCGCGTACATCGCGGGGTGGCCTTCCGTTTCCTCGTTCGTGCCGGACGGATCTCCGCACAGCACACTGCTCGTCACTGGTCACTACGGGTTCTCACTCGGCGTGCACTGCCGGACGATCGAGGTGATCGTCCACAGGCGCCAGAAGACCGCCGCTGACGGCGGACCGACTCCCCACGATACGCGGTGCGGGCCTGCCGGACAAACCGCGCCATCGAGGTCTGCCACCCACCCGGTCCCGGGGCCGGCGGACCGGCAGCAGCCGGTCCGTCAGCGGCCCGTCAGGAGTCGATCGCCGGCGTCTCTGATGGCCGGTCTGCTCCACCGGCCGGACCGGCCGGCCGCCGCGCCGCTCGACGACGTGGTCGGGCCACCGGGGCTTCCGAGGTCACCGAACCCTTCGACACCGCGGCACCGTCGACGGCTGCGGCCCCGGCACCGGCGGCGACACCGACGAGGGCCGGCTCCGGCGCAGAGCCATGGCCCCCGTTGGCGGAACCGTCGATGGTGAGGACCACGGCCGTTCCGGCGGTGACCGTCGACTTCGAGACGGCCCGTCGACGTCGCGGACGGGCCGCGGGCGGCTCCTCGACGACCGGCGCGGGCGCAGCATCCGCTGCGGATCCGGCGTCCGCGTCCGAAGTGCGGCTCGCGTCCGTGGCGTTTGCGAGGATCTCGACACCCCCGTCGTCGGCCGCCGGACTGGAGGCAACCGACGCGACGGCTTCCGCCACCTCGATCGAGAGCTGCGAGTCCGTGCCGGCGGCGTCACCGTCGGCGGCATCAGCCGACGGCTTCGGTGTCATCCGCGGGCCGCGCGGGTCGGCCTTGAGCGTGACGATCCGGGCGATCGGTTCCGGCGTCTCCTCCGGTTCCGTCGGCCGCTGACGCTCCCGACGCTTGCGCGGTGAGGAGGATGAGGACCGACCGGAGTCACGGCCGTCATCAACGCCCGAGGATACGCTGCCGGTGTCGATGGGCGCGTCCTGCAGCACGATGCCGCGGCCGTGGCAGTGCTCGCAGTTGTGCGAGAACGCCTCGAGCAGACCGGTGCCCATCCGCTTGCGGGTCATCTGGACCAGCCCGAGCGAGGTGACCTCGGCGACCTGGTGCCTGGTTCGGTCGCGACCCAGGCACTCCGTCAGCCGACGGAGTACCAGCTCACGGTTGGACTCCAGCACCATGTCGATGAAGTCGACGACGATGATCCCGCCGATGTCGCGCAGCCGGAGCTGCCGGACGATCTCCTCGGCGGCCTCCAGGTTGTTCTTGGTGACCGTCTCCTCGAGGTTCCCGCCAGACCCGGTGTACTTGCCCGTGTTGACGTCGACGACGGTCATCGCCTCGGTGCGATCGATCACCAGCGAACCACCCGACGGCAGGTGCACCTTGCGCTCCAGCGCCTTGGCGATCTGCTCGTCGATGCGGTAGCGGCTGAAGACGTCACCCTTGCCCTCGTAGCGGGAGACCCGCTCGGACAGCTCGGGCGCGACCTGGTCGACGTAGGCCGACACCGAGGCGTATGCCCCGTCGGACCCGCCCTCGTCGTCGATGACCAGCGAGGTGATGTCGGAGTTGAACAGATCGCGGACGACCTTGGTCAACGTGTCGGGCTCGGCCGACAGCTGCGACGGCGACGACGACTGGTTCGACTTCGCTGCCTCGGCAGCCTCCTGGATGGTCTCCCACTGCGACTTCAGCCGTTCGACGTCCGCAGCCAGATCGTCCTCGGAGACGCCCTCGGCGGCGGTCCGGATGATGACGCCGGCGCCGTCCGGGACGATCCGGTCGAGGATCTGCTTGAGCCGCTTGCGCTCGGTGTCCGGCAGCTTCCGGGAGATCCCGGTGGCACCGCCACCCGGGACGTAGACCAGGAACCGTCCCGGTAGCGAGATCTGGGTGGTCAGCCGGGCGCCCTTGTGACCGATGGGGTCCTTGGACACCTGGGCCAGCACGACGTCGCCGCTGGACAGCGCGGTCTCGATCCTGCGGGCCTTGCCGACCAGACCGGTCATGTCCCAGTTGACCTCGCCCGCGTAGAGCACGGCGTTGCGGCCGCGACCGATGTCGACGAACGCAGCCTCCATCGACGGCAGCACGTTCTGCACCCGGCCGAGGTAGATGTTGCCGATCATCGAGGCAGCACCGGCGCGGGAGACGAAGTGCTCGACGAGGACGTCGTCCTCCAGCAGCGCGACCTGGGCCAGATCGCCGCGCTCGCGCACGACCATCACCCTGCTGACGGCCTCACGGCGGGCCAGGAACTCGGCCTCGGTGAGGATCTGCGGTCGCTGGCGGGACTCGCGGGAGTCCCGACGGCGCTGCCGCTTGGCCTCGAGTCGGGTCGAGCCCCTGATGCCCTGGACCTCGGCGGCGACGTCGCGAGCCTCACGCACGTGCACCACGGTGTTGTCGGGATCGTCGCCCCGGCCGGACTCGCCGTCGCCGGACCCGCCGCGCCGACGTCGACGCCTGCGCCGGCCGGAGCCTGCAGCCGAATCGTCGTCGTCGGAGCCGGCTTCGTCGGTGCCGTCGGAGGTGGTGCCGTCTGCCGACGTGCCGTCGGACCCGTCATCCGAGCTCGCGGCGTCCTCGCCGGCTGAGGCCTTCGAGGAGCGACGACGACGACGCGGCCGCGGCGCACTCTCGGCGTCGGCTTCCAGGTCACCACTCCCGGCGTCCGTGCGGTCGGCCGCGGTCCCGTCGATTCGAGTGGTGTCGCTGTCGGTCGAGTCGCCGTCGGTCGTGTCGCCGTCGGTCGAGTCGCCGTCGGTCGAGTCGCCGTCGGTCGAGTCGCTGTCGGTCGTGTCGCCGTCGGTGTCGCTGTCGGCGCGACCACGGCCACGGCGGCCACGGCGGCGGCGACGACGGCCACCGTCCGCGGTGTCGCCGTGCTCCTCATCGGCCGAGGCGTCCTGCTCGGGCTGGGTCGCAGTGCTGTCGTCGCCGGCAGTGACGGACCCTTCGGTCGACGCCGGCTGATCGGTGGCTTCGTCGTCGGCGGCCTGCGAGCGACCACGGCCACGACGGGAGCGCGACCGCGAGCGGGTGGGGGTGGGTTCCGCACCGTCGTCGAACGTCGGCTCGGCGGTGGCGTCCGAAGGCGTCGCCGGATCAGCCTCGGTGGTGCTCGGGTCGGGAACGTCGGCCGGCTCGGCCGGCTTGGTACGCGCCCGGCTCGCCCGCTTGCGGGGTGGTGCCGCCTCCGGCTCGGGCGCCAGGAACAGCGGCACGCCGCCGAACGGCGTGGCGTCGGACCCGGAGTCGTCGGGGACGGCGGGGGTGGAGGTGCCGGGGGCAGGTGTGCCTGGGGTGTCGCCGGTCAGTAGCTGGGTGAGCACCTCGACGGCCACCGCATGGTCGACGGACGACGATGCAGCCTTGACGACGACCCCGCGCTCGACGAGCGCGGCGATGATCTCCTTGCTGGACAGGCCGGTGCGTTTGGCCAGCTCGTGCACCCTCGGCTTGGCGGGGAGTGCTGCGAGCGCCTGCTCCAGCGCACTGTCGACGATGTTCTCGGTGTCTGACACGAGGTTCCTCTCACCGACCCCCGGGCGCGTACTGGACGCGTCCGCGCAGGGGCGGTCATGTGTTCGGTTGCTGTCCCCCGCAACGTTGAGCCGCAGGGACCAGAAGTCTTCGGGTGGGCGGACACCGCGGCGCACATCCGAGCCAGGCCCCGCTCGACGTCTTTCACCCGTCGGAGACCGGCACCGATACGCGAACCAACGGCTACCTGCTGCCAGTATCCCACACGGGTGCGTCGCTGCTGCGCCTGACGGCGCCGACCGGGGCGGTTCCGTCGGGTTCGATGGCTGCGTTCGCGGCCCCGGTCGACGATCGTTCCGAGCGTGCTGACCGGCGGGAATGTCGGCGTCCCAGCACCACCGTTGCCGCGACACCGATGAGAAGGATCACCGCGCCGATCGCCTCGGTGGGAGTGGGCAGCTCGTCCAGCGCGATCCAGGCGGCGAGCACGCCGACCACCGGCACCAGCATGGCGAACGGCCCAACGGACGCCGTCGGGTACTTCGACAGCAGGGTGTTCCAGATCCCGTATCCGACGAGCGATGCCCCGAGCACCGTGTAGGCCAGCGCGAGGATGCCGCCGACGCTGATTCCGGCGACGGCATCCACCATCGCGGTCGGCCCTTCGAAGATCACCGACATCAACGTCAGCGGAACAGGAACCACCAGGCCCGACCAGATCGTCAGCGAGAGCCCGGAGGCCTTGACGCCGCGGGTCAGGGTGTTGCCGACGGCCCAGGATGCGGCTGCACCGACGACGATCAGCAGCGGCAACACCGGCGCGACGGCTGCCCGTCCGACCGCGACGACCGCCAGCCCGGCCGCGCCGACCAACACGCCGACGAGTTGCCCACCGGTCGGCCGTTCGCGCAGGAACAGCGCGGAGAGCACGACCGTGAACAGCACCTGGGCCTGCAGCACGATCGGGGCGAGACCGGTGGGTGCACCCAGGTGCATGCCCAGGAACAGCAGCGCGAACTGACCGGCCGAGATGGTCGCCCCGATCGCCACCACCCGCCAGAAGCCGATCCGGGGTCGGGGAACGAAGAAGACTGCCGGCAGTGCCACGAAGACGAACCGGACGGCGACGAAGGCGAACGGCGGAAGGTCCTGCAGACCGCGATCGACGGCGAGGAAGTTGATCCCCCAGATGACGGCGACCAGGGTGGCCAGGGCGGTGTCTCGAGGTCTCACCCGGCCATCGTCACCCGCGCACGGCCGAAGGTCCAGTGAATGAATTCGGGCCTCAATCGGTAGCATCGCTTCATGATTGATCCGATCGCGCTGCGCTCGCTCGTCGCCCTCGCCCGCAACGGCACGGTGAACGGCGCGGCCGAGATGCTCGGCTACACCCCGAGTGCCGTGTCCCAGCAGCTCAAGAAGTTGGAGGTGAGCACCGGCGTCACGTTGGTCGAACGGTTCGGCCGGGGGGTCGTGCTCACCGCCCAGGGTCGGCAGCTGGTGGACGCAGCCGAGGATCTGCTGGCGCAGATGGAGCATCTGGAGTCCGCCCTGCTCGCCTCCGCCGGCACCCCCAGCGGGCAGGTCCGGCTGGGCTCGTTCTCCACCGCGGTCCGCGGAGTGGTGGCGCCGGCCCTCGCACGGTTGGCCGGCGAGCAGCCCGGCGTGCGGGTGCGGCTGTCAGAGGTCGAACCCTGGTCGGCTGTCACCGAGGTCGCGGACGGGCGGATCGACCTCGCGATCGTGCACAACTGGGAGCCGGTGCCGCTCAGCATCCCGGCGAACCTGCAGACCCGCCGTCTTGGTCAGGACCGGGCCGACATCCTGGTCCGCGCCGACGACCCGTTGGCTGCCCGCGCCAGTACCCACGCGGCGGAGTTGATCGGCCGCGATTTCGTCAGCGTCGCTCCCGGATCGATCTGTCACGCCTGGCTCAGCTGGATGTTCTCCTCGGTCGGGGCGATCCCGCGGATCGTGCACACCAGTGCGGAGTTCGGCTCACACATCGCCCTGGTCGCCGCCGGACAGGCCAGCGCGCTGGTACCCCGGCTGGGGCGCGGCCCGCTCCCGCCGTCGGTGGTGGCGGTGCCGTTGACGAATCCGGCACCCCTGCGGACGGTGACCGCGGTCTGGAGGCGCACCATGGAGACCAACCCTGGTATCACCGCGGTGCTGACGGTGCTGACGGATGCGGCGAGGGCAGTCCTGGACCAGAGCCCCGGGCCGGAACCCGACGGCTCGCCGGTCGAGGAGGTGGGCAGTGCCCCGTGAACGACAGCTGGTCGACCCGCCGGTGTTGGTGTTCGACGGCGATTGCGGTTTCTGCACGTCCGCCACTAACTTCCTGCAGCGGTTCGTCGACCGCCGTGCACGGTTCGCCGTCGTCCCACTGCAGTTCACCGCGCTCGAGCCGCTGGGCCTGACGCAGGAGCAGGCACTGGCGGCGCTCCGCTTCGTCGACGAGCACCATCGGGCGAGCGCCGGGGCAGCCGCCGTCTCCCAGGTCCTGCGCCGCTCCGGGTGGGGATGGCGACCGTTCGGCTTGCTGCTCGCCGCCCCGGGGGTCCGCGCGGTGGCCGAGCGGTTGTACCGCGTCATCGCCACCCACCGTCATCAGCTGCCGGGCGGGACACCGGCCTGCAGGCTCTGATCGGTCGACCGGTCGGCTCCCTGCTGGTGCTCACCAGCGGCCTTGGCTCGGCGGGACCGTCGCAGTGAGATGGTGGCCCAGCCGGCGACGCCGACCAGCACACCGATCGCCCCGGCAGTGACGAAGCCGCCGTGCCAACTCGCCCGGTCGAGGACGAACCCGACCGCCGGGGCCCCCACCGCTGATCCGATCGTCATCGCCGAGCCGTGCCAGCCCATCGCTTCACCGCGTACCGAGGTCGGGACGACCCGGCTCAGGGTGTCGATGGTGGCGGTGATCGTCGGAGCGCAGAACAATCCGGCGACGAACAGCAGGATGCTGATGGTGAGCCGGTCGTGGGCGAACGCGACCGCAGCCGTGCTCGCGCCCAGCCCGCCGACCAGCAGGAACGGGGAGATCGGCCGGGACAACGCGCCGTAGGCGAGGCCGCCGATTGCGGACCCGGCCCCCCAGATCGCCAGGATCCAGCCGATCGAGGTCTGCTGTCCCCACTCCCGCAATCCGGCCACCACCGAGACGTCTGTACCGGTCAACACCACGGTCGCCGTCACCGACGCCGCCAGCACCACCAGCACCGTCGGCGTCATCCAGGTGGGCAGGACGCTCCTGGTCGCGGGGGTCTTCTCCGTCGCCACGGTCTGCTCCGTCGACACGGTCTGCTCCGTCGACACGGTCTGCTCCGTCGACACGGTCTGCTCCGTCGACCCGGCCAGGGTCTTCACCGTCGGCGGGGACGCAGGCGGTGCGACGTCGAGGTTCGATCCCCCGCGGGCCGGCCGTGTCCCGGCGGCCGGCAGCGGTGGGTCCAGGATCCACAGCGCCAGGCCACCGATGATGCTCGCGAACTCGCACGCCAGCAGTGCGATCGGGGTGTCGATCGTGGTCGCGAGCCACACCCCGAGCGCCGGCCCGGCCATGAAGGAGATCTCCACCGCTACCGAGTCCAGCACCAGCGCAGTGGTGCGACGGTCGTCGTCGACGGCGCCGATGAGCACCTGCCGGATGATCGAGAAGGTCGGCACGACGAACAGCCCGGCGATCCCGGCCAGCGGGACCAGCAGCCAGTAGCCCAGGAACGGGGCGATCGACCAGCAGGCGGTCAGCACCAACAGCGACGGCAGGACGGTCGAGCGCAGCCCCCTGCGGTCCAACAGTCGGCCGCGCCACGGCCCACTGACCGCGGCCGCGATGGTGGCCACCGCGACGACCAGTCCGGCATCCGTGTAGGACCGACCGAGGTGACCCACGACGTGCAGGGTGAGCACGATCGCCGACGCCCACATCGGGATCCGGATCAACAGCCCCAACGCCAGCGTGCGCCGTACGACGGGCAATCCCAACACGGTCCGATATCGCTGAGCACCCACCCCAGCAGTGGATCATGCGGTACCGACGGCGCGCTCGTCGATTCCCCCCGGCACCCGCAGGTGACTGCCGATCAGGTCAGCAGCAGCCGTTCCAGGCGTCGAGCGGCGACCAGGATGCCGACCACGGCCATCGCCACGAAGTAGCTCGCGTGGCCCAGCAGGGCCGGGCCCACCTGACCCAGGCTGAGCCCCCGGATCAGCTCGATGCCGTGGTAGAGCGGGAGGCACTCGACGAGGATCTGGATCGCCCGCGGGTAGACCGAGAGCGGGAAGAACGTGGTGGAGAACAGGAACATCGGCAGCAGCGCGGTGGTGACCCACTCGAGGTGCTGGAACGTCTTGAGGAACGTCGTCACCGCCATCCCGACGGCGGCGAAACCCAGGGCGATCAGGATCGCGGCCGGCACTGCCAGCAGCGCCCACCAGGAGTGCAGCAGACCCATCACGAGCATCACCAGTTGGAAGGTGGTGGCGTAGATCGCACCGCGGCTGAGGGAGTACAGGACCTCACCGATCGCGACGTCCAGCGGGCCGAGGCTGGTGGCCAACATCCCGTCGTACAGCTTGGCGTACTTCAGTTTGAAGAAGACATTGTTGGTGGCGTCGAACACCGCGCCGTTCATCGCCGAGGTGGCCATCAGGGCAGGCGCGATGTAGGCGGCGTACTCGATCGGGCCGGTGGAGGTCTCGATGGCACCGACCAGCGAGCCGATCCCGACCCCCATCGCCAACAGGTAGAACACCGGCTCGAAGAACCCGGAGACGATCGTCCAGCGGGCGCTGCGAGCTCCCCGCACCGAGCGTTCCATCACGACCCCGGCACGCCGCGAGTACAGGTGCAGCGGGACGATCCGCAGCAGCAACGCCGGCCTCGAGGCGGGCAACGCTGCCTCGGTCTCCGACGGCGCGGCCATCAGACCACCAGCCGGACGTCGAAGCGGCGGCGCATGACCACGAATCCGGTGATCGACAACGCCACCAGGAACGCCAGGTGCCCGGCCGCCTGCCAACCGGGGAGCCCGCCGATGGCCGCTCCTCTGGCCAACTCGTTGCCGTGCCACAGCGGTGACAGGAACGCGACCCACCGCACCGCCCAGGGCAGCTGGGTGATCGGGAAGAACGAGGCGGAGAACAACGTCATCGGGATGATGCCGAAGCGCAGCGCCAGGTTGAACGCGGCCGGCCCGTCGTCGTCGATGGTGGCCGACAGCGCCATCACCCACACGGCGCAGGACAGTGCCGTCAGCACCGCGACCGGCAACATCAGCACCCCGGCGCCACCGCCCGCCGCTCCGAACGCCAGCAGCACCAGGTAGTAGAGCACCGAGGAGACTGCGACCCTGGTGGCGATGAACAGCACGTGCCCCTCGGCGGCCTGGGCCGGCGTGATCGGGGTCGAGGTGATGCCCCACAACGTCCGGTGCCACTTGAACCGGCCGAACAGCGCCCAGCTGGACTCACCGAAAGAAGTCTGCAGGGCCGCCGCGCACAGCAGCGCCGGCCCGATGAACTCGACGTAGCGCACCCCACCGAGGGCGCCGGTCCCCCTGGCCTCGATCAGTGATCCCATCCCGAATCCCAGGGCCAGCAGGTACAGCAGTGGCGCGATGACGGCGGAGGCCAGACCCGAGAGGAAGTACGGCCGCCAGGTGAGCACGAGGTACTCCCAGACGGTGGCCCTGGCCCTCCAGCCGGACGGTACCGTCGCGCGCACGACAGCCGGAACCGCCTGCGGCACTGCGTGTTCCGCGGATCTCCCGGTCGGCGTGCTCATCCGTCCACCAGACTCCGGCCGGTGAGATGCAGGAACACGTCCTCCAGCGTCGAGCGGCGCACGAGCGCCGAGACCGGCCGGACCCCGGCAGCGACCACCGACTCCAAAGTCTGCTCACCGGTGTCGGTGTAGAGCAGCAGCCGGTCGGGCAGCACCTCGATGCGCTCGACGATCCGCTCCACCACGGGCAGCACGGACCGCTGGGTCCCCGGCACGAAGCGCAGCTCGACAACTTCCCTGGTGGAGTACTGCGCGATCAGCGCAGCGGGCGAACCCTCGGCGGCGATCACCCCGCCGTCCATCACGACGAGCCGGTCGCACAACTGCTCGGCCTCGTCCATGTAGTGGGTGGTCAGGACCAACGTCACGCCCGCCTGTTTCAGACGGAAGAGCCTGTCCCACAACACATGACGCGCCTGTGGGTCCAGGCCGGTGGTGGGCTCGTCGAGCAGCAGCAGGTCCGGATCGTTGACCAGCGACCGCGCGATCGTCAGCCGGCGCTTCATCCCACCCGAGAGCGCGGCGACCTTCGCCTTCGCCTTCTCGGTGAGCTGCGCGAACTCGAGGAGCTCGTCGGCCTTGGACCAACACTGCTTGCGGGACAGACCGAAGTACCGTCCGTAGATGTAGAGGTTCTCCCGGACCGTCAGGTCCTCGTCCAGGTTGTCCTGTTGGGGAACGACTCCCAACCGGGACCGGATCGCGACGCCGTCGATCGACGGGTCCTGGCCGAGGATCGACAGCGAGCCGCTGGTGCGGGGCGAGACGCAGGCGATCATCCGCATCGTCGTCGACTTGCCTGCCCCGTTGGGCCCGAGGAAACCGAAGGCCTCGCCGGCCGGCACCACCAGGTTGATCCCCTTGACCGCGACGAAGTCGTCCCCGTCGTCGGACGGGAACGACTTGGTCAGCCCGGCAGCGGCGATCATCGGGGTGCGGGACGTCGGGGCATCCGTCGGTTGGCTCATCGGAGCGGATCCAGGCACCGGGCGGACCTTACCCGTCGACCACGACAGGGCCGGCGTTGATTCGGGCCGCCGTTCATTCCGGCTGTCGTTGATTCCGCCGTGGTGCGGCCCGGTCGCTCACCCCTCCCAGTCGCGCAGCAGGGACCGCAGCGTCACCAACGCCCTGGCTCGCATCGGTCCGATGCTGCCCCGCGGGATGCCGAGCGAGGTGCTGAGCTCGTCGTAGGACATCCGGTCGGTGAGCAGCGCGGTCACCAGTCGTCGCTGCCGTTCCGGCAACTTCTGGACGGCTGCGCGCAGTGCACGTACCTGCTGCTGCTGTTCCACCAGCGCGCCGGAATCCTGCGAGCTGCGGGTGGTCGCCTCGCTCCACAGCTGATGGCCGTGCTGTTCCCGCGCCTGGGCTCCGGAGTCGAACAGTGCGACGTCGCCGACGAGTACCTCACGGCGCCGCCGCAGGATGCCCAGGGCCTCGCGCCGGGCGGTGACGCCGAGCCAACCGGCCAACCGGTCGAGGTCACGGACCGCATCGGCGTGCCGCCACAGCGCAGTCCAGGTCCGTTGTGCCACCTCATCGACGTCGGCCGTCGTGGAGACGATGCGTCGAGCGGTCGCGCAGACCAGGCCCTGGTAGCGGTCGACGATGAACCGCCAGCTCCCGGGGTCCCCGGCCTGGAGTTTCGTGACCAGATCCCGATCGAGCGGAACATTCGTGCCGGTTCGAGCCGGTGCTGCGGCTCGCGAGGGCGCGGCGTGCCGGGCGATGGGGAACACCGCAACGCTCGCCACTGCGGGGGTGGCCGATGCGGTCGGAGTGGGTGCAGGCACCTTGACCACCAGCCGGCGTGACCCGCGGTGGAGCAGGGCCGATGAGTCGATCGGTGCGGCGAGGACGGTCATGTGAGCTCCCTGGACGGACGGGTGGTCCGATGTCTGAGGACTGGGCTGATACCAGGAAGTCTGTCGAGCGAGCTCGCAGCGCGGATCCGTAGAACTACCTAATTCGGCCACCTACGCAGCGGGCGGATCAGCGGGGCGCTGGGGTCTTCACGGCGGAGGCTTCACTGCAGGTGCAGGGCGATGCTCGGCCCGAGATGGGTCGCGGCCTGCTGTGGGCTCATCGCCGCCAACGCGGGGATCTCGATGACGTAGCGGCACAGGGCGAACCCGAGCACCGCACTGGCCACCAGGGCCGCGCGCAGCCGAGCGGTCTCGCCGCCGTGCGTCTCGCCGCCGTCGGTCTCGCCGCCGTCGGTATCACCGCCGCGGGCCGGGAGACGAGCGACCCACGGGGCCACCTGATCGGCGAACACCGCTCGCATCCGCTCCGCACCGAGCGGATGGGTGGCGGCGGTCCGCAACAGGATCTGCAACGCCGGCGTGGAGTCCCACAGTCGGACGAAGTGCTCGGCCAGCCGCTCGGCCACCTCTGCGATCGGCAGTTCGGCCGGCGGCGGGAGTTCGAGCGAGATCTCGATCGCGGCTGCGAAAAGGCCCTCCTTGGTCCCGAAGTGTCGCATCACCAGCGCCGGGTCGATGCCGGCTGCCTTGGCCACCGAACGGATCGTGGTGCGCTCGAAACCGGTGGCGCCGAACTGCGCGCGGGCATGTCCGAGGATGCGTTCCCGGGTGACGTCGGCAGAACCTCTCATCGGATCAGCATAGGTCAACAGCTGTTGACTCCAGGAGCGAACAGGGCCACCATGGTCAACGAGCGTTGACCAGCCGCTGGGCCGTCACCGAACACAGCGGGTCACCGAACACAGCGCGTCACCGAACACAGCCCGTCGCGAACACAGCCCGTCACCGAACACCGGAGGACCCATGAGCACCACTGCCACCGACATCCCCACCGAGGTCGACGTGTTGGTCGTCGGCGCCGGACCCGTCGGGTTGAGCGCTGCCTGCGCCCTGCTGCAGTCGGGACTGCGGCTGCTCGTCGTCGACGAGCAGATGAGCGTCCACCACACCTCGCGGGCAGCCGTCGTGCATCCACGCACGTTGGAGGCGCTGGCGACGATCGACGTCGCCGAAGCGGTGGTGGGGCGCGCCCACTGCATCAACACGTTCGAGGTCCGTGATCGCGACCGCACACTTTTCCAGCTGGTGTTCGACGATCTACCGAGCCCGTACAGCTTCATCGCGATGATCCCGCAGGACGTCACCGAGCAGATCCTCGCGGAACGGTTGGAAGCGTTGGGCGGCAGGGTGTTCCGTGGTGTGGCGGTGCGATCGCTCACCGACGGACCCGATGCCGCCTCGGTGCTGGTCGAACCCGTCGGAACCCCGGGGGCCGTCGTCGAGGTCCGGGCGCGGTACGTCATCGGCGCTGACGGGGCGCACAGCACTGTGCGTTCCTGCGCCGGAATCGATGCCGGAACCGCCGACGCGGCCGCCGAGAGCTTCCTGCTGGCCGACGTGACGGTGTCCGAGCAGGCCCGCACGGCCTTGCCCGACGATCGGGTGCTGCTGTTCCTCGACCGCGCAGGCATTCTCGTCTCGGCGCCGCTACCGGACGGCAGCCATCGCATCGTGGCCGCCACCGACCGCGCACCCGCCGCCCCGGATGCGGACGACGTGTCCCGGTTTCTCACAGATCGAGTCCCCGGCATCAGCGCAGATCCGGTCCGCGCGGTGCGCTGGGGGTCGAGATTCCGGGTCCACCACGGCGTTGCGGCTTCGCTGCACCGGGGACACGTGCTGCTCGCCGGTGACGCCGCGCACGTACACAGCCCGGCCGGTGGTCAGGGGATGAACCTGGGTATCCGGGATGCGATCGGCGCGGCTGCCGCAATCCAGGACGCCCTGGCGGGAAACCCTGGCGCACTGGATGTCTGGGCCCAGACGCACCGCCGGCTCGCCGTCCACGTGGTCGGTCTGGCCACCCGACTCACCAGGGTGGCGACCCTCCGCCGCGGACGGGGCTTGCGCACCGTCCTGCTGACGCTCATCGGACGCAGCGCGCGCTTCCGCCGACGGCTGGCCCTCGACCTCGCCGGGCTTGCGGACCGCTGAGCAGCACGCGGGAACTACCGGGTCAGCGGCCGCTGCACCAGCGTGCGGAGCTTGTCCGGGTTGCGCACCAGGTGGATCGCGGCGATCCGGCCGTCGACGACGGCGACGGACCCCACCGTGTCGGTGACATCACCGATCCGGACCACCGACCCGGGCTCACCGTTCACCCGCACCGACTCGATCAGCACCTCGGCGCCCCCGAGACCCGACATCACCCCGATCAGGAAACGGGCGGTCTTGTCGGCGCCCAGGATGGGCCGCAGCGCAGCCTGGCGGATCCCGCCGCCATCGGTGATCAGCACGACATCGGGGGCCAGCAGGTCCATCAGGCCCTGCAGGTCACCGGTGCTGGTCGCGGTGAGGAACTGGTGCAGGATCGCCTCCCCCGTCTCCGGCGACGCGGCCGCACCGGCCACCGGTCGCCGGGCGCGCACGTGGGATCGCGCGCGGTGGGCGATCTGCCGGACGGCTGGGGCGTTCCGGCCGATCGCCGCAGCGATCTCGTCGTGGGAGAACCCGAACACCTCCCGGAGCACGAACACCGCACGCTCGTCCGGGGTCAGGGTTTCCAGCACCACCATCATGGCCATCGACACCGACTCCGCGAGCACCACGTCGTCGGCCACGTCCGGTGCCGTCAGCAGCGGTTCGGGCAGCCATGGACCCACGTACTCCTCCCGGCGGCGGGCAGCCGACCGCAGTCGGTTGAGCGCCTGCCGGGTGACGATCTGCGCCAGGTAGGCCCGCGGCGACCGGACCGCGCCCGGGTCCACCTCGGCCCAGCGCAGCCAGCTGTCCTGAACCACGTCCTCGGCGTCGGCAGCCGACCCGGTGATCTCGTAGGCAATGGTGAACAACAGGGGGCGATGCGCCGCGAAGACGAGTGCCGGGTCGGGTGCGCTCGCCGGCCCGCCACCCGGCTCCGGCTCGAGCTCCGGCTCGCGACCGATCACCGAGGTACCCGGCAGGACTCCGAGAAGCCCTGCGACACCAGGCCGAGGGCCGCGTTGATCCTGGATCGCTGGTTCTCCACGGCCACCATCATCGTCAGTTCGACGAACGCGGCGTCACCGAGGTCGGTGCGCAGGGCGACCGCCTGCTCGTCGGTGACGACCGGCGGGGTCGCCGTCATCGCCACGGCATAGCCCAGCACCCGCCGTTCGACCGGGGTGTACACCTCCGACTCCTGCCAGACCGGCAGGTCACGCAACTTGGCGGGGTCGACGAGACGGTGGTGGGCCTCCAGGTAGCCGAAGTCCAGGCACCAACTGCACTCGATGTCCACCGCGACGGACAACGTGGCCAGCGCCGAGAGCCCGGGATCCAACGACCGGCACCGCTGCAGCAGAGATTCGAATGCCAGGTCGGCCAGCAGTGCGCGTGGCTGATGGGCCAGGGCGAGCGCAGGCTCCATCACCTGACCGAACCGGCGTCGGCTGTACCAGGCAGCGAGACGCGCCACCAGGCCACGCGGCGGGTCGAGCGGGACCCGTGCCCTGCTCAGCCGGTCGGCGGATGGGACGCCGGTGGACGGCGTCAGCGAGGTCGGGCGGGAAGTGGCGGCGGTCATGGCGATCCTTCGGCAGGTGCCGCGACCCTCTGCCGCGGCGGGCGCTCATGGGACACCGCTGCCGGGGAGGATGTGACAGGACGCCGGGTGTGTTGCGTCACTGCTCTGGATGGTCGATCGAGTTCACTCGACCGGCGCGTGCTTCACTTCGGCGGCGGAACCTCACCCTCGATGTGCATGTCGCGGTCCGTCTTGTCCCCGCTGTCGGGGGGTGTCGGCGTCGGCTTCTGCGGGCCGGGCTTCGTCATCGGAACTCCTTCGACTGGGCGGACCCGGCGGCACCGGGTCCTGGATCCACCTGATCAGAGTCGGTCAGGGGTGCTGCGGATACCCGTAACCCTGTCATTCGTCGCCTTCATCCGGTACCGCCGAGGGGGTCACCGTCCGCGCTGTCCGACCCGCTCCCGTGACGCGTGGTGGCCAACAGTGAGGCGGCCTCGACCCTGGTCCGTACCCCGAGCTTCATCAACACGTTGGCGACGTGCACGTCGACGGTGCGCGGGCTCAGGTACAGCCGAGCGGCGATCTGCTTGTTGGTCAGGCCGGTCGCCAGCTCCATCAGCACCTCGGTCTCCCGCCTGGTCAGCTGGAACCGACTCGTCACGTCACCGTCGACGGCTCCGGCGGAGCGACGGACCCTGGCCCGGCGCAACACGTCGTCGACGCTGTCCCGCAGCGGTTGTGCCCCCAGCCGCCCGGCGACCTCCAGGGCGGTGGTCAGCTCGATGACCGCCTGCGCCCGGTCGGGTCCGAGCAATGATTCGCCCAACCGGAACCGCGCATAGGCCTCCTCGTGGATCCGGCCGATCCGCCCCCACGCCGTGACTGCCTCCGACCAGGCGGCAGCCTGCCCGTCACCCCGCACCCGGCTGTTCTCCGCCATCGCCGTCGCCAGATAGGCGCGCACCTCCGGCGTCGGACGCCCCTCCCCGATCTCGACCGCCGCAGCCAGGAACCGGTCACGCCGCCGGTCCGGACCCGCCCGCCGTCCGCCGCGGGCCTCGGCGCACCAGCGGAGCGCCAGCGCACAGGTCCTGGCCATCTCCCGCCACTCCGACGTACCCTGCAGCGCTGCCCAGGCCGCGTCGACCTCGGCGAAGGCCCGCTCCCGGTCGCCGGATGTCCAGGCCCACCGCGACCGGGCGAGCGCGAGATCGGCGGAGATCGACGCGGTACCGCCGTGCGCCACCAGCTCCCCCGCAGCTTCCAGATGGCGGCTGGCGTCGGCCAGCTCGCCCCGCTCGAGGTCGAGCTCTGCCCTGGCCAACCGCACCAGCAGTGCCTGTCCCTCATCCACCCCCTCGGCGATCGCCTCGTCGCTCAACTCGATCGCCTCCGGCCACCGGCCGGTCATCGACAGCAGCACGACAGTGTTGCTCACGAGCGCGGCTCCGGTGCCGCTGATGGGGTTCTGCCTCCGGGCCTCGGCGAGCCCTCGCACTGCCGTTTCGCAGGCTGCCCTGGCATCGCCGGCCAGCAGCTGACAGAAGGCCAGATTGCCGGCCAGGCGGCGTTTGTCCTCGTCATCGCCCCACCGGGCGGTGGCCACCTGCGCCCGACGCAACTCGGCCAGGCCCTCCTCGATCTCGCCGGTGAGCACCTCGCACATCCCCAGCACGGCCCGCGCCCTGGCGTCCTCTGCCGGCGCAGATCCCTTGGCCGCCAACGTGATCGCCAGCTCAGCCGCCTGGATCGCCTCGGTGTACCGGCCGCCCTGGATGGCCAGCCGCGCGCGCGATGCGGTGATCCGGGCGCGCAGTGCCGGCTCGTCCACCTCCCGTGCCAACTGGTCGGCGCGCTCGTAGGCGGACGCTGCTTCCTGCGGGGATCCGTTGTCCCACAACGCCCGTCCCAGCCGTTCGTACAGATGGGCCCGGTCGGTCGGGTCGTCCAGCAGCGATGCGGCCCGTCGACCCAGCTCGACCGCATGACCGGGCTGGCCGGCCCAGCGGGCGGCCTCGGCCGCCTCTGCGAGCAGCCTGCCCCTGGCTGCCTGCTCGGCGGGGCCGTAGCCATCGGCCAGCAGTTCGACGAGGAACCGGTACTGCCGCCACCGTCCGCTGTGGGCGAACGCGGCCCCGGCCGCCTTGGCCGCTTCCGCGGTGACCTCGAATGCCCTGACCTGATCGCCGCTGGCACGCCAGTGCGCCGACCATTCCGCCGCGGCAGAAGCGCTGTGCCTGATCCGCGGATCGTCATCCAGGGCCAGGGCGATCCTGCGATGGATGCGTTGCCGCTCACCGGGCAGCATCCAGCCGATCAACGCCTCCTGCATGAGAGCATGGCGGAAGGTGTAGCCGTCACCGGTGCGGTCCACGACCAGCACGCCGGCGTCGATCGCCTCCCGGACGGCGGTCAAAGCCTCGGACTCCTGCATCCCGGTGAACAGGGGTAGCTCGTGCTGCAACAGCGACCGGCCGGCGACGGCGACCGTCCTGGTCACCTCCAGACCGGCAGCGTTCAGTTGCGCGGCCCGCAGGGTGAGCACCTCGGAGAGTCGATCCGGCAACTCGTAGAGGGACCCGGCCTCGATCAGTTCCAGTGCCATGTAGGGGTTTCCACCGGTACGGCCGCACAGCGCCCGGAGCTCCTCCAACGCCGGCGGCCGACCGGTGGACTGCCGGAACAGCTCCCGCAACTCGTCCTCGGTGAGTCGCTGCAGGTCGATCCGGAGCGCATCACGGGTGCTGAAGACGGTGTCGAGCACCCGGTGCGCCGCAGGGTCGAGCGCGATCTCATCGGTACGACGGGTCAGCGTCACCAGGTGGTGTGCCGGCAGGTTGCGCACGAGGAAGGCGATGAGATCGATGGTGGAGGCGTCCACCCACTGCAGGTCCTCCAACACCAACACCTGCCGGCGACCCTCGGGTCGCAACCGCACCAGGGTCGCCAGGATGTTCTCGAACAGGTCGGAGCGCCGGGCCGCCGGCACACCGCTGGGCGTGGCCCCGCCGGATCGCAGTGCAGCAACGATGGCCGCATAGGGCAGCGGCTCGGCCGACACGACCGTGCACTCCCCCCTGAGCACCTGGTCACCGTCGGCCAGGGCCTGGGTCGTGAGCACCTCGAGCAGCAGCGATTTGCCGATCCCCGCCTCGCCGGTGACGACCGCCAGCCGGCAGCTCGTGCCGGTGTCGTGCAGGGTCGCGACCAACGCAGCGCTCTCCGCGTCACGACCGACGGGTCGAGCGGCGGGTTGACGACCGGAAGTGGTCACGCCGGTCATTGTCCGACATGTTCGGGCCCGCGTCACTCCCCCAGGGGAGGGCCGCACTGCGGGGGGACGCTCAGAGGGTGACGGACAAGAAGATCTCGTCCCGATCGTCCGGCCCGCCGGGTGCCTCGGCGCCGGCGACCCGCACCCATCCCGGCCGACGGCCCCACTCGACGAACCCGAACCGACGGTAGAACTCGGGCAGACGGTGCCCGTCCCGCGCCGACAGCGACAACCGCTCGAGTCCGCGCACCCGGGCCAGCCGAAGGACGGCATCCATGAGCACTGCCCCCAGACCCGAACCCTGCAGGCCGGGGTCGACCATCACCGGGCCGACCTCGCCGGTGTGGGCGATCACCCCGGTCCCTGCGCGGAGAACGGCGACGCCGACCAACGTTCGGTCGGAGGTCACCGCGATGGCGTCGATGCTCCCCCGTCGGATCCCGTCGAGCAGTGCGGCGGATCGTCGGGCGACGTCGGGTCGCGCAGTGCCGGGAGCGAAGCCGACCGCCCCGCCTGCCTCGGACACGGTGTGCCACAGGCTGGTCAGGGCAAGACCGAACTGCGCGTCCGAGGCCATCGAACCGTTCGGGCCGACCTGGTGCAGGAGAAACCCGGCGCCGGTGTCCGGATCACCACCCGTACCCACCGGGACGGCGCGAGTCACAGGTGCGGGAACCAGAGCGCGATCTCGCGGGCCGCCGACTCGGCGGAGTCGCTGCCGTGCACCAGGTTGAACTGGGTCTCCAGGCCGAAGTCGCCACGGATCGTGCCAGGCGTGGCCTTCTCGACGGGGTCGGTGCCGCCGGCGAGCTGCCGGAACGCCGGGATCGCCCTGGTGCCCTCGACGACCAGCGCCGCCAGTGGCGCTGAGGTGATGAACTCTACAAGGTCGCCGAAGAACGGACGCTGGGCATGCTCGGCGTAGTGCTGCTCCGCGACGGCCCGGTCTGCGGTGCGCAGTTCGAGGGCGGCCAAGCTCAGGCCCTTGCGCTCGATCCGCGCAATGATCTCACCGACGAGCCCGCGCCGGACACCGTCCGGTTTGACGAGGACGAGCGTGCGTTCGGTGGTGGGGGTGGACATCGGTGTCGTGCTCCTCGGGTCGGCGCCACGGGTCTGCGGCTGTCGATGGATGGTGCTGGAGTCGTGCGGACAGGGCTCGCTACTCCGGCGCGAGACTACCGGTCGCCGTCCGCCGCGCTCGTTCCCGGCCGATCGACCGGGGTCTGACCGGGCAGCAGTCCGAGGCGCGCCCGCCGCCGGTACTCGTAGCCGAACCAGAAGATGAACGCGAACACCACGCCGAAGACGATCCCGACGACACCCAACGGAGCGCTGATCGCCCAGCCGGCGATGGTGAAAACCTGTAGGCCCGCCACCGCCCAGGGGTGCCAGGGCTTCCTGACGTACCCGCAGGCCGCGATCATCAGCAGGGCCAGCACGACGATCGCGATCACGCCGAGCGTGCCGGTTCCGGCACCGGTGTTCTTCGCCACCGGGATCGCGAGCAGGACCGTCAGCGCTTCCAGCACCAGGGTGGCCGAGATCGAACCCCGCAGCCCCTTCTCCGGGTCCGGCGGCCGATACTGCGGTTGCCCCTGCGGTGCGGCACTCGATGCGGTCGGCGGCTCGTCGGTCATGCCGGGGCCAGCCCGGCCAGGGTGCGGGCGTCGCCGGCGGACACGACCGAACCTGTGACGATCACTCCCGCGCCGTAGGGCCCGGTCTGCTCGTCCGTCTCCGCGAGGTCGACGGCCAACGCAAGGGCGCTGTCCATCCGCGGGGCGCTCTGCACCCGGTGGGAGCCGAAGACGTCCTCGGCGAGCTCGGTGAGCTCATCCAGCGGCATCGACCTGGCCGAGGAGTTGACGGTCACCACCACCTCGTCCAGGACGTCCTCGAGCGCGGTCAGGATGCCTTCGGCGTCCTTCTCGGCCATCACCGCAACGACCCCGACGAGCCGCGCGAAGTGGTACTCGTCGCGCAGCGCTGCAGCGAGAGCCGTTGCACCGTGCGGGTTGTGGGCGGCATCGATGAGGATCACCGGCGAGGACCGGATGCGCTCCAGCCGCCCGGGCGAAGCCACCGCGGCGAACCCGTCGACCACGGCATCCGCGTTGAGCTCACGCTGCCGGCCGGCACCCAGGAACGCCTCGACGGCCGCCAGCGCGAGGGAGGCATTCGCGGCCTGGTGCTCGCCGGCGAGCGGCAGGAAGACCTCCTCGTAGACGGCCGAAAGTCCTTGCAGCTGCAGCAGTTGTCCGCCGACGGCGACCACCCGCTCGAGCACCCGGAACTCGCTGTCCTGCCGCGCAACGGTCGCGTCCGTCTCGGCGACCCGAGCCATCAGCACGTCCATCGCCTCCGGCTCCTGCAGACCGATCATCACGACGCCGCCGGGCTTGATGATTCCGGCCTTGTTGGCGGCGATCTCGCCCAGCGTGGTGCCCAGGTAGTCGATGTGATCCCGGCCGATCGGGGTGATCACCGAGACCGCGGGGTCCATCACGTTGGTCGAGTCCCAGGTGCCACCGAGCCCGACCTCGACGACGGCGACGTCGACCGGCGCGTCGGCGAACGCCGCATAGGCCATCGCCGTGAGGATCTCGAACTTCGACAGTGGGACGCCGCCGTCCCGTGCGCTCGCCGCGTCGACGAGGTCGATGTACGGGGCGATGTCCGCATAGGCCTGGACGTAGGCATCCGGGCTGATCGGGACCGCGTCCAGCGAGATCCGCTCGGTCGCGAGCTGCAGGTGCGGTGAGGTGAACCGCCCGGTGCGCAGGCCCAGGGAGGTGAGCAGGGCGTCGACCATCCTGGTGACGGATGTCTTGCCGTTGGTGCCGGCGATGTGGATCACCGGGTAGGCCCGCTGCGGGTTGCCGAGCAGATCGAGCAGCGCGGTGATCCGGTCGAGGGTCGGTTCGATCCTCGTCTCCGGCCAGCGCTGATCGAGGATGGCCTCCACCGTGCGCAGGTCCAGCGGCGGAGAATCGGGGACCGCATCGAGGTCCTGGGTCTCGTCGTCCAGCCCTGGCAGGGCGTCCTCGTCGGCCGGCTCGGGATCGGGCCCGAACGGACCGAAGTTGATGCCGCTCATGCGTTCTCCCCCGGCAGTGCCGCGAGCCGCTCGGACAGGCGGGTGTGCTCGGCGACAGCGGTCTCGTTGCGGGAACGGATCTTCGCCACCACTGCGTCCGGCGCCTTGCCCATGAACTGCTCGTTGCCGAGCTTCCGCTCCGTGTCGACGATCTCCTTCTCGCTGGCGGCAAGGTCCTTGAGCAGCCGCGCGCGTTCGGCCGCGACGTCAACGGTGCCGCGGGTGTCCACCTGGATCGTCACCAGACCGGCCTGCAACGAGACCTCGATCGACGCGGAGGCTGCGAAGTCGTCCTCCGGATCCACCAGCCTGGTCAGGGCAGCGGCCGGCGCGGTGAGACCCGGTGTGCCACCGGTGATCCGCGCCGGAACACCCTTGGCCGGCGGCAGTCCCTGATCGGCCCGGAACCGGCGGATCTCGGTCACCAACTTGTCCAGGTCGCCGATGAAAGTTCTGGCACCGGCCCGCGGGAGGCGATCCGAAGGCCGCGGCCAGGCGGCAACCACCAGCGACTCGCCGCCGGTGAGGGAGGTCCACAGGCTCTCGGTGACGAACGGCACGAACGGGTGCAGCAGCCGCAGCAGGGCGTCCAGCACGGTGCCGAGCACCGCCCGGGTGGTCACTGCCCGCGCCTCACTCTCCCGGGTCTGGACCTTGGCCAGTTCCACGTACCAGTCGCAGAACTCGTCCCACGCGTAGTGGTAGAGCCCCTCGGCAGCCTTGGCGAACTGGAAGTCGGCGAGCTGCTCGGTGGTGCGGGCGATCACCTCGTCGAGGCGGTCGAGGATCCAGGCATCGGCGTCGGTGAGCTCCGGTGCCTGCAACGGAGTCTGCGGCACGGCAGCGCCGTTGATCAGCGCGAACCTGGTGGCGTTGAACAGCTTCGAGCAGAAGTTGCGGGAGCCGCCCACCCAGTCCCGGGCGAAGGCCAGGTCGGCACCCGGGTTCGCCCCCCTGGCGAGCGTGAAGCGCAAGGCATCAGCGCCGTAGAGATCGATCATCTCGAGCGGGTCGATGCCGTTGCCCTTGGACTTGCTCATCTTCTTGCCGAACTGGTCGCGGACCAGCCCGTGCAGGGAGACCACGTCGAAGGGCTGGTTGCCCTTGCCGTTACCGGCCGCGTCGCCGCCCATCGCATAGAGGCCGAACATCATCATCCTGGCGACCCAGAAGAACAGGATGTCGTACCCGGTCACCAGCACCGAGGTCGGATAGAACGCCTTCAGCGTGTCGGTCTGCTCCGGCCAGCCCATGGTGGAGAACGGCCACAGCGCGGAGGAGAACCAGGTGTCCAGGACATCGGGATCCTGCGTCCAACCCTCGCCGGGCGGCTGCTCGTTCGGTCCGACGCATCGGATCTCGCCGTCGGACGAATACCAGACCGGGATCCGGTGTCCCCACCACAGCTGCCGCGAGATCGTCCAGTCGTGCATGTTGTCGACCCAGGCGAAGTAGCGAGCTTCGAGCTCCGGCGGGTGGATCGTCACGGCGCCGGTGCGCACCGCGTCCCCGGCCGCTGCCGCCAGCGGCTCCACCTTGACGAACCACTGCTTGCTCAGCCGCGGTTCCACGACGTCGTCCGAACGGGAGCAGTGGCCGACGGCGTGCAGGTAGGGCTTCTTCTCCCCCACCACGTGTCCGGCCTCCGCCAGCTTCTGCTTGATCACCGCGCGGGCCTCGAACCGGTCGAGACCGTCGAAGATCGTTGCGGTGTCGGTGATGTGCGCATCCGGGGTCAGGACGGTGATCATCGGCAGTCCGTGCCGCTTGCCGATCTCGAAGTCGTTCGGGTCGTGGGCGGGCGTCACCTTGACCGCGCCGGTACCGAAGGCGGGATCGACGTGCTCGTCGGCGATGATCGGGATGTCCCGCTCGACGAAGGGCACCCGCACGGTTCGGCCGATGAGGGCTGCGTACCGCTCGTCGTCCGGATGCACCGCGACCGCGGTGTCGCCGAGCATCGTCTCGACCCGGGTGGTGGCCACCACCACCGAGAATGCGGCTCCGTCCTGGGCCTCACCGTCATAGCGGATCGAGACCAGCTCGCCCTCGTCGTCGGAGTGGTCGACCTCGATGTCGGAGATCGCCGTCAGGCAGCCGGGGCACCAGTTGGTGATCCGCTCGGCCCGGTAGATCAGACCGTCGTCGAAGAGCCGTTTGAAGATCGTCTGGACAGCGGCGGACAGACCCTCGTCGAGGGTGAAGCGCTCCCGGTCCCAGTCGACCGAGTCACCGAGTCGCTTCATCTGGCCGAGGATCGCGCCGCCGCTCTCGTGCTTCCAATCCCACACCTTCTGCACGAACAGCTCGCGCCCGAAATCGTGGCGGGTCTTGCCGTCGACGGCGAGCTTCTGCTCCACCAAGTTCTGGGTGGCGATGCCCGCATGGTCCATTCCCGGCAGCCAGAGCACCTCGTCGCCGGACATCCGATGCCAGCGCGCCAGCACGTCCATCAGGGTGTGGTCGAGCGCGTGGCCGATGTGCAGATCACCGGTGACGTTCGGCGGCGGCAGCACGATCGAGAACGGCTTCCGCTCGCCCGAGAGCACCCGCTGCTCGTCGGCCCGGAAGTACCCCGCCTGCATCCACCGCTGGTACAGCACTACCTCGACGGCCGCCGGGTCGTAGTTCTTCGGCAGGTCGTCGGGCAGCGCAGCGGCGGTCTCGGTCACCTGTCCAGTTTAGGTGTGCTGCCGAACCGCTTCTGCTCGCCGTCAGCCGTTGCCCGTCCGGGTGGCTGGACGCCTACGCTGATCCGATGACGACGGGTCCGACCACTGCCGCAGACCCCACCACTGCCGACCCCGCTCCGCCGCCGCTCCCGGTCCGGGTCCGCCGGCTCGACCCGGACGTCCCGCTGCCGCGCTACGCGATGCCCGGCGACGCCGGCGCGGACCTGGTGACGACCGTCGACTGCCGGCTCGAGCCGGGCCAGCGGGCCGTGGTGCCGACCGGGATCGCGATCGCCCTGCCGTTCGGGTACGCCGCCTTCGTGCATCCGCGCTCGGGGCTCGCCGCCAGGGTGGGGCTGTCGATCGTCAACACCCCCGGCACGATCGACGCCGGCTACCGCGGCGAGCTCAAGCTGGTGCTGATCAACCACGACCCACGCTCGGCGATCGAGCTGCGCCGCTACGAGCGGGTGGCCCAACTGGTGATCCAGAAGGTCGAGTACGCGACCTTCGTCGAGGTCGACGACCTGGACGCGACCGACCGCGGTCACGGCGGCTACGGCTCCACCGGCGGCTCGGATGCGCTGCGGCTGCAGCGTTCGGAGAGCTTGGGACATCTCGGCTGAGTCGCGCTGCGCCGGGTGACCGGCAGATCTCGACCGGCCGTCCCCGTCGGTGCAGTGGAACCTCCCGGGGGCGTCGGACCCGACCGATGTCGACCACGACACCGTCGCCCGGCCGCGGTGAACGGAGCCGTCGGAACGAGTCAGTCGGCCTGGAGCAGGCCGGGCACTTCCGCTGCCAGCCCCTGATCCACGAAGCCGAGCATCCAGTCGAAACTGTCATCGACGTCGGTGTCGATCTGGAAACTGCCGGACGCTTGCAGGACCGCGAATCCGTGCAGCATGCTGCGTAGCATCCGCAACGCGTGGATCTCCTGGTCGGCGTCCAGCCGGTAGCCGTGCAGCATGGCCGCCCAGGAGGCGAGTACGCGTTCGACGGCCGGGACCAGTGGATCATCCGGCCCGGTGACGATGGCGGCGTTGCCGGCGGCATATCGGCCGGGGCGATCCAGCACGTATGTCCGCATCGCGTGCGCACCGGCGACGAGAGCCTCCTTGCCGGAGCGCCCCTGGATGGCGTCGCGGATGGCGTCCGCGACCTCGTTCATGGCCAGGACGGCGATCCGGTGGGTGAGGTCGGCCTGGCCGGTGATGTGTTTGTACAGCGAGGGCGTCTTGACCCCGAGCCGTTCGGCCACCACTGCCATGGTGAGCCGCTCCAAGCCGACCTCGTCGGCCAGGGCAGCCCCTGCCTCGGTGACCGAGGCCGGACCCAGCCCGGCCCTAGGCATTGGTCAGGGTCCTGGCCAGGAACGGCAAGGTCAGTGCAACGACCTGGTCGGGGGTCTGGGCGTGCGGGTAGTGACCGGCACCATCGATGATCACCAGTTCCCCGAGCCCGTCGGCCAGGTCGGCGACGATCTTCTCGCCCTCGGCCCGCGGATCGGCCCAGTCCGGATCAAGAGCGCCCTGGATGATCAGCACCGGGCAGCGGACGTTCACCAGCTGGGCACCGGCGTCGGTCGGCGCGGTCCTGCACATGGCCTGCAGAACCCGCATCCGGCCGGGCTCGCTCATCCTGGTCTCGATCCGGCCCAGCTCGCGGGCCCAATCGGCCGGTTTCGTCGGGTACGCCAGATCCAGGTACTTCTTCCACGCCGACAGGCTGCCCAGGGTCATGGTCATGCCCAGCTGAAGGGAACCGGCCCGGTAGCGCTTCACCCGCAGCAGGCCACCGATGGCAACCGACTGTTTGCGGGTGAACGGAGCCAGCTCGACGACGCCGGTGATCACATCGGGGGCAGTCGCGGCCGCGATGGTCGCAGCGCCGCCGCTGATCGACTGCCCCATGATCACGGCCGGGCCGCCGAGGTGGCGTACGAGCGCGACCAGGTCACCGGCGATGTCCGCGCGGCTGTAGCCGTCCCAGCCGAGGCTGGACTCACCGCACCCGCGGATGTCGACGTTCGCGACCCGGTACCCGGCCGCAACCAGAGCCGGGGCGACGAAACGATACGAGTGCCTGCTGTCACCCATGCCGTGCGCCAGGACGACGAGAGGGCCCTCGCCGCTCAGGTCGTAGGCGATGGTGTTGCCGGCGATGTCCAGAGCTTCGGGCATGACGTCCTCCAAGTGGCTAAGTGTGGTAGCCACAAGCTAAATCAATTAGCCCCTGGGTGTCAACCGGAGACCGAGCGTGCCTCGCTCCCTGGCGCGTACCGCCTGCTCCTACGATGCTCAGCGTGCGCCCGACCCTGTTCCGTCATCCCCGCATCCATCTCGGCTCCGTCGGCAGCCCGCCGGTCACCGGCCTGCTGGTTCTCGACGGGCAGGTGATCGCCGCCGGTGACGCGGCCGGACTGGCCTCCAGCAGCCCGACATCACTCGTCGTCGATCTTCCAGGAGCCGCCGTCGTGCCGGGGTTGATCGATGCCCACATCCACTCGCTCAGCTACGCCCGTGGCCTGGGTGAGGTCGACCTGCGCTCCAGCGCCACGCTCGCCGAGTGCCTGCAGCGGGTCGCCGATCACGCCGCACGCCTCGCCCCGGACGACTGGTTCACCGGTGGCCATTGGGATTCCAACCGCTGGGATGTCGCCGTCCAACCCGACCGGCACGCTCTCGACACGGTGACCGGATCGCGCCCGGCGATCCTGGACAGCCTCGACGGCCACACCATCTGGGCCAACACCGCAGCGTTGGCGGCTGCCGGGATCGATGCGGACACACCGGATCCGGTGGGTGGCGAGATCGTCCGGGATGCCGGCGGCAGCCCCACCGGCATCCTGCGGGAGACCGCGTGCGGGCTGATCACCACGGTCGCGCCGGCTGCCACAGCCGAGCGGACCGTCGCCGATCTAGCGGCCGCCCAGCGCCGCCTGCTGGCTTTCGGGGTGACCGCGATCCACGACATCGACGGTGAGGACGCCCTCGCCGGCTATCGAACGCTGCACGCCCGTGGCGCGCTCGTCGTGCGGGTGGCGAAGGCGATCCCCTACCGCGCACTCCAGGCGGCGATCGACGAGGGTCGGCGCACCGGATCGGGTGACGAGCGGTTGCGCACCGGCCCGGTGAAGCTGTTCAGCGACGGCGCACTCGGTTCGCGGACCTGCCACATGTGCCGCCCGTTCACCGACACCGGCACCACCGGCATCGCGGTGATGTCGGAGGAGACCCTGTGGGAGGCAACAGCTCTCGCGCTCCGCAACGGGATCGGCGTGGCTACCCACGCGATCGGCGACCGAGCCAACCAGATCGTCCTGGACGTGTACGAGCGAGCAAGGCATGAGGGCCTGCTGACCGACGGACTGCGGGTGAGCATCGAGCATGCCCAGTACCTGCGCCCCACGGATGCCCACCGGCTCGCCCGGCTGGGCGTCATCGCCTCCATGCAACCCACGCACTGCACCACGGACTGGGACCTGGCCGATCGGGTATTGGTGGGGCACGACCTGCTGCCCTACGCCTGGCGCAGCGTGCTGGCCGCCGGTGGCACCCTGGCGTTCGGCTCGGACGCGCCGATCGAGAGCCCGAACCCGTTCCTGGCGCTGCACGCGGCCGTCACCCGGACCCGGCTCGACGGAACACCACCCGGTGGCTGGCGCACGCAAGAGGCGGTGTCACCCGCCGAGGCCCTCGCCGCCCACACCGTGGGTGGTGCGCGAGCGATCGGGCGCGCGGACGATCTGGGCTCCCTGACTCCAGGTCACCTGGCAGACCTGGTCTGTGTGGACACCGACCCGGTGCCCGAGGCCACGGGAGACCCCGCCGCCGACCGCGCTGCGATCGACGCGATCGCCTGTACCGCGGTACTGGGCACCTGGTCGGCCGGCGAGTTGGCGTTCGGCTCCGTCTGAACGGGCGATTCACGCGTTTTCCACATCTTCGTGCAGGTTTGATCGCACCCGCAGCGGGCACTTTGATGGTGTCGCGGCACCACCGCGACGTCCGTGGAATCGGACACCACCTGCACCAGGAGGTTCAAGATGTCGCTCGGAGACAAGATCAAGAACACCGCCGAGGATGTGTCCGGCAAGGCGAAGGAAGCCACCGGCAAGGCGACCGACAACGAGTCGCTCGAGGCCGAGGGCCAGGGCGATCAGGCCAAAGCCGAGGCCAAGAAGGCCGGCGAGAACGTCAAGGACGCTGCCAAGGACACCTTCGGCAGGTGAAGCTTCGCGCGCTCGACCCGAGCGCGCCACCACCGCGAAGGGCCCCGGTCAGCGACCGGGGCCCTTCGTGTGTCAGTGGTGCGGGGTGCCGCTCAGTACGAACGGGGTAGGCCCAGCGAGGTGTGCGAGACGTAGTTGAGGATCATTTCCTTGCTCACCGGCGCGATCCGCAGCAGCCGGGCCATGCCGTACAACGACATCAGGCCGTACTCCTGCGACATGCCGTTGCCGCCGTGGGTCTGCATCGCCGCGTCGACAGCCGCGACTGCGGCATCGGCAGCAGCAGCCTTCGCCATGTTCGAGGCCTCACCGGCCGGCATTCCGTTGTCGTGCAACCAGGCGGCCTTGGCCAACATCAGCGCAGCCATCTCGACGTCGATCTTGGCCTGCGCCAACGGATGTGCGACGCCCTGGTGGGTGCCGATCGGCTTGCCCCAGACCTCGCGGGTACGCGCGTACTCGGCGGCCGCGTCCAGCGCGCACCGGCCGACGCCGACGCACAGCGCGGCAGTGGCGATCCGTTCCGGGTTGAGCCCGTCGAACAGCGCCTGCAAACCGGAGCCGATCTCGCCGACCACAGCGGTCGCCAGGACGCGCACGTCGTCCAGGAAGAGGGTGTACTGCCGGTCCGTGATCTGTGCGGCGACCGGCAGTGGGGTGGCGGTCAGGCCCGCGGCGCCGGTGGGAACCAGGAACATCGAGAGCTGCCCACGGCCGCGCTCGTCCGTACCGGTGCGGGCGACCAGCAGGATCGCCTCGGACTCCTCGACACCGGAGATGTAGTACTTCTGGCCGGAGATCGTCCACTCACCGTCCGACTGCGCCGGATCGACCGGCTTGGCCGTGGTGGACAGGTTGTGCGAGTTGCTCCCCGCGTCCGGTTCGGTGATGGCGAAGGCCACCTTCGTCCGCCCGCCGGCGAGCTTGGTCAGCCACTCCTGTTGCTGCGCAACGGAACCGTGACGGCGCAACACTTCCACGGCGATCGCACTGGAGACCAGGGTGAGCAACAGCGGACAGCCGACGGATGCGCTGGCCTCGATCACCACCGCGAGCTCGCTCATCCCGGCACCCCCGCCGTCGAACTCCTCGGGGACGTTGATCCCGATGAATCCCGCGTCGCCGAGTTCGTTCCAGAGCTCGGTCTGCGGCTCGTTGCGTCGGCCACGCTCGGCGTACTCCCGCAGCCCGCGCTTCCCGGCGATCTGCCGGACCGCCTCCCGGATCTCGTCGTACTCCGCGGGAGTTGCGAAGCCGAACTGGGAGGCGGTACTGCTGGCGAGGAGGGTCATCAGGGCTGCTTTCTGCCGAACGGGTTGCCGCAGTGCCGTCCGGCAGGGTCGCCGGCGACAGAGCCCATGTTAACCGCCGTTAACTGCCGGCACCAGGGTGCCGGAACCTCTCGTGCGTCTCTGGTCGCTGCGCACCCCGCCTGCAGGTCGCCGGTCGCGGGGTCCCACCTGCGGCGCGCGCGGGTAGGTTGCAGCCGTGAGCGATTCCCTGCAGGTACCTGCCCCAGATCTCGGCGCTGCGGCGGTCAGCGCCCAACGCCGTGCCACCCTGACCCCCGGTTCGCTGGGCCAGACCGCGGCCTGGGTCGAGGCGCTCGCAGCGCTGCGACGCTCTCCCGGTTCGCCGGTGACCCCGACCGCACCCACCTTGGTGGTCTTCGCTGCCGACCACGGCATCACCCTGCGCCAGGTCACGGCCGAGTCGCCGGCCGAGAGTGCCCGGCTCGCCGGGCAGCTCGCGGCCTCGGAAGGCACCACCGGACGACTGGCCGCCAGGGCCGGCGTCCGGATCGACGTCACGGACGTCGGCCTCACGGCGGACGAGACCCCGCCCGACGTCCGCGCCGACCGGGTGCGCGCGGGCAGCGAGCCGATCGACATCGCCGACGCGCTGACCCTGGACGAGGTGGCCAGGGCGATCCAGATCGGGCGCGACACCGCCGACCGGCTGATCTCAGGCGGCGCCGATCTGTTCCTCACCGGGTTGTGCGGGGTCGGCGTCGACGTGAGCGCTGCGGCTCTTGCCTCGCACCTGACGGGTATGGAACCGATCGAGGTCAGCGGGCGGGGCACCGGGGTCGACGATGCCGGCTGGTGTCGTCGCGCCGCTGCAGTGCGTGATGCCCGCTACCGCCTCAGCACCGGCAGTGGTGATGCCGCGACCCTGCTGCGGGTGGCCGGCGGTACCGACCTCGCCGCACTGACCGGTTTCATCCTGCAGGCGGCACTCAGTGGCGTGCCGACCATGGTGGACGACGTGCCGACCGTCGTCGCCGCCGTCCTGGCGCACCGGTTCGCGCCGGGCGCCGAGCGGTACACCCTCGTACCGGGGCCACGGGCGGAGATCGTCCACGGCCGGTTGCTCGGCCTGCTGGGGATCGACACCCTCAGCTCGCTCGACCTGGGCACCGGCCTGGCCTTGCCGTCGCTGTTGTTGCTGCCGCTGCTCCTGGCCGCCACCACCGCAGTGGACACCGCACCGGACGAGCCGGGCCCGAACCGGCTCGCGACCGCCATCGACGACTGGGACCGGGCACTGTTCTGAGGGGCTCCCGCCTCAGAGGCGCCAGTCGACGGGCTCGGCGCCCTGCCCCGTGAGCAACGCATCAGCCCGGGAGAACGGCTTCGAGCCGAAGAAACCCCGGTCGGCCGACATCGGTGACGGGTGCGCCGAGGCGATCACCGGCACCGCACCGAGCGCCGGCCGCAGGCTCTGCGCGTCCTTGCCCCACAGGATCGCGACCAGCGCTCCACCCCGCGCCGCGAGTACCTCGATCGCGCGATCGGTGACGCGCTCCCAGCCACGTCCGCGATGCGATGCAGGGGAACCGGGGGCGACCGTCAGCACCCGGTTCAACAGCATCACCCCGGCATCGGCCCACGCCGACAGATCACCGTGCTGCGGCGGGCTGATCCCGAGGTCGGACTCCAGTTCGCGATAGATGTTCTTGAGCGATCGTGGGATCGGCCGCACGTCGCGCTCGACGGCGAAGGACAACCCGATCGCATGACCGGGGGTCGGGTAGGGATCCTGCCCGACGATCAACACCCGGACGTCCTGCAGTGGACGGGTGAAGGCGCGCAACACATTCGAGCCGGCGGGTAGGTAGCTTCGCCCGGCCGCCACCTCCTCCCGCAGGAACGCGCCCATCGCGGTGATCGTGTCGGCCACCGGTTCCAGTGCCGTCGCCCAGCCCGGATCGATCTGCTCGGCCAGTGGCTTCGTCATCGGGGCCTCCTCATCGCATCCTCACCGTCACGCATCCTCACCGTTTCGCATCCTCACGGGCACGCATCCTCACCGTCCGGACCGGAAGTGGTCCCAGCCCGCGTCGCCCTCGTAGGTCGCGCCGTCCACGGTCACGCCGGCGCCGGCGCTCACCCGGCCGATCACCGTCCAGCCCTCCGGTACGGATGCGGTATCGGGGAAGGTCGCGGCGAGCGGGTGGTCGTCCCCGCCCGTCAGCAGCCACGTCATCGGGTCCTTGCCCAGCGCCGATCCCACCTCGAGGAGTCTGGCCGGCACGGTCAGGGCCCGGGATCGCAGATCGATCGCCACCCCGGAGGCGTCGGCGATGTGCCCCAGATCGGCCAGCAGCCCGTCTGACACGTCGATCATCGCGGTGGCCCCGGTGACGGCAGCGACCGGGCCCTGCGCCAACGGCGGTTCCGGCACCCGGTAGGCCCCGACTGCGGCGGCCGGTGATCGGAAGCCGCGCGTCAGTACCGCCAGTCCCGCTGCGGCCCAACCGATCCGGCCCGTCAGGGCCACCACGTCTCCGACCCCCGCCCCGCTGCGCAGTACCGGGGCGACGCCGCCCAGGGTGCCGATCACGGTGACCGAGATCATCAGCACCGGAGCACTGGTCACATCACCGCCGACCACATCGGCGCCGACCTCGGCAGCCGCGGCGGACAGCCCGGCACCGATCTGCTGGAGCAGGCCCGCGTCCGTCGTCCCGGGTGCAGCGAGCCCGACCAGCAGCGCAGTCGGCACGGCACCCATCGCGGCGACATCCGACATGGCGGCCAGCGCCGCGCGGCGCCCGATCTGCTCACCCGTGGCCCAGTCCGACCGGAAGTGCACCCCGTCCACCAGCACGTCGACGCTGGTGACGACGCGACCGTCGGGTGCCGCGAGCACCGCGCAGTCGTCACCGGGGCCCAGCAGGGTGGTCGCTGCAGGCTGCGGCAGTGCCGCCACCACCCGAGCGATCACCCCGAACTCGCCGACCTCCTCGACCGTTGTCGCGACGCCTGCGGGCGGCGCTGATCGACCTGCGGATGACGATGGCACTGAAGGCACGGCTGGTCCACTCTCCTCGGGTTCTGGCGGTGGGTCCATGGTGCAGCAGGGTCCGCCCACCCACGGACCGGCGCGCCGCCGCCGACCTCTCCCCGGTCGCACGCCACCCGATCGGCGGCGGGCCGAGCGCGTCCGGGGCGCCGACGCAATGTCCGGCGCAGCGGCCGGAACGGCTACCCTGCGAAGCAGACAGACAGGGCACGTCAGTTCGCCAGCGAAAGGGGCACATCGTGGTGCACGCGTTCATCCTCATCCAGACCGAGGTCGGCCAGGCCGCGTCGGTGGCATCCGCCATCGCCGAGCTTCCCGGCGTCACCAGCGCCGAGGACGTCACCGGACCGTACGACGTGATCGTCCGCGCCGAGGCGAACTCCGTCGACGAGCTCGGCAAGCTGGTCGTGGCCAGGGTGCAGGGCGTCAAGGGCATCACCCGGACCCTCACCTGCCCCGTCGTCAACCTCTGACCACACACCGGCCGTCTCACCGTGCATCGGTGACTCCCGGCCACTGATCGCACGGAGCACCAGCCGCAGATGCCTTCCCGTCGTCCCGAGAGCCCCGACCCGACCGCCGGGAGTCCCGACGGCACCGACCCGGCTCCGGGCGCGCAGGTGCTGCCCGCGGACGAACCCCGGCGCGGCATGCTGCTGATGGTCCTGGCGCTACCGGTGATCCTGGTGATCGCGGTCGTCGTCGGCGGGATCATCTGGTCGAACGTGAACTCCTCCTCGACCGAGCCGCTGGGGCTGGCCGCCGTGCCGTCCCCCGGCGGGACGGGCAGGTACTGCACCGACCTGGCCACCGCGCTCCCCGCAACTCTCGGCGGTGCGGCGAAGCGCACGCTGATCGGCGAGCCCGACGGTTCAGCGGCGTGGGGTGATCCGGCGATCATCCTGCGCTGCGGGCTGCCCACACCGGCCGAGCTGACCTGCAGCTCGCAGCTGACGCAGATCAGCGGCCCGAACTCACTGCAGGGTGTGTTGTGGCTGCAGCGCAGCGAGGGTGGGCAGACCACCTACCTCGCCGCCGACCGGCCGGTACGGATCGCACTCACCCTCCCCGACGGCGCCGGCAGCGGTGCCATCCAGGAGCTCTCCGCGGTGATCTCCGGCGTGATGCCGTCCACCGCCCAGGCGGACGGCACCCTTTGCAAGGGCGGGGTACTGCCCACCACCACCGACAACTGACCGGTTCCAGCTCCGACGGGATCTCGACGCCCTCCTTGGTCGTACGCCCGATCACCGTCGGGGTGACCCTGTTCCACATCAGCATCCGGCCGGGGCACACGTTTCTCCCGCCTCATCGACGACGGCGACCGGACGCGGCTGTGCCCCCGGGTCAGGGAGAGGCTCGG
This sequence comes from Nakamurella sp. A5-74, assembly GCF_040438885.1. Classification (NCBI taxonomy): domain Bacteria; kingdom Bacillati; phylum Actinomycetota; class Actinomycetes; order Nakamurellales; family Nakamurellaceae; genus Nakamurella; species Nakamurella sp. A5-74. The sequence goes on along the minus strand of NZ_CP159218.1, from coordinate 1,581,311 downwards.
GCATGGGCGGGTATCCGCCGGGTCAGCCTGCGAACCCGTGGATCCCGCCGGGCGGGACCCGGGGCACAGCCGCGGCCGGCCGCACGAGGAGCTCCCTCAGCGCAGGCCGGTGCCTCTGGCCACGGCAGTGCGGACGAGGGTCGTCAGCAGCGTCGGGTAGTCGACGCCACCGGCGGCGAACATCCTGGGGTACATGGAGATCGAGGTGAAACCCGGCATGGTGTTGATCTCGTTCACCAGGATCCGGCCATCTTCGGAGACGAAGAAGTCGACCCGGGCCAGGCCCTGGCAGTCCAGCGCCCGGAACGCGCTGACCGCCTGCTCGCGCACCCGGTCCTCGATGCCTGGCGGGAGCTGGGCCGGGATGTCGAAGGTGGACGCGTCGTCGAGGTACTTGGCCTCGAAGTCGTAGAAGGCATGCTCGCCGGCGACGTGGATCTCGGCGGTCGGCGACGCAACGACGCTGCCGTCCGGGCGCTCCAGGACACCGCACTCGATCTCCCGGCCGACCACGGCCGCCTCCACCAGCACCTTCGGATCGGCGCGGCGGGCGAGCGCGATGGCCGCGTCCAGGTCGGCCCAGTCGTCGACCTTCGACACACCCAGCGACGATCCGGCCCGCGCGGGTTTGACGAACACCGGCAACCCGAGGTCGTCCTTCTGCTGCTGGGTGAGGGTGGCGACGCCCGGCCGCAGCACCGCCCAGTCACACACCTGCAGTCCCTCTGCCACCAGCAGCTTGCGGGTGAACTCCTTGTCCATGCCGGTGGCGGAGGCCAGCACCCCCGCACCGACGTACGGGATTCCGGCCAGCTCGAGCAGACCCTGGATGGTGCCGTCCTCCCCCATCGGGCCGTGCAGCACCGGGAACACCACGTCGACCTTGATCCCGGTGACATCGATGCCTGCAGCGCCCGCCCGATCACCGACCGCGACCAGCGCGCCCGAGGTCGCGTCGGGCAGCAGCGTGATCTCGCTCGACCCGCTGACCTGGGGCAGCGGCGCGCCGTCGATCGGCACCAGGCTCGCCGGATCCACCTGCCGCCAGGCCCCCTGCGGGGTGATGCCGACCGCGATGACGTCGAAGAGATCGGGGTCCAGCCGGCTGGTGACGCTGGCAGCCGACAGGCACGACACGGGGTGCTCACCACTGGTCCCGCCGAACACGACGGCCACCCGCAGCCGATCAGCAGCAGGAGGCGCATCGCGAAGGGAGGCGGCGGGCGGATCGGTGGAGCTCGTCATGCCGCCCACCCTAAGCGCCCGGCGCGCCTCCCTCGGTGCGCCGCACGGAACGGCCACATCGGCCGTTCGCGGTTTCTATTCAGGGGTCGGAGGCCGGTCCATCAGCGCGCGGATCATCTGCTCCGGCGGTGCGTGCCGGTGGCAGACCTGGAACACGGCTTCGGTGATGGGCATGTCGATGCCGTGGCGCAGGGCGAGGTCGCGGGTGGAGCGACAGCTCACGACGCCCTCGGCGAGGGTGCCGGTGAGCTCCTGCGCCTCGTCGACGGATCGACCCTGTCCGAGCAGCACGCCCAGCGATCGGTTGCGGGACAGCGGTGATGAACAGGTGGCGACCAGATCGCCGAGGCCGGCCAGGCCGGCGAACGTCTCCGGGCGGGCTCCGAGCCTCATCCCCAGCCGCGTCATCTCGTTGAGTCCCCGGGTGATCAGTGAGGCCGAGGTGTTCAGTCCCAGCCCCAGCCCCTCGGCGATGCCGGTGGCCAGCGCGATGACGTTCTTGGTGGTGCCGGCGATCTCGGTGCCGATGACATCGGTGATCGTGTACGGCCGGAAGTAGCCACTGACGCAGGCCTGCTGGACGCGCACCGCCGTGACGTGGTCGACGCACGAGAGCACCGTGGCGGTCGGCTGACCGGCGGCGATCTCGCGGGCCAGGTTCGGACCGCTGAGCACCACCACCCGCTCTCCGGAGATCCGGCCGACCGAGCTGATCACTTCGCTCATCCGCAGACCGGTGCCGATCTCGACCCCCTTGGCCAGCGAGATCACCGGTCCCGCAGGGGGAATCAGGTCTCGGAAGACCGAGAGGTTCTCCCGCATCGACTGGCTGGGGATCGCCAGCACCACCGCGTCCGCACCGTCAAGTGCATGCTCCAGATCCCCGGTGGCCGTGATGGTGTCCGGCAGCACCACGCCCGGCAGGTACCCCGAATTGCAGTGGTCGGCAGTGATCTCCGCGACGACCGAATCCCGCCGCCCCCACAGCACCACCTCGCGGCCGGCGTCCGCGAGCACCTTGGCGAACGTCGTCCCCCACGCTCCGGCACCCACCACCGCGAAATGGTGCAGCGCAGTCGATCCGGGGTACGTCAAGAACCGTCCCCGTCGGTCGCCGCGGCGGCAGGACGCTCGGTGGTGCCGGTGGACCCCTGCAGCCGAGCGGCCTTCTTCGGATCGAACAGTTGCGCCGGCGCCTGTTCGCCGCGGATCTCGGCCAGCATCGAGGCCAACTCCCCCATCACCTTGAGCGAGACGTCGCGGATCGCCCTGGCGTCGACTTCTCGGCCCCGGAACTCGGAGAGGTCGATGTCGTCACCGACCACCACCTTCACGTCCTGCCGCGGGAACAGCTTCAGCTTGCGGGTGCCTTCCGTTGCATAGGAGTTGTAGACCTTCTGGGTGCCCCAGTGCACGATCGGGACCACCCGGAAGTCGCCGGCCAGGGCGAGCGCCGCCACCCCCGGTCGGGGCCGCATCGGCCAGAAGTTCGGCTCCCGGGTCACGGTTCCCTCCGGGTAGATGAGCACCACCCCGCCGTCGGCGAGCACCTGCTTCGCCGGATCCAGCGCGGCCTGACCGGCGCCGCTACCGCGTTCGACCGGGATCTGGCCGGTGCCGTACAACGCCTTGCCGACGAACGGGATCCGGAACAACCCCGCCTTGGCCAGCACGTGTGGGATCCGGCCGGCCTGGTGGATCATCACGACGTCGTACATCGGGTCGAGGTGGCTGATGTGGTTGCCGACGAGGAGCATCGCCCCCGGCCGGTTCAGCTTCTCCATCCCGACGTACTGCCGCTTGCCCAGCAACCTGGTCAGCGGGTACAGGATCATGGCGCAGAAGCGGTGCCAGAGGTTGCTCGGTTCCAGAGCCTTGAAGCGCGCCATCGCAGTCCTTCGCGTCGGGGCCGTCAGGGGCCGAGTAACTCACGGATCACCACCGGGCCGACCCGCGGGTGACGTCCCGTCAACAGTAGTCACCGCACAAATGTCACGGTGCGTTGGTGGCACGGAAGCCCTGACAACCGGGAGACTGGGTGCGTGACTGACATCGACACCCCAGCAGCGGAGACCACCGCACCCGACAGTGCACCCGCCCAGACTGATCCCGCGGCCGGTTGGGTCGTCGACGCCGCGTCCAGCGACGGCACTGCGCTCGCCGCACCGAACGGCAGCGGACCGGGATCGGATCCCCGCACGGACAGTGACGGACAGCCGGCGGTCTTCGAGCCCTTCCACAGCGAACGGGTCCGGCGCGAGGAACCTGCCACCGCCGACCCGGCCCACGCCGCGCCGCTCCCGGACAACCGCTACCTCAACCGGGAGGCGTCCTGGTTGGACTTCAACGAGCGGGTGCTCGCGCTGGCCGAGGATCCCGAGCAGCCGTTGCTGGAGCGGGCCAAGTTCCTGGCGATCTTCTCCTCCAACCTCGACGAGTTCTACATGGTGCGGGTGGCCGGGCTGAAGCGCCGCAAGCAGATGGGGCTCTCGGTCACCAGTGGCGACGGCCGCACGGCCGGCGAGCAGCTCAGGATGATTTCCGAGCGGACCCAGGAGCTCGTCGACCGGCAGGGTCGGTGCTTCGTCGACGACATCCTGCCGGCGCTGGCCGCCGCCGGGATCCGGGTCGTGCACTGGGAATCGATCGAGCACCAGGACAAGAAGCGACTCGCGGAGTACTTCACTGCGCGGATCTTCCCCGTGCTCACCCCGCTGGCCGTCGATCCTGCCCACCCGTTCCCGTACATCTCAGGGTTGAGCCTCTCGATGGCCGTGCTGGTCCGCGATCCCGGCTCGACCACAGAGAGGTTCGCGCGCGTCAAGGTTCCGGACAACGTCGACCGGTTCGTCAGGGTCCGACCCGATGCCGACGACTTCCTGCCGCTCGAAGACCTGCTGGCCGCCCATCTCGCCGAGCTGTTCCCCGGTATGGAGGTCGTGGAGCACCAGACGTTCCGCGTGACCCGCAACGCCGATCTCGATGTCGAGGAGGACCGTGACGAGGACCTGCTCAAGACGCTCGAGCGGGAGCTCGCGCGGCGGAAGTTCGGCCCTCCGGTGCGTCTGGAGATCACCGACACGACGAGCAGCCGCATCCTCGACCTGCTGATCGCCGAGCTCGACGTCGATCCCGGTGACGCGATGGAGGTCCGCGGTCTGTTGGATCTGTCCAGCCTGTGGCAGCTCAACGGACTGGACCGTCCGGAGCTCAAGGACACGCCCTTCGTCCCTGCCACCAACCCCGCGTTCGTGGAGGGCGAGACCCCCAAGAGCGTTTTCGCAACACTCCGCGAAGGCGATGTGCTGCTGCACCATCCGTACGAGTCGTTCGCAACCACGGTGCAGCGCTTCATCGAACAGGCGGCGGAGGATCCGCACGTGCTGGCCATCAAGCAGACGCTGTACCGCACGTCGGGTGATTCGCCGATCGTCGATGCGCTGATCGCCGCGGCCGCTGCCGGCAAGCAGGTGGTGGCCCTGGTGGAGATCAAGGCCCGCTTCGACGAGCAGGCGAACATCTCCTGGGCCAAGGCGCTGGAGCGCGCGGGCGTGCACGTCGTCTACGGCCTGGTGGGCCTCAAGACGCACTGCAAGACGGCCCTGGTCGTCCGCCAGGAGGGCTCGACCATCCGCCGGTACTGCCACATCGGCACCGGCAACTACAACCCGAAGACCGCGCGCATCTATGAGGACCTCGGCCTGTTGACGGCGGATCCGAAGATCGGCGCCGACCTCACAGACCTGTTCAACGTGCTGACCGGGTACTCGCGGCAGACGGAGTTCCGCAACCTGTTGGTGGCACCGCACTCCCTCCGTTCGGGCATCGTCGAGCGGATCGAGGCCGAGATCGGCCACCAGCGCGCTGGGCGACGTGGACGGGTGATCCTCAAGATGAACTCGATCGTCGACGAGGGCGTCATCGATGCGCTGTACCGCGCCTCCAACGCCGGGGTCGAGATCGATCTGACCGTACGGGGGATCTGTGCCATCAAGCCCGGTGTCCCCGGGCTCAGCGAGAACATCAGGGTGCGCTCGGTCGTCGGCCGGTTCCTGGAGCATTCCCGGGTCTTCTACTTCGGTGGCGGCGGCGAACCGGAGTACTGGATCGGCAGCGCGGACATGATGCACCGCAACCTCGATCGACGGGTCGAGGCCCTGGTGAAGCTCACCGATCCGAAGACCACCGCCCGGCTCGACGCGATGCTGAAGTTGTTGAACCGGGACGACATCGACCGCTGGGACCTGACCACCGACGGGTGGACCCACCATCCCGGCAAGAACACCCAGCGCATCCTGCTCCGCGGTGGGACCGCAGGTGGCGAATAACCCAGGTGGCGAAAAAGGAGCAGGACCTTCCGGCGGTCACCGGAGCCGGTGGCGTGCTGTGGCGTCACACAGAGCGGCACGGCATCCGCATCGCCGTCGTACACCGACCGCGCTACAGCGACTGGAGCCTGCCCAAGGGCAAGGTGAAACACCGGGAGTCAGTGCAGCAGACGGCGCTTCGTGAGATCACCGAGGAGACCGGATTCGCCGGCGTGCTCGGTCGGGTGGTCGGGCGGGCTCGCTACGAAGTCGCCGCCGGCCCCAAGGAGGTCACGTACTTCTCGGTCAGGGCGGGGCGCGGCCGATTCCATCCCAACGCTGAGGTCGACCGGCTGGAGTGGGTGACCCCGGAGCAGGCGATCGACCGGCTGGACTACCCCGATGAGATCGGCGCGGTGGGCGACTTCGCCTCGGTTCCGGTGGATCTCAGCACGATGGTCGTCGTGCGGCACGCCCGGGCGGGAAAACGTGAAACGTTCGACGGCGACGACGTGAGCCGTCCGCTGGACGCCAAGGGCCGCGCCCAGGCAGATTCCTTGCAGCACATCCTGGACGCCTACGCACCCGAGCGACTCGTCAGTGCTCCGGCCGTTCGCTGCGTCCAGACTCTCAAGCCGACAGCGACCCGGTGCGCGCTGTCGATCGAGATCGACGGCGGACTCGGCGAGGAACGGTACCGGGACGAACCCGCCGCTGCTCGGCGGCTGATCCGCACCCTGCTCGCGGGAAATCCGACCACCCGGTTCGTGATGTGCAGCCAGGGCGGAGTGATCCCCGGAGCGTTGCGGTCCCTGGCGACCAGCGCGGAGCTGCACCTGCCCGATGTCAGCACACCCAAAGCGGCGCACTGGGTCCTCACCTTCGACGGCGAGCGGCTGATCCAGGCCGACCGACATCCAGCACCGATCGTCACCCCGCTCGACTGATCGGTCCCGGATGCGGGCCAGGCCCGGAACGCATGCGTTCCGGGCCTGGATCATGCAGCTGGGCCCCGGGTTCCGGGGCGCCGGATCACTTCTTCTTCGCGGGCTTCTTCGCGGCCGGCTTGGCAGCGGCCTTGGCCGGAGCCTTCTTGGCTGCAGCCTTCGCCGTGGACTTCTTGGCAGCAGCCGGCTTGGCGGCAGCCTTGGCCGGAGCCTTCTTGGCAGCGGCAGCCTTCGGAGCAGCCTTGGTAGCGGCCGACTTCGCGGTAGCGGGCTTGGCAGTGGCCGGCTTCGCGGCAGCCCGGGTGGCGGCAGCGGTGGTGGCCGGCTTGGCCGCAGCCGCACGGGTCCGGGTCGCAGCCGGCTTCGCGGCAGCGGTGGTGGCCGGCTTGGCCGCAGCCGCACGGGTCCGGGTCGCAGCCGGCTTCGCAGCGGCCGCAGTCGAAACGGCGGCGCGGGTCCGAGTGGCAGCGGGCTTCGCGGCCGTGGTGGCCGGCTTGGCCGCCGCCGCACGGGTCCGGGTCGTCGCCGGCTTCGCCGCAGCGGTGGTGGCCGGCTTGGCCGCAGCCGCACGGGTGCGGGTCGCGGCAGGCTTCGCTGCGGCCGTCGTCGTTGCGGTGGCACGGGTCCGGGTGGTGGCAGCCGGCTTCACAGCCGCCGTGCGGGTGGTCACCGCGGTGACCCTGGGCAGCTTGACCGCACCGGACACGACATCCTTGAAGCGCAGGCCGGGGCGGAACGCAGGCACGGTCGTCTTCTTGACCTTCACGACCTCACCGGTGCGCGGGTTGCGGGCGGTGCGTGCTGCACGGTCCCGCTTCTCGAACACACCGAATCCGGACAGCGAGACGCTGCTTCCGCGCTGGACCTCACGCACCACCAGGTCGATGATCGCCTCGACCGCTGCGGAAGCTGTGGTCTTGTTCCCGTCCAAGCGCTCTGCGAGCTTGTCGACGAGTTCTGTCTTGTTCACTGTCCCTCCAGGACGTTCGGTACCAGCTCACCTTTTCGGAGCCGACTCGCCGAAAGAGTAGGCGCCCATCTGCGAAGATGCCAATACGCCACGCGGACAGCGCAGCGCGAACCCCGCTGTGAGCCAACCGATCTCGACGGCCCGAGGCCTGATCCGCCGGTCCGGGAGCGGGGCCGCCGGACCTCAGCGGCACCGGTTGGAAGCCCGCATGGGCCCCGTCGCGGATGCAGCTGACCGGCACCTCCCGGCCTCGTTCCCGGTCACCTCCGATGCGGCCGACGCCTTCGGGCAGCCGGCGCAGCACAACCTGGCGGGTCAGAATCTGAGCAGGAGAGCCGTTGCGCTGCAACGACTGTCGACCGATGAACGTCAGGCGACGTCGGTGCGCGGCAGGAACGCCGGGCGGGAGTTCTCGAACTCCGTGATGTCGGCCTCGTGACGCAGCGAGAGCGAGATGTCGTCCAGCCCTTCCATCAATCGCCACCGGGTGTAGGAGTCGATCCCGAAGGGCACGACCAGCGCGCCGACGGTCGCGGTCATCGATTCGAGGTCGACGGTGATCTCAGAACCCGGCGCGTTCTCCAAGGCTTTCCAGATCAGTTCCACATCGTCCTGGGCGACCTCGGCGGCCACCAGACCGCCCTTTCCGGCGTTGCCGCGGAAGATGTCGGCGAAGCGCGAGGAGATCACCACCCTGATCCCGAAGTCGTTCAGCGCCCACACCGCGTGCTCGCGGGACGAGCCTGTCCCGAAGTCCGGCCCTGCCACCAGGACCGAGCCGGCCGCGAACACCGGCTGGTTGAGGACGAAGTTCTCATCCGAGCGCCAGGCCGCAAACAACCCGTCCTCGAACCCCGTGCGGGTGATCCGCTTCAGGTACACCGCGGGGATGATCTGGTCGGTGTCGACGTTGCTGCGGCGCAACGGGATCCCGACGCCGGTGTGGGTGGTGACGGCCTGCATGTGAGGGCTCCAGCTCTGCTGAGTGATGACGGTGGCCGGTGAGGGGCCGTGACGGACGCCGGTGGACGACGGGACGAGCGCTCAGGCGCCGGTGGTCACCGGGCTCCCCGCAAGGTCGGCCGGGGAGGCCAGAGTGCCCAGGATCGCTGTCGCGGCAGCGACTTCGGGGGAGACCAGGTGGGTCCGGCCTCCCTTTCCCTGGCGACCCTCGAAGTTGCGGTTGGAGGTCGAGGCGGAGCGCTCGCCGGGGGCGAGCTGATCCGGGTTCATACCCAGGCACATCGAGCAGCCGGCGTGCCGCCATTCAGCGCCTGCGGCGAGGAAGATCTTGTCCAGGCCCTCGGTCTCGGCCTGCAACTTGACCCGCATCGAACCCGGAACGACGAGCATCCGCACGCCCGCAGCGACCGTGTGACCCTCGATCAACGCGGCGGCGGTGCGCAGGTCCTCGATCCGGCCGTTGGTGCAGGAGCCCAGGAACACCGTGTCGACGGCGATCTCCTTGAGCGGAGTGCCCGCGGTCAACCCCATGTACTGAAGGGCCCGCTCGGCGGCCGTCCGCTCCCCCTCGTCGGTCATCAGTTCGGGGTCGGGAACCGATGCGGACAGCGGAAGTCCCTGTCCCGGATTGGTTCCCCAGGTGACGAACGGGGACAGCGTGGCAGCGTCGAGCACGACCTCGGTGTCGAACTGTGCGTCCTCGTCGGTGGCCAGCGACCGCCAGTACTCGACAGCGGCGTCCCAGTCGGCACCCTTCGGTGCGTGTTCCCGACCCTCGAGGTAGGCGAAGGTGGTCTCGTCCGGTGCGATCATGCCGGCCCGGGCGCCGGCCTCGATGGACATGTTGGCGATGGTCATCCTGGCTTCCATCGACAGCGCACGGATCGCGGAGCCCCGGTACTCCAGCACATATCCCTGACCCCCGCCGGTCCCGATCTTCGCGATCACGGCCAGGATGATGTCCTTGGCGGTGACCCCGTCCGGCAGATCGCCGTCCACCGTGATCGCCATCGTCCGGAAAGGCTTGAGCGGCAACGTCTGGGTTGCCAGCACGTGCTCGACCTCGCTGGTACCGATGCCGAACGCCAGCGCGCCGAACGCGCCGTGGGTGGAGGTGTGCGAATCACCGCAGACGATCGTCATCCCAGGCTGGGTGAGGCCACGCTGCGGGCCGACGACGTGCACGATGCCCTGTTCCGCATCGCCCATCGGAAAGAGTCGGACCCCGAACTCGGCGCAGTTCTTGCGCAACGTGTCGACCTGGGTTCGCGACACCTCGTCCGCGATCGGCAGGTGGATACCGATCGTCGGTACGTTGTGGTCCTCGGTCGCCAGCGTGAGATCCGTTCTGCGGACACCCCTTCTGGTCTGACGCAGTCCCTCGAAGGCCTGCGGGCTGGTGACCTCGTGGATCAGGTGCAGGTCGATGTACAACAGATCCGGCTCGCCCTCGGCGCGGTGCACGACGTGTGCTTCCCAGACCTTCTCGGCCAGTGTGCGACCCATCGGTCATCGCCTTCTCTCTTCACAGGTCCGGTTCGGCGTGTCGGCGTCGACCGGGGTGGGCTCTTCGCGGGTGCTGGATTTCCCAGTACCTGGACTTCTCGCTACCTGGACTTCTCGGTACCCGGACTTCTTGGCGCCTGGACTTCTCAGCATTCGGGAAACTAGTATCGCTCTATGGGACATAGTAGCGGGATCGGCGTGCTCGACAAAGCCGTCCAGGTACTCAGGGCGACGGCGGCAGCGCCGATCGGACTTGCCGATCTCTGTGCAGCGACCGGCCTTCCCCGCGCCACCGCACACCGTCTCGCCGTCGGCCTGGAGGTGCACGGTCTGCTGGGTCGGGACGAGTTGGGACGGTGGCATCCCGGTTCGATGCTGGCCGTGCTCGCTGCCAGCGCCCCCGACCCGTTGCTGTCCGCCTCCACCGAGGTACTCCCCAGACTCCGGGATCGCACCGGCGAGAGCGTCCAGGTCTACCGTCCCGACGGGATGATGCGGACCTGCATCGCGGTCTCCGAGCCCGCATCCGGTCTGCGCGACACCGTTCCGCTCGGCGCGCGGCTGCCGATGACGGCCGGTTCCGCAGCGAAGGTGCTCGCTGCGTGGGGTGACACCGCCACCCAGCGGACCGCTCTCGCCGACGGCACGATCACCGATCGGATGCTGGCCGAGGTCCGCAGACGCGGCTGGGCACAGTCGGCCGGCGAGCGCGAGTCGGGGGTCGCCTCGGTGTCGGCCCCGATCCGGGATCGCGCCGGCGCGGTGATCGCCGCCGTGTCGGTGTCCGGTCCGATCGAACGGATCGGCCGCCGCCCCGGCGCCCGGTGGGCGGGCGATCTGATCCAGGCGTCCGACGCGCTGACTGCCCGACTCTGACGTTCCGCCCACGCTGATCGAGCGGACGGAGTGAGCCGAGATCCCGACGATGCCCGGCCCGGTCTCGATGTTCCGGAATCTCGACTCCTTCGTTCTGCTCCCTGTCCTGAGCGACGAGGGAGACGAAGGGGACCACCGAAGCACCGGGTACACGAAAGCCCCGGTTCCTGGAGGAACCGGGGCTCAGGCGTTGGTACCCCCGAAGGGATTCGAACCCTCGCTACCGCCGTGAGAGGGCGGCGTCCTGGGCCGCTAGACGACGGGGGCCTGGGAACTTCCGTGATGCTACCGGAGATCCGGAAGACATCCGATGCGAGGATCGGAGCCTGCCGGACTCGCTGGGGTACAAGGACTCGAACCTTGAATGGCTGAACCAGAATCAGCTGTGTTGCCAATTACACCATACCCCACAGGCTCGTCCGGATCCGGTGTGAAAAGAACCGTCCGAGCACCGCAGATGATCGTACAGGCTGCCTACTGCACGAGACCAATCCGCAGTTCAGCGACGTGCGGAGACCGGATTGACCAGCGTTCCGATGCCCTCGATCTCGATGCTCACGATGTTTCCCTCGGACAGCAGGCCGACTCCTTCGGGCGTCCCGGTCAACACCACGTCGCCGGGCAGCAACGTCATCGCCGAGGAGATCCACTCGATCAGCTCACCGATGGTGAACACCATGTCGGAGGTCGTTCCGTCCTGTTTCACCTCACCGTCCACCTCGGTGCGGATGTTCAACCCTGCCGGGTCCAGATCGGTCTCGATCCACGGGCCGAGCGGGCAGAAGGTGTCGAACCCCTTGGCCCTGGCCCACTGACCGTCCGTCTTCTGCAGATCCCGGGCGGTGACGTCGTTGGCGATCGTGTACCCCAGGATCACCGACGAGACGTCCTCGGCAGCCACGTCGCGACAAGGCCGGCCGATCACCACCGCCAACTCGCCCTCGAAGCTGACCTCGCGGCTCTGCGCGGGCAGGGCGATCGCGGCTCCCGGCCCGACCACCGACGTGGACGGCTTCAGGAAGCACAGCGGCTCGTCCGGCACGTGGTTGCCGAGCTCGGCGGCGTGCTCGGCATAGGTGCGACCGAAGGCGACGATCTTGGGCGGCAGGATCGGCGCCAGCAGCCGGCACTGGGCGAGGTCGAACACCCGACCCGAGTACTCGGGCGTGCCGAACGGATGCGCCAGGATCTCCCGGGCCGACGTCCCGACGGCCGGAATCGGCCGCCCCTGGGCGTCATAGCCGTCGAAATCGCCGTCCACCGTCACGAAGGCCACGCCGTGTTCCGGATGTGCCACACGGGCCAGTCTCATCGATGTGCTCCCACTTGTCGGTACTAAGGACTCTTCACGCGGAACGGTGCGCGGTCGGGCTCGGCGCCGATCGGGTCAAGGCGTACCGCAGCGAATCCACCAGAGCCTGCCAGGAGGCCTCGACGACGTTCGGGTGGACCCCGACGGTCGTCCACTCGCGGTGGCTGTCGGTGGAGGACACCAGCACCCTGGTGACCGAATCGGTGCCGGCGTCCCCGTCGAGGATCCGCACCTTGTAGTCGATCAGTTCGACGTCCCGCAGTTCGGCCAGGCCGTCCAGCGCCGTCCGCAAAGCGGTGTCCAGGGCGTTGACCGGACCGTTGCCCTCCGCGGTGGCGATCACCCGGCGCCCGGCCACGTGCACCTTGACCGTCGCCTCGCTGGAGACCTCCTCGCGTTCGGTGTGCAACGGGTTCTCCACGATCACCCGGTACGACTCGACCGTGAACAGGTCCGTCATGGGCTCGTCCGGTCCGACACCGTCGCGCGCGAGCTCCTCCCGGAGCAGCAGCTCGAAGGAGGCATCGGCCGCCTCGTAGGAGAACCCGCGCGCCTCGCGCTGCTTGACGGTCTGCACGACGCGCTCGACCACCTGCGGGTGGTCCGCCAGGTCGATGCCCAGTTCCCTTGCCTTGAGCTCGACCGAGGCCCGTCCGGCCATCTCGGTGATGAGGATGTGCATGTCGTTGCCGACCGCACCGGGATCCAGATGGTTGTACAGCTCCGGATCGACCTTGATGGCGCTGGCATGCAGCCCAGCCTTGTGCGAGAACGCGGACGCGCCGACGTACGCCTGGTGGGTGTCCGGCGCGATGTTGGCGATCTCGGCGATCGCGTGCGAGACCCGCACCAGCTCCGATTGGCGGCCCTCGGGAAGGACCGGCAGCTCCAGCTTCATGATCAGGTTGCCCAGCACCGCGAACAGGTCGGCGTTGCCGGCCCGCTCGCCGTAGCCGTTGGCCGTGCACTGCACGTGGGTGGCGCCGGCCTCGACCGCGGCGACCGAGTTGGCGACGGCGCACCCGGTGTCGTCCTGGCAGTGGATGCCGATCCGGAACCCGGTGCGCTGCACCACTTCTGCGACGGTCCGGCCCAGCGACACCGGCAGTTGACCACCGTTGGTGTCGCACAACACCATCACGTCGGCGCCGGCGGAGACCGCCGCCTCACCGACCCGCAGGCCGTAGTCACGGTCGACGGAGAAACCGTCGAAGAAGTGCTCGCAGTCCAGGAACACCCGGCGACCGTGTTCGACGAGGAAGGCGACGGTGTCGCGCACCATCGCCAGGTTCTCCTCGTTCGTGGTCCGCAGGGCGCGCGCGACGTGCCGGACGTCGGACTTCGCCACCAGCGTCACCACCGGGGCGCCCGAATCGAGCAGCGCCCGGACCTGCAGGTCGTCCTGGACCCGGACACCGGCCTTGCGGGTGGCACCGAAGGCGACCAGCTGCGCCGACCTCAGCTCGAGCTCGCCGGCGGCCGCGCGGGCGAAGAACTCGGTGTCCTTAGGCATCGCACCGGGCCAGCCACCCTCGATGAAGCCGACCCCGAGTTCGTCGAGCAGCCGGGCGACCGCCAGCTTGTCCGGAACCGAGTAGGTGATGCCCTCACGCTGGGCGCCGTCGCGCAGGGTCGTGTCGAAGACGTGGAAGGTGTCCCCCAGCGACGAGAGCACCCGCTCGCCGGCGGCGGTCCGCGGCAACGACTTCTCGGGCGACGACTTCTGGGGCGACGACTTCTGGGGCGACGACTTCTGGGGCACGGAGGAGGTCAACGGGACGCCGGTGTCCGGGAGGGACATGCTGCGCCGCCCGTCAGCTCGACGCCAGCGCCGCGAGCCGGTCGCCGATCGCGGACGTGCGCCCGGGCGAGCCCGGCTGCCGGGTGGCCAGATCGAAGGCAACGGCCGCCTCGACCCGACGCGCGGCATCCGTCAGACCCAGGTGGTCCAGCAGCAGAGCCACGCTGAGCACCGCTGCGGTGGGGTCGGCCTGTCCGGTACCGGCGATGTCCGGAGCGGATCCGTGCACCGGCTCGAACATGCTCGGGTTCTCTCGCGACACGTCCAGGTTGCCGGAAGCGGCCAGCCCGATCCCACCGGAGACGGCCGCGGCGAGGTCGGTGAAGATGTCGCCGAACAGGTTGTCGGTGACCACCACGTCGAACCGCGCCGGGTCGGTGACCAGGTGGATCATGGCGGCATCGACGTGCGAGTAGGCGACGGTCACGTCGGGGTACTCCAGGGAGATCTCCTCGACGACGCGGCTCCACAACTGGCCGGCATGGACCAGGACGTTGGTCTTGTGGATCAGCGTGAGGTGCCGGCGGGGTCGACGGGCGGCGCGCTCGAAGGCGTCCCTGACCACGCGTTCGACGCCGAAGTAGGTGTTGAGGGAGACCTCGGTGGCGATCTCGTGCGGGGTGTCCTTGCGCAGCAGACCACCGTTACCGGCGTACGGGCCTTCGGTGCCTTCCCGGAGCACCACCAGATCCACCGACTTGTCGCCGGACAGCGGCCCGGGAACTCCCGGATAGAGCCTGGCCGGCCGCAGGTTGACGTGGTGGTCGAGCTCGAAGCGCAGCCGCAGCAGCAGGCCACGCTCCAGGATGCCGGACGGTACCGTCGGATCGCCGACAGCGCCGAGCAGGATCGCGTCGTGCTCGCGTACCTCCCGCAGCACCGAATCGGGCAGCAGCTCGCCCGTGCGATGCCAACGACTGGCGCCGAGGTCGTAGGTGGTCGTCTCCACGTCGGGGACGACGCCGCCGAGGACCTTGAGTCCCTCGGCGATGACTTCCGGTCCGATTCCGTCGCCGGGGATCACAACCAGCTTCATCGACGCTCACTTCTCTCCGCCGCCCGGGAAGGAGCGGCACCGCTGCAGGGAACCTCTGGGGTTGGTACCGAAGGGTGATCCGGGACGACTCGACCAGCAGCACTCCCGGTGACGACACCCGATCGACCGACCGGAGCCGTGCTCAGCGTAGTCGTATCAGCCACTGGGACGCCTTCGGCCCGGCGGTGCACCCTTCCGGGTGCGGCCGCCGGGCCGAAGGTGGTGTCGGTGGCCGGTCACCCGACCGGCCACCGCTGGTGACTACTTGACGGTGACGATGTCCACCTTGCGGGTGGGCTGACCGTGCAGGTGCACGACCATCGCCTGCTGACCGGCCTTGGCATACCGGCCGAGGACGATCGGGATCGCCGTTCCACCCTGGTCGGAGTAGATCGGAGCACCGGTCGAGACCAGCGGCTGGGTGACGTTGAACGTCGGGACGTAGATCTCGTCGAACGTCAGGCCGGTGAAGTTGCTGTAGATACCGACCTTGTAGCTGATCCCGAAGTTCACCGTGCTCTTGGTGATGCCCAGCGCGGCCGGATCGGTCGGCAGCAGCAGCGTGTTGGTGTCGAACACATTGGTGTCGACGTCGCCGTAGCTGTAGTTGAACGGCATGACGCTGACCAGATCACCGGTCCGGTTGTCCTGGGTGGCGGCCATCATGACGTCGTTCTGGCCGCTGGCGCCCTCCGGCGAGGCCAGGCCGTAGATGGTGTAGCTGCCCACACCGTTGCGGTTGTCGCCCGCCAGGTAGATGTTCACGTAGGGAACCGTCGAGTGACCGATGGTCGCCCACGGCAACCTGGTCTGCAGACCGAACCAGAGGTAACCGTCCTCGTAGGTGCCGGACGGGCCCTTGGCGGAGCCGATACCGACGTTCTGCAGATCTGCGGCTCGCTCGGAGGTGATGCCGACACAGCCACCCTGGGAGGTCTCGGTGCAGCGCGGCAGGATGCCGTTGCTGCCGCCGTAGGCCAACACCGAGACCAGCGTCTTGTCCGGACCGTTGTTGCCCTTGCCGGTCAGGGTGATCGCCGGCTTGCCGGCGAGCGTGCCCTTGGCTGCCTTGGTCGTCGAGGTGGCCTCGGCGGTGCCGTAGACCGGGACCCGCAGGCTGGCGCCGGTGGTGGAGTCCTTGACGATCAGGCGACCCGAGGCGTCCGCGACGAACTGCCGCGGCTCGGTCAGACCCGTGTACGCGTTGAGCTGGGTGACGTCCATGGTCGGATCGATCTTGTGGCGCAACAGCGCCGGCTTCACGGTCATGGTGACGGTGACCTCGGCCGTCGCCCTGGCGCCGACGTAGAGCGTGGACGGCGACACCGTGTAGGCGATACCCGGGTTGGTGTTGCCGGCCAGGTAGCTGGCGGTCACGTTGCGACCGACGGAGGCCGTGTTCTGGATCTTGACCTTCTGACTGGTCACCGAGGAGGCCTCGGAGATCGCCGGCAGACGGAGACCGAACGACACCGAGACTCCGCCGGTACGGCTGGCCGAGTAGACCAGCAGATCGTTGTTGACGGCGTTGAGCGCATCGACTCGACCGCTGCCGACCCGGTTCGGGGCGTACTTGAGGCCGGTCTTGTTCGGACCGGTGTAGACGTCGTTACCGGCCGTGTTCATGATCGAGGCCTTGATCTGCTCCGTCGTCCAGGTCGGGTGGACCTGCTTGACGAGAGCGGCGATGCCCGCGACGTGCGGGGTGGCCATCGAGGTGCCCGAGATGGTCAGCGGCTGTGCACCGGTGCCCATGCCTGCCGAGGTGATCGAGGTACCCGGCGCGGCGACGTCAGGCTTGACGATGCCGCCGCGGACGCCACGGGGTCCGCGGCTGCTCGAGCTGTTGAGCGTGTCGGTGGCCGCGTTGTCGAAGAACTTGACGGTGCCGACGAGCGACCCGTCGAAGGTCAGCTCCAGGGTGCCGGCGGTCGCCGAAGCGCGCAGCGCGTCGGTTGTGTCGCGGGTCATCTGGAAGACCGGGATGGTCTTGTCACCGGTGATACCGGCGGCGAAGGTGTTCAGCGTCGAGGTGAAGACGGCGCCGATGGCGCCGGCGGCCTTGACGTTCCCCGACCGCGCAACGGAGCCACAGCGACGGGTGGAATCGTTGTCGTCCCACTCGAGCCAGGCGATCTTTCCGGCGACCTTGGCGGCATCACCTGCAGAGAGCGCAGTACAACCGTCCGCGTTGCTGCCGGGGATGGTGGCAACCGTGCCGGAGACCGGGGGAGCTGTGGCCCACGGGTAGGCGACCGACACCTGGCCGGCGTAGGTGCCGACGACGGACGCGGGCGCGGTGGCCTTGATCCCGTCGAGCAGGCTGAACGCGTCGACCGAGTTGGCGACACTCAGCGCGCGGACGGCGTTACCGGGAGCGCCGCCGACGTCGGTGGTGTCGCCGCCGTTGCCCATGGCGATGACCGGCAGCACGCCGGTCGCCGCGAGGGTGTCGACGAGCTCGTTGTCGGGATCGTCCTCGGTGGCGAAGTCGGAGCCCAGCGAGAGGTTGACGATGTCGAGGTGATCGCTGAAGTTGCCGTCACCGTTCGGGTCGAGTGCCCAGTTGAGCGCCTCACCGGTCAGGTTCGTGGAGCCCTCGCAGCCGAAGACCTTGAGGCCGTAGAGCGAGGCGTTCGGCGCCATACCCGGGCCGATCCGCAGGGCCTCGAGCGAGGTCTTGGTCAGCTTGGTGTAGTCACCGACGAAGGTGCTTCCGTCAGCGGCGACACCGCGGCCGGCGACGGTGCCGGAGACGTGGGTGCCGTGCGAGTTGCAATCGAGCGGGTTGGGATCCGGTGCCGGGGTGGCAGTGGCCGCCTCGTTGGCGTTGTAGTCGTCGCCGGCGAAGTCGTACCCACCGACCACGTTGGTGTCGGGGTCCGGGGTCCAGGCGCCGTCCGAGGTCTGCTCGGCAGCGGTGTAGGCAGCGACCGTTCCGGGTCCGCCGAAGTCGGCGTGGGTGTAGTCGATGCCGGTGTCGATGATGCCGACCTTGACGTCATCACCGAGCGCCTTGGTGGACTGCCAGGTGTTGAGCACCCGCGTCAGCTGGGCTGCACCGGCGTTGGAGACGGTCTTGGGGACCAGTCGCGCGATGTTCACCACGTCGCGCCGGTTCACCAGGGCCTTGAGTGCCTTGCCGCTGGCGCGGATGGCCACGCCCGGGACGAGGTTGGTGGAGGTGTAGATGACCTTGGCCTGCGGATCGACGGCGCGGGCGGCGCCGAGCACCGACTTCGCCGTGCCCTTGATCGCGGCACGCTTGGCCAGCGACGCATTCCTGGCCGCCTCGTCGCCACGAGCTTTCTGCCCGGTCCATGCCGAGTAGCTGCTGAGCCCGGTGAACTTGACGAACACATCGACGTCCGCAGCCTCGTCGGCCTTCTTCACCTCGAACTTCAGCTTGCCGTCGGAGACCGCATGCCCGACCTTGTAGGGGCCGGGCTCAGCGGGGGTGTAGCCACTCCCGCTCGGCCCGGACGATCCTGCCGGAGCAGCCTGCGCCGCGGGGGCGACCGCCATGGCCACCACCACCGAAGCAGCGATCACCGCCGCTCCCCATCTCCTGGACCTGCTGGGCACCGCCATGGACACCTTCCCCTTTCAAAGGACGTCGTGCCGCTTCCGCCGCGTAGGACGGGGCCGGGCCGACGATGCGCAGCACACCGGATCCGGCGGGCCACAGTGGATTCACAGCCGTCACATGCGCTACGGCCATCTTGAACCTAAGGGGAAGTACGGCCGCTGACCAGCCCTGGACGGAAAGATCTTCCCGACCTGTGATGGTTGTGGTGCGAAACGTCCCGCTCGCCGCAATCGTCCGGCGCTGGTTCACCCGACCGGCGCAATCCTGCACGGGCGCGGGCTCACGATCGGGTGCTCGGGGCGCGCGGCGAACGCCGGTGGTGGAGCCTGAGCCTCCACGAGCAGCGCCACTCCACGCCGGGTCGGCCCGATCCTGCGGCCATGCCTCCACGCGGCCATGCGGCCTGCGGCCTGCGGCCTGCGGCCATGATGGATCGACAGGGCGACCTCAGTCGGCCGGGATGGCGCGGATCGACCGCGCCTGGACCGCTGCGGCGAGCCGTTCGAGGACGTCACCGGAGGGCAACCCGTCGACGCGCAACACCATGATCGCCGCTCTGCCGGAGACCTCCTGGGACAGTTGGGCCGCCAGGATGTTGACCCCCGCCTCACCGAGGATCGTGCCGACGGACCCCATCACGCCCGGCCGATCCGAGTACGCGAGAAGGATCAGGTCGCCCGAGGCCCGCAGATCGAAGTGGCGGCCGTTGATCTCGACCAGCTTCGCCACCTGGTTCTCGCCGGACAGCGTCCCGGAAACAGTGCGCAGCGCACCGTCGGCCATCGCCCCGCGGACCGTCACGATCGAGCGGTAGTCACCGATCTCCTCGGTGGAGATCGACTCCAGCTGGACCCCGTGCTCTGCCGCGAGCGTCGGGGCGTTGACGAACGAGACGCCCTCGGAGACCACCGGTCCCAGGATTCCGCGCACTGCTGCCAGTTCGAGGATGGAGGTGTCGGAGCCGGCCAGATCACCCCGGACCTCGACGGTGACGTGGCTCGGCAGCCCCCCGGCCACGCCGGTGAGGATGGTGCCCAGCCGGGAGACGAGTGGGATCCACGGTTGCACCGTCTCGGGCACCGGCCCGGAGGCCTGAACGTTGACCGCGTCCGCGACGAAGTCGCCGCGCAGCGCGGCCCGGACCGAGCGGGCGACCGAGATGCCTGCCTTGTCCTGCGCCTCCTCGGTCGAGGCTCCCAGGTGCGGGGTCAGCACGACGTTGGGTGCCGTCCGGAGCGGATGATCCGCACCGGCCGGCTCCGTCGCGTAGACATCGATGCCCGCCCCTGCGATGGTGCCGTCGCGCAGCGCAGCAACGAGGGCGTCCTCGTCGATCAGTCCCCCACGGGCGGCATTGACGACGATCAGGTTCGGCTTGGCCGTGGCGAGCTCGGCTGCGCCGATCAGGCCTACCGTCTCGGGCGTCTTCGGCAGGTGGATCGACAAGATGTCCGCCTCGCGCACCAGCGTCGGCAGATCGACCAAGGTGACCCCGAGCGAGGCCGCCCTGGCCGGCTGCAGGTACGGGTCGTACGCGATGACGGTGGTGTCGAAGGCGGCGACCCTGGCTGCGAACAGCTGTCCGATGCGACCCAACCCGACGACGCCGACCGTCTTGCCGGCCAGCTCGATCCCGGTGAACGCGCTGCGCTTCCACTCCCCCGCGATCATCGAGGCGTGCGCCTGCGGCGTCTTGCGGGCGACGGCCATCAGCAGGGCGAACGCCTGCTCGGCTGCCGAGATGATGTTGGACCGGGGTGCGTTGACCACCAGCACTCCCCGGGCGGTGGCGGCCGGGACGTCGACGTTGTCGAGTCCTACCCCGGCTCTGGCGATCACCCGCAGTCGCGGGGCCGCGGCCAGCGCATCGGCGTCCATCTTCGTCGCCGACCGGATCAGCACCGCGTCCGCGTCGGCGAGGGCGGGCAGCAAGGCGGCCCGGTCCGCTCCGTCGACGTACCGGATCTGCACCTCGTCACCGAGCACGGAGACGGCGGAGGGGGCGAGCTCCTCGGCGATCAGGACGACAGGCTTGGACACGATGGATCCTCCGGACGAGCAGCGGTGGGCTGCTCAGGCAGATGACGGGCGGGCTGGGTGAGCACACGGGCGATCGGCCCACGGGCTCGGCAGCGAGCCTCGTTGCTCGAACGCCGGGTCCATCGTAGGAGGTGATCGCCGGGGCCCGTCCGTCGGCTGTCCAGCGGACCGTTCCCATCACGATCGACCTGCCTGCGTGGATCGTCATCCGGAAGTGGCGAAGATTGCTCCGTTCGGGTCGCGGTCGTGGTCTGATGAGCGCGCACATTTCCGGTCGACGAGAGCGAGCCGCCATGACCACTCCGTACCCCGCGCAGGACCCGAACCAGCCGCAAGATCCGTACTCGGCACCGCAGCCGTACGGCGGCGCGCAGCAGCCCTACGGTGCCCAGCAGCCCTACGGTGCCCAGCAGCCCTACGGTGCCCAGCAGCCCAACGGCGGCCAGCAGCCCTACGGTGCCCAGCAGCCCAACGGCGGCCAGCAGTACGGCGCGCCGGTTGCAACGAAGCGGCCCGGCATCCTGACGGCCGCTGCCGTGCTCGGCTTCATCGTCGGCGGATTCGGCATCATCGCCGGCATCAGCTACCTGGGTCTGTCCGGCCTGGGCTACAACACAACCCTGCTGACCGTGCTCGGCATCGTGCAGCTGGTGCTGTCTGCGCTCTACATCTGGGGCGGCATCGTGGCCCTGGGAGGCAAGAACTCCCAGCTCCTGGTGATCGCGTCCGGCCTGTCGATCATCCTCAGCGTGCTCAGCTGGCTCATCTACACGTTCCAACCCCGGTCGCTGGTCTCGTTGATCATCCCGATCCTGATCATCGCGTTCGCCCTGAACGCCCAGTCCCGCGGCTGGGTGCGCAGCAAGGGTGGCGCCACCTTCTGAGCGATCCGCTCCCACCGGCAACGCCTCGGCCCCGGTCCCCGCTGTTCGCGGGGACCGGGGCCGAGGTGTTGCCGGGGCCGGTTGTCAGCTGCGTGCTGCAGTGCCCGCGTAGTCGTCGTCGGCGGCGACCCAGCTCATCAGCTTCCGCAGGCCACGCCCGGTCTGCTCGATCGGGTGCTGCTCCTGCTGGGTGCGGAACTCCTTGAACTCCGGAGCGCCGGCGTCCTGGTCGGCGATGAAGCGTGCGGCGAAGGTGCCGTCCTTGATGTCGGCCAGCACTGCCTGCATGTTCTGCTTGACGTGCTCGTCGATGACCCGCGGACCTGACACGTAGTCGCCGTACTCGGCGGTGTCGGAGACCGACCAGCGCTGCTTGGCGATCCCACCCTCGTACATCAGATCGACGATCAGCTTCAGCTCGTGCAGGCACTCGAAGTACGCGATCTCCGGCTGGTAACCGGCTTCGACGAGAACCTCGAACCCGGCCTGGACCAGCCGGGACATCCCGCCGCAGAGCACTGCCTGCTCACCGAACAGGTCGGTCTCGGTCTCCTCCGTGAAGGTGGTCTCCAGCACGCCGGCCTTCGTCCCGCCGATGGCAGCCGCATAGGACAGCGCCAGGTCGCGCGCTCCGCCGGTGGCGTCCTGCTCGACGGCGATCAGATCCGGGACGCCCTTGCCGTCGACGAACTCGCGGCGGACCAGGTGGCCGGGTCCCTTGGGCGCGATCATGATGACGTCGACGTCGGCCGGCGGCTTGATGTAGCCGAAGCGGATGTTGAAGCCGTGGCCGAAGGCGAGCGCCTTGCCCGCGGTCAGGTTGGGCTCGATCGCCTCGGCATAGACGTGTCGCTGCACGTGGTCCGGGGTGAGGATCATGATGACGTCCGCCTCGGCTGCGGCTTCGGCCGGCGTGACGACCCGCAGGCCCTGGTCGGTGGCCTTGACCCGGGAGGCCGACGTCTCCGGCAGGCCGACCCGCACGTCGACACCCGAATCGCGCAGCGACAGCGCATGCGCATGCCCCTGCGATCCGTAGCCGATCACGGCGACCTTGCGGCCGGTGATGATCGACAGGTCGGCGTCCTCGTCGTAGAAGATCTTCGCGGTCATCTGCTCTGCTGCTCCTGATCTGGTGT
The DNA here is from genome assembly GCF_040438885.1 of Nakamurella sp. A5-74. Classification (NCBI taxonomy): domain Bacteria; kingdom Bacillati; phylum Actinomycetota; class Actinomycetes; order Nakamurellales; family Nakamurellaceae; genus Nakamurella; species Nakamurella sp. A5-74. Next base: position 1,558,696 of record NZ_CP159218.1, on the reverse strand, counting down.
GCTGCTCGGAAAGGTCCGTACTGCTGGTGTTCGAGAACTGCTGGTCTTCGAGAACTGCTGGTCTTCGAGAACTGCTGGTCTTCGAGAACTGCTGGTGAGAACCGCTGTGCTGCAGCCGGAGCGGACCGGGGTTCCCGGTCCGTCACCGTGCACTCAATCCTGCCGGGCACCCGTCTGGGTGATCGACCTGGGTCCGCGGCCGAGTGCGACCATGCCGGACTGGACGAGTTCGCGGACGCCGAAGGTCTCCAGCATCCGCACCAGGGCCTCGAGTTTGTCGGGGTTCCCGGCGGCTTCGATGGTCATCGAATCCGGGGTCACATCGATGATGTGCGCCCGGAACATCTCGACGACGGTGGCGATCTGTGCCCGGCTCGCGGCATCGGAGCGGACCTTGATCAACAGCAGTTCGCGCTGCACGGAGGCAGTGGGATTGAGCTCGACGATCTTCAACACGTTGATCAGTTTGTTGAGCTGCTTCGTCACCTGCTCGAGCGGTAGTCCTTCCACCGCAACGACGATCGTCATCCGCGAGACGTCGGGATTCTCCGTCGGTCCGACCGCGAGCGAGTGGATGTTGAAGCTGCGGCGGGAGAACAGCGCCGAGACCCGTGCCAGCACACCGGGTTTGTTCTCCACCAGCACCGAGAGCGTATGGCGTGTCATGCGTTTCCCCTCACGCCTCGTCGAACAACGGTCGGATGTCGAGCGCGGCCATGATCTGGTCGTTCCCGGTGCCGGCAGCGACCATCGGCCACACCTGGGCGTCCTTGCCAACGGTGAAGTCGACGACGACGGGCCGGTCGTTGATGGCCATCGCCTGCCGGATGGTGGCGTCCACGTCCTCCTTGGACTCGCAGCGCAACCCGACGCAGCCCATCGCCTCGGCGAGCAGCTTGAAGTCCGGGATGCGCAGCTTGTGGGTGCCCAGCTCGGTGTTCGAGTAGCGCTCGCCGTAGAAGAGCGTCTGCCACTGCCGGACCATGCCGAGGTTGCCGTTGTTGATGACGGCCACCTTGATCGGGATGCCCTCGATGGCGCAGGTGGCGAGTTCCTGGTTGGTCATCTGGAAGCACCCGTCGCCGTCGATCGACCAGACCGTCGCGTCCGGCCTGCCGACCTTGGCACCCATCGCGGCGGGCACCGAGTAGCCCATCGTGCCAAGGCCACCGGAGTTGAGCCAGGTGCGCGGGTGCTCGTAGGAGATGAACTGCGCCGCCCACATCTGGTGCTGACCGACACCGGAGGTGAAGATCGTCTCCGGTCCGCTGATCTCGCCCAGCCGCTGGATGACGTACTGCGGTGACAGCGTGCCGTCCGGCAGCTCGTCGTAGCCCAGCGGATAGGTCTGCCGCAGCTCGTCGAGCTCGGCCCACCAGGCGAACAGATCGCTGACGGCGCCCCGCTCCTGCTGCTCCCGAACTGCGACGATCAGCTGGTCGATGACCTCACGGGCATCACCGACGATCGGCACGTCGACGGCGCGGTTCTTGCCGATCTCCGCAGGATCGACATCGGCGTGCACGATCGTCGCGTGCTGTGCGAACGACGAGAGCTGACCGGTGACCCGGTCGTCGAAACGTGCGCCCAGTGCGACGATCAGGTCAGCCTTCTGCATCGCACCGACCGCTGCCACCGTGCCGTGCATGCCGGGCATGCCCAGGTGTTGCTCGTGCGAGTCGGGGAAGGCGCCGCGGGCCATCAGGGTGGTGACGACCGGGATGCCGGTGAGCTCGGCGAGCACCCTCAGCTCCGCGCACGCCTCTGCCTTGATCACGCCGCCGCCGACGTACAGCACCGGACGTCGAGCGCCGACCATCAGCTTCGCGGCCGCACTGATCTGGCCGGAGTGCGGTCGGGGAGCCGGCCGATATCCCGGCAGGTTGATCTCCGGCGGCCAACGGAAGATGGTGTCGGCCTGCAGGATGTCCTTCGGGATGTCCACCAGCACCGGACCGGGTCGGCCCGTCGATGCGAGGTGGAAAGCGGCGGCGATGACGGACGGGATCTCCGCCGGATCGCTCACCAGGAAGTTGTGCTTGGTGATCGGCATGGTGATGCCGCAGATGTCGGCCTCCTGGAAGCCGTCGGTGCCGATCAGCGCTCGGCCGACCTGACCGGTGATGGCGACCAGTGGAACGGAGTCCATGTGGGCGTCGGCGATCGGTGTCACCAGATTGGTCGCGCCCGGCCCCGAGGTGGCCAGGCAGACGCCTACCCTGCCGGTGGCCTGCGCGTAACCGGTGGCGGCGTGGCCGGCACCCTGTTCGTGCCGGACCAGGATGTGGCGGACCTTGGTCGAGTCGAGCAGCGGGTCGTAGACCGGCAGGACTGCGCCACCGGGAATGCCGAAGACGATCTCGACGCCGGCCTCCTCGAGGCTCCGGACGACGGACTTCGCCCCCGTCACCTGCTCGACGATCTGCGCCGGATGCACACTGCCGTGATCAGCGCCCGGTTGTGCTCCACTCACTGCCACACCACTGACCGCTCCACCGGCCGGGCGATCCCCGGCCTGCGGCGGCACCACGGTGGGCCGCACCTGTGACGTCATGACACGTCGATCCTGTCTGTCGGTACTGCTCCCGGTCTGTCCTGCTCCGTGCTGCGGTACTGGTGTTCACTGCGGTACCGAGCGCTGCCGCGATGCCGCTGGTGGTGGCGAAAGCGACTGCAGAGCAACAAAAAACCCCTCGTCACCGTCACCGGGTGGCCAAGGGGTTGCGCGCCGCTGCGGGGATCCCGCGTTCGGCGCGCTACTGGAGTACGAGAATCTGCGGCTGCATGGTCCCGATGGTAGGCGCGGGATTTCGAGAGTGTCAACTCTGCGGGATCGTCGTCCCAGCCAGTGGGACGATGCAGAGCACGCCGACGGGTCCGTCGGCACGTCCGGTGACACCCGGAGGAGCACGTCGCAGGCGGAGCGCGGAGGAGCGCACACCGTCCCGCATGACACCATGGAACCGTGAGCAGCGGTGAAGAACAGAACGGCCGGGAGCAGGTCGGACGCGCGCAGGCCGGTCGCGCGCAGGCCGGCCCGCCGGCGACATCGACCACCCCTGGAGCGGGGCGCGTGGTGTTCCGGCTTCCGCCGTCGTCACTGATCTTCGCCGTGGTGCTGCTGTTCTGCGTCATCCCCCTCGCCGGTGTGGGTGGCTGGTGGAGCCTGATGTACGTGGTGCCGGTTGCCGCCGTGGCCTGGACCCTGCTGACCCGGACGGTCGTGGATCCGCGCGGGATCACGGTCCGCACCTGGCTGGGCAGCAAGAAGCTGGCCTGGCAGGAAGTCGTCAACCTCGAACTGACCGAGGCGCGGTGGACCGTCGCCCTGGACGTGCGCGGTGGACGCACCAGGCTGCCCATGGTGCTGCCCCGGGATCTGCCCGCGTTGGCCGCGGCATCCGGTGGAGCGATCAGATTCGAGATGCCGCCGGCAGAATCCGACAGTACGGCCGAAGCGTAACCTGAGGCCCAGCTCATCTGCCGATCGACCGGGAGTTCCGTCATGCCGGTACTGCGTTCCAAGACCTCCACCCACGGCCGCAACATGGCTGGCGCCCGTTCTCTCTGGCGCGCAACGGGTATGACGGACGGCGACTTCGGCAAACCGATCATCGCGATCGCCAACTCGTACACCCAGTTCGTCCCGGGACACGTGCACCTCAAGGACATGGGCGACCTGGTGGCCGGTGCCATCAAGGAAGCCGGGGCCGTCTCCAAGGAGTTCAACACCATCGCCGTCGACGACGGCATCGCCATGGGCCACGCCGGCATGCTCTACTCGCTGCCCAGCCGCGAGCTGATCGCCGACTCCGTCGAGTACATGGTCAACGCGCACACCGCGGACGCCCTGGTCTGCATCAGCAACTGCGACAAGATCACGCCCGGCATGCTGATGGCCGCGATGCGCCTGAACATCCCCGCCGTGTTCGTCTCGGGTGGTCCGATGGAGGCGGGCAAGGCCGTGATCGTCGACGGCGTGGCCAGCACCCCGACCAACCTGATCACCGCCATCAACGCCTCGGCCACCGAGGCCGTCACCGATGACGGACTGACCGAGGTCGAGCGGTCCGCGTGCCCGACCTGCGGCTCGTGTTCCGGGATGTTCACCGCGAACTCGATGAACTGCCTCACCGAGGCGCTCGGGTTGTCGCTGCCCGGCAACGGATCGACGCTGGCGACCCACATCGCCCGCAAGGACCTGTTCCTGCGCGCCGGGGAGATCATCGTCGAGCTGGCGAAGCGCTACTACGACGGCGACGACGAGTCGGTGCTCCCGCGCTCGATCGCCACCCGGGCGGCCTTCAGCAACGCGATGGCGCTGGACGTGGCGATGGGCGGCTCCACCAACACCGTGCTGCACATCCTCGCCGCTGCGCAGGAAGGCGAGATCGACTTCACCCTCGCCGACATCGATGCCCTGTCCCGGCGGGTCCCGTGCCTGTCGAAGGTCGCACCGAACCATCCCCTCTTCCACATGGAGGACGTCCACCGGGCGGGCGGTATCCCGGCGTTGCTCGGCGAGCTCGATCGCGCCGGGCTGCTCGAACGGGAGGTGCACACCGTGCACTCCCCGAACCTGTCCAGCTGGCTCGCCGAGTGGGACGTGCGAGCCGAGCAGCCGTCCGACCGGGCGCTCGAGCTCTTCCACGCAGCCCCCGGTGGGGTCCGCACGATCAAGGCCTTCTCGACCGACAACCGTTGGGACACCCTGGATCTGGACCAGGCGGAGGGCTGCATCCGGGACATCGAGCATGCCTACACCGTCGACGGTGGACTCGCGGTGCTCTACGGCAACATCGCCGAGGAGGGCGCCGTGATCAAGACCGCCGGCATCGACGAGGAGCTCTTCCACTTCACCGGCACCGCGCTGGTCGTCGAGTCGCAGGACGCCGCAGTGGAAGCCATCCTCTCCAAGCGCGTGCAGCCGGGCCACGTCGTCGTGGTCCGCTACGAGGGTCCGGCCGGCGGCCCCGGCATGCAGGAGATGCTGCACCCGACGTCGTTCATGAAGGGCCTCGGACTGGGCAAGGTCTGCGCGCTCATCACCGACGGTCGATTCTCCGGCGGTTCGTCCGGGATCTCCGTCGGCCACATGTCGCCGGAGGCGGCCTCGGGCGGCACCATCGGGCTCATCCAGGACGGTGACGAGATCGAGATCGACGTGCACGAGCGGCTGATCCGGGTCGACGTCGGAGCCGACGTGCTCGCCGAACGGCGCGCCAAGATGGAGGCCTCGGAGAACCCGTGGAAGCCGCTGGACCGCGATCGGGTGGTCAGCAAGGCGCTGCAGGCCTACGCGTCGATGGCCACCTCTGCCTCCACCGGCGCGGTCCGGCAGGTCCGGCCCTACTGACCCACAGAGATCGAGCACGCGAATCAGTGGCCGTTGACCGTCCCTCTCACGGGGTCTCGTCTCCTCCGTCGCTCGACTGCCGCCGACCGTCCATCTCACGGGGTCTCGTCTCCTTCGTCGCTCGACCGCCGTGGCTCGGTGAGCGTTCGGCCACACATGACGGCTGTCTGCGCAGGTCGGAGGCCTGAGCGAGGCCGGTCGCCGATCGAGGAAGGGGACCCTTCCCTTAGGCTGGAGCCGTCCACCAGCAAGGAGAGCCACCCCCCATGTCCGTGTCACCCGCCACTTCGTCCTCCGCCGGCGCAACACCGGGCGGTGAGTCACCGGTCGACGGGGCGACCGCCGGTCTGCGTGTCGCCGTCGTCGGCGCCGGTCCCGCCGGGATCTACGCCTCCGACATCCTGACGAAGTCGGACGACACGGTGACCGTCGACATCTTCGATCGGCTGCCCACCCCGTACGGGCTGATCCGCTACGGCGTCGCCCCGGACCATCCGCGGATCAAGCAGATCATCGTGGCGCTGCACCGGGTGATGGAGAACCCGAGGATCATCTTCCGCGGCAACGTGCACGTCGGGGTCGACGTCAAGGTCGACGAGCTGCGCGAGCACTACGACGCGATCATCTTCGCCACCGGCGCCGAGCGGGACCGCGACCTGTCGATCCCCGGTTCCGACCTGAGGCGGTCCTACGGCGGTGCCGACTTCGTGGCCTTCTACGACTCGCACCCCGACCGCGAGCAGACGTGGGACCTCAGCGACGCCACGTCGGTGGCAGTGATCGGGGTCGGCAACGTCGGGCTGGACGTGGCCCGGATCCTGGCCCGCACCGGCGACGAACTGCTGTACACCGACATTCCGCCGCACGTGCACGCGGTGCTGGCGAAGTCCGTCGTCACCGACGTGCACATGTTCGCCCGCCGCGGCCCGGCGCAGGCCAAGTTCACGCCGGTGGAACTGCGGGAGCTCGACCACTCCCCCAACGTGCAGGTCGTCGTGTCCCCCGAGGGGATGGAGTTCGACCAGGGCTCGATGGACGCGATCAACTCTGCCAAGGCGCAGCGGATGGTTGTCGACGTGCTGTCCGACTGGGCGGTCCGCGACATCGATCCGGCGCCGCGGGCGCGGATCCACATCCACTTCCTGCAGAACCCCGTCGAGATCCTGGGCGAGGACGGCGCGGTGGTCGGACTGCGTACCGAGCAGATGGAGCTGACCGGCGACGCCGGCGTCCGCGGGACCGGCAACTTCACCGACTGGGAGGTGCAGGCTGTCTACCGCGCGGTCGGTTATCGCAGCGAGGCGATCGAGGATCTGCCGTTCGACACCGCGAAGCTGGTACTGCCCAACGTCGCCGGCCGGGTGACGGATCTCGACGGTTCGCCGCTGACCGGCATCTACGCCACCGGCTGGGTGAAGCGCGGCCCGGTGGGTCTGATCGGCCACACCAAGTCCGATGCCGCCGAGACCGTGGCCCATCTGCTGGCCGATGCGCCGCAGCTGCCGCGTGCGACCCAGCGGGATTCCGCCTCCGTCGACCGGCTGCTGGCCGACAAGGGCCTGTCCGCAACGGATTTCGCCGGCTGGGACCGTCTGGACGCCCACGAGCGATCGCTGGGTGATGCTGACGTGTATGACCGCGAGCGGGTGAAGGTCACCTCCCGTGCGGAGATGACCGACATCGCCGCTCGCTGAGCTGGTCCGGTCGAGCTGGTCAGCGGCCGGTCCACCACTGGTCGCTGGTGACAAGTACTTTCGGAGTCCGGTCCGCTCCTTGTCGCTGGTGACACGGGCTTTCGCTGGCGCGAGGGACGTCCTTCCCGCCAGCAACAGCGCGTGACGCCAGCGACATCGGGTGGCGGATCAGTCCGCCGACAACGTGATGCTGCGGCCGCCGAATCGGATGACGTCGCCGCTGCGAACGGTGGTGGCCAGGTCGGCGCGGCACTTCTCCGATGTTCCGTCCTCGTGCTCCAGCCGGACTCCGTTGGTGGAGTGTCGATCGGTGACTGTCACCCCGGCCGTGGTGATCGACAGCAGCAGATGCGTCTTGGACACCCCGACCGAGTCCCGCCCGACGGCCAGTCGCCGGTCCACCTTCTCGCCGTCGTCGGCCACCGGATCGCGGCCGATCAAGACGGTGCCGCCGACCACGACCCGCGCGCCGGTGTCCCACTGCAGGGTCGCGGTGGTCGGCCGGCCGGGGACACGGGCCGGCACCGATCCGAGCTCCTCCCGGCTGTGCACCCGAGTGGGTTCCTGCAGTCCCGCGGAGGTCACGGTCTCGGCCGCAGGGTCGTCGACCACGCCCGGCGGACCGGGCGGGATCCCGGGATGCCCCCAGCCGAGCAGAGCCGGCGCGGACTCGACCCGACTCGGTTGGACCGGTCCCGGTCCCCCGGTCGAGGGCGCGGCATCCGGCGCCGCGTGGCGCGGTCGACGCGAATCTTCTACGCCGACCCCGGTCGGCGCGGGCACTGATGCCCGTTGCGGTGCACCAGCTTCCCGGGGTTCGCCAGGTCGGTCCGGCGCTCGGTATGACGGTGCCGTCGATGGTGCGGACGACGGTGCGAACAACGGTGCGGGCCACGGCGCGGACGACGGTGCGGACGATGGTGGCGTCGACACACGCTGCCCGGGACCGTCGTGGCGTGCGATCGGTGCAGCGAGGGAGGGAGCGGGTCGCGCAGCGGGGGACGCAGCGGGTCGGGCAGCGCCGGTGACCGGGACGGCAGGCACGCCGGTCACCAGCGAGGCCGGTTCGCCGGCCGGGGCCCAGCGCGCCGCGACGGCGTCGACGGTGCCTGCAGCAACGCCGGGGAAACGTCTGGTACCACCGGGGATCTGCACGCTCGCATCGATCACCCGGCTGCGTGCAGCGCGGTCCCACCAGGTCCGCTCCTGCCCGTCCGGATCCCAGCGGTAGGAGAAGGCGGCGATCGCCAGCGTGCCGACGCCTGCCACCACCTTGGCCGGCGTACGGATCGCTGCCGGACCGAAGCCGATCACCCGTCCGGATCGCACGTCGACCGATCGCAGGCGCAGCAGGGACTTCCCGGGGGTCCGCCCCGTCACACCCTCGGTCACCACCAGCACCCCGATCCAGGCGATCAGTACGGCCCACAACGACCAGCGCACCGCCGACGTCGGCGCGGGCAGCAGGATCTGCGTGGTGATCACGACCAGCGGCAGCAGTCCGTCGATCGCGGTGGCGAGCAACCGACGCCGCGGTGCAGCGGGATCGGTCCCTTCCAGGAACTCGGAGCGCAACCCCACAGCTCCACCGCACACCGGGCAGGTCACCGTCGTCCGGGCCACCGGTGTCCCGCAGTTGCGGCACCTCGAGCCACCCGCATCGGGCAGGCCCGGCACGGGCGCCGGGACCACTCCGGACTGCAGGGTCGAGCTGCTCATTGCACGTCCTTGCGCAGTGATCGCGCCGAGAACCGTGCCCGCCACCGACGCCAGGGCGACAGGCTGCGGTCGATCTCGGCCAGTTCCTTCTCCAGATGCTGCCAGTACCGGGCCGCAGACCCGGGATCGACCGGCTCGGGGGCGAAGATCCCCGCATCGGCGGTCCTGGCCAGCACTGCGACTCCGCCGGCGGCCGGCGGCTGCGGGAGCTCACCGGGGCGGTTCGGCCGCGGCGCAGCAGCCCGCGCTGCGAAGTCCGCCTGCAGTTGGCGGGCTGCCTCGGTCCGGGTGGTCCCCCGTGGTGGGGTGATGCCCAGGTCGACGGCCCGCCCGAGGAGATATCGCCACCCGCCGGCGATCCGTTGATCGGGCGTCCCGGTACCGGACAGTGCACGGCGACGACGCCGCTTCAACAGCAGGATCACCAGGAACGGCACCAGCAGCAGCACCGGGATCCCGACCCCGAGCGCCAGCCAGCCCCAGACCGCACCTCCACCGTCGGGCGGGGGCGGCGCATCCTGCTGCCGATCGTCCTGCTGGGGGTCGTCGGGCGAGTCGGTGTCGTCCTGCGCATCGGCCTGCGCCTGCTTCGGCGGTACCGGTGGTGGTGGCGGCTGGGCCTGCTGTGGGTCCGCCTGCGACTGGTTCTCGTCCGGCCGCTGGGTGGGTGGCGGCTTCTGCTCGTCCGGCAACGGATCGAAGGCGACCCAGCCGTGTCCCACGAACGGCACCTCGACCCACGCGGTCAGGCGTGACCCGTCGATCACCTGGCTGCCGGTATCGGCGGTGGGGCCGCGGAACCCCAGCACCACCCGCGCCGGATACCCCTTGGCGCGGACCAGCAACGCCAAGGCGGCCGCGTACTGCTCGGAGTCGCCGCGCATGATCTTGGACGTCAGCAGCTGGCGGATGCGGTCCGCACCGTGGCCACCGGGTACACCGCTCTCGGTCTCGCCGTGCGAGACGTACCCGGTGTCGTGCAACGCCTTCCGCAGGTTCTCCACCACCTGCGCCGGACTGCCGGAGCCGCCCCACTCGCCTGCCTTGCTGACGACCTCGGGGATCGACTTGTCCAGTGGATCCTGCGCGACGGTGTCGATCGGAGTGTCGCCGAGCTGCTGAGGAGTCGGCTGCGCGGGGACCGATGCGGTGAGCTCGAGCCGGTCGCCGGTGCGCAACCCGCTGGTGACCACGGCTGCCCCGGTCTCGCGGTTGTAGCGGAAGTCCTCCCGCAGTCGCACCGCATCCGGTCCGCCGAACCCCACTGCGGCCAGGTAGCCGACATCCGGGACCCAGACGTCCGCGTATTCGTCGACCGTGATGTCAACGGTCACCGGGGTTCCGCTGGGCACCTGGGCCAATCGTCCACCGACCCGGGCGAAGGTGCCGACGTCCGCCGACGTCGAGAAGTACTGACCCGAGTAGTCGTCCAGGACCGCCAGCCGCAGCGGCATCCCGGCGGGCAGACCGGTGACGGTGAGCTGCGGCTTCTCCCGGTTCGTGACGACGTATCTGCGATAGGAGCTCAGCGGGCTGGCCAGTGTCGACGGGTCGAACGGCGGTCGGACGAGCTCGCGGGCGATGGTGCGTGGCGTGGTCTGCGACGTCACCAGCGGTCCGAGCAGTACACCGGCCGCCACCGTCGGCGCGATCACCAGCAGCAGGGCGAAGGGACGACGCACATCGAGGCCGGGCAGTCCGGTCGCCGTGCGTCGCCACGAGGCCCAGAGCACCGCGAGCACCATCCAGCCCGTCCCGATGATCGCCGGCTCGAAAGCGCTGCTGGAGGCCAACACCGCGGCTCCGACGGCCATTGCTGCGGCCGGGATCAGTGCGGTGAGACCGCGGGTCGTCCGCACCGCGAGCAGCACCGCGGCCAGCGACAGCGCGGTGGCCAACAGGTACACCGGCACCAGCAGCACGCCACCGTCACCGACCGGGACGGCGACGGTCAGCATCTGCTTCCACGACGTGATGACGCCGGACGTCAGCAGCCGGATCGATCCACCCGTCGGCAGCACCGACCCGATCGCCGACTCGGGGACGGCAGCGGCGGCGCCGAAGGCCAGGTACCCCATGGCGGCCACCACGAACGAGGTGATCGCCGGCCACCTCAGGAGTCTCGGCACCAACGCACTCAGCGCGCCCACCGCTGCGCCGATGGCCAACGCCCGCAGGAACGCCAACCCGCCGTAAGCGGGCGCGAAGACGAGCCCGGCAGCGATCACGAGCACGGTCAGCACCACCGTGTCGACGAGCATCCGGCGCCACGGCAGCGGTTCGCGAGCACCGGCGAACACCACCGGTGCGCTGCCGCCCCAGTGCGGTTCGGCCGGTCCCGGCGGATACGGTCCCGGACCGTACGGTGCCGCTCCGGGCTGTCGACCGGGCTGCGGTCCGGTGGGACGCTGCCACGGCTGAGGTCCGGCGCCGGACGGTGGTCCGGCGGGCCCCGAGGGTGGCGTCCGCTGCCAGGGTGGCGGGGCGGCTGGACTACCACCGGGGACCGGACCGTTGGGCGGACCGGGAAGCGGTGGGCGGGGGCCGGTCATGATGCCCGCATCCGGCGCAGGGCGGCGGGCAGGTCGTCGAGCGCGCCGACGGTTGCGATGTCGACACCACCGATGGCGCCCAGTTTGATGCCCCTGCCGGTGCCGACGCGGATGCCGATCACCCGCACGCCGGCGGCGAAACCGGTGGCTGCGCGCCGGATCTGCGCCGCGTCCGGCACCGACCCGGTGATCAGCACGCCGACAGAAGCATTGGGAACGGCGGTACCAGCAGCCCGTCCGGCGGTCAGCACCCCGGAACCGGGTTCCGGCAGCAGCCCGGCCACCGCGTCGAGCATCCGGCGGGCCGACGTGGCCAGCAGCGCGGACCGACCGCCGTACAACGTCACCGGACGCTCCTCGCGGAATGCCTGGACTCCCAGCGAGGCCGCCATCCCGACGGCCACCTCGAACTGCTCGAGCGACAGGTACTCCTGCGGATCGACGGAGAGGGCGACGGCCAGGTGCGTCCGACGCGTTTCCTCGAACTGCCGCACCATCAGCTTCTGGTTCTGCATCCACGTGCGTGCTGACGTCTTCCAGTGCACGTAGCGACGGTCGTCCCCCGGCACGTACTCCCGCAGCGCATGGAAGGAGACATCGTTGCTGGACAGTTCGGTGGTCGGGCTGCCCTCGAGGTCCTTGACGGAGCCGGTGCTCGCCCCGTGCAGCGGTGTCGTCCGTGGGTGCACGAACAGCTGATCGACGGTCGTCCAGCGCACCTGCCGCCGGACCAGACCCACCGGATCACCGCGCACCGACAGTGCCGGACCGACGTCGATCACGGCGCGCCGTGCGGTGGGGATCACGAACAGCTCTTCATGGACGGCGTTCGGCGCGAGCGACGGCACCCGGAAGGAGCTGGTGGTCGGGCCGACCGGCAGCTCCAGCCGTACCGGCAGCAGCCGCCGGGATCCGCTGTTGCGCACGACGATCGCGCCGGTGGCACGGACGCCGGCGACGACCCGCGCATCGTGCAGGTCGATGCTCACCGCGTACGACGATCGGCCGACCAGGAAGATCGCGCTGACCGCGACCAACACTGCAGCGGCCACGCCGGCGATGGTGAACTCCGACCATCCGGTGAGCCACCCGATTCCCAGCGCCGCGACCGCGATGACGACCACGACCACTCCTAGCGCCGTCACCGGCGGGGTGGCTCTCGTGCGTGCCGGAGCGCTTGCGGCCTGCAGGCTCTGCGACCAATCCAGGGAGTGCTCGGCGAACGGCTCGGCGGGCTTCGACCCGTGGTCGGTCAGTTGGTGACGCCGCCAGACCGAACCCGTCTCGCCGCGGGGCGCCGAGCCGGTGTCGCCGATTCCGACGACGCTGCCGCCGGCGCCGGTCCGGGCACGCGTCGTCCCGGGTGCCGGGGATCCGGCTCCCGGGCGCGGTCCTGGTGGGGGTCCTGACATGGTCATCGAGCTGCGCCTCAGGCGCCGCGTTGCTGCGGCGGGGTGATGTCGCCCAGGATGCGGTGGACCACCGAGGCCACCGTCGTCCCGGCGAACTCCGCCTCCGCGTCCAACATGATCCGGTGCGCCAGCACGGGTTCCGCCAGATCCTTCACGTCGTCCGGGATCACGTAGTGCCGCCCGTGCGCCGCCGCCCAGGTCCGCGACGCCCGTACCAGTGCCAGACAGCCGCGAACCGACACTCCCACGGTCGTCTCCGGAGCCTGCCGGGACGCCTCCGCGATCCGCACCACGTAATCGAGCACGGCGGGATCGGTGTGTACCGTCGCCGCCAACTCCGCCATGTCCACCACGGCAGCCGGGGTGATCTTCGGCGCCACCGTCCGTTGGTGCGCCTTCGTTCCCGCACCCGCCAGGATCTCCACCGTCGCAGCATGATCCGGGTACCCCAGCGACGTCTTCATCAGGAACCGGTCCAGCTGCGCTTCCGGCAACCGGTACGTGCCCGCCTGCTCGATCGGGTTCTGCGTCGCGATCACCATGAACGGGTTGCCCACCGCGTGCGACACCCCGTCGACGGTGACCTTGGATTCCTCCATCACCTCCAGCAGCGCGGACTGCGTCTTCGGTGAGGCCCGGTTGATCTCGTCCGCCAACACGATCTGCGCGAAGATCGGGCCCTGGTGGAACTCGAACTCATTTCTCTTCTGGTCCCAGATCGTCACCCCGGTCACATCCGAGGGCAGCAGATCCGGGGTGAACTGGATCCGCGACGACTTGCCCTGCACCGTGCCCGCCAAGGCTTTTGCCAGCGACGTCTTGCCGGTGCCCGGGAAGTCCTCCAGCAGCAGGTGTCCCTCCGACAGCAGGCAGGTCACCGCCAACGAGATCGTCCGCGGCTTGCCGAGCACCACCTGGCCGACGTTGCCCACCAACGAGGAGAACGTCTGCGCGAACCACTGCGCGTGGTCGGGGGTCATGGTCATGAGTTCGGATTCCTTCTGTAGAGGGAAAGCACCTTCACCAGGTGATGGTCTCGCTCTTCCCGTTGCACGTCACCGTCACCTTCCTGCCCGGATAGCCGTAGTACCACTGGGTGTTGATGCGACCGCTGCCCGTGCGGCTGTAGTCCTCGGAGCTCCCGCCGTTCCAGCTGCAGGTGATCTTGTTGTCAGGCCAGTCGGTGAGCTGCACATCGATGAACCGGCACGACGGGGCAGTGCACTTCACCGAGCCGGGGGAGCCGCCCGTGTGTCCCACCGCGCTGCGATCGCGCACGATCTTCACCTGCCGCGTCGGTTCGGGGGGTGGCGGAGGCGGCGGCGGCGGCGGTGGCGGTGGCGGTGGCGGAGGCGGCGGCGGCGGCGGAGGCGGAGGCGGAGGCGGTGGCGGAGGCGGAGGCGGTGGCGGTGGCGGTGGCGGTGGGCAGGCATCGGCCGATGCCTGCCCGGTCTGCGGCTGTCCAGGGTGCTGCTGCCCATCGACCGGTGTGACCGTGATTGTCTGCGGATCCCCACAGCCGGACGGCATCGTGAAGGTCGTCGCGGCCTGCGGGGCACCGTTGTTGACGCTGTACGTCCAGCCGTCGATCCCGTTGCTGGGCGGCGGATCCCAGGCGAAGTCCACGGTGTTCTGGGAGCCGCCGGCCCGGCGGATGTTCTGCACCTGCCCCACCGGCCCCCAGGAGTGGGCCCCGACATCGTTGGAGTTCCCGCCAGGTCCCCGCTCATTCACGGCCCGCACCCGATAGAGATGGTCCGCCGTGTGGTCGGGTGTCGCGATGTTCTGGCCGTGGGTGATCGGCGCCCAGCCGCCCTGGTCGATCTGCACCTCCCAGCTGGAGATGTCCCGGCCGCCGTTCGCCCCGTCGTTCCAGGTCAACGTCACGCTGTCCGGGCTCGGGGTGGCAGCTGACAGACCCGTCGGAGCGCCCGGCACGTCGTAGGGAATTGCCTGGACCGACGCCTCGGCGCCGGTCTGGCCTGCCTCGTTCTTGGCGCGCACGGTGAACGTGTGGTTCTGACCGTTGCTCAGCGCTTCGACGGTCTTCGTGCGCGCCGCACCGTTGTCGGTCCACGCCCCGCCGTCGACCCGGTAGTCGTAGCCGGAGATCGATTGGCCGCCGGTGTCCGTCGGGCGTTGCCAGGACAGGGTGACCTTGCCCGGTCCGGGTTCCTTCGGGTGGGCGGCCAATGCGGTCACCGCCCGCGGCGGCCCGTAGGGCCGCGCTCCGCGCCCCTCGGAGTCCGCGCTGCAGGTGACCCCCTGGCCGGTGTCCGAGCAGGCCCGCACCTGAAAGGTGTAGTTCGTGCCATTGGTCAGCCCGGGCGGGTTGAACGTGGTGCCGGCCCCCGGGGTGTCCCGCCAGTTCGCTCCCCCGCCCTGCGGCGTGGCGGTGTACTGGTACTTCACGATCGCCCGGCCGTTGTCCGCGGGCGCCGACCAGGTCAGCTTCACCTCGTTGTCGGCGCCGGTGGCGGTGGCGGCCAGGTCGGTCACCCGGGTCGGTGGGGTGTAGGGGACGACTGTCCTCGGGTCGGAGAGTGCGGAGCGCCCGACCTTGTTCACCGCATAGACCTGGATCGAGTACTCCTGCCCCAGCACGACCCCGGGGATCGCGGCCGCGGTCGCGCCGACCGGACGTTCCATCGTCTTCGTGTCGCCGCCGGCCCGCCAGCTGACGATGTAGGACGGGTCGTCGCCGTTGCCCGCCGCCTGCCGCCAGGTGACGTCGATCTGCCCGCGGTCACCCGAGGCCCTGGCGGCGGTGATCTGCAGATCGCGCGGCACCCCTGGCTTGCCGGCCGGCGTCTCGGAGGCCTGCGGCGAGAAGTCACTGGGGCTGCCGGAATTGTTGAGAGCCCGGACCCGCACGGTGTAGGTGGTGCCGTTCTGCAGCCCGTCGAAGCGGTGCGAGCGGGTGTCGGCCCCGACCGTGACGCTCCTGCCCGGCGAGATCTGCACCTCGTACTTCGTGATCGGCGATCCCGAGCTGGAGGAAGCGGGCCAGCTGGCGACCATGGTCGAGTCGCCGTAGGCGAGCTTCGGCGTCCCCGGCGCGCTGGGCGCGGTGTCGGGCCGCACCGGCGCCGATCCGGCGGACGCTGCGGACTCACCGACGTCGTTGCGCGCGACGATCGTGAAGACGTAGGAGACGTTGTTGCGCAACCTTTCCAGGCGACACGGCGACCGCGGACACTCCTGCTGGAACCCACCGGATCCGCGCACCAGGTACGAGGTGACGGCCGATCCGTTGTCGTCCGGGACCCCCCACTGGATCACTGCGGTGCCGTCGTCGACGGACAGCTGGGCCGGGGCCCCCGGCGCGTCCGGCTTACCCCGCACGACGACGGTCAACGTCCCGGCGACCTGGCGGTCCGGGTCGGCGGTGACGTCCTGCACCGTCAGCGGGATCGCCAACGTGCCGGAGAAGTCCGCCGCCGGGGTGATCCGCACGACGCCGTTCGCGTCGAAGCTCGTTGCGTAGTTGTCGCCGTCACCGACGGCGGTGAGTGTGAGCGGCTCGGGGAACGGGTTCGAGGCGCCGCCGAGCACGTTGGTCTGCACCTGCTGTCCGGCGGCCGCGTCGAGCCGCTTCGCTGCGAGGGTGGCCAACGGTTTGTCGGAGCCGGTGACGGTGACCGGGAACCTGGCGGCGGCCTGCGGGTTGATCCCGTCCGTGACGGTCATCGAGAACGTCGTGGTGGTGCCCTTGGGGGTGTCGACAGCAGCGGACACCACCAGTGCCCCGTCCCGGACGACAGCGGTGATGCCGTTGGCGCCGCCGTTGACCGAGGAGAAGGTCAGCTGGTTCTTCTTGTCGGGGTCGTACGTGACCAGCGGCAGCAGCTTCACCGGTGGCGCGGAGGCGCCCGCCTCGACCTCGATGCTGGTGCCCTGGAAGACCGGCGGATCCGGGTTCTTCGGACGGATGGTGGCGCGGATCGACACCTGCGCGGCCAGCGTCACGCCGTCACTCACAGACAGCGTCAACGATGCCCCACCGCCGGCGTCCTCGGGCACCACCCATCTGAGCGTGTTCGCATCGAGCCGGCTGAGCGTGCCGACCGAGGCGCGCACCGCGCCGTCCTCGGTGACCTGCACGGTCCGTCCGGCCGCGGCGCCGCCGATGTGGTCGGCGACTTCGACGCTGTACGTCTGCCCGGCATCGACGACGAGTGGCTTCAGCACCCGCGGGACGAACTTCTTGCGCTCCTGCGGCTTCGGCTCCGGCCGTGGTGTGTTCGGCGACGGGACGTCGACGATCCCCAGCTCGCTGCGGGACGGCACGATGAGGAACGCCTCAGCCGTGAGCTGCTGCGGGGTCGAGACCTGGTAGGCGATCACCTGGCGCACCGTCGTCACCGCGACCGTCACCTGCCGCGCGCCCAGCACCGTCAGGCGTCCCTTGGACAGCGCCGGCACACCGGCGACGAGTTCCTCCGGCAGGCCACCCGGATTCGCGACCGCCGGGGACAGATCGATCGTCGCCGTGTCCTGGGCGTCGTTGACCATGTCGGTGGTGACCAGGACGTCGTCGGCCGTCGGCGGGATGGCCGGCGCCTGCGGGTCGACGGTGACGGTGAGCGTCCCGGATCCGGTGCGCTGCTGGGCGTTCTGGACGGTGACCTGGATCGGGACGGTCACCGGCTGGCTGCCTGCGGTGATCAGCACCGTGTCGTCGCGGGTCCTGACGGTGATCCCCGGGCTGCCCGCGGGCAGCTGCAGGGCGTTCTCCGCCGGGAAGCTGACGGCCAACCCGCCGGGGTCGGTGACCTCGCCGAGCACGTTGACCGCGATCGACCTACCCGGCGCCACCGTCACCGCGAGGTCGGGCACGATCGGCGGATCGGCGGAGTCCGGGAGCGGCACGACGAGCACCTGCACGGTGCCGATGACGGTGCCCCCGAAGGGGTCGGAAGCGGTGTAGCGCAGGGTGTCGGTCCCCGCTTCGTCGAAAGCCGTGTACTGGATCGTCGAGGCGCCGGCCACCGAGGCCGCACCGCGTTGCGGCTGCTCGTCGATACCGCCGAGGATCGCCCAGTCACCGTCGGGATCGACCCCCGTCAGCGGGACCGGGATGTCGACGCTGCCACCGACGAAGACCCTGGCCTGCACCGTCGGAGGAGTGCGCGGCGGCCGGTTCTCCCCGCGCGGTACTACGGTGATCGTCAGGTTCGCGGAGGCAGACTTCCCGAACGTGTTGCGCACGGTGTACTGGGTCCGCAGGGTGCGGCCCTCGGCGACCGCGCCGGTGCTCGGTGCCTGGTACCGCAGCGACTCGTCGGTGACGAACAGCAGACCCTCACCCGCGCCGATCGCGTCCTCGGGGAAGGCGACCGGCACGATCGCGTCGCCACCCGGATCCACGGCGTGCGCATGGATCGGGACGGTGACGGCGTCGCCTGCCCGTACCGACACAGCGATGGAATCAGCGGTGGGCGACAGCGGTTCTGCGGGCCGCGGCACGGGGACCACGTGCAGCCATCCGGTGGCCGGACCACCGCCGGCCGACGCCGCATACGAGATCCACACCCCGGTGGCGGGCAATGCTCGACGGGCGGAGAGCTGCACCAGGTGCATGTCGGTGAGTCGAGCCACTATCCCGCTCCCCGCTGGGACTGAGATGTCTTGCACCGCAACGATTCCGCCGGAAGACGCGAGATCGTTCGCGGTCAGGTCGACCAGCGACTGGCCGCCCTGTGGCAGGTACGTCACGTCGGTCATGGCGATCGGCGCCCGCTGCGCGTCGGCAGCGGCGACATCGATCCGGATCACCCCGGTGGAGCTCTTGTCGCCCACGGCGACCTGGTAGTCGAGGTAGTAGGACCCCGGCCGGGCGCCGACAACGGTGACCGTGCCGTTCGTGGTGTCCGGGGTGACGGCCAGACCGCTGGTGCCCTTCTTCGGGGTCACCTTGGCCAGCCCGAGCTCGTCCTGGCCCGGCCACAGCACCGATCGCAGCGGGTCGACGACGAGCTGCTCGCCGACCGCACCGGATGCGTGCACCGGGCCGGCGACCGGGGAGGCATCCGCCTCGTCGACCACCTCGACGCTCAGCGTCCCCTCCACGGTGTTGACCCCGTCGGAGACCTGGTAGGTGACGGCCTTCTTGCTCGCCCCCGTCGCCCCCGAGTCGACCAGGGTGATGGTGCCGTCCGCCGAGTAGGACACCCGATCGGACGGCACGCTGCTGCGGGCGCCGACCAGGAACAGCGGATCGCCGCTGGGCGAGTCCCAGTCGCCGAGCACCCGATGGGCGATCGTCCCGCGGACGGTCATCGCCGCGGTCGACTCACGCACCTTCGTCGGCTTGGCCGGACGCACCGCCGTGACCGGTGTGATGGTGACGGCGGCATCCGACGAGCCGGACAGCCCGTCCGAGATGGTGTAGCCCACCGTCACCGGGGTGGTTCGGGTGGCGGGCAAGATCACCTGGATCGCCGATCCACCGTCGACCACCTGAGCCTGCACCCCATCGACATCAGGCTGTCGGATCGAGGTGATGAGGGGAACCGAACAGGTGGACGTCTGGTCGTTGTCCAGCACCTGCAGGACGCGTGGGTGGCCGGGTCGCGCGCCGTACTTGTCGTCCTTGGCGGCCGGGGCGATGGGTTTGTCGGTGCACGGCTGTTGGGCGGCGGTCAGCTTGTTGGCGCTGCCCTGGGTGCCGGTCTCGGAATCGGCCAGATCGGCAGGGCTGGAACGGATCTGGTCCCAGTTGTTGACCAGCGTCATGGTGTCGTCGAGCACCCACGAGTTGCCGCTGGTGACGTCGTTGAGCACCACGGTCTCCCGGTTCACCCGGAACACCAACGCGCTGTCGGCGCCGAGCGAGCTGATCGGCCGGCTGCTCGGTGGTCCGCCGTCGCAGCGCGTGAGATAGGTCGGGGTGGCGCCCGCCCAGGCGGCATGGACGCAGTTGCCCACCCGCACCGGATCAGCGGCCGAGGTGGTTCCGGTGACCTGCTGGGTGTCGATCGCCCCCGACGACAGCGCGACCGACAGCAGGGCGGTGCCGGTGGCGACCAGCGCGGTCGAGGCGGCCGGACCCGGCTGCTGCAGCCGGGCATTCCCGGTGTCGGCGCCGAGGTCGATCGACCGGGCGCCATCGGCGGCGAGCACGACGAGTCGGTGTGCCGTCCGGTCCAGGATGACCGGGACGCCGCCCACGGAGCTGAGCTGGATCGGCGACGTCTGCAACGCTTCCACCCCGGTGCCGAGGGCGGACAGCGGGCCGCCGGGCACCTGCACGGTCGAGGTGCGGGGGGCGCCGGAGTCGGTGTCGATCACGGTGACGGTCGGCGAGCCCGGCGCGGCGGCGATGACGCGGGTCCCGATGACGGTCACCAGCGCATCCGGCGCTGCGGTCGCCGCCGCGTCGCCGTCGGCCAGATCACCGCCGTCGAAGCCGTCCTGCGGGATGGTCCAGATCCGGCCGGTGGCCAGGTCGCTGATGGCGATGGTCGTGGTGGAGATCGCCACGTCCGCCTGGGCCGGGATCGTGAGCTTCGCCGAGAACACCACGTCCGTCGGGTCGAGCTTGCGCAACGAGTGTTGCTGGTGATCGACCACGACGACTGCATCGTCCTGCTGGAGCAGCTCTCCGCCGGCGGTGTCGAGGTAGGCGGGCGACTGCACCTGATCCGTCTGGCGGTTGAGCAGCCCGACCATCAGATCGCGATCGCTGGAGACCCAGGCGGCGCGTTGGGTGGTCTGCACGGCCGCAGTGGCATATCCGGGGCTGCGGACCGCGAACCAGGTCACCACGCCGACCGCCAGCACGAGGGCCACGGTGGCGGCGACCGTCACGGTCAATCGTGAGGCGCGACCGGACACCGTGCTGACCCTCGATCCTGGAGCTCTGGCACCGCCGCGAGCAGCGGTGGCGGCAATGATTTCCGACGCTGCAACCATCCCACAAACGCCCTGCTCAGGCTCCGGAATCGGGGTATCCAGCGGCGCAGCTCACGCTTCCGGGCGAGGTCAGAGCGAGAGCTCCAGCAGGCTCAGATCCTCCGGGGTCACCAACCGGGAGGCGATCGCGTGCTCGACCAGGCGGGCCCGCCGGTTCGTCGCCAGCTGCCCAGGCCCGCCGCGCAGGCCGCGGATGCCGCGTCGGTCGAGCTTGTCGCAGACGTTGTCGAGCTTGCGGTTGAACCTGGTCATCTCCCAGCCCAGCCGGGCCGCCGCAACCTTGGACGAAGGGATGGCGCTCGTGCCGGTGCCGTCGCGGCGCAGCAATGGTTCGGCGAGCGCGACGATCACCGCCTTCTGCGAATCGGTCAGCAGCACCGGGCCGATGGTGGTGTCGCCGCCCGAGGTGCCCGTCGGGTCGCTGTTCTCGAAGGTGGGCTCGGATCCGACCAGTGTCAGCTCGTAGGTGGTCGGGCCGGCGGTGAACAGCACCGTGGTCCCGGCGAACACCAGCGGCAGCCGCGCTCCGGGTGCCAGGAAGGCCTGCACCGAACCGGCTGTGTCGGACACCGTCGCCGACAGCTGGGATCCGGTGTTGGACAGCCACCACAGTCCGTCGTGGAAGCCGATCTGCAGGAAATGTCGGTGCAGGTAAGGGTTGTCGTCGATCTGCAGATCGCCGCCGCGGCCGATGGTGAACGAGTTCTCCTCCTCGAGCTGGGTCCACTCGCCGCAGAACTCCACGTGCATGCTCACCGGCCCAGTGTGGCGCATGATCCCGTGGTCCGCTCGCGGTTCGGCGAGATGCCTGTCGACCGTCCCGACCCGACCGGAATCGCCTCCGGCCGGGTCCGGATCATCACGCCGAGTTGCGGACGGTCCCCTCCGCGGACGGCGGAGAATCACCGCGGATGTACGGCTGCAATCGTTCGCGGCATTCCCCCACAGTGATCTGCATGCGTGTCGCCAGCGCTTGGACGGCTTGTTCGGTCAGGGACAGCCGGATCGCCGCAGCCACGTCGCGCGGGTACCGGGTGTGCAACCAGGTACGGACCACGGCGATCTTCTGGTCGGTCGAGTTCAGGACGCGGCGCACGTGCAACCGGACCACCGGCTCCTGGGCCCGGATGGACACCTCGGCCCGGGAGATCAGCGCGGAGAGTTTCTCCCCGAGCGCTTGAGCCAGGATCCAGGCCACCGGCATCCGAAGGGTTCGCTGGCCCAACTCGTACCCCGCCAGCGCAGACTTCGACACCAGACCATTCGTGTTGCCGGCCAGGTCGCGCTGGGTCCATCCACGGCACCTCCGGGCGGCGCGCAGCTGGTCCAATAACGCCGCATCGAAGCGATCGGCGTGTTGAGTCGTGGGCGGTCCGTCCGCCACCGCTGTGCTCGGCCGACCCCCGAACTTCTGAGTCGTCTGCTCAACAGCGGGAGGTGCAGATGGAGTGTCGCCATCCGGTCGATCCCGGTCCTGCACGACCGTGGTGTGGCGCGCGCCGCGCGTCACAGTCGTCGACCGCCGCGCAGCGTGCGGGCCAGGAGCACGGCAGAGCCCAGCAGAGCAGCGAGGCCCAGGGCAACCATTGCGGCCGGGCTCCCGGTGGCAGTACCGCCACCGCCGGTGCTGACCCCACCTACGGGCTTGATCGGGATCTGCTCGCTGTAGGTCGTGCCGATGCCCAGCGTGCTGATAGCGGTGGTGGTCCCCATGCCCATCGTGCCGGTTGCCGAGGTCGTGGTCGTGGTCTCGAGCGTCAGGGTCGGGGTGGGCCCCACGGGGGTCGGGACGACGGAGGTGGATCGCGTCGAGGTCACGCTGGTCGGCGATCCGGTCGTCACTGTCGGCACCGGAGGCGCCGTCCGTCCCGACGGTACGAAGATCGGCGCCGTGCTGGTAGTCGGTGTCGTGGGGGTGGTGGGGGTCGTGGGGGTCGTGGGGGTCGTCGGTGTCGTGAGGGTCGTCGGTGTCGTGAGGGTCGTCGGTGTCGTGAGGGTCGTCGGTGTCGTGAGGGTTGTCGGTGTCGTGGGGGTCGTCGGTGTCGTCGGTGTCGTGGGGGTCGTCGGTGTCGTGGGGGTCGTCGGTGTCGTGGGGGTCGTCGGTGTCGTCGGTGTCGTGGGGGTCGTCGGTGTCGTGGGGGTCGTCGGTGTCGTGGGGGTCGTCGGTGTCGTGGGGGTCGTGGGGGTCGTGGGGGTCGTCGGGGTGGTGGTCGTGACGGGTGCATCGACGCATTCGCCATCGGAGATGACATTGGAGTCGAGGGTGACCGCACCGTTCAGCGCGATGGCCCGGCCCTGCAGGGAAGTGCCCGTGTTCAGGGCGATCGACGTCAAGGCCAGGATCGTGCCGGCGAACGCACTGTTGGTACCGATCGTGGCGGACTCGTCCACCTGCCAGTACACATGACAGGCCTGGGCGCCCCCGATCAGCAGGACCTGGCTTCCCGACCCGACGATCAATGACGAGGAACTCTGGAAGATGAACACGGCAGCGGGGTTGCCCTGGGCGTCGAGGGTGACGGTGCCGTTCAGCGACAGCGGCCCGGCCGCGGTGTAGAGGCCCGGGAGAACCGTCGCACCGGCCAGATCATCGGGCACCTCCTCCGGTGGGATCCGTCCGTCGGCGTCGCCGTACGCCGTCAGCGCGTCCGCCTGCGCCTGCGCCGCGGCGGGATTCGCCGCATTGATCGTTCCCGGAGGGAGCACCACTCCGGGAGGAAACCCGGTGACTGCCGATCCCGGGCTGACGCCTGCACTCTGCGAGAGAACACTGGGTCCGGTGTTGGTGACGGTTTGACCTGCCAGCACCGAGTACGAGCCGGCGGTACCCAGTCCGACATCCTCGACGTCCGCGGCGGCCAGAGCCGTCGGCGACAGGGTCATCGGCACACACACCGCCAACGCGAGCGCGCTCACACCGATGAGGTGGACCCAAGAACTGATGAGGGGTGGGCGCCCGAAGTGGGTGGAAACAGAGGACTGATTCATGCCGGAGCCTCCAAAGGCTCGCCCTGTGAAACGGCGCGCGTCATTGCGGCCGCGGAGTGAAGCTGCACGCGGGGGCGGCGCACAGCATCTGTTTCCGACGATAGTCGCTGGAATCCGATTCGGAAACGACCGAACGGTTAGTCTCTGGCCCGCCCCGTGGACCCGGAAATGTGACCGATGGTCAACTTGTGATCTCGTTGGGGAGATATAGATGCTGCGGGCACCGATGACGAACAGTGACCGTCGGTCACTTTCGAGGAGAATTGAGATGCCTGGGAACCGAAATTTACTCAGCGCAACCGTCGTGCCCACACCATGCGAATTTGTCGTGGGCGCGCAGCGACGTCATCCGACCCCGACCGACACGCAAAGCATTTGCTCTGGAGCGGCACTCGGGTGGACGGCGACGCGACCGGTGGTCGAGGTCCGTCCTCACGAACTCCAGGGTCACAGGCTGCCCATCTCGCGATGCCCCGGCCGTGATTGCTATCAGACTGCTCTTTTTCTGGGCCCGCCGGGCCCGCATTCTTGCGACCGTTTTCTCGCTCTCCGCATTCATCGCAGTCGACACCACCGACCGTCTTTGCCCCACCGGGGAGCACCTGTCGGTGACTCGTTCGAGTTTTCTCCCGGATCGATGGCACGTGACGCGTCAAGTAACGGACAGTTTTCGGAGGAGAAGTGAACGCAGACGCTCTGACCCCGCCGAATCGACGGCGAATGCGCGGCCTGTCGGAATGTGACGCGTGGGGTAAATCGGCGAGGTAGCTTTCGCAGCGTCAGTCCATTCAGGGCGGTTCTGGCGGTGAAATGCACTCGCGTCGCCGGTGGACGTCACTGGCCCCGAGCGGCCCACCTCCGATGTCGCCATCACCTGGTCGCCGGGCGGTGTGCTGCCCGGACGGCTACCACGTGACGAGGACGGACGGGACAGTGACAGATCCGGGGTGCGCCAGCGGCCCGACCGTCCTGATGACGACCACGGCGTGCACCGACATCGACATGCCGGACGGCGATTTCCCCTACTCGGTCACCGCCGTCCACCGGTCGTGGACGGCGATGAGCAGATCGCGTGCGGTTGTTCGTGCCGCCGGTGCCACCGGGCTGGCGTTCATCGTCCCGCCGACCGGCACCTCGCCGACACGTCGATGACCCCCGCCGTGTCCATCACCGTGACGGGGCGCGACGGCAGCACTGTCGCCCAGCCCGGCGTCCCGATCACCCTGGCCATCGGCACCAACCCGAGCGACTGGCCGCATCCGGCGTTGGACTGACCCCGGGCCGACAGCGAACGCTTCACGATGAGCCCGTCTCCCCACCCGGAGCGGCAGGCGGTTTCGGCCCTGGCTGCCACCGCAATGCCCAGCACCGGATCTACCACGGTCAGCGGAGACACCCTCCACGTGGGCGACCTGGCCGCGTCCAGAGCCCGGGTCCGACCTCCTGGCAGCCGATGACTCCTCGACGAGGACGACGCACACCGAGTCCACCGGCGATCTCAACGGTCACACCTTCCGCATCGGCGTCCACCACTCGACCGCAGCTCATGCCCTGACCGGCACCCTCACCCTCGATGCCGAGGGCGATCCCGACGCGGTGTTCATCTTCCTGACCTACTCCGCTCTCAACAAGGCTGCGGCAGCGCCGTGGAACTTGTCGACGCCGCCCGGGCCACCAACGTGCTCTGGATGGTCGCCGATGCCGCAGGAACAGGCGCTGGTTACACCTTTGTCGGCATGGTCCTCGCCCGAGGGGCCCCTCGTACGGCCGCGACACCGCCCAAACACGTGCCGAATTTCTCTGACCTGGCGTAAGACATTGCTTTCATGTGCGCGGTAGGGTCCTGCCCAGGTCACCGAGCGGCTCGGAGATGGCGATCTTGGTCCAGGATCACGAAGCGCAGCGCCACCGATCGGCGCGCCACTATCTGACAGATGGCCCTGCCCTCACCCGGTTGCAATCCACGGTTGCCCTTGCGGCTCGCGCCGTGGGATTTCCAGCGGCAATGGTGAACATCCTGGATGAGGGTGCGCAGTACACGATCAGTTCTCTGCATCTCGCGGATGTGCCACCCACTCCGCGGGCCGAGGGACTGTGCGACGTGGTGGTGCGGGCCGGCCAACCTCTGGTGGTGCAGGACGCGGATGCCGACATCCGGTTCCGAGATTTCCCCGCGGTCGTCGGCCGGCACATTCGTTCGTACGCCGGTGTGCCTCTCGTGGGTCGTGAGTCCTTGGTCATCGGGGCGTTGTGCGTCGTCGACTCGCAGGTTCGGGACTTCGATCCGGAGCAACTGGCGAGGCTGCTCGAATTCGGCAAGATCGTCGAAGATCAGCTGGATCTGTTGAGGCGCCTCAGCGAATTCCGCTACCACGGAGCCGTGGCCAACCAACGGTTGGCGAAAGCGATCACCGAAGCGGAGATCGTCCCGTGGTACCACCGATCATCGACCTGGACACCGGTCGAACCGTCGGTCTCGAAGCGCTCGCTCGCTGGCAGCACCCGAACGGTGAGATCACCTACCCGGGAGGCTTCGTCCCTCTGGCCGAGGACAGCGACCTCATCATCGACCTGGACAAGTCGGTGATGCGGCGAGCGTTCATGGATCTTCGGCGGTGGCAGAGAAAGCAGCCGGATCTGCGGATGAGCGTCAACCTCTCCGGCCGACATTTCGACCAGAAGGACTACTCGAGTTCCATCGTCGAGTCGCTCGTCGCGGCTGACGTGTCCGCGGAGTCGATCGATCTGGAGCTGACCGAGTCCTCCCGACTCAACCCGCAGTCCAGCGGCCTGCAGATCAGCCTGCTCCGAGATGTCGGTTTCAGGATCTGGCTCGATGATGTCGGTACAGGTTGGTCAGCCCTGGACTACCTCCTGAGACTGCCCGTCAACGGCATCAAGATCGACCGGGCAGTTTCGGTGGCACTGGGGACCCACGTCGGGAATGCGATGACCCGGGCGGTGACCGGATTGGCCGTGGAGCTCGATCTGTCGACGATCATCGAAGGGATCGAAACCGTCGCCCAGGCCGAACTGGCCCGCACGTTGGGCTGCACCCTCGCCCAGGGCCACCTCTGGTCCGCCGCCATTCCGGCGTCGGTCCTCGACGAAGCCATGGACAGCCTGCCGGACCACCAGGGCATGCCCAGCTGGCCTCTCAGCTGTGCGCTCAGCCGTCCACACAGCTGACGCTGGCATCGGAGGCCTGGCCGTCGGCGGCGATGACCTTGACCGAGATGCAGGCCGAGGCCGCGTTCTGGAAGATCCGCACCGGCGGCGCGGCGACCAACGTCGCCTTCGCATCGTCGACGCCGGTCTGTTTCCACTGGTAGCGGTCGCCGGGGCGGGCATCGGGGGCTGTCCAGGTGAACTCGGCGACGCCGCCCTTGACGGTCCCCTTCAGGCCGACGACGGCGGCCGGACCGACCGGGATCGGCGCCTCGGTCGACTGCTGGAAGGTGTCGACCGGCGGCCCCTGCACCGGCGCAGCGCCCCCGCCGGAGGTCAGCACCACCGCGACCACGCCGGCCACCAGCAGCCCGGCGACTCCCACCGCGATCAGCGGCGTCCTGGACCGACGCACCCGCGCAGGCACCGCGGGCATCTCCCCGCCGGCCTGCCGGCCGCGCATCCTGGTCTGCTCGTCCACGCCAGGGGTGCCGCCGGTGCTGTCGTCCGGGGTACCGACCCCTGCGGCGAACCGCGGCGCGATCGGCCCGGCGCTGCCGGGAACGGGCGTGGGGAACACCGGTGGGTGCTCGGGTTGGGCCTCGATGACCGTGAGCGCGCGGACCCTGGTCGCCGGGGAATCGCCGATCTCCTGCTGCGTCCTGATCGGATCGCGGTCGCGGATGTCGATCTCGGTGGGCGTCAACCGCATCTCGATCTCGACCTGCTGCAGGGCCCGCGCGAGGTCGAGCGCGGTGGCGTACCGGGCGGCAGGATTCTTGTCCATCGCCCTGGCCAGCACCCGCTCCAGCGACGGGGGGACGTCGCTGCGACTCAGGACCGGCAGCGGGGCCGACCGGATGCGCGAGATCAGGTCGGCCGAACCGTTCGGTCCACCGGGGCGGTCGTACGGCGAGCGCAACGCCAGCACGGTGTAGAGAGTGGCCGCCAGTGAGTACAGGTCGGCCCGCTCGTCGAGCGGGACGCGGGCGTCGAACGCCTCCGGTGGGGACCAGGGGATGCTCAGTCCGACTGCGTCCGCGGTCTGGCTGCCCAGCGCCGATCGGTGCACCGAGATCCCGAAGTCGGACAGCACCGGGCGGTGAAAATCCGTCGTCAACACGTTGGAGGGCTTGATGTCCCGGTGCAGGATGCCGGCCCGGTGGGTCGTCTCCACGGCGCCGCACAACTGGACCCCGATCCGCAGGACCTCACCCGTCGGCATCCGTTCGGCGCGGTACCGCGCGGACAGGTTTGGCTGCGAACAGAACTCCATCACGATGTAGGGCCGACCGTCCGGCGAGATTCCCGCCTCGTGGATGGTGACGATCGCCGGATGGGTGGACAGGGTGGCCATCAGATCAGCCTCGGCGTCGAAGCGCGCCAGGGTCTGCGCGTTCACCGCGTCGGGCCGGAGCACCTTCACCGCCACCGCCCGGTTCGGCCGCTGCTGCTGGTAGACGAACACGTCGGAGAACCCGCCCGAGCCCAGGAACCGCACCGGGCTGTAGCCGTACAACTCCGGGGCTGGGGCCGGGGCTCTCATCGGCATCCGTCAGTCCCCCACTGCTCGCCCCGACCGGTCACAGGTGGTCCACCAGGAACCCGGCGCCGTCACCCAGATCGATCTGCCAGCCGATCTCGACGACCACCCCGGCGCCGGCCCGCAGCATCTGCACGGGGCGAGCGGGGGCGTGGATCTCGGTGCCGTTGGTGGAGTTCAGGTCGGTGACCACGATGTGCCAGTCGTCGACGCGCACCTCCACGTGCGACCGCGAGACGTCGCCGTGCGGGCTGGCGACGGTCACCAGGTGCGGGACATCGGCGGAGGCCACCCGCGACACCGACGGCGCCCGGCCGACGATCACCCGGCGATCCAGCTCGATCACCGCTCCCGAGGACATCCGCAGCACCGCCAGTGTCGGTCGATCGACCAGAACCGGGTCACCTGACGGGATCGGCGTTCCGCACACCCGGCAGTCGCCTGCGTAGGGAGCGTTCGGATGGCCGGCCGGACAGCGCGAGGCGTACACCTGCCCGGGACCCGGCTCCGGCGGCATCGCCGGCGGCCGGTGGTTCTCCGGCAGCGACTCGGCGAGCACCGTGTGCCCGTCGTGATCGCCGGCCCGGGACTCCGCAGCCCCGCCGTCCGCGCCGATCGAGCTGCCGTCGGAGTCGCCAGCCGTCGCGTTGCCGGGACCGGGCACCGGCGGAACGCCGGTGGCGACCGCATCCGGATCCACGGATCTCGATGGCATCGGGGGGATCTGCGCCAGTTGACCGGGCACCGCGGAGATCGGCGGCAGCGTGGTCGAGGCCGGCACGAACGGCGGCGGCGCACTGGCCCGCGGGACGTCCCGGATGGTCGAGGCCCCGACCGGACCGTCCTGGTCCCGCGACCGGGCGGCAATCGGGTACGGCGGCGGAGCGAACGGAGCACGCGTCGGTGCCCCCGGGGTCGCGGAAGTGACGAATCCCGGCGCCGACGGCGGCACGAAGGGTGGCAGGCTCATCCGCGGAAAAGGGTTGACGGGCAACAAGTCACTGCCCGCAGCACCGGCAGGGCCGGCGAGCGACTCGGCGCTCCGGTCGCCATCGCTGCCGTCGGAGCCGTCCGGAACCTCCTGGGACGAGTCGGCATCATCACGGTGGCCAGCGCCGTCGTTGTCGACATCGTCGTCAGCACCGTCGTCGTCAGCACCGTCAGCATCGTCGGCGTCGTCGTCATCAGCATCGGCATCGAGCCGGGCGTCTGGCGGTGCGTCGTCTCCCTCGGTGTCGCTGCGGTCGGCGAGATCCTCGGGCGGAACGGTCTGCGTCACCTCGCCGGGGAGTTCGACGACAGGCGGATCCTGCTCCGCAGCAGCGTCCTGCGCATCCTCGTCGTGGGAGATGGTCTCCTCCAACGGGTGCAGATCCTCCAGGGCAGCGGGGACGTCAGCACCGTCCGGCACCTGTTCGGTCGCTTCCACCAGCTCGTGCTCGGCTTCTGCCGCCTCCTGGTGCTCGTCCGCGATGTCGACACCGACCGCGGCGTCGGCCGCGGCGTCGACATCGGCGTCGACATCGACCTCCGCCGCAGCCTCGGGCGCCGCCTCTGGCGTTGCCTCGGGCGCATCGTCGACCGGGTCGGCGGTGACGACGGTCTGCTCGAGCTCAGCCGAGCCGTCCAGCCCGCTCGCCGCGGAACCACCTGGATCCTGACCGGGGACGATGTACTGCGGCACAGCGGCATCGGCGCGGTCCGGTGCGTCCAACTCGACCCCGGCCTCCGGAACCACCCCGATCAGGGTGATGGCGTCGTCACCCACCACGTCGTCAAGATTGCTGTCCGGGACACCGTGGTCGAGGACAGCGTCGCCCGACACGTCGGCGGGGACACCCACCAGGATGACCTCGGGCCTCGGGTGCTCGAACGGGTCCTCATCGATCGGAACCGCGGGCGGCGGGATGTCGCCCGCGCCCACCCGGTCACCCCCGCGATGATCAGCACGGTCCGCCCCCACGGCCCACCGCACCGCGTCCGCTCGAACGACGCCCGCCGGCATCGGCAACAGTTCGCCCGCCGCAGGCAGCGTCGAGCAGTTGACGTACACCACCGCGGCGTCCGGGACCACCCGCTCGCACCAGGTCATCAGGTCAGCTCCGGTGACCGAGATCTGATGTCCCGCAGCATCTTCGACCAACACGACGGTGTCGCCGCCCACGATCACCCGCACCGCGTCGGTTTCCACCGCGATCATCGCGAACGGGGTCGCAGACTGCAGCACCCCTTCGTCGTACAGCATCGCGACCAGGTCGCGGGCGGTGACGCCGTCGCGGATCCGGGGCCACCACCGCAGCGCGGCCGCGGTCTCGCCGGCCAGGTGTATCGCAGCGGTCGGCCCGGACACCAACCAACGCTCCCCCGGGAGGTACTCGACGGCGCTCATCCCGTGCCGCCCAAGGCTTCTCGGGGAACGGTCCATTCACCGATCGCTGGATCGGATCCCGACTCGAACACCCCGTCGGGCGCCGGCCGTGCATCCTCGGACCGGACGTCGACGATCAGGGCCGTCGCGTTGTCCCGACCACCGGCGGCCAAGGCCTCGGCGATCAGCGCGTCTGCAGCCTGCTGCGGATCGTCGTTGGCCGCGAGCAGCGCGGCGATCTGCGGATCCCTGAGCTCACCGGTGATGCCGTCGCTGCACACCAGCAGCCGCTCGCCGGCGCGGACGGGCAGCAGCCAGCAGTCGATGTCGTCGTCGCCGACCATGCCGACGGCCCGGGTGATCACGTTGCGCTGGGGATGGGTGCGCATCCCGGCTGGATCGAGGTCACCGGCGTCCACCAGTTCCTGGACGTAGGAATGGTCGACGCTGATCTGCTCCAGCAGACCGTCGGCCCAGCGGTAGACCCGGGAGTCACCGATGTTGAAGGCCAGCCAGTAGGCGGCGCCGTCCTGCTCGGTGACGGCCACCCCGCACACGGTGGCGCCGCCGCCTTCCCCGTCGCGGATCCGCAGACCGGCGCTGACCACCCGCTGCCGCACCCAGCCGGCGCCGAGCGCGGCCGGGGATTCCGGCAGCAGTCCGCCGAACTCCTCCACCACGATCGCCGAGGCACGGTCGCCCGCGGCATGGCCGCCCATGCCGTCGGACACCACGAACACCGGCGGCGCGGCGAGCATGGAGTCCTCGTTCAGCAGCCGCACCCTGCCGGTGTCGGTGGCGGCACCCCAGATCAGCTGCACGGGCGGGACCACCACTTCCTGGACTCGTCGGACGGCGTCGGCGCACCCGTCGGTGCCGCGCGGGAGCTACCGCGGACCGGGGGCCTCGTCGCTCCAGCGCGCGCTCAACTGCGTGAGCAAAGCGAACCCGACCAGCGTGGGTGTCACC
Source organism: Nakamurella sp. A5-74 (assembly GCF_040438885.1). NCBI lineage: Bacteria > Bacillati > Actinomycetota > Actinomycetes > Nakamurellales > Nakamurellaceae > Nakamurella > Nakamurella sp. A5-74. The sequence continues at coordinate 1,527,010 of NZ_CP159218.1, read as the reverse complement.
GTACCCAGCACAGCAGGTCCGGAGCACCGGGTGTCACCGGTCCGCAGACTCTAGCGGCGACCGCTGGGCCGACGCGATGGGCACCGCTCACCATGCCGGGCCTCGGACAGCCGAGGCCGGCCGCGGCGCGACACCCTTCCCCCCGGCCGGAGCGGGCGGAGGGGACTCAGACCGACTTGCGGCGGAAGGTCCTGGTCGTCTTGTGGTTCTCGGTGGCCCCGCCCACCTTGGCGTTCCCGTCGAGGTGCGCACCGGCACTCGGGGCGCCCCTCTTGCGAGCGAGCGCGGCAGCCATCGCCGACTTGGTGGACTCCGAGACCGGCGAGCCACCGTCCTGCTGTGCGTCCGTGCTGGCTTCGTGATCGCTGGTGGCCATGGGGTCCTCCTTGCTGATCGTCATCCGGACGTACCGGGTGGCGATCGGATCTCGCCGGCATCACTGCCGCTGGACGGTGATCGACGGGCATGCTGCTCGACGACCTCGGGTCCGATCATGCCGGGACCGCCGATCGCTCTGCCAGCCGATTACCCCCGACCCTAACTGCCGCGGCTCCCACCCGCGGGACTCACGCCCCGCAGGCGCCGGCAGTCGATCTGGTGGACCGGCGAGGCAGATGGCAGGCTGACGCCCATGAGCACTCCCCCGTCCGCCACGGACCAACTGACCGCGCAGAACCCAGTGATCGTGCAGAACTTCATCGGCGGCGCATCGGTCGACGCCGTCGACGGCGCCACGGCCCCGATCGTCGACCCGTCGACGGGCGAGTCGTACGGCACCGCCCCGGTCTCCGGGCCCGCCGACTTGGACGCCGCGTACAGAGCTGCCGAGCAGGCCTTCGAAGGCTGGGGCTCCACCACCCCGACAGAGCGTCAGCGGGCGCTGCTGAAGATCGCCGACGCGCTCGAGGCCCGCGCCGACGAGTTCGTCGCGGTCGAGTCCCGCAACACCGGCAAGCCGATCGCGATGACCGCCTCGGAGGAGCTGCCGCCGGCGGTCGACCAGCTGCGCTTCTTCGCCGGTGCCGCGCGGATCCTGGAGGGCCGCTCGGCCGGGGAGTACCTGGCCGGGCACACGTCATGGATCCGCCGGGAGCCGATCGGTGTCGTCGGACAGGTGACGCCCTGGAACTACCCGCTGATGATGGCCATCTGGAAGCTCGGTCCGGCGCTCGCGGCGGGCAACACCGTCGTCCTCAAACCGTCGGACACCACGCCCGCGTCGACCGTGCTGCTCGCCGAGCTGGCGGCCGAGTTCCTGCCCGCCGGGGTGCTGAACGTGGTCACCGGCGACCGCGGGACCGGCGCGGCCCTCGTCGCGCATCCCACCCCGCGGATGGTGGCCATCACCGGTTCGGTTCGCGCCGGGATGCAGGTCGCGGAGGCAGCCAGCCACGACGTCAAGCGGGTGCACCTGGAGCTCGGCGGCAAGGCTCCCGTCATCGTGTTCGACGATGCCGACATCGCTGCCGCAGCCGAGGCCATCGCCGTCGCCGGTTACTTCAACGCCGGCCAGGACTGCACCGCCGCGACCCGGGTGATCGCCTCCCCCGGCATCCACGACGAGCTCGTCGCCGCGCTCGCGGAACAGGCCCGCGGCACCGTCACCGGTGCGCCGAACAACGCCGATGCGCTCTACGGACCGCTCAACAACGCCGAACAGCTGACCAGGGTCGCCGGGATGCTCGACCGGTTGCCCGACCACGCCTCGGTCGAGGCCGGCGGCAGCCCGCTCGGCGGACCCGGCTTCTTCTACCCGCCGACCGTGGTGTCGCAGCTGCGGCGGGACGACGAGCTCGCCACCGAGGAGGTCTTCGGTCCGGTGATCACCGTCCAACTGCTGCAGGGTGACACCCAGGACGCCGTGGAGGCCGACGCGCTGCGGCTGGGCAATGCCACCCGCTACGGCCTGGCCTCGTCGGTGTGGACCAAGGACCACGCGCGAGCGCTGCGGGTCTCCAACAAGCTGAACTTCGGCTGCGTCTGGATCAACACGCACATCCCGCTCGTCGCGGAGATGCCGCACGGCGGCTTCGGACACTCCGGGTACGGCAAGGACCTCTCGATGTACGGCCTGGAGGACTACACACGGATCAAGCACGTGATGAGCGCCTGGGGCTGAGCCGACCTCACCCGGCCGGCAAGGTCGGCAGTGCGTACACCTTGATCGTCGGTCCGGTCATCGCTCCCGCTGTGAACCGAGCGATCAGCTGGATCGATCTCCAGGGAGCGAGGGGTGCAAGCCCCTGGAAATCCGAGCCGCCGGCCGGAACCCATTCCGCCACCAGCGGCAGCTTCTCGACAGCGCGGTAGTAGGGCTCGAGTTGCGGATCGGGATCTCCGTAGACCCGGTCGTACAGGTAGCTGCTGATGACCACGTACTTCCGCTCCGGATCGAGCGGGACCAGCGCACCGTCCCGGATTTCCAGCTGCGCCGGGAGCCGACCGATGCCGGCGTTCCGGAACGGGTTGTAGCCGTCGTACACCGAGTTCTCGCGCACGATCCCGTGTGCCGTCAGCCAGGGGAGCGCGACGATGCGGGTGTCCGCGGTCGCGAAGATCGTTGCGGTGACAGCAGTCCCGCAGAGTTGGGACACCCCGGACAGTACGATCGCCGCCGTCCCGATCGTCGCCAGCGACCTGACGTGCGGCCGTCCGGACGACCGGAACGCCATCAACCTGTCGAGCGCAGTGCTCACACCGATGGCCGCCAGCAGCAGCACCGTGATGGCCATCGGCAGGCTCCACCGGAACCACTGCAGGCCCAGTGCGCTGACACCGAGCCAGAACGGGACGCCGACGAAGAGTGGGATCGCCTGTGCGGCGCGGGCCTTGACTGTCAGGTACAGGCCGAACAGCGTTGCCGCGATCAGGACGATCCCCAGCCAGCCACCCAGGTACTCGACGTAGTACCAGGCACGCCCCGGGTAGGTGAGGCCGCTCGCGCCGAGGTGACCCGAACCGCTCTGCCCCACCAACTGCGCACGCACCGCCGCGAAGTTCGTCACCAGGGTCGGTGAGATCACCAACAGGGCGAGCACGAAGGCGAACGGTGCCGTCACCAGATGGCGGACCGCCCGGGCACGATCACCGCTGCGGACGAGCACCGCAACGATGACCGCGACGATCGGGAGGGCGCCCAGCGCGCCGGGATACTTGGTGGCCACGGCAAGCGCGGTCAGGACACATCCGACGGTCAGGCTCCGCCAGCTCGGCCGTTCCAGGTAGCGCAGACAACTCCACACGACGGCGGTGAGCAGACAGGTCAGCCAGATGTCCGGGGTGGCCAGGGACGAGTTGGCGACGAAGGGCGGGTAGAAAGCGAACAGGAACGCAGCGATCGGGCCCGTCCACCGGCCGAAGCGGGAACCGACGAGGTGAGCAAGCGCGACGGCACCGAGCGAGAACAGCACGGTGACCGTGCGGGCGAGCGCGTAGAAGACCGTCCCGTCCTGCCGGAACATCACATCGGCCCTCCCGCCCGCGAAGAAGCCGTACAGGCGGAACACCAGCGAGTCGAGCTTGATCTCCAGGTGGTCAGGGCGGTAGAAGATCGACGGTTCGAACGTGTGCCGGGTGATCATTCCGATCGCATCCACGACCACCACCCGCTCGTCGGGGTGCAGGAGCGCCGGCAGCCCCCAGAGGATCCCCGGAATGCGGACCACCGCGGCAGCGATCAGTATCGTCAGCAGGATCGTCCGCGGCGCCCGCGGCGAGGTCGAGGTCCGAGCGACCGCATGGAGAGGCTGGGTCGTCAGTTCGCAATCGTTCCCCCCGTCCGAGACCGCCCCTGGTTCCACCTCGGCGCTGGGCTCAACGGTCGAACCCCCGCCCGACCCCACTCCCCCTGTACTGGTCACCGACGCGATGCTAGGCGACATCCGAGGTGGATCGATCTCGGCGAGCGGGGATCCGTGTCCCGATCGTGACCGTTCCCAGTGCAGCCCGCCCGACGACGAGCGCCGTCCCTCCGAACAGAACGGTGGGCATCGGGCCCATCGCTGACAGGTGGAGCAGCAGATGCGACAGGTCACGAAGAGCGCAGCCCGGGTGCGGCCGACCCGGTTCGACGGCATCCGGCAGGGCCGGGCACGGCAGTCTCGGGAGCAGCAGAACCGTACCCGGCAGGGCGGCACCTGGATCGTCGGCACCCTGACCGGGCTGGTGCTGCTGGCCGGGTGCACGAGCGCCAGCGACACGATGAGTGCCGGCCAGATGAATGACGGGGTGGCCGCCGGCTCGACCGCGGCGGCCGCAGCGCCCTCGGGAGCTGCCGGTTACGAGAGCGCGGGCGACAGCGGAGGCGGTTCCAGTGGCTCTGCCGCCGACAAGAAAGCCGGCGGGACCGCTACCCGGGGCGTCACCGGGGTCGCCGAGATCGCGGATGCCCCGGACGGCCGACAGGTGATCCGCACAGCTTCGGTGACCGTCGAGATCGGCCGAGCCCGCACCGAGGACCGGGCCGCGGACGACACCGGACTCGCCGCCGCGGTCGCCGAGGCCGCCGTGAAGGTCCGTGCGCTCGCTGGAGCGGAAGGCTATGTCGCTTCCTCGGAGAGCTCCGGTTCGGTGGCGAGCATCAGCCTGCGGGTCCCGGCGTCCTCCTACGAGTCGGTGATGAAGGCGTTGCGCGGCGTGGGCACCGTCACCTCCAGCGAGGAGAAGGCACAGGACGTCTCGGCAAAGCTGGTGGACGTCGGCAGCCGGATCGAGACGATGAAGGCCAGCGTCACCCGGGTCCGGGCATTGCTGGCCCGCGCCGAGAAGATCTCCGACGTGGTGGCCCTGGAGAGCGAGCTGGAACAGCGCGAGAGCGACCTCGATTCGCTGCTGCGTCAGCAGTCGGCGCTGTCCGGCCAGGTGGCGTTGTCGACGATCACCGTCGTCGTCCAGGGCCGCCTCACCGGGGTCCTCGTCGCCGGTGACACCGAACCCGAGCAGCGCAGCGGCTTCCTCGCGGGGTTGCATCAGGGCTGGAACGCCTTCACCGATTTCCTCGGTGGCGCCGGCCAGGTGATCGGCGCGCTGCTGCCGTTCCTGCCGCTGATCGCGATCCTCGGACTCGCGGCGTACTGGCTGATCCGTCGGGGTCGGCGCCGGGGGCAGCTCGGCGCGGAGCGCACCCCGCCCACCGGGCCGAACGCGCCATCGGCCGCCTGATCCCACTCATGGTCCTCACACAGGCATCGCTCCCGACAGGCAGATAGGCTCGCCGCGACGCACCAGCCGACGACGAGAGGACGCCATCCGTGGCCGCCGACATCACGCCCATCCAGCTCGGGTTGACGGAGGGCAATGTCCTGACCCTCTGGGCCCCCCGATGGGTCGAGGACGGCGAGGACTGGGAGGCCTTCCTCGGCCACGAGGAGCACCTGTACGTCTTCGCGGACGCCGCGCACCTGGCGGCTTTCATCCGCGCCAGCGACGAACACGACCTCGTCGACCATCCCGAGTGGGAGACCGCCGTGACGGCGCTGGCGGACGAGTTGGTGCCCGACGAGGACCACCGCTTCGACATCGTCGGCGTCCCGGAGCTGGTGGCCGAGCCCGCCGATCTGTGGACGCTCGCCGAGCTCGCCGACACCGTGGCGATCCTCAGATCGCTCGCGGAGGTGTGCGACCTGCCGGCCATCGAGGAGGTGCTCGACGCCTCCGACGGGTTCTCGATGCTCGGCATGGGTGAGCGGGCCTTCATGGGTCGCACCGGGGAGAAGCTGTGGGACGAGATCGGCGCTGTCGTGTCGGAGAAGTGGGACCAGGTCGTCGAGGCGCTCGACGGCGTCGTCGCCACCCCCGAGGTCGACGCCGAGGAGCTGGACATCGCCCAGCGCGAGCTGGCCGCCGTGCAGGTGGTGGCCAGACCGGATGACGCGGTCGACGACGAGGACGAGGACGAGGCGGACCGCGATCCGGCCCTGGCATTCTGGGACCAGATCGGCATCGATCCGATCCGGCTGACGGTCGGCCAGCGCACCGGTTGGACCCTGCGCTGCTACCTCGACGACGAGCCGGTGCTGCTCTCGCACGTCGGCCGGGTGCTCGTTTTCAGCTCCCCCGAGGAGCTCGCCGGGTACGTACAGGACCGTTCGCAGAACAACTCGATGGTCGAGCTGGGCGTGTACGCCGAGATCCAGGACGCGCTCGACGAGGGCACGGCCACCGTGGTCGCCGGGCTGGAGAACACCTACGAGCTCGACGAGGTCGCGGACGGGTTGCTGACCGGTCCAGGCGGCATCGCACCGAAGAAGCTGGCCCTGGCCGTCGAGCTGCTCGACGACGCTGCGGCCGCCCGCGGGGACGAGGAGACCACCGAAGCGCTGGGGTCGTCGTCACCGCTGGGCGCGCTCATCTCGGTGATCCTGCGACCCGATCCCGACCGGATGCCGCCGTCGCCGCCGTTCGAGGACGAGTCGGCCGCGTTCACCGTGCTCGTCGACCGGTTCAGCGGAACCCTCGACTGGGACAACAAGGACGACAGCGAGTCCTTCCCCGAGGCCAGGGCGCTGACCGAGGACGATCTGTAGAGGTCCGTCTCTGATCGTCCGGGATCTCGACGCGCTCCTTCGTCGCTTGCTCGATCACCGGAACCGGCGGTCGAGCGACGACGGAGTCGAGTTGGTCAGGTGGTCGAGCGACGAAGGAGTCGAGTTGGTCAGGTGGTCGAGCGACGAAGGAGTCGAGACCCCGTCACCCTTCGAGACCGGCTGCGCCACAACGGGATCTCGTCGCGCTCCTTCGTCGCTTGCTCGATCACCGGGAGAGTGCGGCGTACCCCGGCTTGATGACGTCGTTGATCAGCGCGAGGCGCTCGTCGAAGGGAAGGAAGGCTGATTTCATCGCGTTGACCGTGAACCACGAGAGGGTGTCCCAGCCGTAGTCGAATGCCTCGACCAGGGCGAGCATCTCGCTCGTCATGCTGCAGCCGGACATCAGGCGGTTGTCGGTGTTGACGGTGACCCGGAACCGCAGATCGGTGAGCCGTTTGATCGGGTGCTCGGCGATCGACGCCGCCGCACCGGTCTGCACGTTCGACGACGGGCACATCTCCAACGGGATGCGCTTGTCACGCACGTACTGGGCGAGGAGCCCGGCGGGAGCGTCCGGGTCGGTCGGGATGTCGTCGATGATCCGGACGCCGTGCCCGAGCCGGTCGGCGCCGCACCACTGCAGGGCCTCCCAGATCGACTTCAGGCCGAAGGCCTCCCCAGCGTGGATCGTGAAGTGCGCATTCTCCCGGCGCAGGTACTCGAAGGCGTCCAGGTGACGGCTGGGCGGGAATCCCGCCTCGGCGCCGGCGATGTCGAACCCGGCGACCTCCTCGTCGCGGTGGGCGATCACCAGCTCGGCGATCTCCCGCGACTTGGCGGCATGCCGCATGGCGGTGAGCAGTGCCCGCACCCGGATCTGTTTGCCCCGCTCCGCTGCGATCCGGCTCCCCTCGGCGAACCCGTCGAGCACTGCCCGGACGACCTCCTCCAGCGTCAGGTCCTGCTCGGTGTGCAGCTCGGGGGCGAACCGCACCTCGGCGTACACGACACCGTCGTCGGCCAGATCCTGGGCGCATTCGGATGCCGTGCGCAGCAACGCATCCCGGGTCTGCATCACACCGACGGTGTGGGCGAAGGTCTCCAGATAGCGAACCAGCGAACCGGAATCGGCTGCCGAGGTGAACCACCGTCCGAGCTCGGTCGCGTCGGTGGTCGGCAGTTCGTCGTAGCCGAACTCCGCGGCGAGATCGATGATCGTGGCCGGCCGCAAACCCCCGTCCAGGTGGTCGTGCAGCAGCACTTTGGGCGCGGCGCGGATGGTTTCGGAGCTGAGGGCAACGGACATCAGAGCAACCTACCTGCCGCAGGTGGCCGGCAGAGCTCGCGGAGAAGTACCGGCCTCAGGCGCGTCGCAACTGCACGACCAGCGCCCGATGATCGCTCCCGCCGGTGCGGACGGTCCAGGCGGCAACGGCGCGATAAGCACCAGGGTCGACGATCACGTGGTCGATCGGGGCGGCCAGTGCGGACGGCAACCACGACGGCCAGGTGCCGGCCGAACCGGTGCCGGCCTGGGTGGCGGCGTCCACGCACGGCAGGTCGGCGAACGCCGGATGGTCGACGGTGGAGTTGAAATCGCCGGCGACGATCGTGTTCGACCCCGGAACACACTGCCGGGCCGCTCTGGCGGTCTCTGATCGCCAATCGGAGAGCGAGGATCGAAGCCCCGGGTTCGTCGGGTGCACGGCGATGATGCGGGGCGAACCGACGGTGGTCGGCTCGAGCAGCAGCGAGCCGTAGCGCAGCTGCGGGCCGGGCAGCTGCCGGTAGTCACCCAGGCTGCGACGGACCAGCGCCGACAGCGGCAGCGGATACGGGCCGGCGGTGGTCATTGTGAACACCCGGAAGTCGAGGCCGCCGGCGGCGAGCAGCGCAGCAGCCTCCGAGGTCGTCTGCTCGCTCGCCTCGGGCAGCGTCACGATGTCAGCGTCGGTCGATCGCACCAGCGCGGCCAGCTGCGCTGCCGTGGTGGCGGTGTCGAAGGTGTTGAACTCCACCACTGTGAGATCGGCGTCGGCCACCGACTCGGCGGCGCCGCCGCGCGCCAGGACGGTGCCGACATGGACCGCACCGGTGACGAGCAGGGCGGCGCAGACGCTGAGCACCAGCGGCGATCGGAGCCGGCCACGCAGCTGAGCGATGCCGGCCGCCACCAGTGCCAGCACGACGAAGCCCAGGCCCAGCAACACCTTCAGGCTGATCAGCTGGGCGACGAGCGGCCAGCCCGAGATCCCGAGCGGCCGAGCGATCAGGCTCAGCAGGCATACCAGGACGAGCAGGGCCAGCAGGATCCATCTGACGGGATCTCGACTCCTGCGTCGCTCGATGGCCGTGGGGCCCGGCTCGATCACCGTGGGGCCCGGCTTCGCTCGATCGCCGTCGGACCGCTCATCGACTCGCACTCCCGCTCGAGTTCCGTCACCGGATGACGTCCAGCACGATCGACGCCCGGGGGACCACAGTCTCCCCGGGCGCGGCGAACAGCAGCGCGGACGAAAGGGTCTCCAGCGCAGCAGGAAAGCGCTCCTGGGTGTCGGTGTGCAACTCGAACAGCACCTCCCCCGCGCGAACGGCAGTCCCGGGCGCGACGTGGCACAGCAGACCGGCCGCGTACTGCACCGGATCCTCCTTGCGCGCCCGTCCGGCACCCAACCGCCAGGCCGCGGTGCCGACGGCGAGCGCGTCGACGTCGCACACCACCCCGTCCGCCTCGGCGAGCACCTGGTGGGTGTGCTGAGGTACCGGCAGCGGGGCGGCCGGGTCGCCGCCCTGGGCGGCGACCATCGCCTTCCACACATCCATCGCAGCACCGGAATCGAGCACCCGCTCGGGATCGACGTCCAGGCCCGCCAGCGACACCATCTCCCGCGCGAGGGCCAGCGTCAGCTCCCGCACGTCGGCCGGTCCCCCACCGGCCAGGATCTCCAGCGACTCGGCGACCTCCACCGCATTCCCGACCGCCCGGCCCAGCGGAGTCGACATGTCGGTGATCAACGCGGAGGTCCGAACCCCGTGCGCCGCACCGAGTCCCACCATCGTGCGGGCCAGCTCGGCGGCTCGGTCGCGGTTCTTCATGAACGCCCCGGCGCCGACCTTGACGTCGAGCACCAGGGCGCCGGTGCCCTCGGCGATCTTCTTGCTCATGATCGATGCGGAGATCATCGGGATCGACTCGACGGTCGAGGTGACGTCGCGCAGGGCGTAGAGCTTCCGGTCGGCAGGGGCCAGCTCAGCGGAGGCCGCGCAGATCACCGCGCCGACGGAGGCGAGCTGGGCGATCATCTCGTCGGGTTCCAACGTCGCCCGCCAACCGCTGATCGATTCCATCTTGTCGAGGGTGCCGCCGGTGTGGCCCAACCCGCGGCCGGAGAGCTGCGGCACGGCTGCCCCGCAGGCGGCGACCAGCGGAGCCAGCGGCAACGAGATCTTGTCCCCGACGCCGCCGGTGGAGTGCTTGTCGACCGTGGGCCGGCCGACCGACGACAGGTCGAGCCGAATCCCGGAGGCGATCATCGCCGCGGTCCAGGACGCGATCTCCCGCGGCTGCATGCCGTTCAGGAAGATCGCCATCAGCAGCGCCGACATCTGTTCCTCGGCGACGTCGCCGCGGGTGTAGGCATCGATCACCCAGTCGATCTGGGCGTCGCTCAACTCGCCGCCGTCCCGCTTGGATCGGATCACGTCGACGGCCGCGAAACCGGGCGCCGCAACGCTCTGGGGTGGATCGGGCGGTGCAGACATCTGCGGTCACTTCCTCACCGCGCCGGACAGCGACGCGATCTCGGTCGAATTCTCGGTCGAATTCTCGGTCGAATTCTCGGGTGGGTCAGGGCGGCAGGTGTTCGGGGCCGAAGGCCGCGGGCAGCACCCACCGCATGTCGTGGATGCCGTCCGGGGTGTCGACCAGCAGGTCAGGACCGCCGAACTCGTAGATCACCTGGCGGCAGCGACCGCAGGGCATCAGCAGCTCACCGGTACCGGACCGGCACGCCAGCGCCACCAGCCGGCCGCCACCGGTCAACCGCAGCTGACCCGCCAGCGTCACCTCGGCGCACGCGCCGAGACCGTAGGAGGCGTTCTCGACGTTGCAGCCGGTGATCCGCCGCAGCGTGCCGTCCTGCGCCGCGACGATCGCTGCGGCCCCCACCTGCAGCCGGGAGTACGGGCAGTACGCGAGCGTGGCCACCTCGATCGCGCTCGCCCGCAACGACTCCCAGTCGAGAAGCTGATCGAGATCTGCGAGCACTAGTGTTCGCCCTTGCGATAGATCAGCCCGTCGGCCTTGGGCATCCGGAGGTTCTGCGAGGCCAGGCCCATCACCAGCAACGTGATCGCATACGGAGCTGCCTTGACCAACGCGCCGGGCACCTGGTCGTTGGTGAAGAACCAGATCGCACACGCCGCCGCGATCGCCACCGCGACGGTCGCGATCACGAAGTGTCGTCGGTAGGCCTGGTACAGGCCGACCGCCAGCAGTGCGACCGCCAGGATGATCAGCAAAGCATGCACGGCATCGCCGGAGTCGTACAGCTGCAGGCCGTCGGTGTACCCGAACAGCGCGGCACCGGCCGTCATGCCGCCGGGTCGCCAGTTGCCGAAGATCATCGCGGCGAGGCCGATGTAACCGCGGTTGGCGGTCTGGCCGTCCTGGTACTTCAGCCCGATCACCAGAAAGGCGCCGGCGAGTCCGGCGATCCCGCCGGAGATCGTCATCGCCGCCCACTTGTAGCTGTAGACGTTGACGCCCAACGATTCTGCGGCGTACGGCGCCTCGCCGACCGAGCGCAGCCGCAGCCCGAACCGGGTGCGCCACAACACGTACGCGCTGAGCACGATGATGACCACGGCGATCACCGTGAACAGGCTCAGCCCGGTGACGAACCCGCCCAGCACGCCGGCCAGGTCGGAGACCGCGAAGATCTGCTTCCTCTCCACACTCGCCAACGCGTCCGACAACCAGGGAACTGTGATCCGCGGCAGGTCGGTGACCGGCGGCGACTGTTTCTGCCCACCGCCGGGGGCATCGGTGAACAACAGTCGCGCGAGGAACAGCGTGACGCCGGGGGCGATGATGTTGATCGCGACGCCGGAGATGATGTGGTCGACGCCGAAGGTGACCGTCGCCAGCGCGTGCAGCAGACCACCGAGCGCACCGCAGACGACAGCGAAGAACATGCCCGCCCACGGACCCCACTGGTATCCGGCCCAGCCCGCACCGAAGGTGCCGAGGATCATCATTCCTTCGATCCCGATGTTGACAACGCCTGCGCGTTCGGCCCACAACCCCGACAGACCGGCGAGAGCGATCGGCATCGCGGCACCGATCGCGGCGGCGATCAGTCCGGAGGACGTCAGGTTGTTCGCGTCGGTGAAGCTCCGCACGGCGGAGAACAGCAGCAGGCCGGCCAACCCGACGACGAACCAGACGACCGGATGCACCTTGCTGGACCGGGTCGCTGTGGGTCGTCCGACCGGGGTACCGACGTCGCCGGCCCCGGCCGCTGACGTACCGAGGTTCACGGGGGTGCTCATGAGGTGACCGCCTTCTGCAGGTCGGGAGTACCTGGCCCGGAGGGAACCGGATCCTCAGGATCGCCGCGCCCCGCACTCCTGGGGCCCGCGTCGCCGGGGCCCCCGCCGCCGGGCGGCGGGGTGGCCGCCAGTGTCCTGGCCACCGTGCGCTGCTCCAGCCGGCGTCGGGCCCGACGGACGATCTCGTAGGCGATGACGACGGCGAACAGCAGTACGCCCTGCATGATCGTGACGAGTTCCTTGGGGATGTCGGCACCCTGCAGGGAGTTGGACGAGGCGTCCAACGCCGACCACAGCAGTGACGCCAGGATCATCCCGACGGGATGGTTGCGGCCGAGCAGGGCCACTGCGATGCCGATGAAACCGATCCCGGTGGGGAAGTTCAGCGAGAACGCACCCTCGCGACCGTTCAGCAGCTCGGGCATCCCGACCAGCCCGGCCACCGCTCCGGAGAGCAACATGGCCGCGAAGATCATCTTCTTGACGTTGATCCCGCTGGCGACCGCGGCCGACTCGCTCATCCCGGTGGCCTTGATCGAGAACCCGAAGACGGTGCGCGACAACAGGAACGCGTAGATCAGACCGACCAGCAGAGCGAGCCCGATCATCGGGTACAGCGGCGTGGAGGAGCCTCCGATCGCGATCGTGGGAATCGTGCCGCCGTCGGTGATCGGCTGGGTGGAGACGTTGTTGCCCACCGCGACAGCGAGGTGGTCCTTCGACAACAGCCAGGCCCCGAGAGCAAGCCCGATCGCGTTCAGCATGATCGTGCTGATCACCTCGCTGACTCCGCGGGTGACCTTCAGCAGCGCTGCGATGGACGCCCAGCCAGCTCCGACGATCATCGCGACGAGAATGGTGACGACGATCCGCAGCACGCTCGGCAGGCCGTTCATGAACGACAGCCCGGCGACCCAGGCGGCCAGCAGCGCCGCCAACCGGTACTGGCCGTCGACACCGATGTTGAACAGGTTCATCTTGAACCCGATCGCCACCGCCACTGCCGCGAGGTAGTAGTTGGCAGCCACGTTGAGGGTGTTGATCAGGGTGCGGTTCTGCTCGAACGCCCCGACGACCGCGTCCAGTGCATCTCCCGGACTGTGACCGGTCGCCAGCAGCACCAGGCTGGTGACGAGGACGGCAATGAGCGCTGCCCCGACCGGCGCGGCCAGCGCGAGCAGCAACTTGGTGGAGGTCTTCACCGGGTCCCTCCCGCGACGCTGTCGGACGGTCCGCTCGAGGTGCCGGGGGCGACGGTCTGTCTCGTCGTACCGCCGGCAATCTCTCCACCGGTCATCGCGATCCCCAGCTGCTCGGGGGTCACGGTGCGCGGGTCGAACTCCCCCACGAACCGGCCACGCAGGATCACCGACAGAGTGTCCGACATACCGATCAGTTCCTCCAGATCCGCCGAGATCAGCAGCACGGCGAGCCCGGCCTCCCTGGCTCGGCGCAGGTGTTCCCAGATGGCGGCCTGGGCGCCGACGTCGACACCACGGGTGGGATGCGAGGCGATCAGCAGGACAGGTTCGCCGCTCATCTCCCGGCCGACGATCAGCTTCTGCTGGTTGCCGCCGGACAACGACGCAGCGGTGACCTCGATGCCCGGTGTGCGGACGTCGAAGTCGTCGACGATCCGCTGGGTGTCCTTGCGAGCGGCGGCCCGGTTGATCATCATCCCGGACGCCAGCGGCCGCCGGGTCTGGTGACCCAGGATCCGGTTCTCCCAGAGTTTTCCCTCCAGGATCAGCCCCTGTCGGTGTCGGTCCTCCGGGATGAACCCGATGCCGGCCTCCCGGCGGGTCCTGGTCGGGGCGCGGGTGATGTCCACCGACTCCAGGGTCACCGTGCCGTGCACCAGGGGTCGCAGGCCCATGATCGCGTCGACCAGCTCTGCCTGACCGTTGCCCTCGACGCCGGCGATGCCGCGCACCTCGCCTGCATGGATGGTCAACGTCAGGTCGCTGAGCACAGCCCGCCCGTTCTCGTCCTGGACGGTGACGGAGGCCAGATCGAGCACCGGATGCGTGGTGACGGTGGAGTCCCGCAGCTCGGGGATCGGCAGCGCCGACCCGACCATCAACTCGGCCAACTGCCGATTCGTCACGCTCTTGGGGTCCGCGGTGCCGACGGTCGTCCCGCGTCGGATGACGGTGATCTCGTCCGCGATGCTGCGCACCTCGTCGAGCTTGTGCGAGATGAACACGATCGTCAGGCCCTCCCGCTTGAGTTCGCGCAGGTTGCCGAACAACTCGTCGACCTCCTGCGGGACCAGCACAGCGGTGGGCTCGTCGAGGATCAGGATCTTGGCCCCGCGGTAGAGCACCTTGAGGATCTCCACCCGCTGACGGTCGCCGACCCCGAGCGACTCGACCAACCGGGTGGGATCGACGTACAGGCCGTACTTCGCCCCGATCTCGGAGATCAGCTCGATCGCGGCCTTCGGCCGGAACCCGCCGGTGATGTACTCGGCGCCCAGGACGATGTTCTCCCAGACGGTGAGGTTGTCGGCCAGCATGAAGTGCTGGTGGACCATCCCGATGCCGACCTTGATCGCGTCGGCAGGCGAGGTGAAGGTGACCGGGGTTCCGTCGATCTCGATGGTTCCCTCGTCGGGCCGGTGCATCCCGTACAGGGTCTTCATCAGCGTCGACTTGCCGGCGCCGTTCTCACCCACCAGGGCGTGCACCGTCCCACGTTTCACCGCGAACGAGATGTCGAAGTTGGCGACCACGCCGGGGAACCGTTTGGTGATCCCGGACAGTCGGACCGCATCGGGACCACTGACGCCGACGGTCGATCTGCTGTCGGCGGGAAGCTCAGGGGAAGGCAACGGTGCGGCCCTTCGGTTCGGGGACGGTCGCGGGCCCGGAGATCCCCGGTGCACAGTCCGTTCAGGTGCGGTCCTACCAGAATCGGCCCGGTTCCGACAGACGACGTCCGCCGGGACCGGGCCGAGCTGGGTGCTTCCGTACTGCGGTGTGATGCGAGGGCTGCAGGGTGATGCGAGGCGATCCGGTCTGGAAGGCGCCTGGGACGCCCTCCCGACCGATGTCAGCTCAGCTTCCGGGAGTGGTCGGAACCTTGATCTCGCCGGAGACGATCTTGGCCTCCGCCTCCTTCAGCTGCGGCTCGATGTCGGTGACGAAGCCACCGGAGGTCGAGTAGCTGATGCCACCGGTCTTGAGGTCGTAGACCTTCTGACCCGTCAGCGGCTTGCCATTGACTGCAGCGACGATGTCTGCGTAGACCGCGACGTCGACGTTCTTGACCATCGAGGTCATGATGACGTCCTTGACGTCCGCGAGGGCCGGGACGTTGTACTGGTCGGAGTCGACGCCGATCCCGAGGGTGCCCGCAGCCTTGGCTGCCTTGAAGACACCGGCGCCCGAGCCACCGGCGGCGGCATAGATGATGTCCGCGCCGCCGGAGTACATGCCCTTGGCGATGGTCTCGCCCTTGTCGGGGGCGTTGAAGCCACCGAAGTCCGGGGGCTCGGTGATGTACTTGGACTCGACCTTGGCATCAGCCTTGGTGGCCTTGACGCCGGCCTCGAACCCAGCCTGGAACTTCTGCAGCAGCGGGGTGTTGACGCCGCCGATGAAGCCGACCTTGCCGGTCTTGGACTTCAGCGCTGCGGCGACGCCGACGAGGTAGGAACCCTCCTGCTCGGAGAAGGTCAGGCACGCGACATTGCTGAAGTCACCCTTGATGGTGCCGTCGCACAGCTGGGAGTCGTCGATGATCGCGAAGTGCACCTTCGGATAGTCGGGTGCGACGGCGCTGAGCGGGGTGGCGTAGGCGAATCCGACCGCGATGATGACGGTCGCACCCTTGTCGCCGAGCTGCCGCAGCCGGTCTTCCTTGTTGGTGTCCGTCTCACCGTTGCTGGCCTCGAGCTCACCGGTGATCTCGACGCCAGCGGCCTTGGCCTTGTCCAGGCCGGCGGCGGCGGAGTCGTTGAACGACTGGTCGCCACGGCCACCGACGTCGTAGGCCAGACCGACCTTCACCGAGGCGGGGTCGCCGGTGATGGCGGGCTCGGCAGCTCCGGAGGACGAAGGTGCCGACGACACATCGGTCGACCCGGTGCTGGACTCCGTGCTCGACCCGGTGCTGGACTCCGTGCCCGACCCGGTGCTGGACTCCGTGCCCGACCCGGTGCTGGACTCCGTGCCCGACCCGGTGCTGGACTCCGTGCCCGACCCGGTGCTGGACTCCGTGCCCGACCCGGTGCTGGACTCCGTGCTCGAGGGAGCCATGCCGCTGGACATGTCGCTCGTGCTGGTCATCGCGGCTGTCGACGGGGCACTGGAGGCTGCGGGGGTGTCGCTCCCACACGCGCTCAGCACCAGGGCCATCGCGGCTGTACCCGCCAGAGCTGCAACACGCAGCCGACGGAAGCCATTGCGCTCAAGGCGCACGGTCATCACCATCCTGTTCGATTCTGTACACCCGCTGCGGTGAGCGGCTGCGACGCTGCAGGCGACTCTCCCACAGCAGCCAGGACCAGGCCCGGCGCGGTGAGGGACGAGTCACCGTAACCTTTCCGGTGCCTGCGAGGAACACCTGCAGGCCTTGGTGCGATGCAACCGTTACACAGTGCGTTCGTGCTCCCGTTACCCTGACGACGTGCCGCCCGGACCCGCCTCCCGCTCCGCGCGACCGGCCCGACGGCGCTTCCTGCCGCGCACCGGACCAGGTGTCCGGTGGCCGTCGAGAGCCAGGACCGCCGGCCACCTCGCGCTCGGCGTCGTCGCCGTCGTGTCGGTGCTGTCGTGGCTGCTGGCTCGCCTCTCCCCCGAGCGCTACCTGCGGCTGGTCGAGGTCTACCGCTCGCTGCCGGTGGTCGTCGTCGTCATCGCCGTGCTGTCCGGGGTCGCCTGGTTCGCGGTCGACACCGTCCGCAGCCTCGTCTGCGCCATCGTGACCGCGCCGGATCCCGACCGGCTGCGCCGCCTGCTGCTGGACTCCTCGGTGATCGCCTGGCTGGTGCTGACCGTCGCGCTCGCCGTGGCGTTGCTGGTGCCTGCGGCCACCGAGACGTTCGGGACGCTCCGATGAGCGACCGGCGGAGCAGGCCCTCCGCGGTACGGTCCACGGACGTCGGCGCCCGTGCGCGGGCGGCCTCTGCACGCTCGCCGTTGACGCCGGGCAGCGAGCCGGCCAGGGCGGATCGCCCGCGAGCGATCACCGCCGCGGTGCTGATGGTCCTGGTGATCGGCCACGTCCTACCCGGACTGTTCGCCGGTGACCTGCTGTTCGGCAGCGACTGGAATTCGCTCGCCGCCCGCTGGGCGAACCTCGGGTGGCGGCTGTGGGATCTGGTCACCGTGCTGGTCGGTGCGGGGTACGTCGGGCTGCTGGTGCGCGCCCGGTGGAACACCGGCGGCTCCCGTTTTCGCAGCGTCATCGCGCTGGTGCTGACGCTCGTGGTGGCCGGCGCAGCAGTGTTCTGCATCCTCACCCTGGGGTCCGACTTCCGCTGACGTCGCTGCAGCGGAAGGTACCGGTGAGGTCGCAGCAGGCCCGGTCGCCGGCCGTCCCGCAGTACCCTGCAGGGCGATGAAGATCCCCGCTCCGTCCTCGTCGCCCCGTCCGTCGTTCCCTCCCTCGTCGGCCCGACTCCGCCACCCCGCCGCACGCCGGTGGACCCTGCTCGGCGCGGCAATCACGGTCCTGTTCGGTTCGGTGCTGCCCCCGGCGTCGATCGCCTTCGCCGATGACGAAGGCACCCCGCTGCCCCCGACGGTGACGGTCAGCACCCCTGCGACCGCCGACTGCGCCCAGCGGGTCTCGCCCGCCCCGGCCGCCGACACCCCCGAGGACGTCGCCACCGGCAGCACTGCTCCCGCACCGTTGTCGGTGCCGACGTCACCGGTCGGCGGCAAGGCGCTCGGTCAGTGCGGGATCGTCGTTCCCCGCGGGACCTCGGCGTTGCCGCCTGACATCAGTGCTGCGGCCTGGATGGTCGCCGACCTGGACACCGGAGATGTGTTGGCGGCCAAGGATCCTCATGGTCGGTACCGCCCGGCGAGCACCCTCAAGCTGCTGACGATGAACGTTCTGCTGCGCTCGCTCACCGACGTCGACCGGGTGGTCGTCGGCACCGATGCCGACACCGAACAGCAGGGCTCGAGGGTCGGGATCGGTCCTGGCGGCCGCTACACCGTCCGCCAGCTGATGCTGTTCCTGATGATGGGTTCCGGCAACGACGTTGCCCATGCGCTCGCCGTCGCCAACGGGGGCGTGGAACGCACGCTCACCCAGATGAACTCCCGCGCCCGCGCGCTGGGCGCCTTCGACACCCGGGCCGCGACGGTGTCCGGGTTGGACGGTGCCGGTCAGTCGACGTCCGTGTACGACCTGGCGCTGATCGCGCGCTCCGACATGAAGCTGCCGCCGTTTCCCGAGTTGGTGGCGACCAAGTACTCGGAGGTACCCGGCTTCGGCGAGTACCCCGCGTTCGGGATCGCCAACGACAACGCCCTGCTGTGGGGGTACGCGGGGGCGCTCGGCGGGAAGAACGGCTACACCGACGGGGCCGGCAACACCTACGTCGGGATGGCCGAGCGGGGCGGCCGACGGCTGGTCGTCACGATGCTCGGCGGCACCCAGCAGCCGCGCCGTCAGTGGATGCAGGGCGCTTCCCTGCTGGACTGGGGCTTCGCGCAGGATCCCGGGGTGACCCCGATCGGCTTCCTGGTCGCCTCCGGTGCGCAGGCCACCGCGTCCGCCGCACCCGACGGTTCGTCGGAGATCCCGGTGACCGGGCCCTCCGGCACGCTCACCTTCGGCGCGACCGGGGGCGGGTCGGGAACCGGTGCGAGCGCGGCTCCGATCGACACCCCGTCGGAAGCAGCAG
This sequence comes from Nakamurella sp. A5-74, assembly GCF_040438885.1. Taxonomy (NCBI): domain Bacteria; kingdom Bacillati; phylum Actinomycetota; class Actinomycetes; order Nakamurellales; family Nakamurellaceae; genus Nakamurella; species Nakamurella sp. A5-74. Next base: position 1,508,065 of record NZ_CP159218.1, on the reverse strand, counting down.
TGCCTGCGGCAGCGTCCGGTGAATCCTCCGGGATCGCGATCGTGGTGTGGATCGTGCTCGCGGTACTCGCGGCGCTGGCAGTGTTGGTGGTGGTGGCCGGACTGCGCGGCTCCGGCCGCCGCGGCGACCACGGCTGACGGTGGTCGGGCGCCCTGCTCGACGGTGATCGAGCGACACAGGAATCGAGATCCCGCCCCCCCCGATCACCCATGATCGAGCGACGCAGGAGTCGAGATCCCGGCGGTCCCATCAGCAGGTGTCAGCGGCGGCGCCGACGCATCCCTGCGAGGAAGCCAGCGAGCGCGCCCGCGCCCACCATGCCGGCCGTGCGGACGGGCCCGTCGTTGTGCACGACCACGACCGGGCCGGGGATCTCCGGCAGGTCGTTCGTACGCTCGTCGGCCGCGCCCGGGGCCGTCGCGATCCAGGCGGCGACGAACAGCACCACCTGGGCGACGAGGTTGAAGAAGAACAGCAGCAGGAGGATGGGCCCGAAGATCGTGAACGCGGCCGACCCCGTCATGAGCGGGAAGACGAACGTCATCGCCAGCTTGAGCACCTCGAAGACCACGGCGACGATCACTGCGCCCTTGAACACCGCCCCCGGCGCGGGGGTGAAGTCGTCGATCTCCATCCGCCGGTAGAACCACATGAAGATGAGCACGTCGGCGGCGATCACGATGGCGAAGGTGACCACCGCGACGAGCGGCTTCAACCAGCTGATGTTGTCCAGACCGAGCAGCCCGAGTACGAAGCTCTGCGCGGCACCGCCGACCGTGGTCAGCACCAGGGACACCAGCAGTGCGCCGGCGAGGCTGAACATGGTCACCAGGTTCTGCAGGATGAAGCTGACGATGCTCTGCGCCTTCTCCTCCTCGTTCTTCTCAAACGTCGGGCGCCACTGGGCCTGCACGGCCTCCCGTACATTGCCCATCCAGCTGACACCGGAGTAGATCGCGATCACCAGCCCGACGATCCCGATCGCTTTCCCACTGTCGAGCGCCCCGTCGATGATCGTTGTCGTCAGGTCACCGGGGATCTGTTCGGCAGCCTTCTCCCTGATGGTGTCCAGCGCACCCTGGTTGCCGCGCAGCACGATCGCGGTGATGCCGAAGGCGACCATCAGGATCGGCACGAGCGCGAGGAAGGAGAAGTAGGTGATGGCGCCGGCGAACTGCGGTGCCAGCCGGTCGTTGAACCGGCTGAACGCGGCAATCACGTGCTTGAGCCACGGCTTGGCGAGCAACCGCTGGATGCGGGTGGGGTCCTTCTTGACCTCCGGCTCGTCCTTCCCCACGCCGACCTTCGCCGATTCGAATGGGTCACGACCGTCGGGCCCGGGGATCATCGGCTGCTGCTCCAGCGACGTCGGTGCGGGGGATGCCATCACGGAGCCTTCCGATCGGTGGGATCAGCCTGCGAGGAAGCCGACTCTTTCATAGACGGCGGCGACCGTGGCATCGGCGACCGTTCTGGCCTTGACCGCGCCTGCCGCGAGGAGGCGATCGAGCTCGGCACGGTCGTCGAGCAGCTCGGCCACCCGCGACTGCAAGGGAGTGACGAACTCGGTGAAGACCTCGGCCAGTCGCCCCTTGAGATCCCCGTACCCCTTGCCGTCGAACTCACGCTCCAGATCGGCGATCGACGTCCCGCCGAGCACCGACACCAGGCTGAGCAGGTTCGACACACCCGGTTTGTGTTCCGGGTCGAACCGGACCTCCCGCTCGGTGTCCGTCACCGCGCTCTTGATCTGCTTGACCGAGGTCTTGATCGGCGCCAGCAGATCGAGTGAGCCACCGGGCGAGGACTTGCTCATCTTGGCCGTCGGCTCGGTGAGGTCGTAGACCTTCGCGGTCTCCTTCACGATGTAGGGCTCCGGTACGACGAAGGTCTGGCCGAACCGGGAGTTGAAGCGCTGGGCCAGGTTCCGGGTGAGTTCCAGGTGCTGGCGCTGGTCCTCACCGACGGGCACCTGATCGGCCTGGTACGCCAGGATGTCCGAGGCCATCAGCACCGGATAGGTGAACAGCCCGACGCTGGAGCGGTCGGCACCGTTGCGGGCCGACTTGTCCTTGAACTGCGTCATCCGGCCGGCCTCGCCGAAGCCGGTCTGACATTCCAGGACCCAGCTCAACTGGGTGTGAGCAGGCACGTGCGACTGCACGAACAGGGTGGAGCGCTGCGGATCGATGCCGAGGGCGAGCAGCTGGGCCGCCGCGATCCTGGTGCGATCGCGGAGCAGCGTCGGGTCGGTCTCCACCGTGATGGCGTGCAGATCGACGACGCAGTAGAACGCGTCGTGGGTCTGCTGCATCGACACCCACTGCCGCAGCGCGCCGAGATAGTTGCCGACGTGGAAGGAGTCGGACGTCGGCTGGATTCCGGACAACACCCGGGGGCGGACCGCCGGTGTCCCGGCGGGAGCTCCCGCAGCGGGTGCTCGCTCGGCGGACCTGGTGTTGATCGTGTTCTCGGTGCTCACGGTGGTCCATGTTCTCATCCCGCGCGCTGCCGGTCCGACCGCGTCAGCCGGTCAGTGCCTTCGAGAGCCACTGCGGGTCGTCGAGGTCGACCGCGCGGCCGTCCACCTGGACCCACGGCACACCGCTGACCTTCTGTGCGGTCATGTACGACCGGGTGAGCCGGGCGGTGGCCGCGGCCGTCTTCCGGACCAGCCCTGTGCGGATGGCCGCCACGGATTCCGTACCGGCACCGTGCTGCTGTGCGAGCGTGGCCAGTTGGGCGTCGGAGAGATCGGCGTCCGAGCCCTCGATCGGCTGGTTCCGGTCGTCGAAGATCGCGTCCTGCACGGCCAGCAGCGTCCGGGCGTCGCGGTCGTAGGCCAGCACGGTGAGCAGCGCGGCGATGGCCCGGGTCGAGTAGTTCTTCGAGTGCGACTGCTTGTCGAGGAAGTTGGCGATCCGGAACCGCACTCTGGCCTTGCCCGACAGCGCAGCGGCCGCAATGTCCGGGCCGTAACGCGCAGCGAAGGTGGCGCACGGCGGACACATCGGCTCCTCGTACACGTCCAGGACGATCTTCGCGGACGGTGATCCGACCTCGATGGCGCCGCTGTCGCCCAGGGTGGCCGTGACCGCCGCCGAGGTCGTCGCCCGGCTCGTGGGCTCTGCACCCGAGCGCGTGGTCTCCGGTGGCGTGGTCCTGGTCTCGGGTGGCGTGGTCTCCGGGGGCGTGGTCCCTGGCCCCGTCGGGGCGGGTCGGCTGCTGGTCGTCGGCAGGCTGGTCGTGGCCGGGGTGCCGGCCGATCCGGTGTCGCTGGGCAGAGACGGCCTCTCCACCGAGGCCGCAGTGCGGGCCCCGCGGGCAGCGACTCCGGCAACCTCGCCCCCGCACCCGGCCACCAGTACGGCAACCAACGCCACAGACGTCGCGGCCCGCCGTCCGCGACGGGCCTGCCGCCATCGACGGTTCCCGCCGAGCCCGCCCCTGACCTGCATCCACCCCGTTGTCGTCATGCACGTCATCGTAGGGATGCGGACGTCGGATCCGTGTCGGACGAGCCGGTCACCCGGTCGACTTCGAGCGCGCTCGAAGGCCTACCGTCACAGTCATGACAGCCACCACGTCGATCTCGCTGCCCGGATCGGATCCCATCGATCCCACCTCTCGCGGCACCGAGGTGCTCCGCAGCGCGCTCGCCAGCACACCGGCAACCGAACTACCGGAGCTGACCGTTGCGCTGGCCGGCCTGGCGCCGCTGCCGGCAACGCTGGATCACCCGCTGACCGTCGCGGAGGCGGCCGAACTGCTCGCACTGAGCCCACACACACTGCGCTACTACGAGCGCATCGGCCTGGTCGAGGTCCCACGCGATGCCGGCGGCCATCGTGCCTACGACCTGCCGTCTCTGTCCCGGCTGGTCTTCATCACCCGGCTGCGGCTGACCGGCATGCCGGTCCGGGTGATCGCCTCCTACTTCGAGCTGACCCGGGAGGGCATCGGCACCGAGCCGCAGCGGCTGGCGCTGCTCACCGAGCACCGCGCGGCCCTGCGCCGGCATCTGCACGAGCTGCAGTTCGCGCTGGCCGTCATCGACTACAAGATCGCGACCTACGGCGGCAGCAGCGACTGCGTGGTCGCCTCGGCTGACGACTGACAGTGGTTGCGGGGCACTGAGAGCGAGACCCCGTCGATGATCTGACAGGGTCTCGACGCGCTTCGTCGTTTGCTCCACCACCGAAGGATGGACGCAACCGCTCTACCCGGGGCCGCGGATGAGGGTGGTGCGCAGCCCTCTGCAGCGCCAGACGCGCGGGTGAGCCTGCGAACCCGCGCGTCCAGCGAAGCCTGCACAGCAGCGCCCTCATCCGCGGCACCGAGCCGAAGAGGGCGTTCAGCCGAGGCGGGCCTTGAGGTTCTCATCCAGCGTCGACAGGAAGTCCTCGGTGGTCTGCCACTGCTGGTCGGGACCGACCAGCAGGGCGAGGTCCTTGGTCATCGCGCCGCTCTCGACAGTCTTGATGACGACGTCCTCGAGGGTCTCGGCGAAGGCCGTCACCTCGGGGGTGCCGTCAAGCTTGCCGCGGTGCCTCAGGCCACCGGTCCACGCATAGATCGAGGCGATCGGGTTGGTGGAGGTCGGCTTGCCCTGCTGGTGCTGGCGGTAGTGCCGGGTGACGGTGCCGTGGGCGGCCTCCGCCTCGACGGTCTGGCCGTCGGGGGTCATCAGCACGGAGGTCATCAGGCCGAGCGAGCCGAAGCCCTGCGCCACGGTGTCGGACTGCACGTCACCGTCGTAGTTCTTGCACGCCCAGACGTAGCCACCCTCCCACTTCATCGCGGAGGCGACCATGTCGTCGATCAGCCGGTGCTCGTAAGTGAGTCCCTTGGCATCGAAATCAGCCTTGAACTCCGACTCGAAGATCTGCTGGAAGATGTCCTTGAAGGCGCCGTCGTAGGCCTTGAGGATGGTGTTCTTCGTCGACAGGTAGACCGGGTACTCGCGCTGCAGGCCGTAGTTGAACGAGGCGCGGGCGAAATCGATGATCGAGTTGGTGAAGTTGTACATGCCCATCGCGACGCCGCCGTCGGGGCCGAAGTCGGCGACCTTGAACTCCATCGGCTTGCTGCCGTCCTTCGGGGTGAAGGCGATGGTCAGGGTGCCGGCGCCCGGAACCTTGAAGTTCTGGGTCTTGTACTGGTCACCGTGCGCGTGGCGGCCGATGATGATCGGCTTCGTCCAGCCCGGCACCAGCCGCGGGATGTTCGAGATGATGATCGGCTCGCGGAAGATCACGCCGCCGAGGATGTTGCGGATGGTGCCGTTGGGCGACTTCCACATCTCCTTGAGGCCGAACTCCTCGACGCGGGCCTCGTCGGGAGTGATCGTGGCGCACTTGACTCCGACGCCGTGCTTCTTGATGGCGTTCGCCGAGTCGATGGTCACCTGGTCGTCGGTGGCGTCGCGGTGCTCGATACCCAGGTCGTAGTACTCCAGGTCGACGTCCAGGTAGGGCAGGATCAGCTTGTCCTTGATGAACTGCCAGATGATGCGTGTCATCTCGTCACCGTCGAGTTCGACGACGGTTCCGGTGACCTTGATCTTCGCCATGGTTCTTGGGCCCTTCTCTGCGCCTGGAGTTTGCAGTACGAGCGTACTGCAAGGGGTCTCCGCGCCGACAGTCGGAGGGCTCGTGCGGGCACGCCCGGCACCGCCGGTGCGGGATACTCACCCGATGACCAGCACGACGCGATCCGGCGCGGCCCCGACTGCGGAGCTCTCCCCCACCGGTGCGGCCGGCCCGTTCACCGCGCTGCTGCACGCCGCCCAATGGGGTGCCATCCGCGCCTGGGTCGACGCGGTCCCGCCGTCGATCCTCGCCAGGCCGAGCACCCTGCGTGGGTGGTCGATCGACGAGCTGTTGTCCCATCTGGCAACCAGCGTCGAGACCATCGGCGATCTCCGTCCGGCCGACGAGCGTGACACCGAACCGCCGCTTTCGGTGCTGGCCTACCTGACCGGCTATCAGCAGCGTTCCGCGCTCATCCGGCAGCGATCGACCCGGAAGGCCGCCGCACGCACCGATCGAGGCGGCGAGCTGGATGAGGCCTGGGCGACGGCTGGGCGGACGTTGATCTCGTTGGGGCCTGACGACAGCCCGGTCCGCGCGCCCGGCGGGATCATCCGGCTCTCGGACTTCCTGCTCACCCGGCTCATCGAACTGGTGGTGCACGGCCTGGACCTGCGGTTGTCCGTGCGGGCGTTGGAGAATGCGGGACCGGTGGTCGAACCCCTGGTGCTGCCGCTGGCACTGCGCCGGGTCGCCGCAGCGCTGCGCGCACTGTGCGCCCGAAAGGCCGGTGCGCGGGGCGGGTTCGAGGACGTCTTCGATGTCGGATCCGGCTCGGACGACCTGCACGACGTGCGGCTGGTACTGCTGGCCACCGGTCGTGATGCTGATCGCGCCGAGGTCAGCTCGACCCTGCGGGCCGTGCTGCCGCTGTTCTGAGGCTCAGTTCGCGAACACGGCGAGGCCGATGAACACCGCAGCGATGGTGACCAGGAAGCCGATGTCGAACTGCTTGCTGCGGACGGCGAGCACACCGACATCACGCTCCGCGATGCCGACCCGCAGACCGGATCCGACCAGTGCCGCCACCCCGATCACCACCGATCCGCGCCGCCAGTGTCCGAGGAAGATCAGCCCCAGCCCGACGAGCACGATCACCAGCACGATGATGATCGGCAGCCGACGTCGCAGCAGTGGGTTCACGACGGTGCCCGGGTGCTCAGCCGGCGAGACGTTCGGCGGCAGCGACCACGTTGCCGAGCAACATGGCCCGGGTCATCGGTCCGACACCACCCGGGTTCGGGGCCACGAACCCGGCGACCTCGGCCACGTCAGCAGCGACATCACCGGCGATCCTGCCGTCGATCTTGCTGACGCCGACATCGAGCACGGCAGCGCCCGGCTTGACCATTGCTGCCGTGATGATGCCGGGGACGCCGGCCGCGGCCACCACGATGTCCGCCTGACGGACGTGGACAGCGAGATCGCGGGTGCCGGTGTGGCAGAGGGTGACGGTGGCGTTCTCGGTGCGTCGGGACATCAGCAGCCCGAGCGGGCGGCCGACGGTGGTCCCCCGCCCGACGATCACGGTGTGCGATCCGGAGATCGGCACGTCGAAGCGCCGCAGCAGCTCGATGATCCCGGCCGGGGTGCACGGCTCGGGCGCTGGTTCGCCGAGCACGATCGAGCCCAGATTGAACGGGTGCAGTCCGTCGACGTCCTTGGCCGGGTCGACCCGCGCGAGGATCGCGAACTCGTCCAAACCGGTGGGCTGTTGGACCAGGAAGGCGGTGCAGGCCGGGTCGGCGTTCAGTTCGTCGACGACGGCGTGCACATCGTCCTGCGTCGCCGTCGCCGGCAGCGTGCGCATGATCGAGTTGATCCCGATCTCCGCGCAGTCCTTGTGCTTGAGCCCGACATAGATGGCGCTACCGGGATCGTCACCGACGATCACCGTGCCCAGCCCGGGGACGATGCCCCGCTCCGCCAGCGCGGCCACCCGGGAAGCCAGCTCGCTCTTGACCGCCCGCAGGGTGGCCTTGCCGTCGAGGATCGTTGCTGTCACGGGATCTGATCCTGCCATGTCGACGTGTGGGCCCCGTCCGGGTGCGCCACTCAGCGCTCCGCCGACGGCTCCTGCAGCACCAGTCCGTGCGCTGCGGCGTAGAGCAGCGCCTGGTCGATGTCGACCTTCGCGCCCACCACCTTCGCCGCGACCCAGAACGGTGTGTCGATCCTCGCGCCCCGCAGGTCCGCATCCTTCAGGATCGCCCCGCCGGCGCGGGCCCCGGTCAGGTCAGCACCCGCGAAGGTGCACCTGCTCAGATCGGCGCCGGTGAGGTTCGCCTCCCGCAGCCGGACGCCCGAGAAATCGGTTCCCATCAACCGTTCCCCGGCCAGCGAGCAGAGCGACAGATCGCAGTCGGTCAGGGTGATCGGACGCAGTCTGCAGCTGGTGAAGGTGGATCCCAGCAGTCGACAGCCGGTGAGGGTCGCGCCGTGCCAGGAGGTCCGGTCGAAGGTGCAGTTCACGAAGCTCGAGAAACGGTGCTGCGAGCCGTGCAGCTCGGCGCCGACGAACGAGCAGTCGGTGAAGGTGACCTTTTCGGTGCGGACCTCCGACAGCCCGGCTCCGGCGAAGTCGCAGCTGGTGAAGGTGATGTCGGACAACGACTTCCCCCAGAGATCGACCTCGATGAAGTCCTCGCTCTCGTACGAGGATCCGGTCAGTTCCATCGTCGCTCCCCCGCAGTGTCCGGCCAGTACGTCAGTGGAAGAAGTGCCGGGTACCGGTGAGGTACATGGTCACCCCGGCCGCCTGTGCGGCATCGATGGTGAGGTGGTCACGGACCGAACCTCCAGGCTGCACGACAGCGCGGACGCCCGCATCGAACAGCACCCGAGGACCGTCGTCGAACGGGAAGAACGCATCGCTGGCGGCCACCGAACCGGCCGCCCGCGACCCCGCTCGCTCGACGGCGAGTTTGCACGAGTCGACCCGGTTCACCTGGCCCATGCCGATCCCGACGGAGGCGGCGTCCTTGGCCAGCAGGATGGCGTTCGACTTGACGCTGCGGCACGCGCGCCAGGCGAAGACCAGATCAGCCAGCGTCGCCTCGTCAGCAGGTTCACCCGACGCCAGCGTCCAACTCTGCGGATCATCACCCGGTGCATCGATGCCATCGCGGATCTGCGCGAGGATGCCGCCGGAGATGGCACGGAACTCCCAGGGCTCCGCGACAGCCGAGCGGGGCATCTCGAGGAGCCGGATGTTCTTGCTGCGCGCCAACACATCCACCGCGCCCTGCTCGTATCCGGGCGCGAGCAGGACCTCGGTGAAGACGTCGGCGATCTGTTCCGCGAGCCGTACCGTCACCGGCCGGTTGACCGCGATCACCCCACCGAAGGCCGAGGTCGGATCGCAGGCCAGCGCGCGCTCGTGGGCGAGCGCGATGGCAGCATCGTCCCCGTCCGGGACCGTCGCGATCCCGCAGGGGTTGGCGTGTTTGATGATCGCCACGGACGGTCCGTCGAAGTCGTTGGCCGCCCGCCAGGCCGCGTCGATGTCGACGTAGTTGTTGTAGCTCATCTCCTTGCCGTGCAACTGCGCTGCGGTCGCCAGGCCACCGCGCCAGTGCCGGTACAACGCAGCGGGCTGATGCGGATTCTCGCCGTACCGCAGCGCCTGCTGACGTTCCCACGTGACGCCGGTCCAGGCCGGGAAGGCCGCGTCCTGCTCCGGACTCAACACCGTCCCCATCCACGAGGCGACGCTCACGTCGTAGCTGGCGGTGTGCCGAAAAGCTCTGGCCGCCAGTGCTTTTCGCTCCGCCAGGGTGAACCCGCCCGCGGTCAGCGCGGTTGCCAGCGCCGGGTAGTCGGCCGGATCGGTGACCACGGCGACGCTGGGATGGTTCTTCGCCGCAGCCCGCACCATGGCCGGCCCGCCGATGTCGATCTGTTCGACACACTCGTCGACACTCGCGCCGGAGGCGACGGTCTCGCGGAAGGGATACAGGTTGCTCACCAGCAACTCGAACGGCGCGATACCCGATGCCGCAATGGTTTCCAGGTGTTCGGGGATGCGGGTGTCGGCAAGCAGACCACCGTGCACCTTCGGATGCAGCGTCTTCACCCGTCCGTCGAGGATCTCGGCGAACCCGGTGACGTCCTCCACCTGGGTCACCGGGATCCCGGCACCGGCGATCGTTGCACCGGTCGATCCGGTGGAGACGATCTCGACCCCCGCAGCGTGCAGTTGCTGCGCCAGCTCGAGCACACCCGTCTTGTCGTAGACGGAGACGAGTGCGCGCCGGATCCGGCGACGTCCGTCGGGCGCGGCATCGGTGTCGGTGCGGGCGGTGTCGGTGCTGGGGGTGTCGCTCATGGGGTGGTGACCTTCCTGCCGTCGATGGTCCAACCGTCGCGCGCCAACCGGCCGATGTACTCGACCAGCTGGGCACGCTCGGCGATCTTGATGCGTTCGGTGAGGGTGTCGACGTCGTCGTCCGGCAGGACCGGAACTGCCACCTGCGCGACGATCGGTCCGGTGTCGATGCCGCCGTCGACGAAGAACAATGTCGCCCCGGCGATCCGGACGCCGTACGCCAGCGCGTCGGCCGGGCCGTGCATGCCCGGGAACGCCGGCAGCAGGGCGTTGTGGGTGTTCAGGTACCGGTCGCCGAAGGCCGCCAGGAACTGATCGCCCACCAGCTTGAGAAAGCCTGCGGAGACGATCAGATCAGGACGCTGCTCAGCGACCGCATCGGTCAGGGCGGCGTCCCAGGCGGCGCGTTCGTCGAAGTCACGGACGCTGGTGACGAAGGTGGGGACACCGGCGTCGGCCGCCAATTGCAGCCCACCGGCGCTGCGCCGGTCGGCGCCGACGGCAACGACCCGTGCGCCGTAGCCGGGATCGCTCTGCGCCAGCAGCAGCGCGGCCAAGTTGGATCCGCCGCCGGAGATCAGCACCACGACCCGACGGACGGAGTCAGTCGGCGCATCGCTGTCGCCGTCGGCCGCGGTGCGCGGATCGGCGGGAACCGGTTCGGTCACACGGGAATCCTGGGTCACACGGGTCTTCCGGTCGCGGCGGGCAGGTGGGTGCGGCTGTTCGGGTGATGGCCGAACCCGGTCCGGACCAGCCTAATGAGCGGTGTCGAGGGGGTGCGGCCGGGTCCCCGCCCCGGTTGTCCGCTCCTCTGATCCGACCTCGTCGGGCAGGGCCTTGTCGGGCAGGGCCTCGTCGGGCAGGGTCTCGTCGGGCAGGGTCTCGTCGGCCCTGAGCTCTGCCGTCCGGGTCTCGGCAGGTAGATCCCTCTCACCGGGTGCGGCATCGTTCGGTGCTGCTTCCACCGAGTGCGCCACACTGTCGGCTGCTTCAGGCCCCGGCTCCGGTTCCAGCTCGGTCTCGGACTCCGGCTCCGGCCTGGACTTGGACTCCGGCTCGAGCGCCGGCTCGGGCTCGGGCTCGGGCGGCGGCGCATCGGTGTCGGCGGCCGGTGCGGCGTCGGCGTCCGGGTCAGTGTCGGTGTCCGGTTCGGTATCCGGTTCGGTGTCGGTGTCGGTGTCGGTGTCGGTGTCGGTGTCGGTGTCGGTGTCGGTGTCGGTGTCGGTGTCCGGGTCAGTGTCCGGGTCCGTGTCCGGGTCCGTGTCCGTGTCCGTGGCCGGCTCTGTGTCGGTGTCCGGATCGATGTCGGTATCCGGTTCGGTCGTAGCGGTGTCGGGGGCCGGGTCCGCCGTCTGCGCACGTTCCGCGCGCACTGCCGCTCGCGCCGACCGTCCGCCGCTGTCCGGAAGGACGCAGAGCGCGCCGGCGACCAGTGCCACCAGCACTGCGACCACCGCGGCGAGCGGGCCCACCGGGACGGTCAACACCAGCGCTTGGCGGCCGACCAGTCCTCCGCCGGCGATCGCCGCCAGGGCAGCCGTCCCGATCCCGGCAGCCGCAGCCGCAACCGCGACCGCCAGAGCCCGATCGGCGGTGTCCGCCAGCTGCCGCCGGATCCGCACACCGGCGGCCACTGCGGCGGCCAGCGGGAGCAGGAGCCAGCCGAGGGCGATCGGGTCGAGAGCGTGCGCTCCCGGCATCGCGGCGAACAGCGGCATCGCGGGTAGCTCGGTCGCGGTGGTGTCCAACGGCGAATAGCTGCCGCTGGCGAACCGGAAGCCCACCAGACCGGCATAACCGGCCCCGGCGACTGCGGCATTTGGCAGCAACGCAAAGCCAAGCACCATCATCCCCAGCCCGCCGCCGAAGGTCGGGGCGATCTGTCTGGAGAGCTCGATGGCCGTGGGGAGATCGAGCAGCAGACCCACCCCGACGGCGAGCGCCCCGGCCGTGAGGAGGGCCGCGACGACTCCGACGGCCCCGCGGACTCCTGCACGCAGCGCCGGTGGCGCGGTGCGCAGCAGCCGCCGCCATGCCTTGCCACGCAGCATCGCGGCGCCCAACCCGATGACGGCGCCGAACACGATGGGCGCCAGCGCCTCTGCCGGATCAGTCGGTCCCGACGGAGCCAGCGCCGAGACCGTCGCAACGATCACCACGCTGTACACCAATCCGGCGACCAGCGCGCCGACCGCCTCGTCGGCCGCGGTCAGGCTGTCGTCGGCGCGGACCGCGGCCGACGCGACCAGCGCCGCGCAGCCGAGCGTGAGCAGCAACGGGGCGAGGGTGACGGTGATCCCGCCGATGGTCGGGGTGATGAAGTTGGCAGCCCCCAGTGCGGCGAGCGCCCCCTGGGCAACCGACCAGGCCGACCCGCTGGCGGGGGTCACGGCCCAGATCAGCAGACCGAGCCCGAATGCCAGAACGACAGCAGCACCGGCGGCGACCGCCCCACGCACCACACAGAGTGGTACGTGACGGACGAGCGCCGCCGGTGCTGTGCGTCGGTTCAAGACCGGTTGCGGTCCGTCGGTTCGAGAGGTGCGTCGGTTCAGAAACGAACCTGCTGGGTCGCGTCGGGGTTGTCGTCGTCCCCGTCGCGCTTGTTCAGATCCGGAGCCCCGGCGGCTTCTGACGGGGTGTCGGACGGCGCGGAGGTTCCCGGGTCGGTGCCGGTCTCGCTGCCGCGGTAGATCGCGGTCTGCTCCTCGGGTGCGCCGGCGGCGGGGTACCCGCCATAGCCGGTCGGACCGGTCGTCGGAGCTGCGCCGGGGTAGGAGGAGGCCGGAGCGCCGTAGGACGGCTGCGAGGCGGACTGTCCCTGCGACGACGGCTGCCCTGAGTAGCCGCCGAAGGACTCGGACGAGGAGCTGCCCGACGGGCTGCCCGACGACGAAGGCCCGCTGAAACCGGACTGCTGGCTGGGACCCTGACCGGACGGGGCGCCCGGACCGTAGCCACCCTGGCCCATCTGGGCACCGAACTGCTGGGTGCTCACGGCCACCGAGCCGTCGGCGGTGGCCTTGACCACGCCGGCGTCGAAGAGCCACAACGCGACCGCGGCCGCGGCCTGGAAGAACCCGACGATCAGCGTCAGGATGAAACCGATCTTGACGCCCGTGACGGCGATCAGGGTGAACAACGTCACCAGCCACGTGACCACCGAGATGACAGCAGCCGCATAGCCGGCCTTGGGGGCCTTCGGCAGGATCGGCCCGATGGCCAACAGGCCGCCGATCAGGAACAGGGCCGGAATCCAGGCGAGGCCGCTCTCGTATGAGTTGGAGCTGACGCTGCTGTACTCGGAGTCGCTCCCGACGAACGGCAGGAAGCCCCAGATGAAGTTCAGCAGGCCGAGACCACCCACTGCGAGCGGCAGGATCCTGCCGAGGTCGAGCGGCTTCTTCGGGGTCTGCGGTGCGAACTGCGGCTGGCCGTAGCCACCGGGACCCTGGGGGCCACCCTGACCCTGGGGGCCACCGGGACCGAACGAACCGGGGCCACTCTGGCCGGGACCCTGGGGGCCACCCTGACCGGGGCCGGGACCCCACTGACCGGGAGGCGGACCATAGGGGCCGGGACCCTGGGGGCCCTGCGGACCCTGGGGTGCACCGCCCTGCGGGGGACCGTACGGAGAGCTCATGGGAGTACCTACCTCACTGGGATCGAAATCTCGTCGTGGTCAACCTACCCGCCGCGCCTGAACGGCGGAGCGGACTCGCGGAACCCGCAACTCCCGGATGTACACGGGGCGGATCGACGATCCGGTGCACCACCGCGCGCCGCCTGACACCGCGCACCACCGGATCGCCCAGCCGAAGCACCCGGCCACCTGCGCGTCCGCCAGTCGTATGCCGGACAGTCGTTCCGGGGCCTTCGGACGCCCGTTTCTGACCATCGGGAATGCGGCCGGGGTCGGCCGCAGCGTTCACCGACAACCGTCACCACTGACGACAGTCATCACGAACGAACGACAGAACCCGCCGACCGCAGCGAAGCGGTGCGACGGGCTCGTCGAAAGCGTTCGGATCAGCGCCGAACCGGGCTGATCAGGAGGACGCCAGCAGCTCGCGCATCAGGTTGGCGGTCTCGGTGGGGGTCTTGCCGACGCGAACACCGGCGGCCTCGAGGGCCTCCTTCTTCGCCTGGGCGGTTCCGGCGGAGCCGGAGACGATGGCGCCGGCGTGGCCCATGGTCTTGCCCTCGGGGGCGGTGAAGCCGGCGACGTAGCCGACGACCGGCTTCGTCACGTGCTCCTTGATGTAGGCAGCTGCCCGCTCCTCGGCGTCACCACCGATCTCGCCGATCATCACGATGGCCTTGGTGTCGGGGTCGGCCTCGAACGCGGCGAGCGCGTCGATGTGCGTGGTGCCGACGATCGGGTCGCCGCCGATGCCGATGGCGGTGGAGAAGCCGAGATCACGCAGCTCGTACATCATCTGGTAGGTCAGCGTGCCCGACTTCGAGACCAGGCCGACCGGACCGGAACCGGTGATGGTGTGCGGTGTGATGCCTGCGAGCGACTCGCCCGGGGTGATGATGCCGGGGCAGTTCGGCCCGATGATCCGGGTCTTGTTGCCCTTGTTCTGGCAGTACTGCCAGAACCACGCGGAGTCCTGCACCGGGATGCCTTCGGTGATGATCACCAGCAGCGGAATCTCGGCGTCGATGGCCTCGACGACAGCGTCCTTGGAGAAGGCCGGCGGAACGAAGGCGACGGAGACGTTCGCCCCGGTCTTCTCGATGGCCTCGGCGACTCCTGCGAACACCGGCAGTTCGACGTCGGTGCCCTCGGCGTTCTTGTGGGTGACCGTGGTGCCGGCCTTGCGGGCGTTGACGCCTCCCACGATGTTGGCACCGGAGTCCATCATCAGCGCGGTGTGCTTGGCACCCATCCCGCCGGTGATGCCCTGGACGATGATCCGGGAGTCCTTGTTCAGAAAGATCGACATGTTCTTGAGATCCCTTACTTACCAGCAGCTTTGGCTGCAGCGAGATCGGCACCGGCGTCCATCGTGTCGGCCAGGGTGACGAGCGGGTGGTTGCGGTCGTTCAGGATCTGGCGACCCTTCTCGACGTTGTTGCCGTCGAGCCGGACGACCAGCGGCTTGGTCGCAGCATCGCCCAGCAGCTCGAGCGCACCGACGATGCCCTGGGCGACCTCGTCGCACGCGGTGATGCCGCCGAAGACGTTGACGAACACCGCCTTGACCTGGTCGTCGGACAGGATGATGTCGAGTCCGTTGGCCATCACCTGGGCGTTGGCGCCGCCGCCGATGTCGAGGAAGTTGGCGGGCTTGACGCCGCCATGGTGCTCACCGGCGTACGCGACGACATCGAGGGTCGACATGACGAGCCCGGCACCGTTGCCGATGATGCCGACCTCGCCGTCGAGCTTGACGTAGTTGAGGTCGAGCGACTTGGCCCTGTTCTCCAGCGGGTCACCGGCGGCATCGTCGGCGAGCGCGGCGTGATCGGGATGACGGAAGCCGGCGTTGTCGTCCAGGCTGACCTTGCCGTCGAGCGCGACGACCTTGCCGTCGCCGTCCTTGACGAGCGGGTTGACCTCGACGAGCGTTGCGTCCTCGGCGACGAACGTCTTCCACAGGCCCTGCAGGACCTCGATGACCTGGTCGCGGACCTCGGCGGGGAACTTGCCGGCATCGGCGATCTCGGCGGCCTTGGCCGCGTCGACGCCGGTGATGGCGTCGACCGGGATCCTGGCGAGCGCGTCGGGGCGCTCCTCGGCGAGCTGCTCGATCTCCATGCCGCCCTCGTGCGTGGCCATCGCCAGGTACGTGCGGTTGGACCGGTCGAGCAGGAACGAGACGTAGTACTCCGCCTCGATGTCGCTGGCGGGGGTGATCAGGATCTGGCGGGTGATGTGGCCCTTGATGTCCAGGCCCAGGATCGCTTCGGCGTTCTGCCGGGCGGCGTCGATGCTCGGCGAGAACTTCACGCCGCCGGCCTTGCCGCGGCCACCGATCTTGACCTGCGACTTCACCATCACCGGCGGGCCGTACTTCTCGGCTGCGGCGACAGCATCTTCGACGGTGGTTGCGACGGTGCCGGCGGGTGCCGGAACGCCGTGCGCGGTGAACATTTCCTTGGCCTGGTACTCGTACAGGTCCACATGTGCTCCCGAGGGTTCGATGAACGCGTCAGCGGTCAGCGCGACGTCGATTCACATCGATCCCTGCGGGCGATGACTTCACGCCGGAGCAGGCCGGTCGCGCCGTGGACCGCCGCGACAAACCCTACTGACGCGGACTGCGCTGGACGAATCCGCGTGCGGTGAGCTTTCCCACCCCGACCGTCGGCCGGAGCGTCAGCCCTCTTCCTTGAGCGAGGAGCGCACGCTCTCCCGCATCTCGTGGACACCCTCGTTCACCGAGCCGATGGCCTGTCCGACCCCGTCCAGGATCTCCTTCACCTGATCGGCATTGGTCTTCCAGCCGGTGTAGGTGGTGTTGTACGTCTCCATCTCGTCGCCGTCCCAGTCGGCCTTGACCTTGACCACGAAGTTGTCGAGATCGGACAACGTGGAGGTCAGGTCGGTCATCAGGGTGCCGATGTTGCTCTTGACGGTCTTGCCGCTGTCCTCGTTGAACGCGAAAACGCCTGCAGTCATGGTCGTTCCTCCCAGCCTCATGGACGTGACACGCCCGCAGCCACTCATTTGATCGGTGCGTACCCGGGACGGCCGTATCGGCCGCTCCCTGTCTGCTCCGACGCTAGCGCTCCCGGATCGGTTTCGGCCGGTTGTCCACATGGGGAGCGCTCCCCATGGCGGCTTCCCGAGCGAGGGTGCCGACCCACCCGGCGGTGAGGATGCCGATGGCGAGGATGGCCAGCACCGCGAGGCACCCCAGGTACCAGCCCCAGGGGCGGACGAATCCCGGCGCGCCGACGATGCCCGACGGAACGATCAGCCGGGAGGCCAGCAGGATCGCCGCTCCGACCACAGCACCGAGGACGACTGCCGCCGACCGCGCGACCGCTATCAGCACCGCGGCCACCGTGGCTCCGAGGACGAGCAACCAGCACGTCCAGGCGGCGTCACCGGAGAAGAATGTGGATGCAGCGCCCAGCGGCAGCTCCCACCCGGTGAAGGAGGTACCCAGCAACGCCAGTGCGATCACCGCTGCGGCCATCGACCAGCGGCGGCGACGCTCGGCGTCCGCAGCATCGTCGTCCGGGCCCCAGGTCAGCTCCTCGCTGCGTCGAGAGAGAGCGGTGCTCGAACAGGTTGCAGCAACGAGCCCGAGCGCCAGGGCCGCGACCAACAACCAGACCCCGTGGCCTGAAGTCCAGACATCGACCTCGAATCCTGCGGGCGCGTTGCCCGACAGCGCCTGGGCGGCCTGGGCCTGACCCGTCGACAAAACCGCGAGGCTGGAGAGCGGCCCGGCGACTGCGACCAACGGCAGGACCACCACCAGCACCGATGCCGTCCTGGCAGCAGCTACCACCGACTCCCGCCGCAGCACCCGCCCGAGCACCACCACGAGCGCGCAGCCGATCAACGAGACCCCCGCGACGATCGCCGGGACGGCAAGCACGCTGTCGACACCGGACCCGACCACCGGGCCGGTGCGCAAGAAGTTCTTCTGCTCGGATCCCGGCGTGCGACCGTTGATCAGCAGCATCCCGGAGGCCGGCGCCAGGAGCGCCGCAACGCCGGCGAGCGCTGCCAACCCCGCGCCGATCAGACCGATCGGCTCACTGGGGCGCGCCGCGTACGGGGCTGTCGTGCCAGCATCCGGGCCGGCGAGGGCAGCAGCAGGACCGGACCGTGTCGATCCGCGAGAATTCGCGGCGGCAGATTTTGCGGCGGCAGACTTCCCGGCGCCAGACTTCCCGGCGCCAGACTTCCCGGCGCCAGACTTCCCGGCGCCAGACTTCGGAGCAGCAGACTTCCCGGCGCCAGACTTCCCGGCGCCAGACTTCGGAGCAGCAGATTTGCCGGCGGCAGACTTCGGAGCAGCAGACTTCGGAACGGCAGACGTGCCGGCAGCGGCTGCCCGCGAGCGGCCCGGGGCGGCGTCCAGCTGGGTGCGTCGCGTCGACGCCGCGGGGACTGGGACTGGGTCTGCCCACCGCACCGCACTGAGCACGCCGGCGCCGATCATCACGAGCAGACCGATCGGCAGCAACAGCGGCGCCGTGGCGAGCGCGGTCCGCGCCCCACCGGAGACCGCCAGCACCGCAGTCAGCATCGGCACCAGGAACATCGCCGCCGCGCCGGCGAGCAGTGCGGTCGCCATCGCGCGGGGGAACCCGGCGGCCCGGATCACCACACCCGCCGACAAGAGCGCCAACAGGAACGGCCCGAGCGTTGATCCGAGATCCGATGGGATGGCATAGAAATCGTCGAGGTAGCCGCCCACGTACGGGACCTGCACGGTGAGCACGACCGCGATCGCCACCCCCAACAGTCCGACCGCCACCATCCGGACATTCACCGACGCCACCGGCGATCCGGTCTCGGCGGGAACCGGGTCAGGTCGGGAACCGAACGAGAACGCCGTGTCCGACGAAGACCTGGACTGGGTCCCGGATCCGTCCGGGGCCTGCCCTACCGGGGCCAGCCGGCCGCGCACGCTCCGATCGGCGGCGCGCAGTCCCAGCACGCCGCCGGCCACCAGCAGCAGATCCCCGACGATCAACAATGCCGCGCCGAAGAAGGACGCGCCCATCGGATGCACCTGGGTGCTGCTCGGGAAGTAGAACTCGGGCCTGACCACCTGGGCCGGCACGACGAGCACGAAGAGATCCGTGAGCAACCGCACCACCGCCAACGCCCCCGCTCCCGCCGCGAAGGCAGCACCGAGACGGGGCCGGACGATGGTCACCACGGCCGCGAGGATCCCCGGCAGCGCCACCACCCAGACTGCGGCAGGGACGGACGTCGCACCGGTCGCGCCGCTGGTCTGGATCACCCCGACCGCGCCGGCACCGCCGATCAGCAGAGCGCCCAGCAGCAGTGCCGCGGGGGCGAGCAGCCGGTGCACGACGGGGGGCTCCGCGGACGGCTGCCCGTCGACGGTGGGATCGTCGGACGGGAGGGAAGCCACACCGCGACGGTAGCAATCCCGACGCCTGCCGCTGGTCCCGCCGGACCGACAGGCGGTCAGCCGGTCAGCCGGTCAGCCGGTCAGCCGGTCAGCCGGTCAGGCCCGAGGATCAGGGCCGGCGACCGGGACGGATACCGTTCGGTCTGTGTTCACGTCCGCTTCCATGACGGTGCTCGGCTTCGGGCTGCTTCTTGCTGCCGTCACCGGAGGGTGGGCGTACCTGCGCCGCCCGTCGGCCCGGTGGCAGATCGTGGCGGCCGGCGTGCTGCAGGTGGCGGTGCTCGCCCAGTCGGTGATCGCCTGGTTCCGGGCACCCGGCGCCGGGCTCGGCGAAAGCGTCACCTTCATCGCCTACTCGATCGGTATCCTCGTCCCGCTACCCGCGGGCATCTGGGCCGCGAGGGTGGAGCGAACCCGGTGGGGCTCGACCGCACTTGCCTTCACCTGCCTGGTCGTCGCCGTGATGACCCTGCGGTTGTACCAACTCTGGAGGGTTCGTGGTTGAGCCAGCACCGTCCGAACCAGCACCGTCCGAACCAGCACCGTCCGAACCAGCACACTCGGAGCGCGCCGCCGGCTCTCCCGACCTGGGCAGCACCGAGCTGGAGAGCACCGAGCTGGAGAGCACCGAGCTGAGGACCCCCGATGGGACCGGCACCGCGATCGATCCGGCACCCGCCAGCGACGGTCCGCGGCGGTTGTTGTCCGTGGTCTACGGAATCTTCGCGCTCGCGGCGACAGCGCGGGCCGGCGTCCAGCTCGCGACCCAGTTCGACGACGCGCCGCTGGCCTACTCACTGTCGTTGTTCTCGGGTCTGGTCTACATCGCCGCAACGGTGGGTCTCGGCAGCCGGCAACCGTGGTCGAGGCGGTTGACCTGGGTGGCCGTCGTCATCGAGCTGGTGGGTGTGCTGACGATCGGCGCGGCCTCACTCATCGATCCCGGCGCCTTCCCGCACGACACCGTCTGGTCGAAGTTCGGCTACGGCTACGTCTTCATCCCGGTGATCCTGCCGCTCGCCGGGCTGTGGTGGCTGTTCAGCTCGCGCGATCAGCATCGGCATTCGTCCCGGATCCGTTGACCTGCATCAGTTTCTGCAGGGACACCACGCTCGCCGGGGACACGGCGGGTTCCGGATCCTGGGTCACCCGTCGAACGGCCAGGCACATCGCAGCTGCGAACAGACACAGGGCCGACGCCACGTACCACGCGAGGTCGTAGTTGCCCAACTTGTCCCGCACCAGGCCGGTCAACCCGGCTGCGATGGCTGCGCCGATCTGGTGGGAGGCGAACACCCAGCCGAAGACCACTGGCCCCTGATCACCGAATGCCATGCGACACAGGGCGATCGTCGGTGGAACGGTGGCGACCCAGTCCAATCCGTAGAACAGGATGAAGACGAACATGCTGGGGTGCACCGAGTTCGCGAACAGGCTCGGTAGCACCAGCAAGGACGCGCCGCGGCCCAGGTAGTAGATGCCCAACAACCACCGGGGATCGAAACGATCGGTCAGCCAGCCGGAGAAGATGGTGCCCACCACGTCGAAGATGCCCACGAGTGCCAACAGACCGGCAGCCGCCGTCTGGGCCATCCCGTGGTCGTGGGCGGCGGGGATGAAGTGGGTGCCGACGAGACCGTTGGTGGTCATCCCGCAGATCGCGAAACTGCCGACCAGCAGCCAGAAGACGCCGCGTTTCGACGCCATCCGCAGGGTGCGCAGTGCGACCACGGCGGGATTCCCGCCCGAGCGCCGCGGGACCGTCACTACCGCAGCAGGGTCAGCGGCACCGGAGATGGCCTCGCCGTAGGCCCGGACGCCGATCGACGCCGGCGAGTCGTGCAGCTTCCACACCACCACCGGGATCACCAGCAACGCTGCAGCGGTGGTGACGGTGGCCGCCGTGCGCCAGCCGTGCTCGGTGGACAGCGAAGCCAGCAACGGCAGGAACACCAGTTGCCCGGCGGCGGCCGCCGCCGTGAGCACTCCCGAGACCAGGCCCCGCTGGGCGACGAACCACCGGCCGGTGACCACGGCCACGAACGACATCGCCATCGCACCGGTGCCCAACCCGATGACCACCCCCCAGCAGAGCAGTAGCTGCCAGGGCTGCGTCATCCAGATCGGTAGCACCGATCCGACGGCGATCAGCAGCAGCGCAGCGACGACGACGCGCTTGATGCCGACCCGGTCCATCAGGGCCGCGGAGAACGGCGCCGCCAACCCGTACAGCACGAGGTTGATCGAGACGGCCGAACTGATGGTGCCCATGGACCAGCCGAACTCCATGTGCAGCGGTTCCATCAGCACGCCGGGTACCGAACGGAACCCCGCCGCCCCGACTGCGGCGAGGAATGCGGCAGCGGCAACCCACCAGGCAGGGTGGATCCGGGGGTCGCGCGTCGGTGCGAAAGCGGCTCCGGCAACTGACGGCGAATGGACTGCGGCGTCAGCCGCTGGCAGGCGTTCGGTGGTCACCGATTCACAGTGGACCTCGCGAGCCGGCGGAACCAGTGGCCCGAAAGCCATACTGTGCAAGAATCAAGCCATGATGGTCCTCGATGCTCCGGCACCTCCCTGGACGGGCCCGGCGCCGACCCTGCCGAGCGGTCGACCGCAGCACCGGGTCGCAGTACTGGCCCTCGAGGGCGCCGTCGCCTTCGAGATCGGTCTCCCCCACCGGTTCCTGACCACCGCACCCTCGCTGCCCGGCTGGCCGGGAGCGGTCGAAGGACTGTCCGGCTACGACACCGTCGTGTGCACCGTCGGCGACCGGCCGGTGCTGACCTCGGCCGGCTACGCCATCTCGCCGACGGCGTCCAGCGCAGCGGTCGCGGCCGCGGACACCGTCATCATCCCGGGGTTCACCCACTCGAACACTGCCCGCACCACCGGGCAGCTCGAGCCCGAGGTGCGGGCGCTGCTGGCCACCGCGCGTCCTGACGTCCGGTGGATGTCGATCTGCACCGGCGCTTTCGCGCTGGCAGCGGCCGGTCTGCTGGACGGGCGCCGGGCCACCACACACTGGGCGCACGCCGACGACCTGATCCGACTGTTCCCCGCTGTGGACGTCGACCCCTCCGTGCTCTTCGTCGACGACGTGTTCGACGGAGACGTGTTCGACGGAGACGGAGCCACCGGGAGGCTGCCGCGGGTGGTCACTGCCGCCGGCAACGCCGCGGGCATCGACGCTCTGCTCCACCTGGTGCGCTCGGACCACGGCAGCGCGATGGCGAACAAGGTGGCCAGGAGCGCCGTGGTCGCGCCGTGGCGGGACGGTGGTCAGGCGCAGTTCATCGAACGAGTGCTGCCGACCGGACGCGCCGAAGCGACGCTCGAACCCACCCGCCGGTGGGCGCTGGGCCGACTGGAGACGGGGGTCGACCTACCGGCGCTGGCCGAACACGCGGGTGTTTCCGTGCGCACCCTCACCCGCCGCTTCCGTGAGGAGACCGGCGAGACGGCAGGACGCTGGCTGACCAGGGCCCGGACCGATCTGGCGCGGAACCTGCTGGAGGGCAGCGATCTCCCGGTCGAGCGGGTGGCCGCACGAGCCGGGTTCGGCACCACCGCCGCCCTCCGGTTGAACCTGGGTGCCGAGACCGGGCTGTCCCCGATCGCGTACCGCCGACGGTTCCGGGTGGGCGCCGGCCGCTGACGCGCAGCTCAGTGGCATCGGTACCACCAGCAACTGTGCCGTACCGGCGCCCGAATGCTGGGACTCCTCTTGTGCTCGGGCCTCGACAGGTGAAAACTTCCGGTGAACCAGCCGCTGGAGGAACAATGTTTCGACACCAGACCACTGCGCGCCGCGCTCTGCCCGCAGCCGCTCTCGCACTCGCGTTCACATTCTCAGGAGGCCTGCTCGTGAGCACCCCGGGACACTCCGCATCCGCGGCCGAGCCGCGAGCTGCGGCGAGCCTCGCCGGCGCTGCCGCAGCTCCCGCCGGCGGACCGCAGATCACCACCCAGCACTGGCGCGGCCTGCTGTCCTATGCCAGGGGCAGCTGGAGCGGCGTGGTGCCGAACCTGCACGGCTCCTTGCAGTTGCGACCCTTCGGACCGCTTCCCACCCGGGAGTACACCGACCCGTTCGGGGCCGGTGCGGCCAAGAAGTACAGCTACGGCAGCTGGACGTCACCGATCGTCCGCACCGGGTACCCGATCGACGAGGCCGTCGCATCGTGGAACGCCACCACACCCACCGGCACCTTCGTGGAGACGACCTTCCGCGGCAAGCTCGCCGACGGCAGTTGGACGAAGTGGTACGTGCTGGGTCGATGGGCGAGCGGCGACGATTTCGCTGCCGGAGACATCCACCGCACCTCCCTCGACGGTCAGGGCGACGACGACGCCACCGTCTACACCGACACGTTCTCCGCCAGGACCGGCAAGGAGCCGGTGGCCTACCAGAGCAGGGTGACCCTGCTGAAACCGCTGGGCAGCAAGACATCTCCGACCCTGGACGGTCTGTCCACGATGACCAGCGAGCTGTTGTCCAAGACGGCACCGCCGACGAGCACCTTCACCCTCGGCCGCTCGGTCGAGCTGGACGTCCCGCCGTACGCGCAGAACATCCACCGGGGCGAGTACCCGGAGTTCGGTGGCGGCGGTGAGGTCTGGTGCTCCCCCACGTCGTCGTCCATGGTGCTGGGCTACTGGGCGAAGAAAAACCCGAAGTACGGCGTCCCCGCGTCCGAGCTCGTCGGTATCGACGCACCGAACGGCGACCCGGTGGTGCCGTACGCGGCGATCAACACCTGGGACTACACCTACGAGGGCAGCGGCAACTGGCCGTTCAACACCGCCTACACCCACCGGTTCGGGATGAACTCCTTCGTCACCAGGCTTCGCTCGCTCGCCGAGGCGGAGAAGTTCATCGCCGCCGGCATCCCGGTGATCACGTCGCAGTCGTGGAAGCTCGCGGACATGCCCGAGGCGGGCTACGCCAGCAACGGTCACCTGATGGTTCTGATCGGCTTCACCGCCGCCGGCGACCCGATCATGAACGACCCGGCCGCCAACTCCGACGCGGACGTGCGCAGCGTCTACACCCGGCACAACTTCGAGAAGATCTGGCAGCAGTCGACCGGCGGGGTCGTGTACGTCAACGTGCCGCCGGGAACGAAGCTGCCCGCGAACTCACCCGGTCTGACGCGCAACTGGTGAGCGACGGGGCTCGGTGATCGAGCGACGAAGGAGTCGAGATCCCGCTCGACTGAGCCCGCCCGACTGACCCCGGCCGGCTGGGGCGCGTATTCGAAACCGGCTGTGCCGCTAGAGCTTCACCATCGGCACGCCGCCGATCAGCATGAGCCGGATGGTGCCGGCGCCGCCGAAGTCGATGGTCGCGGTGGCTCGGACCCCGATCCCCTCGACCGTCTTCACTGTGCCGAGCCCGTACTTGTCGTGGGACACCCGGTCGCCGACCCGCAGTTCGAGCGCGGGCTTGGAACCGCGCAGTCCGGCGCCGCGGGAGGGCACCCGATCGCCGAAACCCCTGCTGTCGCCGGCGAACCGACTCGCGGTGACCGGTGACGAACGGCGCGAACCGTCGCCCCAGCCGCCACCGAAACCGCCGTCGGCGAACGGGTCGTCCCGGTCGATGAACCGCTTGGTGGTGACGATCCGGCGCCAGTCCAGGAGCTCCTCGGGGATGGCGTCCAGGAACCGCGACGGCGGGTTGGAGGACGGGTTCCCCCATGCCGACCTGGTGACCGCCCGGCTGAGGTAGAGCCGGAGACGGGCCCGGGTGATGCCGACGTAGGCGAGCCGTCGTTCCTCGCTGAGCTCACGGTCGTCACCGAGTGCGCGCAGGTGCGGGAACATGCCGTCCTCCATGCCGGTGAGGAACACCACCGGGAACTCCAGCCCCTTCGCGGTGTGCAGCGTCATCAGGGTGACGACCCCGTCCTCCGAATCGGGCACCGAATCCGCGTCGGCCACCAAAGAGAGCTGCTCCATCACTCCGGACAGCATCGCGGGACCGTCGAGCGCCGTGATCAGATCCTCGTTCGCAGCGATCAGTGCACCGACCTCCTCCTCGGTCGCGCCCTCTTCGGCAGCCGCCGCTTCTGCGGCGCTCTGGCGGGCGGCGAGCAGGTTCTCCACCTGCTCGCGCAGCACCGTCACCAACTGTTCGACGTTCTCCAGCCGGGAACCGTCCTGCGGGTCGTCGCTGGCCTCCAGCTCGGCACGGTAGCCGGTGCGGTCGAGCACCGCAGCCGCCAGATCAGCGGGGTCGCCGCCCTCGCCGACCACTGCGGTGAGACCGGCCATCAATTCGTTGAACCCGGTGATGGCCGACCGGGAACGTGTTGCCAGGGAGGGAATCTCGTCCACCCGACGGAGCGCGTCGGCGAACGGGATGCGCTCCTGCTCGGCGAACACCGACACCTGGGCCTCGGCGCGATCACCGATCCCCCGCTTGGGGGTGTTGAGCACCCGACGCAGCGACACCTCGTCGTCCGGGTTCGACACGGCACGCAGGTACGCCAGGATGTCCTTCACCTCCTTGCGCTCGTAGAAGCGCAACCCGCCGACGATGCGATACGGCAGACCCGTGCGGACGAAGATGTCCTCCACCGCTCGTGAGGCGGCGTTGGTGCGATAGAACACCGCGACGTCGCCGTACCGGCAGGCTCCGGCGTCGACCAGCTTGTCGATCTCCTGGGCGATGAAGCGGGCCTCGTCGTGCTCGTTGTCGCCGACATAACCGACGATCTTCTCCCCGTCGCCCTCCGCGGTCCACAGGCTCTTCGCCCTGCGGTCGGCGTTCTGCGAGATCACCGCGTTGGCGGCGGACAGGATGTTCTGCGTGGAGCGGTAGTTCTGCTCCAGCAGAATCGTTGCGGCGTCGGGAAAGTCACGCTCGAACTCGACGATGTTGCGGATCGTCGCGCCGCGGAAGGCGTAGATCGACTGGTCGGCATCGCCGACCACCACCAGCTCGGCGATCGGAACGCTGCCGGGTGTCGGGACGACCTCACCGCGGTCGACCGCGGATGCATCCGGCGGGACCGTGGGGACCCCGACCAGTTCGCGGATCAGCGTGTACTGGGCGTGGTTCGTGTCCTGGTACTCGTCGACCAGCACGTGCCGGAACCGGCGGTGGTAGTGCTCGGCCACGGCCGGAAAGGCCTGCAGCAGTGAGACCGTCTCCATGATCAGGTCGTCGAAGTCGAAGGCGGTGGCGGCTCGCAGCCGGGACTGATAGCCGGCGTAGACCTCCGCCGTGACCTTCTCGATGTCGCTCTCGGCCCGCTCGGCAGCGGTCGCCGGATCGATCAGTTCGTTCTTCAGATTCGAGATGGCCGCCGCCAACGAGCGGGCGGTGGTCTTCTTCGTGTCCAGGTCGAGATCATTGGCCACGAGCTGCACCAGCCGCAGCGAGTCGGCGGAGTCGTAGATGGTGAAGCTCGACTTGATCCCGAGGTGCGTCGATTCCGAGCGCAGGATCCGCACGCACATCGAGTGGAAGGTGGACACCCACATCGCCCTGGCCCGCCCGCCGATGAGGTCGGCGACCCGCTCGCGCATCTCTGCGGCGGCCTTGTTGGTGAAGGTGATCGCCAGGATCTCGCCCGGCTGGGCTCCCCCGGCTGCCAGCAGGTAGGCGATCCGGCGGGTGAGCACCCTGGTCTTGCCCGAGCCGGCACCGGCCACCACGAGCAGCGGTGCGCCACGGTGCTCGACGGCGGCGCGCTGCTGACCGTTGAGACCCGCCAACAGGGCCTCACCCTCCGCTGTCCGATGGCCGGCTGGATCGGCTGGGTCGGCAGCGCTACGCCGGGTGCCGCGCACGGAACGACCCGTGGCCGGTGCGGCAGGGGTGGACGGGGGAATCTCGAACAGACCAGTCATGAGGACTCCACGCTAGCGTCCAGGACCGACGGTCGCGGACGCGAGGGACGGCTGACGGCACCGAATCGGCACCGTTTCTGCACCGGGTCGGGATCGTGGCGGGACGGTGCCCCGCGAAGTCGGCATGATGGCGCCATGAACCTGCTGGACGCCCACCGGCTGCTCGCCCAGCTCGGCGTCCCGGACCTCGATGCATGGCTGCGGGACGGCTGGCAGCGCATGGAGACCGGTCCGCACTGGGCCCTGGAGCAGGATCTGGTCAAGCTGCCTCCGCAGCGGACGGAGTTCCCCGACGAGGACACTCTGGCCCGCTATCTGGTGCACCAACGACTGTGGGTCACGGGGCCGCAGGTCCCGACCGCGCCGGCGCCTGCGCGGCCGTGGTCGGTGGTGCGCGAGGACCCCGACGACGGGCCGCTCGGAGGGCCGGGCCTGCGGTGGAGTAGTTGGCTCGTCACCGGATCCACCTGCGCCGCAGCGGATCCGGAGGTTCTGCTGGTCCGGGATGTGTCGTCGTGGTGGGACCACCTCCTGGCCGGTGCTGCGGTGATCAGGACCATCGCCCTGGCGACCGGCGAGCAGCTCGAGGCACGCGTCGACAACGACCGCTTCGCGCTGGGCAGGGGTCCGACTCCCGAGCTCGGCAGGCGACCGCTGCCACCGACCCCGCTGCCCCGGTGGGCACGCGGGGTGGTGCCGGACGCACGGAGCGCCAACCCGCACCAGGACCTGTCGGTGGTCGTCCGGCCGGTGCGCCCGCCGACCGGCGACAGTGAGGCCCGGTTCATCGTGGTGCTTCAGCAGAACATCCGGCGACCGACGGACGGTGTCCTGTTGCAGATCTGGAGCGCCGGCGCTCGCTGACCGGGCACGGCCCCACCCGCGGTGATCGAGCGACTCCGGAGTCGAGATCCTCCGCGGTACCGGGGACACGGCCCCACCCGAGGTGATCGAGCGACGCAGGAGTCGAGATCCTCCGCTGTAGCGGGGACGAGGCCCCCGTGTGGTCTACTGGTGTCGTGTCCAGCAACTGCCGCCGATTTTTCTATGGGTACCGCATCCCGGTGCCCGTAGTCGGTGTGTCAGCGGTCTGAACCGCACCCCACTACGAAGCCCCGGAGATCACGAGATCCCGGGGCTTCTCGCTTCTCCGGGCTCGGGATGCCAGATGAGAAGGAGACCCGCGAGAATGAGGACCACCATGGACACCGTGCCCGAACAGCCGATCGACCTGCCGACGATCGCCGTGCCGATCGACCAGGACGGGATCGACGTCCTGCGCATCGAGATCGACCAGATCGATGCCGAGTTGCTGACCCTGGTCAAGCGCCGCACCGCCATCTCGCACGCCATCGGCGACGCGCGCGCGTCCATCGGCGGTCCCCGTGTCGTCTACTCGCGGGAGATGGCCATCCTGGATCGCTTCCGCGACCTCGGACAGGCCGGCACCGACCTGGGCATGCTGTTGCTCTCCCTGGGCCGCGGAAAACTTGGTCGCTCTCGCTGAGACTGGTTGCGCCGCAAGACTTCTGGTTCGGGCGGTCGGGTCAGACCAGTCGTCGGTCGGTGGCCCACCTGCTGAGCTCGTACCGGTTGGACTTCTGCGTCTTGCGGAGCACCGACGACACGTGCGTCTCCACGGTCTTGATCGAGATGAACAGCTGGGCCGCGATCTCCTTGTAGGCGTACCCGCGCGCCAGCAGCTTCAGCACCTCCCGTTCGCGCGGCGACAGCAGATCCAGTTCCGGATCGCTCACCGGGGTGGCACCGGGACGTTGCGAGAAAGCATCGAGCACGAACCCGGCCAGCCGGGGTGAGAACACGGCGTCGTCCGCGGCGACCCGCACGATCGCGTCGGCCAGTTCCGGAGCCGAGATCGTCTTGGTGACGTAGCCGCGCGCACCACCGCGGATGACGTTGATGACGTCCTCAGCCGCGTCGGACACCGACAGCGCCAGGAACATCACCCGCGGCTCGGTTCCGGAGATCCGGTCGAGCACGGCGCGGCCGCCGCCGTCGGGCATGTGCACGTCGAGCAGCACGACGTCCGGTCGTTCACGATCGATGCGGACCACAGCCTCGTCGACGGATCCGGCCTCGCCGACGATCTCGATCCGGTCGTCGTTCAAGGCCGCGAGCTCGGCCTTCACCCCGCTGCGGAACAGTGCGTGGTCGTCGACCAGGAACACCCGCACCGGTCTGCGCCGCGCCGTGTCACCCACTGCGTGACCCACTGCATCGCCCACTGCATCGCCCACTGTGTCTCCCGCTGCGTCCGGGACGCTGCCCGCGGACTCGGATACTGCGTCCTGGTCGGTTCCCGGTGATGTCAAGTCAGTTCCCCTCACGTTGTATCGATCCCGCTCATCGTTCGCTCCCGGACTTGCGCAGATCCACCCGCGGCGCCTCGATCGACACCCGCAGCTCGACCTCCGCTCCGGCACCGGGGGACGACCGGATCGTCGCTGTTCCTCCGTTGCGCTCCATCCTGCCCCGGATCGACTCGGCCAGCCCGTGTCGGTCGTCGCCGATCTCCTGCGGGTCGAAGCCACGACCACGGTCCCGGACGAAGACGGTGGCCGTGCCGTCCTCCACTTCGGCGAACACGCTGATCTCCTGCTCACCGGAGTGCTTGGCGGCATTCACCATCGCCTCCCTGGCCGCGGCCACCAACGCCGTCAGCGCAGGTGTCAGCACGGCTTCGCCGACGATCACCGGAGCCACCTTGATCGCATAGGTGTCCTCGACATCGCCGGCAGCGGTGGTGATGGCGGAGGACAGGAGCTGCTCCACGCCGTCCTCGGCATCCCCCGCCATCCCTGCGGCAGCCGCGCCGGCGGCGTAGCCCGCCGGTCCGTACAACCACGTGCGCAGTTCTCGTTCCTGTCCGCGGGCCAGCCGGGCGACCTCGCGGGGGTCTGCGGCCTGACGCTGGATGAGGGCGAGGGTCTGCAGCACGGAATCGTGCAGGTGCGCAGCGATCTCGGCGCGTTCGGCTTCGGCGGCCCGCTCCGAGCGTTCGTCACCGAGCGCCCGGATCAACCGCAGCCACCAGGGCACGGTGATGACCCCGACCCCGACCAACGTCAGCAGCACAGCGATCAGCGCCGAGCGGATCGCGGAGAACTCGAACTGGCCGAGGGCGAAGAACGTCAGACCGCCGACGACGAGCACGACCCCGCCGGCCAACCGCCACCAGGTTCCCGATCGGGGGGTGACGATGCCGGCCGCCGACCGACGCCACCGCGCGCGCCGGGAGTCATCGGCCTCCTTCCAGATGAAGGCGGCGCCGATGGCCACGACGCCCATCGGGCCGAGGATCCAGCCGAGGGTCGAGGCGATTCCCAGAGCCCCGCCGACGATCACCAGGGCGACGCCGATCGCCGCCACCCCGATGGCTTGGCGTCGATCCCGGGCGCTGCCCCTGGTGACACCCTCGGCGTTGGGGCTGAGTGGGACGAAGATCCACAACAAGGCGTAGAACACGACACCGGCGCCACCCAGCAGGCCCAGCACCGCGAAGGCGATGCGGACCCACAGCGCCGGGATGCGCAGGTGCGTCGACAGTCCACCGGCGACGCCCCCGAGCACACCCGACCGACTCCGGAACAACCGTTCGATGCCGTCGGGGGTGTGGGAGGTGTCGCGTCGCCCCGCTGGTCGCGGGATCGCGGGGATCCGCTGCGGTGCCGACGGGTCCAGGTCCCAGCCCTGCCGGCCGGGCGGGTCGACGAACTGCCGATCAGCCGGTTCCGGGGCAGGGGGCGTCGCACTCACTCGTCCACTCTCACACGCAGGGGCCCGCCATGGGATCGGGGACGTCCCTGGTTCGGCGAACCAGGGTCATCCCCGATACCGGTGGGCGGGCCGGTGCGGGAAGGTCAGAAGCATGGACCCCAGCATGGACACCAGCTTCGACACCGCAGCGCCGGACGGCAGCTCCGACCACCTCGGGTTCGGCGCGCCTCACCGTCGCTTCCGTCGCTCCTCCCGCGACCGGAAGATGGCCGGCGTCGCCGGCGGCATCGGCCGCGCGCTGGGGGTGGATCCGGTGCTCATCCGCATCGCCTTCGCGGTACTCACCATCTTCGGTGGAGCCGGGATCGCGTTGTATGCGCTGGGCTGGTCGCTGATGCCGGCCGAGAGTGACGAGGTGTCCGGGGTGGAGAGCCTGCTCGGACGCGGTCGTTCCTCGATGTCGCCCGTCCTGGCCGTGATCCTCGGGGTCGTCGTGATCGCCTCAGTGACCTCGAGTTTCACCTGGGGACGGTCCCTGGTCCCGTACGCGGCGATCGCCGTCCTGGTGGTGCTGGTCATCGGTCGCAAGCGGAGCCACTTGCAGCAGTGGGCCGCCGACAGACACGGTGTCGACTGGTCGGACCGGTCCTCGCGCAAGGCTTTCGGGGACCGGACAGCCCAGGACGCCCAGGCCTGGAGCGACGACATCGGCCGGCGCGCCGAAGCATGGGGCACCGACTTCGGGCGCCGAGCGCAGGCGTGGGGTGAGGACTTCGGGCACCGCGCCCAGCAGTGGGGCGAGCACGTCTCCGGCCGAACCGGCCACGGAGGCTGCACGAAGGGCAGTCGCGGCGCGGTCCGGCACGATGCCCAGCCCGGTGACCACGCGGCTCCCCACGGGGACGCAGTGCGGCCGTTCGACACACCACCGTCGTGGGAGACGACCGGTGCGGGACCTGGTGGGCAGCCCATCGATCTGCACAAGACCGATCTGCACACGACTGATCTGCACACGACTGATCTGCACACGACGATGAGGCCGGAACCGGCGTCCCCCGGCGGGAGTTCCGCTCGCTCCGACCTTCCGTTCGGTGCCGCATCCCAGTCGCCGCCCCGCTGGGATCCGTTGGGAGCAGCTCCCTTTGCCTGGGATCTGCCCGAACCGGGCCCGACTCCACCGTCGCCGGAAACTCTGCGGCAGCGGCGACGCACCGCGGTCGTGTCCGCGGTGGCGGGCACGATCGCACTAGCAGTGGCGGCCGTCGGCGGGGTCGGTGTCTGGCTGGGCTGGTGGCACGTCCCGCTCGCGGTGGTGAGCGGTGCCGCGCTGGCCGTCGTCGCACTGTTCGTCCTCGGTTCGGCACTGCGTGGACGCCGCTCGCCGCTCATCGGGTTCGGGGTGATGCTCGCGCTGGCCACCGGGTTCCTCACGCTCACCGGGGCGACGGGGACCGCGGGGGTCGGCGACACCACCTGGGCGCCGACAACCACAGCGCTGGCATCCCAGTCATCACACGAGTACCGCCTCGATGCCGGGCACGGCATCCTCGACCTGAGTTCGGTCACGGTGCAGCCGGGCACCACCGTTGTCGTATCCGCCTCCGTCGGCGCCGGCAACCTGGACGTGATGCTGCCCGCGGGCGTCGCGGCGCAGGTCGCCTGCACCGCCAACCTGGGCTCGGCGAAGTGCCTGGACCAGAAGGACGACGGGATCGGCGTCCGCGCCGACATCGCAGCCGCGGGTGACGCACAGCACGGAACGATCGTCCTGACCGCGCACGTCGGCACCGGCGAGGTCGCCGTCACCCGTGGCTGACGCCCGGCGAGGGAGGGCGTGTCGGGTCGGAGCCGGCGGGCCCCTCCAACCCCGGTGAGGTCTCGCCCAGCCGGACGCCGAAGTGACGCGCATCCTCCGCGGTGTCGACGTCCAGCCAGTCACCGAGAAACACCTCGGCGAGGGACAGCGCTGCTGCGAGGTCCATCAGTCGGAGCGGAGAGCTGTTGCCGGTCAACAGGTCTCGGACCGCTTCCGTGCGGTAGAGCGCTGCCAACGGCTGTCGTCGGCCGGTTCCGTCGAGACCGATCACCCCATCCGGTGCCCGCTCGGCCTCGAGCAGGATGCGCACCGAGTCCCTGACCGTCGGCTGGTCCGCGGCGAGGGCGAACAGCCATTCGGTCGCCGATGACGCGGCCGGAGACGGGGCCGACGACACGGCCGGTGGCGGGGCCGACGACAGGGCCGCTACCCCCGCGGCCAACGCCGCGACCGGACCGCCGAACGGCGGGTCCTCGCGGACGAGCAGCACCCCGGCCGGCACCCGCAGCTCGGGCGGCCCGACGACCACGATCTGGCTCCCGGTGGGTACTGCGGCGATCGCCAGGTCGAGCAACGTCGTGCCGCCGATCGTGGCCAGCGGCTTGGCGATCCCACCGAGCCTGCCGGCTCGCCCACCCGCCAGGATCACCGCGGCCGGCCGGCCGGCCGGGTGATCATCGAGAGGGCGCGCCATGGCGTCAGTATCGTCCGTTGTGGGATCGTCGTCTTCCATGAGCGGCATCGGCAGCGGGAACACCAGCAGATGGTGAGGCGAGCGCCCAGACGTCCGGTGCTGCGGCTGCGGCTGGATGGCGACGAGGTCAGGTCGGAGACGCGCGCCGACACCATCGCCGGCGAGGAACCGTTGGAGATCAGGGTCAACGGCAGCGCCTTCTCGGTCACGATGCGAACGCCGGGTGACGATTTCGACCTGGCCGTCGGCTTCCTGGTGGGTGAGGGCATCGTCTCCGGAGCCGCCGACATCACCCAGATCAGCTACGGGCCTGGGGTCGACGCCTCCGGCCGGGCGAGCTACAACATCGTCGACGTGCAACTCGCGTCCGGCGTGAGTCCCCCGGCGCCCGAGGATGCCCGCCGGGTCTACACCTCCAGTTCCTGTGGGATCTGCGGCACGTCGTCGATCGAGGGAGTACAGAAGGCCTCCCGCCACCCGGTCATGGACGATCCGGCCCGCATCGGTCTCGCTGCGCTGTTGGCCCTGCCCGATCGGCTGCGAGCCCAGCAGGACCTGTTCCGCCGCACCGGGGGTGTGCATGCGGCGGCCCTGTTCGACGTCTCCGATCCGACCGCCGAGCCCGCACTCGTCGTCCTGCGGGAGGACGTCGGCCGCCACAACGCTGTCGACAAGGTGATCGGTCACTGCCAGCGGCAGGGCTCACTTCCGCTGCAGCACAGCGTGTTACAGGTGTCCGGCCGGGCTTCCTTCGAGTTGGTCCAGAAGGCCTCGATGGCTGGTATCCCCGTCTTGGCAGCCGTCAGCGCCCCTTCCGACCTGGCCGTGGCACTGGCCGCCGAGACCGGACTGACGCTGGCCGGTTTCTCCCGCGGCGACTCGGTGAACGTCTACTCCGCAACGCAGCGCATCATCACCGCGCGGTGACATCCACGAGCGGTGACATCGACGAGCGGTGACATCGACGAGCGGTGACATCGACGAGCGGTGACATCCCGGGGCGGCGAAATCCACGGGCGGTGACATCCCGACGCGGTGACACGCAGAAGGGGTGACATCCTGCATGAGTGAACTCACCCGCACCGCCTGCCCTGGTACCGGAACTGCTCGTCTCCGACCTGACGGCCAGTCTTGAGTTCTGGTGCGGGCTCTGCGGTTTCGTCGTCGACTACCGACGCAACGAAGATCGCTTCGCCTACCTTTCGTCCGGAAGTGCACACGTGATGCTGGAGCAGCAGGGAATCGGTCGCAACTTCGTCACCGGACCGCTGGAGCCACCGCTGGGCCGCGGCATCAACTTCCAGATCGCCGTGCCGGAGCTGGCGCCCTTGCTGGCTGCACTCGATCGGGCGGGTCATTCCCTGTTCATGGCACAGGAGACCCGGTGGTACCGCGTCGGCGACGAGGAGGCCGGGGTCGAGCAGTTCCTGGTGAACGATCCCGACGGCTACCTGCTCCGATTCCAGGCCTCGCTCGGCCGACGTACGGCGGGCTGATCGAGCCGGTGCAGCTCCGCATGGTCAACCCCTGGTTGTCCACACCGCGCACGATCACTCCGAGTTGTCCACAACCACTTCCCCGTCCCTGGCGTCCGTCGTACCTGCGCTCCATCATCGATCCATGACCGGCCCGCCTCCCTCGTTCCTCGAACGACTCGCAGTGATTCGAGCTGCGCTGCCATCGTTGGACGGGTTCGGAGCGCAGGCGGACGAGGTGTCCCCTGACGACCTGGGGCCGATCATCGGCGAGCTCGCCGAGTTCCAGGCGCAGGCCGTGGCACAGATGGCGCTCCTGATCGCCGCCGCCGAATCGGCCGGGGTGGTAGAACGCTCGCAGTGCGCCAACACCCGCGCCTGGGTCGCCCAGAACGCCTGGCACGCCCGATCGCAGGCCGGCACCCTGGCCAGAGCAGCAGCAGTGCTGCGCCGGGAGGATCTCGAACCGGTAGCCCGAGCAGTCCTCGACCTCGATGTGACACCCGCGGTGGCTGCGACGATCGCCGACACCTACGACAAGACAAAGGGCACGCTGGAAGACGGTTGCGAGGCAAAGGTGTTGGAGTGGTTCATCCACACCGGTGCCGAACACGGCACCGGAACTGTGCGGAGCCTGCGCGAGCACGTCATCGCGACGTTCGGCAAACACGGTTCGCTGCAGGAGGAGCAGGACCGCTGCACACGTCAGATCGACCTCTCACCAGGTCGGGAGACCAGGGACGGGGTGTACCAGTACGAGCTCACCCTGGACGCCGAGAGCCGGGCGCTGATGGAAGCGGCGATCGGGCCCGGATCAGCGCCCGCCACCGAACCTGACGGCCGGCCCGACCCCAGATCCGTAGGACGACGACGGGGCGACGCGCTGGTGGGGACGCTGCGCCGATCGGTCAGCCTCGCCGCGTCCGCGAAGTCCGGCGGGCCGCCGACCACCGTCGTGGTCACCATGGAACTCGACAAGCTGGTCGGTCGGATCGGGGCGGGTACGGTTCTGGGCACCCGCGCGCAGGACACGTTGCTCGCGCCCGACACCGTCCGACGGATGGCCTGCGATGCGGACATCATCCCCGCCGTCCTCGGATCCGACTCCGAGATCGTCGACCTGGGACGGAGAGTCCGACTGTTCAACGCCGCCCAGAACAGAGCCCTGTGGCTGCGAGACAGGCACTGCACTTTCGACGGCTGCACGGCACCCGCCGCGTGGTGTCGCACTCACCATCTGATCCACTGGCTCGACGGCGGCCTCACCGATCTCGCCAACGCGGCGCTGCTCTGCAGTAGACACCACTCCATCGTCCACCGCGATCAGCTCGCCGCCCGCCCGATTGCCGGTCGGATCGTGTGGGATCGCACGCCCGGCTCCTACCATCGACTGCTCACCGAAGTCAGGCGGACCTGAAGCAGCACAGCATGTATCACTGCCCGATCCCACCCAGGCGCACTGCGATGTGGCACAGCTCCGCCGTCGTCGGCCCGGCGAGCAGGTTCATGCTCACTCCCACTCGATGGTGCCCGGCGGCTTGGAGGTGATGTCCAGGACAACCCGGTTGACCTCGGCCACCTCGCCGGTGATGCGATGCGAGATCCTGGCCAGCAGCTCGTACGGGAGCCGGCTCCAGTCAGCGGTCATCGCGTCCTCGCTGGACACCGGTCGCAACACGATGGGGTGGCCGTACGTGCGTCCGTCACCTTGCACGCCCACCGATCTGACGTCCGCGAGCAGCACGACCGGGCACTGCCAGATCTCTCCGTCTACGCCCGCGGCAGTCATCTCCTCACGGACGATCGCGTCGGCGGCGCGCAGCGTCTCCAGACGCTCGTGGTCCACCGCTCCGATGATGCGGATTCCCAGGCCGGGCCCGGGGAACGGATGTCGCGCGACCATCGCCTCGGGCAGTCCCAATTCCCGGCCGAGAGCTCGGACCTCGTCCTTGAACAGCGCACGCAGCGGCTCGACCAGCGAGAACTGGAGGTCGTCGGGAAGGCCACCGACGTTGTGGTGCGACTTGATCGTCGCGGCCCCGGTGCCGCCACCGGATTCCACGACATCCGGATAGAGGGTGCCCTGCACCAGGAACTTGATGCCACCCTCGGCGGCCGCGATCTCCGCGGCCGAGCGCTCGAACACCCGGATGAACTCACGGCCGATGATCTTCCGCTTGGTCTCCGGATCGGTGACGCCCGCCAGTTCCCGCAGAAACACCTCGGAGGCATCGACCGTCACCAATCGAATGCCGGTGGCTGCGACGTAGTCGCGTTCCACCTGCTCGCGCTCCCCTGCGCGCAGCAGGCCGTGGTCGACGAACACACACGTCAACTGATCTCCGACAGCTTCGTGCACCAATGCGGCAGCGACCGCCGAGTCCACCCCGCCGGACAGCGCGCACAGCACTTTCGCATCACCGACTGCCTCACGAACAGCGGCAACGAGCTCGGAGCGGATCTCCCCCGGCGTCCAGTCGGCCGACAGGCCGGCGACGTCGAACAGGAAGCGCCGCAACACATTCTGGCCGAACTCGGAGTGCACCACCTCGGGGTGGTACTGCACTCCGGCAAGTCGGCGCTCCAGGTTCTCGTACGCCGCGATCGGAGTGTCCTGGGTGGATGCGACCACCGAGAAACCCTGCGGTGCTTCGGCAACGGCGTCACCGTGGCTCATCCAGACCTGCGCGGTGTCCGGCAGGTCCTGCAGCAGTACCCCGCCGTGGTCGGCGACCCGCAGGGTGGTCGATCCGTACTCGCGTCGACCGGTGCGATCCACCCGACCGCCCAGAGCCGTCGACATCGCCTGGAATCCGTAACAGATGCCGAACACCGGGACCCCGGCGTCGAACAGTGCCGGGTCGACCTGCGGCGCACCCTCCGCGTACACCGACGAGGGACCACCCGACAGCACCACCGCAGCGGGATTCTTCGACAGCATCTCGGCGATCGGCATGCTGGACGGCACGATCTCTGAGTACACCCCGGCCTCCCGCACCCGACGGGCGATCAGCTGCGCGTACTGGGCACCGAAGTCGACAACCAACACCGGCGGGTGCTCCACCTCGATGACGTTCTCTGTGGGTGGGCGGCCTGCTGGATCCGGGGCGGGATCCCGGGCGAGGAGCTCATCGGTACCGGGCTGCTCGACGGTGGGGTGCTCGGCGGCCTGCTCGTCCAGGCTGCCCAGGGTCGGACCGGGTGCATCGGTGGCAGACATCGATCCCTCTCGGGTCGGGTGACGCCCACCGGGTCGCGCCGAGACGGTCGTCCGTTCGGCACCGACACCGGCGCGCGGCACGGTCGGCACCGACCGGTCCCTCCCTGGGTTTTTCTCCCGGAGGTGCCCGTCGACCGCCTGTGCGGACCACGGGTGTGGCGCTCGGACCTGCCGCTCCTGCGGAGCGCGGAACCCTAGCCACCGTCATCGGTCAGTTCGTCTCGAGTCTACGTCCGGCGTCGTTCAGATCCAGCCTCACCCGGCCGCGTCGCAAGCGGCGCTCACGACCGTGTCGGGTGGACAGCTGTCCCTGTCCCCTGTATCAATGACTTGACACATTGATCGTATGCGGCAGCGACACGGTATGCGGCAGCGACACTGCGGGGCATTGCTCCTGCGGGGAAACTCGGTTCCGTCACAGACCAGGAGGCATCGGATGGCATGGATTCTCGGATCATTCGCCCTTCTCGTCACGGGATGGTGGATCACCGTCACCGTGCTGGCTGCGCGCCGCGCACTGCGTACCCCGCAGGCCGAGCTGCCTGCCTACCTCGCCCATGCCGAGGGGATCGGGACTGTGGCGCGCGTGGTCGGCGTGGTCCTCACGCTGGTGGTCCTACTCGCCAGCCCTGCCGACAGTCCGACCCGCAGCACATCGTCGTCGGTGGCCGCCTTGATCGCCGCGCCGATCGTCATCGCAGTCCTCGTTCTCGGCGATCGTCGGTGGCCGGCGCCCACCGGTACCGTCCGGACCGCTTCCCTGGCGACACGCCGTGTGCGCGACGCTGTCCCGGCCGCTGAGCTCGTGGTCACCATCACTGCGACGATGATCCTGTGGGTGACCCCGACACTGAGCGGCAGCACTGCAGGACCGAACACATCGGTCAGCACGCGCATCACGACCGACGCACTCAGCCTGGTGGCGATCGGCCTAGCAGTCGTCACCATCCGGCGGGTGACCACTCGTGCAGCGCTGCTCGGCATCGACCGCGACACCGACCTGGCATTTCGGCGGATGACCGATGGCCGGGTACTCCGAACGTTGGCCGCGGCTTTGCTCGTCTCGACCGCGGGGTCCGTCGCATCTCTGATCAACACCAGCCCGAGCGCGCCGGGGATCAGCGGCACCTGTCTGTTGGTAGCGGTAGTGCTGTCTCTCCTCGGCCTACAGGGCAAGGTCCCCCGCGCCACCGAGCACGCCACCAGTGCGGCGGCGGAGCCGATCTCATGACGGCAGCGGTGACGGTCGACCTGCGCAGTGCCGTCCCGGTGTACGAGCAGATCCGCTCCCGGATCGCCGGGGCCATCGGATCCGGAGTGCTCGCACCCACAGATCGGCTGCCCAGTGTCCGCGCCCTCGCCGCCGATCTGGGCGTCGCGGTCAACACGGTCGCCCGGGCGTACACCGAACTGGAGGCCGCCGGCCTGGTGCACACCCGACGCCGGACGGGCACCGTGGTCGCCGAGCTCACCTCACCACGCGTGCCGGCCGAGATCCAGGACGCCGCCCGCAGGTACGTCGGGATCAGTCGAGCTGCGGGCCTGGACGAGGACGTGGTACTGGAGATCGTGCGTTCTGCGTTCCGACAGTTCGCACCCGAGCCCATTGCATGACGATCCTCATCGATCCACCCCGCTGGCCAGCTCACGGACGCTTGTGGTCGCACCTGGTCAGCGACGAGAACCTGGCCGAACTACACGCGTTCGCCCGCGCTGCCGGCATCCCGGAGCGCGGCTTCGATGCCGATCACTACGACGTCCCCGATGAGCGCTACACCTCGCTGATCGCAGCCGGCGCGGTGCCGGTCGAATCACGAGAGTTGTTGGCACGACTCATCTCTGCCGGACTCCGTCGTCGTAGACAGCACCGACGACCCGGCTGAGCACTGACGACGACGGTTACCGGACAGCGTGGTCGGCTTCGATCTCTGTCCGCGACCGGACGATGCAGAACTCATTGCCCTCGGGGTCCGCGAACACCACCCACCCGCGCCCATCGGGGGTCCTGCGATCATCGACGACCGTGGCACCGAGCGCGCGGACCCGCTCCGCCTCGCTGTCCCGATTGCCGTCTGCCGCCACCAGGCAGAGGTGGATCCGGTTCTTGACCGTCTTGGTCTCCGGGACCTGTTGGAACAGCACGAGAGTGCCGTCCGCCGCTGCCAGCGCACACTCCGGATCACCCGGCTCGTCCGCACCTTCCTCCAGATCGAAGTCGTGCAGGACCTGGTCCCACCACTTCATCTGGGAGTAGGAATCGAGGGCGTCGAAGCTGATGTTGGCAATCTGTGCAGTCATCCCAGGATCGTTGCAGTCCCGGCCTCCGATCGACAGCGGATCGGACGCGGTTCCGACGACGACGTCCCGAACCGGCCTGAGCCCATGAGCAGAGCACGGCGATCACGCGCGATCACTGATGCCGAGGACGGTGGTCCGATCGGGTGCATTCGCAGCCGTTCTGCACTTTCAAATCGCGGACCACCGGCAGGCGATCTACCTTCCCCCTCAAGACCGACATCAATTCCTGACGACTCGAGGAGCTCGCATGAAATCGATTCACCGCTCGAGAACTGTTCTGGTGGCCGCCGCGCTGGCGACAGCCGCAGTGACCGCCTCGCCAGCGCTCGCGGCCCCGCCCGACGGTGCTGACAGCGCTGCCGGCAGTGTCGGAGCGGCGACTCCCACGCTCGCCGCCGGCCCGACAGCGGGCAGCTGGGTGGAACCGACCGTGGCCACTCCAGCACGGCAGCAAGCGTCGTACTCGGTCGCCACCGCCGCCGAAGTGGCCTCGGCTCGTCAGGTCGCGCCGAACATCCAGCACCGTCAGAACAACGAGCAGGTCGCCGACGCCGTCCGGCAGCAGATCGAGGGCGCGCAGGCGATGGGCGTCAAGACGCTGAACATCGACTTCCAGTACCAGCAGACCGGTTACTGGTGCGGGCCGGCGTCCGTGCACAACGCCCTGTCGGCCCGCGGCGTCTCGATCTCCCAGCAGCAGGCGGCCAACGAGCTGCCGACCGACGTCGACGGAACCGACTGGATCGGTCAGGTGACCAGCGTGCTGTCCAGCCACGTGGGTTGGTACGAGACGAAGGAGATGCCGAGCGACCCGCCGACACAGGCGCAGCGCGATCTGCTCTGGTACGACATCACCTTCGACATCGATCGTGGCTACGCACTCGTCGCCAACATCGTCGCACCGGCGAGCAACCACCCGCCGGGCTACCCGAACTACACGATCTACCACTACTTCACGGTGATCGGCTACAACTCCGACAATCAGCAGGTGCTCATCGCCGATTCGGCCGGATTCGCACCCACGGGAACCTACTGGCTGTCGTTCGACAAGCTCGCCACGCTGATCCCGCCGAAGGGGTACAGCGCCTGACAGCCTTCTCCGACCAGCACCGGCCCCAGATTTGTTGTCCGTCAACGGATCCGGGGCCGGTGCGTTCAGTTGGGAACTGCCAGTGCAGGGAAGTACGTCTCCACCCGACTCACCTCCACCGGACGAGTGGCGCTCACGGCCTGCGCTCGTCCGACCAGTCCCCCGCCACCAGCACGGCTTCGACGGCACCGTGTCGATCGGCCACCAGCAGGTCGGCGACCTTACCGGAGACGATCGAGCCGAACCGGTCGTCGACCTCCAGCACCTGCGCGGGGACCAGTGAAGCAGCGTTCACCGCGTCGACCAGATCCATCCCGACCTGCTCGACGGCACGGCGCACGGCGACGTCGAGCGTCAGTGTCGACCCGGCGATGGATCCCTCGCTGCCGTCCTCGGTGGCGATCCGTGCGACGCCGCCGCTGACCTGGACTCCGAAGCCCGCAAGCTCGTAGCGCCCGTCCCCGTGACAGGCTGCCGCCATCGCATCGGTGACGAGGGCGACCCGCCCGGGAGCCACTGCACGCAGCAGGCGCACGGTCGCCGGATGCAGATGGACGCCGTCGTTGATCGCTTCCAGCACCACTCCCTGCGCATCCATGGCTGCTCCGATGACGGCCGGGTCGCGATGGTGCAGCGGCCGCATGCCGTTGAATGCATGTGTCACGAGTGACGCTCCCAGCCCGAAAGCCGCTGCGGCACAGTCGTACCCGGCATCGGAGTGTCCGACGGCGGCGATGCTGCCCGCCGCGACGACCTGTTCGACCGCAGCCAGGCCGCCGTCCAGTTCCGGGGCCACCGTGACGATGCGCACCGCCCCGCCCCCGGCGTCGAGCAACCGATCGATCAGCGCACGGCTCGGAGCGATCAACGCTGCGGGATCGTGTACACCGCGACGCAACTCGGACAGGAACGGGCCTTCGAGGTGCAGGCCCAGCACCCGCGGATCATCGGCGACATGTGCTGCGGCGGAATGGATCCGCTCGGCCATGATGTCGATCGGCGCCGTCACCAGCGAGACGATCGAGCGGGTCGTGCCATGCCTTCGATGAGCCTGCAACCCGATGTCGATCCCATCGGCGCCGCCGTCGAAGCTGCCGCCGGCAGCGCCGTGCACATGCAGATCGATGAACCCGGGCAGCAGCCGGCGGCCGTGCAGGTCGATGACCTCGGCGCCGTCGGCAAGGTGCCCGCTCGGTGCGCCGGTGGCCGCGTCCACCCCGACAGCGCCGGCACCTGGCACTCCGACGGCCGCGATCAGGCCGTCCTCGACGAGGACCCAGCCTCCGGGCAGGACCACCGTCGGGGTGACGACCTCGCCTCCGGTGAACAGGATCTTGCGCGACATCAGCTCTCCTGACGGGGACGGGCAGCGGGGGCAACAGCATGCGCGACAGCCGGATCCGCTCGGGCGACGGCATCCCACCCCAGGAGCGCAGCTCCCGCCAGACCTGCCCGGTCGCCCAGCGCGGCCACGACAATCGGGGGTGCGGGGCGGAAGGTGAGGCGTCGCTCGAGTTCACGAGCCAGCGGAGTGACGAGGGCCGGCCCGGCCAGCGACAGCCCACCGCCGATGACGATCAGGCCCGGATCCTCCAGCACACACACGGCGGCGAGCGCATCGGCCATCGCAGCCACTGCGTCGTCCCAGATGGCCTGCGCGACAGCATCACCGGCACCGACAGCCAGGAACAGATCCTTCGCAGACACCTCCCGACCGGTGGCGAGTGCAAATGCCTTACCGAGCCGGGACGCGGACGCGATCGCCTCCAGACAGCCGCGGTTGCCGCATCCGCACAGCGGCCCGCCCGGCCGGACGACGAGGTGCCCCACCTCGCCCGCCTGACCCGACGACCCGTTGTAGACCTCACCCGAAGTGACCAGGCCCGCCGCGATACCGGTACCCACGGCCATGAAGTACACCGACGCCGCGCCTTGACCAGCTCCTCGACGCGCCTCCGCCAGGGCACCGGAGCGCACGTCGTGACCCAGCGCCACCGGCACGCCCAGCCGGTCCTCGAGCAGCTCGACGAACGGCACATCGGTCCAGCCGAGGTTGGCCGCGTACCGGGCGACGCCGACGGCGGAATCGACCACCCCCGGCACACACAACCCGATCCCCCGCACCGGAGCCTGCTCGGTGAGGTCGGCGGCAAAGGTGGCGATCCGCTCGACAACTGCCTCCGGGCCCAGCTCGACCCCGGTCGGGCGGCGTGATTCCAGAGCCACCGTGCCGTCCTCGGTGATCAGACCCGCCTTGATGGAGGTACCGCCCACGTCGAGCGCGGCAACCACTGGCATCGGGGCACGACGGTCTGCGGAGACCACCGGCCGCACCGAGGGAATCGGGGGTCCGTTCACGTCAGGAGACGACCGACAGGCCGACCTTCTGGAAGGCCTTGAGGTCGGAGTAGCCCGTCTTGGCCATCGCTCGGCGGAGCGCGCCGAAGAGGTTGGACCGTCCGGCGGCGTCGACGGCCGGGCCGTTGAGCAGCTGCGCGAGCGGGATCTCACCAGTGCCCGTCGGGACGGCGTTGCCACGCGGCAACGCGGGGTGCGCCGCAGTGGCGGGCCAGTACCACCCGGCACCTGGTGCGGTCTCGGACTCGGCGAGCACCTCACCGAGCATCACCGCGTCCGCACCGCAGGCGATCGCCTTCGCGATGTCGCCGCTGGAGTTCATGTCGCCGGCCGCGATGACGTGCACGTACCGACCGCCGGTCTCGTCCAGGTAGGACCGGCGAGCAGCGGCAGCGTCGGCGATCGCGGTGGCCATCGGGACGTCGATCCCCAGCACCGCATCGGTGGTCGACGCGGCTCCCGAACCGGTGCCGACGATCACTCCCGCCGCTCCGGTCCGCATCAGGTGCGTCGCGGTCTGGTAATTGGTGCAGCCGCCGGCGATCACCGGGACGTCGAGGTCGGAGATGAAGCTCTTGAGGTTGAGCGGCTCGCTACCCTGCTGCACGTGCTCTGCCGAGACGATGGTGCCCTGGATGACGAGGAGCTCGACACCCGCCGCGATCGCCGCAGGCG
The DNA here is from genome assembly GCF_040438885.1 of Nakamurella sp. A5-74. Classification (NCBI taxonomy): domain Bacteria; kingdom Bacillati; phylum Actinomycetota; class Actinomycetes; order Nakamurellales; family Nakamurellaceae; genus Nakamurella; species Nakamurella sp. A5-74. The sequence goes on along the minus strand of NZ_CP159218.1, from coordinate 1,463,840 downwards.
CCAAGGTCGCCGCGTTCTGCGGGGACAACCGAACCGCGACGGTGCTCCCGCCGGCGGCCAGCGTCCGGATGGCCTCGGTGAGCAGATCCACCTGGACCGGCGAGCGGTAGGCACGCTGCAGCGCAACGGTCACGGTCGCATCGTCCTGCGCTTCGAGGGCGACCTCGATCAGCTCGGCGATCACCGCGGCCGGATCCCCGTGCCGGGCCCACAGCCCCTCACCGTCGAGCACGCCGAGCCCGCCCAGCTGCCCGACGGCCACCGCGGTCGCCGGATCGACGATCGCATCGGACGGTTGGGTCAGGAACGGGATCTCGAACCGGTAGGCATCGATCTGCCACGCCGTGGAGACGTCGGCGGAGGAGCGGGTCCGGCGGGACGGGACGATGCTGATCTCTTCGAGCGCGTAGCTGCGCCGGGCCGTGCGGCCCATCCCGATCTCGACGTCGGTCATACGACACCCACGCGGGTGCTCGGCCGAAGCATGGAAGAAGGCTCCTCGCGGTTGGGGACAAGCGGTTGGGCACCAGCACCACGCGGTGCCGACGGGCGGACCACTAGCGGTCGAAGTAGTTCGGGGCTTCCTGGGTGATGGTGATGTCGTGCGGGTGCGACTCCTTCAGCCCTGCCGAGGTGATCCGGACCAGGCTCGCCCGTTGCAGACGCGGCACGGTGCGTGATCCGGTGTAGCCCATCGCCGCGCGCAAACCACCGATCAGCTGGTGGACGACCCCACCCAGTGGACCTCGATAGGGCACCCGTCCCTCGATGCCCTCCGGGACCAGCTTGTCGTCCGAGAGCACATCGTCCTGGCCGTAGCGGCCACGGGAGTTACCGGTGCCGCCGGCGGCCCCCCGGCGTTCCATTGCGCCCAGCGACCCCATGCCGCGGTAGACCTTGTACTGCTTGCCGGCGATGAAGATCGTGTCGCCCGGCGACTCCTCAACGCCGGCCAACAGCGAACCGAGCATCACGGTGTCGGCGCCGACAGCGAGAGCCTTGGCGATGTCACCGGAGAACTGCAGACCACCGTCACCGATCAGCGGCACCCGCGCAGGACGGCAGGCCTTGGCCGCTTCGTGGATGGCGGTCACCTGCGGCACACCGATGCCGGTCACCACCCGGGTGGTGCAGATCGATCCCGGTCCGACCCCGACCTTGATCGCGTCCGCTCCTGCATCGATCAGCGCCTGGGCGCCGGCCCTGGTCGCGACGTTGCCGCCGACGATGTCCACCTTCGACCCGACCGCCTGCTGCAACCGGGCCACCATGTCGGCGACTGCGCGGGAGTGTCCGTGGGCGGTGTCGACGATGAGCACGTCGACGCCGGCGTCCACCAGGCCCATCGCCCGGGCGAAGGCGCTGTCCCCCACGCTGACTGCTGCTGCAGCGACCAGTCGACCGTCCGCATCCTTCGTCGCGAGCGGGTACTTCTCGGTCTTGACGAAGTCCTTGACGGTGATCAGCCCGCGCAGCCGACCGTCCGCATCCACCAGTGGCAGCTTCTCGATCTTGTGCTTGCGGAGCAGCCCGAGCGCAGCATCACCGGAGACCCCCACCGGAGCGGTCACCAGCGGCATCACCGTCATCACCTCGCGGACGGGCCGCGTCATGTCGGTCTCGAAGCGCATGTCGCGGTTGGTGATGATGCCGAGCAGGTGGCCCTGGGGACCGACCACCGGAACCCCGGAGATCCGGAACTTCGCGCACAACGCGTCGGCCTGGGCCAACGTCGCGTCGGGTGGACAGGTGACCGGGTCGGTCACCATCCCGGCCTCAGAACGCTTGACGATCTCGATCTGGGCGGCCTGTGCCTCGGGCGGCATGTTGTAGTGCAGGACCCCGATGCCTCCCTGCCGCGCCATCGCGATCGCCATCCGCGATTCGGTGACCGTGTCCATCGCACTGGAGACGAGCGGGATGCGCAGCGAGACGTTGCGGGTCAACCGCGCGCTGGTGTCGGCCTCGCTCGGGATCAGATCGGATGCGGCGGGCAGCAGCAGCACGTCGTCATAGGTGAGACCGACCAGAGTGAACCGGTCGTCGGACGCCAGCCGCTCCAGCTCCTCCGCGTCGAAGGAGTCGGTGACCGCAGCCTCCAGTTCGGCAGCCGACGGGGCGACCGTCGGCGCAGGCGCGCCACCCGAGGTGAGGTCAGGGAGCCGACTGACGTCGAGCTCGGGGACGTCGAGCTCAGAACTGCCGAGCGGAGAGCCGGGAAGCTGGGTATCAGGAACTGATCGGGTCATCGGTACCTTCCTGGTGCACCACGGGCACCGCGGGGCGGACGCGGGTCGTCGGCGGTGACGTGTCTCCAGTCTAGAACTCGAGCAGGCGGTGCCGGGACACGGTCGGTCAGCGCGCGACCGTGGCCGCGGTGGTCTCCGTGACCGGCGTGTCCGTGCCTGGCGTCTCCGTGGCCGGCGTGCCCGTGGCCGGCGCGTTCGTGCCTGGCGTCTTCGTGCCTGGCGTCTCCGTGCGTGGCGTCTCTGCGGCTGACGTTGCGGCGAGTGACGTCCCCGCGGCTGAGGTCTCCGGGGTAGTCATCCCCGCAGTTGACGTCGCCGGCGTGGTCAACCCCTCGGCCGACGTCCGGGAGGCAGGGGGGGTGGGCGGCGGGGCGAAGCCGGGTGGGGGTCGCGTCGTGCGGCGGGCCGGGGTGGCGGCGGTCGGGACGGCCTCGGCGCTGACGGACTCCGCGCTGCTGGTGGTCGGCGCCGCGGTGTCCCCCGGGCCTTTCGTCGCTGTCGAGGATGCTGTCGGAGCCACTGGCGCAGACGCTGTTGAGTGCGCTGTCGAAGGCACAGGGGAAGGCACCGGGGACGACACCGTCGAAGGCGCCGTAGCAGGCACCGGGGACGACACCGTAGAAGGCACCGTGGACGACACCGTCGACGGTGCTGTGGTGCTCGGGGTGGACGTGGCGTCCTTGCTGGTCGACGGTTTCGATGTGGGCCCGGTGCTGTCCGACGGGGGCGACGCGGCCGCCGTCGCGCTCCCCGCGGACGTCCGTCCTGGCGAGCCCGTTGTGGGCGGAGCGCTGACCGACGATCCGGTGGTCCGAGCCGACCCGGTTCTTGCAGGCGATCCCGGACCCGCCGCCCGGGCTTGCGTCGCCTCCGGTTCCGTTGCCACCGGTGGCGTCGGCCTTTGCCCCGGCAGCCGCGGCGACGACTGGGAGGGGTCCGCCTCCTGGTCGCTGGGCGCACCGATGCCGGACGCCTGTGTGCTCGCCGGCGTGGTCGGGCCCCCGTCCGTGGACGATGCCGCCACCGGGCCGACTGGGAACCCTGGCCGAGCCGGCGGTCCGGGAACTGCCTGCGGTGTGCCTGCGGGCCCGGCCGCCTGCGCTGCGGGTGCGGGCGAAGCACCCACCCCGGCGTCGACCTGCTGCATTCGGAGCTGGATCACACCCCGGGCGTCCACCGGAATCCGCGGCAGGGCAGCAGCAGCAGCCAACAGCGCTTGGTCCGCACCCTCCCGGTCGCCGGCCGCCAGGGCAGCCGCCGCACGCCCCAGTGCCGCGTCGATGTCGTGTCGGGCCATCGTCGCCTCGGCGCGATCAGCCCAGAACGTCCTGGTCACCGGCCACAGGACGTCGCCGGGTCTTGCCGATCGCGCACCCGCGATCGCGGTGCCGCTGAGCAGGAACGCCACCGAAGCGACGATCCCGACGGCGGCCCGGAACGAGTTGCTGCGGGCGGGGGCCGACAGTCCGGCCGCCCGAGCGGCCCGCCGGATCGCCTTCGCCGACGGTGGCGGCGGGAGTTCCGGCGATACAGTCCGTTCGCGCCAGTCGGCCAGCAACGACTCGACGGTCAGGTCGGCGGGGTCGTCCGGGGGTGCTGGAAGGTCGCCCGGCGGAAGACCCGGCTGCTGCTCGTGTGCGAGCCCGGTCAGCAGCGCCTCGTCCTGCACGAGGCGATACACGTCGACCCTGTGCACGTCGTCCCTGTGCGTCTCGACCCTGTGCACGTCGACCCTGTGCACGTCGTCCCGGTGCCCCACGACCCGATCGCCGGACGACCCCGGGGTCCGACGGCGTGTCATCCGACCACCTCGGCCCAGCCTCCGGCGCCGACACTTCCTTCACCGGCGGCCGTGAGCAGGGCGCGCAGCCGCCCGAGCGCACGGTGTTGGGCGACCCGCACCGCTCCCGCGGTGGTGGACAGCACCATGGCTGTCTGATCGGCGGTCAGTCCGACGACCACCCGCAGCCGCAGGATCTCGCGCTGCTGGTGCGGCAGGGTCGCCAGGATCTCCTCGATCCGATCGGCGGTGGCGCTGCGCAGTGCCTGCTGTTCGGGGGTCACCTGGTCGTCCGGCTGTTCGGGCAGCTCGGGCACCGGGACGCTGTGGGTCCGAGCCGAGGCACGGTGCGCGTCGGCCACTTTGTGCGCTGCGATCCCGTAGACGAAAGCGAGGAAGGGCGTCGATCGCCGGTGATAGCCGGGCAGCGCCGACACCACCGCGAGGCAGACCTCCTGGGTGACGTCGTCGGCGCCCGAGAGTCCTCGATGGTCGGGCGTCACCCTCGCCCGGCAGTAGCGCACGACGTGCGGGTGGATCAGGCTGATCAGCCGTTGCAACGCAGCGCGATCACCGCAGCGGGCGGCGTCGACCAGCTCGTTGGGAATGACCCCGGGAGACACCGGGGCCGACTCGGGGACGGCCGCCGGCACTTCGGTATCACCGCGTTCAGGGCTCGAGCGCTGGACCCGTGCGGGGCGGGGAGGGCGGGCCGGGTCGGGAAGGCGGGCCGGGCTGGGAACTGGGGCGGCGAAGCGCCGGAAAGGGCCGCTCATTCCACCACCTCGACCGATTGCCCCGTGTGTGCAGTGCACCTGATCGCGCATCGGCACCTGCCCCCGGACGCGACGCTACACCGGAGGCCGAGGCTCAGGCCACCAGTCCGCGGCGGAACCCGATGGCGACGGCCTGGGCCCGATCGCGGGCTCCGAGCTTGCGGAAGAGCCGTCGGGCGTGGGTCTTGACGGTGTCCTCGGACAGGAACAGCTCTTTGCCGATCTCTGCGTTGGACTGCCCCTGGCTCATCCCACGCAGCACCTGGAGCTCCCGCTCGGTGAGCGGCACCTCCGGTTCGCCGGAGTCCTGCCGGGCCGGCTGGACGCGTGAGTCGGTCAGGGCGTCGGCCAGGGCAGCGACGATCTCGGGGCGGGTGGCGTCCCACCGCAGGAACCCCCGGGCGCCGCAGGCGATGGCGGCGGCGATGGAGGCGGTGTCGTCCGGTGAGCCGAAGACGATCACCACCGCACCCGGATGTAGTGCCAGCAGTCGCCTGGTGGCCTCGATCCCGCTCGTCAGTGCGCGCTGCGTACCGATCAGCACCAGATCGGCGGAGTCGCGGCCGTACCGGGAGAGCAGTTCGTCGCCCGAACTCACACAGTCGACGTCCTCGACCGAGGCGAGAGTGGACATCGCCTTCGTCAGGCTGTCGCGAGCCGTGCGGCGCTCGTCGCAGATGAGCACACTCGTCATGTTGACCCCTCAGGAGCAGATGTCTCAGGCGACCTGGGCGGTCGGCCACCGATCCGTGACGACGGTTCCTCCGAACGGTCCATCTTCGCCCGGCAGTGCACCCGTGAGGTCCCCTCGCCACCTGTTTTCTATCATATGAATCCCCCGATCGCACTACTGCGAGGGGCCCGAAAGTGACGTTTTGTCGCCCCGAACGGGTAGCAGATCTACATACCGCACACTCTCCGCACAGTCCCCAGGGCGGAAAATGACGTTGAAGTTGCATGCAACGGAGAAAGTTCACGCAGAACCATTGTTCTCGTCACCCTTCCGCCCTAGCTTCAGATCAACCACTCACCGTGCCGCACCGAGTCGGGTCGGAGCGGGGTGACGTGGGGAGTACGAGGCGCCGGTGCCGGCGCCGGGTCTGCTCCCCCGTCGCCTCCCTGCTGATCCGAGTCCGAGCGGGACCCGGCGAAAGAGACACCGATGGCGGACACGAAGCGACTCCCCGGCCCGAATGCCGATCTCTGGGACTGGCAGATCCAGGGGTCCTGCCGCGGCATGGCGAGCTCGTACTTCTTCCACCCCGAGGGTGAGCGCGGACCGGCACGGGCCCGCCGTGAGGCCAAGGCCAAGGCCATCTGTCTGGAGTGCCCGGTGCTGGCCGACTGCCGGGCCCACGCGCTGGTCGTCCACGAGCCGTACGGCATCTGGGGTGGATTGTCCGAGTCCGAGCGCGCCGACATGCTCGAGGGCCGCTCTTGACGAGTTCGGACCGGCGGACATCCTCGCTCCCGACCCCCAAGCAGACACAAACCGCCGCCGACCCTCTCGGGTCGGCGGCGGTCGTGTGTCCGGCGGCGTCGTGCCGTGGACCGGTGGGTCAGTGCCGGCGAGTCAGTGCTGGTGCCCGGCGTGTCCGCCGGCGGCCGGTGCGCCTGCCGGGATGTCGGTCACCGCGGCCTCCGTGGTGAGCAGCATCGCGGCGATCGAGGCGGCGTTCTCCACTGCGGAGCGGGTCACCTTGACCGGATCGATGATGCCTGCGGTGAGCAGGTTGACGTACTCACCGGTCGAGGCATCGAAGCCCTCGTCCTCGGGCAGCTCGGCGATCATGTTGACGACGACCGAACCGTCTTCACCGGCGTTGCTGGCGATCCAGAAGGCGGGCGCCCGGAGGGCTCGCTTGACGGCCTCGAGGCCGACGAGGGCATCCCCGGTGAGACCGAGGTCGCCCAGTTCCGCGGCGACCTTGACCAGGGTGGCGCCACCGCCGGGGATGATCCCTTCGGCGATCGCGGCCTTGGTGGCGGCGACCGCGTCCTCGACACGGTGCTTGCGCTCCTTGGCCTCGGTCTCGGTGGCTGCACCGACCTTGACGACGGCGACACCGCCGCCGAGCTTGGCGAGCCGCTCCTGCAGCTTCTCGCGGTCCCAGTCGGAGTCGGTGTCCTCGATCTCCGCCTTGATCTGGGCGACACGACCGGCCACGGCCGACGGCTCTCCCGCCCCGTCGACGATGGTGGTCGTGTCCTTGTCCACCACCACCCGCCGCGCGGTGCCCAGGACGTCGAGACCGACCTCGGACAGCTTGAGCCCGACCTCGGCCGACACCACCTCGGCGCCGGTCGCGATGGCCAGGTCCTGCAGGAATGCCTTGCGACGATCACCGAAGAACGGCGCCTTCACCGCGACGACCGGCAGCGTCTTGCGCAGCGCATTCACCGCCAGCGTCGACAACGCTTCGCCGTCCACGTCCTCGGCCAGGATCACCAGCGGCGTCTTGGCCTCGAGCACCTTCTCCAGCAACGGCAGCAGGTCGGCAAGTGCAGAGATCTTCTCCCGCACCAGCAGGATCCGCGCGTTCTCGAAGACCGCCTGACCCTCCTCGGGATCGGTGATGAAGTGCGGCGAGATGAAGCCCTTGTCGAACTGCATGCCGTCGGTGAACTCGAGCTCGATCGTGGTGCCGTTCGACTCCTCGACCGTGATGACGCCCTCACCCCCGACCTTGTCGACCGCCTCACCGAGCAGCGCGCCGATCGCGGCGTCCCGGCTGGCGATGGTGCCGATCTGGGTGATCCGGTCGCGGTTGCCCGCGACCTCGATGGCGCGAGCGGTGAGTGCAGCGCTGATCGCGGTGGCCGCAGCCTGGATGCCCGCACGCAGCGCCATCGGATCGGCGCCCGCGGTCACGTTGCGCAGACCCTCGGCGACGATCGCGCGGGTCAGCACGGTCGCGGTGGTGGTGCCGTCGCCGGCGACGTCGTTCGTCTTGGTGGCCGCGGTCTTGACCAACTGGGCGCCGAGGTTCTCCGTCGGGTCCTCCAGGTCGATCTCGCGGGCGATGGTGACGCCGTCGTTGGTGACGGTGGGGCCACCGAACTGCTTGGCCAGCACCACGTTCCGGCCGCGGGGGCCGAGCGTGACCTTGACCGCGTCGGTCAGGGTGTCAACGCCGCGGAGCATGGCAGCTCGCGCGGCGACATCGAAGCTGATCTGCTTCGCCATGGGTATCAGAGTCCTCGTTCCGGCTCGAGAACCTCGAGCGCTGAAGTGGTGGGTGCGGGTGGGGATGCGAGCCGTAGGCACGCAGATGCGTGCGCAGGCATCCCCCACCGACGACTCACGCCCCGTGGTGGCCGGGAACCGGCCGCCCCGGGGCGTGAGGTCTGGTCGCTGCGAACGGGTGCGTCCGCGGCGAGCCGGTGCTACTGGAAGATCGTCACTTCGAGATCTTGGCCAGCACGTCGCGTGCCGACAGGATCAGGTACTCGGTTCCCGCGTACTTGACCTCGGTGCCGCCGTACTTCGAGTAGATGACGACGTCGCCCTCGGCAACGTCGAGCGGTACGCGGTTGCCGTTGTCGTCGACACGGCCGGGACCGACAGCGAGGACGGTGCCCTCCTGCGGCTTCTCCTTGGCGGTGTCGGGGATGACCAGACCGGATGCGGTGGTGGTCTCGGCCTCGTTGGCCTGAACGAGGATCTTGTCCTCGAGCGGCTGGATGTTCACGCTCGCCACTGTTCTTGACCTCCCTTTCGGGGGTTGTTCGTGTCGGATGAGGTTCGATTCGCCCACGCGGTTCCGGCGAGGGAACCGTGCGAGGAGTGGAGTGGATCTGCATCGTCGTCGCGGGTGCCGATGCGGGTCCGTCGCCTCTCGATTGGCACTCTACCCATACGAGTGCCAATGCTCAACCGACGGCCGGGTGCACACCGGACGAACGATCGGATGGCGGCTTCAGGAATCAGCGAGGATTCCTTCGAGGGGGGTCAGCAGCGCGGCGGGGCCGCCCTCGCCGGCCTGTCGGGTGACGGCCGCGAACCATTCGTTCTCGGCTTGCAGCCCGAGCCGGCGCAGCACCGCGGAACACAGGGTCCGCCGGGCCGGGGTCAGTTCGGTGTCCCACCGGGCCAGGTACCGACGCAGCTCGTCGGACCGGGGTGCGCCGTCCAGCAGGCGCGGGGCGGCTTCGCCCAACAGCAGGGCGACGGCGGCGATGCCGCGCCAGCCCTCGCCGGCGTCCAGCACGTCGGCGGTCTCGTTCACAGCGCGCAGTGCCGCGGTCAACACCTCCGAGGCCGTGGTGCCCGTGCCACCCCCGGTCACCGGGTCCTGCAACAGCTCGTCGATCAGCTCACCGGCCGGGGAACCGCTGAACGCACCGGCCGCGGAGCGCGGTCCGTCCTGGTTCGCGGAGCCTTGCGGTGCATCCTGGTCCGGGGCACGTCCGTCATCGCTCACACCTTCACGGTACCCACCGGCAGGCCCGGATACCCGGACAAGCCGGGCGCCGAAGGGGTCGTTCCGGCGACGGCCACGTGGGCGCCCAGCGCCGCGATCATCGCGCCGTTGTCGGTGCACAGCCCGATCCGCGGGATCCGCAGCTGCAGACCCGCTGCGTCGCAACGTTCCTGGGCGAGCGTCCGGAGCCGACCGTTCGCAGCGACACCGCCGGCAACCACCACGGTGCCGATGCCCAGATCGGTGGCGGCAGCGACGGTCTTGGCCGTCAGCACATCGGCAACCGCCTCCTGGAACGCGGCGCAGATGTCCTGCACCGGTACCGGCCGGCCGGCGGCCCGCAACTGTTCGACGTGCCGGGCCACCGCCGTCTTCAGACCCGAGAAGGAGAAGTCGTAGCGCGCGTCCCGGGGGCCGGTGAGCCCGCGGGGGAACCGGACTGCGGCCGGATCGCCCTGCGCAGCAAGGCGATCGATCACCGGTCCGCCCGGGTAGCCCAGCCCGAGCAGCCGAGCCACCTTGTCGTAGGCCTCGCCCGCAGCGTCGTCGACAGTGGTGCCGATTTCGGTGATGTCGCCGGCCAGGTCGTCGACCCGTAGCAGTTGGGTGTGCCCACCGGACACCAGCAGTGCCAGCACCGGACTCGGCAGCGGACCGTGCTCGAGGGTGTCGGCGGCGACATGCCCGGCCAGGTGGTTGACGCCGATCAGCGGCACTCCCCACGCGGCCGCGTAGGCCTTGGCGGCAGCGACCCCGACCAGCAGCGCACCGGCCAATCCCGGGCCACAGGTCACCGCCACGGCCGCGACGTCGGACGGCCGCACCCCGGACGCGGAGAAGGCCCGGTGCATGGTGGGCACCATGGCCTCCAGGTGGGCGCGGGAGGCGATCTCGGGGATGACGCCACCGAACCTGGCGTGCTGGTCGGACGAGGAGGCGAGGTGATGACCGAGCAGGTTCAGCACCGGACGTTCCCGGCGCTCACCGCCTGGACCTTCCCACTCCTTCACGTCGTCGATCCGGACGAGACCGACACCGGTCTCGTCGCACGAGGACTCGAGCCCGAGCACGACCGCACCGGAGGTCAACCGGAACTCAGCCGATCCGGACGGTGCCACGAAAGCCGCTGCGCTCATGACCCCACCCGCTGCATCACCAGGGCGTCGGCGTTGCTCGGACGGTAGTACCCACGGCGCAGGCCGATCCGGGCGAAGCCCCTGCGCTCGTACAACCGCCGCGCCGGATCGTTGTCGACCCTGACCTCCAGCAGCACCCGACGTCGACCGGCCACCGCCAGCAGGTCGTCCAGCAGTCGGGCACCGAGCCCCTGCCCCTGCAGATCCGGGTGCACGCCGATGGTCTGCACCTCGGCTTCCTCGTCAGGATGGTCCAGGCCGTGCACGGCCAGACCCGCGTACCCGACCACGCGAGGACGGTCCGGGTGGGGACGGTCTGGGTGGGGAGGGGGGCCGCTGTCCCTGACCACCACGTAGTGATGACCCATCGCCAGCTCCGACCAGAACATCCCGGCGGTCCACGGTGAGTCCCCGGGGAAGAGCACGGTCTCCAGATCTGCGACTGCTTCGATGTCCCACCAGCGCAACGGCTCCAGCGGACGCCATGGGGGCCGGAGCACCGATGCGCTGGTCAACTCCGGCCGCCGACCTGGGAGTTCGAGGTGGCTGCGGCGTTCAGGGTGGATTTCGGCGCCGACGGTTCGGCGACGTCGGGCCGTCGCAGATAGAGCGGCACCAACGGGCCCGGGATCGCTCCGGTGACCAGCTCGCGGCCGGCGGCGAGCACCAGGCCACGGCTGAGACTGCCGGGATCGGCCAGCGGTTGCTGTTCGAGAACCGGCACCAGCCCGACACCTGCACCGACCGCCAGGAACCCGTCCAGGGCTGCCGATCCGAGGATCGCCGACGGGTCCACCGCGGCCGGAGCCAGCACCGCGGGGCCGAAAACCCGCCGGCCGCCGGGGGCGTAGCCGGAGAGGTACACCTCGCGGCGCCGGGCGTCGGTGACGACCAGCAGTGCGGGCGTGCCGTCAGCGGATGGGGCTGCAGTGGATCGTTCGGGCAAGGAGCGTTCGGGCAAGGATCGCGCAGCGGTGGATCGGGCAGGAATGGATCGCGCAGCGGCGGAGCGGGCAGGAATGGATCGGGCGAGACCGTCGTGACTCGGAACGCCGTGCACCGGCACGCCGAGAGCGTCGCCCAACGAGGCAGCGGTGGCGATTCCCACCCGCAGACCGGTGAACGGTCCGGGCCCCAGACCCACCACAACGGCGTCGAGCTCGTCGAGGCTGCGCCCGACCGACGTCAGCGCCGCCGTGATCAGAGGCAGCAGCTTCTCGGCGTGGCCGAAGGGATCCACCGCGACGTCCTCGGCGAGCAGCCGCACCGGATCCTGCTGGCCGTGATCGGAATCCCGCTGAATCCCCGGGTGCGGTGTCAGCTGATGGGGCGGTGTTGCTTGCTGGGGCGGTGTCACTTGATGGGGCGGTGTCACTTGATGAGGCAGCAGCAGTTCGACCACCCCGGCGGTGATCGCCGGCGTGGAGGTGTCCATCGCCAACACGAGCATGATCGGAGATTCTACGAGTCGTCGACCACCGCTACGACCACAGTGCCGACCACGGTGCGGGAGGATGAGCCGGTGATGCTGCCCCCGTCGTCCGCTGCCGGGCGACGCGCCGACCGGAGTGATGCGACCCTGGCCGACGTCGCAGCCCTGGCCGGGGTGTCCCTGGCCACCGCGTCCCGCGCGCTGCACGCGACCGGCGGGCGCACGGTCCGGGCGGTGGCGGCGGCGCGGGTCAGGGCGGCTGCCGTCGAGCTGAGGTACGTCCCCAATGCGGCCGCCCGCGCCACCGCGCGCGGACGGACGGACACGGTGGCGCTGATCGTCCACGACATCGCCGACCCGTTCACTGCTGCGCTCACCGGGGCCGTGATGGATGCGGCGTCGGCGCACGACCTGATCGTCACCATCGCCGCGACCGGCGGCGATCCGGAGATCGAACTGCGTCACCTCGAGCAGTTCCGCCGCCAACACGCCCGCGCCGTGATCCTCGCCGGATCCCGCTTCACCGACGCCGACAGTGAGGTCCTGCTGGCCGCGGAGATCGACGCCTTCAGCCACAGCGGCGGCCAGGTGGTGGTGATCGGCGGTCCCGTCCCCGGTCTCGCGCACGTACCCGTGGTGCCGATCGACGAGGTCGACGGGGCCGCCAGGCTGGGCGCCGTGCTGTGCACCTTGGGGTACCGCAGGTTCGCCGTGCTGGCCGGTCCGGAGAGCCTGGTCAGCAGCGAGCAGCGGTTGGCGGGATTCCGGCGCGGCGTGACCGAGCACGGCGGGACCGTGCCGGACGAGTGGGTGCTGTCCGTCCAGTGGTCACGGGACGGCGGGTACGTCGGGATGCGCGAGCTGCTCGACCAGGGGCTGGACGTCACCGAGGTGGACGCGGTGTTCGCCGTGAACGATGTGATGGCGATCGGCGCGATGGCCGCGTTGGCCGAACACGGCTACCGAGTTCCCGAGGACGTCGCCCTGGCCGGGTTCGAGGACGTCCCGATGCTCAGGGACATCCGACCGTCGCTGACCACCGTGACGCTGCCGGCCGGTGAGATCGCCCGTGCCGCGGCCCACCGTGCGCTGCAGGAACCGGTGGCCACGGACGGATCCACGCCCATCGAGTTCTCGGTGTCTGCCAACACCAGGTCCGAGCCTGCGGTGCGGCTGGAGGTCGTGGTGCGCAGCTCGACCCCGGATCGGCGACCTGGCACGGAGCCCGGGTCAGGCTCGCGATGAGATCCCCTGCAGCGCGGCGATCAGGGACGACCAGCGGGCCGGATCACCGCTGACGGTGCAGTCCCGGACGTCGTCACTGCGACGACGCAGCGCCACAGCCAACGGGAACTCGGCGAACTGCTCGGCGAGTCCGGTCCCCCATTCGACGACGACAGCAGCCTGCGCCAGGTCGGTGTCCAGATCCAGGTCCTCCAGCTCGAGGGCTCCGCCGAGGCGGTACGCATCGACGTGCACCAAACTCACCCCCGGGCCTGGATGCACCCGTGAGATCACGAAGGTCGGCGAGGTGATGGTCTCGGTGATCCCCAACCCGAGCGCGATCGACTTGGTCAGCGCCGTCTTGCCGGCGCCCAGGTCGCCCGCGAGCACCACGACGTCCCCGGCGCGGAGCTCGGCGCCGATCGCCCGACCGAGCCGATCCGTGGCCGCCAGGTCCTCGAGCTGCAGCTGCACTTCCCGGGCGCGTGTCATCGTCCACCCCGCAACCGCGCGGTCGAAGTTGCCGTCGTAGCTGCGTCCGCTGCTCGGACCCGCTGCAGCACATCAGCCAACAGCCCGCTCAGCGCGTCGTTCACCGCGACCGGCTGCTCCAGCATCAGGTTGTGGCCACCGTGGGGGACCAGCACCAGCTCGGTCGACGGCATCGCGGCCACCAGCGCTCTGGACTGTGCAGGCGGTGTCATCCGATCCTGCTCCCCGCAGATCACCCGACCCGGAAGGTGGTGCAGCGCAGCAAATCCCGCGCGCACATCGAGGGTCAGGATCGCGGGCAGGAACTGGGCGATCACATCGACAGGCACCTCCGAGATCATCAGATCCAGGTAGTCGACCAGATCCACGTTGACGGCAGGATCGGCGAATCCGTAGGAGCGGGTGAGCAGCCAGACAGCGTCCCTGGCCAGCGGTCGACCACGTTCCAGGGCTCGCGGGAAGCGACTCGCCGTCGCGGTGACCGCGCGCATCAACGGCAGGTTGCCGGTCAGTCCGGCGCGAGACCCCTTGGCCCGCAGATAAAATGCCGAACTGTCGATGAGCGCGAACCCGGCCAGGCGTTCCCGCACCAGATCCGGCTCGGCGGCAGCCAGTCCCATCAGCGCCATCCCGCCCATCGAGTGCCCGACCACCACAACCGGTCCGTGCGGGGCCGCGGTGGCGATCACTGCATGCAGGTCCTCGGCCACCGCATCCAGCGTCGATCGACCCGGATCGGCTCGACCCGACCGGCCGTGCGAGCGCTGGTCGTAGAACACCAGCCGGGCCTCGGCACCCGGATCGGCCACCAGATCTGCGACGGTGGCAGCCGGGTCGGTGGCAGCCGTGTCGGTGGCAGCCGCTGCGTCCCTGCGGTCGGCAGCAGCGACCTCAGCTCCGAAACCAGGTCCGGCAAGCCCCAGCCGCTGGAAGTGCCAAGCACCCATCCGCAGCGTCCAGCCGTGCGAGAAGATCACCGTCAGCGGCGCGTCGACCGGACCGACCTCCTCGACGTAGATCCCCAGACCGTCCGCGGAGGTCACGGTGTAGGAGCGTTCGGCCGGCAGCGAATCGAAGCCCCGACCATCGGCAGCAACGTGCGCACGATAACGGCGCATCACCCGCCGCTGGGCCGTCCAGCCGCCGAGCGTGAGAGCCCCGACCGCGCCGGTCACGCCGGCAGCAGCACCGAGCACCTTACCCAGACCACTCATCCGATACCCTCCGCCGGCTGGGCAGTTCGATCTGTCTGCCGACCGACCCACCGTCGAGGAACGCGGGCCCCGATCCTGGTGACGATCTCGTAGTCGATGGTGCCGCAGGCCGTGGCCCACTCGGTGGCCGTCGGTTCGCCGTGACCGCCGGGTCCGAACAGCAGCACTTCGTCACCGACCGCCACCGGGTCGTCACCGCAGTCGACGACGAACTGGTCCATGGCCACCCGACCGGCGATCCGCCTGCGCCGACCCGCGACGAGCACTTCGGCCCGACCGGACGCCGCCCGCGGGATGCCATCGGCATAGCCGAGCGGGATCAGGGCGAGCGTCGTCTCCTGCCCGGTCCGGTAGGTGAGCCCGTAGGAGACTCCGTGCCCCGCGGGCACCCGTTTCGTCAACGCGACGCTCGCACGCAGCGTCATCGCCGGCCGGAGCGCGGGGGCAGCCGGCGGCCCGGCGCCTCCCAGCGGGTCGAACCCGTACAGGCCGATACCGATGCGGACCATGTCGTGGTGCAACTCCGGGTGGCTGATGGTCCCCGCGGTGTTGGCGAGGTGGCGATCGGCGGAGATGCCGAGCTGTGCGAGCTCGCGGACGGCCGCCTCGAACGTGCGCTGCTGTTCGCCGACGGAGTCGTCGCCGGGTACGTCGGCGGAGGCGAGGTGACTCATCACGCCGACCACCCGGATCTCCCCCGCTCGTTGGGCCTCCAGGACGGCGGCGGCAAACGCCGAGAACTCCGCGGGTCCGACGCCGTTGCGACCGAGTCCGCTGTCGAGCTTGAGATGAACGGCCACGCCCCCGCCCCTCGACGATGGTCGGAGCGCGGCGACCCGACGCACCGCGGCCAGGTGCTCACGGGAGCTGATCCCGATCTCCACCCCGGCGGCGACCGTGGCAGCCAGATCCGTGTCCGCCGGCACCCAGAGCCAACAGGCGATCCGGCCGCCGATCCCGGCCCGGTGCAGGTCCAGAGCCTCGCCCAGGGTCGCCACCCCCAGCATGTCGGCGCCGGCGTGCTGGGCCGCTTCGGCGACGGCCACGGCGCCGTGTCCGTAGCCGTCGGCCTTGACGACCGCCATCACCCGCACCCGAGCTGGCACGAGCCCACGGACGGCCCGCAGGTTGTGGCGGATCGCGGCCAGGTCGACCACGGCCTCGCACCGGACGGTGGGCACAGCGCTCATGACGCCAACTCTGCCATCCGGCGCCCCTCGACCGCGCGACACCCGGCTGCTGCGCCCAGACCGCTCACAGGTGATCGAGCAGGGCCTGCGCCCCGGCGATCCCGGCGCGCTCGGCCGCCTCGCCGGCCAGTCCGTGGCGGAGGGCACCCAACGCGGCCGCCTCGAACGGGTCCCGGCCGGTGGCCAGGATCGAGCCGATCAGACCGGACAGCACGTCACCCGATCCCGCCGAGGCCAGCCATGGGCTGCCGGTCCGGTTGACCGCCGTCCGGCCGTCGGGCGCGGCGATGACCGTTCGGTGGCCCTTGAGCAGCACGACCGCGCCGCTGCGCGCCGCAGCGGTGCGCGCCGCCGTCAACCGATCGGGCCCGCCGTCCGCCTGGACGTCGAGATCCGGGAACAACCGGGCGAACTCGCGCTGGTGCGGGGTGAGGACCACTGGCGCACCCCCCGCGCGCACCCGCCGGGCCAGCAGGTGCGGGTGGGTGGCGAGCACCGTGAGCGCATCAGCATCGACCAGCGCGGGCACCGGCTTCGACAGCACCCGGTCGAGACCGGCGAGGGCGGCGCCACCCGTACCGACACCCGGCCCGATCACCCATGCCTGGACCTGTCCGGCATCCTCGACGGTGGCTGCTGCCACCACTTCGGGCCAGCGGGCGAGCACGGCCGGGGCCTGCTCACCGGCAAATCGCACCAGGCAAGGCCGGGCGCGCACCGCGGCTCCGGTGCAGAGCACGGCAGCACCCGGATATCCGGGCGAGCCGGCGTGGATCCCGACCACGCCCGAGGAGAACTTGTCATCACCGATCTCGGGTACGACGGACGGCAGATCCTCGGGTTCGTAGCTCACTGCGTCGGGTGGGGTGGACGGCTCGAGCCCGAGGTCCACCACCCACACCGTCCCGCCCTGCGGAGCGACGAGCAGCCCGGTCGACGCAGCACCGAAGGTGACGGTGAGGTCGGCGCGGATCGTGAGATCGCCGGTGCCGGTATCCGGGTCCACACCGGTTGGCACGTCGACCGCAAGGACCATGGGGCCGAGCGGGCCCGTGCCACCTTCGCTGCGCAACCGGTCCATCAACGCGACCACTTCCCGGATCCCACCACGCAGTGGTGGCGCCGCTCCGATGCCGAGCAGCCCGTCGACCACCAGGTCCGCGCTCTGCAGAAGGGGCGCAAGCTGCGCGATCGGGCGGATTCGACCCCCCTCACGGCCCACTGCCGCCAGTGCCTCGGGATGGGTCCGCTCCGGAGCCGTCAGCACGGCGTCGACGCGCGCACCGCGGCGCCGCAACCGGGCCCCGGCGAACAGTGCGTCCGCCCCGTTGTTGCCGGGCCCGACGAGCAGCACGACCCGCGCCCCGACCACGGGAGTACCGCGCGATCCGAGCAGTCGCAGCGCGCCTGTTGCGACCGCACCGGCCGCGCGGTGCATCAGCGACCCAGGTGGGGTGCGGGCCAGAGCGTGCTGCTCGGCCTCGCGCAGCGCGAGCACGGAATGGGCGCGGATCACTCCCCGAGCCTGCCAGTGGGGCGCACCGGCGAGTGCAGCGACACCCTGCAACCTCGACAGGACCCGCGGCACATCAGCCCAACCCGAGCACCACCGCCGCGGCAATGCCGGCATCGTGCGACAGCGAGAGCTCCCAGCTGACGATGCCGAGCGCAGCAGCGACCGCGGCCACGGAGTCCACGATGAGGAGCTCCGGACGACCGGACGGGTCGGCGATCACCCGGCAGTGGTGCCAGTGCATGCCGGCCGGGGCACCGAGTGCCTTGGCCACCGCTTCCTTGGCGGCGAACCTGGCAGCCAGCGAAGACGGCCGCCGGGGATGACCACCCGCCGTCAGCTGCTCTCCGGGGCCGAACAGTCGCGCGGCCAAAGCGGGGGTCCGCTGGAGGGTGGCGGCGAAACGCTCGACGCCGACCACGTCCACGCCGACCCGGATGACGGACCGACCAGCGGGAGGTTGCAGAGGAATCACCCGGCCATCGTGTCATCCGGGTACGAGTGAGGCCGGAGACGTCCGATCCCCGAGCCCTCAGGCTCAGGTTCCGTCGATCTCCGGCCTCGTATCCCGACCGTCCGCCGCCGCACGCCACCCCGCAGGCGCCGGCGCGGCCATCACTCTCCGGGCAGTGCCCGCAGCAGTCCGGTACCGAACTCGATCAGCTTGACGCCACTCTCGGTACCCATCCGGGTCACCTCGAGCCCTGCACGCTCGGCGGCCATCACGATCACCATCGCGTCTTCCTCGGGAACGCACGCCAGCGCGCGTCCTCGCGGCAGACAGGCCCGGGAGACGGAGACGAACAGCCGCTGCAGTCGACCGGCGCCGAGGGCCTCGAGGCCATCCGGCAGCAGGTAGTAATCGGCGCCGTGCTGCAGCTCGTCGAGGACATCCGCGTTGCGCGTGGTCACTCGATCCCGGAACTTCTCGAGCCGGTCGGCGGATTCGCGAGCGGTGCCGTTGAGATCAAGGACGGAGACGGACAGCTGATCGAAGTCCTCCATCAGCTCTTCCGCGAGGAGAGCACCGTCCGTCGACAGCTCGACGACGGTGGACATCCGGTGCCACTGCACGTGCACGGCAAAGAGTTCGCGGCGAACGGCACGGAGATCGGTGAGAACGCCGGCCAGCGAGTTCGGGGAGGTCATGGCTGATTCCTGTCTTTCATCTTCGGGACTGCTGGGACATCCACTGCAAAGCTGCGATCAGCAACTCCGTACGGACGTCCTGAGCCGCTGGCGGCCGATTCGAATCTCCCGACCGGGGTCGGGAGCACGAATTTCACCCGTACAGCCCCTTGCCCCCGGTGGCGACGTCGAGCCGGTCGATGGATGCTGGGACGACCGAACGGATCGCTCACGGGAGAGTGAGGCAAACCTGCCCCTGAGGGGCCGATACGAAGACGATGCGGCCGGCGACTACTCCCCGGCGTCAAAATGGCAACTTCCTGCCATCCACCCACTCGGAAGGTGCGCGGGCGGCCACTGTTGTCACAGCCAGCAACCGGAGTGACGGAAACAGCCCCGTCACCTGACGTGATCGGAACCCATCATGCGCAAGTTCATCGCCGCCGCCAGCACCCTCGTCGCCGCCGCTGTCTTCCTCGTCGTCCCCGCCACCAGCTCGCAGGCAGCGCCGGCCAGCTCGGCCCGTTGCAGCGGCTGCGCCGTCGGTTTCTGATCCGCTCAGTCCGCCGCAGGCTGGCGGACCTTCTCCCCCATCGGTGAGCTCATGAACGATCCGCAGAGTCACGACACCGGGTCCCCCTCCGGGTGGGATCCGTGGTCTGTCGTGGGCTCCTTGGCGCGGGATCCGCATCGAGCACCGTCCGGGGGCGGCCTCCCCACACAGGGGGGTGGTGCAGGCGTCCCGCTGCCCGCTTCTGGTCAACCGGCCGCACTCAGCCCGTTCGAGCACGACGTCGTCGGCCTGCTTCTCAGTGGCTATCTCGACACCGAGATCCGGTCACGGGCCGACTCGGAACCGAGTGAGCACTACCGCTGGTCGTTCGGCCCTGGTGTCGAACGTCGGCAGGATCTCCGTTGGGTTCCCTTGGAGCTGCGCGCTCCACTGGACGTATTGTCGGATTCTCTCGCCGAGTCGGGTGCGGGTCGACTTTCACAGGGTTGGGTCGATGGCGAGCGTCGCCATCACTACGCTCCCGGCCGGATGACACTCTCGGCGTTGCTCAACTCCGCACACCCGTCGCTGACGCGCATCGCTGCCACCGGCCGGGCTGTCGGTGCGTCCCTCCGGGGCCTGCGCAGTATCGACATCAGCCACCTCGACCTGGCCCCGCCTGCCGGTCCCGCGCGACTCAAGCGCTGGTTGACCACAGGCGACGGGCCGTTCGCCGCCGCGGTGATGCACGAGTTCCTGATCAACAAGCTGGGTCCGGCGCGGATCGACGAGGTCATCTCGTGGACGGACAGCCTGCAGTGCGACCATCTCGCGGTGGGACGCAGCGGCCTGGAAACCGCAGTCGTCTCCGAGTCGGCCGATCCGAGCGCCATCCTGATCGGCGACGAGATCTGTGCAGCTCCGCGCGATTTCGACCTGTCCTGGACGCTGGGTGGTCTGTTCATCCTCGAGCTCGAGGCCGGCGCGCTCCCCCACGACCTGGCCACCGAACGTCGCGACGCCATCACGGCCTGTCGGGATGCGGTTCTGGTGTCCTACGGTCCGAGCGACGACCTGATCACCACCGGTCGGATGACGGCGCTAAGGGTGCTCCTCCAGTTGCACGACGCCGCGGCTTTCGACGACCGGCAACTGGACACGCTGGCCACGGAGGCTGCCGCCCTCGTGGACGACGCGCGCTGACCCGTTCGTCAGGCCCACCGGAACCTAGATCCAGCCCTGTGTACGCGCGAGCGCTCCCGCCTCGAACCGACTGGTGGTGCCGAGCAGGCTCAGCACCGCCGCGATCCGGCGACGATACGTGCGCACCGACCAGCCGAACTGTCGCGCTGCCGCGTCGTCCGTGAGACCGGTCTGGAGCGCACTCAATGTGTCGCGCACGAGGTCCACATCGAGCCCGCCGGTCGAGAACCCGACCGGCATCGAGGCCCGCCACATCTCCACGAACTGGGTGTAGATCGCGCGGACCAGAGGGCGACCGGTGATGAACAGCGCCTTCGGACCGGGTCCCTCGCCGGTGTCCGGCACGACAGCGCGCACCCGATCGGAGACCAGGATGCGGTTGGGCACGGAGGCCAGCACCCTGACCTTCGCCCCACGGGCCGCGAACTGCGTCAGGTATTCCAGGATTTCCGGATCGCGCGCCGCCTTGGCCGGGTAGATCCACCGGGTGTCGACCCCACGTTCGAGGCTGGCGATGTCGCCGTCCCAATTCGACCGCAGCGCGGTGACATCGAAGGACATCTGGTCTGGCAGCGCACTGAGGATCTCGTACTTGGTCTCGGAGACCAGCGCGCCCAGAGCTTCCAGTAGTTCAGCGCCCCGAAGGGTGAGAACAGCAGGCTTTGCGGTCGGTGCCGTCATGCCTTGCCCCTGTCCCATTCGTGCTCGACGACTCGAGCCGCCGCCTGTGTGTCCCACCGAGCAGGTGTCCGCGAGCAGGCCCGTCGAGACTACGGTACGACGACACTCTCCCTCAGGAAAACACGTACTGCAACATTTCCTGGAGTCAGTATGCCCCCTCCGGGGGACTCTGCCGAACAATCCTCCGAATGAATCACACTGAGTGTGGGAACGTCACTCGACAGTGACGGACTTGGCCAGATTCCGCGGTTTGTCGATGTCGTAACCACGCGTTCGGGCTATCTCGGCGGCCAGAACCTGCAACGGAACAGTCGCAACGAGCGGCTGCAGGAGCGACGGCAGGGCCGGGAGTTCGACGAAGAAGTCGGCGAACGGCGCGATGGTCTTGTCCCCCTCCTCGCCGATCACGATCGTGCGCGCCCCCCGGGCCTGGATCTCCCTGATGTTGGACAGGATCTTGGAGTGCAGCAGCGGTTGCGCACTCGGTGACGGCGTGACGACGACAACGGGCAGGCCTTTCTCGATCAGTGCGATCGGACCGTGTTTGAGTTCGCCGGCCGCAAACCCCTCCGCATGCATGTACGCCAGCTCCTTGAGCTTGAGCGCCCCCTCGAGCGCCACCGGATACCCGACGTGCCGGCCCAGGAACAGCACCGCCTTCGAATCGGCGATCTCCTGGCCGAGTGCCCGCACGGCGTCCATCCTCGTCAGCGTCTCCGCCACGGCGGCAGGAACCCGCTCGAGTGCTTCGAATTCCCGGGCGACCTCGTCGGAGAACTTCGTCCCCCTGGCCTGCGCCAAGGCGAGACCGACCAGCAGGTTGGCTGCGATCTGCGCGAGGAACGCCTTCGTCGAGGCGACGCCGATCTCCGGACCGGCATGGGTGTAGAGGACGGCGTCGGATTCCCGGGGGATCTGCGAACCGTTGGTGTTGCACACCGCGAGCACCCTGGCTCGCTGCCGGCGCGCGTGCCGCACCGCCTCGAGAGTGTCGGCCGTCTCTCCCGACTGGCTGACTGCGACCACCAGGGTGTCGCGGTCCAGGACCGGATCGCGGTAGCGGAACTCGCTGGCCAACTCGACCTCGACCGGCAGTCGGGTCCAGTGTTCGATGGCGTACTTCGCGACCAGACCTGAGTGGTAGGCGCTGCCGCAGGCCACCACGAACACCTTGTCGATGGTGCGCAACTCGTCCTCGCCGAGGCGTTGCTCGTCGAGCACGACGCGGGTGCCGTCGAAGTGGCCCCGCAGCGTGTCCGCCAACGCTGTCGGCTGCTCGGCGATCTCCTTGTCCATGAACGTCAGGTGACCGCCCTTCTCCGCGGCCGCCAGGTTCCAGGTGACGGTGAACGGCCGGGCATCGGCTTCACCGCCACTGAAGCCGGACACCCGGTAGCCGTCCGGCGTGATGACCACCAGCTGGTCCTGACCCAGTTCCACCGCTTCGCGGGTGAACTCGATGAACGCGGAGACGTCGCTGGCCAGGAACATCTCTCCGTCACCGACGCCGATCACCAACGGCGAGTTGCGCCGGGCGGCGACCAGCAGATCCGGCTCGGACGCATGGGCAGCGACGAGCGTGAAAGCGCCTTCGAGTCGCCGTGCGACCGCAGCCATGGACGCTTCGAGATCGCCGGCCGTCTCACCGGTCTCGCCGCGGTAGGCGCGGCCGAGCAGGTGCGAGACCACTTCGGTGTCGGTCTCACTGACCAGTTCGATGCCGGCGTGCTCCAGCTCCGCACGCAGCTCGGCGAAGTTCTCGATGATGCCGTTGTGGATGACGGCGAGCGTGCCGGTCGCGTCCAGGTGCGGATGGGCATTGCGGTCGGTCGGGCCACCGTGCGTGGCCCAGCGGGTGTGACCGATGCCGGTGGTGCCGACGAGGTGGTGGTTGCCGACCTTGATCTCCTGCTCGAGGTTGGCGAGGCGTCCTGCCTTCTTCGCCACCCGCAGCGCGCCATCACGGCTGACGACGGAAACACCCGCCGAGTCGTAGCCTCGATATTCCATCCTGCGCAGGCCCTCGACCAGTAGGCCGAGAGCGTCACGAGGTCCGACGTAACCGATGATTCCGCACACGCTGATCAGGCTAGGCGAGCCGGGACCGTGCGCGTGCGCACCCTGCGGGTGAATCACGCAGCTAATCTGCGCGACCGGTGCTCTGACGCCCTGGACCGCTCGACCATGATCGAAACAGCGGCTGAGAGCGCAGTTCCGACCAAACCCCGGCGGCGCTCGTGTGTGCGATCTCGCATCCGCCGGGGCGCGAGATCACGCTTCGAGGGGTCGCCCGCCCCGTTCCGCAACGGTCTGCGGGTCGACCGGCGCGGGGACGGACACCGCAGGGACCGCGTATCCGACCCGGTCCTGCGATGCGGAGGCGGCGACCGCACGCACGTCCGCCCAGCGTCGCAGGGCGGTGATCTCCTCGGACTGGGTGACCGACAGCGGCACGGTGTTCGCGATCTCCCGGTGCAGATCGTCGGGCTGCAGTGGCCGCCGACCCGCGAAGGCATCGAAACACGCCGAGATGGCGACCTGCTCGATCTCGGCCCCGGAGAACCCCTCCGTCTCGGCGGCCAGCGCACCGAGCAGTTCCTCGCTGATCGGGAGTTCGCCGAGAGCCGGGCCTGCCGCGAGCCGGGCCCGGAGGTGGAGGCCGAAGATGTCGCGCCGCTCCGAGGCAGTCGGCAGGTCGACGAAGAAGATCTCGTCGAAGCGGCCCTTGCGGAGGAACTCCGGTGGCAGCAACGAGATGTTGTTGGCGGTCGCCATCACGAACACCGCGGCCTTCTTCTCCTGCATCCATGACAGGAACGTGCCGAACACCCGCGCCGAGGTGCCGGAATCACCGCTGCCCGATGCACCGGAGGCAAACCCCTTCTCGATCTCGTCGATCCACAGCACACACGGCGCGACCGCCTCGGCGGTGCGGATCGCCGTTCGCATGTTCTGCTCGCTCGCACCCACCAACCCGCCGAACACCCGGCCGATGTCCAGCCTGATCAGCGGCAGGCCCCACGCGGACGACATCGCCTTGGCCGTCAGCGATTTGCCGCATCCCGGCACCCCGGTCATCAGCACGCCCTTCGGCGCGGGCAGGCCGTACGAGCGCGCCTCGGCCAACCACGATCCGTTGCGCTTGGTGAGCCAGGTCTTCAGGTTGCCCAGGCCGCCGATGTCCTCGAGCTTGACGGTCGAGGAGACCAGCTCCAGAACTCCCGACTTGCGGATGATCTGACCCTTTTCCTCCGCGACCACGCTGACGTCAGCGGCGGTGAGCGTGCCGTCGACCACCATGGCCCTGGCGAAGGCGTTCTCCGCCTCGAACGCGGTCAACCCGACCGCTGCGGCGGCCAACCGTTCGGCGTCCTCGTCCGTGAGCTCGCTGCGCACCGAGCCGCTCTCGGTGTTGCGGGTGATCATCCGCTGCAGCAGGCCGCGCAGGAACGGCTCGTCGGGCAGCGGATAGTCGAGATGGGTCACCAGTGCTTCGAGCTCGGCCGGGATGTTCGGCACGCTGCTGACGAGCACGAGGGTCCGCGGAACGGTGCCGTCCTGGTAGAGCCGCGCGGTGTCCTTGAGGGCACGCACCAGTTGGGTGTCCGGCGGCAGCTGTCCCCCACCGAGCCACGGATGGACGTCGATCATCACCACCACGCTCGGCGTGCTGAGCGTCGCTGCGGCCGCCAGCGCCGCATGCGGTGTGCGGGTGTCCGCCGCCGGCGGTCGACCGAGCTCGGCGAACCCACTGGAGGTGGTCCAGATGAAGACCCGCCGCGGCGGCACCACCTGCTTCCGGTTGCCGACGACCGCCGCGATGTCGGCCAGCACTCGCGCTTCCTCCGCGGTGGTGATGGACAGCACGGGGAACCTGGCCCGGATGAAGCGGCGCAGATCGTCGGCGAACGCGGCCGAGGGTCCTGCAGTCCACGGATCCGGGACGGACGGACCTGCCACGGAAGAATTGGCACCGGAAGGATTTGCACCGGACGGATTCGCACCTGACAGACCAGCGGTCGATGTACCGGAGGGAGCGCTCATCCGTACAGTATCGACGACAGGGAAGTACCAACCGAGAGGTCAGGCAAGTGGCGCGCACCAGCCCTTCCATCCAGCGACCGACCCTGGACTACACCGCCCATCTCGGACCGCACCGGGTGGCGTCCGGTCCACTGGACCCCAGCGGCATCCCCGGTCAGGTGATCGCTCCGGTTTCCGGGCGCGATCTGCCGGTGGTGGCGTTCGGTCACGGTTGGCTGCAGCCGGTCACCCGGTACACCAGGCTCATGCGTCACCTCGCGTCGTGGGGCTTCATCGTCGTGGCGCCGGCCACCGAGCGTGGGCCGGTCCCCTCGCACTCAGGGCTCGGCGCTGATCTCTCGCGCGCGCTGCGGGCGGTGGTCACCGGGCGGGTTGCCGGCGGCGTCATCACCGGATCCGCCGCGAAGCTCGGTGTGCTGGGCCATTCGGTCGGCGGCGGCGCTGCCGTGCTGGCCGCTGCGAGCGACAGCACGATCAAGGCAGTGGTGACAGTCACACCGGTGGCGACGAAGACCGCCCGCGCGGCTGCCGGTCGGATCCATGTCCCGGCGCTGCACCTGGTCGGCCAGGTCGATGCGATGAGCGACCATGCCGGGGCGGACTTCGCCAGGTCCTGGGGCGGGCCTGTCCAGCTCCGCGAGGTCAAGGGTGCCAAGCACCTGGGTCTGGGTGAGGGCAAGCACTGGACGACGGCGATCGTCGGCGACGGCGCGGAGAAGCGGATCCACCAGGTCACCGCGACTTTGGCCACGGCGTTCCTGTTGCGACACCTCACCGGTCAGGACCAGCTCGCCGACGAGTTGGACGGCTCGCTGTCGGGTACCGGCATCATCGATCTGGCTGATCCGAAGGACGAGCACTGATCGTCCGGCTCTGACGCACGTCCGAGCCCGGGACGACGCGTCAGCCGGAGCGGACGACCTGCGCCACCCGTTCGGCCACCGCCTGGGCGGTCTCGGCCGTCGCGGCCTCCACCATCACCCTGACCAGCGGCTCCGTCCCGGACGGCCGCAGCAGCACCCGCCCGGAGGAACCCAGCTCGGCAACCGCGTCCTGCACGGCGCTGAGCACCGGCGCCGACTCGGCGACGGACTTGTCGCTGACCCGTACGTTGATCAGCACCTGCGGGAACCGCGTCACCACCCTGGCCAGGTTCGCCAGCGAGATCCCGCTCGAGGCCACCCGGCCCATCAGGAACAGTGCCGTCAGCAGCCCGTCCCCGGTGGTCGCGTGGTCGCTCATCACGAAGTGGCCGGACTGCTCGCCGCCCAGCGAGAACCCGCCCTGGCGCATTTCCTTCAGGATGTAGCGATCGCCGACGGCGGTGGTCCGCACGGCGATACCCGCCTTGCTCATCGCCTCGTGGAATCCCAGGTTGGCCATCACCGTCGTGACGACGGTGCCGAACTCCAGCTCGCCCCGTTCCTGCAGGTAGAGCGCCAACAGGGCCAGGATCGCGTCCCCGTCGACGACACTGCCGTCGGCGGCGATGGCCAGGCACCGGTCGGCATCGCCGTCGTGGGCGATCCCCAGATCGGCGCCGTGCTCCAGCACCGCGACCCGGAGCCCATCGAGATGCTGGGATCCGACACCCTCGTTGATGTTGAGACCGTCCGGCTCGCCGGCGATGACGACGACCCTGGCACCGGCCCGCCGGTACACCTCCGGAGCGACGGATGACGATGCTCCGTGAGCGCAGTCGACCACCACGGTCAGCCCGGCCAGCGAGTGCGGGGTGGAGACCAGCAGGTGGTCCGTGTAGCGGGAGACTGCCGCATGATCGGCGGTGATCCGCCCGACCCCGTCACCGATCGGCAGCACGTGCTCCGCCGCCATGTCGGCCTCGATCGCGTCCTCGACGGCGTCCTCGAGTTTGTGCCCGCCCGGCCCGAAGATCTTGATTCCGTTGTCCGGCATCGCGTTGTGCGACGCGGAGATGACGACACCCAGGTCGGCGCCGACGTCGGCGGTCAGGTGGGCGACCCCCGGTGTGGGCAGGACACCGAGCAGCACGACATCCATGCCGGCCGAGGCCAGCCCGGCAGCGACCGCGGATTCGAGCATCTCGCCACTGGCGCGCGGATCCCGGCCGATGACCGCGAGCGGACGCCGACGTCGGACCGGAGCGGAAGGAACAGAACCGAGCTGCGCTGCCGGATCGGGAGACGACTCGACCGCCCGGCCTCCCGACAGTGCGGTGAGGACACGGGCGGCCGAGGTGGCCAGGCGCAGGGCGAGAGCGGGGGTGAGGTCGACGTTGGCCAACCCACGAACCCCGTCGGTGCCGAAGAGTCGGCCCATGGTGCCGCTCGCCCGGGCGATCAGCGCTTGGAGTACTGGGGAGCCTTACGGGCCTTCTTCAGACCGTACTTCTTGCGCTCCTTGACCCGCGGGTCGCGCTTGAGGAAGCCTGCCTTCTTCAACGGTGGCCGGTCGGAGATGTCGAGTTCGATCAGGGCGCGGGCGATGCCGAGCCGCAACGCACCGGCCTGGCCGGTGACGCCGCCGCCGACGAGCGAGGCGTGGACGTCGTAGATGCCTTCCTTCTCCAGGGTGACCAGCGGCTCCTTGATGAGCTGCTGGTGGACCTTGTTCGGGAAGTAGTTGTCCATGGTGCGGCCGTTGAGGGTGAACACCCCGGTGCCGGGCATGAGGCGGACGCGGACGACGGCCTCCTTGCGGCGGCCGACGGTCTGCACGGGGCGGTCGACGGCGACCGGGGCGGCTGCGGCGGGAACGATCGACGGTGCCTCGTCATCGGCCGGAGCCGCAGTGGCCTCGTCGCCGGCCGGAGCCTCGGTGGACTCGGTGGCCTCGACGACCTCTGCGGTTTCCTCGGCCGCGGGGGCGTCAGCAACCGGGGCGTCGGTGGTGACGTCCTCGGCAGTGTCAGTCTCGACGGGCGCGGCCTCGACGGGCGCGGTGGTCTCGGGAGTCTCGCTCACAGTGGTTTCTGCCTCGCTGGTGGTGGGGTCGGTCGGAGAGGTCACTGCGCGACCTGGATGATCTCGAAGGGCTGCGGCTGCTGAGCCGTGTGCGGGTGCTCGGAACCTGCATAGACCTTGAGCTTCCGGGCCATGGAACGACCGAGGGAGTTGTGCGGCAGCATCCCGATGACGGCCTTCTCGACGAGCTTGTCGGGACGCGAGTCGAGCAGTTGGCCGACGGTCTGCGCGCGCAGGCCACCCGGGTAGCCGGAGTGCCGGTACAGGATCTTGCCGTCGCGCTTGTTGCCGGAGATGGCGACCTTGTCGGCGTTGATGATGACGACGAAGTCACCGGTGTCGGCGTGCGGTGCGTAGATCGGCTTGTGCTTGCCACGCAGCAGCTGAGCGGTCTGGCTGGCGAGCCGACCGAGCACGACGTCGGTCGCGTCGATCACGTGCCAGGCGCGGGTGACATCGCCGGGCTTGGGGCTGTACGTGCGCACAGATCTGCCTCTTCGTCTCTTCTGCGTGGGTGAACATTCATCGATGGAACCTGCAGCGCCCGCGGTCCGCTGACGCGGTCGGAAGGCTGTGCCGGATCCGGATGCCGGGCCTGGATGGCCCGCCGCGTGCACCGCCGAACATCCCCGGACCCGGTCGGAACGCGGACCGGAGGGCCGAGCTCACTGCGGGTCGAGAACTGCGCGTGGAGAACTCCGAACGGAGATCCGCGCGGCGCACGAAGCTCGACGATACCGCGAGGAGCATCCCCCGGTCAAAATCGCCGGCGTCGCTCTCGACCAGGGGCGACGCAGGTCACTGCTGCAGCAGCGCTACCTGGGTCTCCAACGACCGTTTGAGATCGGTCTCCGACAGCGACGAGTACTCGATGGTGACCCTGTCGACCGTGGCGTAGCAGACGTACTGCGACTGCACGGAGTCCTGCAGACACCGCGGCGAGCCGGCGGTGGTCCCCGGATCGAAATCGCGGTAGCGACTGTTCATGGCCACCTCCTGGGCGTAGAACGCGTCGCGCACTGCGGTCGCCCCCGCCGCATCCTTGGCCCGGTACAGCACCGATCGGCCCTTGGCCACCACGTCGACCCCGGTACTGGAGAAGAGCTTGGCCGTGGCGAGGGCATCGGCCTGGCTGTGCAGCGCCCCCTGCCCGGAGTACATCCCGAACTGTACGTAATTCTTCGCCGGCGGCAGGGTCCGCGCATACAGCCCGGTCGGGTCGAACTCCTGTTTCATCAAGGCGTTCTTCGGAGTCGGGGAGTACGCCTTCAGCGCTGCCAGCTGCCTGGTCAGCGCCGTCTTCATCCGCCCTGGCACGGTCGCCTTCTGCGAGATCCCACCGTTGACGTAGACGTAGACGACGGACTGGCCGCTGGCGATGAACACCTGACCGCTGAACGCAGTGGTGCCGGCAGCTCCCTGATTGCCGATCGCACCCGGCAGATCGGGGTACTTCAGCACGGTGTCCGACACGTCCTTGCTCGAGTTCGCCATCCCGGTCGCAGCCTTCTGGGCGGCTCCCGCGCTGGGGAAGACGAACACCGCCAACACCATCGACGCCTTGCTCGACGGATCGGAGCGGGTCGCGGAGTAGCCCGCGTACATACCCTGCCGACGGGCGATCAGCTGGGTGCTCTGGTCAGGGAAGATGACCGAGAGTGCGTCCGAATCCCGCAGCGGGAACGTCGGGTAGGGCACGAACCGGGTCAGCTTCGGATCGATTTGGCCGGGGTCCAGCACATAACCGGCCAGCCGCCGACCCTCCATCAGGGACGCGATGCCAACGGTGTTCGGGGTGACGTTGTACGGGATGGGCTTCGTCGGGTACAGCTTCGCGTCGTCCGGCCCGCCGGATGTGCTCGCCTCGCTGCTGCTCGACGGGTCACTGCTGCTCGACGGGTCACTACTGCTCGACCGGTCACTGCTGCTCGACGGTGTGGCGGAGCTGGAACCCGCATCGGTTGAACCTGCCGGAGGCTTTGTGCTCCCAGGTGTGCTGCTGGTCATCAAGGGCGACGGACTGGAATCGGACGTCGAACTCGAGGCGGTGGCGGGAGTGGCAACGGACCCGTTCGCGGACACCCCGGCGACCGTGCTGCCGCAGGCGGCCGTCACCGTCGCCAGGACGCCGATGGCGACCGTCAGCCGGATCCGGCCGGGGGTACCCACCGTCCTGGACGGCCGGCTTGCTGCGGTGCGGGCGCGCTGGCCGCGATGATCTGACACGTCTGGGGGTCCTCTCGGCGGGCTCATCGACACCATCGGCGCGCGCGGGACGGGCCCTCACACCCCGCAGGCGGATCGCCGGGGCGATCTGTTCGCCAGTATGTCAACCCAGCTCGGCGGCGGAGACCTGTTCGGCCAACCCGAGCTCGGGCAGCGCATCACGGAGCGCCCTGGTGGTGACCGCCCTGGCGGACAGTTCGGCATCGGGGGGATAGTCGACATTGACCAACGTCAGACCGCAGGGAGGGGCCGTCGACACCCGGGAGTCCCGGACGCGGCCGGCGAGCAGCTGTGCGGGCCCGGAGACCGGCTCCCGGCCCTCGCCCACCCTGATCAACATTCCGACCAGAGCGCGGACCATCGAATGACAGAACGCGTCGGCGCTCACCTCGAGGGTGACGGCGTCGTCGTCACCGCAGACCCTGAGCTGCTGCAGCTCCCGCACCGTGGACGCCGGGCGGCCGAACACGTCCGCGCGCGGGCGACAGTAGGCCGCGAAGTCGTGCAGCCCGAGCAACGACTCCGCGGCACACTGCATCAGGGCCACGTCGAGCGGCCTGCCGTAGGGCAACACCCCGACGGAGTCCAGTGGATCCAGACCCCAGTCGGTCAACGCGATCCGGTAGCGGTAGTGCCGGCGGAGTGCTGAGAACCGGGCGTCGAAACCGTCGGGGGCGACCCGGACCGAGCTGACCCGCAGATCACGGGGCAGCAGGCCGGCCAGTCGCCGGCGCAGCCCCGTACAACCGGCCTGGTGCTCCCCCTGACCGTCCCCGGTGCTCGGGAACCCGGCGGACCGGGGACGCAGTGCCAGCCCGTCCAGCGCTGTCGGATCGATCTCGAGATGGGCCACCTGACCGCCGGCGTGGACGCCGGAATCCGTTCGACCGGCCACCACCAGCGGGACGTGCACCTTGAACAGGGTCGCCAGTGCTCGCTGGAGTTCTCCGGCGACCGTCCGCAGGCCGGGCTGGATCGCCCAGCCGGCAAAGTCCGTGCCGTTGTAGGAGATGTCCAGTCGGAGCCGGATTCCGGAGGAGATCCTGGTTGCCGCTCCGAATTCTGGGATCGCACTCACGTCGGCCACCGTACTAGTCGGCCGGGCCTCACCACATCGCCGTCGTTCGCGCGACCCGGAACGGCGAACGGGCCCGATCCCCATTGGGGATCGGGCCCGCAGGCTCGGTGCTGGGTGAGGCAGGAGGCGATCAGGCCTGCTCATCCTCAGGGGCCGCGTCGGCGGCCTTCTGCTGCGACTTCGGCAGGGCGAATCCTGCCGCCTCTGCTGCTTCGGGGGTGGCGAACCACACCTCGGCGACGGTCGTGGAGAAGAAGCGGGAATCCGGCACGTGGTACAGCTTCGAGTCGGCGTTGCCCTTGATCGGGAAACCTTCCGGCGCTTCGTTCACGTCAGCGAGCACCGCATGGCTGCCCTCGCCGTAGGTCGTGCTGTCGTCGGTGCTCAGCTCGGCGCCCTCGGCCGGAGCCTCGGTGGCCGCAGCCTGGGTCTGGGCCGATGCACCGTCGGAATCGCCAGCACTCTCGGAAGCCGTGCTCTCCGTGGACGGGGTCTCATCGACCGGCGTGGTGTCCGCGGCGGCAGCCGGCTTGGCGGCCTTCGGCGTGGCAGCGCGACGGGTCGCGCGGGACGCCTGGGCGGTGACGGTCTCCTCGGTGATCAGCTCGATGATCGCCATCGGAGCGTTGTCGCCCTTGCGCGGAGCCGTCTTGACGATCCGCGTGTAGCCGCCCTCACGGGCGGCGAAGGACGGGGCGATGTCGGCGAAGAGCTTGTGCACGACATCCTTGTCGCGCACGGTCTTCATCACCTGGCGGCGGGAGTGCAGGTCGCCGCGCTTGGCCGTGGTGATCAGCTTCTCCGCGACCGGACGCAGGCGCTTGGCCTTGGTCTCGGTGGTGGTGATGCGACCGTGGTCCAGCAGCTGGGTGGCGAGGTTGGCCAGGATCAGCCGCTCGTGCTGCGGCGAACCGCCGAGCCGCGGACCCTTGTTGGGGGTGGGCATGTCGTGCTCCTGTCGATGTCCCGCCTCCCGGCGGGGGTCGATACGGCTCAGCCTGTGACAACTGAGTGGGCCCCCGCCCGTCCGAGGACGAGCGGGGGCCGGGGATCAGATCTGTTCGGTCTCGGCGTAGTCGTCGTCAGCTGCGGTCTCGGCGGCGCCGGTACCCCAGTCGTTGCCGTAGGCCAGGGCAGCGGCGGTCGGGTCGAACCCGGCCGGCGAGTCCTTGAGAGCCAGGCCCATCTGGTGCAGCTTGACCTTGACCTCGTCGATCGACTTCTGCCCGAAGTTGCGGATGTCGAGCAGGTCCGCCTCGGTCCGTCCGACAAGCTCACCCACGGTGTGGATGCCCTCGCGCTTGAGGCAGTTGTAGGAGCGGACGGTGAGGTCCATCTCCTCGATCGGCAACGCAAAGGCGGCGATGTGGTCGGCCTCGGCGGGCGAGGGTCCGATCTCGATGCCCTCTGCGTTGATGTTCAGCTCCCGGGCCAGGCCGAACAGCTCCACCAGGGTGGTGCCGGCCGAGGCGAGTGCGTCCCGCGGGGCGATGGACGACTTGGTCTCGACGTCGAGCACCAGGCGGTCGAAGTCCGTGCGCTGCTCGACCCGGGTGGCCTCGACGCGGTAGGTGACCTTGAGGACCGGCGAGTAGATCGAGTCGACCGGGATCCGGCCGATCTCGGCGCCGACGACCTTGTTCGGGGCGGCCGGGACGTAGCCGCGGCCCCGCTCCACGACGAGCTCGATCTCGAGCTTGCCCTTCTTGGTCAGGGTCGCCAGGTGCAGGTCGGAGTTGTGCACGGTGACACCGGCCGGCGGTGCGATGTCGGCCGCGGTCACGTCACCGGGGCCCTGCTTGCGCAGGTACATGGTGACGGGCTCGTCGTCCTCGGAGGACACGACCAGATCCTTGATGTTCAGGATCAGTTCGGTGACGTCCTCCTTGACGCCCGGGACGGTGGTGAACTCGTGCAGCACACCGTCGACGCGGATGCTCGTGACCGAGGCACCGGGGATGGAGGACAGCAGGGTGCGGCGGAGCGAGTTGCCCAGGGTGTACCCGAAGCCGGGCTCGAGTGGCTCGATGACGAAACGCGACCGGTTGTCGGCCAACGTCTCCTCGGTGAGGGTGGGGCGCTGGGAAATCAGCACAGGGGATCCTCTCCCAATGATGGAGGTGACGTCCGCTATATGACGTCACACGGGGGTGGTGCACCGATCGCACGGCGATCGGAGGCTGGAACTTCTCCGGGACGCACCGGTACCCGGCCGGCGCAAGTTGCCTCGCGATCCGGCCGGGCCAGGTGTCAGTCCTGCGGACTCACTTGCTGTAGTACTCGACGATCAGCTGTTCGTTGATCTGGGTGTCGATCTGCGCACGGACCGGCACCGAGTGGATCAGGATCTGCAGCGTGTCGGGCACGAGCTGGATCCAGGCCGGGATCGGTCGCTCGCCCTGGGTCTGGCGAGCCAGCTCGAGGGGGAACTTGGAGACCGACTGCTTGCGCACGGTGATGATGTCGTACTGCTCGACGCGGTAGCTCGGCACGTCGACCCGCTGACCGTTGACCTCGAAGTGGCCGTGGGTCACCATCTGGCGGGCACCACGGCGGGTGCGGGCCAGGCCGGCGCGGTAGATGACGCTGTCGAGGCGCGTCTCGAGGATGACCAGCAGAGCTTCACCGGTCTTGCCCTGCGAGCGGCTCGACTCCTTGTAGTAGCGGGAGAACTGCTTCTCCATGACGCCGTAGGTGAAGCGGGCCTTCTGCTTCTCCTGCAGCTGCGTCAGGTATTCCTTCTCCTTGGTGCGCGCACGACCGTGCTGCCCCGGAGGGAAGGGACGACGCTCGAAAGCCTGGTCCCCACCGACGAGGTCGGTCTTCAGGCGACGGGAGATCTTGGTGACGGGTCCTGTGTAGCGGGCCATTGTTCAGTTCCTTCTTTCCCCGGTCAGACCCGGCGCCGCTTGGGCGGCCGGGTTCCGTTGTGGGCCTGGGGGGTGACGTCGTTGATGGTGCCGACCTCGAGGCCGGTCGCCTGCAGCGAACGGATCGCGGTTTCACGGCCCGAACCCGGACCCTTGACGAAGACGTCGACCTTGCGCATGCCGTGCTCCATGGCCTTGCGCGCAGCGCTCTCGGCAGCCATCTGGGCGGCGTACGGGGTGGACTTGCGGGAGCCCTTGAAGCCGACGTGGCCGGCGGACGCCCAGGAGATCACCGCACCGGTGGGATCGGTGATCGAGACGATGGTGTTGTTGAAGGTGCTCTTGATGTGCGCCTGGCCGTGGGAGACGTTCTTCTTCTCCTTGCGGCGCACCTTCTTCGGAGCACCTGCGCGTGTCTTGGGAGGCATTGGCGATTACCTGGCCTTCTTCTTGCCGGCGATGGTCTTCTTCGGGCCCTTGCGGGTGCGGGCATTGGTCTTCGTGCGCTGGCCGCGGACCGGGAGGTGGCGGCGGTGGCGAAGACCCTGGTAGGAACCGATCTCCATCTTGCGACGGATGTCGGCCTGTACCTCGCGGCGCAGGTCACCCTCGACCTTGAAGCCCTCGGCATCGATGGCATCGCGAAGAGAAAGGACCTGCTCGTCGGAGAGGTCCTTGGACCGCAGGTCCGGGCTGATGCCCGAGGCCTTCAGCAGCCCCACGGATCGGGTGTGCCCGATGCCGTAGATGTACGTGAGTGCGATCTCCATACGCTTGTCGCGTGGGAGGTCGACGCCCATGAGACGTGCCATGTGGCAACGCTCCTTCTGTGCGTTCCTACAGGTGTCGGTCGCGTCCCGTCCCGGACATCTGATCCGGGCCCCGGCCTGTAGTCCGGGGGTGACTCGGGTGGCGTGCGGCCCGGCTGGGCCGCGCACCACCGAGGTGGTGACGCGATGGTGGCGTCCTCACGGATGAGGACTGACCCCCGCCACGAGGACAGGGGAATTCTCGATGTGCAGTGGTACCGGAGTCACGCGCTGCCGTACCGGTGGTACGGCGCAGCGATCAGCCCTGACGCTGCTTATGACGCGGGTTCTCGCAGATCACCATGACGCGGTTGTGCCGGCGGATGACCTTGCACTTCTCGCAGATCGGCTTGACGCTCGGCTGCACCTTCATAGTTCTTGTCCTTTTGGATCCGGTGATGCTGGTGGCGGGTCTTTACTTGTAGCGGTAGACGATGCGTCCGCGGCTCAGGTCGTAGGGCGAGAGCTCCACGACCACCCGGTCCTCGGGGAGGATCCTGATGTAGTTCTGCCGCATCTTGCCGCTGATGTGGGCCAGCACCCGGTGTCCGTTCTCCAGCTCCACGCGGAACATCGCGTTCGGCAAGGGCTCGACCACACGGCCTTCGACCTCGATGGCTCCGTCTTTCTTCGCCATGTCCTCCACAATCTGTTGCTGCGCTCGTTGTTACCTGCACAGTGTCTTGCCTGCCCACTGTCTTGCTTGCACACTGTCTTACTTGCACACTGTGCGGCGACGCGCTCGCGCGCGGTCCGCTCGACTACCCGGTGTCCTGCTCAGCAGGTGACATCGCCGCCGGTCCACTCCGTGCGGAGCGGTCGCGGCGGGTGAGCCACCTGTCTGCCCGGCAGAAGCTGCCGGAGATGCATGCACGCTGACATCAAGTGCCAGGCACAGCGCACTGTGACATTCCCGCTGAGAAATCCACTACGAGGGATCGATCGGTTCGCGGCCACAGCGAAACCGACACGACACGCGCGCCGAGTGTCAACTGTACGCGGTGTGGATGCGTCCCTCCAACTCGCACGCACCCCCACGGGTGCTGCCCCGGCTGCAACCTCGCCCGGCACAGGATTGTTCCTGCCGTCGGGCCGCCGGTGGGTCCGCTCGACACCGTGCCGATCAGCCCAGCAGGACGGTGATCGGATGGATCGCGAAGTAGACGACGAACAGCACGGCAACCACCCACAGCAAGGGATGCACCTGCTTCGCCTTGCCGCGGATCGCCTTGATGAGCACGTAGGCGATGAAGCCCGCACCGATGCCGACGCTGATCGAGTAGGTGAACGGCATCAGGATGATCGTCAGGAACGCCGGCAGGGCGATCTCGACGTCCTTCCAGTCGATCTCGCCGACCTGCTGCATCATCAGGAACCCGACCAGGACGAGCGCCGGGACGGCCGCCTCCGAGGGGATCACCGCCACCAGCGGCGCGAGGAACATCGTCAGCAGGAACAGCACGCCGGTGACGATCGACGCGAGGCCGGTGCGGGCCCCGTCGCCGACGCCGGACGC
The DNA here is from genome assembly GCF_040438885.1 of Nakamurella sp. A5-74. Lineage (NCBI taxonomy): Bacteria > Bacillati > Actinomycetota > Actinomycetes > Nakamurellales > Nakamurellaceae > Nakamurella > Nakamurella sp. A5-74. The sequence continues at coordinate 1,427,417 of NZ_CP159218.1, read as the reverse complement.
CGACTCGATGTAGGAGGTGTTGGACGAGACGCCGGCGGCGCCGCCCGCGATCGCGGCCACCGAGTCGACGATCAGGATCTGCTGGGCCTTGGGCGGCGTTCCCTCGGCGTCGAGCAGACCGGCCTCTGATCCGACTGCCGTCATCGTGCCGACGGTGTCGAAGAAGTCCGCCAGCATCAGCGAAAACACCAGCAGCACGACGGCGACGACGCTGACCCGGTCGAACGAGCCGAACAGGTTGAACTGACCGAGGGTGCCGAAGTCCGGCTTGTCCACGATGGACGAGGGGAGCTTGGGGACGGTCAGCGCCCAGCCCGTCGGGCTGTCCTGCGCACCGCCGGCCTTCGCGATCGCCTCGATGATCACCGCCAGCACCGTGGTGGCCAGGATCGCGATCAGGATGGCGCCCTTGACCCGCAACACGAACAGCGCGATCACCAGGATCAGGCCGACGACGAAGACGAACACGGGCCAGCCGGCCAGCTGCCCGGTCTGGCCGAGCTGGACCGGCACGGTGGTCTGCGCGACGTCCGGGATGCGGCGGACGAAGCCCGCATCGACGAAGCCGATGAATGCGATGAACAAGCCGATGCCCACCGAGATCGCCGTCTTGAGCGGGGCCGGGACCGCTCGGAAGACTGCCTTGCGGACCCCGGTGAGGACCAGCACCAGGATGACGATGCCCTCCAGCACCACCAGCCCCATGGCGTCGGCCCATGTCATCTTCGACGCGATCGCCACCGCGACGAAGGCGTTCAGCCCGAGCCCGGTCGCCAGCGCGAGCGGGAAGTTCGCCACCGCGCCCATCAGGATCGTCAGCACCCCGGCGACCAGCGCAGTGCCCGCGGCGATCGCCGGCAGGTTCGGTGCGGCGCCGCCGCCGAGGTACTGACCGTCGGCGTCCTTCGCGAACCCGAGGATCAGCGGGTTGAGCACCACGATGTAGGCCATCGTGAAGAAGGTGACGAGCCCGCCGCGGATCTCCCGGACCACGCTCGACCCCCGCTCGGTGATCTTGAAGTAGTTGTCGAACGGCGAACGCCCGGCGCTGCCCGGCTTCTCGATGCGTGTCGTCACGGAGGAGATCTTGCCCGGCCCGTGTTACGGCCGCGTCACCGAGGTCCGTCCGATGGCACGGTGATCGCACGACGCAGGAGTCGAGATCCCCCCGCGGCACGGTGATCGCGCCACGCAGGAGTCGAGATCCCGCGGCTCGTCCGGTCGACGGGCGGTCGCCACGCACAATGGTCCGATGCGCGTCACCCCGACTTCCGGTTCCGACAGCCTGTTCCTGGCATCCCCGACGAGCGAGACCCTGAGCACCATGCTCGAGCAGCTGTGGTCGGTGTGGCTGCCGTACCTGGTCGCCGCTGTGCTGCTGATCGTGCTCGGCGGCTGGTCGGCCGCCACCCGGGGCCGACGGCGTTCCGCCCGCGCCGGCGAGCTGAGCGGTCCCCGCTGGATCGCTCCCCCGCCCGCATTCCTGGTGCCGGGCATCAGCCTCGCCGTGCTGGGGTGGTTCGCCGTCTCCCTGACCGACGCGGTGTCCGAGGGCGACGGGCTGGCGACGTTCGACCTCCCGGTCTGGCAATGGATGGTCGATCACCGCGATCCCTTCCGGACCGCGGTCGCGAAGGTCGTCACCGAGATCGGCTCCACCGCCGCGATGACGATCGTCGCCGCCTTGTGCGTCGCCTGGCTGCTGTACAGGCGGCGGCGCGGTGATGCGGCCATGGTCGCAGTGGTCGGCATCGGCGCAGCGGCGCTGGTCTTCTTCGCCAAGAAACTCCTCGGCCGCACCCGTCCGCCGGAGGAGTTCCGGTTGGTGGTGGAGACCAACAACTCCTTCCCGTCCGGTCATGCGCTCGCGTCCACCGCGATCCTCGGGATCGTGCTGGTGCTGCTGGTCCGCGGCGGCGCCTGGGGTCCGCTGTGGGTGCGGATCGTCGTGCCCGTGGTGATCGTGGTGTTCTGGTTCTCGATCGGCATCTCCCGGCTGTACCTCGGGGTGCACTGGTCGACGGACGTGCTGGCCGGCTGGGTCAGCGGCAGCGCCTGGCTGATCCTCTGTGTGACGGTGCGCCGGCTCTACCGCTCGTGGAGTGACAACCGGGACGCGGGCGGCCCAGCCGCCGTCCAGCCCGGGGTCACCGACACCGATCCCGACGCCGGCCGGCCCGCCTGAGCGGGCGTGCCGAGCGGGCGGGCGTCAAGCACGGCCGTGTGCGGACCTGCTGCGGCGGCTGAGTGAATCGATGATGACGGCCAGCAGGAGTACCCCTCCGGTGACCATGTACTGCACCGGCGAGTCGAGGTTGAGCAGCCCGAGGCCGTTGGTGATCGACTGGATCACCAGGATCCCGAGCAGCGCCGAGTAGGCAGACCCACGCCCACCGAACAGGCTCGTGCCGCCGATGACCGCTGCAGCGATCGCGTTCAGGTTGACGTCAACGGCGCCCGTCGACTGGTTCGCCGCAGCCAATCGCGCCGCGGCGAAGATGCCACCGAGGGCCGCGAGCGTCGAACAGACGGCAAAGACGCTCAGGTAGACCCGCTTGACCTTGATCCCCGCCCGGCGAGCCGCCTCGACGTTGCCGCCGACGGCCATGATGGAGCGCCCCCACCGGGTGCGGCGAACGGCCAGGTCCACGATGACCACGAGCAACAGGAAGACCAGGAACATCACCGACACACCGCGGTCCTCGTTGAGGATGTAGACCGCGATGAGCAGGAGCACGGCCAGCACACCGGCGCGAACCGTCTGGATCGCCACCGGCGTCGTGGACAGGCCTGCAGCGGACCGCTGCTTGTTGGTGGCGAACCTCGAGGCCAGGAACAACCCGACGACCAGGACCACCAACACGTAGGCGACCGGCTCCGGCAAGAACGTCTGTTGGGCGAACTTGACGATCTTCGAGTCGAACGGGAATGCGATCGATCCGGCATCTCCGAGGATGAACAACTGCAGTCCCATGAAGGCGAGCAGACCGGCAAGCGTGATCACGAAGCTGGGGACCCCGAACCGGATGAACATCGCCCCGTAGACCAGACCGATGACCAACCCGGTGACCAGGGCGGCCGGCACCGCGAGGTACCAGGGCCACTCCAGCTGGATGTAGGTCACGGCAAGAACCGCTGCAGAAACACCGCTCACCGAACCGACCGACAGATCGATCTCGCCCAGCAGCAGCACCAGCACGATGCCCAGCGCGATGGTGCCGGTGGCTGCGCTCTGCAGGGTGAGGTTGACGAGGTTGGCGCTGGAGAGGAACAGCGGATCGAGGCTTGCGAACACGGCCCAGATCACCACCAGCCCGATGACGACAGGAAGCGAACCGAGATCACCCGTGCGCATCCGGGACACCATCACCGAGGCCCACCCGCTGAGTCCCTTGCTGGCGATGAGTCTCTCGTCCTGCAGGTCGGCGGGAAGCCCGGGGAGTTTACCGCCGCCGGCCGTGTCGTCGAAGGATGTGCTCACGCGTCGTGCTCCTTGATGTCCTTGCGGGCCGCCCGGGCTGATGCGGCGTTGTTCGTCGCGCCGGTGATGGCGGCGATGATCTCCTGGCTGTTGGTGTCGGCCACGGTGAACGTGCCGTTGTTCCGGCCGAGTCGCAGCACCGTGACCCGGTCGGCGACCGCCATCACGTCGGACATGTTGTGGCTGATCAGGATCACCCCGTGACCGTTCTCCCTGAGCCGTTCGACGAGGTTGAGCACCTCTGCGGTCTGGGCGACCCCGAGTGCTGCGGTCGGCTCGTCCAACATCACCACCTTCGGATCGCCCAGCAGCGATCGTGCGATCGCCACCGTCTGCCGCTGGCCACCGGACAGGCTGGCGACCGGAATGCGTACAGAGGGGATCTTCGCGCTCAGTTGGCGCAGCAGCCGCCAGGATTCCCTTTCCATCGTCACCTCGTCGAGCGTCGACCCGCGCAGTCGCTCCTGACCGAGGAACAGGTTCGCCACGACATCCAGGTTGTCGCACAGGGCGAGGTCCTGGAAAACGGTGGCAATCCCGAGGGCCTGGGCGTCGACCGGGCTGGCGACGTCGACGGCTGCACCGTCGAACTCGAACAGTCCCTCGTCCGGGCTGTAGACCCCGGCGACGGTCTTGACCAGGGTGGACTTGCCGGCACCGTTGTCACCGACGAGCGCCACCACCTCTCCGGGGCGGACGTCGAAATCGACGTGGTGCAGGGCTTGGACCGCCCCGAATCGTTTGGAGACTCCCTGCAGGCGCAGGACAGGTTCTCCCGGTGGAGAGATGGTGACGCTCATCGGTGTCCTCTGGTCGTGACGGAGTGGAGCTCAGCCGATGCCGGCGGCCGTGCAGGCGGCAGCGGCTGCACCGGTGCAGATCTGGGCCGCGGTGTAGAAGCCGTCCTTCACCACGGTGTCCTTGATCTTGTCCTTGGTCACCGCGATCGGGTCAAGGATCGTCGACGGAACACCCTCGGTGTCGGTCGTGGACGTCGGCTTCGAATCGCCGGCCAGCGCGAGCGCCGCATCGGCGGCCGCCGCGGCCTCGGGCTTGATCGGCTTGTAGACGGTCATTGCCTGGTCCCCGGTGAGGATCCGCTGGATCGCTGGTAGTTCGGCGTCCTGACCGGTGACTGGCGGCACCGGATTGACGCCGCCGGCCCGCAGGGAGGCGATGACGCCGCTCGCAGTGCCGTCGTTCGCCGCGTAGACGCCGACGAGGTCCGCCTTGACCTTGATCACCTGGCCGTCCATCCACGTCTGCGCCTTGTCCGGGCTCCAGTCAGGGGTGTCGTACTCGGCCGCGATCGTGTAGCCGCTGCCGTCGAGCACGCCGTGCGCGCCCTTCTTGAACGACGCCGCGTTCGGATCGGTCGGCGATCCGTTGACCATCACGATGCTGCCGGCGGTCTTGCCACCCGCTTTGAGCAGATCGACCAGGGTCTGCGCCTGCAGCTTTCCGACAGTCTCGTTGTCGAACGACACGTAGAAGTCGGCTCCGGCGATGAAGCGGTCGTAGGCCACGACCGGCACACCCTTCGCCTTCGACGCAGCAACCACCGACGCGGCTGCGGTTCCGTCGACGGGGTCGAGCACCAGCACGTCGGCGCCCTGGGTGAGCGCTGCTTCGGCCTGCTGCTGTTGCTTGGCGGCATCCTGATCGGCGTTGGAGTACAGCACCTCGCAGTCGCCGCACTTGGCCTTGATGTCGGCTTCGAACAGCGGACGGTCGAAGGCCTCGTAGCGGGCCGTCTTGGACTCCGGCAGCAGCAGTGCGATCTTCTTGCCGCTGACGGCGCCGCCGCCACTGGAGTTGGTGGGCGCGTCACTGGAACCGGTCGCCGGAGCACTGGAACCGGTCGCCGGAGCACTGGAACCGGTCGCCGGAGCACTGGAACCGGTCACTGCCGACCCGGTGCCGGCCGGTGAGGTCGTATTGGTGTCGCTGCCGCAGCCGGCCAGACCGACGAGGCCCAGACCGATGGCGACGGCCGCCGTCAGTCGAACGAAACGGATGGACATGTGAGCTCCTTTGGTCAACGCCCGAACGGGGCTATCCAGAGATACAACATGCCTCCAACCCTTGAAGTCAAGGATTGAACTCAATACGGATTCGATGCCTGCCGCGTATGCGGCAGGTTACGCGGTATATTCGAGAAGTGAACTCATCGGCCTCGGCCCCGGGGTCGCAGTCCGGGCTGCGCGAGTCGAACCGCCTCCGGGTTGTGCAGGCTCTGCAGACCCACGGCGCCATGACCCAGGTCGAGATCGCCGGCACCACGGGGCTCAGCCCCGCGACCGTCTCCAACCTGGTCAAGGACCTAGACGCCGCCGACGCGGTCGTGCTCGAGCCCAGCATCCGCAACGGGCGTCGTGCAGTGCTGGTGAGCCTCCCCCGCGCCCGGGAACTGCTCGCGGGGATCGCCTTCGGCGATCGGGACGTCCGGGTGGCCATCGGCACCGGTCCCCGCGAGCTGACCGGAAGTCACCGGATGCCGCTGCCTCCGGAACATCGTGCAGACGAGGGCATGGAGCGAGCCGCCGAGCTCCTGCTGGATCTCATCGACACCGCTGGCATGACCCGAGCAGACATCAGCGCCCTGACCATCGGTGTCCCGGCGCCGATCAACTCCGCTACCGGCCGAGTAGGTGCCGACGACATCCTCCCCGGATGGTCGGGGGTCGACGTCGGCCGGGAGATGCGCACCCTGCTCGGCGCACCGGTGTTGGTCGAGAACACGGCAAACCTCGCGGCCGTCGGCGAACTCAAGCTCGGCGCGCTGCAGGGGGTGGAGACCGGCGTCTACCTGAAGATCTCGCACGGGGTGGGAGCGGGCCTGATCATCGGCGGCGAGCTGTTCCGCGGGAGCGCTGGAACGGCCGGCGAGATCGGGCATCTGACGATCGACGAGCGCGGACCTGTCTGTCGCTGCGGCAATCGGGGATGCCTGGAGACCTACGTCGGCTCTCGCGCATTCCAGGACGCACTGGTGCGTACCCACGGAACTCTGACCCTGCGGGACGTCGTCACCAGGGTTGGCAGGGGCGACGCCGCCTGTCATCGGGTCATCGAGGATGCCGGCCGCTACCTGGGGATGGCGGTTGCGGGCCTGGTCAACCTCATCAACCCCGAGGTGGTCGTGCTCGGCGGTCAGCTCTCCCGGGTCGCCGACGTGGTTCTCGGACCGATGCGGGCAGCGCTGGACCGCTGTGCCGTACCGAGCGCAGCCGCAGCCGTCGACCTGCGCGCCAGCACGCTGGAGGCGAACGCCGACATCATCGGTGCTCTGGCGCTCAGCGAGATCGCCTCGTCGTCGGCTGCATCAGCGCCGGCCAGAACCTCCGACCGATGATCCCCTCCCCGATTCGATCCTGCCGGCCGCGGAGCTCAGACCATGCTCGTCCGCAGGCCCTGTCCGCGCGATGCTCGGCGATCAGTCACTGCTTTCCGGTCGCTGCCCGCAGCCTCTCGATGTGCTGCGACGCCTCTGCCTTCGTCAGGTCGGCAGGCAGTTCCTCGCCGGCCTGGCGGGCGAGGGTGTCGAGGTAGCTCTTCTGCGCCTCGGTGATGGGGTCGTCACCGCTCACCCAGTCGGACGGGTCCTTCTCCAGGGCCGCGTCCTCGGTGGGCTCGGCGGCACCGAGCATCTCGGGCTCAGTACCGCTGTTGTCGTTCTCGTCGGCTGCGGGGTGGTTCTGTTCTGTCATGCCGTCACCATGCCCTTCGACACCGACGGACAACCCCGGTGCGGCAGGTCCACCGCTCTCCCGGCCGGTGAGCCTGCGCACGTGCACCCATCGGTTGGGCGAGCGGGTCCGCGGGTACCGAACCCCCGCATGCGGACCGCACTCCGGCGGTCGGCGTAGAGGAGGAACACCCCGTGAGTTCTGATGCCAAGGTCGCCAAGGACCTCGTCGAGACCCTGAAGGACGGTCAGAAGGGCTTCGCCGCTTCCGCCGAGAAGTTGGCCGACAGCGACCGTCCCGAATGGGCTGCCACCATGACGCGCCTGCAGCGGCAGCGAACGCAGTTCACCCAGGAGATCGTCGGCCTGGGCCACGAGTACGGCGATGACGTGGACGAGAGCGGTTCGGTGCTCGGCACCCTGCACCGCGGTTGGCTCTCCCTCAAGGACGCGCTCACCGGCGACGACCCCTCGGGCGTACTCGGTGCAGCCGTCACGGGTGAGGACCACACCGTCTCGGAGTACGAGAAGGCACTGGCCGACACCGATCTGTCCGACGGATTCCGTACCGTGCTGCAGCGTCAGCACAGCGAGATCGTCGACGCGCGCGCCGAGGTCAAGGCGCTGCAGTCCGCGAGCTGACCCGACCAGCGCGACCCGGCACGACCGACAGCTCCTCGAGGTCTCGACCTCGGGGAGCTGTTCGATGTCCAGTACCGGGGGCACACCGGACCCGGACCCGGACGACATTCGTCCGTGATCGGCCGTACGGTTCGCCGATGACGACACTGCGGGTGGACGACTACCGGATCGAACCGCTGGGCCCGGACACCTGGGACGCGTTCGCGGCGCTCGCCGAGCGGCACAACGGGGTCTGGGGTGGCTGCTGGTGCACCTGGTTCCACCAGTACCCCGATCCCCCGGAACGCAGGGTGCTCGGCAATCGGGAGTTCAAGCACGCTCTCGTGCTCGCCGGCCGGGCACACGCAGCGCTGGTGTTCGACGACGCCGAGCCGGGCACAGCGATCGCCTGGGCCGAGTTCGGCCCGGTCGAGGAGCTCCGGAACATCCACCACCGCAAGGAGTGGGAGAAGACCACGCAGCAGCAACCGGATTTCCGGATCACCTGTCTGTTCGTGGACAGGGATCACCGCCGCCGCGGTGTCGCTGCGGCGGCGGTTCGGGGTGCCATGGCCCTGATCGCCGCGCAGGGCGGCGGACTGGTCGAGTCGTACCCGCACGACGTCCCTGACGGCAAGAAGACGTCGTCCTCGTTCCTCTACAACGCGACCCGCTCCATGTACGAGCGCCTCGGCTTCGACTACCTGCGCCCCAAGGGAAAGGGCAACTGCGTCATGAGCAGGACGATCGAGCCGGCCGGCTAGCGGGTCAGACCTTCTCCGAGGTGCCCGCGTCGGCGATGGCGATCCCGGCCCGCTCCTGCTTCTGGGCACCGGGCTGCTTCGAGCCGTCCTTCACGTCACCGTCCTTCATGTCACCGTCCCTCTTGTCGCCGCCGCCGAGTCGACCCAGCAACGCCGTGATGTCCAGGCCGGTCAGGTCCTTCGACAACTGCAGACCCTGGGCGACGTTGGAAGCCACCGACTTGCCGAGTGCGGCAGGACCGTCGGCCGAGATGACCGTCATCCTCTCCACCGCGGCCAACGGGGCCGAAGCGGATGCTACGACGTCGGGGAGCACCCGGACCAGCAGGTCGAGGATTGCTGCCTCGCCGTAGCCGGCGAACGCCTGCGAGCGCTTCTCCATCGCCTCGGCCTCTGCCTGACCCTTCGCCAGGATGGCGCTCGCTTCGGCGTGACCCTCGCGTTCGACGGCGTCGGCGATGGCGGATCGTCGGAGCTTCTCGGCCTCACCGCGCTTGGCACCCTCGATCGCCTCGGCCTCGGCCAGCGCCTGACGACGGGAGCGCTCGCCCTCACCGGAGAGCCTGGCCTGCTCGGCCTGGGCGCCGGCGTTCGCGACCGTCGCCTGCCGGTCGGCCTCGGCCTTGAAGATCGCCGCGTTCTTGCTGGCCTCTGCCTGCTGCTCGATGCGGTAGCGCTCGGCGTCGGCGGGCTTGCGCACCTCGGTGTCCAACTGACGTTCCTTCAGGGTTGCTGTGCGCTGGGCGACCTTCTCCTGCTGCTCGAGGATGAGCTGGTCCTGCGAAGCCTGCGACAGCGGTCCGGCGGCGGCCGCTTCCGCCTTCGCCGCATCGATCTGGGCGCTGATCTCCGCCTGCCGCAACTCGAACTGCCGCTGCGAGATGGCGATCGCCTCCTCGGCGAGCAGCCGCTCCTGCTCCGCGCTCTGCCGGGCCTTGGCCTCGGCGATCGCCGCGTCCCGGATCACCCTGGCGGCCTCCGGCCGACCGAGGTCCTGCAGGTAGCTGCCCTCCGCCTGGATGTCCTGCAACTGGAAGGTGTCCAGCACGAGACCCTGGCCGGTCAACGCGCTCTCGGCCTCCTCCGCCACCGCAGAGGCGAAAGCTGTTCTGTCCCTGATGATCTCCTCGATCGTCAGCCGGCCGACGATCGAGCGGAGCGCACCGCTGAGGACTTCCGAGGTGAAGACGTCGATGCCCTGCTGCTGGTTCAGGAAACGTTGGGCCGCAGCGCGAATGGACGACTCACTGCCACCGACCTTCACGATCGCCACCCCCTCCAGGTCGCACTTGACGCCCTGTTTGGAGATGGCGCCGCGGATGCCGACCGGGATCCGCCGGCTCGACAGGTCGATCGTGTGCAGCTTCTGCACGATGGGCAGCACGAACACACTCGCTCCCAGCACCACCTTCTGGCCCGAGGAGTCGGTGGAGATGCTGCCGTCCTGCGCGGTCACCGACCGACCGCGTCGGCCGGTCACCAGGAACGCCTGGTTCGGGCCTGCGACCTTGATCCGGGACAGGATGAGCAGGACCACCAGGACGATCAGGACGACCGCCCCGATGATGGAGTACAGGATGGGCGACATCGGTTTCCGCTTTCGGTGAGCTATCGGTGTCAGACCTCGGGCGCCGTGGAGACGACCTCGACCGACGTGGGTGACAGGGCAGTGGTGACGAACACCGGGGTTCCGGCGACGAGGGCCTGGGCAGCCCGGGCGGAGTACTTGAGATCCTGACCGTGGATGCGGAGCCTGACCTCGCCGAACCCCGTTGCCGGGATGGACGAGATCACCACGCCGAGGGTTCCCTCGAGGTCGCGCTCGGTGAGGGTCGGATCGGTACGCATCCGCATCAGTCCGGCGGTCAGACGCACGGCACCGAAGGCCACCGGGAGCGCGCACACGACTCCGACCGCGGTCGAAACGGCAACGATGACTCCGCTGGAGACATGGCCCGCCATCAGCGATGCCGGGATCGCCCCGAAAAATCCGGCGCTGCCGAAGAAGGCGGCGATCGCCGGCAGCGAGAACGGTCCGTCCGCGTCCGCGTGCAGTGCCAGATGCAGGACGTCACCCACGACGAGGGCCAGGGCGAGCAGGGCGATGCCGATCGCGCCGACGACCAGGAAGGTGAGGGTGATCGGGTCCATCACCCCTCCGCATCTGCCGTTCAGCTCTCGCCGCGTCCCGGTGCGTCAGGCGATCCGCTCCGGCTGATCGTCACGGTGCGTCTCGCCCGGTGGGACGCGATCGCTCCGTGCCTCCAACCTATCCCGGTTGCCCCCTCGGCGTGGGCGATCGAGGCCAGGAGTCCGCTGCTCATTAGGCTGATCGCCGTGGCCCAGATCAGTGTGTGTGTCCTCGACGCCGATTCCGGTGCCGTACTCGAGTTCGACGGCGGCGAACGCGTCCACTCGACCGCGTCCGTCGGCAAGGTGTTGCTGTTGATCGAGGTCGCGATCCGGCTCAAGGACGGTCGTCTGCGCGACAGCCAGGTGCTTGCGCCGGTGCCGGACGACGAGGTCGCCGATTCGGGGCTGCTGCAGTTCCTGCACACCCGCACCCTCCCGCCCGGTGACCTGGCCACGCTGGTCGGCGCGGTGAGTGACAACTTCGCCACGAACGTATTGCTGCGCACCGTCGGTCTGCCGTCGGTGCTCGAGCGGGCCCGCACACTGGAGCTGACCCACACCGCCCTGCACGACCGGGTGCGCAGCAGTCGCAAGCCGTCCGATCCACCGCGGCTGTCCTCCGGTACAGCTGCCGAACTGGCCGATCTCTTCGCCCGGCTGCACCGTGGGGAGGTGCGCTCACGCGCCATCTCCCGGCAGGTGCTCAGCTGGCTCACCCACGACGCCGACACCTCGATGACGGCCGGCGCCTTCGGTCTCGACCCACTGGCTCACGTGGATCCCGACCGCGGCCTCACCCTCGCCCACAAGACCGGCACCGACACCGGCGTCCGGTGCGACGTCGGGGTACTGACCGGCCCCGCACGCTCGGTGGCCTACGCCGTGCTGGCGTCCTTCACCGAGACGGAGCAGCAGACCGAGCGCGACGTCGTGCTCGGCGAGATGTTCGCGATCGGCGAGCGGATCAGGTCCTTGGTGGAGACCCGGCAGCAGAGCTGAACGGATGACGACCGGTCCCGAGTCGCTGCGGGCTGCCGGTCCCAGGACCACGTGAGGCAGGCTGGACAGGTGAACACGACACGGATCACCCGGGTGATGATCGCCTCGGTGGAGGGTGAATCGGGCAAGTCGACGGTCGCGCTCGGGCTCCTCGACGCGCTCGCCGTGACCGCCGGTCGGGTGGGTGTCTACCGCCCGGTGGTCCGCGATGGGGTCGATCACGTGCTGCAGCTGCTGTTGGCGCAACTACCGGGTGGCGGCAATGCCGGAACCGCCGAGGGCGTCCACTACTCCGACGTGCACCGCGATCCGCAGCAGGCCCTGCAGCGCATCGTCGACGGTTTTCGGGCGGCCTGCGAGGGGCACGACGCGATGGTGATCGTCGGTTCCGACTTCTCCGGCGTCCCGACGCCCACCGAGTTCGGCTTCAACGCCGTCATCGCCGCGAACCTGGATGCCCCGATCGTGTTGGTGCTCAGCGGGTCCGGCCGATCGGCCGCCGATCTGGCCACCGCGGCGGAGGTGTCGATCGGCGAGGCCCGCGGACAACATGTCCGGGTGCTGTCGGTGGTCGCCAACCGGGTGACCGACGATCCGGGTGTCGTGCGCGATCTACTGACCGCAGCGACGTCGCTGCCGTGTTCGGCCATCCCCGAGATCCCCCTGCTGCAGGCACCGACCGTTCGCGAGCTGGTGGCCGCGGTCGAGGGCACCGTCATCACCGGCGACGAGGTGTCGCTCGATGCCGAGTCGATCGGCGTGATGGTCGCCGCGATGACGATGCCGCACGTGCTCGACCGGCTGACCGAATCCATCGGGGTCGTCTGTCCGGCCGACCGGGACGACGTGTTGCTCGGCCTGCTGGTGGCCTCGGCCTCGCGGACGTTCCCCTCCCCCTCTGCGGTGTTCCTCAACGGCGACCTGCCGATCAGTCCCCAGGTCCGCAGGCTGATCGACGGCCTGCACGTCCCGCTGCCCTTGATCAGCTGCAGCGGTGGGTCGATGGCGACGGCCTCGGCGCTCGCGGAGGTTCGCGGTCGGTTGACCGCGGAGGCGACCGGCAAGATTGCCGCAGCCCGGGCGGTCTTCGCCGAACACGTCGACGTGGACATCCTGCGGACGATGCTCGGCGACCGCACCACCGGCGCGGTCACACCGTTGATGTTCGAACAGCAACTCGTGGAGCGGGCCAGGGAGCACCCGGCACACATCGTGTTGCCGGAGGGTGATGACGACCGGGTCCTGCGGGCAGCCCACGAAGTGTTGGCACGCCGGATCGCTGAACTGACGATCCTCGGCGAGCCCCCGGCGATCACCGCCCGGGCCGCAGCCCTGGGCCTGGATCTTGCTGCAGCGCACCTCGTCTCGCCGACCGATCCGGAACGGGTCGAACAGTTCGCGACCCGCTACGCGGAGCTGCGCGCGCACAAGGGGGTGACGGTGCTGCAGGCCAGGGGCACCGTCACCGACGTCTCCTACTTCGGCACGATGATGGTGCTGCTCGGGCAGGCCGACGGGATGGTCTCCGGGGCCAGGCACACCACCGCCAACACCATCCGGCCGGCGCTGGAGGTGGTCAAGACGGTCCCCGGTGTCTCGGTGGTGTCCAGCGTGTTCTTCATGTGCCTCGCCGATCGGGTGCTGGTGTACGGCGACTGCGCCGTCAACCCGGAACCGGACAGCGACCAACTGGCCGACATCGCGCTGTCGTCCGCAGAAACGGCCGCCACCTTCGGGATCGAGCCCCGGGTGGCGATGCTGTCGTACGCGACGGGCTCGTCCGGTAGCGGCGCGGAGGTCGACAAGGTCCGCGTAGCAACGGATCTCGTGCGCGCCCGCCGCCCCGGCCTGCTGGTCGAGGGACCGATCCAGTACGACGCCGCTGTCGACCCCGAGATCGGAGCATCGAAGGTCGGGGCCGACAATCCGGTCGCCGGCCGGGCCACCGTGCTGATCTTCCCAGACCTGAACACCGGCAACAACACCTACAAAGCCGTCCAGCGCAGTGCCGGCGCGGTCGCGATCGGGCCGGTGCTGCAGGGGCTGCGTCGACCGATCAACGACCTGTCGCGAGGTGCAACGGTGCGGGACATCGTCAACACGGTGGCCATCACCGCGGTCCAGGGTGCGGCCGGGAAGATCGCGGAGACTTCACGATGACAGATGATTTCGCAGCGGTGCTGGTGATCAATGCCGGCTCATCGTCGCTCAAATACCAACTGGTGCAACCGGTCTCGGGAATCGTCCGCGGGTCGGGACTGATCGAGCGGATCGGCGGGCCAGTCTCGGAGCTACGACACACCGGACCCGGCGGCACCACCCGTAGCGAATCGCGGATTCCGGACGCGACCGCCGCGTTCGCCGCGATGGTGGACGGCTTCGCGGCGCACGGCCCTGATCTGGCGAAGCAGCCGCCGATCGCGGTCGGCCACCGGGTGGTGCACGGCGGCACCCGCTTCTCGGCGGCCACCCTCGTCGACGCCGGCGTCCGCACGGAGATCGAGCAGTTGGTTCCGCTCGCACCCCTGCACCAGCCGGCGAACCTGGCCGGGATCGATGCCGCCGCAGCATTGTTCCCTGATCTGCCCCAGGTCGCCGTCTTCGACACCGCGTTCCACGGTACGATCCCGCCTGCCGCCCACACCTACGCCGTGCCGCAGCAGTGGCGGGAGGAGTATGCGGTGCGGCGCTACGGTTTCCACGGCACCTCCCACCGCTGGGCCTCGGGACGGGCGGCTGCGCTGCTCGGCCGGGCGGATGCCCGGATGGTGGTGCTGCACCTGGGCAACGGCGCGAGCGCCTGCGCCGTCGACTCCGGACGCAGCGTCGAGACGTCGATGGGTCTCACGCCGCTGGAGGGACTGGTGATGGGTAGTCGATCCGGCGACATCGATCCGGCAATCGCCGGCCATCTCGCCCGGGTCGCCGGCCTGTCCGCCGAGCAGATCGACACCGCCCTCAATCAGCAGTCCGGCCTTCGAGGGCTGGTGGGGGACAACGACTTCCGCGAGTTGCAGGACCGCGTCGACGCCGGTGATCCGGTGGCGCAGCTCGCCTTCGACGTGGTGGTGCACCGGCTGGTGAAGTATGTGGGTGCCTACGCAGCGACGCTGGGCAGGCTCGATGCGGTGGTCTTCACCGGCGGGATCGGCGAGAACAGCGCGGCGCTGCGCACGGCGGTCGTCGAGAAGCTCGCACTCTTCGGCGCTGTGCTTGATCCGACCCGTGACGCCGGCCGTGGTGAGAGGATCGTCAGCAGCCCGACATCCCGGCTCACGGTGCTGGTGGTGCCGACCGACGAGGAGCGTCAGATCGCCATGGAGTGTGTGCAGCTGTGAACGGACCCCTTGACCCCGAGCCGACGGACGCCGAGCCGACCGACACAGCGCCGACCGGCACAGCGCTGATGGACAACGCGCCGACCGCGGCCGCCGATTTCTACACCGGCATTGTCGCCGAGGTCTACGACGCGCTGCGCAGCACCAGCTTCGGCGCCGAGCGCTATCTCGACTTCGTCCGCCGGGTCGGGGAGCCGGCGCTTGAGCTCGGCTGCGGTGACGAGGGGCCGTTCCTGGAGCTCGCAGCCCAGGGCATCGACATCGAGGGCGTCGACTCCTCGCAGGACATGCTCGATCGCTGCGCGGTCCACGCTGCGGCCAGGGGGTTCACCGTCATCACCCACTGCCAGCCGATGGAATCGCTCGCGCTGCAGCGGCGGTACCGCTCCATCTACCTGGCTGGTCCGACCTTCAACCTGGTACCCGACGACGAACTGGCAGGCCGCGCCCTGGGGCGGATCGCCGCGCACCTCGAACCGGGCGGAGAAGTGTTGGTGCCCTTGTGGATTCCCGCCGCCACTCCGTCCGAGCAATTCGGGCAGACTCGGACGGCAACGACATCGGATGGCGCGACGGCTCGGTACATCGTCGACTCGGAGTGCTACGACACTGCGGCGCGGACCCGCAGCACCTCCACCACGTACGAACTCGATGACGGGGTCCGCACCACCCGGGTCGATCGGGAGTGGATCATCCACTGGCACACGCCCGAGGGCTTCGACGCCCTGAGCAGGTCAGCAGGACTCGCCGCCGAGATCAGCCCCGTCGAGAACGGTGAGTTCACCGCATTGCTGCGACACGCCGGAGCCGGCTTCAGCTGAAGAGTTCGAGCAGCCGCCGGCACTTCGGCGGGTCCAGCGTCAGACCCCGCTCCAGCCCCCACAGCAGGTAGGACATCGAGCGCACGAGCACCCAGGCCTGCGCCCGGCCCGCGGGAACGTCCGCAGCGGCGACGAACATCGAGAAGGCCTGCTGCACATCGCCATCGCGGGTCAGCTCGTCCAACCGGCTCCACAGCACCCGCCCGAGGTCGTACTCCGGGTCGCCCCGCAGCAGCACCGGATCCACCACCGTCCACGGATGCCGTCCGCCGGCCAGCACCTGCTCGAAATGCAGATCGCCGTTGACCGACGAGTGCGCGGCGATGTCGCGCACAGCCAGCACGGCGCCGGCCGCGAGCGCAGCGTCCAGGTGGTTCCGCGGGGTCGGCCCGCCCAGTCGCTGCCAGCGGCCCACGAACGACTGTCCCTCCTCCGCAGCGATGTCAGCCGTGGTCCGGGCCCACGCGGGTGCCGGGATCGCGAGCTCCCTCGTCAGTGCGCCGAGCGTCCCGATCGCGACGAGGATCGGCTCGGACGCCAGGGACTGGTCGGCATCGAGCCGCTCCAGCAGGCTCGCGCCCGCCCCGATGTCGACCTCGAACAGTCCCACCACGGGCCCGGCGCGCCAGTGCCCCAGGGCGGCAGCCTCCGCAGCGACGTCATCGCCCGGGGGCGCCATCCGTAGGACCGCTGCTTGCTCGCCCCGACGAACCGGCACCACGAGAGCATTCGACCCGTGCAGCACCGGTCCGTCCACCTCGAGATCCCACCGTGCGCAGCGCTCGGCGACAACCCCCGGAAGACGGTCGAGCCACGTGCGTCCGGTGTCGTCATGCCACCACCGCGGCATCTCCCGGAACGTCCGAGGCACCTCGATCACGGCGGCGAGCCGGGTGCCGCCGCACTCCCGGAGTCGGACTCACGCTTCTCCATGAGAAAACCACCCTCGCTCACCTACGCGTGAAAGCGCGACGTGAGGCGCTTGTCCCTTCGGTCACAGCTGGGCGTGTTGGTGCCCGACACCGTGTGGGTGGCTGTGGCCATGTGCCGCCGCCACGGCGCCGGCATCGGGCGTTTCCGGCTCGTGCAGGCGGTCCCAGTGCACGTCGTCCAGGTACACCAGTGCGGCCGGGAACAGCCCGTTCTCCTCGCGGTCGATGTGGTTGGCCAGCAGGTTGAGCAGCGGGTCCACCCGCGACAGATCACCGCCGCAGATCGCTGCCAACTCGGCGTCGATCACCTCATGCTCGGCGCACAGCGAGTCGATGTGCTCGGTGAACATCTCGTCGGTCCGCATCTCGGCGAACAGGCCCCGCTCCTCGAGACGGGTGTGCGGGTGCAGCAACTCCCCGAGGACCGCTGCCGCGGCCGCCGCCGCGGCGCGGTCGTCTTTGCGGCCGGCGGCTCGCAGCGCCGTCGTGTGGTTGGTGATGTTCTCGTGCTGCATCGTGAGTTTGCCGATCAACGGGATGTTCCGGCAACCGCAGTAGCTGCACATCAGCGTTGCGGTTTGTCTTCAGCGGGGATCTGCGCGGCCCACAGGTCGGGTCCGAACACCTCGTAGCGGATCCTGTCCGCCGGCACGCCGCGGGCGAGCAGGGTGGACCTGACGTGCCGCATGAAGGGCAGCGGCCCGCAGGTGAACACCTGGATGTCGTCTGGCAGAGGAATTTCGGACAGGTCCATGAAGCCTTGCCGGGACCGGTCGTTGTCGGGGTCAACGGTCTCGTACCAGGTGTGGGCCGTGAAGTCGTCCAGTTCCCGCGCGACATGAAGAACGGTTTCCCGAAGGGCGTGGTCCTGCGCTGTGCGGTCCGCGTGAGCGACGATGACTTTCCGCTTCGGCTGCGTGCGGGCGATGTGCTCGACGATCGGCAGGACCGTGGTGATGCCCGCGCCCGCGCTGGCCAGCAGCAACGGTCCCTCCGACGGCTGCACCACGAAGTCGCCGGCAGGAGCGCTGACATCGAGCAGGTCACCGGGCTTGACCCCGTCGTGCAGGTGGCTGGAGACCTGCCCGTCCGGCGCGCCGTTGGCACCTTTCACCCGCCGGACAGTGATCTGCAGTCGCGGCCCGAGCGCGGTGGAGGACACGGTGTA
This sequence comes from Nakamurella sp. A5-74, assembly GCF_040438885.1. Classification (NCBI taxonomy): domain Bacteria; kingdom Bacillati; phylum Actinomycetota; class Actinomycetes; order Nakamurellales; family Nakamurellaceae; genus Nakamurella; species Nakamurella sp. A5-74. Next base: position 1,409,472 of record NZ_CP159218.1, on the reverse strand, counting down.
CTGCCGTGGCTGACGTCCACCGTCGGGTAGGTCGACGAACAACGACACGTACTGTCCCGGACTGATCGCCGGGAGCTCGCCGCCGTCCGCGGGTTCCAGAATCAACGAGATCACGTCCTGCGTCTCGTCGATACGCCGGACCACCCGGTAGGGCCGGAGCGGGTGTGCTGCGTCGATGCCGGCCTGCTGGTACAGCCTGGCCTCTTCGGCGATCAACTGGGTTGCGAACAGCCAATACACCTCGTTCCAGGCCTCGGCGATCTGCGGAGTCACCGCCTCACCGAGAACTTCGCCGACCGCGGCCAACAAGTGATGCCCGACGATGGTGTACTGCTCCGGCCTGATCCCCAGCGAAATGTGCTTGTAGGCGATCCGCTGCATCACGTGGGAGAACGACGGGGCGTCTGGGTTGATGAGCTGCACGGCGTACGCGACCACCGACGCCGCCAACGCCCGCGACTGCTCACCGGTGGCCTGGTTGCCCTTGTTGAACAACCTCAGCAGATCCGGGTTTGCGGCGAGCATCCGTGGATAGAACAGGGCAGTGATCTGGTCGGCGTGCTCGGCGACCACCTCGGCCGTCGCCCTGATCACTTCCGCGGAACTGTCCGACAACAACGAAGATCGGTCCTGTACCACCGATGACGACATGAAACCTCCGACTTACTCGATCACCACGGGCGCTGCTGCTCTGCACAACCCGGTCGGAAACACGCCGACGCGTCATCGTCTGGCGGCCGCCGCACAGTAGCCAGGGCCGAAGGTCCTTCCCGTGCCGTGGCCCGCATCCCATCCGGACGGCCAGGCGGGCGAAAGGTCAATCACTGCAGCCGATCCCCCGAGCAATAGTCAAAACTTGTGGACGAAGATCTTTTGGGCGACCTGCGTCTCGGCGGTGTCGTCGGGTCGTTCGACGAGTTGGCCGTGGTGGAACGTCGCTCCCACCCGGACGAGGGCGACCAGCTGCGGTGGCCTGACCGCCCGCCACCGGACTTGCGCCGCCCTGGTGGTGGCCGCCATCATGGTCGGCGGCCTCATCGTCGCGGAGTCGACCCAGACCTTCCTGGGGGTGGGCCTGCAGGCACCGTCGGTGAGTTGGGGGCTGCAGTTGGCCTCCGCGCAGAGTCAGTTCCAGGAGCACCCGCACATGCTGCTGTTCCCCGGTCTGTTCCTGAGCGTCACGGTGATCAGCGTGATCGCGCTCGGGGACCTGCTGCGGGACACCCTCGATCCCCGCAACCGATGACCGGCCGTCCACGACCCGCCCGCACAGCATCCCGTACCGCACCCCGTACAGCACCGAAGAAGAAGGAACACCGATGACCGACACCGCCCAGAAGTCCTCTGCCGCAACGACTGCGGACACGGATCGCACCGAGATCGCCGCTGCCACCAGGGAGATCAGCGGGCTCATCGCCGAATGGGTGGAGCTCCGCCGTCGGATGCTCCGCACCCCTGGCGTGCAGTACGCGGTGCGGGTCGACGGTGAGCTGATCGCCTCCGGGGCACTGGGTCTGGCGGACGCGGACGAGGGCATCCCGCTCCGTGCGGACCATCTGTTCCGCATCGCCTCGCACTCCAAGACCTTCGCCGCCACCGCGGTGATGATCCTGCGCGATCGCGGTCTGTTGCGGCTGGACGACACCGTCGCCACCCACGTGCCGGCGCTGGCCGACACCCCCCTCGCCGACCGGACAGTCCGCGAGCTGATCGGACACCAGGGCGGGGTCATCCGGGACGGCGACGACTGCGACTACTGGCAGTTGATGCGCGACTTCCCCGACGCCGCAACGCTTCTGGAGGATCTGCACCGTGACGGCGTGAGTTTCGGCGCCAACGAGCACTTCAAGTACTCCAACTACGGCTACTCGGTGGTCGGTCAGATCATCGAGTCCGTGAGCGGTCGCAGCTTCCGCGATTTCGTCGCCGAGGCGATCACCGGCCCGCTGGGCCTGCCGCGCCTCACCGCCGACCTGGCCACCGGCGCCGACGGCAGTCATCCCGACCTGGCAGCCGGGCACTCGCTGCTACTGGACGGGGACGACGAACTGTTCTCGCTGCGCAACCCGTCGACCGGTTCGATGGCCGCGGCCACCGGGTTCGTGGCGTGCGCGGAGGATCTGTCCGCCTATGCGAGCGCGCACGTGACCGGCGACGAGCGCCTGCTCGCCGACAGCACCAAGCGACTCATGCAGCGCACGGAGTCGATCGTCTCGGCCGATGACGAGGAGATCGGTCGGTACGCGCTCGGCCTCGAACTGCACACGATCGGCAAGCACTCCTTCGTCGGCCACAGCGGTGGGTTCCCAGGTTTCGTCACCCGGACGTTCGTCGATCCGAAATCGTCGCTCGTCGTGTCGGTGCTGACGAACGCCAGCCGCGGACCGGCCCACCAGCTGGCCGTCGGCATCGTCAAGCTCATCGACCTGGCGGTGAAGACGCGAGCCCGAGGCGCGGATGACGAGGCCGAACCGGACATCGACCTCGACACGTTCGCCACCACCGTCGTGGCCGGCTTCGGCCGGACCACGATCGCACGGATGGGTGCACGCCTGCTCCTGCTGCACCCGGAGCAGGACGATCCGACCGTCGAGGCCACCGAGCTGACGGTCCGCGGACCGGACCGGCTGGAGATCGCCAGCCGCCCCGGGTACGGATCGGCGGGCGAGCCGGTGATCTACCAGCGCACGGACGGCGCGATCGAGGTGGTGCGGCTGGGCGGCATGTCCTGCTGGCCGGAGGCGGCGTTCCGCGCCCGTCGCCGGCAGCAGATGGCACGATCGGAGCGGGTCAACACGCCGCCTGCACCCGCACCCTGATCGCGGCGGCCCCCGCATCCGTTCGGCGCTTTTACGCCGAACCGACGATCCCAGCACGCATTCCTGCCGACCGGATGGCGGTTGTGGACAGGTTCCTGGCCACCCCGCTCGGGTGACGCATTCTGCACCGATGACATCCCCGAACCAGGTGCCACCCGAACTGCGCTCGGCACCGTTCCCCATCGCCGCCGGCGGCGCGCTCGGACTCGGGCGCCAGCGCCTGGCAGGTCCCTCGTTCCAACGCCCCTTCGCCGGGGTGCGGATCGCGACGGGTCTCGAGGTCGAGCACTGGCGCGGCTACGTCCCGCTGCTACGCCCGGGCCAACGGTTCAGCCACGTCACCGCAGTCGTCATCCGCGGTGGACCGGTCCCGAGCACTCTGGCCGGCGAGGTACACATCTCCACCCAGGGCCGCGTCCGGGTGCGACGGCCAGGCGTCATCGGACACAACCACCTGCGGCCCGACGAAGCTCGGTACGACGACCTGCCGATCTCGGGTCCGGTGGCGACGTTCGCGGAGTGCGCCCGTCAGTTGACGCTGCCCGACCTGGTGGCCGTCGGTGACTTCCTGGTCCAGACACCCAGGTTCGTGCGGGAGGCCGAACACCGGCCGTTCGCCTCGATCGAAGACCTGGTCTCCGGCCTGCAGCAGCTACGTGGGCCGAGCGTGAGGCTCGCGCAGCGGGCAGCGCGTCTGGTCCGACCCGGCGTCGAATCGGCACCGGAGACGCATCTGCGGTTGCTGGTGATCGGTGACGGCCTGCCCGAACCCGAGACGGGCATCGAGGTGCACCGCGAGGACGGCCGATGGATCGGCTGGTTCGATCTCGGCTGGCGGGCGCGGCGGGTCCTGCTCGAGTACGACGGCGACCAGCACCGCACCTCGAAGCAGCAGTACGAGCGGGACATCAGGCGCTTCGACGAGGCAACAGCCGCAGGATGGACCGTGGTGCGCGTCCGGTCGACCGGGCTCTACCAACAGCCCCGCGAGACGCTGACCCGGGTCCGCCGGGCCCTGTACGCACGGTGAACCCGGCCGGCGTCATCGGATCGGCAGAAACACGTGCTGGAAGCGCCGGTTCGGCGTAATAACGCCGAACGGATGGGCGGGGTGGCGGGACTGGCGTCAGAACTCAGGAGTCCAGGTCCACCGGGGTGATGCCGAAGGGCGCGAGCTCAGCGCGACCGCGGTCGGGTGCGGTGAGTACCGAGATCCCGTCCTCGCAGATGGCGATCGAGTGCTCGACGTGGGCGGCGCGGGTGCCGTCCTTGGTGACGACGGTCCAGTCGTCGGCCAGGATCCGGGTGGACGACTTGCCCAGCGTGAGCATCGGCTCGATGCAGAGGGCCATGCCGGCGGCCAGCTTGATCCCCTTGCCCTTCTTGCCGACGTTGGCCAGGAACGGGTCCATGTGCATCTCGGTGCCGATGCCGTGCCCGCCGTAGCCGTCGACGTTGCCGTAGCGCCGGCCGTCGGCGCGGGACGACTCGGCGATGGAGCCTTCGATGGCCGCGGAGATGTCACCGAGCCGGGTGGCGCCGGCCGCAGCCGCGACCCCGGCCCACAGCGAGCGCCAGGCAGCGTTGATGAGGTCGACCTCGGCGAGCGCCTGGTCCTCATCACGCGGTGGTTCGCCGACGTGCAGGCTGATCGCCGCATCGGCGTGCCAACGGTCCTTGACGCAGCCACCGTCGATGCTGACCAGGTCCCCCGGCTCCAGCACGCGGCCGCCGGGGATGCCGTGCACCACCTCGTCGTTCACCGAGATGCACAGCGTCGCGGGGAAGCCGTGGTAGCCGAGGAAGTTGGAGGTCGCGCCGGCATCGGAGATCACCTGGGCGGCGACGGCGTCGAGCTCCGCGGTGGTGATGCCCGGCCGCACGGCGGTGGCCGTTGACTCCAGCGCACGGGCCAGGATCAACCCCGCCTGACGCATCGCCTGCAGCTCACCGCGGGTCTTGTACTCGATCGACATGCTCACGTGCCCGTCAGCGGGTCGCGAGGCCCAGCCCGGACACGATCCGGTCGGTCACCTCGTCGACTCCGCCGACCCCGTCGATGGGCACCACGATCTCGCCGTAGTGCTCCACCAGTGGTTCGGTCTCCGCGTGGTACAGATCGAGCCGACGCTGGATCGCCTCGACGGTGTCGTCCTGGCGACCACGCGCGGTCATCCGCTCGATCAGCACCTCGTCGGGTGCCGTCAGCAGGATGACCTTCTCCAGCGCGGTGCCGCGCTCCTGCAGCAACCCGGCCAACCAGGTCGCCTGCGGCAGGTTGCGCGGGAAGCCGTCGAGCAGGAAGCCGGGTTCGGTGTCGGGCTGGGCCAGTCGATCGGCCAGCATCGACTGGGTGACCTCATCCGGTACCAGGTTGCCGGCGTTCATGTACTGCTGCGCCAGCGTGCCGAGGTCGGTGCCGCGTCCGATGTTGTCGCGGAACAGGTCGCCGGTCGAGATGTGCGGGATGCCGAGTTCCGCAGCGAGCCGCTCCGCCTGGGTGCCTTTGCCCGCACCCTGGGGCCCGATGATCAGCAGCCTCACTTCAGGAAGCCCTCGTAGTTCCGCTGCATCAGCTGCGACTCGATCTGCTTCACGGTGTCGAGCCCGACACCGACCATGATGAGCACTGCTGTACCGCCGAACGGGAAGTTCTGGTTGTTGCCCTGGTCGGTCAGCTCGAGGAACAGGTTGGGCAGGATCGCCACGATGCCGAGGTAGATCGAGCCGGGGAAGGTGATCCGGCTGAGCACGAACTGCAGGTACTCCGCCGTGGGGCGTCCAGGACGGATGCCGGGGATGAAGCCGCCGTACTTCTTCAGGTCGTCGGCCCGCTCGGTGGGGTTGAACGTGATCCCGACATAGAAGTAGGTGAAGAAGATGATCATCGCGAAGTACAGCAGGATGTGCACCCAGCTGCTCGGGCTGATGACGTAGAAACTCACCCACTGCTTCCAGCCGCCACCGGTGGCCTGGTTGGTCTGCGGGTCGTAGGTGACGCCCATCAGGTTGATCAGCAGGGTGGGGATGTAGAGCAGCGAGGTCGCGAAGATGACGGGGATGACGCCGGCCTGGTTGACCTTCAGTGGCAGGTACGTCGAGGTGCCGCCGTACATCTTCCGACCGACCATCCGCTTCGCGTACTGCACCGGGATGCGCCGCTGCGCCTGCTCGACGTAGACGACCACCGCAATGATGCCCAGCGCGATCACACAGACCACGCCGAAGACGAGACCGCCCTGGTTGGCCAGGATGTTCTGGCCCTCGGCCGGGATGCGCGCGGCGATCGAGGTGAAGATGAGGATCGACATGCCGTTGCCGATGCCGCGATCGGTGATCAGCTCGCCCATCCACATGATCATCGCGGTGCCGGCCGTCATCGTCAGCACCATCACGATGAGGGTGAACGAGCCGCCGTTGATGATCTCGTCCGCACGGTCGCAGCCGTTGAACAGGCTGCCGTTGCGGGCCAGGGCGATGTAGGCGGTCGACTGCAGGATGCCCAGACCGATGGTCAGGTACCGGGTGTACTGCGTCAGCTTGGCCTGGCCGGGCTGGCCCTGCTTCTTGAGCTCCTCGAACCGCGGGATCACCACGCCCAGCAGCTGGACGATGATCGACGCGGTGATGTACGGCATGATGCCGAGCGCGAAGACCGAGAGCTGCAGCAGCGCCCCACCGGAGAACAGGTTGAGCAGCGTGAAGACGTCGTTGGTCTTGTTGTCCAGGATCCCGCGGCAGTAGTCCACCGCCGTGAAGTCGACACCGGGCGCCGGGATGGTGGCGCCCAGACGATAGATCGCGACCAGGCCCAGCGTGAAGAGGATCTTCTTCCGAAGATCGGGCGTCTTCAGCGCCGAGACGAATGCCTTGAGCAACGTTCCTCCTGGTCGAGCTGCCGCACTGCGGGCACCATCCTCCCGGCCGTGCGGCCGGGCGATGATGGCGAGTCGGCAAGGATTGCCTGACGTGGACGGCGGATGGCGCCCCCTGGGCGTACCACTGTCGAGTGAGCCTAACGCACACGCTCCGCCGGGACCGTGCAACCGAGGTCGCCGGCCTGGCGGAGCGTGTGGATGCGGGTCCGGAAGAACATCTGGACCTGCGAAAACAGCCGCTGCCGAGTACTTCCGGCAGTACTTACAGGGTGGTGGCAGTTCCGCCGGCAGCGGACAGCTTCTCCGCCGCGGAGGCGGAGAAGGCGTGCGCGGTGATGTTCAGCGTGACGCCGGCGAGGTCGCCGTCGCCGAGCACCTTGACCAGCTGGTTGTCGCGAACGGCACCGGCTGCCACGAGCTCGTCGACACCGAACGTGCCGCCCTGCGGGAAGAGCTTCGCGAGCTGGCCCAGGTTCACGACCTGGTAGCTGACCCGGAAACGGTTCTTGAAGCCCTTGAGCTTCGGCAGCCGCATGTGCAGCGGCAGCTGGCCACCCTCGAACCCGGCACGCACGTTCTTGCGAGCACCGGTGCCCTTGGTACCGCGGCCGGCGGTCTTGCCCTTGGAACCCTCACCACGGCCGACCCGGGTCTTGGCGGTCTTGGCTCCGGGAGCAGGGCGCAGGTGATGCACCTTGATCGTCATGGTCAGTCCTTCACTTCTTCGACCGTCACCAGGTGCGGTGCGGTCTTGAGGTAACCCCGGACGATCGGCGAGTCCTCGACGACCACACTGTGGTGCAGTCGCTTGAGGCCCAACGAGCGGACGGATTCACGGGCATTGGGCTTGGCGCCGATCGTCGACTTGGTCAGCGTCACCTTGATCTGGGGCATGTCAGACTCCTTGGCCGGCGCGAGCCCGCAGCATGGCTGCCGGCGCGACGTCCTCGATCGGGAGACCACGGCGGGCCGCGACCTCTTCCGGCCGCTGCAGCATCTTCAGCGCAGCGACGGTGGCGTGCACGATGTTGATCGGGTTGTCCGAACCGAGCGACTTGCTCAGGATGTCGTGGATGCCGGCGGCTTCCAGGACGGCGCGGACGGGACCACCGGCGATCACACCGGTACCGGGGCTGGCCGGACGCAGCAGGACGACGCCGGCTGCAGCCTCTCCCTGGACACGGTGCGGAATCGTGCCGGCGATCCGGGGAACCCGGAACATGGATTTCTTGGCTTCCTCGACACCCTTGGAGATGGCGGCGGGGATCTCCTTGGCCTTGCCGTAGCCGACGCCGACCTGTCCGTCGCCGTCGCCGACGACCACCAGAGCGGTGAAGGAGAAGCGGCGTCCACCCTGGACGACCTTGGAGACGCGGTTCGTCACGACGATCCGCTCGATGAAGGGGCTCTTCTCCGGCGGGGCATCACGACGGTTGTCGCGGCCACCGCGACGGTTGTCGCGACGATCCGACGAACCGCCGGCGGCAGCGGCGTCGGTGGTGCCGCCGCGAGCGTCGCGACGTGCGGGTCCGGGCATCAGATGTCCCTCTCGATGTCAGTGGCAGAAATGCTGTGCACGGTCATCTCAGAACTCCAGCCCGGCGCCACGGGCGCCATCAGCCAGAGCCGCGATGCGGCCGTGGTACTTGTCGCCGGAGCGGTCGAACACGACCGCGTCGACACCGGCAGCCTTGGCGCGCTCGGCGATCAGCTCGCCGACCTTGCGGGCCTTGGCCGTCTTGTCGCCGTCGTGGCCGCGCAGGTCGGCCTCGAGGGTCGACGCCGCAGCCAGGGTACGGCCGAGCGTATCGTCCACCACCTGCACGCCGATGTGGCGCGCAGAGCGGGTGACGACCAGGCGCGGCCGTGCGGCGCTGCCGACGACCTTCTTGCGCAGTCGGAAATGCCGTCGCGTACGGGACTGGGCCCGCTGCTGGGAGATGTTCTTCGTCATGGTCACTTACCCGTCTTTCCGACCTTGCGGCGGATCTGCTCGCCCGAGTACCGGACGCCCTTGCCCTTGTACGGATCAGGGCGACGCAGCTTGCGGATGTTTGCGGCGACCTCTCCGACCAGCTGCTTGTCGATGCCCTCGACGCGGAACTTGATCGGGGACTCGACGACGAAAGAGATCCCGGCCGGAGCGGGGACCGGCACCGGGTGCGAGTAACCGAGGGCGAACTCGAGGTCGCTGCCCCTGGCCTGCACGCGGTAGCCGACGCCGACGATCTCGAGGGTCTTGGAGTACCCCTCGGTGACGCCGACGACCATGTTGTTGACGAGGCTGCGGGTCAGGCCGTGGCGGGCCCGCGCTTCACGCTCGTCGTTGGGACGGGTCACCAGGACCACGCCGTCCTCGTTCGCCACCTGGATCGGCTCGACAACGGTGTGCTCGAGGGTGCCCTTGGGCCCCTTGACCGTGACGCGCGAGCCGTGGATGGTCACGTCGACCCCGGTGGGTACCGAGATCGGCTGTTTTCCGATTCGCGACATTTTCTTCGATGCCTTTCTTCGTCTTACCCGTTACCAGACGTAGGCGAGGACTTCCCCGCCCACCTTCTGTCGGGCAGCCTGACGGTCGGTCAGCAGGCCGGTGGAGGTGGAGATGATGGCGATACCCAGGCCACCGAGGACCTTGGGCAGCTCGGTCGACTTCGCGTAGATACGCAGACCGGGCTTGCTGACGCGCGTGACGCCCGCGATGGAGCGCTCGCGGCTGGGGCCGTACTTGAGGTCGATCACCAGGGACTTGCCCACGGTGGCGTCGACGGTGGTCCAGGAGGCGATGTAGCCCTCCTTGACGAGGATGTCGGCGATGTTCCCCTTGAGCTTGGAGAACGGCATCGCCACCTGCTCGTGGAAGGCGGAGTTCGCGTTCCGGATGCGGGTCAGGAAGTCCGCGATCGGATCGGTCATCGTCATGTCGTGTGGTGCCTTTCTCGGCCGGTTCCCTGACATCGCTCCGCGAGGGCATCGGAAAGAGCAAGCTCTTGCCGTCCTTCGCAGGTCACTGTGCGGGCCTGGCCGAATAGTGGAAGAAGCGAGTTACCAGGAGGACTTGGTGACGCCCGGCAGTTCGCCGTTGTGCGCCATCTCGCGCAGGCAGATCCGGCACAGGCCGAACTTGCGGTACACCGAGTGCGGCCGGCCGCAGCGGTTGCAGCGGGTGTAGCCGCGCACCGCGAACTTCGGCTTGCGCTTGGCCTTGTTGATCAGAGCAGTCTTCGCCATGGGATCAGTTCTCCTTGAAGGGGAAGCCCAGGTGCCGCAGGAGCGCCCGACCCTCGTCGTCGTTGTTGGCCGTGGTCACGACGGTGATGTCCATACCGCGCGGACGATCGATCCGGTCGATGTCGATCTCGTGGAACATCGACTGCTCGTTGAGACCGAAGGTGTAGTTGCCGTTGCCGTCGAACTGACGGTCGGACAGGCCGCGGAAGTCGCGGATACGGGGCAGCGCGATCGACACCAGCCGATCGAGGAACTCCCACATCCGGTCGTTGCGCAGGGTGACCTTGGCGCCGATCGGCATGCCCTCGCGCAGCTTGAACTGGGCGATCGACTTGCGGGCCTTCTTGACCTCGGGCTTCTGGCCGGTGATCGTCGCGAGGTCGCGCACGGCGCCCTCGATCAGCTTCGCGTCGCGGGCTGCCTCGCCGACACCCATGTTGACGACGACCTTGACCAGGCCGGGGATCAGCATGACGTTGGAGAAGGAGAACTCGCTCTGCAGCGCAGGCTTGATCTCGTCCAGGTAGCGGGTCTTGAGCCGGGGGACGACCCGGTCCTCGGTTGCACTGGTCATCAGATGTCCTTGCCGGAACGACGCGACACGCGGACGCGGCGTCCTTCGGAGTCGGTGCGCTTACCGATGCGCGTCGGCTTGTTGTCGCCGTCGACCACCATCACGTTGGAGGCCTGGATCGCGGCTTCCTGGGTGACGATGCCGCCGGACTTGGCACCACGCTCGGTCGTGGAGACCTTGGTGTGCTTCTTGATCCGGTTGACACCCTCGACGAGGACCTTGCCGGTCTCGGGGTAGGCCTGGATGACCTTGCCCTTCGCACCCTTGTCCTTGCCGGCGATGATGAGGACGGTGTCGCCCTTGCGTACCTTCATGCTCATCGTCACAACACCTCGTTCGCGAGAGAGATGATCTTCATGTAGCGGGCGTCGCGCAGCTCGCGGCCGACCGGCCCGAAGATGCGGGTCCCGCGGGGATCGCCGTCACCCTTGATGAGCACGGCGGCGTTCTCGTCGAACTTGATGTAGCTGCCGTCCGGACGACGCTTCTCCTTGACGGTGCGGACGATGACGGCGGTGACGACGTCGCCCTTCTTGACGGCGGCACCGGGCTGCGCGTCCTTGACGGTGGCGATGATCTTGTCGCCGATGCCCGCGTAGCGGCGGCCGGAGCCGCCCAGTACGCGGATGCACAGGAGCTCCTTGGCGCCGCTGTTGTCGGCAACCCGGAGACGCGACTCTTGCTGAATCACAGCAGTCGTTCCTCATTCGATCCTGCGGCGCCCGAGGGCGCCGACGGTGTGTGGTTCCGTAGCCGTATCCCTGTCCCTGGGATGGACACTGGTACACACCGCCGAACACACGCGAAAAGACAAGAGGAAGTACGGGAAGCTCGATCGCTGGGCGATCGGACCCGCCTTTTCACTCTTGCCTGTTGGCCTGGGCCAGGATGAACCGGTCCCGCGCGAGCGCGGGAGTTCACATCAGGGACGAGAAGGAAGAACGGAGCCTCGGCAGGATTTCCGACCCCACCGAGCCAATCAGCAGCTGCTGCCTGCCGTCGTGCTCTCGCACAGACCTGCGCACACAGCTACCTGGTCCGAAGACTACCCGTCATCCCCCGGCCGCCCAAATCGGGGAGCACCCACCAGCTCCCGCTCGCTGAGGAACTCCCGGTCCGCTCCGGTGATCGGGTCGCGGAAGGCGAGTCGCTGGGCGAGCAGTTGCAGCGGCGCGGAGAAGTCGTCGGGAGCCACCTCGAGCAGTTCGGGATACAGCGCGTCCCCGACGATCGGGATGCCCAGCGACGCGAGGTGCACCCGCAACTGGTGGGTGCGGCCGGTGGTGGGTTCGAGCCGGTAGAGCGCCTGCGCACCCTGGCGGTCCAGCAGCTCGATCCGGGTGACGGCATTGGGCTCGGCGCCCTGCACCTCGTACGCCTGGATCGTGCCGCGGTCCTTGGCGATGTGGCTGCGCACCTCGCGCGGCAGCTCCAGGTCGTCCCGGAAGCCGGCGATCGCGTGATAGTTCTTGCGCGCCAACCGATCGCGGAAGATGTTCTGATATGGCCCACGCCACTGCTGCTCGGTGGTCAGCAGCAGCACCCCCGCGGTGGCGCGGTCCAGGCGGTGCACCGGCGACAGCTCGGGAAGGTCGAGCTCACGACGGAGCCGCACGACGACGGTCTGGCGGATGTGCTGACCGCGCGGGATGGTGGCCAGGAAGTGCGGCTTGTCCACCACCACGATCCGCTCGTCCCGGTACAGCACCGGAATGTCGAACGGGACGTCCACCTCGACCGGCAGCTCCCGGTGGAACCAGATGCGCTGCTCTGGCACGAATGCGGTGTCCTGCGTGAGCGGCCGACCGTCGTCGTCGACGTACTCCCCCGCGGCCAGCGCCGCATCGACGTCCTCGTCCGGTACCCGGGTCAGCTTCCAGTGCAGCCATTCCCGCACGGTGGCCCAGTGACCCTGCTGCGGCGTGCGGATCCGAGCAGCGTCCAACCCGAACCGGGGTGGCAGCGGGGATCGTGAGGGCACCGCCAGAGTCTAGGAGCGGCGGCCGCGCAGCACCGCTGCCGCGTAGCGGTCGAGCACGATCTCGGCCAGCAACGGGTGCGGCGCCAGCGGCCGGGTCACGACGGCGGCTCCCGCTGCCCGGACGCGGCCGTGGAAGTGCCCCGGCGCCAACAGGTAGCTGGCCGCGGCAGCGAGAGGTCCTGCAGCGTCGACGGCCTCGTCGACGGTCGGGGGGGCCATTGCGCCGTACCCGACGCTGACCGGGCCCGATCTCTGCTGCGCGAGCGCGGCTGCGACCGCCTCGACGTCCCGTCCGGCGCGCGGATCGGACGATCCGGCGGCCGCGATCACCACCGCCCTCGCTTCGTCGACACCGGCCTCCTTGATGCGTTCGAGCAGGATCTGGACGAGCCGCGGGTCGGGGCCGAGCGGCCGGGAGGCCACGGCACGCATCCCGGTGCCACCAACCGCCGCGGCGATGTCGACGTGGACGTGGAAGCCACCCGACAGCAGCAACGGCACCACCACGGCGCCGGCGGCCGCCGTGTGCAGGACGCTCGCAACGACCTCGCCGATCTGCGGGTGCTGCACGTCGACGAAGGACTCGACGACGTCGATCTCAGCGCACCCCAGCGTCGCCGCGGCGAGCCTCACCTGCTGCAACAGAGCGCGGATCGCGGCCCGTCCCTCGGGATCAGCGGTCCCGTGCGAGCAGCCGATGAGCACGGGCAACGGTCCGCGCGTGCGACCGAGCCGGAAACGGCCGTCCAGCTCTGCACCGCCCGGCTGCGCCCCGGCCGGTGCGCGCGCGTCGACCCGGCTGACGCCCGCCGTCATTCCGCCAGCACCAGTCGATAGCCCCGTTTGACCACCGTCCGCACCAGCCCACGCTCGCCTGCGGCCTCACGGAGCCGAGCGATGGCCACTTCGGCGGCGTGCGGGTCCTGCGAGTCACCGGGCAGCGCCTGCAGGATGTCGGCCCGCGGCACCACGTCCCCCTGCGCCTGGGCCAGCAACCTGAGTACCAGCAGACCGCTCGGTGACAGCGCCAGGACCCGCCCGTCGAGCACGGCCATCCTGGCTCGCAGCTGCAGCGCACCCGCTGCGGTCCGCAGGGCGACGGCGCCCGCCTGTTCGTAGTGCGCGATCATCACCCTGACCAGCGCACCGAGCCGGCTCCGCTCGGGCTGCAGCGGGTCGATACCGCGGCGCTGCAACGGTTTCGCCGTCACCGGTCCGACCGCGGCGGTCACCAGCAGACCACGCTGGGCCCGGTCGACGAGTAGGTCCGCCACCCCGGCACACTCCGCGGCCGACAGCCACGCCTCCGCCCCGGGGGCGGAGGTGAACACGACGGCGTCGATCCGACCGTCCGCCGCGTCCAGGACCGACTCCTGCAGCAACGCGGGATCGGGCGGTGGGCCCCACCGGTAGACCTCCAGTGCCATCACCTCGGCGCCGGCGGCCCGGAACACCTCGTCCAACCCGTCCGCGCCGGCACCGTGGTGCTGCAGTGCGATCCTGCTGCCGTCGACGCCCTCCGACAGCAACACCTCGGCGACCTCGGCGGACGTCTCGGACTCGGCCACCCAGTCGGCATGCAGACCCGCGGCCTGCAGCGCACCGCGGGCCTTCGGTCCGCGCGCGATGAGCCGGACTCCGCCGAGCGCGACGATGAGGCGTTCCGCGAGCCCGTGGACGTCGGCCGCCTCCACCCAGGCGCGGAAGCCGATACCGGTCGAGACCACCAGGACGTCGGGCGGCGCGGCGATCAGCTCCCGGGTGCGCGCGATCAGGGCCTCGTCGTCGGGCGACGGGATCATCGTCAGCGCAGGCGCATGACGGATGTTCGCCCCGCGCCTGGACAGCGCAGCAGCCAGCTCGGACGCCCGCCGCTCCCCCGTGAGCAGGACGGTGCAGCCGGCCATCACCTGGCCGAGTGCGGCGCCGAGCTCGCTCACCCGGCCGCCGTTTCCGGTGACGGACCGAGCACGTCCGGCGCGGCGACCGCACCGATGACGATGACCGCCGGGGCAGCGATCGCCCGCTGTCGCGCGATCGCCCGGATGGTGCCCAGGGTGCCGCGGACGATCCGCTGCTGCGGTGTCGACCCGTTCTCCACCACCGCGATCGGGGTGTCGGCGGGCGCACCGGCAGCGGCCGCCTGCTCGGCGATCAGACCCAGCGCGGACACTCCCATCAGCACGACCAACACCGATCCCGGCAGGCCGACGACGGCCGTGGCCGCCGGGTCGAGGCCGCCGTGTCCGGTCGTGACGTGGAACGAGGTCGACAGACCCCGCTGGGTGATCGGGATGCCGGCCAGTGCCGGAGCAGCGAGCGCGCTGCTGATCCCGGGGACCACCGAGACCTCGACCCCGGCCTCCCGGCACGCGATGACCTCCTCGCCGCCGCGGCCGAAGACGAACGGGTCACCGCCCTTCAGCCGCACCACCACCCGACCGCGTCGGGCGTGTTCGACGAGGATCTCGTTGATCCGCTGCTGCGGGACCGGATGGTGGTCCGGGGCCTTCCCCACGTCGATCACCTCGACCCCAGGACGCAGTCGCTGCACCAGCGAGGACGGCCCGAGTCGGTCGGTGACCACCACATCGGCCTCGGCAAGGGCACGGCGACCGCGCACCGTCATCAGGTCCTCGGCCCCGGGACCGCCGCCGACCAGCACCACCCGACCGGCTCCCGGACGATGACGTCGCAGGTCGAGTTCGCCCTCGGCGAGCAGGTCGGCGATCCGGTCGCGCAGCACGGTGGCCCGACGCGGATCGGCGTGCGAGGAACCTGCCGTGTCGCCGCCCGACACCACCCCGATGACCACCTCCCCCGACCGGGTGACGGCAGGCGTCCTGGCCGTACCGCGGTCAGCCGCTCCACCATTGGTGCAGAACACCCGGCGCTCGGTCGCCCAGCCGGCCAGCTGCAGGTTGGTCGCCGGGTCACCGGTGGCGCCGTGCACCAACCAGACGTCATCCACATCGGACTCGGCGACCTCGCGGTGGTGCAACTGCACGGCGTCGGGATGTTCCGCATGCAGGTCGAGGATGTCCTCACACATCCACGGCGAGACCACCCTGACCAGTGCCCCGGCCCGGACCATCGCCGTGACGCGCCTGGCCGCCACCGGTCCACCGCCGGTGACGAGCACCGGGCGTCCGCGCAGGTCGATGCCGAGCAGGGTGGTCACGTCAGGACCACCACCTGGTCGTCCGCCGGCAGACCGCTCGCCGCAGGACCGCTCGCCTCAGGACCGCTCACCGCAGGACCGCTCACCGCGGGACCGACGTGCACGGCGCCGTGCCGCACCTGCACCGCATGGACGACGAGGTTCCCGTCGTCACCCGGCACCGGCTCCCGGCCGGCCCGGTCCAGACACCGACCCGTCCGTAACGAGAAGACCTGCTTGTACATCGGCGAGGCCACCGTCGGTTCCCCCTGCCGACTGCCGACGATGCCGCGGGCCAGCACGTTCGCTCCGCTGAACGGGTCGCGGTGCTGGACGGCATGGACGTTCCCGTCCGCCAGCCGGAAGAGGGCGATCTGGATACCGTCGACGAGCGCCGCCGCTCCGCGTTCCATGGTCAGGGCGTCCACCGGACACACTCGCACCCAGCTGCCGGCGGCGGTCATCGGCGCATCGCCAGATCGACGCCGGCAATGAGCACCGGTCCCCCGGATCGGCGCTCGTCCGGGGTGGCCGGCCGTACCTGGCCACGGGTCGGCAGGTACTGCAGGTCGGGGTCGGCCTCGTCGGGTGCGTTGACGAACGAGGAGAAGCGCCGCAGCTGGTCCGGATCGGCGAGCACCGCAGCCCACTCGTCGGCGTAGGACTCCACGTGTCCGAGCATCGCGGCGTCCAGGTCGGCGCAGATCCCGAGCGAATCCTCCAGCACGACGGAACGCACGGCGTCCATGCCGCCGTCGACCTCCTGGATCCAGTGGGCCGTGCGCTGCAGGCGATCTGCCGTCCTGATGTAGTACTGCAGGAACCGGTCGATGGTGCGGATCAGGGCTTCGTCGTCGAGATCCTCGGCGAACAGCTGCGCATGACGTGGGGTGAATCCGCCGTTGCCGCCGACGTAGAGATTCCAGCCACGGTCGGTGGCGATCACCCCGACGTCCTTGCCTCTGGCTTCCGCACACTCCCGGGCGCACCCGGACACGCCCATCTTGAGCTTGTGCGGCGATCGCAGCCCGCGGTAGCGCAGCTCCAACCTGACTGCCATCTCCACGGAGTCCTGCACGCCGTAGCGGCACCACGTCGATCCCACGCACGATTTCACCGTCCGCAGCGACTTGCCGTAGGCATGGCCGGACTCGAAACCGGCGTCCACCAACCGTTTCCAGATCAACGGCAGCTGCTCGATGCGCGCTCCGAACATGTCGATCCGCTGGCCACCGGTGATCTTCGTGTAGAGCCCGAAGTCCCTGGCCACCTCACCGATCACGATCAGCCCCTCGGGTGTCACCTCCCCGCCGGCGATCCGCGGGACCACCGAGTAGCTGCCGTCCTTCTGCAGGTTCGCCATCACGTGGTCGTTGGTGTCCTGCAGGGTCGCCTGCTCGCCGTCGAGGATGTGGCCGCCCAACTGCGACGCCAGGACGGAGGCGATCACCGGCTTGCAGATGTCGCACCCGCGACCAGGATCCAGACCCTCGCCGGTCCGCACCCCGAACCGGTCGATGATGGCGCTGAACGTGCGCAGACCGGCGACCCGCACCATGTCGAAGAGCTGCGCCCGCGACACCGCGAAGTGCTCGCACAGGGCCGTCGACATCGAGACACCGGATTTCTCCAGCTCGGCACCGACCAGCTTCTTGACCAGCGGCAGGCACGACCCACAGCTGGTGCCCGCCCTGGTGCACGTCTTGACGGCGGCCAGATCGCTGCAGCCGCCGTCGGTGACGGCGCTCCGGACGGCGCCGGCGGAGACGTTGTTGCAGGAGCAGACCGCGATGTCGTCCGGCAGCTCACCCGATACCGACGCGCCGGCGCCCGCCGGCGACAGGTAGGTCGCCGGATCGCCGGGCAACGCCCGACCGAGCATCGGCCGCAGCGAGGCGTAGGCGGATGCGTCGCCGACCAGCACGCCGCCGAGCAACGTCCGCGCATCGTCGGACATCACCAACTTCTGGTACACCCCAGCGACCGGATCGGCCCAGACCACCTCCAGCGCACCGGGTGTCGTTCCCAGCGCGTCGCCGAAGCTCGCGACGTCGACGCCGGACAGCTTCAACTTGGCCGCGGTGTCCGCGCCGGGGAACTCGCCGTCACCGCCGAGCAGCCGATCGACGACGATCTCGGCCATCGCATAGCCGGGGGCGATCAGCCCGAGGCACCGGCCGTCGATGGCGGCGACGTCCCCGGCCGCGTAGACAGCGGGATCGGAGGTCACGCAGCCTGCGTCGACGACGATCCCGCCGGTGTCGTGCACCGCCAGGCCGGCGGCCCTGGCCAGCGCATCGGCAGGACGGACGCCGGTGGCCATCACCACCAGCTCGACCGGCAACCGACCGCCGTCGGCGAACTCCACCCGGCCGACCCGACCCGACCTGCCGCGAACCACGCGCGTCGTCCGGGTGCCGACCCGGACGGCGATGCCGGACCGGTTGATGAGTCGCCGCAACGCTTCTCCGCCACCCAGATCGAGCTGGGCGTTCATCAGGTGGCCCGCCGACTGGACGATGGTGACGCCCACACCGAGCCTCGCCAGTGCGCCGGCGGCCTCCAGGCCCAGCAGGCCCCCGCCGATCACGGCACCCTGCACCGCGCGGCCGCCCACCTGCCTGTCGTGCACCCATCCGCGGAGGGCCGCGACGTCGTCGATGGACCGGTAGACGAACACTCCGGGCAGCTCGCTGCCCGGAACCGGCGGCACCACCGCGTCGGCGCCCGTCGCCAGGACGAGCCGGTCGTAGCGGTGCGTGCGACCGAGTGAATCGGTGACCGTCCGTGCTGCCCGGTCGATGTCCACGACGGCGACCGAGCGATGCAGGTGCACCAGCGGGTCGGTCCACAGTGCGCGGTCTCCCAGCGACAGCGCCTCGGGATCGACGGCCTCGAAGTAGGAGGTGAGCGCCACCCGGTCGTAGGGCAGCCGCGGCTCGCGCGCGAACACCGACACCCGCCAGCTGCCGTCGCCGTCGCGGGCGCGCATCGCTTCGACGATGCGGTGGGCGACCATACCGCCACCGATCACCACCAACTCTCGTGGTGCAGCTGCCTGTGTCACGTCGACCCCTGGAATTGGTGGGAGGGAACTCCGTGCGTCATCGGGCGGAACCCCGACGACGCTACGAGCGGTGGATTGCCGGCGGGTGCAGACGGTGTTTCCGGCAGGTAACCCGGCGCTGCGTCGTCCGGATCCGATTCCTGCAGCCAGTCGAGCAGGCCGCAGACGACTGCGGTGCAGCTGCCGCAGCCGGTCGTCGCCCGGGTGGTGGCGGCGACCTCCGCCACACTGCGCCCGCCACCGACCCAGCAGGCGACGATCTCGCCCTTGCTCACCGCGTTGCAGGTGCACACCGTCGTGTGGTCGGGCATCCGGGTCGGGTTGACCACCTCGGGTGCGGCGACGACGGACCGGACCAACAGCTGTGCAGGGTCTGTCGGGACCGGGGTCCTGCGCAGGTAGGCGCTGACCAGGTCGGCGGTCACCTGGCCACCACCGATGCAGGTCCCCCCGATCACCCGGTCACCCGCCAGCACCACCTCGAGGTGCCGACCGCCCTCCGGGTCGCTCAACGTCACGCTGCGCGTGGAGCCGGCCGCGCCGCCGCCGGGCGCACCTGTCGGGCCGCCGCCCCCCGGCGCGGAGACACCGAAGGCGACCAGATCGAGCCCGTCGCCCTTGACCTTCACCACGTCCGTGGGCGACGCGGGCCAGGCACTCGGCGTCGCCCCGGACGGGGCAGCAGCAGACGTGGTGGCCGTGGATCCGGTTGCGGCACCGACGATCTCGGCGGACGGAGCCGCAGCATCGGCGTCGAGTTCGGTCACGATCCGGACGGCGAGCCGCCGGCTCTGCTCCCACCCCTGCGCGATCAGTCCGGAGCTGCCCTCCAGGGGCTGGGCGCAGTCGCCGATGGCGCAGACACTGCTGTCCGTCGGGGAGGCGAGGTCCGCGTCCACCAGCACCCCGTGTTCGACCGGGAGGCCGGCGGCGACGGCCAGGCCCACCTCCGGGGTCGTGCCGCAGGCCAGCACCAGCAGACCGGCAGCCAGGTCGATCGGCGGCCCGGCGGCAGATCCGGTCGGTCGCAGTCGGATCCCGCACATCGCGCCGTCCGCCAGCAGGACCTGCTCGGTCGACAC
Organism: Nakamurella sp. A5-74; assembly: GCF_040438885.1. NCBI lineage: Bacteria > Bacillati > Actinomycetota > Actinomycetes > Nakamurellales > Nakamurellaceae > Nakamurella > Nakamurella sp. A5-74. The sequence continues at coordinate 1,389,680 of NZ_CP159218.1, read as the reverse complement.
CTCCGTCAGCACGGTGACCTCGGCCACCCGCAGCCGCCGGGCGGCCACCGCAGCGGCCGCCGGAGCGAACTGTCGGTCCATCACCCCGCCGTGGGCAGCCAGCGTCACCGCCAGCCCGCGGACCGCCAGCCCGGCGGCGACCTCCACTCCGAGGACACCGGCCCCGACGACCACGGCCGCAGCGACGTGATCACTCCTGGCGATGATCTCCGCGACGTCGTCGAGGGTCCGGAGGGCATGGGCGCCGACGGGCAACGCCGGTTCACCGTCCGCGTGCTCGAGCGCCAGTCCCGGGACCGAGGGGATCCGCGCCGCGGCACCGGTGGCGAGCACCAGCAGGTCGAACGGATGCTCGTCCCCGGCTGCATCGTGCACCAGCCGCGCCCGACGGTCGATGCTCATCGCAGCGCGACCGGTGAGCAGCCGGTGACGCAGGTCCGACCTGGTCGGCAGGGTCAGCGACCCGAGTGCTGTGCGGCCCGCCAGCACGTCACTGAGCAGCACGCGGTGTACGCGGGGTGCAGTTCCGCGCCCAGCTGGGTCACCCGGGTCCGGCAGTCGAGGTCCCTGCTCAGCAGATCGTCGACGAATCGGCTGCCGACCATCCCGTCGCCGATCACCACGATCTGCATCGGGTGCGATCTGGTCCACCTCATGCGGGGACCGGCGCCGGTGAACCGGTCCGCAAAGCGCCCGCGTCCTGGTCCGAAGAAGCCGCGGCCTCGACCGACACCGCGCAGACCTTGAACTCCGGCATCCCGGAGATCGGGTCGGTGGCGTCATTGGTGATCCGGTTGACGCTGCCGGCGCCGGCGAAGTGGAACGGCATGAAGACGGTGTCGGGCCTGATCCGCTCGGTGAACCTGGCGGGTGCGACCACGGTCCCCCTTGCCGATCTCAGGCGTACCCGGTCGCCGTCCTCGATGCCGAACCGGTCGGCCAGCAGTGGATGGATCTCGACGAACGCGCCGTCGGCCGAGCGGTTCAGCTCGGGGACCCTTCGGGTCTGGGCGCCCGACTGGTAGTGCTGCAGGATGCGCCCGGTCACCAGGTACACCGGAGCGTCGGGTCGCAGGTCGTCCGCCGGTCCGCGGTGCTCGACCGCCACCAACCTGGCCCTGCCGTCGGGGGTGGGGAAGGAGTTCGCGAACAGTCGTGGGGAGCCAGGGTGCCGGTCGGCACCGACGGCCGGACACGGCCAGAACAGCCCGTCACCACCGGAGTGCTCGTCCTCGTCGAGGCGGGCGTGGCTCAGCCCGCTGTAGTCGGCGCGGCCGCCGGCACTGGCTCTGGCCAGGTCGTCGAACACCGCTGCCGGATCGGTGTCCAGGACGGGGCCACCCAGTCGACGCGACAGCTCGGCCAGGATCCACAGCTCCGACCGCACCTCGGGCGGCGGGTCGACGGCTCGTCGGCGGCGCAGCACCCGCCCCTCCAGCGACGTCATCGTCCCCTCCTCCTCGGCCCACTGGGTGACCGGCAGGACGACGTCCGCGAGCAGCGCCGTCTCGGACGGCACGACGTCACAGACGACCAACAGATCCAGCGAACGGAGTCGCTCGACGACCCGATCCGCGTCGGGCGCGCTGACCACCGGGTTGCTGCCGTGCACCAGCAGCGCCCGCGGTCCACCGGGACGCCCGAGCGCGGACAACAGTTGCACCGCAGGCAGTCCCGGCCCCGGCAGGGACTCCTCCGGTACTCCCCAGACCCCGGCGACGAACCGCCGGGCGGCCGGGTCGGAGATCGACCGGTAGCCGGGCAACTGGTCGGCCTTCTGGCCGTGCTCGCGGCCGCCCTGCCCGTTGCCCTGCCCGGTGATCGCTCCGTACCCGCTCCCCCTGCGGCCGGGCAGGCCGAGGGCCAGCGCCAGCGAGATCGCAGCGGTGACGGTGTCGGTGCCCTGGCTCGACTGCTCGACGCCGCGACCGGACAGCACGAAGACGCCGGCGCCGCCCCGGGAGGGCGAGGCGGCCGCCAACCGACGTGCCGTTCCGCGCAGCACCGAAGCGGCGACGCCGCACACACTCTCGGCCCGCTCGGGCCACCACGCGGACACCGACCGCAGCACCTCGTCGGCGCCGGTGGTCCTGGCCGCCAGGTACTCGTGGTCCACCAGTCCCTCGGCGAACAACACGTGCAGCAGTGCCGAAAGCACCACCAGATCGGTCCCCGGCACCGGCTGCAGGTGCAGTCCCTGGCCGGCGGATCCCAGCGCGGCAGTGGCGCTGCGGCGTGGGTCGACGACGATCAGTCCGCCCCGGTCGCGAACCCCGGCCAGATGGGCGACGGCCGGTGGCATCGTCTCGGCGATGTTGCTGCCCAGCAACAGGATCGCGTCCGCAGTCCCGAGATCCGCCAGCGGGAACGGCAGGCCGCGGTCGATCCCGAGGGAGCGGTTGGCCGCCGCTGCCGCGCTCGACATGCAGAACCGACCGTTGTAGTCGATGTTCGGTGTGCGCAGCACGATCCGGGCGAACTTGCCGAGCTGGTAGGCCTTCTCGTTGGTCAGGCCCCCGCCGCCGAACACCGCCACCGACTGCGGCCCGGATTCCGTGATGAGGGCCTGCAGGCGTTCGGCGATGTGGTCGAGGGCGACCGGCCAGGACACCGCGCCGAGTGCACCGTCGGGACCGCGGAGCAGCGGTCTGGTCAGCCGGTCGGGGACGCCGAGCACCGTCGCGCTGGTCCAGCCCTTGCGGCACAGACCGCCGCGGTTCGTCGGGAACGCGCGACCGGCCACGATCGGCAGGGATCTGTTCGGCTCCCCGTCACCGGCCGGCCCGTCACCGGACTGCCCGCCGGGAGCCCGGTCGGCGACCGGGGTCAAAGCCATCCCGCACTGCAGCGCGCAGTAGGGGCAGTGCGTGGCGACGGAGGTCATCAGCGCGGTCAGATGGCGTCGGCGCCGAGCGGAGTGGTGCGTCGCACATACACCGCCCAGGTCACCACCGCCATCACGAGGTAGACGCCGACGAAGATCCACAGCGCCGGGACCAGCGAGCCGGCCACCGACTTCGAGATGGCGAAGCCACGGGGAATGAGGAATCCACCGAACGCTCCGATCGCACCTGCGATGCCGATGCACCCCGCCGCTGCCCGTCTGGCGGCTGTCCTGGCGGCAAGGGTCACGGTGCCCGTCGCGTCCGGCTCGGCCGTCGCCTGGAACACGGCGGGGATCATCCGGTAGAGCGAGCCGTTGCCCAGGCCACTGGCTACGAAGAGCACCAGGAACGACGAGAGGAACAGTCCGAAGCCACCTCCGCGGAGCGCCGTGATGACGCCGATGGCAGCGAGCGCCATCACGCAGTACGACACGACGGTGACCCGGCCCCCACCGAGGCGGTCGGCAACGAAGCCACCCAGCGGACGGGCGATCGATCCGACCAGCGCGCCGAGGAAGGCGATCGACAGCGTGACCGTCGGGTACTGGCTCTTGATCAGGGTGGGGAACGCCCCCGAGTACCCGATGAAGGAGCCGAAGGTTCCGATGTAGAGGAAGGAGATGATCCAGGTGTGACGCGACCGGGTCGCGGCAGCGAACGCCTTCGGATCTGATCGGGTGGCGGCGAGGTTGTCCATCCACTTCCATGCCAGCACCGCGGCCAGCAGGATCAGTGGGATGAACATGAGTCCCGCGCGCTCCAGGTGGATCCCGGCGGCGCCGACGATCACCAGCGGAACGGCGAACTGCACGGCCGCGGTACCCAGATTGCCGCCGGCGGCGTTGAGCCCGAGGGCCTTGCCTTTCTCCGCTTCCGGATAGAAGAACGAGATGTTCGCCATCGACGAGGCGAAGTTGCCGCCGCCCACCCCGGCCAGGGCCGCTACCAGCATCAGTACCGCAAAAGGCACCCCAGGATGCTGGACCACGATCGCCAGCGCTGCGGTCGGCAGCAGCAACAACAGGGCGGACACGACCGTCCAGTTGCGGCCACCGAACCTCGGGACCGCGAAGGTGTACGGGATGCGCAGCGTCGCCCCGACCAGACTCGGGATCGCGATCAGCCAGAACTGCTGGTCGACGCTGAGCGCGAAGCCGGCAGCCGACAGTTGCGGCACCACGATCGACCACAGCGCCCAGACGGCGAAGCCGAGGAACTCCGCGAAGATCGAGATCTGCAGGTTCCTGGTGGCGACCCGACGACCGCCGCCGCGCCAGAAGGTCTCGTCCTCCGGTTCCCACACCTCGATCCGGCGGCCGGCCGGGCGCCGACGCTCGAGGTTGGGCGACGGGGCAGCCGAAACATCGACAAGGTCGACGGGTGGTTCGGGTGCGGATGAGGTGATGGATCCGACGGGCACGGCCACGATGCGCTCCTGGGGTCAGAGTGTGATGGCGCACCCCCCGTCATTGCGGGGCAACTGACGACAACGCTAGGCAGCGTGTGTTTCGCCGAGCGCCGTCGCCCGTGAACTCCCCGTGTCCGGCTACGCACAGAGCCCGCGGGGGATCTGAGAGCTTCTCGGGGGCCCCGGTGGCAACCGCCTCAGGAGCCCAGTGCCCGCTCGATGTCGCCGGCCAGGTCGTCGGGCTTGGTGGTCGAACCGAACCGCTTGATCACGGCGCCGTCCCGCCCGATGAGGAACTTGGTGAAGTTCCACTTGATCTTGGAGGTCCCCAGCGCTCCCTTGGCCTCCGCGCGCAGCCAGGCGAACAGCGGATGGGACTCGCCGCCGTTGACGTCGACCTTGGCGAACATCGGAAAGCTCACCCCGTGGTTGACCTGGCAGAACTCGCCGATGGCCTCGGCGTCACCCGGCTCCTGCCCACCGAACTGGTTGCACGGGAACCCCAGCACGACGAGCCCCTGGTCGCGGTAGGTCTGCCACAGCCGCTCCAGCGCCGTGTACTGCGGGGTGAAACCGCAGTTCGACGCGGTGTTGACGACCAGCACGACCTTGCCCGCGTACTCGCTCAGCGGGGTCGTCGTGCCGGTGAGCGCATCAGCAGTGAAGTCGGACAGAACGGTCATGGACAGCTCCAAACGGGGTGACGGGACGTGCGGTGGCAGCACTGCCGGGTGGTTCGCGCCGGGCCCGACCTCGGATGGCCTCCGGCGACCATGCTCCCTACGCTGGCAGCATGAGCACCCGTCCGCCGGTCCGCAGGTTCCACGGCCGGATCGCCGGTGCCGGCAGTTCCAGCGGGGTCCGGCTGGTGATCGGCCGCTGGCACCGTTCGCCGCTGGGCAGCTTCTCCGACGTCATGCTGCAGCAGCCCGACGGCCGGCGCATCCTGCTCGCCCCGACGCAGAGCGTTGCCGCCTTCGTCTCCGAGACCTACACCTTCGACGAGGTGCGCATCGCCCCGGTGACCGTCACCGGCACCGGGATCTGGCGGGTCGACGCCGGCGCACTCCGGGTCAGCCTGACCATCGGTCCGGTGTCGGGGCTGGGCCGGCTGCTCGCTCTGGTGCCGACGGTGCTGGCCGCCCGCCCGTGGTGGAACACTGCGATCGACCCGCTGGCCCGCCGGATCCTGCCCGGAGTCAGCACCCGTGGGACGGCCGGCGGCGGCCGGCGCGAGTACTACGGAGCCACCGGACAACGCACCATCGCCGCGCTCACCGGCCGCTGGGAACGGACCGATCTGGGCATCCTCACCGACGTCACGCCATCGGTCGGGTTCGGCTTCTCCTCGACCCCCGCGACCCCGTCCGTGACCACCCTGGTGACGACGATCGTCGGCTGAGCCGCAGTCAGGCGGCGGTGCCAGGTTCCCGGCGGTTCGCCACCGACGGATCGCTCATCGCCCAGCGCACGACGCCGGCACCGACCCTGCCCAGCAGTCGACCGGGCGCGTCCCACAGCACCATCGGAGGCGGCAGCCGCAGCTCGCGACGCGCCCAGCCGGGCAGCGTGGCGATGGCGCCGGCGGCCAACAGTCCGTAACCGGGTCGCGAGGCGACCGGCAGCGGCGGATCCAGCAGCAGGAACTTGGCTGCGTCCCGACAGGCGGCGGTGGCCCGGAGCTCCGGCCGGTAGGCCGCCATCCGCGCGTGCAGCTGGGCCACCGTCGTCGGCGGGTTCCGCACGCCGAGCTTGCCGGCAACGATCGCGCTCTGCTCGACGTACCGGTCGGCTTCTGCCGCCGTCAGAGCCGTCCCGCCGAACTGCTGGTAGGTGCACAGGAACGAATCCACCTCGGCGATGTGCACCCATTCCAGCAGGTGCGGATCGTTCGCTGAGTAGGGACGACCGTCGTCGGCCCGGCCCACCACCGCGCGATGGACTCCGGTCACCTTGGCGATCTCGGCCTCGGCATGCGCGATGATGCCGAACGTGGTGGTGGCCAGGAAGCGGCTCGTGCGCTCCAGCCGTCCCCACGGATCACCGCGGAATCCCGAGTGCCCGGCCACCCCGGCCATCGCCAACGGATGCAACGACTGCAGCAACAGTGCGCGCACTCCCCCGACGAACATCGACGCGTCGGCGTGCACCCGCCAGATCGGATCCTCGGGAGTGAACCACCGCGGGCCCGCGGATCCCCAGATCGTCCGAGCGCGCTCTTCGGCGTCCGCGCCGGCGACGCGATCACGCAAGGACTTCGCCAGCGCACGGCGCAGCGGGGCGAGCGGGGCCAGGATGTCGGGGGTCACCCCACCACAGTGCCCTTCGCGCGCCGATCGATGCATCCGTCAGGACCTCGTCGGCGTTCATCCCGGTCCGCTGCCGTTCTCAGCAGGCTCCCAGGGAGCGGCTCTAATCTGGGGCGATGTCCGACACCATCCCCGCTGCGGCACTCGGCCGCGTCGCGACCGCCGGCTCCGGGTCCCGGCCCGATCCGCGCCTCGACGACGCCCGGGTCGGATCGATCGGTGAACCGGTCTGGGGGGCACTCGCGATCCTCGGCGCCGTCATCGCCGCGGTCGGCATCCTCGGGCTGGATGCCACGATCGGCAGCGACACGGTGCGGGGCCGCGAGCTCCGCGCGTCCACGATCTCCGAGTACGTCTACAGCTCCGGTTCGTGGGTGTTCAACCTCGCGGTGCTCGGGCTCGCTGTCGGCTCGGCGGCGCTGGTCGTCGGGCTGGTCCGCTCCGGCCTGCTGCGCCGGCGATCCGCCGGTGCGGTGCTGCTGGCTGCCTGGGTCGTCGGCCTCCTCGGCGTGGTGGCGTTCCCCAAGCACAACTGGGCCGTCGGCCCGTCGTCGTCGGGATCGATCCACCGGTTGGCCAGTATGGTGGCCTTCCTGTCGATCCCGCTGGCCGTGCTGTTCGTCGTCCGGCGCCGCGAACGGCGCGCATCCCGCGCTGCGGGCGCTGCCTGGTGGCTCAACATCGGCACTCTGGCGTTCCTGACGATGCTGGTCGGCGCGATCCTCTACGGCGCTGTGGCGGATGCATCCTGGTGGCGCGTGATCCCGCTGGGTCTCGTGGAGCGCGGAATCGTCGGCTTCGAGGTGGCCTCGGTGGTGGCCCTGGGCGTCTGGGCGATCCGTGGTCGCCGGCGGTCGGCATCGAACGCCATGCTCACCGCCTGATCAACCCACCGGCCGGAGCTGTCGTCGTCCGCCACGATCAGCCCTCGACGCCGAACTCGATGCGCGTCCACCAGCGGTAGGTGTTCCCCGGTCGCAGGATTCCCCTGGCCGCATCGTCCGCACCGCCGTTTACCGCATTCGGATGCGCCTGTGGCTCCAGACAGAACGCTCCGCCCTGCCGGGCCGTCACCCCGTCGCGCAGCGGCTTGCTGCCGTCCAGGAAGTTGCCCGTGTAGACCTGCAGGCTGTCCTGGTCTGTGCACATCGTCATCGTCCGGCCGCTGACCGGCTCGACCACCCGGGCGACCGGCGTGCTGCGACGATCGGTGCGGTCCCGCAGCAGGTAGTCGTGGTCGATGCCACGGGTGATGCCAGTCTGGGCCGACCGGGTGTGCAGCTGTTCGCCGATCCTCACCGGCTCCCGCAGGTCGAACGGTGTGCCTTCGACCCGGTCGATCCCACCCGTGGGGATCAGGTCCGCACGGACCGGTAGAACACTGTCGGCGTCGACCCGGAACACATGCTCCTCGATCGAGCAGGGCCGGCCGGCCAGATTCCAGTAGGTGTGGTTCGTCAGCGACACCGGCGTCGGCGCATCGGTGACGGCGCTCATCTCGATCGTGAGGGCGCTGGCGACAACCGTGTAGGTGACGGTCACATCGAGGTTGCCGGGGAAGCCCATCTCGCCGTCCGGATTGCGCCGGGTCGCCGTCAGGCTCTGCGCACCGTCCTCCGACGTCTCGACGGCCGAGAGAGCAAACGTCTGCTTGTCGAATCCCTGCGGTCCGCCGTGCAGCGCGTGCTCGCCCTCGTTCGGGGTGATCCGGTACTCGCGGCCGTCGACGGTGAACCGGGCACCGTCGACGCGGTTGGCGATCCGGCCGATAGTGGCCCCGAGGAAGTCACCGTCCTCGAGCCAGCCCTGCTCGTCGTCGAACCCGAGCGTCACCTCGCCGGAATTCCCGTTCCGGTCAGGGGTGTGCACGGAGGCGATGCGCGCGCCGTGGTCGATGATCGTGACGGCCAGGGACCCGCTGACGAGCTCGACGCTGTGCATCCGTCCGAGTGTGCCAGCAGCCCCTGGACGTGTCCGCCCGCGGGTGGCGACCGCCAGCACCGCGATCGTGAGTGGCAAACGACCATCAGGACCGCGAACGTGAGTGGCAAACGACCGCCACTACCGCGAACATAGGGGGCAAACGACCGCCAGTACCGCGACCGTGGGGGACGACGAACGCCCCGTCCGGCGGACCGGGACGGGGCGTTCGGGTGGAGCGATGAGGGCGAAGCAGGCCTACTTGGCCTTCTCCAGCACCTCGACGAGCCGCCAGCGCTTGGTGGCGGACAGCGGCCGGGTCTCGGCCAGCAGCACGCGGTCGCCGACACCTGCGGTGCCCTGCTCGTCGTGCGCCTTGACCTTGCTGGTGCGACGGATGACCTTGGAGTAGCGCGGGTGCTTCACCCGGTCCTCCAACTCGACGACGATGGTCTTCTCCATCTTGTCCGAGACGACGTAACCCTCACGGGTCTTGCGCTCGCCGCGGGCAGCAGCCGCAGCCTGCGGGTCAGTCTCTTCGGCTGCCGGAGCAGCGGTGGGCTCGCTCATGCGGCGCCTTCCTCGGAGTCCGGGCCGACCGACAGGCCGAGCTCGCGCTCACGCATGACGGTGTACACCCGGGCGATGTCGTGCCGGATCGTACGGAGCCGGCGGTTGTTGTCCATCTGGCCGGTGGCCAGCTGGAAGCGGAGGTTGAACAGCTCCTCCTTGGCTTCGAGCAGACGAGAAAGCATTTCGTCACCGGACAGCTCACGGAGCTGGTCGGCGGCGGACTCGCGGACCACCACGGTGGTCTCGGCGGGTTTGGCGTCGGCCTTCTTGTCAGCCTTGGAAGCCTTGGGGGCCTTCGCCGCCTTGGCAGCCTTCTTCTCGTCGACGGTCACCGCAACGGTGTCGTCGGCGGTCTTGTCAGCGGTCTTGTCTGCCATCACTCACTGCCTTCACGGGTAACGATGCGACACTTCATCGGCAACTTGTGGATTGCACGACGCAGCGCCTCACGGGCGATCGCCTCGGTCGGGTAGCTCATCTCGAAGATGACCCGGCCTGGCTTGACGTTGGCGACCCACCACTCCGGGGATCCCTTACCGGAACCCATCCGGACCTCGGCGGGCTTCTTGGTGAGCGGACGGTCCGGGAAGACGTTGATCCAGACCTTGCCGCCACGCTTGATGTGCCGGTTGATGGCGATACGAGCGGACTCGATCTGCCGGTTGGTGACGTAGGCGGGCTCCAGGGCCTGGATGCCGTACTCGCCGAAGGTCACTGCGGTGCCACCGGTCGCGAACCCCGTCCGGTGCGGACGGTGCTGCTTACGGTGCTTGACCCTGCGGGGGATCAACATGGTGCTCAGGCCTCCGATCCGGCGGTTGCCGGGACTGCAGGTGCGGCCTCGTCGGCCGCGGGAGCGGAATCGGCTGCACGCGAGGCGTCGGTGGAGGTCGGGGTGGTACCGGCGGAGCCGCCGCGACGACGCGGGCGATCCGCCGCCGGTGCTCCGGTACGCGGGCCGGAGCCCGGTCGCTGGGCAGCAGCCGCTTCAGCGGCCTTCTGCTCGGCGAGAGAACCGGTCTTGTCACCCTTGTAGATCCACACCTTGACGCCGATGCGGCCGAAGGTGGTCTTGGCCTCGAAGAAGCCGTAGTCGATGTCGGCACGCAGCGTGTGCAGCGGGACGCGACCCTCGCGGTAGAACTCGGACCGGCTCATCTCGGCGCCACCGAGGCGACCCGCACACTGGATCCGGATGCCCTTGACGGACCCGGAGCGCTGCGCGGACTGCATCGACTTGCGCATGGCGCGACGGAACGACACGCGGTTCGACAGCTGCTCGGCCACACCCTGGGCAACGAGCTGGGCATTGCTCTCGGGGTTGCGCACCTCGAGGATGTTCAGCTGCACCTGCTTGCCGGTGAGCTTCTCCAGCTGGCCACGCAGACGATCGGCCTCGGCGCCGCGGCGGCCGATGACGATGCCCGGACGCGCGGTGTGGATGTCGACGCGGACCCGGTCACGGGTGCGCTCGATCTCCACCTTCGCGATGCCGGCGCGTTCCATGCCCTTGTCCATGAGCTTGCGGATGGCGACATCCTCAGCCACGTACTCGGCATAGGCCTTGTCCGCATACCAACGGGACGTCCAGTCGGTCGTGATGCCCAATCGGAACCCGTGCGGGTTGACTTTCTGGCCCACTAGGACGCACTCCCCTTCGTGCTGGTGCGGCTGCCGGCGGTGCGACGCGAGCGGCCGGATTCCCGGCCCGCCTCGGTCTTGACCTCGACGACCTCGATGGTGATGTGGCAGGTGCGCTTGCGGATGCGGAACGCACGACCCTGGGCGCGGGGCTGGAAACGCTTGAGCGTCGGCCCCTCGTCCGCGTAGGCGGTCTCGATGACCAGTGCCTCGCGGTCGAGTCCCAGGTTGTTCTCGGCGTTGGCCACCGCGGAGGCGACGACCTTGGCCACGATCTCGGCAGCAGCCTGCGGGGCGTACCTCAGGATCGCCAGCGCGTCGGTCGTCGACCGACCACGGACCAGGTCGATGACCCGCCGGGCCTTCATCGGCGTCGTCCGCACGAAGCGTGCCTGAGCCCGGGCGCGCGGCAACTGCGTTGCCTGTGCAGCCTTCGGATTCATTCTCGATTCCTTCTCTGTAGAAGTCTTGTGCTGTGCGGGATCAGCCGCGGCGGGCGCGACGGTCGTCCTTGACGTGACCCCGGAAGGTACGCGTCGGGGCGAACTCGCCGAGCTTGTGACCGACCATCGACTCGGTGACGAACACCGGGACGTGCTTGCGGCCGTCGTGGACAGCGATCGTGTGCCCGAGCATGTCGGGGATGATCGTGCTGCGGCGCGACCAGGTCTTGATGACTGCCTTGGAGCCCTTGTCGTTGGCGACATCCACCTTCTTGAGGAGGTGGTCGTCGATGAACGGGCCCTTCTTCAGTGAACGGGGCATGATCAGCGCTTCTTTCCGGACTTGCGGCGGCGGCGGACGATGAGCTTGTCGCTCGCCTTGTTCGGGCGACGGGTGCGGCCCTCGGGCTTGCCACCCGGGTTGACCGGGTGACGGCCACCGGAGGTCTTGCCCTCGCCACCACCGTGCGGGTGGTCGACCGGGTTCATGGCGACACCTCGGACGGACGGGCGCTTGCCCTTCCACCGCATCCGGCCGGCCTTGCCCCAGTTGATGTTGGAGTGCTCGGCGTTGCCGACCTCACCGATCGAGGCGCGGCACCGGACGTCCACGTTGCGGATCTCGCCCGAGGGCAACCGCAGCTGGGCGTAGGGGCCGTCCTTGGCGACGAGCTGCACCTTGCTGCCGGCAGACCGGGCGATCTTGGCGCCGCCACCGGGGCGGAGCTCGATCGCGTGGATCACGGTGCCGACCGGGATGTTGCGCAGCGGCAGGTTGTTGCCCGGCTTGATGTCGGCCTGCGGGCCGGTCTCGACGGTCGCACCCTGCACGAGACGGTTCGGCGCCACGATGTAGCGCTTGTCGCCGTCGGCGAAGTGCAGCAACGCGATGCGCGCGGTGCGGTTGGGGTCGTACTCGATGTGAGCGACCTTGGCCGGCACGCCGTCCTTGTCCGCCCGCCGGAAATCGATCAGCCGATATGCCCGCTTGTGACCGCCGCCCTGGTGGCGGGCGGTAACCCGTCCGTGGACGTTGCGGCCACCCTTGCTGTGCAGCGGCGCGATGAGCGACTTCTCCGGCGTGTCGCGGGTGATCTCGGTGAAATCACTCACCGAGGCTCCGCGACGACCCGGGGTCGTCGGCTTGTACTTACGGATACCCATGTCTGTTCAGTCCTTGTCCGCGCTCAGGCGCCCGAGAAGATCTCGATCGGCTTGCTGTCCGAGGACAGCGTGACGATCGCGCGCTTGGTCGACTTCCGCTTGCCGAATCCGGCCCGGGTGCGCTTGCGCTTGCCCTGGCGGTTCAGTGTGTTCACCGAGACGACGGTGACCTCGAAGATCTGCTCGATGGCGATCTTGATCTGCGTCTTGTTCGCATCCGGGTGCACCTCGAAGGTGTACCGGCCGGTCTCGAGCAGGCCGTAGCTCTTCTCGGAGACCACCGGCCGCAGGATGACGTCGCGGGGATTGGCGATCACTTGCCGGACTCCTTCTCGACTGAAACAGCGTCGGTGCTCTGCGCCGGCCGCGTCTTCTGGGCGAACGCCAGGAACTCGTCCAGCGCGGCCTTGGTGAAGACCACGTCGTCGGAGATCAGGACGTCGTAGGTGTTGAGCTGGTCGGCGCTGATCAAGTGCACGGTGTGTGCGTTGCGCAGCGACTTCCAGGCAGCCTCGTCGGTCCGCTCGATGACAACCAGCACGTTGCGGCTGGTGGCGACCGCAGCCAACGCCGCGAGGGCGGTGCTGGTGGACGGGGCAGTGCCCTCGACGAGCGAGGACAGCACGTGGATGTTTCCGGAGCGAGCCCGGTCGGAGAGGGCGCCGCGCAGGGCAGCGGCCTTCATCTTCTTGGGGGTGCGCTGCAGGTAGAGGTGCGGCCGCGGGCCGTGCACAACGCCACCGCCGACGAACTGCGGCGCGCGGGTCGAGCCCTGGCGGGCGCGACCGGTGCCCTTCTGGCGGTGCGGCTTGGCGCCACCACCGCGGACCTCGGCGCGGGTCTTGGTCGAGTGCGTTCCCTGGCGGGCAGCAGCCAGCTGGGCGACGACGACCTGGTGCATCAGCGGCACGTTGGCCTGCACATCGAAGATCTCGGCGGGCAGTTCGACCGAGCCGTCGGCCTTGCCGGCCGGACTGGTGATCTGGACGGTGGTCATCAGGCAACGACCTTTCCGGCAGCAGCGGACTTCACTGCGCTCTTGATCATCAGGACGCCACCCTTGGCACCGGGGACTGCGCCCTTGATGAGCAGCAGACCCTTCTCGGCGTCGATGGCGTGGATGGTCAGGTTCTGGGTGGTGATGGTGACGGCGCCCATGCGACCGGCCATCCGCATCCCCTTGAAGACGCGGCCGGGGGTGGAGCAGCCGCCGATGGAGCCGGGGGCGCGGTGCTTGCGGTGCACGCCGTGGCCGCTGGAGAGGCCCTTGAAGCCATGCCGCTTCATGACACCCGCGGTGCCCTTGCCCTTGGTCGTGCCGGTCACGTCGATCTCTGCGCCCGCCTCGAACACCTGCTCGATGGTCAGCTCCTGGCCGACCTCGTAGCCGGCGACGTCGGTGGTGCGCAGCTCGACCAGGTGGCGACGCGGCGTGACGCCGACCTTCGCGTAGTGGCCGGCGACCGGCTTGGTGACCTTGCGGGGGTCGATCGCGCCGAACGCGAACTGCACCCCGGTGTAGCCGTCCTTCTCGGACGTCCGCACGGCGGTGACGACGACCGGTCCCGCGGCGACGACGGTCACCGGGACGACCCGGTTCGACTCGTCGAACACCTGCGTCATCCCGAGCTTGTGACCCAGGATGCCCTTCAGATTGTTGGCCATGATGTTTTCGAACCCATCTCCTCGAACGCTGTCATCCGAGGTTTCACGAGAAGTGCTGATCAGGGGCGTGAACCGCTGGTCAGTGCCTACTGGATGTTGACGTCGACCGATGCCGGCAGATCGATGCGCATCAGCGCGTCGACCGTCTTCGGGGTCGGATCGAGGATGTCGATGAGCCGCTTGTGCGTACGCATCTCGAAGTGCTCGCGCGAGTCCTTGTACTTGTGCGGCGAGCGGATGACGCAGTACACGTTCTTCTCGGTGGGCAGCGGCACGGGGCCGACCACGCGGGCACCCGTTCGGGTCACCGTCTCGACGATCTTGCGCGCTGAGGCGTCGATCGCTTCGTGGTCATAGGCCTTGAGCCTGATGCGGATCTTCTGTCCGGCCACGCTTGCCGTCCTTCTCATCGTCGGGGGCACTGACCTCGAGGCCGGTGCCGTCCTGCTGCTGTCGTGCTGTCGGTCGTGCTGAACTGCCGTGGCGGGAGGCGCCGGGCACGTAGAAACACCCGACTCTGTCCGGATCTCAGGTCACAGTCCGCCCTCGGGCGGACCGGGACGCACGCATGCGCCGCCTGACTCCATCGCTGCCGCTGTTCTCGTGTCCAGGACGTCCGAACCGCACGAGTCACCGTTCCGCTCGCGCGGTGGTGTCCGTCTTGTTCGGCGGCCGCATCGGTGTTGACCCGATCAGCCCGCCTGCATCGCCCGGAGCCGGCCCGCCCCGCCTGCGAGAGGCGGTTCGAATCCCGTCGGGTGTGTCGATGATCGAGACCGGCAGTGGAGACTGCGTCGGGCGCGAATCAGTGCACACCCCGTCCGGGGCAACCATGCAAGTATGCCCCACGGCTGCTGCCCGGCCAAATCGATCTCGTCCCCTGCGGGTGCGAGGTCCATCACCAGCCGAACTCCTCGATCTGGACGTCCCGGCGGGCCACCCCGGCGGCGAGCGTGGCAGCGCGGACGGCCGTGGTCCACTCCGGTGGTCCGCAGATCAGCACATCGCGATCGGCCACGTCGGGCACCAGTCGCTGCAGTTCCGGTGCGTCGTCCGCCACGTGGCCCGCGGGAAGCCAGGATCCGTCCGCGCGGCGCGCGCCGGTCAGGACGATCAGTTCGACGTTCCGCCGCCGGGCGAGCTCCGTCATCTCCGCGAGCAGTACCGCCGTCGTGCTGTCGTGCACCCGATGGATCAGCACAGCCTCCCCCGGCCGCAGCGGCAACCTCTCCAACAGTGACCTGAACGGCGTGATCCCGATGCCGGCGCTCAGCAGCAGCAGTCGCGGGTGGCGTCGACGGTCGCCGACGACCGAGCCGTATGGACCTTCGACGACGACCCTGACGCCGATCTGAAGTCCGGCAGCACGTCGGCCGGCGTCGCCGGTACGGCCGACGGTGATCCGCAGCCGGTCGGCGGTCGGCGCGGCAGACAGCGAGTACGGATGCCCGCGCGTTCGGCCGGACGACCCGAGGAAGCGCCAGATGAAGAACTGGCCGGCACTCACGCGCAGCCGATCGAGACAGCGGCCGGTCATCGTGATCGTGGTGGCGCCGCCCGACTCGGGCCGCACGTCCACCACCCGCAGACGGTGCCGGGCGGATCTGACGATCGGCACCCCGACCCGGAACCACAGCACGGCGCCGAGCGCTGCGAGGTAGAGCCCCCACCAGTAGGGCACCGTCCAACCGGTGGCGAAATCGCGGCTGACGAGTTGGTGCGGCAGGGCCAGTGCGATCCCGACGTAGGCCCACAGATGGATCAGGTGCCACGACTCGTAGCGGATCCGCCGCCGGGCTCGCGTCGCCGACGTCACCACGACCAGCACCAGCACCAGGGTGCCGATCGTCGCGATCAGCATCCACGGGTCGAGGAGGAACACCCGCAGCAGCGCCGCACCGGGTCTGGCCCGATCCTGCAACTGTCGCTGCACCGCGAACAGCAGTACGTGAGCCACCATCAACCCGAACGACCACTGTCCGAGTCGGCGGTGTCGCCGCATCAGCACCGTGCGTCCCCAGGCCCGTTCCAACCAGGGCAGTCTGGCCAGGAAGATCACCTGCAGCACCAGCAGGTTCGCCGACAGCAGGCCCGTCAGCAGTGCGTGAACCTCCTGCACCTGCAGCGGGTGGCGCAGGAAGTACAGCGCAGCACCTGGGGTCCGGAACGCGATCCAGGTGGTGACGAGGATCGACGTGACAGATCCGATCATGACGACAGCGGCGACGGTCCTGTCGACGCGCCGTTGCCGTCCCGGCGGTGTCCGCCTCGCCGGATCCATCCCGCCAAACTACTGACCGCGAGGGCGTCGTCGGTGCAGACTGCCGCGGAGCCGGAACGGGCCGGACGATGCACCGGGCCCTCCCGGCTCCGACGGCACCTCCCGTGACAGCAGCGTGCAGCGCAGTTCTAGGGTCGGAGGATGACCGCCGACCCGGCAGGAAACCAGCTCGACGACACCCGCCAGATGCCGCCCGGCGGTACCGCCCGCGCGGTCCCCGCCGGTTCGCAGCAACCGGTGCTGGTGGTGATGGGGGTGTCCGGATCCGGCAAGTCCACGGTGGCCGCGCTGCTCGCTGGTCAGCTGGGCTGGGATCTCGGCGAGGGCGATGATCTGCACCCGGACGAGAACGTACAGAAGATGGCCGCCGGACATCCGCTGACGGACGAGGACCGCTGGCCGTGGCTCGAGACGGTCGCGTCCTGGATCGCGGAGCACACGATGGCGGGGGTGCCCGGCATCATCACCTGCTCGGCGCTGAAGCACTCCTATCGCAACGTGCTGCGCGGGAGTTCCTCCGCCGCCAACCGGGTCGTGTTCGTCTTCCTGCACGCGGGCCGGGACCGGCTGGCCCGTCGGATGGCCACCCGCACCGACCACTTCATGCCGGCGGCCCTGCTCGATTCGCAGCTCAGCTCGCTGCAGCTGCCGACGCCCGACGAGGACGTGCTGATCGTCGAGGCGGCCGGACCGCCCGGTGGACCCGACCGCCGGCCGGCCGAGCTGGCCGCCGAGGTGATCGGGCGGCTCGGTCTGCGCCCGGAAGCCGGCTCGTCCGCATTGGGCGCGCCCTCCCCCGGGACCTCCACCGCAGCAGCACACACAGCCTCCGCACCATCCGACGAGACCGGGGACCCCACATGAGCATCAGCACGGCAGCGCATTCAATCGGCGCGCAGCTCGCGACGCCCGTCGTCCTGCGCCAGGACGACCTGACGCCGGCCGAGAAAGCGGCGCAGCCGTGGACCGGTCAGGACACCCGGCTGATCCTGGTCGCGGTCGCCGCGATTGCGCTCATCGTGGTGCTGATCGCCTGGCTGAAGCTGCACCCGTTCCTGGCGCTGATCCTGGGATCCGCGTTCCTGTCCATCGCCGGGGGCGTCCCGGTGCTGGACGCGATCAAGAACTTCGAGGACGGGGTCGGCGGCACCCTCAAGGAGGTCGGCCTGCTGATCGCGCTCGGCGCGATGCTCGGCAAGCTGCTGGCCGATTCCGGCGGCGCCGACCGGGTGGTCGACACGATCCTGCGCGGGCGGTCGGCTGCGGCGATCCCGTGGCTGATGGCGCTGGTCGCAGCGATCATCGGCCTGCCGATGTTCTTCGAGATCGGGTTGGTGCTGCTGCTGCCCGTCATCGTGCTGGTGGCGGCGAAGTCGCGGTTGCCGCTGATGCGGGTCGGCATCCCCGCTCTGGCCGGGCTGTCCGTGCTGCACGGGCTGATCCCCCCGCACCCGGGTCCGCTGATCGCCATCGGCGCCCTGGGCGCACCGCTCGGCACGACCCTGGCCTTCGGTCTGCTGGCCGCGATCCCGACGGTGATCATCTGCGGCCCGGTGTTCAGCGTGCTCGCGGCGAAGTGGGTTCCCGTCGGTGCAGATTCCGCCCCGCTGTTCCGGGCGGACATGCAGCGGGCGTCCGACGGCCGCACCGGCAGCGTCACCGACGGCGCCGGGGTCGGCGACCCCGAAGCGAAACGTCCGCCGTCCTTCGCCGTCACGCTCGGCACGATCCTGTTCCCGATCGTGCTGATGCTGCTCAAGGCCCTGGCCGACATCATCTGGCGGTCGGAGGAGGCCAACCAGGTCCGGGTCGTCCTGGACTTCCTCGGCGAGCCGCTGGTCGCCATGGTGCTGGCGGTGCTGCTCGCCGTGATCACCTTCGGCCGCGCGGTCGGGTTCTCCGGGGGCAGCATTTCCGGCAAGTTGACGGCCAGCGTCGGCCCGATCGCCTCCGTCTTCCTCATCGTCGGCGCGGGCGGCGGATTCAAGCAGAGCCTCATCAACGCCGGCGTCGGCGACTCGGTTGCGAAGGCCGCCGTCGCGCTCGGCGTCTCGACCCTGCTGCTGGGCTTCCTGCTCGCCGTGGTCATCCGGGTCGCCACCGGGTCCGCAACGGTCGCGACGACCACTGCTGCCGGCATCATGGCCGGCCTGGCCACCGGGTTGACGCCGACCCAGGCCGCCTTGGTCGCCCTCGCGATCGGCGCCGGATCGCTGTTCCTCTCGCACGTCAACGATGCGGGCTTCTGGCTGGTCAAGGAGTCGTTCGGGCTGACCGTCGCGCAGACCTTCCGGACCTGGACGCTGATGGAGTGCCTGATCTCGGTGGTCGCCTTCGGGTCGGTGTCGATCATCTGGGCCTTCGTCTGAGTCCATCCGCCCGGGCCATCCGGCCGGGTCCGTCCGCCTGACGGCGCGCTTCCGGGTGCGTGCTGTCCAGCGTCGCCGGTCGCAGCTGCCCGGGTCACCGGATGCGGAAGTACTCCACCGACGGCAGCTGCTGCCGCTGCCCGCCCACGTGCACGATGTGGTCGTCGGCCACCTCGATCAGCTGGCTGCGGTACCAGCGCAACGCCCGGACCACCTGCGCGCGGTGCGCCCGGACATCCACCGCGACCACCTCACCGGCGGTGCCGTCTGACGGGTCTTCGACCGTGCCGTCCCGATGCTCCGGCGGCCCGGGCAGGCACTCCGCGAATCCGACCCCGGCCAGTGCGGCGGCCGCCCGCCCGGCCCGGTGCAGGCTCACGTGGTCCGGGTGGCCGTAGCCACCGCGCGCGTCGTAGCTCACCACCAGCTCCGGTCCGATCGCCCGGATCAACGCCAGCACGTCGGCGGTGATCTCGTCGGGGTCGGCCAGACTCAGCGCGGTGTCGGGGACGTCCGGTGCCGGCACCGCCCATCCGTCGGGGGCCCACTGCATCCCGGAATCGCTGTACCGACGCTCGCCGCCGTCGGGATCATTGCCGGCCCGCGCCGGCCGCGTGCCGAGCCAGAAGTGCTGCTGCACACCGAGCTCCGCCAGTGCCCCGGCCAGTTCACGCAGCCGCAGGACGACCAGTGCGTCGGCACCGGCGTTCTCCGGCGCCGCTCCCGGCGCGCTCTCCCCGCACTCGCCGCGGGTCGCGGTCAGCACGCTGACGGTCGTTCCGGCCGCCAGCAGTCGGGCAATGGTCCCGCCGGTGGCGATCGTCTCGTCGTCCGGATGCGCGTGCAGGAACAGCACGTGGCGGCCGACCAGACCGAAGGTCGGGTCAGGAGCCGGACCGCGGGTCGGGTCGGGCTGCGCCCCGTCACGAGCAACTGTCAGGGGGTGACGCGCGATGACGGACTGATAGACCTCGGCCGTCGCGGCGGCCACCCGGTCCCAGCCGAAACCATGGGCGTACTCCCGCGCGGACTCCCCGAGTGCGCGCAGCCGCGAGGGGTCCGACAGCAACCCGTCGATGTGCCCCGCCCAGTCGGCCGGCGCGAACCCGTCGACGAGTTCACCCGAGCGGCCCTCGGCCACTGCTTCGGCGAGGCCGTCGACCCGGGACGCGATCACCGGTGTCCCGCTCGCTGCCGCCTCCAGGGTGATCAGGCCGAACGTCTCCGACCGTGACGGCGCCAGTAACACCGCTGCGCCGGCCAACAGATCAGCAGCGGAGCGCCTGGACACGGCCGGCAGGAAGTGCACCAGATCCTCGAGTCCGAGCTCGATCACCCACGCCTGCAACCGATCCCGGAAGTCCTGGTGTCCCGGGCTGGTGTCCCCCGCCAGCACCAGCGGCGGTCGCCGCTCCGGTGCGATCGCGGCGAGAGCCCGGATTGCGATGTCGTGTCCCTTGAGCGGCTGGACCCGAGCGATCATGACGAGCTGGCCACCGCGTCGCAGCACGTCGATGGTGGCGGCCGGAATCGAGGGATCCGCGGCCAGTTCCGTCACCACTGCCCCTGAGCGCTGCGGCGAGAAGGCCCGCAGATCGACGCCGGGTGGTATCACCCGCACCCGCTCCGGTTCTGCTCCGTACGCGGATTCGATGGTCCTGCGTTCCGCGCGGGTGCCCGTGACGGTCACCGCGGAGGCCCGCACCAGATCGGCCTCCCACCGCAGCCTCTCCGGGCGCTCGGGAGCGTCACCGGGGGCGAGGGCGGCGTTCTTCATCGCGGCGACGGTGTGCAGGTTGAGCACGTGGGGCGCGTCGGCCGCGCGGGCGATCGCAAGACCGGCGACGCCGGAGAGCCAGTAGTGGGAGTGCACGACGTCGTAGCTCCGCCGCCGAGCGAGATCGCCTGCAGCACTGGCGAACTCACCGACCAGCGTGGCGAGTTCGGTCTTGGCGACCGGATCTGCGGGGCCGGCCGGGATCGCGATCAACCGGGCGCCGCCGGCGAGCTCGCGGATCTCCTGCTGTTCCGCTGCCACCCGACGGGTGAGGACGTCGACCTCCCAGCCCAGCGCGACCAGCGCCGCCGAGAGCTCCTGGAGGTGGACGTTCATCCCACCGGCATCACCCCGACCGGGCGGGTCCGCCGGGGAGGTGTGCATGGAGACCAACGCGACCCGACCACGACCCGACACCCCTGCAGTGTGTCACGCCGCTCCGGACACGTTGCCCGGCCGGTGCGGGACGGTTCCGCGCGCTGCAGAACAGTTCCCGTGGTCCGCTAGTCCCGGGCAGGTAGCGCACCGCGAGAACTGTTCTGCAGACGGACATTCCGGGCGAACGCGTTGTCCACACCCGCCCGGGTTGTCCACACCGGCCTTGAGCGCTGGTGCGCAGCAGCGCCGGTGGCGTCACCCTGGTCCGATGTCGAAGACCTTGCCGCAGGCGTCCGCACGTGCAGCACTGCTCGCAGCCGGCGTCACGGACGCCGAGATCCGGGCCGATCTGCATGCCGGCCGGCGCATCCGGATGGCGCGTGGTGTGTACCTCGACGCCGATCGCCTCGTCGACCTGGACCAGAACGCGCGCGAAGTCGTCCGCGTCCGCGCTGCCGCCCTGCAATCTCCTGGGCTGGTGCTCAGCCACCGCTCTGCCGCAGCCGCGCACGGGCTCCCGCTGTTGGCCACCGCAGCGCACGCTGTGCACTTCACCCGGCCGGGGTCGGGCGGCAGTCGCACAACGACCGCGAAGAAGGTCCACGTTTCCCGACTGCCCGATCACGACCGGATGACGATCGGCGGGCTGCAACTGACCACCGTCGCCAGGACCCTGTTCGACATGGGACGCACCGACAGCCTGCAGGCGACGGTGGTGGCTGCCGACGCCGCGCTGCAGCGCGGTCTCATCGACGGTCCCTCCATGCGGCGTGTGCTGGCTGAGCACCCCTCGACCGCCGGCCGACCGAGCGCGATCAGGGCCCTCAGGCTGGCGGACGGCAGATCCGAGAGTCCGGGAGAGACGTTGACCCGTCTGGCGCTTGCGCACCCCGAGATCCCGCATCTCGAGCTGCAGCCCGAGATCCACGACGAGCGCGGGACATTCGTCGGCAGGACCGACGGTGCGATCCCCGAGTGCGGGGTGCTGCTCGAGTTCGACGGCCGCAGCAAGTACACATCGCTGCTCCGTCCGGGACAGAGCGTCAGCGACGTCGTCCTCGCCGAGAAGGGCAGGGAGGAACGACTCTCCGAGCGCGGCTGGCTGGTGATCCGGGTCATCTGGGCTGATCTGGCGCGGCCGCAGGCCTTCGCCGATCGCGTCCTGCGAGCGTGTGGGAACCGGCGGCGACCGGTGGCCGCCTTCGGCCTCCGCGGCTCGATCCGCACGACGCCGCCGGTGCGGTTCTGAGGCCCGTTCCAGACCCCCGAACCCCCGCTGCAGAACAGTTCTCGTGGTTCGCCACGACCGGGAAGGTGGCGCACCACTGGAACTGATCTGCACAGCGCGTACCGAGGCCATGGCCACCCCGCGAGATGCCGGAAGGCCCCCGCCGACAGTGTCGACGGGGGCCTTCGGGTGGTTCAGGCGAAGCTCAGGTCACTTGAGGATCTTGGTGACCGAGCCGGCGCCGACGGTACGACCGCCCTCGCGGATCGCGAAGCGCAGGCCTTCCTCGATGGCGACGGGCTGGATCAGCTCGACGACCATCTCGGTGGTGTCTCCGGGCATCACCATCTCGGTGCCCTCCGGCAGCTTCACGACACCGGTGACGTCGGTGGTGCGGAAGAAGAACTGCGGCCGGTAGTTGTTGAAGAACGGCGTGTGACGGCCGCCTTCGTCCTTGCCGAGGATGTAGGCCTGGGCCTCGAACTCGGTGTGCGGGGTGATGGAACCCGGCTTGCAGACGACCTGGCCACGCTCGACCTCGTCGCGCTTGGTGCCACGCAGCAGCAGACCGGCGTTGTCGCCCGCCCGCGCCGAGTCGAGCAGCTTGCGGAACATCTCGATGCCGGTGACAGTGGTCTTGAAGGACTTCGGCTTGATGCCGACGACCTCGACCTCCTCGTTGACATTGAGGATGCCGCGCTCGATCTTGCCGGTGACGACGGTGCCACGACCGGTGATCGTGAAGACGTCCTCGATCGGCATCAGGAATGCCTTCTCGATGTCGCGCTCCGGCTCCGGGATCGACTCGTCGACCGCGTCCATCAGCTGTTCGATGGTCTTGGTCCACTCCGGGTCGCCCTCGAGGGCCTTCAGGCCTGAGGTGCGGATGACCGGGGCGTCCTCGTCGAAGTCCTGGCTGGCCAGCAGTTCGCGGACCTCGAGCTCGACGAGCTCCAGGATCTCCTCGTCGTCGACCATGTCGGCCTTGTTCAGGGCGACGAGGATGTACGGCACGCCGACCTGACGGGCGAGCAGCACGTGCTCCTTGGTCTGCGGCATCGGGCCGTCGGTGGCGGCGACCACGAGGATGGCACCGTCCATCTGGGCCGCGCCGGTGATCATGTTCTTGATGTAGTCAGCGTGACCGGGGGCGTCCACGTGCGCGTAGTGCCGCTTCGCGGTCGTGTACTCCTGGTGCGAGATGTTGATGGTGATACCGCGCTGACGCTCTTCGGGCGCCTTGTCGATCTCGTCGAACGCGGCCGCCTTGTTGACGTCCGGGAACTTCTCCGCGAGCACCTTCGAGATGGCTGCGGTCAGGGTGGTCTTGCCGTGGTCGACGTGACCGATGGTGCCGATGTTGACGTGCGGCTTGCTGCGATCGAACTTGGCCTTGCCCACTGCGGTCCTCCTCAGGACTGGGAACGCCCCGCGGTCTCAACCTCTACCGGGTGACGTCCTTGGGTGGATCTGGACCGGTCCTGGTGGACCGGACCCGATGGCCGCCGGAATGGTGTCCCGGCCGCCAAAGTCTGTGGATACTGCTGCCGAGCGAGGTGCGGTGCCCGGCAGTGAACTGCCGGGCACCGCGAACGTCACTCGCCCGTTGCCTTCGCCGAGCGTACTGCTCGGCTCCCGACGAGCTCCGCTGCTCGCTCGCCGGCGCTCACTACGATGCTCACTCGCCGGTCGCCTTCGCGATGATCTCCTTGGCCACGTTGGCCGGGACCTCCGCGTAGCTGTCGAACACCATGGAGTAGCTCGCGCGACCCTGGGTCTTGGACCGCAGGTCGCCCACGTAGCCGAACATCTCGCTCAACGGAACCAGTGCCTTGACGATGCGGGCGCCTGCCCGCTCGTCCATGGCCTGGATCTGCCCACGGCGGGAGTTCAGGTCGCCGATGACGTCGCCCATGTTGTCCTCGGGCGTGACGACCTCGACGGCCATCAGCGGCTCGAGGATGACGGGCTTGGCCTTGCGGGCCGCTTCCTTCATCGCGATGGAGCCGGCGATCTTGAACGCCATCTCGGAGGAGTCGACGTCGTGGTAGCCGCCGTCCATCAGGGTGAGCTTGACACCCAGCATGGGGAAGCCGGCCAGGATGCCGTACTGCAGGGCGTCCTGTGCACCGGCGTCGACCGACGGGATGTACTCCCGCGGGATGCGACCACCGGTGACCGCGTTGACGAACTCGTAGGTGGCGCCATCGGCCTCCTTCGGGTCCAACGGCTCGACCTTGATCTGGATCTTGGCGTACTGCCCGGATCCACCGGTCTGCTTCTTGTGCACGTAGTCCAGCCGCTCGACCGTGCCGCGGATCGTCTCGCGGTAGGCCACCTGCGGCTTGCCGATGTTGGCCTCGACGCGGAACTCGCGACGCATGCGGTCCACCAGGATGTCCAGGTGCAGCTCGCCCATGCCGGAGATGACCGTCTGGCCGGTCTCCTCGTCGTTCTGGACCTTGAACGTCGGGTCCTCCTCGGCGAGCTTCTGGATCGCGGTACCCAGCTTCTCCTGGTCGGCCTTGGTCTTCGGCTCGATGGCGACCGAGATGACCGGATCCGGGAACGACATCGACTCCAACACAATCGGGTTGTTGGGATCGCACAAGGTCTCGCCGGTGGTGGTCTGCTTGAGACCCATCACGGCGCAGATGTCGCCGGCCGAGACGCTGCCGATCTCTTCACGCTTGTTGGCGTGCATCTGGTAGATCTTGCCGATCCGCTCCTTGCGGTCCTTGACGGAGTTGAGCACCGAGGTGCCCGTCTCCAGGGTTCCGGAGTAGATGCGGACGAAGGTCAGCTTGCCCAGGTGCGGATCGGTGGCGATCTTGAACGCCAGGCCCGAGAACGGGGCGGAAGCCTCCGGCGCACGCTCGGCCGGGGTCTCCTCGTCCTGCAGGGTGCCGTGCACGTTGCCGACGTCCAGGGGCGACGGCAGGTAGTCCACGACCGCGTCCAGCATCGGCTGGACGCCCTTGTTCTTGAACGCCGAACCACAGACGACAGGGTTCACCTTGGACGCCAGCGTGCTGCGACGCAGTGCTGCCTTGAGGTCCGCCACCGAGAGCTCGTCACCCTCGAGGTAGCTCATCATGGCCTCGTCGTCGTTCTCGCTGATGACCTCGACGAGCTTCGTGCGGTACTCGTCCGCCTGCTCCTGGAGGTCCGCGGGGATCTCCTCGATCGTGTAGTCCTCACCGATCGCGGTCTCGCCGCGCCAGGTGAAGGCCTTCATCGTCATCAGGTCGACCACACCGATGAAGTCGCCCTCGGCACCGATCGGCAGCTGCAGCACGGCCGGGGTTGCGCCGAGACGCTCCACCATCATGTCGACGCAGCGGAAGAAGTTGGCTCCGGTGCGGTCGAGCTTGTTGACGAAGCACATCCGCGGGACGTGGTACTTCTCGGCCTGCCGCCAGACCTGCTCGGTCTGCGGCTCGACACCGGCGACACCGTCGTACACCGCGACCGCGCCGTCGAGGACGCGGAGGCTGCGCTCCACCTCGACGGTGAAGTCGACGTGACCCGGGGTGTCGATGATGTTGATCGTGTGCCCCTTCCACTGCGTCTTCGTCGCAGCGGAGGTGATGGTGATACCGCGCTCCTGCTCCTGCTCCATCCAGTCCATCGTCGCGGCGCCGTCGTGCACCTCGCCGATCTTGTAGGTGATGCCGGTGTAGAAGAGGATGCGCTCGGTGGTGGTCGTCTTGCCGGCATCGATGTGCGCCATGATGCCGATGTTGCGCGTCTTGTCGAGGGCCTTGTCAGCCACTGCGATTTCCTCGATTTCTCATGTGTGTTCGGGTGGCGCTCCGGATCCGGAGCGCCACCCGGGCGATTACCAGCGGTAGTGCGCGAAGGCCTTGTTGGAGTCGGCCATCTTGTGCGTGTCCTCGCGACGCTTCACCGAAGCGCCGAGGCCGTTGCTGGCGTCGAGCAGTTCGTTCATCAGGCGCTCGGTCATCGTCTTCTCGCGACGAGCCTTCGAGTACCCGATCAGCCAGCGCAGCGCCAGGGTGGTCTGCCGAGGTCCCTTGACCTCGATCGGCACCTGGTAGGTGGCGCCACCGACGCGGCGGGACTTCACCTCGAGCGCGGGCTTGACGTTGTCCAGAGCGCGCTTGAGCGTGACGACCGGATCGGTACCGGTCTTCTCGCGGCAGCCCTCGAGAGCGCCGTACACGATGGACTGCGCAATGCTGCGCTTGCCGTCGAGCAGAACCTTGTTCACCAGCTGGGTGACCAGCGGGGAGTTGTAGACCGGATCGGCGACGAGCGGCCGCTTCGGTGCAGGACCCTTACGGGGCATGTCAGCTCTTCTCCTTCTTCGCGCCGTACCGGCTACGAGCCTGCTTGCGGCCCTTGACACCCTGGGTGTCGAGGGATCCGCGGATGATCTTGTAACGGACGCCGGGGAGGTCCTTCACCCGACCGCCACGCACGAGCACGATCGAGTGCTCCTGGAGGTTGTGGCCCTCACCGGGGATGTAGGCGGTGACTTCGATCTGGCTGGTCAGCTTGACGCGTGCGACCTTGCGCAGAGCCGAGTTCGGCTTCTTCGGGGTGGTCGTGTACACGCGGGTGCAGACGCCACGGCGCTGGGGCGAACCCTTGAGCGCCGGGGTCTTGGTCTTGGTGACCTTGTCGGTGCGGCCCTTGCGGACCAACTGCTGAATCGTGGGCATGTGCCGGCTTCTTCTTCCTCGTCTTCCGGGCGGATGTGCTTTCCGGTGGTGCGGTACTGGGGCGTGCGGGGTGCTGCTCGCGCCGCCGCACAGAAACCTGCGCACGCGACAATGACCCAGCGTGTGCAGGTCGCGTCGGAAGGTACTCGACCCTCCCCCTACGGGGCGAATCGGCGAACCTTCCTGATGACGAACTACGAGCTGGACGGCCCTGGTGGAGCTGGACCGCCGATCCGATCCCCGCACCCCGGACGACGAGCAATACTCGTTCCGGCGGCAGATCGGATCACAGCGCTGGGTACTCGCGTTCCAGCATACGCCCCCGATGCCGATGGGCAGTTCTCCCCTGATGGGCCATCCACCGCGCGCGGATCGTGTGAACAACTTACGTTCTGTGCAGCCAGTCGGTGATTCACCTACAGGAAGGCTCCGCACCATGACCGAGACCCTCGCTCCGACCTCCCGTTCCCGATCTCGCCGCCGGGTGGCCGGACTGCTCGGCGCCCTCGCTGCCGGCCTGTTGATGCCGGTGATCACCGCTGCTCCCGCCCAGGCGGCCACCGCTCGCAACGGGGTCTGCGAGTCGGGTGAGTTCTGCTACTACTACAACTCCGACAACGCAGGTTCGGTGTCCGACTTCAGCAGCTCCGTCCCGGACCTCGGCGCGACCCAGCCCTCCTGCTACGACTTCAAGTCGAGCGGCGCCGGTCAGGGCGTCTGCGTCAAGAACCATGCCGCCTCGGTGCGCAACCGCACCGGCGGGAAGGTGACCGTCTACTTCAACAGTGGCTACGGCGGCCAGAGTCAGACGATCGCATCCGGCGCCGACGCCAACCTGGTGACCGGACTCAAGAACGAGAACGCCTCGCACCTGTTCGCGGCCGACGACGGCACCTGGACGCAGGCGTTCATCGTCCGTGAGGAGAACCGGTCCGGCTTCTCCGCGGGGAGCGTGACGGCCTACCAGGCGGCAAACATCAAGTTCATCATCGCCGTCGGCAAGGGCTACGGGATCAGCGCAAAGGGCATCCAGACCGCGATCGCCACCACCATCGTGGAGTCGTGGGCCTACAACCGCTACGTCATCACCGATGCCGACTCCGGTGGCCTGTTCCAGCAGCGCCCGGCCAGCGGCTGGGGAACCTACTCGCAGGTGCGCAACAAGTTCCTGGCGACCAAGGCCTTCTACGGCGTGGCCAGCCACACCAGCAACCCTGGCCTGAAGGACTTCGACTACAACAGCTACTCCATCGGCGCCGCCGCGCAGAAGGTGCAGCGCTCTGCCTACCCCGATCGCTACCAGGCCCAGGCCTCCACGGCGATCTCGCTCTACAACCAGTACCAGGCGTCGGTGCAGCCCTACACGGGCTGATCCACCTCACGCCCCCCCTCCCCACCACGAGGCCCGGACGCCTGTCGACGACCCACATCGGTCGCCGACGGGCGTCCGGGTCTCGTCCGCTTCGGGCACTCCGGGCAGCGAATCCACACGCTTCTGGTGGCAAACGGGCAGTCTGGCGGCGGTCTCCACGCAGAGATCACGATTACTCGGGACCCACAACGGGCAGAACTCGGGCAATCCAGGTACCCGGATCGCACTCGACCGGGTGACGCCGGAGTGGTTTGGTTCACAGGACGCCCCGGAAGTCGGGGCACATGAGATGAATTACCTCAGCGAGGAGGGATCGCGTGCCGTCCACCAGCGAACTGCGTCGTCGCGCGATCCTCGATCGGGCCAGGACCGAGGGCAGGGTCGACGTCACCGACCTGGCCGACGATCTCGGGGTGGCCAGCGAGACGATCCGCCGTGATCTGTCCCGGTTGGAGAACCACGGGCTGATCCGCCGGGTGCACGGGGGCGCCCAACCCGTGGAGAGCGCCGGCTACGAGACTTCGATCCTGCTGCGGGCGGAGTCCCGGCCGCAGGAGAAACGGCGTATTGCGGTCGCGGCTGCCGAGCACCTGGGCGATGCCGAGACCGTCTTCATCGACGAGGGCTTCACTCCGCAGCTGGTCGCCGAGGAGCTCGTCGCCTCGGACCGACCGCTCACCTTCGTCACCTCGTCGCTCACCTCGGCCGCCATCCTGGCGGCCAATCCTGCACACACCACGATCATGCTGGGCGGCCGCATCCGTGGTCGCACGCTCGGCACGGTCGACCACTGGGCCACCGCGATGCTGGCCGATCTCCGGGTCGACATCGCCTACCTCGGGGCCAACGGGGTGTCCCGAACGCACGGCCTCACCACCCCCGATCCGGCGGTCGCGGCCGTGAAACGTGCGGCGGTCGCTGCTGCTCGCCGGCGCATCTTCGTCGGCATCAACACCAAGTTCTCGGTCAGCAGCTTCATTCGGTTCGCCGACCTGGCGGATTTCGAACTGCTGATCACCGACGCCGGCCTGAACGCGCACGAGGCCCAGCGCTATGCGGCGGCCGGCACCCAGGTGCTGCGTACCTGATGCCCGGTCCAGCTGGAAGTCACTGTCCCCCAGGCAGTCCGACCGGTCCACCACACACCCACCCACCCACCGCTTCACCCCACCACCCTTTCTGGAAGGAACGGACTCGATGAAGAGCACCCGCACCACCCGCAGGACGAGCTCCATGCTCGTCGCCGCCGGTTGCGCCGGCATGTTGCTGCTGGCCGCCTGCGGCAGCGACACGACCACCGCCGATCCGGCAGCGACCACCGGCGGCGCAGCCCCCAGCAGCACCAGCAACGGTTTCGCGGTCTCCACGCCCGCCTCGACCCCCTCCGAGACCGGATCCGCAACCGGATCCGCAACCGGTTCCGCAACCGGTTCGGCAACCGGCTCCAGCTCGGCGCCCACCAGCTCCGGCGGTGGCACCGACGCCGGACCCACCAAGAACCCGGCGACCGACGGCAAGACGATCAACGTGCTGATGGTCGCCAACCCGCAGATGACCGACCTGCAGAAGCTGACCGCCGACAACTTCACCGCCAAGACCGGCATCACGGTCAACTACACCGTGCTGCCGGAGAACGACATGCGCGCCAAGGCCGCCATCGAGTTCAAGAACCAGGCCGGTCAGTACGACGTCGCGACGCTGTCGAACTTCGAGATCCCGATCTGGTCGCAGAACGACTGGCTGGCAGATCTGACCGACTTCTCCAAGAACGACGCCTCGTTCAACCAGGCGGACGTGTTCCCCGCCATGACGACCTCCCTGTCGACCGACGGAAAGATCTACGGCGAGCCGTTCTACGGTGAGTCGTCGTTCCTGATGTACCGCAAGGATGTCTTCGCGGACAAGGGGGTCAAGCTGTCGGACAACCCGACCTGGGACGAGGTGGCTGACGCCGCCGCCAAGGTCGACGGCGCGCAGTCCGGCATGAAGGGCATCTGCCTGCGCGGCCTGCCCGGCTGGGGTCAGCTCGGCGCTCCGCTCACCACCGTGATCAACACCTTCGGTGGCGCCTGGTTCGACAAGGACTGGAACGTGCTGATCAACAGTCCGGAGAGCAAGGAAGCCGTCAACTTCTACGTGAAGCTGGTCAAGGAGCACGGCGAGGTCAGCCCGTCGCAGGCCGGCTTCACCGAGTGCCTCAACAACATGCTGCAGAGCAAGGTCGCCATGTGGTACGACGCAACCTCCGCAGCGGGCTCGCTCGAGGCGAAGGACTCACCGGTCGCCGGCAAGATCGGCTACGTGCAGGCTCCCGTGAAGAAGACCAAGTCGGCCGGCTGGCTGTACACCTGGGCGTGGGGCATGGAGAAGGCGTCCAAGAACCAGGATGCTGCGTGGCAGTTCATCTCGTGGGCCAGCTCGTCGCAGTACGAGAACCTCGTCGGTGAGAAGCTCGGCTGGGCCAAGGCTCCGTCGGGCAAGCGCGCCTCGCTCTACAGCAACCCGGACTACACCAAGGCTGCCGCGGCGTTCTCGCCGGCGACCCTGACCGCGCTGCAGGCAGCCAACCCGGCCAGCCCCGGCCTGCAGGAGCGCCCGACGCTCGGCATCCAGTTCGTCGACATCCCGGAGTTCACCTCGCTGGGTGACGACGTCACCTCGGTGCTGTCGCAGGTGCTCGCCGGCAGCGGCACCGTCGACTCCGCACTGGCCACGGCGGAGCAGAAGGCGCAGGACGTCGCCGGCGGCTACAAGTGACAGCCGTCCACCAGTGATCTCCAGCTGTCCGTGACATCCGTCCGGGTGCGGTGGTGAACGCACCGCCGCACCCGGAACGCACCACAGTGCTTGTCCCCCATCAGGTTCGGGCGGGGGCGTCGCCCCATCGCGACGTCCCCCGCCCTCCTGGTCCCGCTCCGAGAAGAAGAACAGGTCGATCATGACGACTGCGACTTCGCCGACCGACCGGCAGTCGGAGGTGCACGGCCACGAGCAGACCTCGCAGAAGGTCGCCGCCGAGGTCAATCGCCGCGCCAAGCGCGAGGGCTGGGTCCGCCGGGCGCCGCTGTTGCCCGGCCTGCTGTTCACCGTGATCGTCACCCAGCTGCCGTTCATCGTGACGATCGTGCTGTCGTTCCGCCGCTGGGACGGTGACCGGCCCAGGATCTCCGGCTGGACATTGCGCAACTACGAGCAGGTGTTCAAGGACGAGGCGATCCTCTCTGCGTTGTGGCACACGGTGGTGCTGACGGTGTCGGTGGTGTTGATCTCGCTCGTGTTCGGACTCTGCATCGCGCTGTTGCTGAATCGGAAGTTCCGTGGCAGGGGCGCCGTCCGGACGATGATGATCGCCCCGTTCCTCATCGTGCCGGTCGCCGCCGCGACGTTCTTCCGCTACGGCGTCTTCGACGCCAGCAACGGCCTGCTCGCCGGGATCCTCACCTCGGTGAAACGTCTGTTCAACCCGGATGCGGCCGCTGCCACCATCTCGATCGCCTCGTCGCACCCGATGCTGACGGTGATCATCACGCTGGTGTGGCAGTGGACGCCGTTCATGACGCTGATCCTGCTGGCCGGACTGCAGTCCCGTCCCGGCGACATCCTGGAGGCCGCCGCCGTCGACGGCGCGACGCCGTGGCAGGTGTTCCGCAATCTGACGCTGCCGCACATGCAGCAGTACTTGGAGCTCGCCGGTCTGCTCGGCGCGATCTACATCATCCAGAACTTCGACGCGGTGTTCACCCTGACACCACTCAACCCGCAGACCCAGAACCTGCCGTACCTGATCTTCCGGACCATCCAGGCCGACAGCGACTACGGCCTCGCCTCAGCGCAGGGAGTCGTCGTCGTGGTCCTGACCATCATCGTGGCGACCTTCGCCCTGCGCACCGTGTCCAGCCTGTTCAAGGAGGAGAACGCGCGATGACCACCACCGTTCCTGCTGCCGGCAGCGCCACCGCCGCCCACCGCCCTACCCCTGCCGGGGCGCCGCGCAGCACCAAGGTGGGCGCGTCCCTGCTCACCGTCCTCACCTGGGTGATCGGGCTGATCTTCGTCGCCCCGCTGTTCTTCATGCTGCTGGTGAGCTTCCACAAGAACCAGACGGCCACCCTCAACACCCCCGGCCTGTTCGAGCCGCTGTCGCTTGAGGGCTACCAGGCGTTCTTCGGCTCCAAGACCGGCCAGAGCACCTGGCCGTACATCATCAACTCGGTGATGGCCTCGGTGATCTCGACCGCGATCGTGGTGATCGTCGCGATCCCCACCGCCTATGCGCTGTCGGTGAAGCCTGTCCGCAAATGGACCGACGTGATGTTCTTCTTCCTGTCGACCAAGTTCCTGCCGATCGCCGCGGCGCTGGTGCCGCTGTTCGTCATCGCCAAGAGCATCGGCATGCTGAACAACATCTGGTTCCTGGTGATCCTGTACGCCGGGATGAACCTGCCCATCGCGGTCTGGATGATGCGCTCGTTCCTGGCCGACATCCCGCCTGCCCTGTTCGAGGCAGCCTCGCTCGACGGCGCCGGCCTGATGAAGACCCTGACCAGGGTGGTCGCTCCGATCGCGGCACCCGGCATCGCCGCGACGTCCCTGATCTGCTTCATCTTCTCCTGGAACGAACTGCTGCTGGCACAGCTGCTCACCTCCAGCATCGACGCCCAGACCCTGCCGACATTCCTGCCGAGCCTGTTCGATCCGCGGAACCCGTTCCTGGCCACCATGTCGGCGGCCTCGATCTGCATCTCGCTGCCGGTGCTGATCGCCGGGTTCGCCGCCCAGGACAAGCTCGTCCAAGGGCTGTCACTCGGCGCTGTCAAGTGACGCACCCCGACGTTCTTCCGCTCACCGGTGCTGCGCTGCAACAGATCTCGGGCTCTGTTCGAATCCCGACCTACGACCGCGCAGCGGTGTCGGTGGGGATCGTGCACTTCGGGGTCGGCGGGTTCCATCGCGCCCACCAGGCCATGTACACCGACGCCCTGCTCGCCGCCGGTGAGCGTGACTGGGGGATCTGCGGGGTCGGTGTGATGCCCGGCGACCGCCGGATGCAGCAGGCGCTGGATGCCCAGGACGGTCTCTACACGCTGGTGACGAAGTCGCCCGATGGCGCCCTGGACGCCCAGGTGATCGGGTCGATCGTGCAGTACCTGTACGCGCCGGACGACCCGGAGGCGGTCCTCGAGCTGCTGGCCGCACCCAGCACCAGGATTGTCTCGCTCACCGTCACCGAGGGCGGCTACTCCATCAACCAGGTCACCGGCGACTTCGACCCGGCACCACCGGCGATCGCCGCCGATCTGCAGCCGGAAGCCGTGCCCGGCACCGTGTTCGGCCTGATCACCGAGGGGCTGCGGCGACGACGCGAGCGCGGGATCGAACCGTTCACCGTGCTTTCGTGCGACAACCTGCAGGGCAACGGCGACCTGGCTGCGCGGGCATTCACCGAGTTCGCGACCTTGAAGGACGCCGAGCTCGGCAGGTGGGTCGGCAACTGTGTCAGCTTCCCGAACTGCATGGTCGACCGCATCACCCCGGTGACGACCGACGAGGACCGCGCGATGGTCGCCGAGAAGTTCGGCATCACCGACGCCTGGCCCGTCGTGTGCGAACCGTTCACCCAGTGGGTGCTGCAGGACGACTTCCCCGCCGGCCGGCCGGCGTGGGACACCGTCGGCGCCCAGGTCGTCGACCACGTCGAACCGTACGAGCTGATGAAGCTCCGCCTGCTCAACGCCTCCCACCAGGGCATCGCCTACCTGGGCCATCTGGCCGGGTACCGCCTGGTGCACGATGCCGCCCAGGATCCGGCGATGCGGCGGTTCCTGTTGGCGTACATGCAGGACGAGGCGACGCCCACCCTGGCGCCGGTGCCCGGGATCGACCTGGATGCCTACCGCCACGAGCTGATCGAACGGTTCTCCAACGCCCACGTGCGGGACACCGTCGCCCGGCTGGCCGCCGAGTCCAGCGACCGGATCCCCAAATGGCTCGTGCCGGTCATCCGCGAGAACATCGCGGCCGCACGGCCCGTCCCGCTGTCCGCCGCGATCTGTGCGGCCTGGGCGCGGTACGCCGAAGGCACCGACGAACAGGGCGCACCGATCGAGATCGTCGACCGGATCGCCGACGAACGTCACGCCGCCGCCCTCGCCCAGCTCCAGGACGGTGGGGATCCGCTCGCCTTCGTCCGGAACCAGGACCTGTTCGGTGATCTCGCCGACCAGCCCCTGTTCACCGAGCCCTACCTCGCCGCGCTCGAGCTGCTGCACACCCGCGGAGCTGCAGCAACGCTGCGGGCGCTGACCGGAATCGCTACCGCCGCACAGTGATGGCGGTCAGGTCTACTCCCGCAGGGTGACTGCGGGCAGCCCCAGCGCTTGCGGTGGTGTGGTGGTGTAGCAGTGGCCGGTGGGGGTGGTGATGGTGACGGCGCCGCTCTTGCTGCGGTGGTGGTGCCAGCCGGGGACGTCCTTCGACAGATTGCCGCGGGCGCACAGGCCTTGGCCGTTGGCGTAGGTGGTCGAGCCGCCGCGGGACCAGGGTGTGATGTGGTCGGTGTGCCGGATCGGGGCTGAGCAGTAGGGCTGGCGGCAGTGCCGGTCGCGGGCGGCGATCACGGTCTTCAGATGGTCCGGGAAGTCCCGGCGGCGTTCGTCCAGCTCGACGGGTGATCTCGAGACGGGTTCGGTGAACAGCCTGCGCACCCACGACTCCGCTTCCGGGTTGCCGGCGATGGCGCGGGCGACGCCGGCGGGGATGGGGCCGTGGCCGTCGAGTTGGGCTGGGGTGGATCCGTCGCCCAGCAACGTGTCCAGGCCGATGGTGATGCGGATCTCGACGGGAACCGCCGCTGCAGTGACCTGTCCGGTGCAGCGGGTCACGAGCAGGTCCGCCATGGTCTGGCCCAACGTTTTCGGCTTCTCCGTCACTGGGTCGAGACCCGATTCACCGGTGCCGATCAGTGTTTCGGCGGCCCTGCGCAGGTTCGCGTAGACGGCGACCCCTTCAGCGACGGGGAGCAGCGCGGACACGATGCACATCGAGTCGGATGCCGGCCGCACCCACACGCGGCGCTCCGTCGAAGCGTGCCGGGCGCGGTCGACGAACCCGTGTGGATCCAGTTCGTAACAGGCGTGGTCGATGGCCTTCTCGGTGGCGGCGAGGTTCCATCCCGACATCCGGGGCGCGATCCCCGCATCCACCAGCACCGCATCGGTGTCGGACAGGTGCGAGGTGCGGGTCACCGCGATCCTGGCTTGCGCCTCGGAGATGTCTCCACCCCGGAACTGGTTCGCGATCTGCGGCAGCCGCTCGTGCAGGGCGACAGCAAAACCCAGATGGCGGGCAGCCGCGGCCGGCGACATGCGGCGCGCGAAGCCGAGCTGTTCCGCGGTCCCGCGACCCAGATCCCGCGGTTTCACCCCGGCGTCGAGTTGACGCTGCTTCTCGGCGGAGGCGAACGCGACCTCTTCCGCGGCCAGGACGGAGGATGCGGTCGCGATCAGTCGCTGCAGGGAGGCGATCCGGTCGATGCTCTCAGCCTGGGTGGACGCCGGCCCCAGGTCGAGAAGTTGGCCTTGCAGATCGTCGGTGACGAGACGGATCCACCGGTCCTCCAAAAACTCATCGACCTGCTGCAGCTCGTCCATGTCTGCGGCGTCGACGAGGTTCTCGTCGAGCCACAGAGGCGGAATCGTTGCTGGCATGGGTCTATTATCGAACAGGTGTTCCAGTGATCCACACCGCCGGTCGGGTGAAGAACGAAGGGGTGTGAACAACCGATCGAGTGAGCTCGGTGCCGAACGGAGGGGCTCTGGGGCACGGCCGACACTGCGCGGATTTCCATCACGATTCGGTCTCACCCTGAACCGGATCGGGATCTGCGTGCAATGAACTACGTATGGAGACCGGGGTGCACGACGAGCCATCGACCGTCGCGGCTCCTGCTCCGCCCGAGTGGATTCGCGACGGTTGGCCGCTCGTCGCTCGCTGCGTCCGGAGATTGATCCGTGATGACGCCTGGCACGACGTCGCCCAGGACGCACTGCTGGAGGCCTGGCGGCGCCGCGCCACGTTCGACCCCGCCCGCGGTCGCGCCGACAGCTGGATGGTGGCGATCGCGGTCACCCATGTGCGACGTTTCCACCAACGGCACCGCGATCAGCGACTCGCCGAGATCTCGGAGCCCGACGCCGCACCGGCGCAGGCTGATCGCAGCACCAGCATTGCGGGCCGTCACGACCTGCTCCGGGCGATCGAACAGCTGCCGGAACGGCAGCAGCTCGCAGTGACCCTGTCGTACTTCCTCGACCTGCCGGAGTCCGAGGTCGCAGCGGTGATGGGCTGCCGGCCCGGCACGGTCAAGTCCACCCTCTCCGCGGCCCGCGCCGCCCTGCTCAACCTTCTGGGAGCTGAGTACCGATGACCCGCACACCCGCACCTACCGGCGATGCAGAGCTGGACGAGGCCCTCCGCGAGGCGGCGCTGCAGTGGCGTCTCGACTTCGAGGTGCCCCCGATGCCGTTGCTGGACAGCGGGTCTCAGCCGCTGGAGGTTCACCCTTCGGCACGCCTGCGCTGGACGAGGCCGGTGCTGGTGGCTGCGTCGATCATCGCGCTCGGCGCCGTGGCTGCCGTCGTGATCAGCGCTGCGCGCCCGACGGGCCAGGTCGCCGGGCCCTCCGTCTCCGCAGGGCCCTCCCTCTCGGCTCGGACTTCCCTCTCGAGCGGGCCCGTCACCTCTCAGGCACCAGCCCCGGATCCGGTGTGGCCGGTCCCGGGCCTGCAGACGCTCGACATCCTGGACGGCACCCCGCCGCCGTCGATCACGATCGGCGGCTCCGTTTACCGCATGGCGTCGGCGACTCCACCGGTCGACGTGGTTACCGACTCCGACCACCCGAACTTCCTCGGCGTCACCCCGCAGAGCAATGCGAGCCCGTGCTTCGGGATCGCCACCCGCATCTATCTCGACCGAACGTCCTCCGGCACCATCACCCTCAGCGAGGCGTCCTACCAACGGGAGGGCATCTCCGGGCCTTGTCCTGAAATGGCAGTGCTCTCAGGGCCGAAGTACGGACTCGCTCCGTATGCGATCGCAGGCCAGAAACTGGTCGCAGCCGGATCCGATGCAGCACTCCAGCACGTCGATCTCGCTGACTACCACGCTCCGCGCTACCTCCCGGACGGGTACGAGCTGAGTTCGTCGTTAGGTTTGGCCTCGGCCTGGGGCAGCGGCAAGCCCCCTGGATCACGAGTGGATCGTGTTCTCACCCTGCACCGACAACCGTCCACGAAGGACATCACGCTGACCTGGCAGGACCCCGCGGTGGGCAACGCCGCCGCTCCCCGGCCGTCCACGGCGTCCCGGGTGATCGCCTGTGCCACCCGGATACTCACGGCGGATCTCGCGGTCACCGCGTGCGGCAACACCATCGACCCCCAACGGCCGGTCACCGTCGCAGAGCTGCAGCGTGTGGTGGACAGCATTCCCGACTGACGCGCGATTCGCCGCCCGACCGCGCGACTCGCCTGGTCGTCGACAAGCAACGCAGCCGAGCTGCAGGCGACATCGGGTCGACGATCAGACCGCAGTGATGGTACTGGCGGCGGACGTCGTGGCCGGGTGATCCGCCACGATGAAAGCCTCTTCGATCACGGTGTGGTCCAGGGTGTCGATCACGGCGCTGACGTCGGTCATCCAGTCGTCGAGCTCGACGCGGATCGGGATTCCGGGTTGCCGGCGCTGAGCGGCGACCAGCAGGGTCGCGGCGATTTCTGGATCGCGGTGAAGGGCGCCTCCGACGAACCACTGGACGCCATTATCGGTGTAGGTGTGGCCGATTCCGACGATCCCGCTTTCGTCGGCGACAGCAATGACATGCTCGGTATCGGTGGACATCTCAGTCCAGAACTGGTCGGGCTGCGGGGCCGGCGGATCCCAGTGGTGACCCTCGATGTACCAGGTTCGCCAGGCGGCGATCGCGCCCGGATCTGCCGGGTCCAGATCTCGTACCGTTCCGGTGACGATCAGGTCGGCGGGGACCTGGATGTGCACTTCGCGGGTGCGCTGGATCGGCGTCATCTGCTGGCTCGCAGCCATGGCTGCTGCTGGCGAGTCGGCTAGAACTTTGGCCCGCAATGGCCCCGCGTGGTCGGGAACAGCAGCCCTCAGCGCCTTGACAGCTTCTGTGCCCCAGCCCTTCAGACGTTGTGCTGGTGCAACCTCGACGTACAACCATTCCCTGGCTGGATGCAGGCGGGGATGGAACGCGGAAGCAACCGCGACGGGTGCGGTGGTGTCGAAGAGAATCAAGCAGCGGGACCAGAACTCGCCGTCGGACGGCGGCTGCCAACCGCCGCGGCCCTGCTCGACAGTCCAGTGCTTGGCGGGACCGAACTCGGACTCCACCAATTCACGGACCGCTTCGTTCCACGGCTCGACCCGAACTGCCATGACCGCGGACACTACCGAATGCGGGATGTGCAGCCGCTGAGCAGCGATCCGCCTGACGACCGCAACCGGCGTCGACCCCCTGTGTGGACAACTGCCGCGCGCTCGAGCGGAGATCTGCGACAGTCCGAGCATGGGGATCCGTTACTACGCCTGGGCCATCGACGACGAGGACCTCGATTGGATGGCCGAGTTTCCGTGCGCTTGTGAATGCCGCGAACCGCGGCCGGAACGGCGGGAGGCCCTGCGCCGCCTCGACGTACTCGTGCTGGACAAGGCGTGGTGGTACTTCCAGGAGTTGTTCGACGCGATGGGCACGGTGGCCGGACGACCAGCCGGGCGATTGGTGCTCTCCCACGACATGATGCACACCGTCGAGTACGAGCCCTCCTACGGCAGCGTCCAGGCAGCCCACGTCGCCGAGGCCGCCGACGATCTGGCCCGGGTGACGCTCGACGAGGTCCGCGAGCTCACCGCGCGCCGCGATCGCTCCGAACAACGTCAGTTCGGCGGCCTGCAGAACTTCCTCATCGAGCAACTGGAGTCGGCCCGGCGGTACACCGAACGCCTCGCCGAGCGAGGACTGGCGCTGCGGTACCGGATCGGCTGACAGCTGGACCCGGCCAGGTTCCGCACGCCGCACCTCCCGAGGTCTCAGCGAGCGCCGCACTTCGATAACCTCGACGATCATGACCACTGCCTCCCCCACCACCCTGGACGA
This sequence comes from Nakamurella sp. A5-74, assembly GCF_040438885.1. Classification (NCBI taxonomy): domain Bacteria; kingdom Bacillati; phylum Actinomycetota; class Actinomycetes; order Nakamurellales; family Nakamurellaceae; genus Nakamurella; species Nakamurella sp. A5-74. Next base: position 1,350,406 of record NZ_CP159218.1, on the reverse strand, counting down.
CTGGGTCTCGCGCACCGCCGACGAGGTGATCGCCGAGGCCGAGCGCCGGGGCACGAAGGTGGTCTGCGCGTCGGGTCTGTCGCCGTCCGGACCGATCCATCTGGGCAACCTGCGTGAGGTGATGACGCCGCACCTGATCGCCGACGAGGTCAAGCGGCGCGGGATCGAGTGCGAACACATCATCAGCTGGGACGATTTCGACCGGTTCCGCAGGGTGCCACTGGGCATCCCCGGCGTCGACGAGAGCTGGACCGAGCACATCGGCAAGCCGCTCACCGATGTCCCGGCGCCGCCCGGATCCGCACACGACTCCTGGGCTGCGCACTTCCGCGCCCAGTGCGAGCAGGGGCTCGCCGATCTCGGCATCATCTACCGCGGGATCAGCCAGACGCAGCAGTACACCTCGGGCGCCTACACCGGGCAGATCCTGCAGGCGATGGGCCTGCGCAAGCAGATCGACGATGTGCTGGATCGCTACCGCACCCTGGAGCGCGAAGCCGAGGCGCAGCAGGCTGCCACCGCCAGCGCGGGTTCACAGGGAGCCGAGAAGAAGCGCGGCCAGAAGCAGCAGGCTGCACCCACGGACGACGAACTCGCGGCAGCCGCAGCAGCTGCCGAGGGATCGGGCGCTGCCGAGGAGGACGACGGCGCCACCGGCGCCGGCTACTTCCCGTACAAGCCGTACTGCACGGTCTGCGGCACCGATTTCACCACCGTCACCGCCTACGACGACGACACCACCGAGCTGAACTACACCTGCCGGTGCGGACACTCCGAAACCGTGCTGCTCAAGGACTTCCGCCGCGGCAAGCTGGTGTGGAAGGTCGACTGGCCGATGCGCTGGGCGTACGAGAAGGTGGTGTTCGAGCCGTCCGGGGTCGACCACCAGTCCCCCGGTTCGTCGTTCGTCGTCGGTCTCGACCTGGCGCCGCTGTTCGGCTGGCAGCGGCCGATCGGTCCGATGTACGCCTTCGTCGGATTCGGCGGCATGGCGAAGATGTCGTCCTCCCGCGGCGGCGTCCCGACGCCGAGTGAGGCGCTCACCCTGATGGAGCCGCAGCTGCTGCGTTGGCAGTACGCGCGCCGGCGGCTCAACCAGTCGTTCTCGATCTCCTTCGACGGCGAACTCGGCCGCCTCTACGACGAGTGGGATGCGCTGACCAGGCGGGTCGAGGCCGGCACCGCCCAGCCCGCAGAGACCGCCGCCCACTCCCGCGCGGCCGCCACCGCTGAGCAGGTGCTGCCGACCACCGCCCATCCGGTCGGCTTCCGCACCCTCGCCTCGATCGTCGACATCACCACCGGCGACGACGACCAGCTGTTGCGCATCGTGGCCGCCCTGGATCCGCAGAATCCACCCCCCGACGTCGCGCAGCTACGACCGCGGCTGGAAAAGGTCGAGCACTGGGTGACCACCCAGATGACGGCCGAGGAGCGCACGCTCGTCCGGAGCGTCCCCGACGGCGAGCTGTGGAGCTCGCTGGAGGAGCCGCAGCGGGCGGCTGTCGACCTGCTGCTGGACGGCAACGGCGCCGATCTGCCGCCACTCGCCGACGCCTGGTCGCTGGATGGTCTGACACACCAGGTGTACGGCGTTCCCAAGGTGCTGCGCGGCTTCTCCGCCGACCAGATCATCAAGGGCGACAAGGAACTCGGCGCCGCCCAGCGCGAGTTCTTCAAGCTGCTCTACCGCCTGCTGGTGTCCTCCGACACCGGACCTCGGCTGCCGACACTCCTGCTGGCCGTCGGCGCCGATCAGGTCAGGACACTGCTCGGCCGCTGATGGCGTGCACCGGCAGGCTCAGCCATGCGGTACGGCCGCCGCCGAGACGGATGGACAGCTCGTTGGGTACCAGCGTGATGAAGTCGTGCAACGGATCCGCGTTCCCCGGATTCCGCAGGTGCAGCGGGTGCGCCCCGCCGGAGACCTGCAGGCGGATCTGGTGTCCGGCCCGGAACACGTGCCCGGTGGGCGCGAGCGCCAACTCGACTTCGTGGTCACCCACCCGGTCGACGAAACGCCGGTAGCCCTCGGTCACCGAAGTGGACTTCCCGCCGGCGTCCACATCGCACAGCCGGACGAACAGGTCGTAGGACGCTGCCGTTCCCGAGATCGTCAGCCGGACAACGGGATCGCCGATCACGGTGAGGTCCTGCGCCAGGGCAGCGGCGGTGAACAGCAGCACGTCGCCGCGGGATTCCCTGGCCTTCTGCGACTTCGGACCGGCCGTGATCGGATTGAGCGATCGGCCCCCGGCCGCCGGGGTCGGGTCGGTCGGATCGTAGGTCAGGGTGGGCGATCCCGACGCGCTGTCCGGCGTCCGCGCCAGCGCACCGGCGGCGGTGAGATGCATGATGCCGCCCGGTGCCTCGGCCCCCGGCCAACCGGCCAACTCCACCGTCTGCTCGTCGCCGGTGGTCAGCAGGTGCACGCCGTCGGTCGCGCGTATCTCGCCCGCGGGCGCCAGCATCCGGAGTGCCGCCAGCACCGCGGCGTCGGCGGATCCGGCGTCGGTGTGACGCCACGGGCCGATGAACAGTTGCGCGCTGACCCCGGCTTCCTGCAGCGCCCGGTGGTCGGCCACCTGATCGAGCAGGAACAGGTCGTGCCACCCGGCCGTCATGACCACCGGCGGCAGACCTGCCGGGTCCCGCGCGAAGTCGATCGGCTCCCAGAACCGATCACCGGGTTCGTTGTGCACCAGCCAGTCCCGGTAGGAGTCGACGTCGTGGCCGACGGCCGCACGGATCGCGTCGGCAGGCGGGAGTGCCGTCGCGGCCCGCAGGCGCAGCGGCGAGCGCACCAACGCGGCCAACCGCCCGAGCGTGCCCTTGGTCTGCGCATCGAGCGCAATGTTCCAGGTGAGCGCGGTCTCGAAGGCGAATCCCTCACCCGGGTAGACGACGGCCTCACGGAAGTTCCGCGCCGAGATGACGACGACCATCCCGACCAGGTCCGTCGGACGGTCCTCGGCGACGGACCACTGGGTCAGCCCCAGGTAACTCGGGCCGAAGGTGATGAAGCGCCCCCCGTACCACGGCTGCCCGCGCAGCCAGGCCACGGTGTCGCTGCCGTCAGCCCGTTCGTTGAAGAAGGGATTCCAGTCGCCGCCCGCCTCCCCGGTGCCCCGACAGTCCTGCACCACCACGTGGTGCCCGGCCTCGGCGAACATGCACGCCCACACCTCGGCCATGTCCCGGCCGTAGGGGTTGCGGACCAGCACGGTGTGCCCGCTGGACGCACCAGCGGGCGCCCAGTGGTCGGCCGGCAGCACCACCCCGTCCGACATCGTCACCGGCAGGTCACGCTGCACCAGCGCGGTGGTGACCGGTTGCGGGAAGTTCTTCCGGCGGCGCGCCTGCCGTCGACCGAACGCTTGCAGCGGCCCGAGCCTGGCCGGCCGGAGAGCACCGTGCTTCGCACCATCGTGTCCAGGCATGGTCCCACCGTAGCGCCGGCCACACCCGGCTGCGGCCAACCGACTTCTCATCGCCCAGCGCGCAGCCGTTCACACCACCGTCACGAATCTCCAACACGAACTCCCCTGCGCCGGCCGATGTCCGACCCGTTCGAGGGATACCGGTTCGGCCCGGCGTGGGACCAGGCGTTCAGCGGACCCGGCACACCGCGATCGAGCCATCTGGACGTCCACCGATCGCTGCAGGCGATCACCGCCCCGCGCGCCCGCCCGTACAACGCCGGAAGGCCGGCTCCCCTGGGGGAACCGGCCTTCTGGATGGTGGCTGTACTGCTACGTCCTGATCAGCGGTAGTCGCGGCCCAGGTCGTAGTCGTCCAGCGGCACTGCGGCACCGGTGTTGGCGCCGAAGTCACCCGAGTAGTAGGTGTCGTCGGCGAAACTCGGCAGCGCGTACGCAGCGGCACGCGCCTCCTCGGTCGGGTTGACCTGGATGTCGCGGTAGCGGGCGATGCCCGTACCGGCCGGGATCAGCTTGCCGATGATGACGTTCTCCTTGAGGCCCACCAGCTTGTCGCTCTTGGCGTTGATGGCCGCATCGGTGAGCACCCGGGTGGTCTCCTGGAAGGAGGCCGCCGAGAGCCACGAATCGGTCGCCAGCGATGCCTTGGTGATGCCCATCAGGACCGGACGTCCGGCAGCAGCCTCGCCGCCCTCTGCCATGATCCGACGGTTCACGGTCTCGAACTCACCGCGCTCGATCACCGCACCCGGCAGGAACTCGGCGGAGCCCGAATCGATGACGGTCACCCGACGCAGCATCTGACGGACGATCACCTCGATGTGCTTGTCGTGGATCGACACACCCTGTGCGCGGTACACACTCTGCACCTCGCGAGCCAGGTGCAGCTGCACCTGACGGGGGCCCATCACGCGGAGCACCTCGTGCGGATCGGCGTTGCCCTCCAGCAGCTGCTGTCCGACCTCGACGTGATCGCCGTCGGTCAGCAGACGCTCGGAGCCGTCGACCGCGATCGTCGCGAGCCGCTGCGTCTTCGGCAGCTTCTCGTAGACGACCTCTTCGCTGCCGTCGTCCGGGATGATCGTGATCTTCAGGAACTTGTCGGCGTCGTCGATCTGCACCCGACCGGCCGCGTCCGCGATCGGCGCACGACCCTTCGGGACGCGCGCCTCGAAGAGCTCCTGCACACGGGGCAGACCCTGGGTGATGTCCGAGGAACCCGACGCCGCACCGGTGTGGAAGGTACGCATGGTCAGCTGGGTACCCGGCTCACCGATGGACTGTGCCGCAACGATGCCCACCGCCTCGCCGACGTCGACCAGCTCGCCGGTGGCGAGGCTGCGTCCGTAGCAGACGGCACAGGTGCCGACGCCGGCCTCACAGGTGAGGACGGAGCGGACCTTGACGCTGGTGATCCCGGCCTCGACCGCCGCGATGATGTGCTCACCACGGACGTCGGTGCCGGCAGCGATCAGTACCTTGCCCTTGGCGTCGACCGCGTCGACCGCGAGCACCCTGGCCTCGATGGAGGTCTCGGCGTGCTCGTGGACGTGCACGCTGCCGTCGGAGTAGACCTCCGAGATCGGCAGCTCGACGCCACGCTCGGTCCCGCAGTCGTTCTGCCGGACGATGACGTCCTGGCTGACGTCCACCAGACGACGGGTCAGGTAACCCGACTCCGCCGTCCGCAGCGCGGTGTCGGCCAGACCCTTACGTGCCGAGTGGGTGTTGATGAAGTACTCGAGCACCGACAGACCCTCGCGGAAGGAGGACCGGATCGGCCGCGGGATCTGCTCGCCGCGCGAGTTGGTCACCACGCCCTTCATGCCGGCCAGCGACCGCACCTGGATCCAGTTACCGGCGGCACCGGCGACAACGAGGGTCGAGATCGGGTTGCCCGCCGGGTAGGCCGCCGGCAGCTCGTTCTCGATCTGCTTGGTGGCGTCCTCCCAGATCCGCACCAGCTCGGCGGTCCGCTCGTTGTACGAGAGGTTGCCGCGCTGGTAGGACTTCTCGACCTTGGTCGCCTGCTCCTCGTGCTCGTCGAGGATCTGCTGCTTCTTCGCCGGGATGATGACGTCGTTGATCGCGACGGTCATGCCGGACCTGGTCGCCCAGTAGAAGCCGGCTTCCTTGAGCTTGTCGAGGGTCTGCGCGACCAGCGACATCGGGTAGTACTCGGCCAGGTGGTTGACGATCGCCGCCTGGACCTTCTTCGGCATCTCCTGGTTGACGAACGGGTAGGCGCTCGGCAGCAGCTCGTTGAACAGCACCCGTCCCAGGGTGGTGTCCGCGACCCACGGCTGACCGGCCTCGTAGCCCTCGGGGAGCTCCGCGTCCGGGCCGGGGATGATGTCCGTCAGTCGCACCTTGATCGGCGCGCGCAGGTCGATCAGACCGACGTCGCGGGCCATGATCGCCTCGGCGGGCGAGGAGAAGGCGTGACCGGCTCCGGTCGCGTCCTCGTCCTTGCCGCAGAGGTAGAACAGACCCGTCACGAGGTCCAGCGACGGCATCGCGAGCGGCTTGCCGGACGCCGGCGACAGGATGTTGTTGCTCGAGAGCATCAGCACCCGGGCCTCGGCCTGGGCCTCGGCGGACAGCGGCAGGTGGACTGCCATCTGGTCACCGTCGAAGTCGGCGTTGAACGCGGCACAGACCAGCGGGTGGAGCTGGATGGCCTTGCCCTCGACCAGCTGCGGCTCGAAGGCCTGGATGCCGAGCCGGTGCAGGGTGGGTGCCCGGTTGAGCATCACCGGGTGCTGCCCGATGACCTCTTCGAGGACGTCCCACACCTGCGGGCGCTGACGCTCCACCATCCGCTTGGCGGACTTGATGTTCTGCGCGTGGTTCAGGTCGACCAGCCGCTTCATGACGAACGGCTTGAACAGCTCGAGCGCCATCAGCTTGGGCAGACCACACTGGTGCAGCTTGAGCTGCGGGCCGACGACGATGACCGAACGGCCGGAGTAGTCGACGCGCTTGCCGAGCAGGTTCTGGCGGAACCGGCCCTGCTTGCCCTTGAGCAGATCGGACAGCGACTTGAGCGGGCGGTTGCCCGGGCCTGTCACCGGCCGGCCACGACGACCGTTGTCGAACAGTGCGTCGACGGCCTCCTGCAGCATCCGCTTCTCGTTGTTGACGATGATCTCGGGTGCGCCGAGGTCCATCAGCCGCTTGAGGCGGTTGTTGCGGTTGATCACCCTGCGGTACAGATCGTTGAGGTCGGAGGTCGCGAAGCGGCCACCGTCCAACTGCACCATCGGGCGCAGCTCCGGCGGGATCACCGGCACACAGTCGAGCACCATGCCGAGCGGCGAGTTCTGGGTCTGCTGGAACGCCGCCACGACCTTCAGTCGCTTGATGGCGCGCAGCTTGCGCTGGCCCTTGCCGCTGCGGATGGTCTCGCGCAGCCGCTCGACCTCCGCGTCGATGTCGAACTCCGAGATGATCTTCTTGAGCGCCTCGGCGCCCATGCCACCCTCGAAGTAGTCGCCGAAGCGGTCCTCGAGCTCGCGGTACAGCAGCTCGTCGATGATCAGGTCGCTGACCTTGAGCTTCTTGAACAGGTCGAGGACCTCGTCGAGACGATCGATCTTGCGCTGCGCGGCGTCCCGGATCTGACGCTGTTCGCGCTCGCCACCGTCGCGCACCTTGCGGCGCACATCGGACTTGGCACCCTCGGCCTCCAGCTCGGCCAGGTCGGTCTCGAGCTTCTTGGCGCGGGTGTCCAGGTCGGCATCGCGGGTGGACTCGAGGTTCTTCCGCTCGACCGCCATCTCGGCCTCGATGGTGGGCAGGTCGTTGTGACGCAGTTCGTCGTTGACACCCGTGATCAGGTACGCGGCGAAGTAGATGATCTTCTCGAGATCCTTCGGGGCGAGGTCGAGCAGGTAGCCCAGCCGCGACGGCACGCCCTTGAAGTACCAGATGTGGGTGACCGGAGCGGCCAACTCGATGTGGCCCATCCGCTCACGACGCACCTTGGCGCGCGTGACCTCGACGCCGCAGCGTTCACAGATGATGCCCTTGAAGCGGACGCGCTTGTACTTGCCGCAGGCGCACTCCCAGTCGCGGGTCGGGCCGAAGATCTTCTCGCAGAAGAGTCCGTCCTTCTCGGGCTTGAGGGTGCGGTAGTTGATGGTCTCGGGCTTCTTGACCTCACCGTGCGACCAGGCGCGGATGTCATCCGCGGCCGCGAGGCCGATACGCAACTCGTCGAAGAAGTTGACGTCGAGCACTTGTGACTTCCCTTGTTCTTGAAAGCGATGTCCCCGTGGGGGGACGGGGTGGGAGGAACCAGCGGCCGGCCCGCGGCGCCCGAGTGGGGCGCCGCGGACCGGACCGGTCAGTTCACCAGGTCGTCGACCGAGGCCGACTCGTTGCGCGAGAGGTTGATGCCCAGGTTCGCGGCGGCGCGCTCGAGATCGTCGTCGTCGGAGTCACGCATCTCGATCTTGGCTCCGTCGCTGGCGAGCACCTCGACGTTCAGGCACAGGGCCTGGAGCTCCTTGAGGAGCACCTTGAACGATTCCGGGATGCCCGGCTCGGGGATGTTGTCGCCCTTGACGATGGCCTCGTACACCTTCACCCGGCCGACGATGTCGTCCGACTTGATGGTGAGCAGCTCCTGCAGGGTGTAGGCAGCGCCGTACGCCTGCATCGCCCAACACTCCATCTCGCCGAACCGCTGACCACCGAACTGCGCCTTACCGCCCAGCGGTTGCTGGGTGATCATCGAGTACGGGCCGGTGGAGCGTGCGTGGATCTTGTCGTCCACCAGGTGCGACAGCTTCAGGATGTACATGTAGCCGACGGCCACCGGGTACGGGAAAGGCTCACCGGAGCGACCGTCGTACAACGGCGCCTTGCCGTCAACGCCCACGAGACGATCGCCGTCCCGGGTCGGGATGGTCGAGTCGAGCAGACCGGTGATCTCGTCCTCGGTGGCACCGTCGAAGACCGGCGACGCGGTCCGGGTGAACGGACCCGCTTCGCGGGCCTCGATCCGCTCGGCCCACTCGGGCTCGCCCTCGATCTTCCAGCCCCTGGCCGCGACCCACCCGAGGTGGGTCTCCAGGATCTGTCCGATGTTCATCCGTCGCGGCACACCGTGCGGGTTCAGGATGATGTCGACCGGGGTTCCGTCGGCGAGGAACGGCATGTCCTCGACCGGCAGGATCTTGCCGATGACGCCCTTGTTCCCGTGCCGGCCGGCGAGCTTGTCGCCGTCCTGGATCTTCCGCTTCTGGGCCACGTAGACGCGGACCAGCTCGTTGACGCCCGCGGACAGCTCGGCGTCGTCGTCGTCCCTGGTGAACACTTGGACACCGATGACCTTGCCGGTCTCGCCGTGGGGCACCTTGAGCGACGTGTCGCGGACCTCGCGCGCCTTCTCACCGAAGATCGCCCGCAGCAGCCGTTCCTCCGGGGTCAGCTCGGTCTCGCCCTTGGGCGTGACCTTGCCGACCAGGATGTCGCCGTCCTGGACCTCGGCGCCGATGCGGATGATGCCGCGCTCGTCGAGATCGGCCAGCACCTCGTCGGAGACGTTCGGGATGTCCCGGGTGATCTCCTCCGGCCCCAGCTTCGTGTCGCGCGCATCGATCTCGTGCTCCTCGATGTGGATCGAGGTCAGCACGTCGTCCTGGACGATGCGCTGGGACAGGATGATGGCGTCCTCGTAGTTGTGGCCCTCCCACGGCATGAACGCGACCAACAGGTTCTTGCCGAGCGCCATCTCGCCGTCCTGCGTGCAGGGACCGTCGGCAATGACCTGGTTGGCCTCCACCCGCTGACCCTCGACGACGATCGGGCGCTGGTTGAAGCTGGTGCCCTGGTTCGAGCGACGGAACTTCCGCAGACGGAAGGTCTTGTGCTGACCACCGTCGGTCATGATCGAGACGTAGTCGGCGGTCGCCTCCTCGACGACACCCGCCTCGTCCGCGAGCACCACGTCGCCGGCGTCGACAGCGGCGCGGTACTCCATGCCGGTGCCGACCAGCGGCGATTCGCTGCGCAGCAGGGGCACGGACTGACGCTGCATGTTGGCGCCCATCAGCGCACGGTTGGCCTCGTCGTGCTCCAGGAACGGGATCATCGCGGTCGCGACCGACACCGTCTGACGCGGCGAGACGTCCATGTACTGGACCTCGGACGGATCGACCTGGTCGACCTCACCGGAGGCGCGCTGCGACTTGCGCCGCACGAACACCCGCTCCTCGGTCAACTTGCCGTTGTCGTCGAGCTTGGCGGACGCCTGCGCGATGATGAAGCGGTCCTCCTCGTCGGCGGTGAGGTAGACGATCTCCTCGGACGCGATGCCGTCGGTGACCTTGCGGTACGGGGTCTCGATGAAGCCGAACGGGTTGACCCGCGCGAACGTCGCGAGCGAACCGATCAGGCCGATGTTCGGGCCCTCAGGGGTCTCGATCGGGCACATCCGGCCGTAGTGGCTGGGGTGCACGTCGCGGACCTCGAGCGAAGCACGATCACGGGACAGACCGCCCGGCCCGAGCGCCGACATACGACGTTTGTGGGTCAGCCCGGCCAGCGGGTTGACCTGGTCCATGAACTGCGAGAGCTGGCTGGTGCCGAAGAACTCGCGGATCGAGGCGACCACCGGACGGATGTTGATCAGGGTCTGCGGCGTGATGGCCTCGACGTCCTGGGTCGTCATCCGCTCGCGGACCACCCGCTCCATCCTGGACAGGCCGACACGGACCTGGTTCTGGATGAGCTCGCCGACGGTGCGCAGGCGACGGTTTCCGAAGTGGTCGATGTCGTCGGTCTCGACCGGCAGGCTCTGACCACGGACGTCCCAGGTCTCCTGGCCGTCGTGCAGACGCAACAGGTACTCGATGACGCTGACCAGGTCGGCCTCGGTGAGCACGCCGACGCTCGTCGGCTCCGCCAGGCCCAGCTTCTTGTTCAGCTTGTAGCGGCCGACCTTCGCGAGGTCGTAGCGCTTGTCGCGGAAGAAGAGGTTCTGCAGCAGGTTCTCTGCCGACTCGCGGGTCGGCGGCTCGCCCGGGCGCAGCTTGCGGTAGATGTCCAGCAGCGCCTCGTCCTGCCCCGGGATGTGATCCTTCTCCAGGGTGGAGAGCAGCACCTCGGACCAGGCGAACTTCTCGCGGATCTGCGACTCGTCCCAGCCCAGCGCCTTCAGCAGTACGGTGACCGGCTGACGACGCTTGCGGTCGATGCGCACACCGATGGTGTCGCGCTTGTCGATGTCGAACTCGAGCCACGCTCCACGCGACGGGATGACCTTGACGGAGAAGACGTCCTTGCCGGCGGTCTTGTCCAGGTTCTTGTCGAAGTAGACGCCAGGGGAACGCACCAGCTGCGACACCACGACACGCTCGGTGCCGTTGATGATGAAGGTGCCCTTCTTCGTCATGATCGGGAAGTCGCCCATGAAGACCGTCTGCGACTTGATCTCGCCGGTCTCGGCGTTCATGAACTCCGCGGTGACGAACAGCGGGGCCCCGTAGGTGGTGTCCTTCTCGCGGCAGTCGTCCTCGCTCGCCTTGACCTCGTCGAACCACGGGTCCGAGAAGGTGAGGGAGAGGTTGCCGGAGAAGTCCTCGATCGGCGAGATCTCGGTGAGGATCTCGTCGAGACCGGACGGGGTGGGCTCGGTCTGGCGATCACGCCAGGCCTGTGCTCCGACCAACCAGTCGAAGGACTCTGTCTGCAATGCCAGAAGGTTCGGGACCTCCAACGGCTCCCGAAGCTTGGCGAAGGAGACCCGCTGGGCGGATCCCCCGGGGTTCTGACGGGGGGTCTGGGCTGACGTGCTGACTGCCAAGATGCGTCCTTCCGAGGACCGATGCTGCCGGCTGCCGGTAACGGCACTGCTCGCGCTCCCCTGTTCCGGGACGTCCGGCTGCGCGACTCGCACCACGACGCCGAACCGGCTGGCGCCCTCTGGGCGTTCGGTTCTGCGGCAGATGGTGCGAACGCGCTGGGACGATGGCGGAAAGAGAGCAGCGCAACGTCGGACGTTACCAGCACGAAGGCGCGCCTGTCCAGACGTGCCCGACGCCAAGGGCCGCAGAGTCCTCAGAAGTGATCGAGATCACCTCTGGCTCAGCGCGAACACTTGGAACACGGGACGCGGCCCGCCATATGGCCGACGTCGTGCACCCATGCTCGCCCCGCCGGGGCGATTCGTCAAGCGCCCGCGCTGATCTTGGGGACAACTCGGGTCACCGCAGGTCCCGACGTCAGTCGTGGGCGATCACCGAGAGGATGTTGCCACCGGGATCGGTGAACCAGGCGATCAGTGGACCTCCCTGCCGGTTGACTCCCTTCTCGTCCACGAAGTCGTACTTCTCGAACGACACTCCCCGATCGGTGAGCTCATCCACGGCGGCCTCCACATCGTCGACGACGAAGTTGAGGACCGTGAAGGTGGCCGGGACATGGCCCTGCTTCGGGTAGATCAGGGTGTCGCGGCCGCCGGCCGTGTGCAGCGTCAGCATCCCGTTCGCCTCGGTCACCGAGAGCCCCAGCGTCTCCGCGTAGAACGCACGAGCGGCGGGGATGTCGTCGGTGGAGAACCCGCTGAAGGCCCTGCAGTTCTCGAGCATGTGAGTCTCCTGTCGTCAGCGGCCGCGCGGCCGCCGTTCGTCCCCGGATCATCCATCGCATCTCCGACGGACACCACCTCCGCCGGTTGCGCTCTCGCCCCCTGACACGCGGGCGTAGGTTCGCACCCATGACGGCAACGATGCCCGTACCGCTCGACAGCCTGCTGGCGGCCCTGGGCCCGGAGGTGGTGAGCGTCCATCCCGGCACCCTGGAAGCGCACCGCCACGACTGGACCAACGACCCGGGTGCCGGCGTTCCGATCGCGGTCGTGAAGGCCCGGACGGTGCTCGACGTCCAGCAGGCGGTTCGCTGGGCAGCGGCCGCGGGGGTCCCGATCGTGCCGCGCGGGACCGGGACCGGGCTCTCCGGCGGCGCGCAAGCTGTCGACGGCTGCCTGGTGATCTCGCTGGCCGCGATGACGAAGATCGAGATCGACCCGGCCACCCGGACCGCGATCGTCGAACCGGGCGCCATCAACGCCGACATCAAACGTGCGTCCGCCGCGCACGGACTCTGGTACCCGCCGGACCCGTCCAGTTTCGAGATGTGCTCGATCGGCGGCAACCTCGCCACCAACGCCGGCGGGCTGTGCTGCGTCAAGTACGGCGTCACCTCCGACTACGTGCTGGGGATGGATGTCGTACTCGCCGACGGCACGCTCATCGAGCTCGGCGGTCACCGGATCAAGGACACTGCGGGCTTCTCGCTCACCAAGCTGTTCGTCGGCAGCGAGGGGCTGCTCGGCATCACCACCAGGGCGATCCTGCGGCTGCTCCCTGCGCAACCGCCGGCCGCGACCTTCGTGGCGAGCTTCCCGGACGTCCGCAGTGCTGCCGAGGCCGTCGTCGCGATCGGCGGCATCTGTCGCCCGTCGATGCTCGAGCTGATGGACAACTACTCGATCAACGCCGTGGAGGACCTGATCCGGATGGGCCTCGACCGGGAGGCCGGAGCATTGCTGATCGGCCAGTCCGACGCGCCGGGACCGGCTCGCACCCTGGAGATCGAGCAGATGCAGCAGGCCTGCGACCGCGCCGGCGCGAAGGAGTGCGTGGTGACCGACGACCCGGAGGAGGGGCAGATGTTCCTGCATGCCCGTCGCAACGCCTTCCAGGCCCTGGAGCCCCGCGGCACCCTGCTCTTCGAGGACGTCGGGGTGCCGATCCCGCTGCTTCCGGAGCTGTGCACGGGGATCGAGGCGATCGCGGCCAGGTGGGAGACGGAGATCGCGGTGGTCGCCCATGCCGGTGACGGCAACACCCACCCGCTCATCGTGCACGACGGCAGCGATCCGGACTCGGTGCGCAGGGCCCGCGGCGCCTTCGACGACGTGATGGCCCTGGCTCTCTCGCTCGGCGGGACGATCACCGGCGAGCACGGGGTCGGCCGGCTCAAGAAGGCGGCTCTACCGGCGCAGCTCGGACCGGACGTGATGGCGCTGACGCGCAGGATCAAGGACGCCCTCGACCCGCAGGGGATCCTCAACCCGGGCGCGATGCTCTGATCGACGTGCTGCAGGTCAGCGGCCGCGGCCGGCGCGGTCGGACATCTTCTGGTCGGCACCGGCAACCAGGGCGCCCAACCCCAACGCCTTGACGATCTTCGGCAACGGCAACAGCGCGGCGGCGTGCGCGACCAGTGCCTGGATCCCGACCCACGATGCGGCACCGAGAGCCAGGTTGCCGTACTTCTCGACCGGGGCAGGGACGTTGTCCTTCTCGTCGAAGGACAGCACCCGGTACTCGGCACGGTCCTTCTCCCCCAGCTGCGAGGACGCCAGATAGCCGCCCGCGACCACGGCGCTGCGGACGAAGCGGGACACCTTCCCCTTGCCCGGCACGAGCATCGCCGCCGCGGTCGAGCCTCCCCGTACCAGGGCGGTGGTACCGATCTTGGGCTGCTGTGGGTTCGTCATCCGCTGATCCTCTGCATCGTCATCACCGCGTGGACGTTCTGGCGCCGCCGTGTGCGGACGACCATCTCCTGACCCCGAGTGTCACCAACGATCGCCACCCGAGCAACAGCACCGCCAGCGCGATGCCGCTGACCAGCACGAACGACCAGGCGAGCTGATGGCTGGTGAGTGAGACCCTGACCGCCTGGCCGCCGATCCAGGCGCAGGCCCAGATCAACCAACCGGACGGGAACACGGCAGGTGCCCGCCAGATCCTGGCCAGGATCCAACCCACCGCTGCCGCCAGCACGAAGGGCCAGGCGACCGCGAACACCCCGAGGAACGACCAGCCCTCCTCATGACTCCCCCGCCCGACGGCAGCGAACACCAGCAGGCAGACCAGGTCGACGACAACCACCACGGCAGGGCGCACACCCGTCACGCTACCCACCCGTGCTGGATACGCCGCGAGGGCGGGCTCCCGTGGGAACCCGCCCTCGCAGGGTGCTGCTCATGCTGGTGACACCTGTCCGACCGGCGGACGGATCGCTCCGTCAGGTGCCGGTGGACAGCCGCATCACTTGACCGAAGCGGTGGCGCCGGCGTCGACGAGCTTCTGCTTGCCGGCCTCGGCGGCCTCCTTGGTGACCTTCTCCAGGATCGCCTTCGGAGCACCGTCGACGAGGTCCTTGGCTTCCTTCAGGCCGAGGCCCGAAACGAGCTCGCGGACGGCCTTGATGACCTGGACCTTCTTCTCGCCGGCAGCCTCGAGGATGACGTCGAACTCGTCCTGCTCCTCAGCGGCCTCGACCGGGGCGCCGGGGCCTGCGGGGCCGGCAGCGGCAACGGGAGCCGCGGCGGTGACGCCGAAGGTCTCCTCGAACTGCTTCACGAACTCCGAGAGCTCGATGAGGGTGAGCTCCTTGAAGGCCTCGAGCAACTCTTCGCTGGTCAACTTCGCCATGATGGTGTTCCTTTCGCGTACTACTTGCCCCGCTCACGCCGGGCAGGTCTGGTGGGTGGATTCCGGTCTGATCACAGGCCGGGTGGTACCGGGGGATCAGGCCTCGACAGGAGTCTCGGTCTGCTCGCCGGCGTCCGCTGATGCCTCGACGGGCGCATCGGCAGTGACATCGGCGGATGCCTCGGCGGGAGCGTCGGCAGCTGCCTCGGCACCGCCTTCGGCGGCCTTCTTCTCCTGCAGGGCGGCGGCAAGCCGCGCAACCTGCGAGGGAAGCTGGTTGAACATGACGGCGGCCTTCGTCAGCGTCGCCTTCATCGCGCCGGCCAGCTTGGCCAGCAGGACGTCGCGGGACTCGAGATCAGCCAGCTTGGTGACGTCGGAGGTGTTGAGGACCTTTCCGTCCATCAACCCACCCTTGATCACCAGCAGGTTGTTCGTCTTCGCGAAGTCCCGCAGTGCCTTGGCGGCGTCGACCGGTTCACCGTTGATGAACGCAATCGCAGTCGGTCCGATGAACAGCTCTTCCAGACCTTCGACGCCGGCTTCGGCGGCTGCCCGGCGGACCAGGGTGTTCTTGGCGACGGTGTACGTGACATCCGCGCCCAGATCGCGTCGGAGCTTCGTCATCTCGGCCATCTTGAGACCGCGGTACTCGGTGACGACCGTGGCCGTCGAGTTGCGGAACTTCTCCGTGATCTCGGCGACGGTGTTGACCTTGGCGGTAGTTGCCATCTGCACGCCTCCTCTCTTGAACGACTCGGGGTGATGACGGTGGATCCGGGCCCGAGAAGCCCTGGATCACCGACCACCGATTCGCCTCGAGTGAGGTCCGGACAGACAAGACGCCCCGGCGCAGGGCGCACGGGGCGTGGAGATCGAGCCGCGAACGGCCCTCGTCCTACCTCGTCCTCCTGCGTGGGCCACTCGCTGTGCGAGCCTTCGCCGTGTCGTGGGGAACGGGGCCGGGTCGCCCGGGGGCGATCAGATCCGATTCCGCGCAGCACGGAGCCGACGGTCTTCGGTGGAACAAGACCAACGGTACCCACGCGCGGTCGGTTCACCAAATCGCGGCCGGTCGGGGGGCGCTCAGCGCATGACGCCCAGCCGCAGGCCGCCGATCGGGAAGCCCGGGAACACCTGCCCGACCTGCGAGGCCGTCAGCCCCAGCCGCTTGCCCACGACCTCACCCAGCACCGTGCGGTAGTCGTTGGTGCCGGGTACGTCGCCGTGGTCGAGCACCGACGGACCCAGCCCTGCCCAGCGACCTCGGACGCCTCCCCGGACACCGCCACCCATCACCAGCGCCACGCCGCCGTGACCGTGGTCGGCGCCCGCATTGTCGTTCTGCTCCATCCGTCGACCGAACTCGCTCATCACGACGACCGTGGTGGTGTCGGCCTTGGCTCCCAGGTCGCGGAAGAACACCGAGAGGCCGTCGGCGACGGACTTCAGCAACGTGGGCATGTCCCCGATCAGGTCGGTGTGCATGTCCCACCCACCGACGTCGATGGATCCGACCCGGACACCGATGTTCGCGCTGATCATGGTGGCCAGCGTCCGCAGGTCACCTGCAAAGGAGTTCGCCGGATAGACCGGCCGGCGATTCGCCTCGATGTCGGCCTTCTCCCTGGCGGCCAGCGCGCTCGCCGTGACGGAGGCACCCAGGGCGATGGATGCCTGCAGCCCGGTGGGGCCGCCCACCCCGGTGTAGAGCGACCGCAGCGCCGCGATCGTGGCTGCCGGCTGGTCGGTGTCCAGCGACATCTCCGACAGGTCGGGCACCACCACAGCGTTGTTCGAGCCGACCAGCGATCGCGGAAGTCGCGACGAGCTCGCGACCGCACGGAACGTCGTCCCCGCTCCGGACTGCTGCAGCACCCTGTCCAGCCAGCCGGTGCCGGTACCGGTCTCGCCGCTGCCGCCGCGCTCGAGGCAGTCCTGGGCCTGGAAGTGACTGCGGGAGACGTCCGGTGTCGAGACGGCGGGGATCGCGGCGAACCGGCCGGCCGCGATCAGCGGCTTCAGCGCGGCCAGCGACGGATGCAGGCCGAATCCGGCCAGCCCGCCGGTCAGCGTCAGCAGCTTCGAGGTAGGGGACAGCAGCCGACTGCGCTTGCCCGCCAACACGTTCAGGCCGGTCGCGGCCGAGGCCGGCTGCAGCACGGACAGTCCATCCATGCCGCCGCGCAGGAACACCACGATCAGCGTGCCGGGGATGGCCGCCGCGTTCGCCGCGAACGAGACCCTGGAGGTGACGAGCTGGGAAGCGATCGACGCGACGCCGACCGCCGCTCCGCCCTGGATCAACCGACGCCGGGTGAAACCCTTGGACCACTGTTGATCTCGGTTCTGGGCGTCGATCTCGACCGCGGCGCCGAGCGCCCGCACGGCCGCATCCCGCGGGGTCGGCCCCAGCCGTCGCCAGTCCGGGCAGTCGGGATGCAGGCTGGCCAGCACGCCGTCCGGCGCCGCCGGTGCGATCGGATCGGTCATCGGATCATCCATTCGGGTCCGTCGAGGACGAAGGCGGCCATCGTCCCGGAGAGCCAGTTGGCCCACTCCGGCATCGTCGAGCTGAGGGTGATGGTGTCGTCCAGTTCGAGGACGGTTCGCAGGTACCGGAACAACGCCATCCGGTGGGTGCCGGTGAGCCGCCGTCCCAGGACACCGAGCGCGATGTCGTCCAACCAGACCGCGTAGCGACGACCGGCGGTCGGGTACTTCGCGGACAGCGCCTGGCTGGGCTTCAGTTGCCACCAGCCGTTGGCCAACGCCCGGTGCAGGTTCCACCGCGAGATCATGCCGCTGGCGGACTGCCAGGCCGCGGTCACGTCGGGGTAGCCGTTCGGTGGCTGCCAGGACAGCGGCTGATGGTTGAGCTGGCTCAACCACCAACTGAGGGTCCCCAGCCCGTCCCGCAGGGTGGCGAGGTCGGTACCGGCCGGCAGGTCCAGCGCGCGTGCCGAGCCGATGACGTCCTCCAGCGGGCGGCGGGGCTTCTGCCGCCGCGAGCTCCAGAACTCGGTCGAGGAGAAGATCGCCCGCAGCACCGCAGTGATGCTGGTGCCGGAGGTGCGGTAGACGTTCGCCAGTCGTTCGACGAAGGCGGCGGACGGGTTGTCGGTGACGAACCGGACAGCCAGCGCCCTGGACACCCGCTTCGCGGTGCCCAGGTGCCGGGCCAGGTAGTTCAGGTAGGCATCCCCCGCCTCCAGGCCACCGGCCGCGGTGCTGTTCGCGTGCCGGAAGCTCATGATCTTGATCGGACCGGTCCAGTGCCACTCGGGGCGGTACCGGAACGTCCCGGGCAGCGGGTCGCCGCCCCAGTCGAAGTTCATGCTCCGCCCGGACATCACGTAGGCGCTGTGTCGGACGTCGGCCTCGGTGTAGCCGCTGCCGACACCCACCGTGTGCAGCTCGAGCAGCTCACGGCCGTAGTTCTCGTTGACGCTCTCCTTGTTCGACCAGACGTTGTCCAGGTAGGAGAGCATCGCCGGGTGTCGCCCGGCGGCGACCAGCATGTCGCTGTACCGGCCGAACGCATGTCGGCGGATCACCGTGGTCTGGAAGTCGCCCGCGGAGTCCCAGGCCTTCTCCCCCGGGGTGGTGACGTTGAGCAGGTTCGACATGACGTCGACGACGATCTCGTAGAGCTGGCGGTTGCTGAACAGCTGCAGCCCTGCCGTCGCGGCGCTGGTCTGCCAGGCGGCATCCCACGAGTACTGGTCGATCGCCGCCCGGGTCGCCGTGATCGGCAGCCATGCCAACGGCATCGCCTGGCCGACCTTCACCGCATCGGCGCCGGCCGGTGTCGCCGGGTTCAACTGGTGATCGATCCAGCCGTTGAAACCCAGCCTGTCGACCAGCGCGAAATCGGCGGGTCGCGGTCCGAACGTGGTGCGGTACAGCAGGTGCCTGGTCCACTCCGGGCTCTTCGCCGGGACTGCGGAGGCAGTGGTTCCGGTGCCGTTCAGACCAGGCTGAAGACCCCGGGCCGGCGATCGCAGGACGGTCGCCAGCGCGGCTTCCGGCGAAGCTGCAGTCACGCCGGGCGCGAGCACCGGTTCGTCGGCCGCGAAGCTCGCATCGCCATCGGGGTAGGGCGCGACGACCTGCGGGCGGACGGCCGCAAGACGTCCGGTGAGTGCGGTCCGCACGGCGTCGGACGCTGCAGAGGACGTCCCAGCGGACTCGGCCACCGCGGTGCGGAGCGTCTCGCTCCTCCGCCGGGCGGCAGCGGTGTCGACGACCGGTACTCGGGCGACGGGCGGCGCCGGATCCGGCGCGGTCGGCGATTGCGGGCCGCGCACGCGGGAGTTCGTCATCGTTCCACCTGACCTGCGGATCGGTGCCGACGATCGGGCCGCTGTAGGGACCCGCCGCTGTCACACCTTCGGGTGATGCAGATGACGTATCTGACCACAGTCGGGGGAAGCCGTCCACGCTCATCGGGGCGGCAGCGCCGACGCTGCCCCACACCGGCTGCGGCCGGCAACACGAACGGTGGCAGCGGAGGCGGACACGCTCGACCGAACGGGTTGGGGGCGGCGATCACCCATCAATCACCCGGCGTGATGACGGCGCCGGGATCTACGCGCAGCAATGACAGCGCCGGCCGGTGCCCCGGAGGCATGGAAATCACGCCGTCCCGAGCGGCCGTACCCATCAGCCGGTGTAGACGGTGCTCGCAGCGGGTGCCTCGATCTGCACGTCGGTGTTGTAGTCGGTCATGTCCATCGTGAGCTCGACGGTCGTTCCCATCGCTCCCACCTCGACCACTGCGCGGCGCATCAGGGAGTCGCCGTCGACGAAGAACGTCGCTTCCGTGGAGTCGGCGGTCATCCCGCCGGTGCCGGTGTCGGTGATCTTCTTCGGGTCAAGGACCACCCGGTACTGCGTGGTCTGCACGCCGTCGATCTCCTTCGACCCACCCTTCTCGACGGACTTCGCGGCCGAGGCGAACCGGATCATGCTCGAGATGTTGTTGGTGGAGACACTGCCCATCGAGGTCGACAGCTGCTTGATGGTTGCGTTCGACGAGTTCGGATCCGCGTAGATCCAGGCCTTGCCCTTCGCCTCCGGCACCGCCTGGAGCAGGGTGCTGCCGCCGATGTAGACCTTGGTTCCGATCATCAGCACCTTCACCTCGATCGACTGCGAACCAGCCTCGACCTTGATGTTCGCCTCGGAGTTGACCGCCTGTCCGTTCGAGACGGTGCCCTGCATCGTGCCGGCCATGCTGCCGGCCGAGCCCATGTCCATCGAGATCGTGCCGCGGTAGGACGACACGCCCCCCATGCCACGGGCGATCATCGCAATGAACTCCTCGACCGCGGAATCGCCGTTCGGATCCTGCCCATCCGTCGTCGGTCCGGTGGAACTCGGGGCCGGGTCGCTGCGCGACGGGTCAGGGCCCGGCGCGCTCGACGGATCAGGTGCCGGCGGCACCTCGGATCCGGACGTCTGCACCACCGACGGAGCCGACGGTACGAGGCCAGTGCTCGAGGTGGCGCCGGCGGGAGCACCGCCTGCCGGAGCTCCCGCGATCTGTGATCCGCAGCCGGTCAACACGAGAGCAGCAGCGATGCCGGCGGCGATCAACGGGCGTGAGGTCCTGATCATCGGGGAAATCCCTTCGGGCGGAGCTGGCTGGCGGAGGTCTCGACCATCGGACGGGAGCCATGACCCACCGGTTCCGTGGACCCACCCGCACCCCGGGACGCGCCTCGCCCCGGACCGCTGGGCGGTCCGGGGCGAGAAGGATCGTACAGGTGCGCTCTTCGTCGGAGCGTCAGCTCTCAGCGAGCTCGCTGGTGGCCGTCAGCAGGTTGCGGGTGACCGACGGATCGACCGGGATGCCGGGACCCATCGTGGTGGAGAAGAAGATCTTCTTCACGTACCGACCCTTGGACGAGGCCGGCTTGCCCCGCAGGATCTCGTCCAGCACGGCCCCGTAGTTCTCGATCAGCTTCTCGGTGTCGAAGGACGCCTTGCCGATCACCAGGTGCAGGTTCGCTGCCTTGTCGACACGGAAGTTGATCTTTCCGCCCTTGATGTCGCTGACCGCCTTGGTGACATCGGCGGTGACCGTTCCGGTCTTCGGGTTCGGCATCAGGCCGCGCGGCCCCAGAACGCGCGCGATCCGGCCGACCTTGGCCATCTGGTCAGGGGTCGCGATGGCGGCATCGAAGTCGAGCCAGCCACCCTGGATCTTCGCGATCAGGTCGTCGCTGCCGACGACGTCAGCGCCGGCCGCCTCGGCCTCGGTGGCCTTGTCGCCGACGGCGAAGACGATGACGCGGGCGGTCTTGCCGGTGCCGTGCGGCAGGTTGACCGTGCCGCGGACCATCTGGTCCGCCTTGCGCGGATCGACGCCGAGCACCATGGCCACCTCGACGGTGCCGTCGAGCTTGCTGCTGGTCGATGTCTTCTTGGCCAGGCCGGCGGCCTCGAGCGGGGTGTACAGGTGGTCGCGGTCGACCTGCTCGGCCGCGGCCCGGTAGGCCTTGCTGTGCTTCATGGAGAGCTCCTTGATCGTGATGCTGTGGAGGTTGTGGTGCGGGCGAAGCTGCCCTCCCACGGTGCTGCGCGGCAGGTGCCGGCAGCGGGATCGATCACCTGCCGCTGACGGTGATCCCCATCGAACGCGCGGTACCGGCGATGATCTTCGCGGCGGCGTCGACGTCGTTGGCGTTCAGGTCGACCTGCTTGAGGGTGGCGATCTCGCGCACCTGGTCCATGGTCACGTTGGCGACCTTGGTGGTGTGCGGGGTGCCCGAACCCTTCTCGACACCAGCGGCCTTGAGCAGCAGGCGGGCGGCCGGCGGCGTCTTCAGCTTGAAGTCGAACGAGCGGTCTTCGTACACGGAGATCTCGACAGGCACGACGTCGCCGCGCTGGGCTTCGGTCGCCGCGTTGTAGGCCTTGCAGAACTCCATGATGTTGACGCCGTGCTGACCCAGCGCGGGGCCGACCGGCGGTGCCGGGTTGGCCATTCCGGCCTTGATCTGCAGCTTGATGATCGCTGAGAGCTTCTTCTTCTTCGGGGGCATGACTTTCTTTCTGGGGCTAGTGCTCCGGCCATCTGTCGGAGCGCGGATGAAACGGGTCGGCGAACCGCTCAGATCTTGGCGACCTGCGCGAACGAGAGCTCGACGGGAGTCTCGCGACCGAAGATCGACACCAGCACCTTCAGCTTCTGACCGTGCGCGTCGACCTCGTTGATGGTCGCCGGCAGCGTTGCGAACGGACCGTCCATGACGGTGACCGACTCGCCCACCGAGTAGTCCACCTCGGTGCGGGACGACTCACCGGTGGAGCCCGGCGCATTCGTCTCGGAGGACTTCTTGGGTGCGGCCGGGGCGAGGATCTTGACGACCTCGTCAACGCTCAACGGCGAGGGCCGCTGGGCGGTGGCACCGACGAAGCCGGTGACCCCCGGGGTGTTGCGGACGGCGCTCCAGGAAGCGTCCGTCAGTTCCATCCGGACCAGGATGTAGCCCGGGTAGACCTTGCGCTGGACCAGCTTCTTCTGGCCGTTCTTGATCTCGGTGACCTCTTCGGTCGGGACCTCGATCTGGAAGATGAACTCCTCCATGTCCAGCGAGCGGATCCGGGTCTCGAGGTTGGCCTTGACCTTGTTCTCGTACCCGGCGTAGCTGTGCACGACGTACCAGTGGCCGTCGGCGGCGCGCAGGCTCTCCCGCAGCGCGACTATCGGATCGACGTCCTGTTCCGGCTCGGCCTCACCGGCGGCTTCGGCCGCCGCGAGGTCCGTGCTCGCAACGTCGGCGCCGGAATCCCCGGTCGACGCGTCGACGGTCGCGGTTTCGTCAGCGGTCTCGTCGGTGTCCTCGGCGACCGTCTCGACGGCCTCGACTGCCTGCTCGTCGGTGAGCGCTGCGCCGGTGAACTCGGTCGCGGCATCCTCAGCGGTGCTCAGGGTCGCATTGTTCTCGGCTGGGCTCGACACGTGTGCTCTCTCTTCTCTGTGTTCAGGGGACCGGGGTCTGTCAGACCGTCGGTCGGCGATCGCCCGCTGGTGCAGGCCTGCCTGGGATCAGCCGCCGCCGAAGACGGCGAGCACCCCGCGGGCGAACAGCGCGTCCAGACCGAAGACGAGCGCCGTCATGAAGACCACGAACACCAGCACGACGGTCGTGTAGGTGATGAGCTGCTTGCGGTGCGGCCAGATGACCTTGCGCAGTTCCGCGACGACCTCTCGCAGGAAGCGGCCCAGACGCTGGAAGACATTGGCCTGCTTCTCGCCCCGATCGCTGTCACGCGCGAGGGTGGCCCGACCCTTCTTGTCCGTGACACCGGAGCGCACCGCGGAGCGCCGTGCGGCCGCGCGTGCCGAACCGGCCGCTGCGCCGACCGCGACGAGTTCGCCGTCCGCGTCAACAGTGAGCTCCTCGTCATCGGTGAGCTCCTCGTCAACGGTGAGCTCCTCGTCGGCCGTGGCGTCCGCGTCGACGGAATCGTCGACCGGGAGGTCTGCGTCGACGGGGTCGCCCTCCGCGTCTACCTCCATGGGATGGGAGCCGGCAGTGGTGCCGACGGTCTCGGACGAGGGGGTCGCGTCGGCGCCGGCATCCCTGGTGGACAGGTCGTCCTCGGGGGTGCCGCCGACGTCGTCGTGCTCGTTGCTCACGCCTACCTCGTCCTCACCGTTCATCTCACTCGCCGGCCCACTGCGGGAACCCGACGTCTGCTGCGACCGCTTCGATCCGGGCACCCGCGACGTGTTCGGCACGTCCGGGCCCGCGGAGCAGGGGCGACAGGACTTGAACCTGCAACCTGCGGTTTTGGAGACCGCTGCTCTGCCAGTTGAGCTACGCCCCTCTGACCTGCCGTGATCCGGGGCGAGTCGTTGCCGCTGCGCCGGAAGCCGATCATGAGACCGGGATGTGCGACAGCCATCGGGCTGACCTACCGACACACGCTCGCACGCGGGTTCGGACGATCGGCGGGCAGGCTCCAGCACACCCCAGATGAGTCAAGTGTAGGCCACCCGAGCCGGTGGCACCCAATCGAGCGCAGGGCCGCCCGGGAATTTAACTGCCGGTCGAACGACCTCACCGTGGGAGCGGTGCGGACTCCGCGCTCACCGGTTGCGCGGTGAGCTCCGCACCTCGCGTCTCGCGCACCATCGACACCCCGATGAACGAGATCACCGCCAACACCATGATGTACAACGCGATCGAGCCGGACCAGCCGGTGCCGCCCAACAGCGCTTCGGAGATGAGCGGCGCGAATGCTCCGCCGAGGATGGCGCCGAGGGCGTACCCGATGGAGACCCCCGAGTAGCGCACCTGCACGGGGAACATCTCCGCGTAGAGCGCTGACATCGGTCCGTAGGAGAGCCCGAGTCCGATAGTCAGCAGGAAGATCGCCACCCCGTAGAGCACGATGTTGCGGGTGTCGATCAGCAGGAACAGCGGGATCATCCAGACGAAGATCAGCGCATAGCCGATCTGGAAGGTGCGGATCCGGCCGATCCGGTCGGACAGCGCTCCCCCGTACAGCGTGAAGATCAGCCAGCCGACCGCGGCGACGGCGGTCGTCAGCAGGACCGGGGACGCAGGCATGCCCAATGTCTTGATGGCGTAGGTGGAGAAGAAGGCGATCACCAGGTAGCCGGCGGCGTTGTTGCCGATGAAGATGACGGCGGTCAGCACGACCTGGCGGGTGTGGCCGCGGAACAGCTCGCGCAGCGGCGCACTGGATTCCCGCCGGCGCTCGGCGAGCTCCTCGAACAGCGGACTCTCGGCCACCGAGCGCCGGATCAGGTAGCCGACGGCGATGAGCAGCACGGAGACCAGGAACGGCACCCGCCAGCCCCAACTGATCCACTGCGCGGGGGTGAGGTTGGTCCGCAGCAGGAAGATCATCAGGGTGGCCAGGATCATCCCGACCGGCACGCCGATCTGCGGGTACGCGCCCCACAGTCCGCGCTTGCTGCGAGGTGCGTGCTCCACTGCGAGCAGTGCTGCGCCGCCCCATTCGCCACCGGCCGAGAACCCCTGCAGGACGCGCAGCAGCACCAGCAGGATCGGCGCCCACACCCCGATCACCGCGTAGGTGGGCAGCACCCCGATCAGGAACGTCGCGGTGCCCATCATGAGGAGCGTCAGCACGAGCATCTTCTTGCGGCCGAGCCGGTCGCCGAGGTGGCCCGCGATGATCGCGCCGAGCGGACGGAACAGGAAGCTGATGCCGATGGTCGCCCACGAGGCCAGCTGACCGAAGCCGGCCGGCTTGAAGAACAGATCGGCGAAGATCAGGCCGGCTGCCTGGGCGAAGATGAAGAAGTCGTACCACTCGATGGTCGTACCGACCATCGTCCCCATCAGCACCCGGCGGTCCTGCCGGCTGAGCGGCGTCTCAGGTTCGGTGTGTGGCGGGCGCGGCGGCGTTCCGGGTCGAGCTGACATGTGGTCTCCCAGGTCTGTGCACGGTCGTCGTTGAGCTGCAGCAGAACGGCATTACCGACGGTTCGGTCGGTTATTGCTGATTGCGGACGCTACCCGAGATCGACGGGTTCGTCATTCCTGGTTGCCTGCAGCAATCGATCGACAGGCGGCAGACCGGCAGGTCAGCGGCAACGGACGACGGCGCGGGCCTTGCCCAGCACCGTCTTTCCGTCGAAGGTCGCGGTGATGTCGATCCGTGCGGTTCGCGCGTCGGCATCCAGCGCTCCGACCATGGCGGAGATCTCGAGCTCGGCGCCATCGGGGTCGGCGACGACGACGGGCCGGGTGAACCGGACGCCGTACTCCAGCACGTCAGCGGGATCGCCCGTCCACCGGGTGACGACCGTGACGGCCTGCGCCATGGTCAGCATGCCGTGGGCGATGACGTCCGGAAGACCCACCGCGGTGGCGACGCGGGCGTTCCAGTGGATCGGGTTGAAATCGCCGGACGCGCCGGCGTACCTGACCAGGGCTGCTCGGTCGAGATGGACGGAGACCGCAGGCAGGACCTCACCGATCGTCAGCTGGCCCAGGACGATGCTCATGCTGGCCGGCTCACGAGGGTGGAGAAGGCTGTCGAGACTTCGGCGCCGTCGGCGGCGGTGACCTCGGTGCGCAGCGAGATGATGTCGTTGCCGGCGGCGACCCGGATCGCGTCGATGTGCACGGTCCGCAGCAGCGTGTCGCCTGCGACGATCGGCCGGTGGTGCACGAATCGCTGTTCGCCGTGCACGACGCGGGAGAAATCAAGACCCAGCGCCGGGTCGAACAGCACCGCATCCTGGGCAGCGGCGATCACAGCGATGGTGAAGGTGACCGGAGCGACGAGGTCGGAGTGGCCGGCAGCGCGCGCAGCATCCACGTCGTGGCAGACGAGCGCGTGCTCGCCGACCGCTGCGGCGAACTCACGCAGCTTCTCCCGACCCACCAGGTACGGCTCATCGAGCGGGAACGCCCGCCCGATGAACGCGGCATCCATCGCCATCTCGATCAGAGCGAGATCAGCGGGTTTCCTTGTGCGTCTTGTGGGTTCCGCAGTTGCTGCAGAACTTCTTGATCTCGAGACGATCGGGATCGTTGCGACGGTTCTTGCGGGTGATGTAGTTGCGGTGCTTGCAGTCCTCGCACGCGAGCGTGATCTTCGGACGGACGTCGGTGGCGGCCACGGTGTGGAGCCTCTTTCTTCTGCGACGGGCCGCGCGGTGAGGCGCAGCCCTGGGGGTGGAACCGAGGGTGTTACCGGACACCGCCCGAAGGCGGCGTGGTAGCGGTGGCCGGACTTGAACCGGCGACACAGCGATTATGAGCCGCTTGCTCTACCAACTGAGCTACACCGCCCCGGCCGGGTCGGGTGCTGCCATCCGCTCCCGACACAGAACAACGGCCGCGTGCCTGCACTGGGCTGGCACGCGGCCGGTCGTCCGAGCCCCTTTACGGAATCGAACCGTAGACCTTCTCCTTACCATGGAGATGCTCTACCGACTGAGCTAAAGGGGCGTTCCCCAGCACTTGCCTGGGGCCTCGGCAACAATACAGGACACTCATCGACGAGTTGAAATCCGCTGATCCGCCGGGGTGCTGGGCCGATCGGCCGCTCCTGGGGCCGGAGCCGAGCAGCACAACCGGACAGCGCGCCCCGACGACAACGGCGGACCTCCACCGAAGTGGAGATCCGCCGTTGTCGGTACACGTGGCAGGTGAGAGATTCGAACTCCCGTAGGCAATGCCGGCTGATTTACAGTCAGCTCCCTTTGGCCACTCGGGCAACCTGCCGTGCGCGGACAGCCTACAACGTGCCGGGCTCCGGCTCCCAATCCTCGCAACCCGCTGCGGCCGGACCTGCCGACGGGGTGGGGACAGCGGCGCCGGACCCGGCAAGATGGGCAACGGCAAGATCAACGGCGAACACTCGAGTACCAGCAGAGAGGGAGTGAGCACTGTGGCTGATCCGTCATTCGACGTGGTGTCCAAGGTCGACCACCAGGAGGCCGACAACGCCCTGAACCAGGCGGCCAAGGAGCTGTCCCAGCGCTTCGACTTCCGTGGCACGGATTCGACCATCGTGTGGGCCGGCGAGAGCGGCGTCGTGATCCAGGCATCGACCGAAGAGCGGTGCAAGGCGGCGATCGACGTCTTCAAGGAGAAGCTGATCAAGCGCGGCATCTCGATGAAGTCACTCGAGATCGGCGAGCCGCTGCCGTCCGGGAAGATCCACAAGGTCTCCGGGACCCTGGTCGACGGGATCTCCAGCGAGAACGCGAAGAAGATCGCCAAGCTGATCCGGGACGAGGGCCCCAAGGGTGTGCAGGCCCAGATCCAGGGCGATCAGCTCCGCGTCTCCGGCAAGAAGAAGGACGACCTGCAGGCGGTCATGACGCTGCTGCGCGGCGCCGATCTGGACGTGGCTCTGCAGTTCACCAACTACCGCTGAACTGCCGCTCAGGAGGTCTCGTTCGGCTCGAGCCGGGCCGGACAGTGCCTCGCTGACCGACGTTCCGGAGACCGACTGTGCCCGGCCGCACCGCCATCGCTGCGGCGCCGGCAATCCTGGACCACTGCTTCACGGTGGACCCCCCTCGACGAGTCGCGTCGGCGCTGCGGGCCGACGTCCGCCCCATCGTGGGTCAACCGCGCGGACGCCGCCACCCGAGCGGCGCGGCATCACGCGCCTCCCGCGCTCCGCTCAGGAGCGCAGTTCCAAGGTGCAGCACTTGATCCCGCCGCCGGCCTTGCGGAACTCAGAGACGTCGACCGGTACCGGGATGTATCCGACGGCCGCAAGATCCTGTTGGAAGGTGACCGCCTGCTCGGCGACCACGACGTGCAGACCGTCGCTGGTGGCGTTCAACCCGAACCACTGTGCGTCCGCCAGGGTCGCGATCACGGCATCGGGATACATCCGCCGCAGCACCGCCTGCGACGCGTCGCTGAAGGCCTCCGGCAGGTAGGCGATCCGGTCGTCGGCCAGCACGGCCAGCGCGGTGTCGAGGTGGTAGAAGTACGGGCTGGTCAGCTCGAGCGCCACGACCTCGACGCCGAGAGCGGTCGCGAGCTCGTCGTGCGCCCGCGGATCGGTGCGGAACCCACTGGCGGCCAACAACTTCGAGCCGGTCCAGAGGTAGTCACCCTCCCCCTCGTTGACGAACTCGGGGACGACGACCGACTGGAACTGGCTGCGGAACCACTCCGTGTAGGGAGCTTCCTCCCCCTGACGCTCCGGCCGCAGGAAGCGAGCGGCGACGGCCACGCCCCCGATCACCGTGCCGGCGTTGGCCGCGAACACCATGTCGGGCAGGCCCGGTTCGCCTTCGATGACGTCCACCCGGTGACCCAGCGAGAGGTAGGCCTGCCGCAGGTTCTCCCACTGCCGCAACGCGAGCTCCCGATCAACGCCGACGTCGGAGTGCATCCAGGCGTTGATCTCGTAGGTGACGTCGAACTGGCTGGGACGGCACATCAGGTACCGCCGGGGCCGGGCGATCCGCTGCTGGGTACCGCTGTCGGAGGTCTCGGTCATGGCGGGGGTCTGCGAGTGCACGGCGGTCGTCATGAGAGCAACGATAGGATCGAGCTCGGTGGAACGACAAGCCGGTCATCGCCAGCATGGAGGGCAGTTCGTTGCGTATCGACTCGATCGACAGTCATATCATTTCGTGCTTGGTGGATGATGCCCGCAGTTCCTTCCGCGAGATCGGTGTCACCGTCGGCCTGTCCGCCCCGGCCGTCAAGCGACGGGTGGACAGGCTGCGCGCCGAAGGGGTCATCACCGGGTTCACCACCCAGGTCGATCCCGCCATGCTGGGCTGGAACGCGCAGGCCTTCGTCGAGGTCACCTACCGCGGCAACGTCAGCCCTGCACGGATCAACCAACTGCTGACGCCGATCCCCGAAGTCGTTGCGGCCTATACGGTCTCCGGATCGTCTGACGTGATGGTCCACCTGCGCGCGGCCTCCATGGAACATTTCGAACACGCCCTCGAACGGCTGCGCGCCGCGGCCGGCGTGGAACGCACCGAATCGACCATCGTGCTGTCGACCCTGCTCGACCGCCCGGCATCGACGCTCGCGTCGACCGACTGACACCTCGCCGGGATCGGCTCTGCCGACCTGCTGCACGGCTAGGCTGGTCAGCAGAGTCGATGGCGCACCCAGCCGCGCCGACGGCAGTCGAGGAGGAGTCCGATGGGACTGTTCGACGCGCTCCGCGGACGCGACCGCGAGGTGGCCGCCGATCCGCGCGGCGCCGAGGCCGGCGCCGAGCAGATCGATTTCCGCCCGCGCAGTGACGGAAGCTACCGCAGCACCTCCGGTGCGCTGCAGTTCGCCGGTCGGACCGTCCGGGAGACCGACACCGACGGGCTGACCAGGAGCGGCGAGTTCACCCCGGCCGGGCGGTTCCTGCTCTCGGCGCCCCTGGAACCGTCGGTGGTCGTCACGGTCGTGAGCATCGGCGACGACTCGTTCACCGCGCGCCGCACCGCGGTCGCCGACCGCAGGGTCGAGACGCTCGACTACCGCTTCGCACCGTCCGGGTCCTGACCGACCGCTGTCGGCGGGGCCGCGCCGGCAATCGGCGGGTGCGCTTCGAGGAACCGCAGCAAGTCGAGACCTGCGGGGTGCTGCCGGCCTCCCTACCAGCGATCTCAGCGTTTCTCTCCGAGTCGCTCGTTGGCCTTCCTGCGATGTGCTGACAACAACTTCCCACTCGACTTTTCGAGGCCCGGCGTCGTCACTCAGACGTATCGCCATCTGGCGCTGCGCATGGCCAGGAGCCCCCCTGCAACTGCCCACGCTGCCAGGATCAGCATCGTCAGCGGGAACTCCCACGACCCGCCCCGCTCGGCCGCGGCCAGTGGTTCCGGAAGGAATGCGGCTCGCATCCCACGTGCCAGCCAGGTCAGGGGCAGTGTCTGGGCGAGGAGCTGTAGCCACGTGGGCAGTGCGCTGAAAATGAAGAACACTCCGCAGATGAACTGCATTGCCAGCGTGAGGGCGGGCACGACCGTCGTTGCGCCCTTCGGGTTCGGCAGGGCCCAACCGATCGCCACCCCACATGTCGTCCCAGCCGAACACCCCAGGAAGTAGATCGCCGCGAAGCGTCCCCACGACAGGGGACCGGCGACGTCGAAGAAGATGCGCGCCGTGAGCAGTAGCAGGACGATCTGTGCCAGGGAAGAGACGAGAACGAGTGCGACCTTGCCCGCCACGAAGGCCGATGCGGGCATCGGCGTGGTCTGCAACCGCTTGAGCCCTCCGGTGGCCCGGTCGGCCGCTACGGACAAAGTTGTGGCCTGGAAGCTCGTCAGTAGG
Organism: Nakamurella sp. A5-74; assembly: GCF_040438885.1. Lineage (NCBI taxonomy): Bacteria > Bacillati > Actinomycetota > Actinomycetes > Nakamurellales > Nakamurellaceae > Nakamurella > Nakamurella sp. A5-74. The sequence goes on along the minus strand of NZ_CP159218.1, from coordinate 1,319,725 downwards.
ATTGCAGCAGCCGCGAGTCCGGGCAGCATGTAGGTGTCGTGGTCGACGGTTTGGCCGCCGAGGGTGAGCGTTCCGGTCATGGTGACGCCGTAGAGCGCATAGATGAGGATGGGCAGCCCGAACGTGAAGATCACGGCGTCGCGCTGCCGGAAGAACTGCTTCACCTCCAAGCGGGCGCGGCCTGCGTACGGAGCCAACCTGCTGGATGCTGTTTGTTGCGCGGCGGTCATGGCGACACCTTCGTTTCGATGAGGGAGAGATACACGTCCTCGAGCGTGGGGCGTGTGATGGTGAGCCCGGCGACCTGTCGTCCGCGGGATTGGAGGGCTGCGACGTGCTGCTCCGGCTGGGGGGTTCGGACCGAGTGGGCACCGTCGCCGTCGGTCCAGCTGACCGCGCTCTCTCGTCCGAACCGCTCCCCCAGCTCGTGCGTCGTCCCCTGTGCGATCAGGCGCCCTCTGAGCAGGACGCCCACGCGGTCGCTGAGTCGTTCTGCCTCCTCCATGTAGTGCGTGGTCAGAAGCACCGTCGTCCCCTGGTCTCGCATCTCGAGCACCAGGCTCCAGAAGTCCCGTCGAGCGGCGGGATCGAACCCGGTGGTGGGCTCGTCCAAGAAGACCAGATCAGGCGATCCCACGAGCGCCAGCGCCACGTCCAACCTCCTGCGCTGGCCACCGGACAGGACGCCCACTCGCGAGCGACTGGCTTCTGCCAGGCCGACCGAGGCCAGCACGTCGTCAACCGCGCGGGGTCTGCTGTAGTAGATGCGGTGGTGGGCGACGGCCTCGTACACCGAGAGATCTGATGCGTCGGACGACTCCTGCAGAACCACCCCGATGCGATCGCGCCAGCTGGCGTGCGCACCCCAGGGGATGTCGCCCAGCACTGACACCTGGCCTGAGTCCGGGCGGCGAAGACCTTCGAGGATCTCGACGGTGGTTGTCTTCCCCGCCCCGTTGGGTCCGAGCAGCGCGTAGACCTCCCCGCGCTTCACTTCGAGGTCGAGCTCGTGGAGGACAGGTCGGCCGTCGTACGACTTGGAGACCCCCCTCATCGAGATCGCGGCCGTGGGTTCTTTCGATGCCATCTTCCTCAACTCCTTCGTTGTGTGCAGCTACCTGATCGGTCGTGTTCCGTCTTGCGTCCGAATTCACCCGCCATCGCGCGAGTCAGACCGTCACCGCATCTCGTGAGGCGACGGGCTCGGGGGCCATGGCCCTCCAGGCGATCGCCGCTCCCAGCACTCCGAGCAGCGCGATCCCCAGGAGCACCGAGAGCCAGGCGCTACCGCCCTCGTCCAACACGATGCTGGAGTCGTACAGCGCAGGAGTCCGCGCCGTTGCGACGAGCGCACAGGTGACGGCCACCGCCGCACCCATCCGCTGAGCAGTGTTGAGGACGCCGGAGACAGCTCCACGCAGGTGAGCAGGAGCCGCAGCCAACGCCGTCATCGTGGCGCCGGCGAAGACTGCTGGCAGGCCGAGGCCGAAGACGATCGACGGCACGAACAGCCAAGCGAAGTGGATACGCCCGGAGGCGATCATCAGGGCCAGCGCTGCCAGTCCGACCGACATGAGCACGAGTCCGCCCGTGAAACACACCCGAGGACCCCACGCGCGAAGTGCTCGCACCAACAGCGTCCGGGCAGTTACGGCGTTGACGGCCGCGATAGGTAGCAGCAGGAGTCCGGTCGCCATCGGCGAGTACCCGGCTCCGTTCTGCAGCACTAGGGCCAGGACCACGAAAGCGGGGACGTGCGTGGCTCCGACGATGAGACTCCCCACCACGCCGGCCGCGACGCGTCGATCGCGCAACGCCTCGAGCGGCAGAACGGGGTGAGGATGTGACATCTGGTTTCGCCTCAGGACCGCTCCTCCCAGCAGCCCGAGGCAGACGCATTCCAGCGTCACGACCGCGGTGCCCTCGAAAGCCGCGGACGCTGCCAGGACGACCGAGCAGACCACGCTCGACGCCGCGACCATGCCTGGCACATTGAGGGAGGCCAGGGTGGCCTGGCCCGTGCGCTCAGGGTCTGCGGGCAACCACCGGCGCGTCAGCGACAGAGCCACCGCGACGATGGGCACGTTGATCCAGAAGACCCAGGGCCATCCGAGTTGATCGGTCAGCACACCACCGAGGGTGGTCCCGAGACCCGCGCCCAGGGCGGCCATGGTGCTCCACACCGAGATGGCGTGTCGGTACTCCTCCTCCGTGGTGAAGAGGCGGGCTATCAGGGCCATCTCCGCCGGCAGCAGCATCGCGGCTCCGACACCTTGCAGCACCCTCGCGGCGACGATCGTCGTGCTGTCGCCGGCAAACCCGGCCATCGCACTGCCGGCACCGAAGACGACGAGTCCGAACTCGAACATCCGGCGCGCCCCCAGTGCGTCGACCATCCGTCCTGTTGCCAGCTGAAGGCCCCCGAATGAGACCTGGTATCCGTTCACGACCCAGGCCAGCGCCACCGGCCCCAGAGCCAACGCAGCACCAAGGGAGGGCAGCGTCACGTTGAGTATCGACACCTCGAGGAAGACCAGGAGCTCGACCGTGACCAGCAGCCACAACGTTCGGTTCCTACTATCGAAAGTCATAGTCAGACTTTAGATGCTTTGTGGAGTAGCGTCAATGCCATGGACACCACCGTTTCCTCGGATGGTCGGCACAAGCGCGGTCGCAGGAGTCGATCCCTGATCACCGCTGCCGCCTCAAAGCTCTTCCTGGAGCGAGGCTTCGCCGCCACCACGGTGTCCGCGATCGCGGAGGAGGCTGGTCTCAGCGAGCCCACCGTCTACTACGCCTTCGGCTCGAAGGAGGCGGTGCTGGTCCGAGCTCTCGACATCGCCATCGCTGGCGACGAGGAGGAGGTCGCGACGTTGGATCGCGAGTGGACGTCTGTCGTGATCTCAGAACCGGACGCCGCTCATCAGGTCCAGCTCATGGTGGCGGGCGCGGGCGACATCCTGATCCGCGCCGCACCGCTGCTGCGCGTTCTGCAGAACTCCTCGGGTCTCAGCCAAGAACTCGCCGCGACGTGGAGTGAGAACGGGCATCAGCGCCGAGAGGTCCAATCGCGATTCGTAACAGCCCTCGCTGAGAAGGGCCCACTCGCCTCGGGCACATCGTCCGAGCAGGCCACTGACCTCTGCACCATGTACCTCGGTCCGGAGGTCTACTCAGCTCTCGTGCACGACCTGGGCTGGAGCCACGACGCCTGGGCCACCTTCGTGACATCTGCGCTGCAGCGGTGCCTGCTGCCCGATTGATGGCCCGACCCTCTCGCGGAAGTGGGTGCATGAGTCGTACCTAGCCGACGCTGGTGGCGTCGCGCTCCTCGACGGCCGCGCTGCCGTGGCCCGACTGGCGAAGGAGTGCGGCAGTGTGGGCAGCGTCGTAGTCCGCAGCTACGCCGTCCGCGAGGATGGCGTGGCTCGGGATGTTCCGAGTTCGTAGGGCCTTGATGGCGGAGTAGGCCGCGGACTCGTACCACGCGCTTGCGGTGGCGATGTCGGGGAACTCGATGAGCACCAGGACTCCAGGCCATGTGCCCTCGAGGATCTCGATCAGGCCGCCGTGCACCAGGAAGCGTCCGCCGAACGGGTCGAGAGTGGCTTGGACGCGATCCATGTAGAGCAGGATCTCGTCGGGCATGTTCGCCGGCGGGTGGGTGAGGTGCGCGACGGCGTAGGCGGTCATGACCGGGTCCGCTGTGTCAGGGCGGCGGCCTGCCAGGCGGCGAAGCCCGCGACAAGCACTCCCTGCCCGATGATCCACGCCGTTCCGACAGCGCTCGGGGACCCCCAACCGAGGACGCCCATCAGCACGCTGTCCATGGCCCAGGCCGCATTAATGCCGATGACGATCCACACGGCGGCTCGGGAAGGTAGGGGCCGTCGAACCAGAGCAGCGACCACCAGCCCGAAGGCCATGAGGAATGTGCCGGCCCAGCGCAGGAGCACGGTGTTCAGATTGAGCAGTTCATCCAGCACATCGGCGCCGACCAAGTAGGCGATACCATTCAGGGCAGTGATGGTGGCGTCGACGGCGAGTGCGAGTCGCACAGAGCGCCACGGGGCCGTGGTGAGATTCCTGTCGGAGGCTGCGATGTTGGAGGTTGTCATGACCTGAACCCTCCGACAGGGCGGGCGGGTTGTCGATGACCTCCCAGGTCATCAACGAGCAGTCAGCTGGGAGCCCATCGCCGTGGCACAGGTGACGAGCCCGCTCAGGAACCTGCGCGAGCCAACCAGCGTCGAGTCGCAGTGTCGGCTGGGAGGAACGTCTCGATGGCGAGCTCGCTGGCTGCGACGTCCAGCGGGGTGCCGAACGTGGCCACTGTGCTGAAGAAGCTGAGGGTCTCCTCTTCCACGCGCAGTTGCATCGGCAACGCGAACGTACCGCTGTCCGGGCCGACATGACTTGGGTGCGGGAACGCCTCCACCTCGTCGAGCAGCCCGTCCAAGGACGCACTCGACGAAACCGCAGCATGCTGGCGCACCTGCCGGATCAGGTGCGAGCGCCACGGCCCCAGATTCCCCAGATGACGAGCCAGGCCCCGGGGGTGCAACGTCACGCGGACCACGTTGACCGGAGGATCCAACAAGTCAGGATCGACCAGTGCGGCCAAGATACGATCGACCGCGGCATTGGTGGCAACCACGTCGAACTCCGCGTCCAACACCAGCGCCGGGTTCGGCAAGTGTCCCTCCAGTATCCCGTCGAGCAGATCCAACAGTGCGGCTCGGGCCTGGTGATCGATGCGGGCATCGGGATAGGCGGGTGCAAGGCCTGCACCGAGCAGCATCTGGTTGGTCTCACGCAACGGAACCTCCATCGCACCGGCCAGCCGCAGCACCATCTCCCGGCTCGGGGTGGACCGACCGGTCTCGATGTAGGAGAGATGTCGCGTCGAGGTGCCCGTCAATTCGGACAGTTCGAGCTGGGACAGGCGGCGCCGCTGGCGCCACTGACGGATGAGCGGGCCGGAGAGCTCGACAGTTGTGGTCACTGCATCACGCTAGGACCGAACCAGTCACCTTGACGATGACCTGCCACGTCATGGACACCCCGCGTGGAAGAATGAGTGCCCGTGGACCGACCAGCTTCCCCCGGCGACGAGGGTGCCGCACCCTCTGCTCGGGTGGTGCTGGTCGGCGGGCCGTCAGGGAGCGGCAAGTCCCGGTTGGCCGCCCTGTCCGGCCTGCCCGTCCTGAAGTTGGACGACTTCTACCGCAGCGGCGACTCGGGCGGACTCCCCCGACTGCCCGGCGGACAGGTCGACTGGGATGACCCGGACAGTTGGCACCGCGAGGCAGCGATGACGGCGATCGAGTCGTTGTGCGCCACCGGCAGCGCCGAGGTGCCGATCTACGATCTCGCGGCGAACGGTCCGCGCGGGACCGCGACGGTGGAACTCCGTGGCGCGTCGGCCTTCGTGGCCGAAGGAATCTTCGTGGCTACGTTGATCGGGCCGACGCGGGCGGGCGGCATGTTGGAACGCGCGATCTGCATCCGACGCTCCCGCTGGGTCACCTTCGTGCTGCGGTTGGCGCGCGACCTGCGGGAAAGACGCAAGCCACCGATGTTCCTGCTCCGGCGCGGGCTCGGACTGGCCCGGTCGGAGCCGGCGGCCGTGCGGGCCCTGGTGTCAGCCGGCTGCGACCCACTGTCCCTGGACGCCGCTGCGGCATCTCTGCGCACCCTGCACCGGCGGCCCCCACCCGGGTCCTGATCACCCCTGGAACAGCTGCTTGCCGAACCAGTCGCCGGCCGCACCGATCCCCGGTGGGCACGCCCAGGTGCCGCCGCCGCGGTGCACGATGTACTCGTTGAGCAGATCGTGTTGTCCGAGCTTGGTCTGCAGGGCGACGAAGTGCGCCGGATCGCGCTGGAAGCTGACGAAGAACAGCCCGGCGTCGAGGCGTCCGGTCGCGTCCAGTCCGTCCGTGTAGTTGTAGCCGCGACGCAGGATCCGCACGCCGTCGTTGCTCTCCGGGGCAGCGAGCCTGACGTGGGCATCGACATCGATCACCGGGGTCCCGTCCGCGGCCTTCGCCGCGAGGTCCGGTGCGGTGAACTCGGTCCCGCCGGTCAGCGGCGCTCCTGATGCCTTGGCGCGACCGAAGATCCGCTCCTGCTCGCCGAGCACCGTCGCATCCCAGGATTCGATGATCATGCCGATCTTGCGGGCCACCAGGTAACTGCCGCCCCGCATCCAGTCCTGATCCTCGTCCTGGCCCACCCAGACATCGGTGGCGATCGCGGCGGTCTCGTCGGCATGGATGTTGCGGGTCCCGTCCTTGAACCCGAACAGGTTCCGCGGCGTCGTCTGGCCGGTACCGGTCGCCGAAGCCCGACCGAAGCCCAGCTGCGACCAGCGCAGCACCGCCGTACCACGGGCGATCCTGGTGAAGTTGCGGATGGCGTGGAAGACGACCTGGGGATCGTCCGCGCAGGCCTGCACGCACAGGTCGCCGCCGCTGAGCGCCGCATCCATGTCGCCCTCACCCGGCAGCGCGGCGACCGGTCGGAGCGCCGCGGGCATCTTGCCTGCCAGGCCGAACCTGTCATCGAACAGTGACGCCCCGAAGCCGACCGTGATGGTCAGCGAGTGCGCTCCGAGGTCCACGCCCTCACCGGTGTCGTCCGGCGGACGATCGGCCGCCGGGGTGGCACCACTGGCGGTGTTGCCGGCGGCGAAGCGGGAGGCAACCGCCGCCCAGCGACCCAGGAGTTGTTGCAGCGCCAGCGGATCGACGGCGGTGACGTCGAACGCGGCGAACATCATCTGTTCCTGCTGCCGGGTGGTGATCCCGGACTGGTGTTCGCCGTAGAACGGCACCACACCGGCGTCCGGGCCGGCGGTGTTGACCGGGTCGGCACCGGCGGTCGGTGCGACTTGGGAACCGGCAGCGACGTCACCGGAGCCGGCCGTGGGCGGCTGCGCCCGCGCCGATCCGATCGAATACCCGCCGACGCCGCCCGCAAGCAACCCCGCAGCTCCCGCCGCCGCCCCACCCAGGAATCGACGCCGCTGCAACGCCTTCGGCGCATCCGGGACGCGGTCGGGTTCGCCGGGAAGCCCGTCGTACGGCTGGTTCACGCTCGTTCCACCTTCGTCGCTCGAGATCCGTCTGGTCCGTCAGCCGGCCGCGGCGACCTTCGCGGAGAGCTGGGACAGCGGCTCCTGCACCGCGAGCAGCGCCGCGGCGAGCTTCCTGATCTCGTCCTTGGTCAGATCCCCGTACAGCGTGTAGCCACCGAGCGCCGCGGCGTCCTGATGGGTGTCGAGCAGCGTGATCAACGCGGTGAACTTCGCCGCGATCGGGTCGGCGATGCTCGGATCGATCTCGTCCAGCGCCGGCTGCAAGGCCGCGAAGGCCTGCTGCGATCCTTCGACGTTGGCGGCGAAATCGACCAGATCGATGTGCGAGTAGCGCTCCTCCTCGCCGGTGATCTTGGTCTTCTGCACCTCCTCGAGCAGCGACGCAGCACCGTTGGCGACCTCGTCCGGCTGATACCCGTTGCCCTTGCCTGCCTTGGTCCCGGTCTCCAGATCGGACGTCAACTGCTGCAGCTTGGCGACGTTGGCGACCAGGTCGGCGACGTACGGCTGAGCCTTCGCGACCGACTTCTGGGTGAACAGCGCCTGCTCGATCGGGTGGAAGCCCTTCCAGTCCTTCGCCGGAACGTCGCCCTCGCGCGCGTCGATGTCCGGGTCGAGATCACCGAAGGACTCGGCGACCGGCTCGATGCGCTCGAAGAACGGGCGGACCTTCGCGTAGGCCTGCTGGGACTTCGCCAGATCGCCCGACTTGACGGCGGCGGCCAGGGCACCGGTGCCCTCGACCAGGAAGCCCGCCTGCGCCGACACGTACTCGCTGTAGTCGACGGTCGCCGCCTGCAGCAGATCGCCGACGTCACCACCAACTTCTGCTGCCTTGCCGGTGACGGTGAACGGCTGGATCTCGGCGGGAGTTCCGGGGCAGTAGACCTCGTACGAGCCCCCGTCGAGGGTCATCGAGAAGGTGTTCTCGAAGCCAGGTGCCAGGTTCTCGCGCTCGCCGCGGATCCGGTCACCCTGCATCAGGTGCACCTCGGTGACGGCAGTGGCGTCGACGTTGGTGATGTCGAAGGTCACCGGACCGGCAGCCACGCTGCTGGGGGTGACTGCGCAGCCTGCGGCGTCGGTGATCTGGACCTTGACCGTGGTCGCTCCCCCGGCGCCTGCCGACCTGGAGGGTGCGGCTCCCGAGGAGGAATCGGCGGCTGACGAGGCACTCGACCCGGCGGACGGGGCGGCGGACGAGCCGGTCACGGCTGCTGATCCGGCCGGGACCGCGGCGTTGTCGGCGGTGCCGCAGGAAGCGGCCAACAGTGCGGCGGCGACGAGCGGCAGGAGGGCCAGTCGCACGGAGGAGGTACATCTCATCGGTGGGGATCTCCAGATCGGGAGGCGGACGAAGAGGCAAGGGAGCGTGGGGGTGTCGTCTCGGCGACGAGACCGGGGGCGGGATCGATGACCGGGCCGGAGCCCGGAAGGGTTTCGGGGGTGGCCTCGCGGGCGGCGGCTGGTGCAGGCCGCGCGCGGCGGCGGCGGGCCGCGAGCAGGATCAGCGCCGCGCTCCCCAGCAGCAGCCCGGACCAGACGACGAGCATCCAGGGAAGCAGCGCGCCGAAGGTCGTCGCGCGCAGCTGGGCGTTCGACAACGCTGCCGCAGCGGTCAGCCCGGTACCGGTCGATCCGGAGGCAGTCGATCCAGCGGGGGTGGCGAGCTCCGTCGAGGTGAGCTGGACGCTGCCGAGTTCCACCCGATGGGTGCGTCCGCTCTCGGCGGTGGCGATGACGGCTGCTTCGGCAGTGCCGGCGACGCCGACCGGGAGCCCGGTGGCCACGTCGACGGTGACGATCAGCTCGACTCCGACCGGCTCGGTCGTCCGCAGCGCCTGATCGGCGTCAGCAGCGCGCAGGCCCACCGGGTACCGGCCGCCGTTGAGCTTCGCGAGCTCGGCCCCGGTCATCGTGGTCGGGGAGTCCGCCGCCGGGACGACGATCCGGCCGGAGGCGTAGTCGGCCACCGACCGGCCGCCGAGCGTGCGCGTGCCGACGAGATCCAGGGTGCGCCGCTCCGCGGGCAGGTCCACCCGGACGTCGTCCGGGGCTCCCTGGAGGACGACGGTGCCGCCCACTACTGCGGTCATCCCGGCGCCGGACCGGACGGCCGCGGAGAGCGAGACGGAGGCGGTGCCGCCGTCGCCGGCAGCGGTGTGGGCGGCGGAGCTCGGCACCGTCGCCGCTGGGACCAGCAGCATCAACAGAGCGGCCGCGACCAAACCGGCGGAACCGACCGCCAGCAGCAGGCGGGCGGCGATCCGCGCGGTGAGCAGGCGCCCCGCCGGCCAGAGCACGACGGCCAGCATCGGCACGATGTACAGCAGCCAGGCGATCACCGCGACCGCCGACAGCTGGGCCTGGATCCCGAGCACCCCGCCCAGCAACGACTCCTGGACGGATCCGGGGGTGATCACCGCAGACAGGTCGATCCAGGTCTGGGTGCCGACGTTGAGCCAGTCGGCCTCGTGCGCGTGCCTCAGGCTGGACATCAACACGCCGCCGGCCACCAGCACCAGGACCCCGCCGGTGATCCGGAAGAACTTGGACAGGTTGATGCGTACACCACCGCGATAGATCAACCAGCCCAACACGATCGCCACGGCGATGCCGAGGCCGGCGCCGACGAAGGTGATCGCACCGCCCTTGGTCTGGGAGGCGGCGACCAGGAACACCGCGGTCTCGACGCCCTCCCTGATCACCGCCAGGAAGGCCATCGCGACGAGTGCGAACGTCGAACCGGCGGCCAGCGCCCCCTGCACCGCCGCGCCGAGCTCGGACTTGAGGTCCCGTGAATGCTTGCGCATCCACAGCACCATCCAGGTGACCATCACCACGGCGACGAGCCCGATGACCGTCTCCAGCAGCTCCTGCTGTCGCTGCGGCAACGACCCGGACAACAGGGTCAACGCGAGGCCGATGCCGAGGCAGATGACGACGGCGATGCCGACGCCGATCCACATCGGGCGCAGCGCCCTGCTCTTGCCGTCCTGCGTCAGGAAGGCAGCGATGATGCCGACGATGAGAGCGGCTTCGAGGCCTTCGCGCAGGCCGATGACGAACGTGGCGAGCACGACGGCTCCTTCCTGCGGCCCGTTGATTCCGGCCGAGGGGTGCTCGGTCGTGATGATCGGTCGTTCCGCGGCGGACTTCTACAACCCGTCGAGGATCAGGCTTAGGTTAGCCTCACCTGTCCATCAACACCAGAGCGGGCCTGTGTGGGGTGATCGGGAACACCCCCGAGGATCGCGACCCCACCGACGTTCGCGGACGTGACGGTCGTTTCCGCCTCACCTTCGCGGTCCCGACGGTCGCTTCCGCCTCACGTTCGCGGTCCTGACGGTCGTTTCCGCCTCACATTCGCGGTCCTGACGGTCGTTTCCGCCTCTCGTTCGCGGTCCTGGATTCGTCTGCTGGTGATCCTGTGGCCTCTGGACAGCCCAGCCGCCCGTCCCCGATCAGAAGTAGTCGCGGACGTGGAACTGTCGGCCGCCGAACACCGCATCCCAGGCCGCATCGTCGGCTGCGTCCCCGCCATGAAGATGCCCACTCATCCGCAGGTTCGCGCTGGACTGGGTGCCGGCGAAGGTGAGCGCGAGCCCCTGCGGGGTGCAGGTACGAACGCCTGGACCGCCGATGTCGGTGCGCTGACAGTCGAGCTCTCCTGCGCCGACGCGGAGCGAGTAGCTGCCGTCCTGGTCGGCCAGGAAGTGTCCGGCCACTGCGAACTCGAGGGTGGTGGTGACCACCGCGGGCGCGACACGGGCCGAGAACGCTGCCGCCACGTCGAGCACCGTCAGCATGTACGGCGTGCTCGAGACGAGCGTCCACGCCGCCACCGGCAGCACCAGACGCACGGTGTCGTCACCGGAGGTCTGCAGACGAATCTGCCCCGTGACGGAGGAGAAGCTGCCGACCACTGCCCAGAGTGCTTGCGCAGCAGCAGGTGTCAGCGCGATCAGGTCCCAGACCGCCAGCGTTGCGGTCTGGTCGTAGCCCTCACCCCGGTCCCAGGAGGCGTACCCGACGATCGCGCCATGTGCGTCTCGCACCAGGGTGATGCCGGTGAACTCCGCGGCGAGTTCCGCGTCGGTGGTGGTGAAGGAAGGTCCCGTCCTGGTCAGTGGCCCGTGCTGGCGGGACGCCCACCGCGCGTAGCAGGCGCGCACCTCGGGAATGTCGGCGGCGGTGGCCCGGTGGACCGAGATGCCCGGTGGCACCGTCATCCCGGCCACCGTCGCGGTGGGCAGTTCGATGTGGTCGAACGCGCCGACGAGCTCGTAGCCGAACTTGCGATAGATCCTCGGCGCGGTCGGGAAGAGCGTGGAGATGGCGGCTCCGCACCCGCGGGCAGCGGCGAACGTAGCCTCGAAGAGCCCGGTCAACGCACCCCGACCGCGGTCCTCGGCGCGCACGGTCACGCCGGCGATCCCCCAGGTCTTCACCTCCACCTCGGCGAAGTGGGTGGCATAGTCGCGGCCGACCACCTTGCCGATCAGTTCGTTCCCCACGAAGGCGCCGACCACGTGATCGCCCGCATCGGGCCAGTTCTCGGGCACCGGCGGAACGTCGCCGGAATGTCCGAACGCTTCGCGACCCAATTGCTTGGACGCAGCGGCGTCGTGCGGCCCCAGCTCGCGGACCTGCAGCGCGTCGCTCATGCCCTCGGCTCCACCAGCGAGTGGTCGGGCGTCGCGGTGAGCGCGCCCGAACCGGCGGAGCCGGTGTTCACCACCCCGGCCGGTTCGATCAGCAACGCACGCACCTCACCCTCGGCCCGCGGACAGTGCTGGACACCGCGAGGGACGACGAACAGCTGCCCTGCGCCGACTCGCACGTCGCCGCCGTCCTGCTCGTGCAGCTGGATCAGCAAGCTGCCCTCCAGCACCAGGAACAGCTCGTCGGTGTCCGGGTGGTCGTGCCAGACGAACTCGCCGGAGAGGCGGACCGCTTTGATCTCGTAGTCGTTGAGCCGGGCGATGAGCTTGGGGCTCCACGGCTCGTCGAACTGCCCGAACCGCTCGTCCAGGTCCACCGGAGTCTGCATCCGACCACGCTAGCGTGGAGTACATGGAGTCCGTCGAACCGCAGCACGATGCAGTCCCGAGCGCCGCCGCCGGCGATCCCACGGATCAGCACGCGGAGCGGGTCAGGGCTGCGGAGAACGCAGTGGCGCCGTGGTGGCCGCGGGCCGGTGCGGCCGGCTCCGTCCTGCTGCTGGCCACCCTGGGACTGCTCGGGGTGTTCCTGGTGGCGGCGGGGTCCGCCGGCACGCTTTCCGGGTCGTTCGTGCTGACGTCCTCGGGGACGGTCACCCTGATCGCGCTCGCCGTGGCCGCTCTCGTCCTGGTGGTGGCGACGCTGCTGATCGCGCGTCGCCGCCGGATCGGGACGACGATGGGCCTGCTTGCCGGCATCCTGCTCACCGCCGTGCTGGGCTGGGTGGCCACGTCGATCGTCTCGTTCTCGCTGCCCGACAGTACGGCCATGGTGGTGGGACTGTCAGTGGCAGCCCTCGCAGCCGCGGCTGCCACCGTGGTGCTCGCGTTGACCCAGGGACGGCTGCTGGCGTTGGGCCGGATCCGGGACGAGATCGGCGTCCGGACGTTCTGAGCCAGCTCTGCCGCCTACCCGGCGGCGCTCAGGCGCTGGGCGCCAACCGGATCCACAGGAACAGCGACATCAGCAGGGTGACGTAGAGCGGCGCAGCCAGCAGCCAGAACCACTGAACCGGTGAGCCCAGCACGGCATTGACCGTGATACAGCCGATCGCGGTGGCCACCCCGCAGGCGAGCGTGATGATCACCGAGAACCTGCGTCGGCGTCTGCGCTGCACCAGGGTCTCAGGCATGACGGGTCACGCCATCGGTCCCGGTCCCCACCCCGGCCCGACCGTCGGCGCCGGCGATCACCCTGTGCAGCAGACTCCGGAGCTCCGCCAGCGCGTCCGGGTCCAGGTCGAGACCGTCCATGACGGCCCCCGGAACCTCGAGCGCACGCTCACGCAGGGCGAGCCCCTGATCGGTGAGAGTCACCGCCAGCTGCCGGTCGTCAGCCGGATCGCGGCGCCGCTCGAGCAGGCCGGCCTGCTCGAGGCGCTTGAGCAGCGGCGAGAGGGTCGGCGGATCCAGGAAGAGCTGGTCGGACAGGGTGCGTACGGACACCGGCCCGTACTGCCAGAGCGCCAACATCACCAGGTACTGCGGGTGGGTCAGACCCAGCGGCACCAGGATCGGGCGGTAGACCCCGAGCAGTGCCCGGGACGCCACGACCATGGCGAAGCACACCTGCTCGTCGAGGGTGAGGGGGTCCGTCGCGACCGGGTCGACGGCCGGGCCAGAGGAACGGTTCGGCGCAGTGTGCATGATTCATGATTGCACGAACAGTTCGTGCTACAACTACCTGATGCCGGAGTCACCCGGAGCTCAGAGCTGCGCGCGCTGGTGCACCTGACGCTGGATGCGCGACAGCATGCCGCTCATCCCCCGCAGCCGGAGCGGGCTGACGGCATCGGTCAACGAGAGCCGCAGCGGGAAGTCGGCCGGGACAGCCACGATCTCGGATGCCGGGCGACCGTCGAGACCCTCGTGCAGGATGCCGGCGAAGCCGCGCGTCGTGGGCGCCTCCGGAGGCGCCGAGAAGAACAGCGACACGGTGGCGGTCGGCCCGGTGCCGTCCACCTCGGTGGCCAGGAAGATCGGCGACTGGCATTCCGGCACCGGCTCCAACAGCTCGGGGTGCTCCGCCAGGGCCGCCGGCAGTGCCGGCAGGCCGTCGGAGAACTCGAGCAGCATCAGCAACCTGTCGGACGGGGCGAGCTCAGCGAACTCCTCCGCGATCTGGGCGAGACCGGCGGGAAGCGGCAGCTGGTCGGCGGTCACAGCAACTCCGTCCTCATGCGGATGACGCTCCTCGCTCGCTGCCGACGGCGATCGGCACCCGTACCGCGTTGCCCCACTCGGTCCAGGAGCCGTCGTAGTTGCGCACCCGGTCGAATCCGAGCAGGTGTACCAGCACGAACCAGGTGTGGCTGGACCGTTCACCGATCCGGCAGTAGACGATCACGTCGTCGCCCGGGGCGAGTCCCTGCTCCTGTTCGTACAGCACCCGCAGTTCGTCCGCCGAGCGGAACGTGCCGTCGGCGTTCGCAGCCTTGGCCCACGGGACGGACGCCGCGCCGGGGATGTGTCCACCGCGCAGGGCACCCTCCTCCGGATAGTCGGGCATGTGGGTGCGCTCGCCTGAGTACTCCGCAGGGCTGCGCACGTCGATCAGCGGCCGACCCTTCCGGTCGGCACCGAGGTGCTCGCGCACCTCCGGCAGGAAAGCCCGGATCGGCGCGTCCTCGCGGGCCACCACCGGGTATGCGCCGGGGGCCGGCTTCGGCGCCTCGCGAGTGATCTCCCGCTCCTCGGCCAGCCACTTCGCCCGCCCACCGTCGAGCAGGCGGACGTCTGCGTGGCCGAACAGGGTGAACACCCACAGCGCGTACGCAGCCCACCAGTTCGACTTGTCGCCGTAGATGACGACGGTGTCGTCGCGGTTGATCCCCTTGCGGGACAACAGTTCCGCAAAGCCCGCGCCGTCCACGTAGTCGCGGGTCACCGGATCGTTGAGCTCGGTGTGCCAGTCGACCTTCACCGCGCCGGGGATGTGCCCGGTCTCGTACAGCAGCACGTCCTCGTCGCTCTCCACCACCACCAGACCGGGCTCACCGAGGTGCTCGGCCAGCCACTGCGTGGAGACGAGTCGTTCGGGATGCGCGTACTGCGCGAACTTCTGGTCGGGGTCGGTGCCGATCGCCGTGCTCATCTGAAGAGAACCTCCGGTGCTGATGTCTGGTGCCTGGCGGGTGTGGACGCCTGTCCAGCGTTTCATCGGTGCAACCCGGCAGGCCCGGCGGGTGTTCCTCGTCCGCCGCGGCCTCGACGGCGATGGACGAGCTGGTCGAGCGTGAAGCCGATCAGGGCGACCCACACCAGCACGAAGCCCACCCAACGAGCCGTCGACAGCTGCTCGTGCAGCACCACCGCGCCGATCACGAACTGGGTGATCGGGGTCAGGTACTGCAGGAGACCCAGCACGGTCAGCGGCAACCGGGTCGCGGCAGCACCGAAGGCGATCAACGGCAGCGAGGTGGCCAGGCCGGTGGAGATGAGCAACAGCAGGTGTCCGGTTCCCTGGGAGGTGAACGTCGACTGCCCGGAGACGGTCAGCACCACCAGGAAGCCCAGCGCCAGCGGCGTCAGCACCGTGGTCTCGACGGCCAGCGACTCCAGCGCACCGGCGTTCGCGTGTTTCTTCACCAGGCCGTAGCTGCCGAAGGAGAACGCGAGCGCCAGCGCGATCCAGGGCGGGGTCCCGGCCCCGACGGCGATCACCAGCACCGCAACCGCGGCGGTCCCGACCGCTGCCCACTGCAGCGGGCGGAGCCGCTCCTTCAGGACCACCACCCCCAGCAGGACCGTCACCAGCGGGTTGATGAAGTAGCCCAACGACGCTTCCAGGACGTGGTCGTTGTTGACCGCCCAGATGTAGACCACCCAGTTGATGCTCACCAGTACTGCGGCCAGCGCCAGCGTGCGCAGCGACCGCGCTGTGGTGAACAGGGTGCGCACACCCGGCCACTTCCGGACGACCGTGACCATCAGCGCGACCGTGAGGCACGACCACAGCACCCGATGCGCCAGGATCTCGAACGCTCCGGCCGATCGGACCAGGCGGAAGTAGAGCGGGAAGAAACCCCAGGACGCATACGCGGCCAGCCCAGCGAGCAGACCGATCCGGGCCTCGGCCTCCGCGGGAGTCCGTTCACGCGGTGCAGCGGACACGGTCAGGGCTCCTGCAAGGGTGGGCTGGCGGGATGGCGGGGGTGTGGGCAAGGAAGGCGAGGGACACGAGAGGCACTGCGCACCCTACGAGCCGCGGGTCAGGCCGCCGGCGTCAGGTCGGTCGAGGATCCGGAAACCCGGGCGAGAACAGGACGTTTCGCCGCGAAGCCGTCGCCCGGCGTCCGGCCGACCACCACGTTGCGGATCCGCGACGTGACGGTGGGCACCACCTGCCTCCGGATCCAGCCGAGGTGCGAGCGCCAGTCCGGCACCACCGGCGCGCCGTCCAGCGGTGCGCTCCAGCGCGGATCCGGCTCGACGCCGATCGCTCGCAATACCTCGGCAGCCACCCTGCGGTGGCCGGCAGCGGACAGGTGGAACCGATCGGCGCCGAAGTACCGCAGATCGTTCATCCCGACCAGGTGTTCCAGCTCGACGACCAGCGCGCCGTGCGCGGCGGCTGCCCGGCGGACCGCGGCGTTCAGGGCGGCGAGCCGCGGGCGCAGTGCGCGCAACATCGGGGTCTGCCGGGAGACGTCCCCCACGGTGAACACCACCACCAGTGGGCAGCCGGCGGTGAGTCGCGCGACCGCGTCGTCGACGCGAGCCTCGATGACGACCGGCTGATGGCCGCGTTGCAGCAGGTCGTTCACGCCTCCGAACAGGGCGATCATGTCGGGCCGGGCTGCCAGCGCACGGTGGAACTGCTCGTCGACGATCTGGTCGAGGCGCTTGCCCCGCACTGCGAGGTTGGCGTACTCCAGCTCGGGCTGGTCCTGCGCGAGGCGGCCTGCGACGAGGTCCGCCCAGCCGCGGTAGACCTCAGAGTCGGGCCAGCGGTCGTCAAGACCCTCGGCGATGCTGTCGCCGACGACGATCAATCGGGAGATGGTGGAGTGCACCGTGCGTTTCCTGTTCTGTCACCTGCTGTTCACTTCTGGTTGTAGCAGGCGAAGGTGAACGAGGAAGATCACGTCTTGACCGGCCGCCGGCCCATCGCGGCTTCGCCGCATCCAGGTGGCGGGACCGTCGGTGTCACGGGGGGACCGTGATTGTCGCGGGACCGTCAGCGTCGCGGTACCGTCAGCGTCGCGGGACCGTCAGTGTCGCGGGACCGTCAGTGTCGCGGGGACCGTCAGTGCGTGCGGTCGACCACGAACGGGAGCAGCGAGCCCAGCGCGTCCACCGAACTCGACGGCGGCAGGTCGGCAAGCGCAGCGCGGGCGGCGTAGGCGTAGTCGCCCAGCACGTCCTTGGCGCGCCGCATGCCGGTCGACTCACGCAACAACTCACGGGCCTCGGCGATCCCGGCATCGTCGGCGATCGGTCCGGAGACGAGCTGCGTCAGGCGCGGGTCCGCGTCGGGGTCGGCGAGGGTGAACAGCACCGGCAGGGTCGGCACCCCTTCCCGCAGATCGGTCCCCGGCGTCTTGCCGGAGTCGGTCGAGGTGAGGTCGAGGATGTCGTCGGAGATCTGGAAGGCGACGCCGATCGCCCGCGAGTAGCGGCGCAGCGCCCCGATCTGCTGCTCGGTGGCCCCGGAGAAGATGCCGGCGTACCGACCGCAGGTGTCGATCAGTGCTGCTGTCTTCTCATCCAGCACTCGCAGGTGGTGGGCGATCGGGTCCTGGCCGACGGACGGGCCGACGGTCTCCCTGGTCTGGCCGGTCACCAGTTCGGCGAACGTCTCGGCGATGATCCGGACCGCGTCCGGCCCCAGTCCGGCGACCAGTCGGGAGGCGTGGGCGAACAGGAAGTCGCCCGTCAGGATTGCGATCGAGTTGTCCCAGCGGGCGTTGGCGGACTTCGCCCCGCGCCGCAGGTCTGCCTCGTCCATGACGTCGTCGTGGTAGAGCGTCGCCAGGTGGATCAGCTCGGTGACCGCTGCGGCGACGATCACGTCCTCGTTGTCGGGCTGTGGGCCCACCCCGGCGGCGACCAGGGTGAACAGCGGGCGGAACCGCTTGCCGCCCGCATCCATCAGGTGCGACGCGGCCTCGGTGACGAAGGAGAACTCACTCGCGAGCTCACGGTGCAGCAGCGATTCGACCCTGGCGAGCCCGTCCGCGACGCGCGTCGACAGGTCGGGGTCGGTCAGTTCGATACCGGCCAGGGCGACGGAGGCGTTCACGCTGTCAACTTTATGTCAGTGCTGGCTGGACCCAGGTGCGACAATGGCGACACCGGGCCGTCCCGATCGACAGCTGACGAGGATCGTCCCCGGAAAGGAACTGACTGGTATCATACTGGTATCATACTGGGATGGCCATGACGATTCGACTCGACCCCGAACTGGATGCTGCGGTGCGTGAGGTGGCAGCGGCACAGAACCTCAGCAAGCAGCAGCTGATGGAGCGTGCGGCGCTCGAGTACGTCAACCGAAGTCGCCGTATCGATCGAACCATCGCCATCGCAAACCGGATCGTGGGTGACCACGAAGGTCTGCTCGATCGCCTCTCACGGTGACGGACCCCGAGCCGGAGTTCCTGACCGACGACGAGGCGTTCGCGATCGTCGACAAGCTGGGGTTCCACATCCGCGATGTGGGACTGCTGCAATCAGCGCTCGCCCGTCCCCGCACCACAGTGTTCGGGGACGATGCCTACCCGGACCTGGCGACGAAAGCGGCCGCGATGTTCGAGTCGCTCGTTCGCAACCATCCTCTGCTGGACGGCAACAAACGACTGGCCGTTGTCCTGACGTGGACCTTCCTGGCGATCAACGGGGCGGAACTCGCCCACACGGAGGATGAAGCCTACGACTTCGTCATCGCCGCCGCTTCCGGTGAGCTTTCGTTGCAAGACATGAGGTCCTGGTTCGACGAGCACCTCCGGCGCGCTTGACCTCGGGACAGCAGCCGACGCTCAGTAGATCAGCTGCCCCACCGTCATCAGGTCGAGGCCCCACGACGGGACGATGCCGAGCACCACCGTCGCCAACGCGCACACCACCAGCACGACGGTCGTCGGCACACCCGGGACGACGACGTGCGCGGCGCCCGCACCGGTCTGCGGCTCGGAGAAGTACATGAGCACGACGATCCGCAGGTAGAAGAACGCGGTGATCGCGGTCGCCACCATCGCCACCACCACCAGTGGGCCCATGCCCTGCTGCGAGGCGGCGGTGAACACGCTGAGCTTGCCGATGAACCCACTGGTCAACGGGATCCCGGCGAACGACAACAGGAACAGGCTCATCGCAGCGGCGAGCGCGGGTGATCGTTTGGCCAGCCCCGCCCAGTCGCTGACCTGGTTCGCCTCACCGTCGCCCTTGCGGACCAGGGTCAGGATGGCCAGCGCACCGATGGTGGCCAGGCCGTAGGTCAGCAGGTAGAACATCATCCCGGACGCACCGCGCTGGGTCAGCGCCATCACGCCGAGGATCAGGAATCCGGCGTGCGCGACCGACGAGTACGCCAGCATGCGCTTGATGTCGTTCTGGGTGATGCCCAGGACGGCGCCGATCACCATCGAGGCGATCGCCACCACCCACAGCACCGGCCGCCAGGTGCTGACCATCGGCTCCAGTGCCGACCACATCACCCGCAGCATCGCGGCGAAAGCCGCGAGCTTGGTGCCGGCCGCCATGAATGCGGTGATGGGCGTTGGCGCACCCTGGTAGACGTCGGGGGTCCACAGGTGGAACGGCCCGACCGAGGCCTTGAACAGCAGCCCGACCAGCAGCAGCGCGATGCCCAGCAGCAGCAGGATGTCCGAGCCGGTGCCGGCCGCAGCCGCAGCCCGGATCCCCGCGAAGGTCAGCGAACCTGCGTAGCCGTAGAGCAGCGCGATGCCGTAGAGCAGGATCGCGGACGTGAAGGCGCCCAACAGGAAGTACTTGACGGCGGCTTCCTGGCTGATCAACCGGCGGCGGCGAGCGAGGCCGCACAACAGGTACAGCGGCAGGCTGAGCACCTCGAGCGCGATGAACAGCGTCAGCATGTCCGAGGCAGCCGGGAAGACGAGCATCCCGGAGACCGCCAACAGGGTCAGCGGGAACACCTCCGTCTGCATCGGGGCGGCGAGCGCGGTGGCCTCCCGGTCCTTGACCGATCCGACCCGGATCGCCGCCTGCGCCACGAAGGCGCCGCCCGGCTCCGACACCCGGTCGGCGATCAGCAGCACCGACACCAGGGCCAGCACCAGCAGCACGCCCCACATCACGTAGGTCCCACTGTCCACGGCGATCGCACCCGAGAAGGTGAGCGCGTACCGGTGCTGGGTGCCGCCGATGACGGTGAACACACCAGCCCCGACGATCGAGGCCACGGTGACGAGAACCTGCGCGCCGTAACGGTTCCGACGCCCGACGACGGCCTCCACCAGCACACCGACCACGGCGCCGCCGAGCACGATGAGCAGCGGCAGGACCGCCCGCAGATCGACGACCGGGGCGACGATCGGGTCGACGGCCGCTCGGGCGAGCGGGGTGGCCAACTGCTGGAACGACTGCGTGGCGGT
Organism: Nakamurella sp. A5-74; assembly: GCF_040438885.1. NCBI lineage: Bacteria > Bacillati > Actinomycetota > Actinomycetes > Nakamurellales > Nakamurellaceae > Nakamurella > Nakamurella sp. A5-74. The sequence continues at coordinate 1,299,326 of NZ_CP159218.1, read as the reverse complement.
CACCGACCGGCCTCCTGTCCGATCAGGTACTGCTGGCTGCTGGCGTCGACCGGGCTCCCGGAGTCCACGACTGTGCGGGCGGCCACCGGGTCGATCACTTCCAGCACCGGCTTCGGGTACACCCCGAGGAACACGATCAGTACCACCAGCGGGGTCAGCACGGCGATCTCCCGCTTCGAGAGATCACCCCAGAGCGCCTTCGGCTGCGGAGCCGCGTGCGCCTCGGTGTGCGCATCGGTGTGCGGCTCGGCGACGGCGACCCGGCGCGGGTCCGACGGCGCCGAGGCCCGCTGCGAGGTCTGCATCGCCGGAACGGCTCCGCCACCGGCGATGTCGGACGCTGCCGGAATGCCGAGCACGGCACTGCCGCGGACCGGCCCGGTGAACACCCGCTGGAAGATCCACAGCATGTAGACGGCGGCCAACACGATGCCGATGGTCGCCAGGACAGCCCAGACCGGCTGCGTGCGGAAGGAGCCGATGAGCACCAGGAACTCGGAGATGAAGGAGTTGGTCCCCGGCACGGCGATGGTGGCCAGCGAGCCGATCAGGAACAACCCACCCATGATCGGCGCCACCTTCCAGACGCCGCCGTAGTCGGCCAACTGACGGCTGCCACCGCGCGCTGTGAGCATGCCGACGAGCAGGAACAGCAGACCCGTGGCCAGACCGTGGTTGACCATGTACAGCACGGCACCGGAGACGGCCTGCGTCGTGAAGACGAAGCAGCCCATGGCGATGAAGCCGAAGTGTGCGATGGAGGTGTAGGTGACGAACCGTTTGATGTCGGTCTGCCCGGCGGCGACGATCGCGCCGTAGAGAATGCCGATGACGGCCAGCAGCAGGAACAACCAGGCGAGCTTGTGGGAAGCAGCCGGCAGCAACGGCAGACAGATCCGCAGGAAGCCGAAGGTGCCCACCTTGTCCAGCACACCGACGAGCAGCGTTCCGGCCCCGGTGGGTGCTTCGGCACCGGCATCGGGCAGCCAGGTGTGGAACGGGATCAGCGGCGCCTTGATCGCGAACGCCAGGGCAAAGCCGGCGAAGATCCACAGTTGGGTCGACAACGGGATCTGCGAGGCGATGGCCCGCAGTTCGGCGAAGTCGAGGGTGCCGCCCTCCGGTCTGATGTCGGCGCTGGCCACGTAGAGCCCGATCAGGCTGGCCAGCATCATCAGGCCGCCTAGCAGCGAGTAGAGGAAGAACTTGGTGGCGGCGTAGGTGCGCCGGACCCCGCCGTAGGCGCCGATGAGGAAGTACATCGGGATCAGCATGACCTCGAACATCACGTAGAACAGGAAGACATCGGTGGCGGCGAAGACACCGATCATCGCGCCCTCGAGGGCCAGCAGCAGGCCGAAGTAGCCGTTGATCGACCGGCCGGCGGGCAGCTTCTCCTCCCACGACGCGCCGAGCACGATCGGCACCAGCAAGGCGATCAGCGCGATCATCACCAGCGAGATGCCGTCCACCCCGAGCGAGAACCGGACCCCGAACGCCGGGATCCAGTTGACCGAGAAGGTGCTGGAGAACAACGACAACGTGCCGGGTGGCGTGGCTGTCGGCGGGTTCGCGGTCCACGCGGACGCCAGCACCGGCAGGCTGTTGCGGTGTGCGATCCACAGCGGCACGGCCAGCACGAGCGGCTGCAGGGAGAACCCCAACGCGATGAACTTCGCGGTGCGCACGGGCAGGTTCTTGCTGAACATCATCACCAGCGCACCCACCAACGGCAGGCCGATCATCAACGGCAGCAACGGATTCAATGCAGAGCCACTCACGAGTACCTCACCACGATCAGGGCCAGCACGAGAACGACGGCGCCGGCCATCATCGAGAGTGCATAGGAGCGGACGAAGCCGTTCTGCCAGCGTTTCCAGCCGTTCGACAGCGCACCGAGTCCGGCGGCCAGCCCACCGACCGCACCGTCGATGCCCTTGGCGTCGGTGTAGACCGACATCCTGGTCAGCCAGATGCCGGGCCGGGCCACCAGGGTCTCGTTGACGGCGTTGCCCCCGACGTCGGCGCGCGCCCACCGCACGAGCGGCGAGACGTGTGCGGGCGCCGTCACCGGCACGCTGCGGCGGCCGAACAGCAGGAACGCCGCGACGACGCCGATCGCGACGAGCACCAGGGTGAGCACCGTGATGGCGAGCGCCGAGAGCGGACCATGCTCCTCGGTGAACGCGCCGACGACCGGGGCGACGTATTCGACGTACCGGTGGCCGATGGCCAGGAACGCGCCGGCCCCCAGCGCACCGACGGCCAGCAGGATCATCGGGATCGTCATCACCGGCGGCGACTCGTGCGGGTGGTACTCACGACCGTCGGCCGAGCGCAGTTCCTTCCACCGGGCATCGCCGAAGAAGGTCATGATCATCATCCGGCTCATGTAGAACGCCGTCAGCCCGGCAGCGAGCAGCGCTGCCCCACCGAGCACCCAGCCCTTCGTCCCACCGGCGGCGAACGCGGCTTCGATGATCGGGTCCTTGGAGTAGAAGCCCGACAGGAACGGGAACCCGATGATCGCCAGGTAGCCGCACATCATCACGCCGAAGGTGATCGGCAGCCGGCGGGCCAGGCCGCCCATCCGGCGCATGTCGACGTCGTCGTTCATCGCGTGCATCACCGAGCCGGCGCCGAGGAACAGCGCCGCCTTGAAGAAGCCGTGCGTCAGCAGGTGCACGATCGCGAGCCCGTAGACACCGCTGCCGAGGCCGACGGCCAGGAACATGTAGCCGATCTGGCTGACCGTCGAGTAGGCCAGCACCTTCTTGATGTCGTCCTTCGCGCAGCCGGCGATCGACCCGAGCATCAACGTCACCGCACCGACGATGCAGACCACCAGCTGTCCATCGGGGGTCAGGTCGTACAGCGGTGCGCTGCGCGCGATCAGATAGACGCCGGCGGTCACCATCGTCGCGGCGTGGATGAGCGCCGAAACCGGGGTCGGGCCCTCCATCGCGTCCGGCAACCAGGCCTGCAACGGCACCTGACCGGACTTACCGCAGGCACCCAGCAGCAACAGCAGCGCGAGCGTCGTGATGGTGCCGGAGGAGGCGTCACCGAGCTGGGAGAAGACCCCCGCGTAGCTGGTGGTGCCGAACTCGCGGAACATCAGGAAGATCGCCAGCGCCAAGCCGACGTCGCCGACCCGGTTCATCACGAACGCCTTCTTGGCGGCGGTGGCCGCGGACGGACGGTCCGACCAGAACCCGATCAGCAGGTACGACGCCAGGCCGACACCCTCCCAGCCGGCGTACAGCGTCACGAAGCCGTCGCCGAGCACCAGCAGCAGCATCGCGGCGACGAAGAGGTTGAGGTAGGCGAAGAACTTGCGACGCTCCGGGTCGTGCGCCATGTAGCCGATCGAATAGACATGGATCAGCGCACCGACCCCGGTGATCAGCAGCACGAAGGTCAGCGAGAGCGGGTCGAGCTGCAGCCCGAAGCCGATGTCCAGATCGCCGGAGGGGATCCAGTCGAACAGCTGCAGGTGCGTCCCCCGTGCGTCGAGCTGGAAGAACAGCGCCAGCCCGATCCCGAACGCGATGACGACCATCAGTGTCGCGAGCAGGTGGCCGATCCTGTCCAGCGCACTGCCGCCGATCAGCAGGATCGCCGCGCCCGCCAACGGCAGGGCGAGCAGCAGCCAGGCGACCGAGGAGAGACCGGTGGCATTCACGTAATCGGATGTCATCCGGTGGAGCCCCCTAGAACTTCAGCAGGTTGGCGTCGTCGACCGATGCACTGCGTCGACTCCGGAAGATGGACATGATGATCGCCAGCCCGACGACGACCTCGGCGGCGGCGACGACCATCACAAAGAACGCCATCACCATCCCGTCGAGGTTGCCGTGCATGCGGGAGAACGTGACGAGCGAGAGGTTCGTGGCATTGAGCATCAGCTCGACGCACATGAACACCACGATCGCGTTGCGGCGCACCAGGAAGCCAACGGCACCGATGCCGAACAACAGGGCCGAGAGCACCAGGTAGTGGGTGGCCGTCATCGCCGGGCCCCCCGGTCGGCGGCACCGTCGGCGCCGTCTGCCTCGACGAAATCGTCGGTGACGACCGGCATCTCGGACATGTCGACCACCGTCGGATCGGCGCTCCCGGCGTCCGGCCGGCGCGGATGTCCACCCGACTCCAGCTCTGCGAGCATCGCGCCGGTGGCGTAGCGGCGCACGACGCCCTGTGCGACCGACTGCTCGACGAGCGGCGAGAGTGATTCCGGCGCAATGGATCCGTCGGGCAGCAGCGCCGGGGTGGCGTTGGACGACGAGGTGGCGAAGACGCCGGGGCCGGGCAGCGGCGACATCCGGTCGGAGCGCATCCGCTCCAACACCCGCTGCCGCTGGGTCCGACGCTCGGACGGTTTGCGTTCGATGTGTGCCAGCACCATCGCGCCGAGCGCGGCGGTGATCAGCAGGGCGCTGGTGAGCTCGAACGGGAACAGGTAGTCGGTGAAGATGGCCGCGGCGATCGATCCGATCGGACCGCGGTCGGCGAGCGAGGCGTTCAGCCCGAGGCTGGGCGCGCCCTGGAGTGACCGCAGCAGCCCCGTGACGAGCAGCGCCACGAGACCGATCCCCAGGATCGTCGCCGCCATTCGTTGTCCGCGCAGCAGTTCGATCACCGAGTCGCCGGCGTCCCGCCCGGTCAACATCAGCACGAACAGGAACAGCATCATGATCGCGCCGGTGTAGACGATCATCTGGGCGAAGCCGAGGAACTCCGACTGGTTCAGGATGTAGATGCCGCCGAGGCTGAGCATCGTCATCACCAGCCACAGCGCGGAGTGCACAGCAACCCTGGCGAAGACCATCCCGACCGCGCCGAGCAGCGCGAGGGGGCCGAGGATCCAGAACATCACCTGCTCAGCGCCTGTGTTCATCTCATACCACCGTCGGAGTTCGCGCCGGAAGCCTGCTGCGGCAACGGTTCCGGGCCTGCCGGGATCGTCGCCGGGTGGCTGCCCTGCGGCCGGAAGGTCGGATCGGCAAGGAACTGCGGTCCGAAGGCGTAGTAGTCCTCGGCGTCGCCGAGTCGCATCGGGTGCGGCGGCTGTTCCATCCCCGGCTCCAGCGGCGCGAGCAGCATGTCCTTGGTGTAGATCAGCCGCTGCCGGTCGTCGTCGGCCAGTTCGTACTCGTTCGTCATCGACAGCGCGCGGGTCGGGCACGCCTCGATGCAGAGTCCGCAACCGATGCAGCGCAGGTAGTTGATCTGGTAGTCCTTCCCGTACCGCTCACCGGGTGAGTACCGCTCGTCGTCGGTGTTGTCGCCGCCCTCGACGAAGATCGCGTCCGCCGGGCATGCCCAGGCGCACAGCTCGCAACCGACGCACTTCTCCAGACCGTCCGGATGGCGGTTCAGCTGGTGACGTCCGTGCCAGCGCGCCGCAGGCTGCTCGGGCTTGCGCGGGTAGTCGTCGGTGACCACCTTCTTGAACATCGTCGCGAAGGTGACACCGAACCCCTTGACCGGGTCGAGGAACGACATTTCACGAGCCTCCTGCTGTGTCGTGGGCGGTGTCGTGGGACTGGGTGGGAGCGATGGCATCCCCGTCGCTGCTGACCGGGACGGCTCTGCGCCCGCCACCCGGGGGTCGGGGGACGACGAGGTCGAGCGGCGGGATCGGGTACCTGCCCAGCGCGGGCGCGACCGCGGCGCCGCGTTCGATACCGTGCCCGACTGGTTGGATCTTGCCCTCCGCCTCGAGCCTGGCGTCGATCTCGTCGTCGGTCAGGTCGTCGTCGGTCTTCCGTGCAGGCCAGACCGCCACGACGATCAGCACGATCGCGAGCGGGATGCCCATCCACAACATGACCTCGCGGGTGGTCAGGTCGGTCGAGTTGTTGAGCACCCTGGCGGTGGCGACCAGCATGATCCAGCCGAGCGAGACCGGGACGAGCACCTTCCAGCCCAGATGCATCAGCTGGTCGTAGCGCACCCGGGGCAGTGACCCGCGCAGCCAGACGAAGACGAACAGGAAGATGAGCACCTTCACCAGGAACCACAGCAGCGACCACCAGCCGGTGTTCGCACCTGACCAGATCGAAATGGGCCACGGTGCCCGCCAGCCGCCGAGGAACAGGGTGGTGGCGATCGCCGAGACGTTGATCATGTTGATGTACTCGGCCAGGAAGAACAGGCCGAAGCGCATCGAGGTGTACTCGGTGTTGTAGCCACCTACCAGCTCGCCCTCGGCCTCGGGGAGGTCGAAGGGGGCCCGGTTGGTCTCACCGACCATCGCGATGCAGTAGATGATGAATGACACCGGCAGCAGCCAGATGTACCAGCCGCCCGCCTGCTGCTCGACGATCCCGGCCATCGACAGCGTGCCGGAATAGATGAACACGGCGACGAACGACAGGCCCATCGCGATCTCGTAGCTGACCACCTGGGCCGCCGAGCGCAGACCACCGAGCAGCGGATAGGTGGAGCCGGAGGCCCAGCCGCCGAGCACCAGGCCGTAGACGCCGATCGAGGCGAAGGCCAGGGCCGCCAGTACACCGACGGGCAGGTCGACCAGCTGCAGTGCGGTCTGGTGGCCGAACATCGACACCTGGCCGCCCATCGGGATGATGGAGAACACCAGGAAGGCCGGGATCGCACACATCACCGGCGCGGCGATGTAGACGAACTTGTCCGCGTTCTTCGGGATGATGCCTTCCTTGAAGTGCAGCTTGAGCGCATCCGCGAGCGACTGCAGCAACCCGAACGGGCCGTTCCAGTTCGGTCCTGGACGGTGCTGCATGCGACCGACGACGCGGCGCTCGAACCAGATCGCGAACAGCGTGAGCAGCAGCAGGACGACGAAGATCGCGACGCTCTTGAAGAGCATCAGCCACCAGGGATCACCGGCCAGCAGCGCGGTCACCGACCCGTCCGGCGCAGGACCGACCTCGGCTGCGGCGGCCAGTCCGACGGTCATCGCTGCGATCATGAGCTCTCCCCGATGGTGTGTGGTGCCACGAGTACCCGCGCCCCCGGTCGCGCGCCGGCGGTCAGTGCAGCGTCCAGACCCGGGATGCGCGCGGGCACCCAGACCGTGTCCGGGGTCATCGAGTCGTCGGCGACCGTGCGCAGCGGCAGTACCAGCGAACCACCGGCCCCGGTGATGCTGACGAACAGCACCCCGGCCAGACCCTGCGCGACGGCCGTCGAGGTCACCATCAGGGCGACGGGCTCCCTGGCGGTGCCGGCCAGGTGCGGCTCGCCGACCAGCAGGCTGCCACCGTCGATCGCGGTGCGATGGGTGGCCAGCAGCAGACCACCCGAGAACTGATCGGGCGCCGAACCGGTCGTCGGGCCAGCGGGCACGGCGCCGGTCGGTGCTGCGAGGGCTGCGCCGCTCCACAGTCCGAGCCGATCGATCTCAGCGGCTGCGGCGGCCGGTGACTGGGTGAACAGGTCGACGTCCATCTCGACTCCGAGGGTGTCCAGGATCCGTCCGTCGTCGAGCATGCCGGCCTTGCGGGTGGCCACCCCGAAGGAGCGGACCCGGCCTTCCCAGTTGAGGAAGGCACCGGACTTCTCCGCCGTCGCGGCGACCGGGAAGACGACGTCCGCCCGCACCGTCACCGCGGTGTGTCGCTGTTCCAGGCTGACGACGAACTCGGCCCGATCCAGGGCGGCGAGCGCCAGTTCACGATCCGGCAGGTCGGCCGGGTCGACCCCGCCGACCAGCAGCCCGCCGAGCTGCCCGGCGGCCGCGGCAGCCAGGATCGCTGCGCCGTCCCGGCCGGGAGCTGACGGGAGGTCGGTCTCCCACAGGGATTCCAGCTCGGCGCGGGCAGCCGGGTCGGACACCGGACGACCACCGGGCAGCAGTGACGGCAGCGCGCCGGCGGCGAGGGCGCCGCGCTCCCCTGCTCGCCGGGGAACCCAGGACAGCGTCGCGCCAGTGGCGTCGGCCAGTGCCGCCACCGCGGTGAGCAGGCCGGGGGTGGCCGCTGCGCGCTCACCGACCAGGATGACGGATCCCGCTCCGGTCAGCCGCTCGTCGCCGGAGAGCTGCTGCAGCACAGCGCTTTCCGCACCGGGGGCGGCCGGCAGCAGCGCGCCGAACAGTTTGTGCAGGCCGCGGGTGGCCAGCGGCGCGACGGCCGAGATCTTGAGGCCCTTGCGCGCAGCTTTGCGGAGCCGCAGGAACAGGATCGGGCTCTCCTCCTCGGGCTCCAGCGCCACCAGCAGGACGTGCTTCGCCTGCTCCAGGCCCAGCAGCGTGGCTCCGCTCTCGGGCGAGACGCCGACGACCCTGGTGCCGAGGAAGAACTCCTCCTCGGTTGAACCGATCCGGGCTCGGAAGTCGATGTCGTTGGTGCGCAACGCGAGTCGCGCGAACTTGGCATAGGCATAGGCGTCGGTCACGGTGAGCCGGCCGCCGGTGAGGACGCCGACCCCAGCGCGGTCGCGGGCGGCGCTCAGGCCGACAGCGGCCGCCGTCATCGCCTCGGTCCAGGAGACCTCGTGCAGCTCACCGTCGGCGCCGCGCACCAGCGGCGCGGTGATCCGGTCGGTGCCGACGTAGGTGAAGGCGAAGCGCCCCTTGTCGCAGTTCCACTCCTCGTTGACCGCAGGATCGTTGCCCGCGAGCCGCCTGGTGACCTCACCCTTGCGGTGGTCGATGCGCAGGCTGCAGCCGTCGGCGCAGTGCTCGCAGATGCCGTCGGTGCTGACCAGGTCGAACGGCCGGGACCGGAACCGGTATGCGGCCGAGGTGAGCGCACCCACCGGGCAGATCTGGATGGTGTTGCCGGAGAAGTAGCTCTGGAACGGCTCGTCACCCGAGGAACCGGTGCCGATGCCGATCTGCTGTTTGTTCCCGCGCTCGAGCAGATCGATGAACTGGTCGCCGGCGATCTGGTCGGAGAAGCGGGTGCACCGCTGACACAGCACACAGCGTTCGCGGTCGAGCAGGATCTCGGTCGAGATCGGGATGGGCTTCTCGAACACCCGCTTGACGTCGACGTTCCTGGTCTCGACGTTGCCGTTGCTCATCGTCTGGTTCTGCAGCGGGCACTCACCGCCCTTGTCGCAGACCGGGCAGTCCAACGGATGGTTCAGCAGCAGGAACTCGAGGTTCCCGCGCTGCGCCTTGTCCGCCACCGGGGAGGTGAGCTGGGTCTTGACGACCATCCCGTCGCCGACGGCCTGGGTGCAGGCAGCCTGCGGCTTGGGCATCGGCCGGCCACCCATCTCCACCTCGACCAGGCACTGCCGGCAGGCACCCACCGGGTCCAGCAGCGGGTGGTCGCAGAAGCGTGGGATGGCGATGCCGATGCGTTCCGCGGTGCGGATCACCAGCTCACCCTTGGGGGCGTCGAGCTCGACGCCGTCGATCACCAACCGGACGTGACCCTCCGGCACCGGCGGCTTCTCCGGCTGTTCGCCGGTCGCACCCGGCTTCTGTGCTGCGAGTGTCATCAGTGGGCCCCCACCAGTTGCTCGGTCCGGACGACCGGCGGCATGCGGCCGGTGACCAGATCCTCGAATTCGTGCCGGAAGTACTTGAAGCTGCTCAGGATCGGGGTGGCTGCGGCATCACCCAGCGCACAGAACGAGCGGCCCTGGATGTTGGACGCCGCATCGGTGAGCACGTCGAGATCCTGCAGCGTGCCGCGGCCGCTCACCACCCGACGCAGGATCTGCACCAACCAGCCGGTGCCCTCCCGACACGGGGTGCACTTGCCGCACGATTCGTGCTTGTAGAACTCCAGCCACTTCCAGACCGCCCACGGCACCGACACCGTCTCGTTGAAGCACATCAACGCGGTGGTGCCGAGCATCGAGCCGGCCGCGGCGACGTCGTCGAAGCTCAGCGGCACGTCGAGGTGCTCGGGGGTGAAGATCGGGGTCGAGCTTCCACCGGGGGTGAAGAACTTCAGCGGGATGCCGTCCTTCATGCCGCCCGCGGCCTCCAGCAGCTGCCGCAGCGTCGTGCCCATCGCCGCCTCGTACTGACCCGGCCTGGTGACGTGTCCGGAGAGCGAATAGATCTTGGGCCCCGGCGACTTCTCGGTGCCCATCTTGCGGTACCAGTCCGAGCCGCCGGACACGATGGCCGGCACCGACGCGATGGTCTCGACGTTGTTGACGACGGTGGGACGGGCATACAGCCCGGCGACGGCAGGGAACGGGGGCTTGAGTCGCGGCTGTCCGCGCCGGCCCTCCAGTGAGTCGAGCAGCGCGGTTTCCTCGCCGCAGATGTAGGCACCCGCACCGGCGTGCACGACGATGTCGCAGTCGAATCCGGTGCCCAGGATGTTCGTGCCGAGGAAGCCGGCCGCCCTGGCCTCCCGGACCGCCTGGGTGACGCGGCGCAGCGCCTGGACCGCCTCGCCGCGGATGTAGATCGCCGCCAACGATGAGCCGATGGCGTAGCAGGTGATGATGCAGCCCTCGATCAGCGAGTGCGGGTCGGCCATCATCAGCGGGATGTCCTTGCAGGTCCCCGGTTCTCCTTCGTCTGCGTTGATCACGAGGTAGCGGGGGCCGCCGTCCGGAGCGGGCAGGAACGACCACTTCAGACCGGTCGGGAAGCCGGCCCCGCCGCGACCGCGCAGCCCGGAGTTCTTCATCAGCTCGACCAGCCGGCCCGGTTCGGTCTTGAGCGCATCGGTCAGCGCGCTGTAGCCGTCGAGCTTGCGGTAGGTCGAGATCGCCCACGAACGCGGCGAGGACCACCGGCGGGTGAGCACCGGCGTCATCACCGCCGGCCCGGTCGGAGCCGGCGGTGCCGCCTTGTCCTGGGGGGCCCTGTCAGGAGTCGTCATGGCTGCGTCCTCACTTCTTCTCCGGCAGGGGTGGCATCTCGTAGCTCTCCGGCATGGCGGGGGCGGTCTGCCGCAGGTCCTCGGCGATCACGTTGCCCCGCAACGTCTCCGGGCTCGCCGTCGGGGTGTCGACGGTGCCCGCGAGATCTCCGTAGATGCCGGCGATCTCCCGGGACGTGGTGCGGAAGTCGGTGAGCAGAGCACCGCGGGTCGGCTCCGGCCGGCGACCGGCCTGCAGCTCGTCGACGATTTCCTCAGCGGAGTCGAGGGTCTGCTGGTCGTAGAACTCGTAGTTCACCGTCACCACCGGCGCGTGGTCGCAGGCAGCCAGACACTCGGCGGATTCCAGGGTGATCGATCCGGGCTGCCCCGGGGTCCCTGCCGTTCCCTCGTGTCCGATGCCGAGCTTGGCCGAGAGTCGGGCGAAGATGTCGTCGCCGCCGAGCGCCGCGCACAGCGCGTTCGTGCAGACGCTCACCAGGTGCTCGCCGCAGGGCGTGCGCTTGTACATCGTGTAGAACGTCGCGACGGCCTCGACCTCGGCTCCGGTGAGACCGAGAGTCGTGGCACAGAAGGAGATCCCATCGGCGGTGACGCATCCCTCGACCGCCTGCACCAGGTGCAGCAGCGGCAGCAGCGCCGACCGTTGCTGCGGGTAGCGTCCGACGATCTCGGCCGCCTGCTCGTGGGTGGCGGCATCGAAGATCATCCCGGTCCGCAGGAAGTGCGGTGCGGAGATCCGGTCGTGGCCGCGGCGGGAGGCGAACTGCTGCTCCCCCACTTCGGTTGCGTTCTCGTCGAAGCCCAGTCCGTTCGTCACACTCACCGGTCCACTCCTCCCATCACCGGGTCGATCGAGGCGACCGCCGCCACGACATCGGCGATCATCGATCCCTCGCTCATCGCCGGCATCGCCTGGAGGTTCACGAATCCGGGGTCCCGCAGGTGCACCCGAACCGGTCTGGTACCGCCGTCGGAGATCAGATGGCAACCGAGTTCGCCGCGCGGGTTCTCGATGCCGACGTAGGCCTGACCGACCGGCACCGAGAAGCCCTCCGTGACCAGCTTGAAGTGGTGGATCAGCGCTTCCATCGACTGACCCATGATCCGCCGGATGTGCTCCAGCGAGTTACCCATCCCGTCCGCGCCGAGCGCGAGCTGGGCGGGCCAGGCGATCTTGCGATCGGCGACCATCACCGGGCCGGGCTCGGCCAGCCGGGACACGCACTGCCGCATGATCTTCAGCGATTCGTGCATCTCGGCAACCCGCAGCCGGAACCGCGCGAAGCAGTCGGCCTCGGTGGCGGTCGGTACCTCGAAGTCGTAGGTCTCGTAGCCGCAGTACGGCATGGTCTTGCGCAGGTCCCACGCCAACCCGGCCGACCGCAGGATCGGCCCGGTGATGCCGAGCTGCAGGCATGCCTCCAGCGGGAGGATGCCGACGCCCTCCATCCGGCCCTTCCAGATCGGTTGCCCGGTCAGCAGTTTGTCGTACTCGGGGAGTCGCTGGTCCATGATCTCGATGAACGCACCGATCCGCTCGATCGAGCCCTCGGGGATGTCCTGGGCGATCCCGCCCGGTCGGATGAAGGCCATGTTCATCCGCAGACCGGTCAGGTACTCCATCAGATGCAGAGCTTCCTCGCGTTCCCGGAACGCGGCGGTCATGCCGGTCAGCGCGCCGAGTTCCATGCCGCCGGTACCGAGGGCGACCAGGTGCGAGGAGATCCGGGTGAGCTCCATCAGCAGCACCCGGATCAACTCGGCCCGTCGCGGCACCTCGATGTCCAGCAGCTTCTCGATGGCCATGCAGTAGACGGCCTCGTTGAACGCGGGCGAGAGATAATCCGCCCTGGTCACGAAGGTGACACCCTGGGTCCAGGTCCGGTACTCGCAGCTCTTCTCGATCCCGGTGTGCAGGTAGCCGATCACCGAACGCGCCTGGGTGACCGTCTCGCCCTCGAGTTCGAGGATCAGCCGCAGCACCCCGTGCGTCGACGGGTGCTGCGGTCCCATGTTGACGATGATCCGCTCGTCGCTGAAATCACCGGTACCGTCCGCCGGCCCGGCCGCCACATCGGCGACCAGGTCATCCCAGTCGCCGCCGGTGACGGTGAACATCCGCCCCTCGGTGGTCCTGGTCTCGCGGGCTCTGCGCACATCGTCCGCCGGTGTGCCGGTGTTCGTCCTGGTGGTCATGAGTAGACCCTCCGCTCGTCCGGTGGCGGTACCTCGGCACCCTTGTACTCGACGGCGATCCCGCCCAGCGGATAGCTCTTGCGCTGCGGATGTCCGTCCCAGTCGTCCGGCATGAGGATCCTGGTCAGCGCCGGGTGGCCGGAGAAGATGACGCCGAACATGTCGTACGCCTCGCGCTCGTGCCAGTCCGCGGTCGGATACACCGGGACGGCCGACGGCACGTAGGGATCGTCGATGTCGACGGCCACCTCGAGTCGTATCCGACGGCGATAGGTCATCGAGAGCATCTCGTAGACGACGTGCAGCTGACGCGGAACTGTTGCCCCGGCACGGGTTCCGTAGTCGGCACCGGACAGCGACGCGAGCATCTCGAAGCGCAGGGCGGGTTCGTCCCGGACCGCCCAGAGAATGCCCTGCAGGTGTTCGCGGTGCAGGTAGAAGGTGATCTCGCCGTGCGCGACCGTGACCTGCTCGATCGCCGTCAGCGGGATCCCCCGTTGCTGCAGTGCCAGCTCGAGTGCATCCGCGACCTCGTCGAACCAGCTGCCGTAGGGCCGCTCCGTCGGCTTCGGCCCGAGCTCGGCCCGCACCAGCAGGCCGTAGCCCGAGGTGTCGCCGGGGCCGTGGGCGCCGAACATGCCGTGCCGCTGCACCCCGGTGACCAGAGGCGTTGCGGCAGGGGCGTTCGTGACGATCGCCGGGGACCCGGCCGGCGCGGCGTCGGTGGGGCTCCCGGTGTGCAGGGCAGCGGGTGAATCGACCGAGCTGTCCTTCTCCGGGATGTCGGCGGGGGTGGTCTGCTGGCCCGCCGGTCGCTGCGTGGGCTTCTCGCCTGGCTTCCCCTCGGTCGGCCCGGTCATTTCTTGACCCCTGAGCTGACACCGGGCTCGGCGCCCGGTCGTCCGACGGGCAACCTGCGACCCTTGCCGTACTTCACCGACGAGGCGACGAGCTCGGTGCGCTTGCCGACGAACTCGGCCGCACGAGCCGGCCCCAGCGGGTCGTCCATGATCTTGGCGTGCAGCTTGAGGATCGCGTCGATGAGCATCTCCGGACGCGGCGGACAGCCGGGCAGGTACATGTCGACCGGAACGATGTGGTCGACGCCCTGGACGATCGCATAGTTGTTGAACATGCCGCCGGAGGAGGCGCACACGCCCATCGCCAGCACCCACTTCGGTTCCGGCATCTGGTCGTAGATCTGTCGCAGCACGGGCGCCATCTTCTGGGACACCCGACCGGCGACGATCATCAGATCGGCCTGCCGCGGTGAGGCGCGGAAGACCTCCATGCCGAAGCGTCCGAGGTCGTACCGCGGGGCACCGGTGGTCATCATCTCGATCGCACAGCAGGCCAGTCCGAAGGTCGCCGGGAACATCGAGGCCTTGCGCGTCCAGTTGACCAGTTTCTCGACGCTGGTCAGCAGGACCCCGTTCGGGAGCTTCTCTTCCAGTCCCATGGCGTCAGTCCTCTTCCGCTCTTCCGTGCTGGTGGACCTGTGGGGCCGGCTCGCTACCGGCCGTGCACTGCGCTGTGCCCGTCACTGTCATCGATCAGTCACTGTCATCGATCAGTCCCAGTCATCGATCAGTCCCAGTCCAGCCCGCCGCGGCGCCATACGTAGCCGTAGGCGACGAAGACGGTCAGGATGAACAGCCCCATCTCCACCAGCCCGAAGACGCCGAGCGCATCCGCGGACTGCGCCCACGGGTACAGGAAGATGATCTCGATGTCGAAGATGATGAACAGCATCGCCGTCAGGTAGAACTTGATCGGGAAGCGGCCTGCGGTGCCAGGCGGCAGCGGGGTCGGCTCGATCCCGCATTCGTAGGCATCCAGCTTGGCCCGGTTGAACCGCTTGGGCCCCAACTTGTCCGAGACGACCGTCGCCATCGTCACCGCGAAACCGCCGGCGATGACGATCAGGATGACGATCGGCAGATACGAGTCGAGCATGTCTTCAGATCCCTTCACACACGGGGAGCCGCCCGGTTCAACGTCCGGATCACCTTGTCGGCCCAGTCGCCGCCGGACTCGTCGTACAGACCGGCCAGCAGCTTGAGGACCAGATACATGAGCCGTTTGCGGGGCAGCCCCAGGCTGGTGGCGGCCCGCATCACCCGCGGGTTGCCGATCAACGTGGAGAAGATGCCGCCCAGTCGGTAGTAGCTGCCCAGATGACGGCCCATCGCATCGACGTAGCCGTGCAGTGCCGCCTCGCGCGCAGCACCGGTGCGACCGTGCGCCTGCAGGACGGATTCGGCCGCGATCGCCGCCGACTCCATGGCATAGGCGATGCCCTCACCGTTGAACGGGTTCACCACGCCACCTGCATCGCCGATGAGCAACAGGCCACGGTCGTAGTGCGGGGTGCGGTTGAAGCCCATCGGCAGACCGGCGCCGCCGATCTCGCTGCTGGCGTTCTCCTCGCGCAGTCCCCACTCCTCCGGGGTGCCGTCCAACCAGGTGCGCAGCAGTTGCCGATAATTGGTGCGCCCGAACGCCTTCGACGAGTTCAACATACCGAGGCCGACGTTGACCTGGCCGCCGCCGAGACCGAAGATCCAGCCATAGCCGGGCAGCAGCTTGGCCTTGTCAGGATCCGTGCGGTCCCACAGCTCGAGGTGTGATTCCAGGTGGTCGTCGTCAGCACGGGGGCTGGTGTAATACCGACGGACGGCGACACCCAACGGCCGGTCGTCCCGCTTGCCGACACCCATCCCGAGCGCCACCCGGGCGGACACCCCGTCGGCCGCGATCACCAGCGGCGCGGCGAACCGTCGGACGCCGTTCTCGGTCTTCGCCTCCACGCCGGTGATCCGGCCGGTCTTCTCGTCGATCACCGGTCCGGTGACGTTGGTGGCCAGCCGCAGCTGGGCGCCGGCCTTCACCGCGAGGGTGGCCAGCATGTCGTCGAAATCGCGGCGCGGGCGCACGACGCCGAAGTCCGGGAAGTCTGCCAGCGTCGGCCATGGCAGCTCCAGGGTGACTCCGCCGCCGACGACCCGCAGACCCTTGTTCTTGATCCAGTCGTCCGAGGAGGTGTCGATGCCCAGCACGTGCAGCTGCTTGACGCCGCGCGGAGTGAGGCCGTCGCCGCAGACCTTGTCCCGCGGGAACGTCGATTTCTCCAGCAGCAGCACGTCCATCCCGGCCCGCGCCAGGTGCACGGCCGCGGAAGATCCCGCCGGTCCGGCGCCGACGATGATGACGTCAGCGCTCTCCACCGGATCACTGTGTCCGCTCACGTCCACCTCCTCGTACTGGCCCGTCGCCGGGCCGATTTCGTGCTCACCCGGACTCTGCGACGCGCTTGTGAAGCAGTTCACGAAGTCCTGGGAGCAAGTGTAAGTCCGCTCACACGAGGCTGCGGGCTAAGGCTCACCTAACCTCCCGGCCGTCCCGACTCCCGCGTCGCTCGACCACCGACCGATCCGCCGATCGAGCGAACGAAGTGAGTCGAGATCCCGTCAGATGATCGATCAGTCGCGGATGGCGTGGTGCAGGGCCACGACGCCGAAGGTCAGGTTCTTCCAGGCGACCTCGCCCCAGCCGGCCTGCGCGATGGTGGTTGCGAGGGTCGGCTGGTCGGGCCAGCTGCCGATGGATTCGGCGAGGTAGCTGTAGGCCTCGGGGTTGGAGGAGAACCGCCCGGCGATGAGCGGCATGATCCGCTTGAGGTGGAACCGGTAGAACGGGCGCACGATTGCCGCCGGTCGGGAGAACTCGCACACCAGCAGCTGGCCACCAGGCTTGGTGACGCGCGCGAACTCCCGCAGCGCGGCCGGCGGGTCGACCACGTTGCGCAGACCGAAGGAGATGGTCACCGCGTCGAACGAGGCGTCCGCGAACGGCAACTGCAGGGCATCGGCCGCGGCCTTCGGCAGGGCCGGTCGGCGCAGCGCCCCGGCGCGCAGCATCCCGAGGGAGAAGTCGGCCGCCACCGCCCAGGCGCCGGTGCGGGCCAACTCTGCGGTCGAGACGGCGGTCCCGGCGGCGATGTCGGCCACCTTCATACCGGGACGCAGCGAGAGGGCGCCCACCATGTGCCGCCGCCAGCGGCGATCCTGAAAACCCGACAACACCGAATTGGCCACGTCATAGCGCTGGGCGACGTCGTCGAACATCGCCGCCACCTGCCGGGGCTGCTTGTCGAGATCTGCGCGCGCCATGACCGCAACGGTACCGAGTGAGCGGTCACCGTCCGACGACCTGCCCGGACACCCGCGACGATCCGGACACCTGACGATCACCGATCCGTCACCCTCCGTCCCCTCGGTGACGGGAGTCACGTTCATCCCCACCCTGCAGGCTGACTTCATGATCCTGGCGTCGCGGCATGCGGAGCCGGCGCACCCCGCTCTGTCGCTCGCCGAATCCGCCGTGCTGATCTCCCGCGCCCTCGAGGTGGCCGGCCGGTTGGCCAACGACGCTGCCGAGGTGATCACGGCGACGGCCGGACGGGAGAACGGGTCCGGGCCCGACCCGTCGTACGACTGGGTCACCGACACCGACCGCACCCTGGAGCGCCACACCCGCAGGGTCCTCACCGCGGAGTTCGCCGGCGTGCCCGTGCTGGGTGAGGAGTACGGCGGGCCCGGCGGCTTCGACACGGCACTGCCGGGGTCGCTCGGCGCCGACGAGCTGCTGTGGATCGTCGACCCGCTGGACGGCAGTGCCAATTTCCGGAACGGGCTGCCCTGGTGCGGCTACTCGCTCGCGCTGGTCGACAGCCGCGGCCCGCTCGTCGGCGTGGTCGCAGACCCCTACCGGGCGCAGCTGTACGCCGCTGCGCGCGGGCGGGGCCTGCGGGCGAACGGCCGCCCGGTCGAGCAGGCTGCCGCGGTGGGCGGGTCGGACTCGCTGGCCGGCAGGTTGGTCTTCATCGAGGACAGCCCTGGCCGCCCCCGAGACCAACCGGAGGGTGATCCTGTCCTCGTTCCGCAGCCCACGGAGTCCGTCGGCGCTGCGCCGTGGGTGTCCGACTGGGCCGATGCCTGCCGCAAAGCCGGGGCGGGGGTGCGGATGCTGGGCTCGCCGGCCCTGGCAATCGCACAGGTGGCACTCGGTCGGGCTGCGGCTGCGGTGATCCGCGGGCACCGGGTGTGGGACGTCGCCGGTGCGCTCGCCCTCGCGGACCAGGCCGGATGCCGGATCACCGATCTCGCCGGTCAGCAGATCCCGCTGCCGTTGGACGGTCTGCTCGTCGCCGATCCGTGGGTGGCCGACGCGGTCCTGGCGGTCAACGCCGCCATCATGTCCGGCGGGTCAGCCGACGATCCTGGTCCCACCGCTTCCTGACCGACGTGCCGACCGGCCGACCGACGGGCGCCACCGAGATGCGCAGGTGATCAGCAGCGCGGCGACCAGCCAGGTGATCATCAGCATCAGCGCGACGCTCACCAGCACGTTCTCCGCCGACCGACCTGCGACCCGGACGATGCTCGGATCATTCGCCGCGTACTCGACCTTGAACTGCTGCCCTACCTGCAGGTTCCCCGGGTAGAGGACTCCGCCGGTCGGCCTGATGGTGATGCCGGTGGCGTCGACGAACTCGATCCCGGTCCGCAGCGGCGAGACGGCGAGCACCGTCGCGACCGTCTCGACCCGGGCACCCTCGATGGACGCGTCGTCGACGAACATCGCCACCGTGAGGGCCACGGTCAGCACCGTCAGCACGACGGCCACCGCGACCACGGTGCGCCGGAGCACTCGAGGCAGACGAGGAGCTCGGACTGGACTCACGGGCGTCATTCTCGCAGTGCAAGAGGAAGGGTGGGCCGGAACTCACACTCGACCCGACCGAGCCGGGGGCGGGACGCCGATACGCTCGGATTCGTGACCACCGTCCACGACCTGCGCACCGACGAGCTGGGCGCTGCTGCGCCGCTGCTCGATCGACTGCCGCACGCACGTGGCGCCCTGGCTTTCGTGCGGCACGGCCGCGGTATCGCGGCCTGGGGTGAAGCACATCGGCTCGACGTCCGTGGCGCCGACGCGGCGGCCAGGATCCAGGTCTGGTTCGAGGACCTCGTCCGGTCGGCTGCTGCCGCCGGGGACGCCGAACCGGTGGTGTTCGTCTCGCTCGGCTTCTCCCCCGAGGACCCATCGGTGGCCGTCGTGCCCCGGGTCGCCTGGCGATCCGGGCCGGACGGCCTGCAGCAGATCCTGGGCGACCGCGGGGCAGGCTCGCAGCCGAGGCCGACCCGCCTCACGCGGCCGGGGACGATCCGCTGGTCGGACCCGGAGCAGTCGGCGCTCGGATACCGGGCAGCTGTCGCCTCCGCAGTGCAGGCGATCCGGGCGGGCGAGCTCGGCAAGGTGGTGCTCTCGCACGATCTCACGGCGGTGACGGAGTCCGACGTGGACGAGCGGTTCCTGCTCGGCGCTCTCGCGGACCGTTATCCGAGCTGTTGGGCCTACGCCGTCGATCAGCTGGTCGGTGCGAGCCCGGAGATGCTCGTCGAGCGACACCGGGAGAACGGCCGGCTGGTGGTGACCTCCCGGGTGCTGGCCGGCACCGGCTGGGCCGAGCACGTGGGCGATCCGGTGGTCGCGGATCTGCTGGCCAGCGCCAAGAACCGTTCCGAGCACCGATACGCCGTCGATTCGGTCGCGTCCGTCCTGAGGGGCGTCAGCACCAGCCTCGACGTGCCACCCGAGCCGCAGGCCCTGGTGCTGGCGAACCTCGTCCATCTGGCCACTGACGTCGTCGGCGAGCTGGCGGATCCGGCCCCGTCGGCCCTGCAGCTGGCGGCGGCGTTGCACCCGACGGGGGCTGTCGGCGGGTACCCCCGGGACGCGGCCCTTGAGCTGATCCGTCGACTCGAGGGCCGACCGCGCGGCCGCTATGCCGCTCCCATCGGCTGGATGGATGCCCGCGGTGACGGAGAGTTCGCCCTCGCCCTGCGCGGCGCCTTGGTGGACGGGCGCTGCGTGCGGTTGACCGCAGGCGGTGGGCTGGTGGCCGACTCCGATCCGGACAGTGAGGTCCGCGAGGCCCAGGTCAAGATGATCCCGATGCGCGACGCGCTGGAGTCCTGACGTCCCACACGGGCAGTGACCTCGGTCAGCAGGTGAGCCGAGCAGCTGTGGGCTGTCCGGCTCAGCGCCTCCCCAGCCGACCTCGCTCCCCCCGCGAGGTCAGGCGGTGCTCGGGAAACTGGCGGGTCGTATCGCGTGGTGCACGTAGATCACACCGTTGCCGAACCTTCGATGGTCCAGTAGTTCGAGGTCGAGTCGTACGCCCCGGGGCAGCGCCGGCTTGCCGCCACCCACGAGCACCGGGCACAGCAGCAGCACGCACTCGTCGACCAACCCGTGCCGGAACGCCTGCGCCGCAAGGTCAGCACCGCCGATGCTCAGGTCCGAGCTGGACATCTCCTTGAGCCGGCGGACCGTCTCGGGCTCGAACTGTCGCTCGATCCTGGTACGCGCCGTCGACACCCCTGCGAGCGTCGAGGAGTACACGATCTTGTCGGCGTCGCGCCAGACCTCGGCGTACTCGCGGACGACCGCCGGCTCGGTCGTCAACCAGTCGTCGTCCTCCCAGACGCGCATCGTCTCGTACATGCGGCGGCCGTAGAGCGATGTGCCGATGCGCCGCTCGTGCTCGTTCCAGAACGCGTGCACTTCTTCGTCCGGCACCGACCAGTCGAACGAGCCGCTCTCGTCCTCGAGGTAGCCGTCGAGCGAGGTGTTGGTCGCGTAGATCAGCTTGCCCATGGGTGTCTCCACTCGGACGGGTGGCCGCTGCCTGCAGCGTCAGGCGGCACCAACCAGAGCGTTCACGGGATTCGGGTGGGCGAGCCTGTTCCGACAGTCTTGCCGAGCACTTCGACACCTCGCAAGATCCGTTGCTCGACTGTCCGGCAAGCGCGTAACCCTGGCCCGGCTGCCGCCGACGCGTGCCGCTGCCAGCACCTCCCGGACTAGGCCGTCACCCCCTGGAAATGCTGGGCGCCGGACATCGCCGAGCTCAGGAGGTTGTCCTTCGGGAGCGCCTGCCCGAGGCGCAGGGCAGTCATCCAGGCCTCGGTGGGTCCGACCGCTGCGAAGTTGGAGTTCAGCACTGCCATCAGGGTCGTGTGGACGGTCTTGGCGTCGACGTGACCGGCGTCGTTGCTGATGCTGATCGCACCCGTCGCGTCGGAGAGCACCTCGGCCGCAATGCCGTGGGTCTCGGCCTCGGCGGCGGAGGTGATGATGCAGTTGTTGGTCATGTACCCGACGAGGGTGATGGTCTCGATCGCATGCTCCTGCAGCCAAGCGAGCAGATCTGTACCCGCGAACACCGATCCGAACTGCTTCGTGATCATCTTCCACTCCGGGGTACGGCGCTGTTCGATGTCCGGGTGCAAGGCGAAACCGGGCGTCGTCGGGTTGAAGATCGGCGCTTCGTCACCGGCCGTGTGCTGGACAGCGACCACCGGAACGCTCGCAGCGGTCGCGGCATCGATGACTGCGGCGATCTTCTGGACCGAATCCGTCGGTGCGGGGTACTGAATCTCCAGCGGTCCGCTGAAGTACTCCTGCTGGATGTCGACAAGGACAAGTGCGCGGGTCGGGTTGGTCAAGGGATGCTCCTGGGTCTGGGACAAGTGGGATCTACCCCTCAGTGTTGCCCGGTCGGACGCTCGGCACCACTGGCACGAGTGCGGCCTTACGATGGAATCAGGCCAAACCCAGGAGGGCTTCGTGAAGATCGCGGTGTACGCGTTCGACGGCGTGACGATGTTTCATCTCGCCGTCCCGCAGATGGTTTTCGGCGAGGTGACCCGTCAGGGCCTGGCGCCGTGGGCGACCGTGCTCTTCTCGGATCGCCCGGGGTCGATCCGCACTGAAGAGGGGTACAGCCTCGGCCGGGTCGGCGGTGTCGACGTCACAGCAGATGCCGACATCGTGATCGTTCCCTCCTGGATCCCGGACGGTCGCGAACCCCGGCCAGGGCTACGGCGGACACTCCTGGCCGCCCACGAACGCGGAGCGACGATCGTCGGATTGTGCCTCGGAGCGACCGCGATCGCAGACATCGGCCTGCTCGACGGGCGCACCGCCGTCACCCACTGGCACGCGGCCGAGGCCCTCAGAGAGAAGCACCGGCGCATCACCGTCGACGCCGACGTTCTCTACCTGGACCATGGCGACGTCATGACGTCCGCCGGCACCGCAGCGGGCATCGACGCGTGCCTGCACATCGTGCGGACCCGACTCGGTGCCGAGGCGGCCAACACGGTGGCGCGAAGCCTCGTCGTTGCACCACACCGCGAAGGCGGGCAGGCGCAGTACATCGAACGCCCCGTGTCCCCGCAGACAACCGCCGACCCGATAGGGCAGGCCACGACCTGGGCCTTGCAGAACCTCGACGCCGACCTCAGCATCGAACGGCTCGCAGCAGTAGCCCACCTGAGTCGCCGGACGTTCGTCCGAGCATTCCGAGACCGGATGGGGTCGACACCCGCTGCTTGGGTGCGGTCCCGTCGTCTCGACGAAGCGCGGCTCCTGCTCGAGAACTCGAACCTCTCGATCGATCAGATCGCCGCGGCATGTGGATTCGGCAACCCGGTCACCCTGCGGCAGAACTTCGCGTCTGCGATCGGCAGCACGCCGTCGAGCTACCGACGCCGCTTCGACACGACGACCTGAGCGGCGATCCTTCGCGGCGGTCGTCGGAGAACACAGTCGTGCGCCAGCGGGCTGTTCTGTTGTAGTTGCCGGTGTGCACAAGAACCAGATCACGATCGAGCTGATCACCCAGCTGCTGGAGGAGCAGTTTCCCCAGTGGGCGGACCTGCCGATCAGACCGGTGGAGAAGGACGGCTGGGACAACCTCACCATGCGCCTGGGCGACTCCCTGTCGGTGCGGTTTCCCAGTGCGGACATGTACACGCCCCAGGTGGAGAAGGAGCACCGTTGGCTGCCGCTGCTGCGGCCGCAACTGCCGTTCCCGATCCCGATCCCGCTCGGTAGAGGTGTGCCGAGTGATCGGTTCCCCCGACCGTGGTCGGTCTACCACTGGCTCCCCGGCCAACAGGCCACACCGCAGCGGGTGTCGGATCCGGTGCGAATGGCCGAGGACGTCAGCGGGTTCCTCAACGCGCTGCGCCGGATCGACGCGACCAGCGGCCCCCGGGCAGGCTTGCACAGCTTCCACCGCGGCGACAGCCCAGCTCACTGGGACGACTCGGCCCGGACCGCGATCACGGCGCTCGCCGATCTGATCGACACGTCGGCCGCGCTCGCCATCTGGGACACCGCGCTGAACAGCGCCTGGAACGCACCACCTGTGTGGTTCCACGGGGACATGAGCGGCGGCAACCTACTCGTGCGGGACGGCGGGCTCAGCGCCGTCATCGACTTCGGCACCTGCGGCGTCGGAGATCCAGCCTGTGATCTGGTCATCGCGTGGTCGTTCTTCCGCGGCGCCGGTCGGGACGCGTTCCGGCGGGGCGTTGCGCTGGACGAAGACACCTGGGCACGAGCGCGGGGGTGGATGCTGTGGAAGGCGGCCATCACCCTGCAGGACGCGCGCGAGGAGGCGCCGGACCGGATCGAACAAGCCGGCGTGCAGTTCGGGTGGCGAACCGGTGCACTGGAACTGATCGAAGACGTCCTGAGCGACGTTGACTGCTGATCCGGGCGCAGCCGCAGGTTCATCCCGGCGAGGACACGATCGATGACGCGGGACCACAGGAGTTCAGCGTCGCAGCGCCCTGTCCACAGAACCACGCACCGTGGCACTGAACTCCCGCAGTGATGACCGGTCGGTGGGCACTTCGATCACCCGGATCCCCGTTCCCTGGAGCGCTTCCGCGGTGAGTTCGGCCGCCAGTTCCTCCGGGTCGGTGACCATCAGGTGCTCATATCCCAGCGACTCGACGACCTGCCCGAGCTGCACCCCGAGCGGGGTGGCGAAGACCCGCTCGAACGGACGGACGTACTGCGCCGCACCGGGTTCGAGCGTGCCGAAGATGGCGCCGCCGTCGTTGTTGGAGACCACGAAGGTCAGATCGGGCACCGGCTCGTGCGGCCCGATCAGCAGTCCGTTCAGCTCGTGCAGGAACGTCAGGTCGCCCAGCAATGCCACCGTGGGGCGCTCGGGGTCGGCCAGCGCTGCACCGATCGCCGTGGAGACGGTGCCGTCGATGCCGGCCACCCCGCGGTTGGCCAGTACCCGTACCCCGGCGCGACAACAGGAGAAGCGACCGACGTCGCGCGGCGTCTGGGAGGAGCCCAGCACCAGCATGGCCGATGTCGGTAGCGAGGCCACCACGGTGCGCGCCAGCAACGGACCGAGGCCCAGGTCGTGCCCGGCCACCGCTTCCGCGAGAACGTCCCGGACGGCACTGTCGGCGTCCAGCCAGGCTTCGCGGAACTCCGTCGGCGCCGGCCCGAGGATGGCGGCCAGTGCGCCGGAGACCGTGCGAGCGCGGCCTGTCGGGTCGGCGACCGGTCCGGTCGGTCCGACCACGTCGATCACCGGCGCGGATCCGAGCAGCGCGCTGACCGCCCGGTAGAGCGTCGGTCGTCCGAGCACGACGACCCGGTCGGGGGTGGCTCCGGCGAACAGGTCTCCTGCGAAATCCGCTTCCAGCAGCGGGATCCCGGCCTCCAGTACCCGCGGGCCCGCGGCGCCGCCGGCCTCCGAGACCACCAACTGGCCGGCTGCGGCCACTCCTGCGGCGGCCGGGTGCGTCAGGTCCGCGACGAACAACACCCGCTCGCCCGGTTCCGGGGCGGCGACGGGTTCCGCATCCGTCGCCGGGTGGGCCTCGAAGCCTCCCGGTCGCACCTGGCTCAGCCAGCGGTCGGGGTCCTCGGACTCCGCAGCCTCCGGCAGCAGCGGGACGTCGAACGGCAGGTTCAGCTGGACCGGTCCTGGCAGCGCGCCGACGGATGCCCGCAGAGCGTGCTGGAACATCGCGCGCCACTGCTCCGGATCACTGTGCGGCGCAGGGGGTTCCGGCTCCTCGAACCACCGGAGTGCGCCACTGAACACCTGTCGCTGGTCGATCACCTGGTTCGCGCCGAGCGCTCGCAACGCGGGTGGCCGGTCGGCAGACAGCACGATCATCGGCACGCCGCCGTGGTGGGCTTCGAGGACTGCTGGGTGCAGGTTGGCCACCGCAGTCCCCGAGGTCGTACTCACCAGTGCTGGACGGCCGCTGGCTCGGCCGAGGCCGAGGGCCAGGAAGCCTGCGCTGCGTTCGTCGACCCGGACGTGCAGCCGGAGCAGCCCGGCGGCGTCCGCGGCGTGCAGGGCCAGCGAGAGCGGAGCGTTGCGGGAACCGGGCGACAGCACCGCATCCGTCAGGCCGTGCCCGATCGCGGCCAGCACGAGGGTGCGGGCGAGCAGCACCGCGGGCGGAACCGCCGGCCCGGACGGCGACTGGGCAGTCATGGACACCTCATTCCGGTCGAGAGTTGCTGCGCGGCAAGCAGTTCCGCAACCCGTCGCAACCGCGCGCGCCAGTACTGGGCGGTGTCCTCGTCTGCCGGCCACGCGTCGATCAGATCGGGTTCCGGCGCTCGCGGTGCCACCGGCAGCCTGCCGTCCTGCGGCAGTGGTCGCTCGGTGCTGACATCGCCGACCAGCAGCGAGCTGGTCCCCAACCCGCAGGCCCTGGGGGTCCCCGGCAGGCACGCGGCGGCGGCGACCCCGGCAGCAAGCCCGACCGCCGAGTCGACGGCCGAGGAGATCACCACGTCCATCGCGGCCTCGGCGCGGATCTGCTCGGCGATCCGCAGCGTGGCGTGCACGCCGCCGAGCGGTGCGACCTTGAGCACCGCGACGTCGGCAGCGCCGGCCCTCGCCACCGCCAGCGGATCGGACGCCAACCGGATCGACTCGTCGGCGGCGATGGGCACGGCGACCCGGGCCCGCACCGTCACCAGTTCCTGAATGGTGCGGCAGGGCTGCTCCACATACTCCAACCCACCCGCGGCCTCGGCATGACCGGGGATCAGCGCCAGAGCGGTGGCCGTGTCCCACAGTGCGTTGGCGTCGATACGGATGTGGCCGTCTCGTCCGAGCGCGTCCCGCACCGCGCGCAACCGGTCGCGATCAGCTCCCGGGTCGGTGCCGGGTCCACCGACCTTCACCTTTGCGGTGCGGCAGCCGGAGGCGAGCACGAGTGCGTGCGCCCGCTCCGGGTCGACGATCGGCACCGTCGTGTTGACCTCGACGGTGTTCCTGACCGCGGCGGGCCATGGGTGCAGCGCGGTGTCGAGCGCCGCGGCCAACCAGCCGGTGGCGGTCTGGTCGTCGTAGTCGCGGAACGGCGCGAACTCCGCCCATCCGGCCGGCCCGCGCATCAGGATGCCCTCGCGGATGTCGACGCCCCGGAACCGGTCGACCATCGGGATCGCGAACACGACGGCGCTGCGCAAGATGTCCTCGACCTCCGCGGTCCCGCCACTCCTCACGTGAGTTCCCGGACCGGACGGGAGCGCAGGTGTTCCCTCAGGTACGGGATGGCGACGTCGACCTTCCCGTACCCGGCGGGAGCCACCAGGCCTGCGGCGATCAGCCGACGGCGGTACTGGCCGGCGTAGCTGGCGTCGACCCCGAGCCGTCGGGCGATGTCCTGCATCCGGCTGGGCCCGTCGTCCTGGGCGACCGCGAGCAGGAACCGCAGATCCACCTCGGACAACGAGTTCAGGGCCGGCTCGTGGACCAGCCGTCCGAGCCGGCGGGTGGCCGCCTTCACTCCTTGCCGGGCGTGGGCAGCGGTGATCTCGGCGGCCGACTCGTCCGCCCGCCAGGTGTGGTAGCCGACCAGCTGGATCAGGAACGGGTAGCGCCGGGTCCCCGCGGCGGCGATGTCCAGCGCTTCAGCGGAGATGGTCCGCTCGTTGTCCTCGATGGGCACCTGCAGCGCTTCGCGCACCTCCTCGTCGGTGACGGCCATCAGGGCGTAGTGCTCGGCCCGGCGCAGGAACGTCGTGCCGGGGTGATCGAGCAGCGCGGCGACGTCATGCGGCAGACCTGCTGCCAGGAAAGCGATCTCGCGTTCCTCGCGGAACAGGTGCTGGACGGTCTGGGTGATGACGGTGAGGTCGCGGCGGGCGCCGGAGTGCAGTTCGTCGATGGTGATCAACACGCCGGTGTCGTGCTCGGCGAGCGCATCAGTGAGGATTTCCAGCCGCGACCGCAGCGAGGCGACCTCGGGATGGTCGTCAACGCGCAGTCGGGTGACGCCGAGTCCACCGACCGGCGAGGTGACCGTCAGGCCGGAGAGCTGGTTGCGCACGATGCCGCTGACGTGGCGGTGCAGCAGGTCCGGGATCTGGGTGTCGCGCATCTCGGCGGCGATGCCCGAACGCGCCGTCTGTGAGATGACCAGCCAACCCCGGAGCCGGGCTGCATCCTCGAGAGCGTTGAGCATCACGGTCTTGCCGGTGCCGCGGGCGCCGGAGAACAGCATCGCCCGGCCGGGGGCGCCGGGGCCGTCGTCGAGCGCCTCGGTGAACGCTTCGATCTGCTCGTCGCGACCGACCAACACCGGCGGAGTGACGCCGAAGGTGGGCCGGAACGGATTGCCCATGCCCTGCCCACCTCCTGTGTCGAACCCGCCACCGTGCGCGGACGAGCTCCTGTCGCCGATCGATCCGACGGAGCCTTTACAGGCTTTTCCATCTTTTCAATCTTTCACACTCTAGCGACGGAGTCCTCGGCTTGCAGGACACCCGACGGCCGAGCGATCAGCAGACTACGAGCGCGCACCGACAGCGGGATGCACCCGCGGGGACGTCACTGCGTCCAGGGCGGAGCGATCACGCTGCCGTCCCCCGTGGTGGCGGTGAGCCCGACGGAGGTGGTGACCCAGGCACGCGCTCCGCCGGGCCCGCCGGCGACGGCGAGCTGCGAGCCGGCGGGGACGAAAACAGTCTGGCCGGGGTGTGCCCGCAGTGCCACACCGTCGAGATCCACCAGGAGTTCACCGCCCAGGACGAGCAGCACCTCCTCGTGCGACACGCGGTGCGGCACTCCGGGGGTGCCGGCAACCACGTCGAGGCGCCAGGCGCACAGCTGGGTGCTGCCGCCTGCCGGGGCGACGAACGAGGTGAACGTACTTCCGTGCATCTGGAAGCTGCGGCTGTCGGACTCGGCGATCACGGTCATGGTCGGCTCCTCGGTGAATGGTCAACGTGATTGACCATAATGGTCAACCAGGCTGACCGTTTCTGTCAACATGGAGCGATGGCACCGAACAGGGGTGACGTCGCGATGCTCGTCCTCGCCGCTGCGGGTGATGCGGTCGCCGGCATCCAGGACGAGCTGCAGCGCAGCGGCTTCCGTGACGTCCGTCCGGCCCACGGATTCGCCTTCGTCCGGATCGCCCGGGGAGATGCGACCTCACTGGATGTCGCCGAGCACCTCGGCGTCAGCAAGCAGGCGGCCGGCAAGCTCGTCGACCAGCTCGTCGACCGCGGTTATGTGGTGCGGACCCACGATCCCTCGGACAGGCGCCGCCGCCCGCTGCAGCTGACGCAGCGCGGCCGAGCCTGCACCGATGGCGCTGAGGCGGCCGCGCAGCAGGTGGTGAACTCCTGGCAGGACCGGCTGGGCGCCGATGGGGTCGCGGCCCTGCGCATGCTGTTGCAGCAGCTGGACCTGTCCGGACCGATCCGGCCGGCCTGGTGAATGTGTCGTAGTGGGACGCGCTGCACCGGAACCGAGCGGCCCTGGTGCGCTGGACACGGGACGAGATCGAGGTCGAGACTCCTGCAGCGGCCTGATCATGGTCTGCGCGGTGCCGAACGGTCGGATCCGATTCGTCGCGCAAGTACCACGTCGCTGTCGGTCCCAGATGTTTGGCTGTCAGCATGAACGTGCGCGAGCAGGAAGCCCTGAACATGAGTCCGGCGTCGGACAGGTTGGTCGAGCCCATCGGCGACCGTCCCTGGCCGCGGCCGGAGCTGCCGATCGGCCTGGGCACCAACACCTTCGGCCGCACGATGGACGAAGGTCAGTCCTGCCAGGTCCTCGACTTCTTCGTCGAGGCGGGCGGAACGTTGGTCGACACCGCGGACACCTACTCGAACGGCGAGTCCGAGGTGATCATCGGCAGATGGATGCGTGAGCGGGGCACCCGAGAGCAGGTGACCCTCGTGAGCAAGGTCGGCAACCACGCGGACTTCGACGGCCTGTCAGCCAAGAGCGTGGCCGGTGGTCTCGAGTCATCGCTCCGCCGGCTGAGCACCGACAGCATCGACATCTACTTCGCGCACTACGAGGACCGCACCGTCCCGGTCGCGGAGAGCGCTGCCGCCTTCGACGCCGCGTTCCGTGCCGGCAAGATACGGGCTGTCGGTCTCTCGAACTTCGCTGCGGCGACGATCGACGAATGGCTGGACGTAGCTCGCAGTGGCGGCCTGGAAGCCCCGGTGGTTCTGCAACCGCACTACAGCCTCTCGCAGCGACAGCCCTACGAGTCGGAGGTGGCCGGAATCGCGGCTGCGGAAGGGTTGATGGTCCTTCCGTATCGGGCGCTCGGCGGAGGATTCCTGACGGGCAAGTACCGCACCACGGCCGACACCCAAGGCCGTGCCCGAGGCGCCGGGGTGCTGCCTCTGCTCACCCCGGCTGGGCTGCGACTGCTCGACACACTCGACGCGATCGCTCGCACCCACGACGTCCGGCCCGCCGCGATCGCCTTGGCCTGGTTGCTACAGCAACCCACCGTGACCGCACCGCTGGCATCGGCAACGTCAACCACCCAGCTCGCCGAACTGCTTGCGGCACCGACGGTCCGCATGGACGACTCGGACCTGGACCGTCTCACCGCAGCAGCCGACTCGCTGGTCTGAGCACGGACCTGCGGATGCATCCTGGTCCGTCGAGAGCACTGGCTTGCCGTCCGCTACCGGCCTCTGGATCAGTGGAGGGGCTTCGATCAGCCAATGGAGCAGGCGCCCCGACTTGTCCATGCGACGGGCGACGGTGGCCACGATCGGCTCGGCAGCGATCGCTTCATGGATCTCGACGCGCTCCTGAGTCGCTCGCTCGATCAACGTGGGGGCGTCGCCCGGAAGCCAGGAGCAGCTGTGTGGCGCGAAAACGCCGAACGGAGGGCCGGGAACCAGCAATCGTGCCGAACTGGTGCGGCGGGAGCACAGGAACGCGTACAACGCCGAACGCGGCGGGTTCGTCCGCGGGCCAACGTCTCTGCCTGATGCGGTTCACCTGGGAGCTGTGAGCGCACACCATCACTTCCTGGAGCGCGGTTCCGTCGGCCGAGAAGGCTCGTGGTGCAACAACTTGAAGTCCTGCCACGACCGTTCGGCTGCAGTCATGGCCGTCCGGGTCCTGGCGGGATCCAAGCTGGCGAGGGTTGCCACGATCCCTTGCTGCACAGCGGTTGCGGCTGTCAGCGACGGGAAGAACGAGGTGCCCTCGGCCGGGGCGATCACCACCTCGTCAGCCACAGCGCGCAGCGCCTGCGGGAGGCTGTCTGCCAGCAGCACCACTGCGGCTCCTCGCCGATGGGCCGATCGGGCCGCGATCACTGCCACGTCGTAGATACGCCAGTAGGAGCAGACGATCAGCAGGTCCGCCGGTCCCATCCGGGACACTGCGTTGCTCAGGGCGGCCGGTTCGTTCAACAGCTCCCTGACCGGATAGCCGGCGATCCCCATGTTGTGCGCCAGCGCGAGGCCGACCGCCGCAAAACTGCCCTGCGACGTCACATAGATGTTGTCCGCCTTGATGATCCGCCGCGCGATTCGCAGGATCTGGGCCTCGTCGATGGACCGCGACGCCGCCGCGAGCGCACGCTGGTCGTTGCGTAGCGCATCACCGAACGGCATCTGCGAATCCGCATGCGATGCGGCGATGTCCACCAGCGACAGCCGGGCCAGGTACCGGGACCGAAGCTCCGCCTGCAACCGCGGCCAGCCGGGAAAGCCCAGCCGTTGCGCGGTTCGCGTGACCGACGAAACCGAGGCACCGGCCAGTTCGGCGATCTCGGCGGCGGGGGCATGGCTGGCATGTCCGGGATCAGCGTGCAACTGCTGGAAGACCGCCTGACCCTGGGCACCGAGGCCGCCGGGCGGGAGCAGTGAGCGCAACCATTCGTCGAGCGATTCGGGTGTCGGTTCGACCGGTCGGGACGCCACGGCCAGAGCCTACGGCCCGCCAGCAGATGTGCAAGTCGAATTGCATTGACCTATTGACTGCAATTTTTGTTGCGCCTAGGTTGACTGCAATCCACCCAGCCCCCTGGAGGTCCCGGTGTCCCTCACCGCCCGGCTCGACCGACTCCCACTGTCCCGACCGCACTACGGCCTGCTGCTGATCGGCGGCCTCGGCTACACCTTCGACGGTATGGACGCAGCCATTGTCGCCTTCCTGCTGCCGGACGTGAAGGCGGTCTTCGGCCTGAGCGGTGGTCAGCTCGGACTGGTGGCGTCCGCAGCGCCGTTCGGGTTCCTGTTCGGCGCGATGACGGCCGGCTACCTGGGCGACAAGATCGGGCGCAAGCGGGTGATGTGCTGGTCACTCGCGTTGTACGCGGTCGCCTCACTGATCGCCGCGGCGTCGTGGAGCTTCCCGATGTTCCTGGCCGCCAGGGTCATCGCCGGAGCGGGTGCCGGAGCCGAGAGCGCGATCATCGCGCCATTCCTGTCCGAGTTCGTGCCGAGCAAACGCCGCGGCTGGTTCGTCGGCGCGCTGGCCGGGTTCTTCTCGTTCGGATTCGTCGGCGCCGCGCTGATCGGCAGGTTCGTCGTCCCGGTGTTCGACAACGGCTGGCGCTGGGCGCAGGTCATCACCTTCCTGCCGATCCTGCTGCTGCTCTGGTGGCGACGCGCCCTTCCGGAATCCCCCCGATTCCTGCAGAACGTCGGGCGGGTGGCAGAAGCCGAGGCCGTGGTGAGCACCCTCGAGGAACGGGTCCGACGCAGCACCGGGGAACCGCTCCCCCCGGTGGATCCGAACCATGCCGAAGAACCTGCACCGGAGAAGTTCACCCTGCGCCGAGCATTGGTGCACCTGTGGAGCCCGCAGATGTGGCGGATCACGGCCGTCACCTGGCTGATCTGGTTCGTGATCACCTTCTCCTACTACGGGTTCTTCTCCTGGATCCCGACCCTGTTGGTGGACAAGGGCTTGACCATCACCAAGTCGTTCAACTTCTCTCTGCTGATCTACCTGGCGCAGATTCCCGGCTACTTCAGCGCCGCCTGGTTCAACGAGCGGTTCGACCGGAAGTTCACCATCGCGAGCTACCTCGCCGGCTCCGCGGTGAGCGCCTACTGGCTGAGCCAGATGACGTCACCCGGCTGGATCACCGCTGCCGGCATCTCCTTGTCGTTCTTCCTCAACGGCACCTACTCGGGCGTATACGCCTACACCCCCGAGGTGTTCCCCACCTGGCTGCGCGCGACCGGGGTCGGGCTCAGCTCGTCGTTCGGGCGGATCGGATCGATCACCGCCCCGCTGATCATCGGGGTCTTCGCCACCCAGTGGGGCTTCACCGGGGTCTTCGGGATGACGACGGCGGTGCTCGTGGTGGGCATCGTGTGCACCCTGCTGTTCGCCGTCCGGACGAAGGGCCGGTCGCTCGAGAGCATCCAGGCGGGCGAACCGCGACGGAAGACCCTTCTGGCTGAGGGAAAGTCGTGATGTCGTCGGAGATCTCGACCGACGACGTCCGGCCCCCCGCCGACCGGGATCGTCGACCCGACGAGTTCACCTCACTCGCCGTGGTGGAGCGTCTGATCGCCGCCGTGATGCCCAGCCTGCTGTTCACCGTCCTGCGACTGGACGACGACGGCACGCTGAGCCGGATCCATTCGTCCCGACCGGAGGACTATCCGGTCGGTGGACGCAAGAGCACCGCGGCAGATCTGACACCGCAGTGGCACGAGCTGTGCGTGCAGCACCAGCTGCCCTACGTCGGCAACACCGCGGCGGACGTCCAGCGGGCGTTCTCCGATCACGCGCTGATCGAGCGGCTGGGCTGCGGCGCGTTTGTCAATGCTCCGGTGGTGGACGACGGCAGCACGATCGCCACGCTGTGCATTCTGGCGGGACCGGGTTCGTTCGGTGACGACGACGTGGCCGCCGCCCAGCTGATCGCGCGCGGGTCGGCGTACGCGGTGCTGACTGCCTGACCCCGACCGCCTTGCGGACCGGGCAGTCCGCCGCACTCCCCCGACCCGATACTTCTGATCGCACACCGCTTCTGCAGGAAGGCACTCCGATGACGCAACCCACCACCTCCGCCCACGAGCTCGACGGTCCGCCCGCCGACCGGATCCTCACCGGGGCCCGCTACCTCGACGTCGCCGCCGGAACCTGGCGCACCGCTGACATCAGGCTGGCCGGCGGCCGGATCGTGCAGATCAGCGAACCGGGCCCCCGGGACGACGACGAGTCGGCAGAGCGGATCGACCTGACCGGCAAGTTCGTGCTGCCGGGCCTGATCGACTGTCACGTGCACGTGCTGGCCGTCGACGCCGACCTGTCGCAACTGGTGGACTCCCCGTCGTCGTACGTCATGTTCGGAGCCGCCGTGTTGATGGGCCGGATGCTGGATCGCGGCTTCACCACCGTGCGGGACATGGCCGGTGCGGATTTCGGGATCCACCGAGCCCAACGTGAGGGGCTGCTGCGTGCGCCGAAGATCTTCTTCGGCGGAAAGGCGTTGTCCCAGACCGGAGGTCACGGTGACGACCGCGGTCCGGGCCGCACGGGGAATGTCGATCACCTGTGTTGTCCGTCGCTGAGTCGGATCGCCGACGGGGTGGACGCGGTGCGTCTCGCCGCCCGCGACGAGCTCCGCAAGGGTGCCCACCACCTGAAGATCATGGTCAGTGGCGGGGTGGCCTCGCCGACCGATCGCATCGACTCCACCCAGTACTCGCTCGACGAGATCCGGGCCGTCGTCGAGGAGGCCGAGGCAGCCAACCGCTACGTCGCCGCCCATGCCTACACACCCCGGGCGATCCGGCGCGCGGTGGAATCCGGGGTCCGCACCATCGAGCACGGCAACCTGATCGACCAGGAGACTGCTGAGCTCATCAAGCACCATCAGGCGTTCGTCGCGATGAACCTGGTGACGTACCGGGCACTGTCCGACGAGGGCGTCGAGCAGGGAGTGCCGGCCGCCTCGGTGGCCAAGGTCGACGCGGTGCTCGAGGGTGGGATCCGGGCCCTGCAACTGCTGCACGCCGCCGGGGTGAACCCGGCGTACGGCTCGGACCTGCTGGGCGGCATGCAACGCCACCAGGCTCGCGAGTTCGCCATCCGCGCCGAGCACCAGCCGGCGATCGACGTCATCAGGGCGGCGACGACGGTGGCCGCGACCGTGCTGCAGCGGGACGGCGAGCTGGGCCAGATCATCCCGGGTGCCGCTGCCGATCTTGTCGTCCTGGACGAGGACCCGCTGGATGACATCTCAGCACTCGCCGACTCCCGCCTGTCCGCGGTCGTGCAGGACGGTCGATTGGTTGCCGGCCGTTTCAGCTGATCACGACGACAGCCCGGCCGACGTCCACCGAAGTGGACATCGACCGGGCTGTCTTCGTGACGCGGGACTCTCCTAGTCCCCTTTCACGTTCACCAACTGGTGCAAGGTGTGCCGGACCTCGACCAGATCTGCGGCATCGGCCATCACCTGGTCGATGTCCTTGTACGCACCGGGGATCTCGTCGACGAAGGCATCGGTGTCGCGGTACTCGATCCCCACCATCGCTGCTCGCAGATCCTCGACGGAGAAGGTTTTGCGGGCCTTGGTCCGCGAGTACGCCCGGCCCGCACCGTGCGGTGCGCTGCAGAGGGACTGCGCATTCCCCTTGCCGGACACCACGTACGAGGCCGTGCCCATCGATCCGGGGATCAGCCCTGGCATGCCGACCTCGGCGTTGATGGCGCCCTTGCGGGACACCCACAGCAGCTCGCCGTGGTGCGTCTCCCGGGCGGTGTAGTTGTGGTGGCAGCCGAGATCCTCGGACACCTCCACCTCGCTACCGATCCAGTACGACAGCGCTCGCACGACCCGTTCCATCATCTCGTCCCGGTTGAGCGCGGCGAACCGCTGGGCCCAGGTGAGCTCGGCCAGATAGGCGTCGAACTCCTCGGTCCCCGCGACCAGGTAGGCAAGATCACGGTCCGGCAGCTCGATCCGGTTGTCCGCCATGGACTTCCGAGCGACCCCGATGTGGTGCTGGGCGATCCGGTTGCCGACGCCACGCGACCCCGAGTGCAGGAACAACCAGATCCGTCCGGTCTCGTCGGCCGTCACCTCGATGAAATGATTGCCGGAGCCGAGCGATCCCAGCTGATGCCGCCAGTTCTTGCTCCGCGACTGGATGGTGTCGAGCAGATCGCCGGCCAGCGCCTCGAGCTCAGCGATCCGGGGCTCCGCCGTCGACTCGATGCGGTGGTTGTGCCGTCCGGCGGACAGCGGGATGCTGCGCTCGATCGAGTGCCGCAGCGCCGCGAGATCGCGTCCGGCCAGGTCAGCGACGCTGAACTGGGTCCGGACCGCCCGCATCCCGCAGCCGATGTCGACGCCGACCGCGGCCGGGATGATCGCCTCGCGGGTGGGAATCACCGAACCGACGGTGGCGCCCTTGCCCAGGTGGGCATCGGGCATCAGCGCGAGGTACGGCGACACGATGTCGAGCTGCGCCGTCTGCTTCGCCTGCTCGAGGGTGAGGTCGTCGATGATCGACGCCCAGCTCAGCAGCTTGTCGTTCAGGTACTGCATGGTGTTCCTTCCGTGACAGTGGTGCGGCAATGATGTGCTTCGGACAGAGGATGGCGACCGCTGAGTCCGCGAACGTCGGGGCCGAGCGACCATCAGGACCGCGAACGTGAGGCCTAAGCGACCGTCAGGACCGCGAACGTCAGGCCTGAGCGACCGTCAGGACCGCGAACGTCGGGCCTAAGCGACCGTCAGGACCGCGAACGTCAGGCCTTCGCGACCATCAGGACCGCGAACGTCAGGCCTAAGCGACCGTCAGGACCGCGAACGTCAGGCCTTCGCGACCGCTGAGCCCGCGAACGTGGGGGACAGCCTCCCCGGGGCGGGACGACACTCCCGCCGGTTGCCGGAGCCGGGTGCGACCCTACGGACCGAACTGCCCGGGCGACATCGGGTTTCCGCCGGCGTCCGCTCAGCCGCGCAGGCCGGAGGCCCGCGAGACCGGACGGGCGATGGCGGTGCGGACCGCGTGCGCGCTGCCGATGATGCGGACGCGCTCGGAGGCTCTGGTGGCTGCGGTGTACAGCAGCTCCCTGGTCAGCAACGGCGACTGCGCGGGCGGCAGGATCACCGTCACCGCCTTGAACTGACTGCCCTGGCTCTTGTGGATGGTCATCGCATAGACGCTCTGCACTCCGCTGAGCCGGCCGGGCCGGACCGTCACCGGGTCGCGTGCATCGCCGAACGCCGCGACCAAGCCCTGCTGCCCGTCCTTGATCACCACTCCGGTGTCGCCGTTGAACAGGCCGAGCTCGTAGTCGTTGTCGGTGATCAGCAGCGGACGCCCCGGCTCCCACCAGGAATCGGCACCGGTCCGGCGATCCGTCGCGGTCAGAGGTTCACCGCGGACCGCCCGGTCGGCGGCGATCCAGCGCTGGATGACCCGGGCCCACCAGGCAGCGCCGAACGGCCCGGACCGGTGCGCGCACAGCAGCCGGTGCTCGTCCATCGCCCGGAGCGCCTGCACGACGTCGCCGTCCAGGGCAGCGGCGGTCAGCGTGCGCGCCGCGCGGACGACGTCGTCCCGCAGTTCCGCCATCGCCGGATCGCGCTCGTCCGCCTCCCGGTCGACCCAGTCGATCCTGCTGCCGCCGGCGCCCAGGACGGCGATCGCCTGGTCCGCGTCGCCGCGGCGGATGGCATCGGCCAGCCTGCCGATCTCCTCCCCGAAACGGAACCGGTGGGTGAGCCGGGTCACCCCGGCAGCGGCAGCACGTCGATCGACATCGTCCAGCGTCGGCTCGTCGACCGGACACAGTCGGCCGAGCAGGTCATCGGCGCCGGGCACGCCGGCACGACCCCCGCCGGAGTCTCCGGCACGGTCCAACGCCTCGGCCCGCGCGACGATGTCGCCCAGCACCGCCCCGGCCTCGACGGAGGCGAGCTGATCGGGATCCCCCACCAACAGCAGCCGCGCCTCTGGCCGCAGCGCCTCCAGCAGCCGGGCCATCATGGTGAGCGGGACCATCGACGACTCGTCGACCACCACCACATCGTGCGGAAGATGCTGCCGTGCATCGTGTTTGAACCTTGAGCGCGATCCCGGCCGCCACCCGAGCAAGCGGTGCAGGGTGGAGGCCTGGACGTCGCCGATGCGTGCGCGGTCGCCGACCGAGAAGGTGGCGATCTCGTCGCGGACCGCCTGACCCAGCCGGGCAGCAGCCTTGCCGGTGGGCGCTGCCAACGCGATCCGGGGAGCCGGGCCTTCCCGGTCGGCCAGCACGGCGATCATCCTGGCCACGGCGGTGGTCTTGCCGGTGCCAGGACCTCCGGCCAGCACGGCGAGCCGCCGGGACGCGCTGACCGCGGCTCCGATCCGCTGACGACTCTCGTTCTCCGGTTCGGGGAACAGCCGCTGGATCGCTGCGGTCCGCCGGATGATGGTCTGCTCGTCCAGCGCGTCGTCCGGGACGGACATCCTGGTGACGAGCTCGGCGGCGACGGCACGTTCCTGCCGCCAGTAGCGATCGAGGTAGAGGCGGCCACCGAACCAGCGCAGCGGTCGGCCGGGCCCGCCGTCGGCCGGCGGTACGGCGTCATCGGGGCAGACCTCGACCAGTGCACTGGCTGTGACCAGGGCACGCCACCGCTCCGCATCCGGCCAGTCCAGCGCGTACTGGCGGGCCAACTGCCGGGCCAGCTCGGGATCCCCGACCTCGTGGTCGTCTGCGCCGGCGACCGGGAGGTCGGCCACGTCGGCGCTCTCGCCCAGGACGGCGTCCCGAACGGTGAACAGGTCGACACAGACCGACCCCTGCCGGACGGCGCGCACCGCGAGCGCGACGGCCAACAGCACGTCGTCGTCGGTCTCCCCGGCGAGCAGGCCCAGCTGTCGTGCGACATGTACGTCCGCCGCGATCAGCACCTCTGCGTCGTTGAACGCGGCCAGCGTGTCTGCCATCGGCGCTCGGACCCGATCGACGGCGAACTCGTCGCGGATCCTGGCAGCGGTCGGACGGGTCATCGTCGATCTCCCGCGAGCAGATCCGAGACGGCGAGCACGATGCGGGACGACGGTCGCCAGGCGAACACGCCGCAGGGCATCCCGTCGACGACGGGGGTCTGCGGTCCACTCATCCCGCGGACGAACAGGTACAGCGAGCC
The DNA here is from genome assembly GCF_040438885.1 of Nakamurella sp. A5-74. Taxonomy (NCBI): domain Bacteria; kingdom Bacillati; phylum Actinomycetota; class Actinomycetes; order Nakamurellales; family Nakamurellaceae; genus Nakamurella; species Nakamurella sp. A5-74. The sequence continues at coordinate 1,261,021 of NZ_CP159218.1, read as the reverse complement.
ACCGAGGTGGACGTCCGGGTCGTAGCCCGGCTGACGCCAGGTCAGGTAGCGGTGCAGGGCGACCGTGTAGAGTATCGCCTGCAGCGGATAGTGCACGACCGACATCGCCTCGGCCATCGCCTCTGGGCGGTAGTCCCACGCGGTCAACGCTTCTCCGGGCGTCCCGAGACGGTTGGTCTTGTAATCGGCCACCAGGTATCGGGGGGTGCCCGCGCCGTCACGCACCCGCAGCACGGCATCGATGCTGCCGGTCAGATACCCCCGCAGCTCATCACCGGACAACAACCGGTCCTCGAGCAACCGCGGATAGTCGGCGAGCGGATCACCGTCCTCGACGGCCTCCTGCCAGACCTGGGCCATCTCGGCCAGCGTCGCACCGGCACCGACCGCACCGGCACCGACCGCACCGGCACGGACCGGCGCGTCGCCGCCGGCCAACGGCAGCTCGAACGACATCTCCGCCAGCCGGTCGGCAGGCGTGAAGTCGGCGAGGGTGCGCTGCTCGGCCAGCGCTCCGAGCGGCGTGGCGAAAACCGGCTCGAGCGCTGCGGCCAGCAGTTCCGGGTCCAGACCCTCTCCGCTGCGCGGTCCGAGCACTCTGCTGCAGTGCGCCCGCAGTTCGGCGGGGAGATCGGCGGCGGTGGTGTCCAGGTACTCGAGCACCTCGTGCACGACGGTGCCGAAGGCGGTACCACCGGGGAAGGCTTCCAGCGGTGAGCCGATGGCCCGCAGCTCCGCCTCCCGCGCGTCACCGGGTGCTGCGGCACCGCCGTCCGCACCGCCGGCAACCGTCCGAGTGCTGCCGCCGACCGTCTCGGAGCCGATCTCGGGTTCGTCGTCGACACCGATCTCGGCAGGCTCGCTGCCGGTCTCTGCAGTGTCGAGCGCGGCGGTCGGATCGTCACCCTCCTGCTGGTCGCGCAGTGCCGGATCACCCTGCCCTGCAACGGTATCCGCGTGCGGGTCGGCACCGTCGTAGTGCGCGCTGTGCGCTGCAGCAGTGAGACCGGAGTACGACGTACGCCGCCAGGTGGTGTCGACGGCGCGGTCGAAGCTGCGGGCAGAGAGCGCCACCGGCTCGATCTCGCGGACCGTCAGCATCGGTCGGCGCACCGGGTCTGCGGTCTCGATCTCGATCAGACCTCCAGCCGCCGTGGCGATCTCGGCGAACCTGCGCTGGGCATCGGCGTCGGACGGCACCGGCACCTGGGACGGCAGAGTGCCCTGGGTCAGCTCGCCGAACAACAGCCGGTGCAGCGGGGACTGCTTGGCGTTCCAGCCGGGCGCCCACCAGGTGACCAGCAGCGAACGTGCCCGGGTGAAGGTCACGTACAGCAGACGCAACTCCTCCCCCAGAGCCTCCTGCTGACCGCGAGCAAGTCGGGCCGCATGCCCGGCACCCGAGGTGCCGCCGACGTCCAGCAGTTGGTTCCCCTCGTCGTCGTGCAGTCGGAGCGGGTCGGGCTCGTCGGGCAACCACAGCGTCCAGGCGAACGGAGCGAAGACCGCTCCGAACTCCAGACCCTTGCTCCGGTGCACGGTCAGCACCTGGACTGCCTGGGCCTCGGTCGACAGCCGGCGACTGAGCTCGTCGCTCGCGTCCCGCTCGGCCGTCTCGCGCCGCCGCCGCAACCACTCGAGCAGCGCGGCCGGCCCGAGGTGTTCGTCCCTGGCGGCCCCGTTCATCACCTGGGCCAGATGACGGATGTCGGTCAGCAGTCGGTCGCCGTCGGCACTGGCCAACACCCGCGTCGCGAGACCGGCGGCACCGACTGCTTCGAGCAGGGCAGCAACCCCACCGTCGGCGAAGACCGCTGCCCAGCCACGGATCCGGTCGATCAGGTCCTCGATCTGCTGCTGGTCGGCAGCAGCGGTCTGCGGCGCCGTCCATCCCACGAAGGGCGTCAGCGCCACCCGCCGCGCACGATCGGCCCTGTTGGGTGCCTGCAGGCAGTGCAGCAGGGTGTCCCAGGCCTCGGCGGCGACCGAGCTGAAGACACTGGTGTTGCCGGTCAGTACCGCCGGGATCCTGGCACGCTGCAACGCATTCCGCGCTGCTTCACCCTCCTTGTTGGTGCGCACCAGCACTGCGATGTCGGACGGCGAGATGGGTCTCGGCGGGGCGTCGGGTCCGGCTGCCGGGTCGATCACGGTGGCACCCGACTCGAGCAGGGTGACGATCTCGGACGCCAGGTCGCGCACGATCGCCGTCATCGCCGCCGTGGAGGTGAGGTAGCCCGTCGTCGTCATCGTGCCGCTGGAGCGGGGTACCCGACGGATCCGCAGCGGCGCGCTGCGGCCCGGGACGATCAGCCTGCTCGTCGGACGAGCGGCCTCGATGGCCCTGACCGTGATGTCCGGGTGGCCGAGGTTGACGGCGTTCCACAGGCTGTCGAGCGCACGGACCAGCGGTGCATCGCTGCGCCAGTTGGTCCCCAGCGTGAACTGCCGGCTCGCGAGTCGTGCCGCCCGCAGGTAGGTGTGTACGTCGGCGCCCCGGAAGGCGTAGATCGCCTGTTTCGGATCGCCGATCAACACCAACGTCGAATGCCCGTGGAAGGCCGTCCGGAGGATCTCCCACTGCACCGGATCGGTGTCCTGGAACTCATCGACCAGCACCACGTGGAAGTTGGCGCGCACCAGGTCCCGGGCGGCGCCACCCCGCACCGGGTGTACGAGCGCTTCGGCGAGACGCACCTGCAGGTCGTCGAAGTCCAGGGCGTGCAGTTCCCGTTTGCGAACGTCGAAGAGCTCCCGGATACCCTCGGCGAACTCGACCCTCGGGCGCGATCGTGGATCGACGGCCATCGCCGGCTCGAGCCGAGCCATGCTCATTCCCGTTGCCGCCCTGGCGATCTGCCGGGCGGTACTCGCGTCGAACGGGCGGTCGTCGAACGGCGCGAACCGCCGGAGGTAGTCGTCCCCGACCACCTGCGCGAGCACGTCGTCGGAGTTCTCCAGCAGCACCGCACCCGGATCGTGGTCGGCCGCGATCCCCAGCCCGTCCAGCATCCGTTGGCAGAACGAGTGGGTGGTGGCGATGGTGGCCTCGTCGAAGGAGGCGAGCGCGGTGGCGAGATTGCGCTGCCGCTGGGCGAGTTCCTCGGGCGTGCCCTGCCGGAGCAGGGTGGCCACTTCATCCGCGCTGGGGACCTTCGGCAGTCGCAGCGCCTGTTCCAGCTCCGTCAACCGACCCCTGACCCGGTCCCGCAACTCCTGGGTCGCCGAACGACCGAAGGTCACCAACATCAGGTGTTCGAGCCGGACCCGCCCCTCGGCCAGATAACGCGCAGCCAGGGAAGCGATGGTGTGGGTCTTGCCCGTGCCGGCGCTGGCCTCCAGGACGACGGTCTCCTGCCAGGGCAGATCGCCGGTCACGTCGAAGTCGCCGAGTGCGTTCATCGGCATCGTCCGCCCCACCCGCGGATCCTGCTGCCGCGCGGTCACCGGTCCACCTCGTCGCGGACCACCGACGACCAGATCTGCATCGCGAGGTTGCCCAGCATCGTCCGTTCCGCCCCGGGGTTCGGCAGAGCGGCGATGCCGGGCAGGTCCGCGATATCGGCGAGTTCCGCTGCCTGCCAACACATCCGGTGCGCGGCTTCGGTGCGCTCCGGCCGGTACTTGTCACGGGACCACAGGGTGTCGGCGATCTGCCAGGCGGTGTCCTGGTCGACCCCGAACCGGATCCGCTTCTCTGCATAGGCCCACCCCAACCTCGGCGTCACCGGCAGCGGGACCCGCATCCCCAGATCGCGGATGGCGAGCAGGTCGACGAGCTGTCCGCGGGCTCCCGCCGGGTCGGGCGCGACCACGACCGTCTCGGCCTGCTGTCCACGTCTGCCCTGACCGATCCAGACGGCGCCACCCGGGGCGCCGTCGTCCTGGGCGCCGGCGGCGGCCAGTACCAGCCCGGAGATCCAGTTGCGCAGCCGCTGCTTCGGGCCCGGACGCGAGTAGCCGACCGTGACCAGCCGACCGCCGTGCACGGGGCCCAGGGTGCCGACCAGCGCGCGCCCGTCCTCCAGCCCGATCGAGACGTCGACCATGCTGCGGCTGCCCGCCCGGTGACGGAGTCCGGCCGCCACCACCGGATCAGCGAGCTCGGCCACCTCGCGCATCACCTCGGCCGCCCGTGCGCCCACCGGGAGGACACCGCGTCGGTTCTCCGCTGCGATCGACTCCTGCCGTCCGATGCCGTCCAGCTGCAGCCGGACCAGCCGATCGCCGATCGCCCACTTCTGCAGGCCGTCCAGATCCGTCTCGAGCTCGTCGACGGGTGGGTCCTCGCGCCAGTTCGAGTCGAGTCCGAGACGCTCCGCCAGGAAGCGGGCAGCCGGCTGCTCGAAGAACCGGATCAGCTGGTCCACCTCGACCACGTCGCCCGGTCGGTGTTCGCGCGGGGGCAGTGCTGTCGGCACCAACAGTCCGGCGATGCTCGGCAGGTGCAGCGCCGACGCCCTGAGAGCCGTCGCTCCCTCGAGCGCTGAGGCGTCGAAGCTGAACGGTCGGGCATCTGCGCCGGCCCGGGGAGCGACCAGTTCCGAGTCGGGCAGGAAGTTGCGGTCATCGAAGGGCTGCAACGGATGTCGGACGTGGATCAGATCCCGCACGCTGCCCCCTGCGCCGTCCTGCAGCGTGGCGTCCAGGACGTCGAGAATTTCCCCCAGCGCGGCAGCGGGCGGGCGCTCGGCGCCGGTGCGGTGGTCGGCTCCCGAGTACAGGAACACCAGGTGCTCGGAGGCCGCATCGACGGCGTCCAGCAACAGCTGACGGTCCTCGCTGGTCCTGTCGCGCTCCCCCACGACCGGATCGACGGCGAGCACGTCGTCCCCGTCCACCCGTCCCGCCCGCGGGAACTCGCCGTCGTCCAACCCGAGCAGGCAGATCACCCGGTGCGGCACCGAACGCATCGGCACCATCGAGCAGATCGTGAGTTCACCGGTACGAAAGTTGCTGCGCGTCGGACGCCCCTGCAGGGCATCAGCGAGTACCGCACGGATGTCCTGCAGGCGCAGCGGACGACGCGCACCGTCGCCGGCCAGGTCGAGCTCGGACAGGAGCATCCTGTGCGCCTGTTCCTGTTGCCACGCATCACTTCCGCTGACGGCGGTCAGCGTGTCGACCGCGGTCGAGAGGGCTCCGACCCAGGCGGAGAACGACTGCTCCCCGGTGAGCGCACCGGCGGTCAGCGCCAACCGGTCGATGAGCTCGGCGAACCTGCCGGCGAGGGAGATCCTCGAGGAGTCGACGTCGTCGAGCGGCAGGGTCTGGCCGACGAACTGTGGGACGTCCTCCGACATCGCGACACCCAGCAGCACCCGCATCAATCCCCGGCGCCAGGTGTTCTGCCAGACGCCCGGGAGAGCGAACCTGGCCCGCCCGGGTTCGTTGATGCCCCAACGGATCCCGGCATCAGCAACCCAGGTGCGCAGCTGCAGCAGATCGTCGTCGTCAAAGGAGAATCGTCGCCGCACCGGCTGCAACGCGGCGAAGTCGAGCACCTCGGACGCCGTCATCCGGGAATCCGCGAGCTCGAGCATCCTGGCCAGCACGTCGAGCACCGGATTCGTCCTGCGCAGCGCACGATCGGCCAGCCGCACCCGGATCCCGGTCCCCGGGTGCGAGGACGGTTGGACGGCGGCATCGCCGACGCCGAAGGCAGCGAGCACCAGCGGTGCGTACAGCTCGATGTCCGGGCACATCACCAGGATGTCCCGCGGCTGCAGGGTCTCGTCGTCAGCGAGCAGGCCTACCAGGACGTCGCGGAGCACCTCGATCTGACGGTCGCGGCCGTGGCAGGCGTGGATCCGGATCGACGCATCTCCGGGGTCGAGCACCGCCCGCTCGTCGCGCGCGCCGTCCGGCCCCGGTGGCCGGCGGTCGTCGGCCAGGTCGAGATGCAGCCGCTGCAGCGCGGTCAGCCCGGTAGGGGGCGCCGAGCCGGCGGCCACGGCCGGGTCGAGGTGCAGGTGGTGGTCGATCATCGGCGCCGACCCCGCGGAGAGTCGCAACTGCAGCTCGCGGGAGTCGCGACCCAGCGACCGCAACAGTGGATGCTCCGGCAGACCGCTGGTGGGGTCGGAACGCCGCCGCGTCAGGCCGCGCTCGGTGCGCTGCTGTGCCAGCTTGGTCCACAGTCGGGGCGAGGGCTGCGGGATGTACAGATGGACGTCCCGGTGCAGCGCCAACGCGTCGATGACGACGAGTTCGGTCGCACTGAGCCTGGTCGCCCCGAAAACGGCGACCCGCGCCGGCAGCGGGCTGACCCCCGGGTCGTCGGCGAGCCGCGCGACGACCTGCGTCAACCGCTGTGCCGGACTGGGCAGCGCCAGCGCCTCCGACACCGCCCGGAACAAGACCGGTTGCCAGCTGCGGGCCGCTGCCAGCAGCACGCCGTCCGGTCCTGCGGTGGGCACGCCGGTGTCGGTACAGCCATCGGTGTCGTACCCGGCAGCCCACGCCTGCAGCACGCTCGGTCGGAACCGGCTGTAGGAGTCGAACAGCCCGGCCAGGCGACGGGCGACCCCTAGCCGTCGACCGCGACGCACAGCGGTTGCCCGCGCGATCGGATCGAACGTCGCGTCCTGATCCAGCACGGATCCCACCCCGCCGAGGTGATCGGTCAACGCCTCGAACCCCGGTGCGCCCAGGTGGTCGTCGATCGCGGCCAGCACCGTCCAGACCAGACGCTCAGGGTTCCACTCGTCGTCCTGCGGTGCGACTCCGGACGCGAGGCTGATGGTGCTCGCCACCAGCCGGGCCGGCGAGGGGAACTCGATGTTCGCACTCACGCCGTCGGCGTGCTCCGGACCGGACGCGCCGAGGATCGCGGACAGCCGTTGCGAGATCCAGCGTTCGATCCCCTGCGCCGGTACCGCGACCACCTCGGCCGTCATCGGATCCGGCAGCGGATCGGACAGCACCTCCGCCAACGCACGGACCAAGGCATCGCTGCGCTGTGCGCGATGCAGCTGCAGCGACATGCCGTCCCCCGTCCGTTCCGGTCCTGTCCACTCCTGCACCGCACCGTAGGTGCCGGGTCCGACAGCCTAGTCTGGCCGGGTGGCCGACCATCATCAGCAGACCTCCGAGCATCCGGCCGCTGCGGAGCGGCAACCGTTCCGGCCGGAGCGGTGGCGACCGGTCGCGGGCTTCACCTTCTCGGACATCACCTATCACCGTCAGGTCGGCGAGCGCACCGACGGCAGCCACGGCGATCTGCCGACGGTCCGGATCGCCTTCGACCGACCCGAGGTGCGCAACGCCTTCCGGCCGGGGACGGTCGACGAGCTGTACGCCGCACTGGAGGACGCCCGCCTGGACCCCGGCGTCGGCTGCGTCCTGCTGACGGGCAACGGCCCGAGCCCGAAGGACGGCGGCTGGGCGTTCTGCTCCGGGGGTGACCAGCGCATCCGCGGCCGCGACGGCTACCGGTACGCCGACGGGGAGACTGCGGAGACGGTGCAGCAGGGTCGAGCCGGACGGCTGCACATCCTGGAGGTGCAGCGGCTGATCCGGTTCATGCCGAAGGTCGTCATCTGCGTGGTCCCCGGCTGGGCGGCCGGTGGCGGCCACTCGCTGCACGTGACGTGCGATCTGACCATCGCCAGCCGCGAACACGCGCAGTTCAAGCAGACCGATGCCGACGTCGGCTCCTTCGACGGCGGCTACGGCTCGGCCTACCTCGCCAAGATGGTCGGACAGAAGTTCGCCAGGGAGATCTTCTTCCTCGGTGACACCTACAGCGCCGAGCAGATGCACGCGATGGGCGCGGTCAACGCCGTCGTCCCCCATGCGGACCTCGAGGAGGTCGCCGTGCAGTGGGCGGCGAAGATCACCGCCAAGTCCCCGACCGCGCAGAAGATGCTCAAGTACTCGTTCAACCTGCTCGACGACGGGCTCGTGGGCCAGCAGCTGTTCGCCGGCGAGGCGACCAGGATGGCGTACGGCAGGGACGAGGCAGTGGAGGGCCGAGATGCCTTCCTGCAGAAGCGGTCTCCCGATTTCACCGATGAACCGTGGACGTCCTGAACGCCGGAGCCCGGCAATGACGCGAGCCCTGATCGAGCTGCCGATCCCACCCGACGGGACCGCCGGTACCGCATTGCCTGCCCTGCTCGCAGCGTTCGAAGGTGGGCCCGCCGTGGCACCGACCGGCCCGCAGAACCCCGCTGCTGCACAGGTTCTCGACGACCGTGACGACGCGGCCGACGATCCGACCGTCGTTGTGCTGGGCACCTCGGGATCCACCGGGACCGCCAAACAGGTGCTGCTGCAGGCATCGGCACTCCGCGCGTCCGCGGCTGCCACCGAACGACAGCTCGGCGGACCGGGAAGCTGGCTGCTGACCCTGCCTGGCTGGCACGTCGCCGGCCTGCAGGTGATGCTGCGATCCCGACTCGCCGGCTCCGCGCTCGTGGCCATGGACACCCGAACCTCCTTCACCGCAGAGGGTTTCATCGCATCGGCACGGAGACTGGACGGCAGCAGACGGTACGTCTCGCTGGTGCCGACCCAGCTTCACCGGATCCTCGGGCATCCGGCGGCCACCGACGCGTTGGCCGGGTTCGACGGCGTCCTCGTCGGTGGCGCAGCCACCGCACCGGACCTGTTGTCCCGGGCCCGGTCCCGCGGTGTCGCGGTCGTCACCACCTACGGCATGAGCGAGACCTGCGGTGGCTGTGTCTACGACGGCCGACCGCTGGACATCACCACCGTCGGGCTGACCGAGGACGGCAGGGTCACCCTGACGGGCCCGATGGTGGCCCGTGGCTACCGCGGTCAACCGACGTCTGCCGCCTTCGCCGTGCCCGGAACATTCGTCACCGACGACCTGGGCGAGCTCTCCTCTGCTCGTCTGACGGTGCTGGGCAGGGCCGACGACACGATCATCACCGGTGGCGTCAACGTGCCGCCGGCGGCGGTCGAGCACCGGCTGGCGGGGATCGCCGGGATCGGGGAGGTCATCGTCGTCGGTGTTCCTGATCCGGAGTGGGGGCGACGGATCGTCGCTCTCGTCACCGGCGCGGTGCCGGACCCGCAGCAGATCACCGAAGCTCTGCGTGGTGCGCCTCCCGCGCACCGTCCGCGGACGTTCCGCACCGTCCCAGCGTTGCCCACCCGAGGTCCCGGAAAACCGGACCGCCGTGCCGCGTCGGCTCTCGCCGGCGAGCTGCTCGGGTTGCCCTCCGCTTCCGGCCACCCACCCTCTGCGGCCGGACGCCCGGTCGACCGGGGGTGATCGTTAGGGTCGACGGGTGGCTACTGCGTCCGATTGGCTCTCCGCGGCGCGCCCGCGCACCCTCCCAGCGGCCGTCGCTCCGGTGCTCGCCGGCAGTGGCGTCGCCGCCGCACTCCGGGAGTTCCTCTGGTGGAAGGCGCTGCTCGCACTGGTGGTGAGCCTGGCCCTGCAGGTAGCCGTGAACTACGCCAACGACTACTCCGACGGCATCCGCGGTACCGATGCCGACCGGGTCGGTCCGATGCGACTGGTCGGTTCCGGCCGCGCAGCGCCCGCCGTCGTCAAGCGCGCCGCCTTCCTCGCCTTCGCCGTGGCCGCGATCGCCGGTATCGCACTGGCGGCGACGTCCGGCTGGTGGCTGCTGATCCCCGGCGCGGCCTCGGTGCTGGCCGCCTGGTTCTACACCGGCGGTCCCCGCCCGTACGGCTACCTCGGCCTCGGCGAGATCTTCGTGTTCGTCTTCTTCGGCCTGCTCGCCGTCAACGGCACCACGTACGTCCAGGCCGGCCGGATCTCCTTCGGATCCGTCGCGCTGTCGGTGGGTATCGGCCTGCTCGCCTGCGCCCTGCTGATGGCGAACAACCTCCGCGACATCCCCACCGACACCGTCGCCGGCAAACGCACGCTCGCCGTGCTCGCCGGCGATCGCCTCGGCCGGATCCTCTACGCGCTGATGGTGACGGGAGCCGCTGTCGCCGTCACCGTGGTGGGCTTCCGGCGACCCTGGGTGCTGATCGCCCTGCTGGTGGTGCCGCTGATGCTCACGCAGATCCGCCGGGTGCTGCGGGGGGCGCGCGGACCGGAGCTGATCGGCGTGCTGGGAGCCACCGGGCGCATCGAGTTCCTCTACGCCGCGCTGGCCGCCGCCGGATTCGTGATCACCGGAGCCGTTGGCTGACGGACGGTCACCTCTAATCGGCCGTACGGGTGAACTATTTGACGCTACTGCGGCGAAGCGGACAGAACAGCCGTACTGGGAGTGACAGTTTCGTGCCTGCGTCAGCCTGGTGGGCTACGTTTTTGCGGTGCAGGTCACTCAGCATCATCATTGGAACCGCTGACCTGCCGTGACGCGACGGACGGGCCGGCTCGCTCGCCACTCGTTCGCACCGGGAGGCAGATCATCATGACCGACGGTTCCCGTTCGGACAGCGCTCGTTCCAGCACCCGCTCCACCGCCGGCGACCCGGAACTGATCGTCGCTGCCCGGGCCGGCGACGGATCCGCCTTCGCTGTCCTGCGTCGACGCCACGAGGGCGCCGCGCTCCGGTTGGCCACGCTGCTGACCGGATCGGTCGAGACGGCTGCCATCGTGACCGAGCGCGCCTTCGACAACACGCGCCGCATGCTGGAGAGCGGGGGCGGGCCCGACTGCGCCTTCCGGCTGCAGATCCTGCGCGCCGTCCTGACCGCTGCACCGGCTGCTATCGCCGCCGAGCTCGACGAGGCTGCGGGCGACGCAGCGGTGTCGACGACCCGAACCGAGGCCGACCCCATCGTCCGGCGGTCGTTCCTGGCCCTCCCCGAGCGGTGGGGCAGCGTGCTGTGGCACACCGCCGTCGAAGGGCAGACCGACGCGGGGGTGGCCTCGCTGCTCGGCATGCGGACCGCCACCGTCACCGGCCTTGCCGCCCGTTCCCGCGAGGGTCTGGTGCGCGGCTATCTGGCCGGTCAGGTCCACCAGCTCGACGATCCGGCCTGCTCCCAGATTCTGGACCGGCTGCAACTCGCGATCAGCAGCCCCTCGGTCGGCGCTGAGGATGCGGCCGGCAGAGATGCGTCCGTGCACGAACACCTCGCCGGCTGCGACGGTTGCCGTACGGCGGCGCGCATGCTCACGACCCTCACCCACGATCCGGCCCCCGCCCTCGCCGTGGTCGTCCTGGGCGAGCAGGGCATCCCTTACCTCGAGGCCGCCCGGGGGGCCAACGATGACGGCGAGCTCGTCGCGACGCGAGTACCGGCTCGGCCCCGGTCGATGCGGCTGGTGCTGGTCGCGGTCGCGCTGATCGCCGTCACCGCATCGGTACCCGCGCTCCGAGCCGGAGCAGGGTCCGACGAATCGGCCGCCGCTGGGTTCGACCCGTCCCTCGACCGGATGGCCGCGACCACCGACCCTGCAGCGGGCGCGGTCTCCACGGCCGACGAAGTGACCGCCTCCACCGCGACCGACCGCTCCCTCGCGACCACCGCACCCGCGGGCAGCACCACCGGCCGGGCGACGATCACCACCACCGGCGTCAACGGGTTGCCGACCCGGGTCAGCGTGAGCACCTCGACCAGCATCGGTCTCGACGGGATGCCCACCACCGTTGCGGTGATCCCTGGCGTGGCCGGCGGCCCCGCGACCACGGTCACCGGCTCGTTCCCCTCCGACAGCTTTCCCGTGTTCGGGCGCTGGACAGCCGGCTCCACGACTGGAGCCGACACCGGGACGACCGGGCAGGGCGCCACCCCGACCTGGAGTGGCGGGCCGACCCCGGCCCCGGGTCAGTACACGCCGCCGCTGTTCGCCTCGGTGGCGCCGACGCAGCACTCGGGTCCTGCCGGCCCGGGGAGGACGGTGCCGGGGACCACCATGCCGGGGACCACCGTGCCGGGGACCACCGTGCCCGGAACGACGGCTCCCTGGACCACCGTGCCGGCAAGCACCGTGCCGGCAACCACGGTGCCGGGGACGACCCGGCCCGGAACCACGGCGCCCGGAACGTCGACCTCGGCGGCCACCTTTCCCGCAACCACGGCGATGGCAGCACCCACCAACCCACCTGCACCGACCACGGCTGACGCCTCGACCACCAGCGCACCCGATCCGACGACCGACTCGACGCCCGATCCCACCACCACCACGACGACCACGACGACAAGCGACGAGCCGACCACCACGACGACAAGCGACGAGCCGACCACCACGACGACCACGACGACCACGACGACCACGACGACCACGACGACCAGCGACGAGCCGACCACCAGCGCCCCGCCGGCTCCGGAACCGGACGTCGAGGTGAGGGGACCTGCGCCGTGGGTCGTCACCCTGGTCGGCGCCCTTCCTGTCGATTCTTCGTTCACCCTCGTCAACCGCACCGGCGTCAAGATCCCGGCGCAGCAGCTCAGGGTCACGCTCCCCGCAGGCATCGAGGTCGAAGCGGAGGGCGCGGCAAGTGGCTGTGCCCCGCAGGACGTGACGACCTGGACCTGCACGGTCGACGCTCTTGCGGCATCCGACGGCGAGCATTCGATGACCTTGAAGCTGACCGGCGGAGGCGGTTCCGGGAATGGACCGATCACGATGTCGGTGACGGGCAACGAGGTCTCCGGGGAGGTCGTCAGCGTGCTGTGACCGGCCCCTGCAGCGCGGGCACCTACTGCTACAGCGCAGACCGGATCTGCGCTGCCAGCGCCTGCCAGGCGATCTCCACGTCGTCGACGGTCGTCCGCCAGCCGCCGACCGCCCATCGGATCACCGCCCGGCCGTCCACCTGGGCATGGCTGAAGTAGGCGATCCCCGAGGCATTGACCGCATGCATCGCGGCCAACAGCAGCCGGTCGGCCTCGGCGGGCGCCAGCTCCGGCCGATCGGCGAGTCGGAACGTCACCAACCCGAGGACCGGCGGCGCCGCGAACACCAGCTGCTCGTCCTGCAGGACCAGATCGGCGACCCGCCTGGCCTGCTGCACACCGGCCCGGATGTGCTGCTGGAGACCAGCGACACCGTAGCTGCGCAACACGGTCCACAACTTGAGGGCGCGGAACCGCCGGCCGAGCTGGGGGTGCCAATCGCGGTAGTCGACCACCGCCCCGGACTCGCTGGCCGGGTTCCGGAGGTATTCGGGCAGGATCGACAGCGCCCCGATCAGCGCCGACCGGTCGCGTACCCAGAAGGTGCTGCAGTCGAAGGTGGTGAGCAACCACTTGTGCGGGTTGGTCACGAACGAGTCGGCGAACTCACCGACGCCGTCGATCACCCAGCGCAACTCCGGGCAGACCGCTGCGACACCCGCCCAGGCCGCGTCCACGTGCAGCCAGATGCCGAACTCCTGTGCCAGGGAACCCATCGCGCGCACTGGATCAACCGCGCCGGTCCCGGTGGTGCCGACGGCTGCCTGGATCATCACCGGGGTGATGCCGGCCGCCAGATCCGCCCGGATCGCGGCGTCCAGCGCGGCCACGTCGAGCTGCTGGGTGAATGGCTCCACCGGCAAGCTGCGGAGGGATCGCTCGCCGAGCCCGGCCATCATCGCCGCCTTGAGCAGCGAGGAGTGCGCCTGCGACGAGCCGTAGACCGCGTACCGACCTGCTCCGAGGCCGTCCGCCCGTGCGGCGCCCCCGCTGACCCGGTGCAGGGCCGCCAGCAGTGCGGTGAAGGTGGAGGTGGAGGCGGTGTCCTGGATGACGCCACCGCCCGCCCCGGATGACGAGAAAGCCTGCGGCAGACCGAGAACCGCTGCGAACGAGTCGAGCACCTGCTGTTCGAGCTCGGTGACCGCCGGGCTGGTCGCCCAGAGCATGCCCTGGGCGCCGATCCCGCTCGACAGCAGATCGCCGAGCACCGAAGCCGGCGTCGAGTTGGCCGGGAAGTAGGCGAAGAACCGAGGATGCTGCCAGTGGGTGATCCCTGGCAACAGGATCTCGTCCAGGTCCGCGATCACGTTCTCCAGCGACTCGCCCTGCTCCGGCAGACCGTCGGGCAGCGCCGACCGGACCTGTCCGGGGCCGACCTGCGACAACACCGGACGCTCCGCCACCGATTCCCAGTACTCGGCGATCCAGTCGATCACCTGGTGGCCCTGCCGCCGGAACTCCTCGGCGGTCAGGTGACCGGACGGAGCAGGTCCGTCCTGTGGGCCCGGCCCGGCACCCGCGGCATGGTCGGCGTCAGCGGCGAAGGACATGCGACCACGCTAGAGGAGCGCGTCGTCGTCGTGACCGCAGGTCCTGCTGCTGGGTGCCGTCACGAACGGCGCCGGGCGGTCACGAGCCAGGCGCTCGAGTCGAACCACACTCCGTTGAGGTCACGGGCATCGAGCAGGCTACGCAGTCGGTCGAGGGCGCGGTCCGCCGACGAGTCGTCCTGGTCGCGAAGCATCCGGTCCGTCATCCCCAACGATCGGAGGGCCTGTAGTGCGGTCGCGACATCCGGGCCGTAGCAGACCCCCTCCCGTACCTCGGTGAGTCGCACGTCGATGAATCCGGCCCCGGACAGGAGAGCATTGACTTCGGCCGGGTCGGCCATCGAGAAAGCGCTGCCTGCAAAGGGTTTCGAGGGTGCATTCGGCTCGCCGGTCAATGCGTGTCGAATTGCGGTGTGCCATTCCTGACGGCTGCTGTCCTGCCAGACCAACTGGGTGAGAACTGTGCCGGGGCGCATCGCTGCGGCGATGTTGGCGAATGCGGCAGAGTGAGCCTGCGAACTCGCGCGTCCAGCGTGTCTCGTCACGCTCGTTCCTCGCTGCTCGACAACCGGGCAAGCAGCGCCCTCATCCGCGGTCACGGGACCTCAACGCGACTAGGGTCGGACATCATGAGCCACGAGCAGGACCAGCAGGCCGCCACCGATGTCTACGCCGACTTCACCGACCTCGACGGACTGTTCGAGGTTCCGCGGGTGGTGGCGCTCGCGGTGTCGCTGGACGGAACCCGACTGGTGGCGCAGGTGCAGCAGCCGGATGCGAAAGGCGCCAGGTACACCAGCGCGCTGTGGGAGCTCGATCCGGCCGGAACCGCCGCGCCGCAACGACTCACCTTCTCCGCCGACGGTGAGGCCGGCCCCCGTTTTGCGCCGGACGGCTCGCTGCTGTTCACCTCCAAGCGTGCCGACCCGCTCGACGACGCAGCGAAGGGCACCCAACTGTGGCGGCTGCCGACACACGGTGAAGCCAGGGTCGAGGCCGACGCTCCGGGCGGTCTGGCCATCGCCGGCGTCACCGCGGACGGCCGGATCCTGGCGACCACGGCCCTACTGTGTGACCCGGACGGTGCGACCGACGGACCAGTGCAGGGCACTTTGGAGAGCGACGCCGAGCGACGCTCGGCTCGCAAGGATGGTGGGGTCACCGGCATCCTGCACACCGGAATGCCGATCCGGTACTGGGATCACGAGGTCGGCGACACCTCGACCCGCCTGGTACTCGTCGGCCCGGACGGTCCGTTGACCGATCTGACACCCGACGCCGACTCCTTGAACCTGATGAACGCCGACGCCGACATCAGCAGCGACGGCACCCTGGTGATGACGACCTGGACGCGCCGACTGCCGCGCGGTCGAACCAGTACCTCGATCGCCCGGATCATCCCTCCGAGCGGTGCACGCCGCCCGTCCCGACGCCGGATCGTGTTGCAGGGCAACGCCTCACGCGGCTACGGCGCACCGCGGCTGTCACCCACCGGCGATCTGCTGGCCGTCACCAGGTACACCACCGGGACGCCCACCGACACGAACTACGACTTCTTGGAGATCCACCGGATCAGCGGCTCCGGGCTCACCGGAGATCCGGTGACGGCCGCGGTCGGTGATCTCACGGTCGGTGAGTACTGCTGGTCCGCCGACGGCGAGACCCTCTACGTCGCAGGCGATCTGCATTCGCGCGGCGCTGTGCTCGCGATCGACTCCCGGACCGGCCGGGCCCGCACCGTCGCCGATGACGCGTCCTACTCCCAGCTGCGAGCGGGGCCGGACGGGCGCGCTGTGTTCGCCCTGCGCAGTGCGATCGACTCCCCCGCCAGACCGGTCCGGCTCACTGCCCGCCGCCGCAGCGAGCCGGTCGAACTCGCCGCACCCGGGGCCATCACGAATCTCCCGGGGCGGCTGGAATGGGTGCGGACACAGGTGCAGCACCCGGACGGCGAGCCGATCACCGTCGGTGGCTGGTTGTGCACACCCAGCGGCGCGTCCCGGAAGAAGCCGGCGCCGCTGATGGTGTGGATCCACGGCGGGCCGCACGGCTCCTACAACGCCTGGAGTTGGCGGTGGTGTCCGTGGCTGGCGGTCGCCCGCGGCTATGCGGTGCTGATGCCCGATCCGGCGATGTCCACCGGCTACGGACACACCGGCCTGAACCGCGGCTGGCCGCGGCTGGCCGACGTCGTGTGGCGTGAGGTCGAGGCCCTCACCGATCACGTACTCGAGCGGTCCACACTGGACCGCAGCCGAACCGCGTTGCTGGGGGCCAGTTTCGGTGGGTTCATGACGAACTGGATCGCCGGTCACAGCACCCGGTTCCGGGCGATCGTCACGCATGCGGGCCTGTGGGCGCTGGACCAGCAGCATCCAACGACGGACGCGGCCGCGCAGAAGGTCGCGGTGCACGGGCTCCCCGACCAGCACGAGCGTTGGTACCGCACCTACTCACCACATCATCACGTTGACCGGATCAGCACGCCGATGCTGATCACCCACGGCACCAAGGACTATCGCGTTCCGATCAGCGAAGCGCTCCGCCTGTGGTGGGACCTGGTGTCCCGGTGGGACGGACCGCCGGAGACGATGCCGCACCGGTTGCTGCAGTTCACCGGGGAGAATCACTGGATCCTCGGGGTCGGCAACTCGAAACTGTGGACACGTTCCGTGTACGACTTCTGCGATCGACACGTGCTGGGCTGAGACCCGTCCTGGGTCCGGTGCCTCAGACGGGCTTGTGCGCCCGCATCACGAACCGACTCTCGGTGAACGCGATCGGCAGCCCCTGCGCCGGCCCACCCTCGTGCAGATTCATCAGGGTGTCCGCGTAGCGGGAGACGCTGAAGTCGTCGGGCACATCCCACGGCACCATCATGAAGTACTGGACCAACGCTCCGACGTCGTCGAACGTGGTCGGCCCGCGCCATTCCTGGCCCATGTCCAGCACCAGGCCGGCTGCCTGCAGTTCTCCGACGCAGGCGCTCAGCAGGTGGTCGGGGTACATCACCGGGGCGCCGAACAGCTGGTGTGCTTCCGCGAAGTCGTCGCCACCGACCTGCTTCGTCAGGTAGACGCCGCCAGGCTCCAGCACCCTGGCCACCTCCGTGGCGATGTAGTCCTCGTGCCGGTTGATCACCAGATCGAAACGCTCGTCCTGGAACGGCAGCTCGTCGTCGTGCTGCGCGTCGAAGACGACGAGGTCGATGCCGTGCGGCTCCAGGGCCTGCGCAGCCACGTCGATGTTCGGGGGCCAGCCCTCGGTCGCGGTCGTGTCCGGCGGGAGCACATCGAGGAAGCCCAGCAGGAATTCACCGCCGCCGGTTCCCAGATCCAGCACCCTGCGCGCTGCGGCGATCTCGGTGCGACACAGCCCCGGGTAGTTCCACGGAGTGGGCGAGTCGTGCACCCGACCGCCCAGGTGATCAAAGGTCCAACCGGACCTCGGCAGGACTTCCTCCTCGTGCCAACGGTCGAGCAACTGGTCGCGGGTCATCGAGGGACCGCCGGGACAGGCTGTGCGGTACCGGCTCTCCGGGAGGGGGCTCGGCGTCGCAGCGTGCAGGAGACCATGTGGTGACCAGTTCCCCGTCGCACGCTTCTCAACCATCCTGCTGGTGCGCGGTTCAGCCCCGCTGCTGGACGGGCGCCTCCCCCAGCACCTCGGGGTTCGGCCCTTCGTCGTCGAACGGGTGCGGAATGGCCTCCAGCAGGGCCGCGGAGCTTCTGTCGTCGTCGCTGTTCCCCGGAGCCGCTGCCACGCTGGGCGTCCGGCCGGGATTGCGGCTGTCGACGAGCATTCCGGGCGTTGTCGGTACCACCACTCGCGCACCGGACGGGCAGCGGTTGGTGCACGCTCAACCCGACCGGATTCGCTGCAGCGCTGGACGTTCCGGCGCCGGTGATGATCCGGGCGGTATTGATCCGGCCGGACACCGCATCGTGCTGCAGACCACGGCAGAGGTGCGCGTCGATCCCGGCATGGCGACGATCGAACGTACCGACGGCACCGCGATCGTGAGGTGCACCGACCCCGGCCGTCCGGTGGGTGTCATACTCGGCTGATGGGGCCCGCCTGGGACTTCGCCGTGGCACCGCAGCGTCCGGTGCCCGGGGTCTCCTCGATGGTCGGCTACCGGGCCGTCGACGTGCCGGACTCGGTGCACGCCGGACTTCCCTCTGCGCAGCTCACCTTCATCGTCAGCCTGGACGACGGCATCCGCGCGAGTTTCGAACGGTCGGACCTCGCCACCACCGCCCGCAAACGGGTGCTGCTGGCCGGCCTGCACACCCGGCCGAGCCACGTCGAGCAGAGCACCGGGCAGGCAGGCGTCCAGTTGGCGGTACACCCGCTCGCGGCGCGCGCCCTGTTCGGGTGCCCGGCGGCGGAACTGGCCGAGCTCGACATCGACGGGGCAGGGCTGCTCGGGGGTCTCGCCACCGAGCTCGCAGATCGGCTGGCAGCACCCAACCTGCGATGGCGCAACGCTTTCGAGGAAGTGGCGGCGATGCTGCGCGATCGGTGGTCGAGCTCCGACGCGGTACGGCCGCGTCCGGAACTCTGCCGCGCCTGGGATGCGTTGACACGCTCCGCCGGCCGGGCACCGATCGGCGCGGTGGCCGACGCCGCCGGAGTGAGCACCCGTCATCTCGGAACCCTGTTCCGCGCCGAGGTGGGACTCGCTCCGAAGACGGTCGCCCGGCTGATCAGGTTCGAAGCGGTGATCGGGATGCTCGGTCGGTCGGTACGCGCGGGTCGCTGCATCGAGCTCGCGGAGATCGCCGACGCGCACGGCTACGCCGACCAGGCCCATCTGACCAGGGAGTTCAGCCGGCTCGCCGGCACCTCACCCGGCCGGTGGGCACAGCAGGAGTTCCGAAATCTTCAAGACGGCGGGCATGGCGGGCAACCAGACTCGACCCCATGAGCACATCCCCCGAGCAGCAGACACCGGGTAGCCGGCCGAACCCAACCGTGTTCGCCACCCTGCAGGCCCGCGACGCCCCTGCGCTGATCGACTTCTACGTGCGGGCCTTCGGGTTCGAACTCACCGCCCGCTACGACGACGGCGACCTCGTCGCCCACGCCCAGCTGAACTGGCCGGAGGGCCACGGCGCGGTGATGCTGGGCAGCCACTCGCCCGACAAGGAGTGGAGTCCCGAACCGGGAACCTCCAGCGGGTACGTCGTGACGGCGCACCCTGAACTGGTCGCGGAGCGGATCGCTGCGGCGATCCCCGAGCTGGGCGGCGAGATCGTGCGACCGCTCGCCGACACCGACTACGGTGGCCGCGAGATCATGGTGCGCGACCCGGAGGGCAATCTCTGGTCGTTCGGCGACTATCCGGGCGCCTGAGGTGTGCCCTGACCGGACGGGATCCCGACTCG
Organism: Nakamurella sp. A5-74; assembly: GCF_040438885.1. Lineage (NCBI taxonomy): Bacteria > Bacillati > Actinomycetota > Actinomycetes > Nakamurellales > Nakamurellaceae > Nakamurella > Nakamurella sp. A5-74. The sequence goes on along the minus strand of NZ_CP159218.1, from coordinate 1,241,492 downwards.
CGCGTCCCTCTCTCGCTCGAACAGTGTGAGCTGTGGTGGCGCCGTTCCCGCTGACTGTCGGAGGCCGGCCGTACCGTCCCCTGCATGAATCGTCCGAGCCTCGCCGTCGCCCCGCAGCAGCAGCCCGTGTACGCCGAGCGCGCACTGTCGTGGCCGACCACCGGCCCGCAGGTCACTGCGGAGGTGAGCAGCGCGTACGACCGGGTCGCAGCCGACTACGCCGACCTGGTCGAGCCGATGCTCGACGACCTGGCCTTGGATCGCGCGCTGCTCACGGCGTTCACCGAGGAGCTCCCGACCGGCCGGCCGGTCGTCGACCTGGGCTGCGGTCCCGGCCACATCGCGGGATTCGTCCACGCGCTCGGCGCCACCGTCCTCGGTTTCGACCTCTCCGGCGAGATGGTGCGGCAGGCCCGGTCCCGGCATCCCGAGGTGCAGTTCGGCGTGGGTTCGCTGCTCGCACTGCCGCTGGAGGACGCTTCGGTCGGCGGCGTGATCGCCTGGTACTCGATCATCCACACGCCCACCGATCTGCTTCCCGAGGTGTTCGAGGAGTTCCGACGGGTGCTCGCCCCCGGTGGTGGGGTGATCCTCGCCTTCCAGGTCGGCGACGAGGTGCGTCATCTGCAACGCGGGTACGGCCACGACATCTCGCTGCACAGTTGGCGGCGACCGGTGCAGGTGGTCGCGGAGTTGCTGCAGCGCAGCGGTTTCGAGGTGACGACCCGGATCGAGCGGGAGCCGACAGGCCAGCAGAAGGTGCCGCAGGGGTATCTCATGGCTCGCCGTCCGTGAGCTCCCCCATGCCGTGACGGGCACCGGCAGCTCAGCCGGCCCAGGCTGACCGACCCAGGCCCCCCCTGACTCCGGCACCAGACCACCAGCCGCATGCCACGAGTGTCAGAAAACCGCCCGAAACGGACACCGGGCAACCATCCGGAATGCGGCTGCCCGGCCCGGGACGCTCTCCAGCGGCGACGGTAGGTCGCGCATTCCACAGTGTCAGCAATCCGCCCGAAACGGACACCAGGCGACCATCCAGAATGCGGCTCTCCGAGCGGGACGCTCGGTGCCTGCCACCGACCACCAGCCGCATCCCAAAGCGTCAGCAATCCGCCCGAAACGGACACCAGGCGACCATCCGGAATGCGGCTCCCCGAGCGGGACGCTCGGTGTCTGCCACCAACCACCAGCCGCATCCCAAAGCGTCAGCAATCCGCCCGAAACGGACACCAGGCGACCATCCAGAATGCGGCTCCCCGAGCGGGACGCTCGGTGCCTGCCACCAACCACCAGCCGCATCCCAAAGTCTCAGCAATCCGCCCGAAACGGACACCAGGCGACCATTCAGAATGCGGCTCCCCGAGCGGGACGCTCGGTGTCTGCCACCAACCACCAGCCGCACCCCAAAGCGTCAGCAATCCGCCCGAAACGGACACCACACGACCATCCAGAATGCGGCTCTCCGGCCCGGGGAGCGCTCCAGCGCCAGGCTCAGCCGGCCCAGGTCCCTGATGCGAGGAACTCGCTGACGACGGCTGCCGGCTCGCCGAGCTGCCAGCCCTGGGCGGCGACCCAGTCGTCGTCGTAGTAGGTCTGCGTGTACCGCTCACCGGAGTCACAGAGCAACGCGACGATCGAGCCCCGGGTACCGGACGCGGCCATCTCGGCGGCGAGCCCGAACGCGGCCCACAGGTTCGTACCGGTCGAGGGTCCGACCTTCTTCCCCAGCACCTGCTCGACCTGACGCATCGTCGCCACGCTCGCCGCGTCGGGCACCACCTGCATCCGGTCGATCACCTGGCCGACGAAGCTCGGCTCCACCCGTGGCCGACCGATGCCCTCGATCTTCGAGCCGACACCGCAGATGGTCGGGTCGTCCGCGCTCCAGGCATCGAAGAATGCCGAGTTCTCCGGGTCGGGAACGCACAACCGGGTGTGGTGCCCGCGATAGCGCAGGTACCGACCGATGGTGGCGCTGGTGCCGCCGGTACCGGCGGCGATCACGATCCACTCCGGGATCGGATGCTCCTCCAGCGACAACTGCTGGAACATCGATTCGGCGATGTTGTTGTTCCCGCGCCAGTCGGTGGCGCGTTCGGCGTGCGTGAACTGGTCCATGTAGTGGCCACCGCACTCGGCGGCCAGCCGCACCGATTCCGGATAGATCTGCGATGCGTCGTCCACCAGATGGCAGCTGCCGCCCTGACCCTCGATCAGCGCGATCTTCTGCGGCGACGTCCGGCGCGGCATGACGGCCACGAACGGCACGCCGACCATCCGGGCGAAGTATGCCTCCGACACCGCTGTCGAGCCGGAGGACGACTCGATGACGGTCGTTGACTCCGTCAGCCAGCCATTGCACAACGCGTACAGGAACAGCGACCGCGCGAGCCGGTGCTTGAGCGAACCGGTGATGTGGGTGGACTCGTCCTTGAGGTACAGATCGACCCCGAGCTGGGCGGGTAGCGGGAAGCGGAGCAGGTGGGTGTCCGCGCTGCGTTGCGCGTCGGCCTCGATCCTGCGGACGGCCTCGGCGACCCAGTCCCTGCGCTGTCGGTCGGACCGGTCGAGCACCTGCCCGGTCACAGGCGGGTGGCCTGGTTCGGCGTGGGGCCCACAGACTCATCGGACGGCATCGGATCGGCCGACCCCTCCGGATCCGACGCTGCTTGTTCCGCCGACGCTGTCGGTTTCGACGTTGCCTGTTCCGAGGACTCAGCCTGATCCGGCATTGCCTGATCCGAGGACGCAGCCCGTTCCGAGGACGCAGCCTGTTCCCCGGCGGCGGCCTGTTCCCCGGCCGCGGCCTGTTTCTCAGATGACGTCCGCTCTCCCGAGAGCGCCGCCTGGAGCTCGCCGCGCAACCGCCGACGCTCACCCGCGGACGCGGCCAGCTGCGCGGTCAGTCGGCGGCGCATGCCGCCCAGCATCAGCCAGGCCAGCGGCAGCTGGACGATCACGGCGAGCATCGCGGCAACCAGTACCGGCATGTCCAGCCCGGCCAGCCGGGCCAGCAACACCACCAGCGCAGCGATCACGACCGTCAGCAGGATGCGCAGCGCGACGTAACCCACCGCGAGCGGCCAGAAGGAGCGAGCTTTCACCTGCTCAGGTTACTGCGCTGCCCTGGTCGGCAGCGGCGTCCGCGATCTGAACCGGCTGCTCCGGCGCCGCCGGTTCCAACAGGTGGGGGCGCATCTCGTAGCGGGTCGCCAGCACGACGGTCGTCCGGGTCCTGGCAACCCCTCGGATGGAGCGCAGCCGCCCCAGACACCTGTGCAACGCATCGATGTCTGCGACCCGCACCTTCACGATGAACGCCTGGTCGCCGGCCACCGAGTAGCTGCTCTCCACTTCCGGCATGGCATCGAGTCCGGCCGCGATCACCTCGTCGTCACCCGTCTCACCCGGCTCGATCCCGACCAGCGCGGTCACGCCGAACCCGACCTTGATCGGGTCGACCACCGCTCGGTAGCCCTGGATGACGCCGGAAGCCTCGAGCTTCGCGACCCGCTCGTGCACCGACGAGGAGGAGAGTCCCACGATGCGCGACAGCTCGGCATAGCTCGCCCGGCCGTCCGCCCGGAGAGCATCGATGAGCCGCCTGTCGACTGAGTCCATCCGGCCAACCTACTGGCCTTCGCGCCGACCGAGGACGGTGGTCACGACGCGGTTCAGCGAGGCTGCAGCATGCGGTTCGGCAGCGACGATCGGTACAGATCCGCGGCTTCCGGACCAATCCGGCACCGGGCCGGTGCCGAATCCCGGGCGACAGTGAGTTGTTTGACACCACCGGTTCACGGGCATCGAAACCTGCGATGCGCATGCTGGTCGTGCTCCGTCGGCGAAGGCGATCAAGGATCGGTCACGACCGATGGGTCGCCTGCACGGGGACAGCTTGCATCACACAGAACCCGCCGACACCCGCGGACACCATGGATCCGCGGTGCCGACACGGAGAGGACATCATGTCGGAGAACCACGTGCCGCAGCAGTCACGCACCAGTCCGTTCACAGCTCCGGCCTCGGCTCCGCGGACATCGAACGGGCACGAACGTCTGCTGACGCCCGGCGAGGTGGCGCAGATGTTCCGGGTCGATCCCAAGACCGTCACCCGTTGGGCGTCCGCGGGTCGGATCGGATCCATCCGTACCCCCGGCGGGCACCGCCGCTTCCGCGAGACCGAGGTCGTCGCCCTGCTCCAGGAGCTGACGATGGAGGCCCGCGGGTACTGAGCCGTCGCTCGCGTCGGCCACCCCGCACCCCAGGGATCCGTGACCCCCGGATGTGGATCGGGTGAGTGCGCAGCGCATCTTGGCCGTCCCCCGCGGGCGGCGCGTAGGCTGGTGAAAAGTACTAGGAGGCCCAGATGTATCTGTTCGTCGCAGTCGTGGTGACAGTCATCGTCATCGCACTGGCTTGGCGTGGACTGGGCGCGCGGATCGAGGCCGAAGAACGCGGGTCCGACAGTCTCGGTGGTGGACCACCGCCACGTACCACCCCGCCCCGCCGGCCCACGCGAACCGTTGCCCCCGATGACGATCCGGATTTTCTCCGCGAGATCGACCGCAAGCTCAAGGACGGTCGCGAGTCCGATCCTGGCAACAGCGGAGCGACTCCCGTCTGATCCACCGCAGCAGGCCCGCAGTCGAACAGGTCCGCCGGATTCGATTCCGACGCGCCTACGGGAAAACCCCTGATCCCTTGCGGGATCAGGGGTTTCGTCGTCGATGAGGAAGGCTCGTCAGCCGACGCCCGCGTAGCTGTGCAGGCCGGTGATGACCATGTTCACGAAGAACAGGTTGAAGATGATCGCGGCGAACCCGACGACGTTGATCCAGGCTGCCCGCGCACCCCGCCATCCGCTGGTCGCCCGCGCATGCAGATAGCCGGCGTAGAAGACCCAACTCACGAACGCAACAGTCTCCTTCGGATCCCAGCCCCAGTAGCGTCCCCACGCGACCTCGGCCCAGAGTGCGCCGGCGATGACGGCGAAGGTGTAGACGGGAAAGGCGACGATCGCGGTGCGATAGGCGATCTTGTCGAGCGCCGCGAGTGACGGCAACCGGGCCAGCGATGACGCCTGCACCCGGGCGGTGGCCGTCGCATCGGTCCGGGCGGCGAGCAGCTTGGAGTCGAAGCGGTGCCGCAGCAGATACATCGCCGAAGCTGCACCGCTCACCAACAGCACCGACCCCGACGCCGAGATGGTCGTGACGTGGATCCACTTCCAGTACGAGTTGAGCGACGGTTGGACGGGACCGGCCTGGATCCACAGCACGGTTCCGGCTACGAACGCCAGGATCGCGACCGGGATCATCACGAAGAAGCCCAGCGCACGCTCCTTGAACTTCGCCAGCACGATCAGCCAGCAGGTCGTGGCGGCCAGGCAGATGAACGAGGTGAACTCGTACATGTTGCCCAGCGGGAGCCGCCCGGCGGCGATCCCCCGCGTCACGACGGAAGTCGCGTTGACGAGCGCTCCGATGACGGTGAGCACCACTGCGGCGCGACCGAACAACGGGCCCCACTGGGTGCGCGGGCCTTCGTCGAGCTCGTCGTCATCGAGCTCGTCGTCGATGTCGCGCTCGTCGATGTCGCGCTCGTCGATGTGTCGGTCGTCGATGTGCCGGTCCGCGTACAGCGATTCGGGCGCACCCACGCCCGCCTTGACCAACCTGTGCTCGCGACTTGCCACCTCGAGTTGGGTGGGATCCATCGCCCGCCTCGCGGCGAACTCGATCCCGTAACAGATCAACGCCACCACATAGGCCGCCATGGCCGCCTGGAAGGCGAGATCGGAGAATCCGGCCACTACCGCTCCTCACCATCGTCGTCGTGCTCGGAACTGCTGGACTGCAGGTGGAGGTCGTCATCCTCCGCGACGACCGCCCCGGGCGGGTACGCCAGCGCGGCGATCCCGGAGAACTCCGAGCCGTAACCGGCCTGATCGGTGCGGGCCAGCCCGCCGACCTCCACCCTGGTGCCGCCACCGGACGACGATTGCCCGTCCGAACTACTACTAACTGTAGAAGATGGCTGCACCCGGAACCAGACCCGGCGGCGTTTGATCGTCAGAGACATCATCAGACCACCCAGCAGAGTGATCGCGAACACCAGCGCCGCGGTCTGACCGGGGTCGTAGCTGGTCTGCAACGACACCCACTCGCGGTAGCCGGTGAAGGTGATCTTGGTGCCGTCGTCGAGAGTGGTCGAGTCGCCGATGTACAGGTTGACCCGCTCCAGCTCCTTGAGCCTCCCACTGTCCTCCTGGGCCTTGTCGATCGCGTAGATCGACTGCGGCCGGCCGGTCTCCAGGCCGAGGTCGCCGCGGTAGATCGCGACCGCCAGCCCTGGCTTGGTCGCCGCCGGGTAACTGCTGGTCATGATCTTCCCGTGCTCGAACGCGGTCGGCGCGAAGAGGCCGACGATGGCGAGCTGCCGCTGGGTGAGGTTCTCCAGGGTCGCACCGGGCGGATCCGTCACCTTGATGGCGCCACTGGACAACAGGGTCGGATCGCTGGAGATGAAGTTCGCCGAGACGGTGCGCGTCTGCCCGTCGGGGAAGGTGATCCGAACCTCCGGGGCGTAGCCGTGGCCGAGCAGGTACAGCCGCTCGCCGTCCATCCGGAGCGGTTCGTTGACCCGCAGCAGGTACGGGTCGAAGTGATCGGTGTTCACCCCGGTCGCCGGATCCCGGCCGAATTGGTAGCTGAGTCCCACCGAGTAGTCGAGGGGTTGCCCGGCGTCGGAGTACTTCGCCTCGAAGGTCTTCAGATCGACGCAGAACGGCTGCATCTCGGTGCCGTCCACCGTGAGACCCGGGCGGAAGTTGTCGTACTGGACGGGAGTGGAGGAACAGAACTGGTCGCCGACCCGCCAGATCACGCTGCCCTCGTAGCCGAACAGCTTGCCGATCGCCACCGCGACCAGCAGACCGAGCAGCGAGAAGTGGAAGACCAGGTTGCCGACCTCGCGCAGGTAGCCCTTCTCAGCCGAGACGGTGTGCACCCCGCCCGCCGCGGAACGCCGCAACACCCGCCAGTGCTTGCGGCGCAAGGCCTTCGCGACCCGATCGGCCACCACCTCCGGCTCGTCGTCCACCGCATGCACCGTGTGCAGCGGCATCCGGGCGAGATTGCGCGGGGTGCGCACCGGTTCGGCGCGCAGTTGTTTCGCGAAGTCCCAGCAGCGCGGCAGCAGGCAGCCCACCAGCGACAGGAAGAGTGACAGGTAGATGGCCGCATACCAGGGTGAGGCGAACACCTCGAAGAGTCCCAGCGCGTTGGCGATCGGCCCCCAGGTCGGGTTCGCCTCGATGTACTCCCGGGTGCGGGTCTGGTTGAGCGACCACTGCGGCAGCAGCGCCCCCGGCATGCTGGCCAGGGCCAATAGGAACAGCAGGATCAGCGCGGTGCGCATGCTGGTGAGGCCGCGCCAGGTGTTGCGCAGGAACTGCAGCACGGACCGGCCGCGGCCGGGCGGCGCGGGGTGCGGGGCCCGGTCGAGGTCGTCGGTCAGAGTGCTCATCATTGCGCTCCCACCTACAGCACCGACCGGGAGTCGTTGACGTACCGCTGCTGCAACCAGCCGATGAAGTCGCCCCACAAGCCGACCACCATCAGCAGCCCGAGCACGATCATCGCCGTCGCCCCGACCACCTGGATCACCCGTGCATGTCGGCGCAGGAAGCCCACGGCGCCGCTCGCCCAACCGAACCCGAAGGCGAGCAACAGGAACGGGATACCCAGGCCGGCGCAGTAGAGCACCACCAGGTACAGCCCGCGCCAGGCGTTGCCGTTCCAGTCGCTGGAGATCGCCAGCGAGGTGACCCCGGCCAGCACCGGTCCCAGGCAGGCCGTCCAGCCCAGCGAGAAGATCGCACCGAGCGCCAGCGCTCCGAAGATCCGCCCCCGCGGTTTTGCATGGATGCGCGCCTCGCGCTGCAGTGGCCGGACCCACCCCATCAGGGCCAGACCCATCACGACCATCACCACGCCACCGATGCGGGTCAACCAGTCCTGGTTGTCGGACAGCAGGCGGGAGAAGCCGATCACGATCATCGACTGCAGCACGAACACCACGGTGAAGCCGGCGATGAACAGCAGCGTCGCCTGCACGACACGGGAACGCACCGCGGTGGCGGTGGCCGTGGCACGACCACCGCGCGACTGCTCGGAGTTCTCCGCACCCACCAGCCCGGTCAGGTACGAGAGGTAGCCGGGCACCAGCGGCAGCACGCAGGGCGAGGCGAACGAGACGAAGCCGGCCGCGACAGCGAGCCCGCCGGCCACCAGGAACGGCCCGGAGGCCACGGTGTCGGTGAGGCCGCTCATTTCTCGGCCGCGATCTGGCTGACCACGGCGACGAGGTCGGCCGGCGAGTCGAACGGGACGAGCCAGAGATGGGCGACCCGGTGTTGCCGGTCGAGCACGATCGTCGACGGCACGATGTTGATCGGGTACCCGGGGATCGAGGCGAGCACCCTGGCCTGCTGGTCGTAGATCGAGGGGTAGGGCGTTCCGCGGACGGCGTCGAAGTCGGCGCCGTTTTCCCGGTTCGCCTCACGGACGTTGATCCCGAGGAACTGCACACCCTTGCTCTTGAGGTCGGTGGCCGCGATCGTCAGGTACGGCGACTCCGCCCGGCACGGTCCGCACCAGGATCCCCAGAAGTTGAGCACCACCACGGTGTCCGGGTAGTCGGCCACCGTGACCCTGCTGTCACCGGTGAGCGCCGGTCCGGAGATCTCACCCAGCGGCTTGCGGTCGGCAACCGGGTAGTCGAACGTGTTCTTGCCGCCGGGGGTCACCAACTCGAAGCCGCCGCCCTGCGGCGCACTCACCTGGCTGGCCTCACCGGTGCACGCCGACAGCGCCAGAACGGCCGCCGCCAGCATGGCCAACATCGGGCTCCTGCGCACGAGCCGGGTCATCATGTGGTCCTCCCGGGGCCCGGGGTCACCGGATCGTCGACGGCGGCGATGTGTTTCACCGGTTCGGTGTAGCCGATGCGCACCAGCACACCGCTGGAGAAATACAAGGAAGTGATCGAGGCGAGCGCGCACTCGCGGACGGCGGGGTTGTGCCAGAGCCGCTGCCCGGACAGGAACCGGCGGACCGTCCAGATCGGCAACTGGTGCGAGACGAGCACTGCGGCATGGCCGTGGGCGGCCGTCTCGGCCGCCGTCACCGCAGCCAGCATCCGGCGGGCGATGTCGAGGTAGGGCTCACCCCACGACGGTCTGGTCGGATTGACCATCCGGCTCCAGGTGACGGGCCGCAACAACGACGTCGGCGTGAAGCGGGTCCCGGCGAAGGAGTTGCCCGCCTCGATCAGCCGGTCGTCGGTGATCACCGGCACGTCTGCCAGGGCTGCGAGCGGGGCGACGGTCTGCTGGGCGCGCTCGAGGGATGACGCGGCCAGGTAGCGGATGTCACTGCCGCGCAAGTGTTCTGCGACACCGCGGGCCATCGCCTGTCCCGATCGGGCCAACCGGTATCCGGGCAGCGTGCCGTACAGGATGCCCTCAGGGTTCTGCACCTTGCCGTGGCGCAGCAGGTGGACGACCGTGTCGCCGTCCGCGCTCCGGGCGTTGGGCGGGGTGTCCCCAGAACTGTCTCGGTACGGCATCTGTTCAGTGTGCCGAACGACGGACCCGGCGCAGGCGCACCAGGTCCGTGACCACGAACACCAGGAGCAACCCGGCAAGCAGCAACGCACCGGCAGCCGCCACCACCCACGGCGAGGAATAGCGGCGGATCGTCACAGCCGGATCGCCGGCGATGAACGGCCCCCACACGCTGGTGCTGATCGAGGCCCGGAACAGCGGGATCGAGGCCCCGGCGGCCGCCAGCGCGAGAACCGTTCCGATGACGATCCGCAGCGTGAGGATCGGCGCCAGGCCGGGTGCGCCGCGGTCGGTGGTCCGCCGCTCCGGGGCGCCCGGAGCGTTGGAGAGCGGCAGGGCTGCTGCCGGGTCCACCGTCACGCTCAGCGGGCCGCCTTCTGCCGCAGCAGAGCTTTCGCGAAGAAGACCCCGCCCTTACCCAGGTACGACATCAACACCGAGACCACGATGAACAACGTGGCGATCAGGGTGAACACGTTCGAGATCTGCAGCAACATGGTGACCAGCATCGTGATGATGACCAGCCCGACCAGCAGTCGCCGCGCCCACGGCACCCCGCGGAACAGGAAGAAGCCGGCGGCCGCCGCGATCAGGCCCATCACGGTCACCACGAGGCTCGGGGTGCGCTGTGACGACCGGAAGTTGTCCCGCATCTCGTTGGTCACGCTCGGCTGGACCTGCTGACAGCTCTGCACCGTCTTCACCACGTCGTCGGCAGCGCCCTGCGGGGCGGTCGCAGCGGCGCCGATGCCACCGTAGGGGGCGCACTGCTTCTGGATCTCGATCAGCTGAGTCGGGTAGGCCTGCTCCGCCTTCGCCAGGTTCGACTCGATGGTCACCAGCGTGCCGACGCCGTTGAACAGGAACATCACTGCGGCGATGCCGACGAGGATCGCGGCGATCAGGATGGCGCGCGGCCGCACCAGCGGCACGCTCGGATCGTCGTCCTCGATGATCGGCGGCGCCATCGCCTTGGAGAGGTTGGCGAGGAATCCGCGTCGGGGCGTGTTCCCGGGTGTCGTCATGGGGTCGAACCTATCTGCTGTCGGGGGAAATCACTCATGTGGGCAGGTCAGGGCAGGCGAATCGGTCCACGTCCCAGGCCCGAAAAGAAGCCTGGAAGGGGACTCGGGTGACGTCGAGTCAGCGTCGCCGCGGAGTTTTCCGCGGCGGCGGAAGGGCGCCCTCGGACCGCAGCCGGGCGGCGTGCGAGGCGAGTGCCTGGACCATCCGCTCGATGTCCGGCGTCTCGGGCTGGACGTCCACCCGGAGTCCGAACTCGCGTGCGGTCTCGGCGGTCTTCGGGCCGAGGCATGCGACGATCGTCCGGGCGTGCGGCTTGCCGGCGATCCCGACCAGGTTGCGGACGGTGGAGGACGAGGTGAAACAGACGGCCTCGAACCCTCCCGTCTTGATCGCTTCCCGGATCGGCGCGGGCGGCGGCGCGGCCCGCACGGTGCGGTAGGCGGTGACGTCGTCCACCTCCCAGCCGCGCTCCCGCAGGCCGGCGGCCAGCGTCTCGGTGGCGATGTCGGCCCGGGGCAGCAGGACCCGGTCGACCGGGTCGAGCAGGTCGTCGTGGTCGGGGAAGTCCTCCAACAACGCGGCGGTGCCGGCCCCGCCCTCGTCCGCGATCAGGTCGGGGACGATGCCCAGCGCCCGGACCGCGTCCGCGGTGCGCTCGTCCACGCAGGCAATACGCATGCCGGAGAACGCTCGTGCGTCCAGACCGAACTCGGTGAACTTCTCCCAGACGGCCCGCACGGAGTTCTCCGAGGTGAACACCACCCACTGGTACCGGCCGTCCACCAGTCCCTTGACGGCCCGTTCCATCTGGGCAGGCGTGCGGGGCGGCTCGACGGCGATGGTCGGCACCCGCTCGCTGGTGGCACCGTGGCTGCGCAGCAACTCGACCATGGCCTCCGAGGAGTCCTTGGTCTGCGGGATCAGCACCCGCCAGCCGTACAGCGCCCTGGACTCCCACCACGACAGCTGCGCCCGGCGACCGACGGAGGAGCCGATGGTCACCACCAGCGAACCGGACAGCGAGCGTCCGACACTGTCCAGGGTGGCCAGCGTGCCATCGACCGTCCGCTGGTCGGCCAGGGTGGCCGAGGAGGTGATCGACGCCGGCGTCGCCGAGTCGAAACCGTTCTCCGCGAGCGCCGCGGCGGTGTCGGCGAGGTGGTGCGCGGAAGCGTGCAGCAGCAGAGTGCCCGGCGAGCCGGCGAGCCGGGCCCAGTCATCCGTGCGGCGCACGTCGGCAACGGTGTGCACCGAGCCGACCGGGATCCCCGCATAGCTGGCGGCGGCAGAGGCGGCGGAGAGACCGGGCACGATCTCGAACGGCACCGACGACGCGGCGACCGCGGTGATCTCCTCGATCACGGCGTCGGCCGTCAGCACGTCGCCGGCGATCAGCCGGACGACGATCCGGCCCTCGCCCACCGCCGCGCCGAGCGCGGCTGCGACCGCTGCGGGGTCCCCCACTGCCGGCTGCACCTCGGCGCCCGCGGCCAGTGCGGTGATGCCCGTCGGAACGTCGGGATCGGTCAGCACCAACTCCGCGGACCGCAGCAACTGGTGGGCACGCACGGTCAACAGGCCGGGGTCCCCGGGGCCTGCCCCGATGAACGCCATCCGCCCTGTTACACGCGGCGAGCTCGTCATGTACTGCTCCTCGTCTCTCGTACTGCTCGGTACTGCGCCGGCCGATCGGCCGACCTGGGTGACGCGACTGCTGCTGCGGTGTTCATCGAGCTGTTGACCCCGTTCAGGACGGCACCTGCGCCGTCGGCCCGTGCGGTTCCTCCAACACCCGCCTCGACTCGTGGAACGCGAGCATCTGCAACTCCAGAGCCAGGTCCACCTGTCGCAGGTGGACGTGCTCCGGAAGATCGAGGACGAGTGGGGCGAAGTTGAGCACAGATCCGATGCCGGCGGCGACCAGCACATCGGCAACCTGCTGGGCTGCCGCGACGGGGGTGGTGATGATGCCGATGGTGGCGCCGACCGATCGCAACACCGCCGGGGCTTCGTCGATGTCGAGCACCGTCAGCCCGTTGACGGTGCCGCCGACCACCGACGGATCGTGGTCGAAGAGGGCGACGACCTGGAATCCCTGCCCGGCGAGGCCCGCGTACCCGGCCAGTGCGCGACCCAGGTGCCCCACGCCGAACAGCGCGACCCGGTGCGCGGTGTGCGCCCCGAGGGCCAGGGTGATGAGCGTGGCGAGGGTGGCGGTGTCGTACCCGACCCCGCGGACCCCGTTGGTACCGAGGAAGGACAGGTCGCGTCGCAGCAGCGCAGCATCGACGCCGGCAGCGCCGGCCAGATCGGCCGAGCGCACGCTCGAGCGACCGACGAAGGAGGGGTGTTCGGTGAGCACCCGGTGGTACCGGGAGAGGCGTGCGGCGGTCGCGTCCGGGATGTCCCGGGATCGGTCCGTTCCAGGACCGACCTGTGCACCCGAAGGGCTTGACACGTAGCTGCCGCCTGCCGAAGTAGTGTGCGGGCGCCCCCGCTGACAGAGCGACGACCGAGCTGTGGTAGGTCGCCGTCGGGCTCAGCCTATCCACTCCGGGCGTGGGAAACCAAACCGCGTTTGGGACGCTCATCCCAGCTTGTGGGACGAGCCTCGTCAGCGTCCCCTGGCCCGGTCGATCGCGTCGGTCACCGCAGCTCGGGTGATCCGGAAGTGACCGACCTCGGTGGCGCCGTCGAGCAGCGCGTCCGCGGATCCGCCATCGGGATGGTCGGACGCGACCAGCACCACCGGTACCCGATCGCCGAATTCCGCCCGTAGCTCCGGATCGGCGTCGACGTCGTGCCCGGACCAGCTGACCGCTGCCGCGTCAGCCGCCTGGACGACCACCACCGTGGCCTCGTCGCAGAGGTGACATGCGGCGCGCGTCATCAGCAGGATGTGTGGGGTGGGTGTCCGTTCGACCTGCTGCTCGACCATGCACCCAGGGTAGGACGGGGCGCCGCACTCAGTCACCACACCGTCGGGGAGAGTGGGTCTCCTCATGTCCTCACCGCCACCCGCGGACCCGCCACCGGCAGCGTCGCCGAGCGATCTCCCGCTTCCCAGGATCGTCTACGTGCTCTCTGCGATCGCCCTGTGCGTGGCTGTCGGGTTCGGCATCCTGGCCCCGGCGGTACCGGTGTTCGCCCGCGACTTCGGCGTGGGCCGCACCGCAGCGGCCCTGGTCGTCTCGATGTTCGCCGCCGCCCGGATGGCCTCGGCGCTGGGCGTCGGGAAGTTGATCGATGTGATCGGCCCGCGCCAGGTGCTCGGCGCCGGCCTGGTGATCGTCGCGGTCTCCAGCGGGGTGGCCGGGTTGTCGCAGACGTACGTGCAGCTGCTGGTGCTGCGCGGAGCCGGCGGAGTGGGGTCCGCGATGTTCACCGTCGCCGCGAGTTCCCTGCTGGCACAGGCGATTCCGTCCGCCGTCCGCGGTCGGGCGATGAGCCTGTGGTCGGGTGCGTTCCTGTTCGGCAGCGTGCTCGGACCCGTGATCGGCGCGCCGTTGCTGGCGATCGGGTTGCGGGCCCCGTTCTTCTTCTACGCAGCCACCCTGTCGGTCGCAGCGCTCGTCGCCTATGTCGCACTCCCCCGCTCGCCGCGGCGAGCTCGGCGCGATACAGATCTCGGGACGGGCATCACCGCGGACGACGACGAGCCGCGCGAGGGGATCAGGGAAGCCTGGCGGCTGCCGCAGTTCCGGGTGGCGCTGGTCGCCGACCTCGCGGGCAGCTGGACGATGTCGGTGCGGCTCGCCATCGTGCCGTTGTTCGTGACCGAGATGCTGCTGCTGGGCGACGCCTGGAGCGGGTACGGCCTGGCGATCGCTGCAGCCGCCAACGCTGCCCTGCTGATCCCGTTCGGTCGCTGGTCCGACTCCCGCGGACGATTGGGCATCGTGGCGATCGGTGGCGTGGCGAGCGCGCTCGCGATGGGCCTGCTGGCCGCCCCGGCGGCGCTGTGGATCTTCGTCCTGGCGATGGCGATCTCCGGCATCGGGTCGGCGGCGCAGGCCGTCGGCCCCGGCGCGATCCTGGGCGATGTGGCCAACGGCCGCCGCGGCTCGGTGATCGCGACGTACCAGATGATCGGTGACGTCGGCTCATTGGTCGGCCCGCTGACCGCCGGGCTGCTGGTCGATCTGGGCGGCTACGGCTGGGGCTTCGGAGTCACCGCGGCGCTGTCCGCGGTGTCGGCGGCGATCGCGGTCACCGCCACCCGACGAGCGCGCAGCGGCCCCCGACCTTCGACCGGCTGAACGGTTCACGGGCCCCCACTCCCGCACGAAACTCGACCCCGCCCCACCTCGTGACGGGGCCCGGAGTCGAAGTCCGTGGGTGGGTCAGTGACTCCTCAGCCAACGGCCGGCGACCCTCCCCGAAATCGCTGTGACTCGCACTCCGATGGGTTTACCGGTAAAGTCTGCGGCATGGACTTCACCACGCTCGGCAACACCGGCACCGCCGTCTCGACCCTCGCGCTCGGCACCATGACTTTCGGCGCAGAGAGTGACGAGGCCGAATCCCATGCGGTACTTGACGCCTTCGTCGCCGCCGGCGGCACCCTCGTCGACACCGCCGACGTCTACTCCGCCGGGACCTCGGAGCGCATCATCGGTCGCTGGTTGGCCGCGCACCCGACCGAAGCCGCCCAGGTGGTGCTGGCGACCAAGGGACGGTTCCCGATGGGCGAGGGCCCCAACGACGTCGGCCTGTCCCGCCGGCACCTCTCCCGGGCACTCGATGCCTCGCTGGAGCGGCTCGGGGTCGAGGCCATCGACCTGTACCAGATGCACGCCTGGGACGCCGTCACGCCGATCGACGAGACCCTGCGCTTCCTGGACGACGCCGTGCGCGCCGGGAAGATCCACCATTACGGCTTCTCGAACTACCTGGGCTGGCAGCTGACCAAAGCGGTCGCCAGGGCGCAGGCACTCGGCTTCACTCCGCCCGCCACCCTGCAACCGCAGTACAGCCTGCTGGTGCGCGACATCGAGCATGAGATCGTGCCCGCCTGCCTGGACGCCGGGATCGGCCTGCTGCCGTGGTCACCGCTGGCCGGCGGTTGGCTGACCGGTAAGTACGTGCGCGACGAGAACCCCACCGGCGCAACGCGTCTCGGTGAGGACCCGGAGCGCGGGATGGAGGCCTGGGAAGCGCGCAACGCGGACGAGCGCACCTGGACCGTGATCGAAGCGGTGACTCAGGTCGCCGCCGACCACGGCGTCGGCGCCGCACAGGTGTCCTTGGCGTGGTTGCTGTCCCGGCCGGCGATGACGTCGGTGATCCTGGGCGCCCGCACCGTCGCGCAGCTGGAGTCCAACCTCGCCGCTGCCGACCTCGAGCTGTCGGCAGCGGAACTGCAGCGTCTCACCGAGGCCAGCGCACCACGTCCGGACGACTATCCCTACGGCGCCGCTGGGGTGGCCCAGCGCCACCGGGGAATCACCGGCGGTCGTTGAGCCGGTCCGCACCATCACCGGCGGGCCGATACCTTCCTCGCCGACCCGCAGCACCATCCACAAGAACAGTCCGTTCCTGGTCCGGCGCAACGGGTTCCGCATCACTGGGAGCAGCTGCTCACCGGCGATCGCTGACCGCCACAACCGGCGCTGCTACGTCGTCCCGGGTCCGACACCGCGACACCAGCTGCGCATGCAGGGTGGGGTCACCGGTGAGCTCCGGGTGGAAGGAGATCGCGGTGACGTCTGCGCGACGGACGCCGACGATCCGGCCGCGGTGGCGTGCCGTCACCTCGACGTCCCGGCCCACCTCGATGACGATCGGCGCCCGGATGAAAGCCGCCCGCACCGGCCCGTCCACCGTCTCGACCAGCGCCTCCTCCGACACGACCTGCGCCCCGAAGGCATTGCGCTGCACGGTGATCGGCAGGATCCCGAGCGACTGCTGATCGGGGGCGGGATCCTGGATCGCCTCCGCCAGCAACACCATCCCGGCGCAGGTGGCCAGCGTCGGCAGCCCACCGGTGATCAGCGCACGCAGCGGGTCGGCCAGACCGAACAGGCGAAGCAGACGGTCGATCGTCGACGACTCTCCACCCGGCAGCACGATGCCGTCCAGGTCCGTCAGATGGGCCGGACGCCGGACGAGAACCGCCTGCGCACCAGCGGATTCGAGCATCCGGACGTGTTCGGCAACCCCACCCTGCAGCGCCAGGACACCGACCCGCGGCCGGCGCCCGACGGAATGCTGCAGGTTCACCAGCCGCGCTCGGCGAGCCGATGCGGGGCCGGCAGGTCGGAAACATTGATGCCGACCATGGCCTCGCCGAGTCCGCGGGAGGCCGCGGCGATCTCGGCCGGGTCGTCGAAGGCAGCGGTGGCGCGGACGACAGCTGCCGCACGGGCCTCCGGGTTGCCGGACTTGAAGATGCCGGAGCCGACGAACACACCGTCCGCCCCGAGCTGCATCATCATCGCGGCGTCGGCCGGCGTGGCCACCCCGCCGGCGGTGAACAGCACCACCGGCAGGGCGCCGCGGCGAGCCACATCGACCACCAGGTCGTACGGGGCCTGCAGGTCCTTGGCCGCGAGATACAGCTCGTCGGGGGTCTTGGCAGCCAACGCGCGAATCTCGCCCTTGATGGTGCGGATGTGCTTGGTGGCCTCGGAGACGTCGCCGGTGCCGGCCTCGCCCTTGGAGCGGATCATCGCCGCGCCCTCGGTGATCCGGCGCAGCGCCTCACCCAGATTTGTTGCGCCGCAGACGAACGGGACGGTGAAGCGGTGCTTGTCGATGTGGTGCAGATAGTCCGCGGGGCTGAGTACCTCGGACTCGTCGATGTAGTCGACCTCCAGGTGCTGCAACACCTGGGCCTCGACGAAGTGGCCGATGCGCGCCTTGGCCATCACCGGGATGGACACCTCTGCCCTGATGGCCTCGATCAGGTCCGGATCGCTCATCCGGGCGACGCCGCCCTGCGCGCGGATGTCGGCGGGCACCCGCTCCAGGGCCATCACCGCGACCGCGCCGGCGTCCTCGGCGATCCTGGCCTGCTCGGCGGTGACGACGTCCATGATGACGCCGCCCTTGAGCATCTCCGCCAACCCACGCTTGACGACGGCGCCCCCTGCTGTCGGCGGCACGTCGGGGTCCAGCAGGGTGCTCGTCACGGTGGTCGGGGTTCGGGAGTCCAGGTCGGTCATGAGCACCACTGTGCCCGCCGAAGTGGCACAGGGCCAGATCCACTCCGCGCCACTTGCGTTGGACCACTTGGCGGGTCCACGCTGACTACGTGACCCGAACCAGCAGCACCGCGGCGGTTGACGTGCCGATCGTCGTCGACCCGGCGCTCGGCCGACTGCCCGGACAGATCGTCGACGGGTTCCGCGACCTGGTGACCCGCGGGGCGCTCCGGCCCGGCGACCGGTTGCCCTCCAGCCGCCGGCTGGCGGCCGGCTGGAACATCTCCCGAGGAACGGTGTTGACCGCCTGGGACCAGCTCGCCGCCGAGGGGTATCTGGCGGCCGCGCACGGTTCCGGGACCGTCGTCAATCCCGACCTGTCGCTGGTGCACCCGGCCCCGCGCCCGCATCCGCCGGCTCCGACCGGCCAGCCATCCTCCATCGCCGGTCCGGCAGCCACGGCCGGTGTCGATCTGCGCCCGGGCCGGCCGGGCGTCACCGGGTTGGCCGACGCCAGCTGGCGGCAGGCATGGCGGCGGGCTGCTGCCCACCCGTCCCCGTCCTCCGTCCCGGCGCCCGGTCTGCCTGCGCTACGCGCCGAGATCGCCGCGCATCTGCGGCAGATGCGCGGACTGGTGGTCGAACCCGACGAGATCGTGGTGACCGGCGGCGCGCGGGACGCGCTCGCCGCCCTGCTGCAGATCATCACCGTCCGGCTCGGCCATCCGCCGCGGGTGGCCGTCGAGGACCCCGGCTATCCGTCGCTGCGAAGGGTCCTGCACCGGTACGGCGCAGCCGTCGTCGAGATCCCCGTCGACGACGACGGACTTTCGGTGACTGCCCTGGAAGAGCTGTCCCACCCGGCACACCTGGTGCTGGTGACACCCAGCCACCAGTACCCGCTCGGGGCATCGCTGCCGGTCGGCCGACGGTTGCGGCTGCTCGACTGGGCACGCCGGACGGATGCCCTGGTGATCGAGGACGACTACGACTCCGAGCTGCGCTACGTCGGCGCGCCGCTGCCCGCCCTCGCTGCGCTGGACCGCGGTCCCCGCAGTCCGCGAGGAGAACGGGTGGTGACGCTGGGCTCGTTCGCCAAGACCATGACCCCCGATCTGGGGAGCGGCTTTGCGGTGCTCCCAGCGACCCTGCTGCCGGAGATGGTCGCGCTGCGCTCCGACCTCGGCCCGGCCCCGGCGCCCATCGTCCAGCGGGCGCTGGCCGACTACCTCGCCGCCGGCGGGCTGCGTCGGCATGCGCAGCGGATGCGGCGCGAGTACCGACGTCGACGCTCTCTTCTCTCCGACGCCTTCACCGAGGTCACAGCGGTGCGGGTGCTGGCGATGGACGGCGGCCTGCACGCTGTGCTCGAGCTGGTGCGGACCGCCGACGCGGTGAGCGCAACTGCGGTGGAATCCGCTGTGCAACAACAACTGCTGGCGGTCGATGTGCAGCTCGGCGCGCTCGGCGACTACTGGGCGAGCTCCCGACCCCGTGACCGGTTCGGCTGGGTGCTCGGCTACTCCGGCATCTCCGACGACGACCTGCGACGCGGACTCGAGCTGGTCCGCAGCACGGTGGACCACGTCGTCGCCCAGGCGGCACCGAGCGGGCCGGTGCCCCTCTAGCATCGCTTCCGTGGAATACCTGCTGATCGCCGTGGCCGCGCTCGCCGTCGTCATCGTCTCCACGGTGCTCTCCCGCCGGACCGGAGTCGCCGTCCCGCTGTTGCTGCTCGTCGTCGGGATCGCCGCGAGCTTCCTGCCGGCGATCCCGGACTTCGTGCTGGCTCCGGAATGGATCCTCGCCGGCGTGCTGCCGCCGCTGCTGTACTCGAGCGCCGTGCGATTCCCGGTCACCGATCTGCGCCGCAACCTCGGCCAGATCAGTTGGCTCTCGGTGATCATGGTGGTGGCCTCCGCGCTGGTCATCGGTGTCGTCGTGCACGCCGTGTTCCCGCAGATCCCGATTGCGCTGGGAGTGGCGCTGGGCGCGGTGGTCAGCCCGACGGACGCCGTCGCTGCCACCGCCATCGGTCGGCGACTCGGGCTACCGCCGAGGCTGATGAGCGTGCTGGAGGGCGAGAGCCTGATGAACGACGCCACCGCGCTGGTGTTGCTGCGCACGGCACTGGCCGCGGTCATGGGGACCTTCAGCTTCTGGCAGTCGCTGCGCGACTTCGCCGTCGCGGTGCTCGTCGCGCTGGTGGTCGGCGGGCTGATCGCCGGCATCACGATCATGGTGCGGGCCAGGATCAGCGATCCGGTGCTGACCAGCACCATCTCGTTCTTCGTGCCGTTCCTCGCGTACTTCCCCACTGAGGAGCTGCACGGGTCAGGAGTGCTGGCGACCGTGGTCGCCGGGGTCATCACCGGACACCGCTCCGCGCACAGGTTCTCCGCCGCGGCCCGCGGCACCGAGGCCGCGAACTGGGCGACTATCAGCTTCGTCCTGGAGAGCGCGGTCTTCCTGGTGATGGGCCTCGAGCTGCCCGGTCTGGTCACGGACGCTCGCACCGAGTCGAGCATGTCGACGGTTGCCGCCATCGCCGCGGTGGTCTTCGTGCTGCTGCTGGCACTGCGGGCGGCGGGTGTGCTGGTGGCGATCCGGTTCGGGTCCCGGCACAACAGCACCCGGCGGAGCAGACGCAGGATCGAGGACGCCGAGTCCGAGCTCGAGACGATCGAACCGGAGACCCACCAGCAGGAGCGGCGGGCCCAGAACATCCGGCGGTGGATCGACCGCGGGCGCGCCGATCTGGCCTTCGAGGAGGACCAGCCCATCGGCCGCAAGGGGGCCCTGGTGCTCAGCTGGGCCGGCATGCGCGGTGTGGTGACTCTCGCTGCCGCGCAGACGATCCCGGAGGGCACCGACCACCGGGCGGTCGTGGTGCTCGTCGCGTTCGTCGTCTCGGTCGCCACCCTGATCGGGTTCGGCAGCACTCTGCCGCTCGTCATCCGTCGCATGCACTTCCGCGAGCGCAGCGTGCAGGACAAGCGCGAGGAGATCCGCTCCCTGGTGTCCGAGATGGTCGACACGGTGTCGGAACGACTCGGGCCGTTGGAGGACCAACAGATCGAGGGGGAGCCCATCGCGCCGGCTGTCGTCGAGCGGATGAGCAAGCTGTTCGCTCCGCTGCTCACCGGCGCCCTGCCGGAGGGTCAGGCGAAGATCGACCACCGGGATCAGCTGATCGAACTGACCGAGCGGTACGTCGCTGCCCTGCGGGAGACGCTGCTGGACGAACGATCGATCGGCAACTACCGCGCCGACACCTATCTCAAGGTGCAGGGTCTACTGGACGCGCTCGAGCGACGGGGCGAAACAACGCACTGACATCCCGGGTGGCCGGCGCAGTGCTTCAGCGATCAGGCAGCCGTCCGATCGGGGGACTACGAGTACTCGCTACCGAACAGGTCGTCGTCATCATCCGACAGGCTGCGGGCCCGACGGTTCCCCGCACCAGGAAGACGTCCGCCCAGGCTGTCCAGGTCGGCGGCCTGCTCGGGTCCGCGTTCCGGCGCCGTCGGTTCGAACGGTTCGGCGTCGGCGCGGCCGTCTGCATCGTGCGGCGTCGGGTCCGCGGTGGCGTCCTGATCGTCCGGTGACGGCACAGCACTGTCGACACCCGGAGCGGCTGCTGCGGATTCGGGCTGCGCGGCCCTGACTGCGGTCGGTCGCACACTGCCGAGCACCGCCACCGACCGACCACCGGCGACGAAGCCGGCCAGACCCAGCGCCGCGACGCGGTCCTGCCGTCCCAGCTCGGTGAGCGGGATGGCGTCGACGAACGCGAACTCGGTGGGGCGCTTGAAGATCGGCAGCCGTGCCGCCACGTATCCCTGCAACTGCTGCACACCCGGCCGTTCGACACCGGCCCTGGCACTGAGGACTGCGACCACCCGCGCCGGCTTCGAACCAGTTCCAGGAACGGCCCCGACCACAGCGGCGGCGATGTCCGGATGGGCCGCCAACACCTGCTCGATCTCCTTGGGGTACACCGTGAATCCTGAGACGGTGAACGTCTCGTCCGCACGGTCGACCAGGTGCAGCTCCCCCAGATCGTCGAGATAGCCGACATCCTCGGTGCAGTACCAACCGTCCTCACCGGGACCGTCGGCGCCGTCCGGCCAGTACCCGCTGAAGAGCGTCGCACCCCGCAGGCTGATCCGGCCGACGTCACCCATCCCGGTCACGTCGGCGAGATTCCCGTCCAGCGCATCGACGCCGCCGTCGGTCCCCACCCTGCTGCCCGGATCCTGCGGGACCCCAGGAGGTTCGTCACCGGCCGCGTCGCCGGTTCCGGAGTCGATCCTGATCTCGAGCCCGCCCAGCGCGCAGCCGACGGATCCGGCACGGGAACGGGCGGTGACCAGGGATGAGGCGACCACGGACGTCGACTCCGAGATGCCGTAGCCCTCCCACACGTGCTGTCCGGTCACTGCGCGGATCGCCGAGAAATCCGATGACGGGAGCGGCGCTGCACCGGACGTCATCAGGTGGACGCTGGCCAGCGCCCGCTCCACTCCTTCGGTGGCCAGCAGCGCGCGGTACACCCCGGGCGACCCGGGGATGATCGTCACCTTCGCGCTGCGGATCAGCGACGGGAGTCCGCTCAGATCGCCGCCGGCCGGATCGACCTCGGGGAACACCGCCGCGGCGCCGACCGCGGCCAGCGGCAGGAACGCCGTCACCAGGCCGGCGAGATGGTGCACGGGCAACGCCATCACGGCGCGGTCGTCGGCGCGCAGCCGGGAGCCGGGAGCCCCCGTCGCCGCGGCCACGGCCGCGAGCACCGCGTGGTGGGAGATCATCACGGCCCGGTAGCTGCGCGAGGCACGCGCCAGCACGGCGAGGTCCTCGCCGCCCCCGACGGCCGACACCGGCGCCCGGTGAGCCGTCCACCATCGGCGCAGGTCGGCGGCTGCGAACACGGTCGACACGCCCGCGACCTCGGGGGATCCGTCGGCGACCAGGAGCAGCCTGGCCCCGACCCGCGCGGCCACCGTCGCGAGGTCTGCTCGGTGCGGATCCACCGGAACGGCCACCAGACCGGCCCGGGCGGTGGCCACCAGGGTGAGGACCAGGTCGGCCGAGCTGGGCAGCGCCACGAGGGCCCGATCTCCGCGGTGCGAACCGGACTCCAACAGGTCAGCAGCGCCGGCATCCGCTGCCGCGTCGAGCTCACCCCAGCTGATGGACCGACCGGAGTCGATGATGGCGATCCGCGCAGCATGCCGCTGCCCGGCCGTGCGGATCAGCTCCGCCCAGTTGACCATCGGTTCGCTCGCGTTCGTCACCGCGTCCTGCTCCTCTCGCCTGTGCGACGGTGGGGATCGAAGAGACGTCCCGCCCCGGATCCGGACCCGCGCACGGATCCGGACACCACCGTCAGGGTAGTGCGATCGGTGGCTCGATACCCTGGGGGCACCGGCAAGGCGCGCGACGAGTGGACGGAGGTGCGGGGTGCGACTCACCAGACCGTCCGCGCGCGAACGCGCCGCCAGAGCCCAGCTCGCCGGCCAGGCGTCTGCCGAGGCCGCATCGGCCGCTGCGCACGCCGAACCGCTGGCCCCCGGTACCGACCTCACCGCAGCCGCATTCTTCGACGTCGACAACACCGTGCTGGCGGGTGCCTCGATCTACCACTTCGTCCGCGGACTCGCGTCCCGCAAGTTCTTCACCACCGGTGATCTGGTGCGATTCGCCGTCCGGCAGGTCCGGTTCCGGTTCGCCGGCGAGGACTCCGGAGACATCCGGGACTCCCGCGAGGAAGCGCTGTCGTTCGTCGCCGGCCGCACCGTCGCCGAGATCGTCCGGCTGGGCGAGGAGATCTACGACGAGGAGATGGCCGATCGGCTCTATGCCGGATCGATCGAGCTCATCAAGCGGCACCTGGATGCCGGTCAACGCGTGTGGTTGGTGACCGCAACCCCGGTCGAGCTCGCCCAGATCATCGCGCGCCGGCTCGGCCTGTCCGGAGCGCTGGGCACCGTGGCCGAGGCCGTCGACGGCGTCTACACCGGACGGTTGGTCGGTGAGATGTTGCACGGCCCCGCGAAAGCTTCGGCGGTGCGCGCACTGGCCGCGGCGGAGGGCCTGGACCTGCGCAGATGCACCGCGTACTCCGACTCGATCAACGACGTCCCGATGCTGAGCGTCGTCGGAACCGCGGTGGCGGTGAATCCCGATGGGGCGCTGCGGGACGCCGCCCGGAAGCACGGCTGGCAGATCCGCGACTTCCGCACCGCCCGCAAGGCGGCCAGGATCGGCGTGCCCTCGGTGCTGGGCGCCGGCGCGATCACCGGCGCGGTGTTCGGTGGGCTCGCGGTCCGGCGGCGCCTCCGTTAGGCATCGATCACCCGGTCGACCGCGCGGTGCTGCAGAACAGTTCCAGTGGTGCGCCGCCGCCCGGCAGATGGCGAAGCACCAAAACTGTTCTGCAGGCGCGGTGCTCGTCCGGCGCCACCCGTTCAGCGTCGCGGGCCGTCGCGGAGCACACCGCGCACGGCGTCCAGCGACAGGTCGTACGGCCCGAAAGCCTCCATCCACCAGGTCGCCCCCGCGGCGGCGTAGGGCGCGGGGTCGGTGCCGGGGGTACCGCCGATCGCCACGTCGTACGGACCCGTCTGCTCGCCCGCGGCACGCAATTCGGTGACGGCCCCGACGATCTCGGCCAGCACCTCCGGATGATCGACGCCGACCGGGAACACCCCCTGGAACCGGGCAGCCCGGCGCAGCGGACGGGGGTTGCCGGCGCGCACCGCCACCCAGACCGGGATGGCCGGCTCCTGCACCGGGCGCGGGCGGAATGCGATGCCCTGCACCGTGTAGTGCTCGCCGTGATGGTCGACGTTCTCGCCCGTCCAGGCAGCCTGCAGGATCTCGAGCGCCTCGTCGAGCATCGCACCCCGGCGGC
This sequence comes from Nakamurella sp. A5-74, assembly GCF_040438885.1. NCBI lineage: Bacteria > Bacillati > Actinomycetota > Actinomycetes > Nakamurellales > Nakamurellaceae > Nakamurella > Nakamurella sp. A5-74. The sequence goes on along the minus strand of NZ_CP159218.1, from coordinate 1,216,768 downwards.
GCGCGTCGAGCTCCTCCCCGGCACCCGACAGCTCGCCGGCGGAGTCGTCGGCGATCCCGACACCGAGGGTCAGCCGACCGTCGCTGAGCCGATCGAGGGTGGCTGTCTGCCGGGCGATGACCGTGGGCCGTCGCCGCGGCAGCGGGGTCACCATCGGACCGATGCGGATGTGCTCCGTCGCAGATGCCATGGCGGACAATGTGATCCACGGATCAGCGATCTGCGCGACCGGCGCCCGGTAGGACATGTGGTCCCAGACGAAGGTGCCGTCCCAGCCTGCCTCCTCGGCCTCCGCAGCGATCCGCGCGACCTCGCGCGGATCCGCCAGCACGTCGAAGACGGGAAGGAACAGGGCGTGGCGCATCACCAGAGGGTACGGGCGGCCATCAGGCCCCGGTTGCCGTCACCAGCAGGTACTCCCACTCCATCAGGTACGGATCCTCGGAGACGGCGAACTCGTCGGCCAGTGCCAGGAGCCCGTCGTCCAGGATCCGGACGGCCGCCGTATCCTCTGCGATCCGCGCGTAGGTGGCGATGGTCGGCCCGTAGCGGGCCTTGAAGAAGTCGCGGAAGTGTTCCGCGCCGCTGAAGGTGCCGACCTCCAGTGTCCGCCGCTGCATGACCAGGTCGGTGACGCGGTCACCGAGCAGTTCCCGGACGTGGTCGGGATCGCCCCACAGCGGCGGCGGCTGGGCGCCCGGGGCCGGCGGCGCGGCATGGGGCCGCATCACCCCGAACATCCGCCCGATGAAGCCGGCGGGTGTCCAGCTGATCAGCCCGATCCGGCCGCCCGGCCGGCAGACCCTGACCAGCTCGTCCGCTGTCTGCTGGTGGTGCGGCGCGAACATCACCCCGACGCAGGACGTGACCACGTCGAACGACGCATCCGCGAACGGCAGCGCCTCCGCGTCCGCCTCCTGCCAACGGAGTGTCGCGCCCTGCTCGGCTGCCAGCCGTTCACCGTCGGCGAGCAGTTCGGGACACAGGTCCGAGGCGATGACGTCCGCGCCGGCCAGCGCCGCGGGGATCGCAACGTTGCCCGCCCCGGCCGCCACGTCGAGGACCCGATCACCGGGGCCGACCTGAGTGGCGGCGACCAGGGTGGGGCCGAGCAGGGCGATCACGTCGGTGGCGACCGAGGTGTAGTCGCCGAGCGCCCACAGAGCCCGATGTCTGGCCTTCAGTTCCCGATCGGCGTCATCCGCCGTTCTCGCGTCAGCCAGGGCAGTGTCTGTGGTGGTGTCGGCGTTGCTCATGATCGGCCTCCGGGTGGTGGTGCGGTGTGACCGGAGTCTGCGAGCACCCGCCCGCCCGTTCCAGTCTGTACCTGTAGTGACGCCCCATACACCTGCAGGGATACCGATCCTCTCCAGGAAAGGGCGCTCATGACCACCTACCCGCAGTTCTGCCCTTGCCAGGGCGATGGCGGTAGGAGGTCTCAGACCCGCCGGGGGAAGCCGAACTCGGTCCGCAGACCGACGGAGTGCACAACCGAATCCGGCGTCCGGTCGGTGATTCCGGGCAGCCCGGCAGCGGCGACCAGCCCGTCGTCGAGATGCTCCAGCGTCGCCTGTCGGAGCGACCACGGCGGGTGCGCGTTCGGGATCCACAACGGTCGGGAAAGCCACGAGGTGTGCAGACCGAACCGTGCGGTCAGGAACACCTCCAGCGGTGACGGTTCGTCGATCGGCGCGCCGACCCGCACCCGCATGGTGCCGCCGACGCTGCGCGGACCCGGCAGCCGCCGCCGGGTCGAGTAGGTGATCACGTCGCCCTTGATGTCGATCGACATCCTGGCCCACATGTACGGCGTCCCGAACAGCCCTCGCGCGCCGAGCACCACCGCGAGCCTGGTGGTCTCGAGCGATCGGAACACCACGCCGTGCCGACCATGGTCGTCGACCGAGTAGAGCCGCACGTTGGTCTCGGCGAAGGTCCCCAGGTACGGCACCCCCGGGCCGCGGCCAGGGCCCGCGTCGTGCATCCGGAACGGGATCAACCCCACGTAGGTCGCGCCGTCGAGGGTGTCCGGACGCACGCCGCGCGGCATCATGTCGGCCACCATGGCTGGGTCGATCGCCCAGTGCACGAACGTCAGGTGTTGCCAGTCCTGCTGCATGAGCCAGGGCCGACGAAGCTCGGGGGCCCGCGGTGAGAGGCTTGCCATCAGCCGAAGAACGGGTGCCCGCGCTGCGCCAGCAGCCGGTACAGGGTCTGCTGGATGCTCTCCCGGATCCGGTCGGTCAGGTTGAACACCACCATCGGGTCCTCGGCCGCGTCCTGCGGGTAGGTGTCGGTCGGGATCGGCTCACCGAACTCGATGATCCACTTCGACGGCAGCGGGACCGCCCCGAGCGGACCCAGCAGCGGGAACGTCGGGGTGATCGGGAAGTACGGCAGGCCGAACAGTCGGGCCAGCTGCGGCACGGACGCGATCAGCGGGTAGGTCTCCTCGGCGCCGACGATCGACACCGGGATGATCGGTACCCGCTGTTGCAGGGCAGCCGAGACGAAACCGCCGCGGCCGAAACGCTGCAGGCGATACCGCTGCTGGTACGGCTTGCCGATGCCCTTGAAGCCCTCCGGGAAGACGGCCACCAACTCGCCGCGGCCGAGCAGTCGTTCCGCATCCGGATGGCAGGCGAGGGTGGCGCCGGACTTGCGGGCAAGCGGCCCGAACACCGGCAGGTCGAAGACCAGGTTCGCCGCCAACGTCCGGAGCACCCGCTGCTGCGGATGGTGATCGCGCATGGCGACGGTGAGCATGGCGGCGTCCATCGGCACGGTGCCCGAGTGGTTGGCCACCACCAGCGCACCACCCTCGGCCGGCAGGTTCTCGATGCCCTGGACCTGGACCCGGAACCACCGCTCGAACAGCAACCGCAGCGGTGGGAGGACGAAGTTCTCGTGGAAGTCGGGGTCGTAGCCGAAGTCGTCGACCTCGTAGTCGCCGGTCAGCCGACGGCGGGTCGCCGCCAACAGGCCGGCCAGGGTGTCCTGCCAGCCACCGGCAGGCTGCTCCTGGGACGGGGTCCCGGTGCCGACCCCGAAATCGGGCACGGCCGCGCCGGCCTGATGATCGCTCACGTCAGTCCCCCGTCGATGCTGACCAGCTTCGGCCGGTCGGGACGAGGAACGGTCGGTACGGAAGGCTCGCCGGGCACGACGGCAGCGGCGGGCAGCGGGTACTCATTCGGTTGCCGCGCCCCCCACCGCGGGATGCCGAGCAGGCTGCTGAGCGCCCGCACCGGGTGGTCGAGGCGGTCGGCGAAATCCGCGAACGCCTCCTCGGTGGTGAAGTCGAGCCGCACTCCGACCTGCTCGCGCAGTCGGGTGGTGTCCAGCGTCCGGCCATGGCTGAGCAGCTCCACCTGCTCCGGCGAGAAGCCGCTCAGCTTCAGACGCCGCAGCCCGCTGCCGAGCAGGCCCATCACGTTCGGTAGCACCGGCACCGGCACGCGCCCGGCCCGGTGGATCGCCTGGGTGACGGTCAGCACGCCGTCGCCGGCGACGTTGACCGTGCCCGCGAAGTCACCGGTGACCAGCGCTGCCAGCACGGCGACGGCATCGCTCTCGTGGACCAACTGGAGCCGTGCGTCCCGCCCGAGCGTCACCGGCACGACGGGGCTGAGCGAGAAGTACCGCGTCAGCGGGGTCTGCACGGTCGGCCCGATGATCTCGGCGAACCGCGGCACGGCCACCCGGACGTCCGGGCGGCGGCGGATGAAACCCCGCAGGTAACCCTCGATGTCGACCGCATCCCGGGCGGGTCCCGAGGTGGGCAGCGCCCGCGGCTCGCTGTCCTCGGTGAACACTGCAGGGTCTCGCGGGGATCCGCCGTACACCGCGGCGGTGGACCGGACGATCAGGTTCTCCACCCGGTCGGAGCGTTGACACGCAGCCAGCAGCTGCATCGTGCCCAGGACGTTCATCTCCTTCGCCAGCGTGCGCTGCGACCCGGCGACCGGGGTGACGGAGGTGGAGGCGTGCACGACGGTGTCGACCCGCGCCTCGTCGATCACCCGGGCGATCAGTGGGCTGCGGATGTCCGCCCTGATGAACTCCGCTGCGCCCATCCGCTCCCGCGCACGGGCGTCGGGCAGCGCAGCGTCGACACCGATGACCCGCGGACCGTTGCCGCCGCCGGCCAGCAGCCCGACCAGCGACGACCCGAGGAACCGGGTCACCCCGGTGACGAGCACCGTCGAGGCCATCGGACTCCTTCACCAGTGGCAGGGAATTGGCATGAGTCTATGTCCGCCGGACGGTCCGCCGGAGCGGCGATCGGTACCGGTGGCCGCACCGGCGGGCACGTCACACGAAGGTGACCAGATCGCGTACCGATGCGACCAGCCGGCTGCTCTGCAGTGTCATTGCGACATCCTGCCCGCAGGCTCGTCGCGGCACCGGACACACAGAACCCCTGGGACCGGAGGTCCCAGGGGTTCAGCGAAAGTTCGGAACGCGACGAGATCAGCAGGACGCTGCGACGACGCGAGCGATCGCGTCGGTCACTTACCGGCCTTGCGACGCTGCACGCGCGTCTTGCGGAGCAGTTTGCGGTGCTTCTTCTTGGCCATCCGCTTGCGTCGCTTCTTGATCACAGAGCCCATGTGTTCCAACCATCCTGTCGAATCTGATGGCGCCGCTGGGGCGCCGGGGAAACCCGGTACGACGGCGAACCACCCCGGAACCGGAGGGGACGCGCGACGCTACCGAAGCCTGAGCGCAAGTCTAGCCGCACCGACGGACCGGCCCGACCGAGCGGACCGGCACCGTGCCGCGTCAGCCGACGTCGTTGAACGCCTGCTCGAGATAGGTGTGCACGGCGCGCTCCGGAACTCGGAACGAGCGACCGACCCGCACCGCGGGGAGCTCGCCGGAATGCACCAGGCGGTAGACGGTCATCCGGGACACCCGCATCACCGTCGCCACCTCTGCGACCGTCAGAAAACGCATCTCGGACAAGGGGGCTGCACCGGCAGGGGACTTCGCCTGCTCGGGTTCGCCAGCTGTACGACCATCGGGGCCAGTGGCCATCGTGCACCGTCTCTCGGCACGCATCACGCCGCCTGGCTTCCCCACCTGGCGGACACAGTCGCGCTCGTGCTCCACGCACTGTAGCGGTACCAGTGGGACAGAAGCGACAGGATCCCCTACCTGATTCAGATGATTATTTCCGTAATCCATACCGGCGTGTCGCAGACCGAGCGATTTCACATCCGGTCACCGCCCCGCTGGACCATCCGTGGCGCTGCGATCGAGCCGCGCCCGCTCACGCAACGACACCCGGTCGTCACGCGTGCGCGGCGCCGAGTTCCACCGAGCGCAGCGCTGCAGCCTCGATCGCCGACAGCAGCGCCGCCCGGACGCCGTGGTTCTCCAGCTCCCGGATGGCCGCGATCGTGGTGCCGCCGGGTGAGGTGACGGCCTCGCGCAGGGACACCGGGTGCTCACCGGAATCACGGAGCATCAGCGCGGCTCCGACCGCCGACTGGATGATCAGGTCGCTCGCGACCGCTCGCGGCAGTCCGAGCAGGATGCCGGCATCGATCATCGCCTCGACCAGGAAGAAGAAGTAGGCCGGACCCGAGCCGGACAACGCCGTCACCGCGTCCTGCTGCGACTCCGGCACCCGCACCACCTTGCCGACGCTGGTCAGCATCTCCTCCACCAGCGCCAGGTGCTCGTCCGTGGCGGCCGCCCCGCCGGAGATCGCCGACATCGCCTCCCCGACGAGCAGCGCCGTGTTCGGCATCACCCTGACCACCGGGGTGCCGGTCGGCAGACTCCGTTCGTACAGCGAGGTGGGGATGCCGGCTGCCAGCGAGACGACCAGCGTGCCGGGCGTGATGCTGGTGGCCAGCGCCTCGATCAGTACCTCGATGTCCTGCGGCTTGACCGCCACCACGAGCACGTCTGCGTCCCGGGCTGCCTCCTCCGTCGTGACAGCGGGGACGCCGTAGTGCTCCGTCAGTTCTCCGCAGCGCGCTGCGTAGCGCTCGGTGAACATCAGGGAATCCGCTGTGCGTCCCGCGTGCAGCAGGCCGGAGAGCAGGGCCTCCCCGATCTTGCCGGCGCCCAGGATCGCCACAGCGGGGACAGCGGGGACGCTCGAGGGCGCCGAAGGCTGGTCGGTCATGCCCTGAGCATCCCATTAGGCTCGTCCGGTGAGTGAGCTGCACGGTGACACCGGTGAACGCCCCGACCCCGGCGCCGTGCGAGGCCCCGCACCCGCACCCGGCGCCGCCCCGGCGTTGCCGTACAGCGATCGGCCGGCCTGGTTCCGCCCGGTGGTTCTCGCGGCCCTGCTGCTGCTGGCCATCAACCTCCGTCCGGCCGTCAACGCGCTCGGCGCCGTCATCCCGGCGCTGCGCGGCGACACCGGCCTGACCGGCGCTTCCGCCGGGGTCCTGCTCGCGTTGCCGACGCTGTCCTTCGCCCTGCTGGGCGTCGGCGCACCGGCCGTCGCTGCCCGGATCGGATCCCATCGCACCGTGCTGCTGGCAGTGCTGGCGATGATCGCCGGCCAGCTGCTCCGCGCGGTGGTGCCCGGTGTGCCGATGCTGTTCATCGGTTCGGTCCTGACGCTCGCCGGGATCGCCGCCGGGAACGTGCTGCTGCCCGGCCTCGTCCGGCTGCACTTCCCGGACCGGATCACCGTCGTGACCGCTTGCTACACGGTGCTGCTGACGGCCGGCGGGTCGATCGCCGCCGCCCTGACCATCCCGCTGCAGACGTCCCTGGGCGGGGACTGGCGGCTGGGGATCGGATTGTGGTCGGCGCTGGCTGCGGTGGCCCTGATCCCGTGGATCACGACGGTGGTGAGCGTCGGGCGTCCGCTCCCCCGCGCCAGCCAGGCCCGCGCCATCCCCGTCACGTCGCTGCGACGCTCCCGGCTGGCGTGGGCGATGGCGGGGTACTTCGGCCTGCAGTCGATGCAGGCCTACGTCGCCTTCGGCTGGTTGCCCGAGATCTACGTCGACGCCGGCCTGAGCGATCAGGCGGCAGCGTTCCAGGTCTCGCTGCTGACGGCGATCGGCATTCCCATCGCCGCGATCGTGCCCTGGCTGTTGGGGCGCATCCACACGCCCAGGGTGTTGATCGTGGCGATGATCGGCTGCTACTCCCTGGGCTATCTCGGATTGATCCTCTCGCCGGGCTCCGCACCGTCGCTGTGGTCGATCCTGCTGGGCCTGGGTGGCGGTTCGTTCCCGACTGCGTTGACGCTGATCGCCCTGCGCACCCGGACACCCCAGGGAACGTTGGCGCTCTCCGCATTCGCGCAGTCCGCCGGCTACCTGATCGCCTCCGTCGGACCTGTGCTGTTCGGCATCATCCACGACTGGACGGGTGGCTGGACGTGGTCGCTGATCGCGATCTGCGGGGTGCTGGTGGTGCATCTGTTCTGCGGCCTGGGGGTCTCCCGACGCAGGTTCCTCGAGGACGAGCTCACCGCCTGACGTCGCGGGGCCGGCGTCGCCGAACCGGGCCACCGCGGGCGGATCTGCGGTCAGGAGTCCGGCGGCACCTCGATGGGCAACCCGAAGGCAGCGAAGTGTTCGGCTCCCAGGAACGAGGTGATCTCCCGGATCCGGCCGTCGCCGTCCACCGACAGCAGGTTGATCGACCATGCAGTGAACGGACCGTCGCCGGCGGCCCGCAGGTAGAGCGCGACCGCGGGTTGTCCGTTCGCCGACACCGGCCGGGAGCGCCATTGTCCGCAGGAGCCCAGCGGTACCCGGACGGCGAAGTCGGTCACCGAGGCGATTCCCGAGTACCAGCCCGGTAGCGGCGGCATCGACCAGCTGACGTCCTGGGACAGCAGCGCAACCAGCCGTGCAGCATCGCCGTCCTGCAGCGCCGAGGTGAATTCGTCCACCACCTCCCGCAGCCGTTCGTCGCCGAGCATCCGCAGTGTCTGCAGTTGACTCACGGCAGGGACCTCGTCCGCCACGATCTTCCGGGCCCGTTGCAGGGCACTGTTGATCGAGGCACGGGAGGTTCGCATGGTGTCGGCAATTTCTGCCGCAGAGAATCCCAACACCTCGAACAGCACCAGAGCGGCCCGCTGGTTCGGTGGAAGATGTTGCAGCGCAGCGACGAAGGCCAGTTCGACAGCCTCCTGCTGTTCCAGCGTCGCACCCGGGTCGAGCGGACCTGCCGCCATCCCTGCCGTCGGGAAGGGCTGCAGCCACGCGACATCCGTCAACGGGCCCTCCTGCAGCACCACCGTCTCGCTGGCCGGTCCAAGGTCCATCGGCAGCGCCCTGCGCGTCCGCGACACGAGCGCATCCAGACAGGCCCTGGTCGCGATCGCGTACAGCCACGAACGCAGCGAACCCGTCCCGGAGAATCCCTCGAGTCCGCGCCAGGCCCGCAGCAGGGTCTCCTGCACGGCGTCGTCCGCATCGTGCGTGGAGGCGAGCATCCGATAGCAGTGAGCGCGCAGCTGCGGAGTCAACGGCCCGACGGCCTCGGCGAACGTGGCCTCGTCCTCGGCGCGACGGGCGGCATCGAGGGTCACACCGGACACCACGTCCGCACTGGATGCGCTCATACCGATGATTGTGCCGCAGCCGCGCAGTCGTACTCAGTGACAGCCGATGTCGCCACCACCGAGGAGAACTCCGATGAGCGTGCCCACCACCGATCGAACCGCCACCCGCGTCCAACTCGACGAGCTGCACCGCTATCTCGTCGAGGCACGCGGATCGCTGCTCTGGAAGATCGACGGACTCGACGAGTACGACGTGCGCCGTCCGCTGACCCCGTCGGGTACCAACCTGCTGGGACTGATCAAGCATCTGACCGGTGTCGAGCTGCTCTATCTCGGCGCCTGTTTCGGGCGTATCTCCGCGCACGCACCCGGCTGGTTCGGGCAGCAGTCGGCAGTGCGCAGTGATTTCCTTGCCACCACCGACGAATCCCGCGATCAGCTGATCCAGGACTATCGGCACGCCTGTGCGCATGCCGATGCGACGCTGGCCGCACTCCCGGACGACGCCGTCACCCACGCCCCCTGGCTCTCCCCCGAACCGCTTGGCCTGCACCGCATCCTGGTGCATCTGGTGACCGAGACCGAACACCACGTCGGGCACGCCGACATCGTGCGCGAGCTCATCGACGGCTCGCTGGGACGTTCCGAGGCTGAGTCCGAGCTGGACAACACCGGCGGCGGGGACGTCCCCGATGCGGAGGGCTGGCGACACCGCTACGAGATGGTGGAGGCCACCGCTCGCGCGGCATCCGGCTTCACGGCGGGCGTGCGATGAGCGCCGGCCCGCTGGACCATCGGCTCACGGCGCCGATCCGCAAGGACGGCGCATTCGCCACCTATCTGGAAGTACCGGGATCCGTCGAGCTGCTGGGGACGGGCCGAGCGGTGAAGGTCGCCGGCACCCTGGACGGCCATCCGTTCGAGGCCACCCTGATGCCCTCGGGCGCCGGCCTGCACTGGCTGCCGATCCGAGCGGCGCTGACGAAGACGATCGGCAAGGCGACCGCCGGCGACCTCGTCGACGTCCTCCTCACCCACCGGAACAGCTGAGCAGGCGCCCAGTGATCCGGGCCGCGGTCAGCAGCCGCAGCTGTAGAACGTCACGTCCCAGTGGTTGCTCTCGCTGTAGTAGATGTTGCCGGAGCCGGCCTTCCATTTGCTGCCACCGATGGAGGTGAAATTGCCGGTGATGTAGTTCGTCAGGCAGCTGGTGATGGCGAAGTCGAGCTTGTAGCCGTTGTAGTGGCTGTAGGTACCGCTGGCGTGGCCGACCTCCGTCCCGCCGGTGACGGTGAGCGCGCAGCCACTGGCGTTCTTGAGGGTGACGGCGCCCTGGATGGTGGCCGCATTGACCTGGCTCAAGGAGGTGCAACTGGAGTTGCTCCTGGTGGTGCAGCCGCCGCTCGAGGTGACTCGGATACCGGCGGCGCCGAGCTGGGAACTGGCCTGGCTCTGTGACAGCTTGGCCGGTGCGGCGGAGGCCGAACCTGCAGTGACGACCACCGAACCGGTGGCGATGATGAGCGCGGAGATCGCGCCGAACAGGGCTCGCGGGACGATTCTCATGGGATTTTCCTCCGTCGATGGATCATCCGACGGTAAGCCCTGACGTGCGCGGCCGCATGTCGAGGTCGGACGACGACATGATCGGCAGATGGCCGGCGCGGAACTCAGACCTGGCGCACCAGAGCGGTGGCCTGCGCGGCGCGACCCTCTCCGCGACCGGTGAGCCCCAGCCCGTCGGTGGTGGTCGCCGAGACCGAGACCGGCGCACCGATCGCGGCGGTGAGCACCTGTTCGGCCTCGACGCGGCGGGCTGCGATCCGCGGGGTGTTGGCGATGATCTGCACGGTGGCGTTGACCACCTCGAACCGGGCTGCCCGGAGCCGATTCATCACCTCGCCGAGCAGATCGAGGCCGGACGCACCGTCCCAGCGCGGGTCGTCGGTACCGAACACCGACCCGAGGTCGCCGAGACCGGCTGCGCTCAGCAACGCATCGCACAGCGCGTGGGCCGCGACGTCGCCGTCGGAGTGGCCCGCGCAGCCGTCGTCGTCCGGGAACTCCAGACCGGCGAGACGGCAGGCGCGGCCCGGCTCGATGGGGTGCACGTCGAGGCCGCTGCCGATCCGCATGGTGGGAGATTCGTGCAACGCACGGGCGATCGTCAAATCGTCGGAGTGGGTGATCTTGCCGGCCTCGGGGGCACCGGCCACGAAGCTGACCACCGTGCCGAGCGCCTCGGCCAGCGCGGCGTCATCGGTGGCGCCTGCCGGACCTGCTGCGGCGTGCGCCTGACGCAACACCTCGGCGCGGAATCCTTGGGGGGTCTGTACTGCGCGCAGGGTGTCGCGATCAACGATCCCGCCGCTGGACCCGCCGACGAACTCGGTGTCCAACGGTGCCAGGTGACGGCGGATCGTGTCGGTGACCGGGAGGACCGGTACCACGGCGTCGGCGCCGTTGCGAACGGCATCGATCACCCGGCGCACCAACTCAGGTGGGGTGAACGCCCGCGCAGCGTCGTGCACCAGGATGATCCGGGCGTCGTCACCGGCGTGGCTCAGCGCAGCGGCGACGGACGAGGTCCGGTCGCTGCCACCGAGCACCACCATGCAGTGGTCGCCCAGCACCTCATGGGCGAGGTCCCAGTCGCTCGCTGCGACGGCGACGACCACCCGGTCGACTCCACCGGCGAACAACGCGGCTGCCGCGTGCGCGACCAGCGGACGGCCGGCAACCTCGACGAACGCCTTGGACACGCCGAGACCGAGGCGTTCACCCCGGCCTGCGGCCGGAACAAGTGCGACGACCGTCATCGGTGGTCAGATCTACCCGGGACGAAGTCGACTCAGGAAGCCAGGACCTCGTCGAGGATGATCTCGGCGTTGGGCTCGTCGGTGTGCTCGGCCAGTGCGAGCTCGGAGACCAGGATCTGACGGGCCTTGGCGAGCATGCGCTTCTCACCGGCCGACAGACCACGTTCCTTGTCGCGACGCCACAGGTCACGGACGACCTCGGCGACCTTGTTGACGTCACCGGACGCGAGCTTCTCCAGGTTGGCCTTGTAGCGACGCGACCAGTTGGTGGGCTCCTCGGTGTGCGGTGCACGCAGCACCTCGAACACCTTGTCGAGTCCGATCTGGTCGACGACGTCACGAACACCGACGATCTCGGCATTCTCTGCGGGAACCTTCACGGTCAGGTCGCCCTGGGCGACCTTCAGGACCAGGTACAGCTTCTCCTCGCCCTTGACCACGCGGGTCTCGGTGGCCTGGATCAGCGCGGCCCCGTGATGGGGGTAGACAACAGTCTCTCCGACCTTGAAAACCATGTGCTCACATGCCCCTTTCGCTGCACCCATCCTACCACGTCCAGCAGGCCGCGCCCACTCGTTGTCGCAGGTCAGGGGGCATACGACCGTTGTCCCAGGTCTCGCCGAACACTTGACAAACCCGTGCCGACCGTGCATCGAGCGCTCCTCCGGGGCTCTGCGACACCCGGATCGCGGGTGCTGACGAGGGCTGTCCGCGGCCTCCGGACGACCCTCCGAGCGCCGTGGGCGCCCGACTCACCACCGGCGTCCGGGGACGGCTAATCTCTGGGGTGGGAGTTCCGGCTTCCGCGCGTCGCACCACGACCGCGCCGCTGTGGAGCACGGCCATCGCCCCGCAGCACCTGATCGACGAAAGGGATCGCCGTGTCGCGCACCATCCAGGCCCCTCGCCACGCCTCCCGTCGCTCTGCGCCGGTGATCGCCGCGGCCGCACTCGGCCTGGCGCTTGCGGTCTCCGGCTGCGCCGCCGGTCAGGTCTCCCAGACCGCCCAGCAGGTGGCAGCGATCGACGGCGGCAACGCCTCGGTCGGCCAGCTGAGCGTCCTGAACGTCATCTTCGAGACCCCTGCGGCAGCCAACTACGGTCCGGGCAGCACCGTCCCGGTCTCCCTGGTGATCAGCAACCACGGCACCCAGGGCGACACCCTGACCGGTGTCAGCTCGCCGGACGCGGCCAAGGTGACGATCAGCGCCGGCAAGATCGCTCTGCCCCAACAGTTCAACGTCCAGGTGAACAGCGCCGCCGAGCACACCATCTCACTCGAGGGCCTCAGCCGGCCGCTGTGCTTCGGGCAGTCGATCCCGGTGACGTTCACGTTCGCGCAGGCCGGAACCGTCACCGTCCGGGTGCCGATCGCGAACCCGGTCGAGCGTCGCGGCACCCGCGACACCATCGACATCCAGCCGCCCCACCCGACTCCGGTCTGGCTGACCGGCGCCGAGGGGCACGGCGCCGGGGAGGTAGCGGGCGGCGAGTCCCATGCCGGGGCGACCGGCAGCGGGGCCGAGGGTTCGATGACGACCGTCGCCGAGAGCTCCGGCGTCGCGGGTGGATCGGGCCAGGCCGGGTCGTCGATGTCCGGTGCGTCGGCAACCGCAGCCCCGGCCTCTGCTTGCAACGGCTTCTGACCCCGTCGAAGAACTCGTGCGGCACGGCGCGACGGTCTTCGGGAGTTGCAACTTTCGTTCCCGTCACTCGCGTCCGCAATCGCACGGATGATTCCTGGTGACCCGCCAGCGAATTCTCGAAAGCCGGTGCAGGACGGTAGTAATCCGCAGACTGCCCCGTCCCGTGCGTGACTGACGGGTTCCGCCGGGCCCATTCTTTAATGATCGAGCTCGGAACAATTCCGTCGCCCGAAAGAATTTTTCAAGTTTGTTTGACGGACGAAATTCCGCCAGTTACATTCCTCCTGCGTGACCGGCACCACAGTCGGTTTTGTGCGCACTTCCCTCCAGCGCAGGAGTCCTGATGACCGACCCGATGACGAGCCGATCAGCCACCCGGAGCGGTTCCCCCGCTGTCTCCGGGACCGCGCGCCGGGCGGGACGCGGCAGGCCGGGTGTCCGCGCAACGCTGGCGGTCGTCACGGCCGCCGCCCTGGCCTTCAGCACCTCCCCCGCGCACGCCACCACCACCTCACCCGCGCCGGCGATCGCATCGACAGCCGTACGGCCGGCTGAACCGGCTCGAACCGTCACTGCCGCAGCGGGTTCCGAGTTCGAGAGCTCCTTCGAGACCGGCGATCCCGTCCCCGAGGTCTCGATGCCGCTGACCGAGCCGGTCAACTTCACCGGCCGCAGCTTCGGGCCGGGGAGTCTGCTGGGAGCGGTCGCCGAGGTCACCGCCTCCGCCGAGAACGCCCCCGGTGAGCCGGCGGCGAGCCTCGCAGACGCCAACAGCTCGACGAAGTGGCTCGCCTTCCAGCGCACCGGTTGGGCCCAGTACCGGCTGACGTCCGCCCAGACGGTCGCCGCGTACTCGCTGACCTCCGCCAACGACTCGGACGACCGCGACCCGAAATCGTGGACGATCCAGGGCTCGCCGGACGGGACCACCTGGACGACCGTCGACAGCCGGACCGACCAGGCCTTCCCGGATCGTTTCGCGACGAAGCAGTACACGGTCGCCACCCCGGCTGCCTACCTGTACTACCGACTCGACATCACGGCCAACAACGGCGGCGCGATCCTGCAGCTGGCCGATTGGGAGATCCTGGACGGCAGCACCGGCGTACCGGCTCCGTCGCCGATGGTGAGCGCGGTCGGTGCCGGGCCGGTGAGCGGACCGACCGTCAAGTCGGGTGTCGGCTTCTCCGGCCTCAAGGCGCTGCGCTATGCGGGCAGCCCGGTCGCCGACGGGCCGGCGAGCGCGACCGATGTGTTGTTCCAAAACCTCGACCTCACCGTCGGCGCCGACACCGAACTGGCCTACAAGATCTTCCCGGTGCTCGAGGGCGGCGATCTGACCTGGGCAGCGACCTTCACCGCAGTGGACCTGCAGCTGGACGACGGCACTCTGGTGTCGGCCGATGCCCTCGTCGACCAGTACGGCTTCCCGGCCTCTGCGCAGGGCCAGGGCACCTCCAAGGTGCTGTACGGCAACCAGTGGAACGCCGTGCGGGTCGACCTCGGATCCCTTGCCGGTAAGCACATCTCGAAGATCCTGCTCAGCTACGACTTCCCCGACGCGAAGGCCGGCAGGTCGACCTCCGGCTGGATCGACGACCTCGCGATCGCCGCGGCCGACCAGCTCACCACCCCGGACGGACTCGTCGACCACGTCGACACCCGCCGCGGCACCAACGCGAACTCGAACTTCTCCCGTGGCAACAACATCCCGGCCGCCGCCGTCCCGAACGGCTTCAACTTCTACACCCCGATGACGGACGCCGGCTCGCAGAGTTGGCTGTACAAGTACGCGGAGCAGAACAACGCGGCCAACCGGCCGATGCTGAACGCCCTGGGCATCTCGCACGAGCCCAGCCCGTGGATGGGCGACCGCAACCAGCTCGCGTTCATGCCGTCCCTCAGCACCGAAGCCGCGCCCAGTGGTGATCTGAACGCCCGCAAGCTCGCGTTCACACACGACAGCGAGATCGCTCGCCCCGATCTGTACCAGGTTGCCTTCGACAACGGCCTGCTGGCGAAGATCGCCCCGGCCGACCACGCAGCCGTCTACTCCTTCACCGCACCTGCGACGGCGGACAGCCAGAGCGTCATCATCGACCGCGTCGACGGCAGCTCGAAGTTCACCCGCGACGGCACAGGGGTCAGCGGATGGGTGGAGAACGGCAGCGGCCTGTCCGCCGGCCGGACCAGGATGTACTTCGTGGCCGACTTCGACGCCACCCCGGTCTCCTCCGCTGTCACCTCCGCGCGGACCTCCGGTCTCGCTGTCCGGTTCGACACCAGCACCGACAAGACCGTCGAGATGCGCGTCGCGACGTCTTTCCTGTCGACCGCACAGGCGCGGCACAACCTGGATCTCGAGGTCGCCGGCCGGAGCTTCGAGGAGGTCCGGCACGCCGCGACCGATGCCTGGAACTCCCGGCTAGGGGCGATCGAGGCCCCGCAGGCGACCCCGGCGCAGGAAGCGACCTTGTACTCGAACCTGTACCGGCTCAACCTGTATCCGAACTCGCAGTCCGAGAACACCGGTACCCAGACCGCGCCCGAGTGGATGTACGCCAGCCCGGTGACCGGCCCGGTCGGTGACGCCGGGGACACCGTCAGCAACGCGACCGTCGTCCCCGGTCAGATCTACGTCAACAACGGGTTCTGGGACACCTACCGCACGGTGTGGCCGCTGTACTCGTTCCTGTACCCCGATTTCGCCGCGAAGCTGGTGAACGGTTTCGTCCAGCAGTACCGCGACGGTGGCTGGATCGCCCGGTGGTCCTCCCCCGGTTACGCCGACCTGATGACCGGCACCAGCTCGGACGCCTCCTTCGCCGAGGCCTACGTCTCCGGAGCGCTGCCGACCCCGATCGCGCTCGAGGCCTACGACGCGGCGCTGAAGAACGCGACCGTGCTGCCCACCAGCAATGCAGTGGGGCGCAAGGGTCTGGACACCTCACCGTTCCTCGGCTACACCTCGACCGCCACCGGCGAGAGCGTCTCCTGGGGCCTGGAGGGCTACATCAACGACTACGCCGTCGGACAGATGGGCGCCGCCCTTGCGGCGGATCCGGCGACCCCGCAAGCCCGGCGGTCGGAGATCAAGGAGTCCGCTGCCTACCTGACCAAGCGCGCCCAGGACTACGTCAACATGTTCGACCCGGAGATCGACTTCTTCCAGGGCCGCACCGCCTCCGGCGGGTTCGCCAAGTCGCCGGAACAGTTCGACCCGACGTCCTGGGGCGGCGACTACACCGAGACCAACGGCTGGAACTTCGCCTTCCACACCCCGTACGACGTGGCCGGCCTGGAAGCGTTGTACGGCAGCCGGACAGGGTTGCTGGACAAGCTGGACGCGTTCTTCGCCCTCCAGGAGACCGGTTCCTACGGCATCCACGAGGCCAAGGAAGCCAGAGATGTCCGGCTTGGACAGTTCGGCATGAGCAACCAGGTCAGCCACCACATCCCGTGGATGTACGCGGCGGCCGGCGCGCCGAGCGGCACCCAGCGGATCACCCGCGAGATCGTCGACCGGCTCTTCGTCGGCAGCGAGATCGGCCAGGGCTACCCCGGCGACGAGGACAACGGCGAGATGTCGTCGTGGTACCTGTTCGCCGCCATGGGCTTCTACCCGCTGTCGCTGGCCTCCGGCGAGTACGTCGTCGGCTCGCCGCTGTTCGACAAGACCGTCGTGCACCGGCAGAGCAAGGGCACGCTGACCATCGACGCGCCGCAGAACACCCGTACGACGCCCTACGTGAAGTCGTTGTCGCTCAACGGGACTCCGGTGACCGAGGCGGTGCTGCAGCAGT